>CAXUKO010000006.1:0-365618 GCA_964251665.1 uncultured Cytophagales bacterium
GACCACAAAGGTGACACGACTACCAGTCTTTTTCAATTCCCAAACACGCCTTAAAGCCGTGGGCTGATAAGATGAACAAGGTCAAATTTACAAGGCGTTGAATGCAGGCGTATTGTACTCAGCCTGCTACGATAAATAAGCCATTAAAATGCTCCGGCAGGAAACAGGGGCCTTTTGTGTTAATGGGGCAACAATGGCAACGGAGATTTAACGTGCCGATAACACTCATGCCTGTAACTTGGCTCACAAATTCGAGCCAGACACAGCCCATGAAAACCTCTCTTATACTCGTAGTTCTGCTGGCGTTAGCCGCGTTCGTGTCGCCCGGCCTGGATACGCTCAAACTCAATCAGATTCAGTGCATCGGTTCGCATAACAGCTATAAACAGGCTATCGATCCCGCTCTGTTTGCCCTGCTCACCCGCACTGACTCGGCCCGTTTCAAGGCCATCGAATACAGTCACATAGCCCTGACCGATCAATTGAATCTGGGCCTGCAAAACCTGGAAATAGACGTTTATGCCGATACTAAAGGCGGTAAATACGCGCATCCACTGGGTATGAAGCTGGCGAAAGGGCAGGCGGCTTACGACCCGACCGGGGAAATGAACGAGACTGGCTTCAAGGTTTTTCACATTCAGGATATTGATTTTCGGAGCAACTGCCCAACGTTTAAGGGTTGCCTAACTGAACTGAAACGCTGGTCGGATGCGCACCCGAATCACTACCCGGTTTTTATCACCATGAACGCCAAAGATGATACCATCAAACGGCCGGGTTTCGTCATTCCTGAACCCTTTACGGCCTCGGTCTATGCGCAGTTAGACAGTGTGATTGTGGCCGGTATGGGACGCAGTAAACTACTGCTGCCTGACGACGTACGGGGCAACCGGCAAACGCTCGAAGCGGCCGTACTGGCGGGAAACTGGCCGACGATGCAGGCTGCAAAGGGGAAATTCATGTTCGTGCTGGATGAAACCGGAGCTAAACGAGCCGCTTACATTGCCGGCCATCCGTCGCTGAAGGGCCGCGTATTGTTCACCAATTCAGAAGCCGGTACACCCGAAGCCGCATTCATGATTCTGAATAATTCGATTGACGACGGGCCGCAGATTCAGGCTATGGTCAAAAAGGGTTATCTGGTCAGGACCCGCGCCGATTCGGATACGCGGGAGGCCCGAACAAACGATAAACACAGTTTTGAAGCCGCCTGCAAATCTGGTGCACAGATCATTACAACGGATTATTACGCCAAAAGCCAGTTTTTCAAGTCGGACTACATCGTGAGTTTTCCCGGTGGCACGTACCTTCGTCCTAACCCGACGCTTCGCTGATCATGTCTACACGCCTGTTACCGCTTGGTTTACTTTTCCTCCTGAGCCTGTCCAGTCTGTCCGGTTCGGCTCAGACAAAGGTTTATCGCCATAAAATCGATAAGAAAACGCTGGCCGACAGTGTACCCCTCGCCATGCCCTACAACCGGCTGATCGATGCGGCTGGTAAGGCAGTTGTATACGGCGATGCCCGGCTCGAAAACCACACACTCGACCTCACTCCGTTACCGGGTAGTTCGCAGGTCGTAATCGAAGACCGCTACGGAATTGCTGTTCTCGACCGGGCCAGCCGACAGATCACGTACCGCTGGAGCCTGAGCGAGTCCCCCGCTACCAAGTCGCTGATGAGTACCTTTTCGGGCATCAAAGCCTTCGCCGACAAAGGGCAGACCTACATTGTCTGGGGTGCGTCGGAGCGGGAGAGGGGTAAATCGGGCGTGGTCATTGTGCGCTTTACCGGCGGTAAAGTGGGTGCGGTCGAACTGCTGCCATTCGCGGCTGTGGCTCCGGCACCCCTGTCGCTGCCCAATGATGTGGCCGTTCGCGTGGAATCGGGCGAAACCTTTCTGTATGTGGTGCTCAACGGGACCAATCAACTCGTAAAAGTCCGTTTTGCCGACCGCAGTATCGTCTGGACCGCTCCAACGGGAGTAGCGCCCTACGGTGTGGCTATTTCGGGTAATCGCGCCTTCGTGACCAACTGGGCTGGCCCATTGCCCGGCGTGGATTCAACCGGCACTGCGAATCAGAAAGAAACGGCCGGGGTGCCCTGGGGACAGGCGTATATAGACCCGCGTACGGGTGCAATGGCGCAGGGTAGCGTGTCCGTTGTCGATATTACAACCGGCCGTGTTGAAACAGAATTACTTGTTGGCCTACACCCCAACGCCATTATCAGCAGTCGGAATGGGCAGCGGCTGTACGTTGCCAATGGCAACAGCGATTACGTATCTGTGATTGATGCACAGACCCGGCAGGTGACAGACTCTATCGCGGTTGGCCTGTTCGGGCGCGACAACCCGTACATCGGCAGTACGCCCAATGCACTGGCCCTCGACGTAACCGGCACTACACTCTACGTGGCCAACGGGTTAGACAATGCGTTAGCAGTTGTAGCCGTCAGCGATACGGTCACAACCGGCAGCCGCGTTCGGGGCTATATTCCGACGCAGGCGTATCCGGGCGGAATTCTGATTCTGGATACTGAGTTATACGTGGCGAATCTCGAAGGCACCGGTGCCCGTATTGCAACCCTGGTCGAGAAGAGTAATCAGGGGCCGGGTATCACACCGGATCAGAAGGCTTTCACATCGCACCGGCAACTGGCAACGCTGTCGATTATTGCCGTTCCCACCGACGCCCAATTAGCCAGGTATACCGAACGGGTCCGTAAAGCAAGTTTACAGTTCCGGCTCGCTCTGGCCGATCGCTTACCGCGTCCCACTGCAAACCCCCGGCCCGTACCGGAGCGCATTGGCGAACCGTCGGTGTTCAAGCATGTCGTCTACATTATCAAGGAAAACCGGACCTACGATCAGGTGCTGGGCGACATGCCGCAAGGGCGGGGAATGCCTTCGCTCTGCATCTATGGCGACAGTGTGACACCTAATCAACATCAACTTGCCCGCGATTATCTGCTGTTGGATAACTACTATGTGTCGGGTAAATCATCAGCCGAGGGACATCACTGGGCCGATGCTGCGATGGTGACCGACTATACCGAGAAGAGCGTGAGGGCCTGGTTCCGGTCGTATCCGCACGTGCTGTACGATGCGCTGGTGTACAACAAAAAGGGCATGATCTGGAACAACGCCCTCGACCACGGCAAAACCGTCCGCGTGTATGGCGAAGCTTGCACCTGCCGGTTCGATAAGAAGCAGTATACCTGGCAGAAACTGTATCGGGCGCGCGAAACGGGTCAGCCATTCTCCTACACCAATACCACGACCATCTCGCGGGTACGGCCCATTCTGGCTATGGACTTCCCCGGCTGCGACGATGAAGCGGTTAGCGATCAGATGCGGGCCGACGCGTTCATTAAAGAACTGAATGCTACCTCCGCCCGACCCGGTGACGAATGGCCTAACCTGATGGTGATGTCGCTGCCCAACGACCACACGGCGGGTCTGAGTCCGGCTTTTCCGACGCCCCGCGCTATGGTGGCCGACAATGATCTGGCCGTTGGGCGAATTGTGGAGGCAATCACCCACAGCCGGTTTGCGGATAGCACCGTTATTTTCATCACCGAAGACGATTCGCAGGCCGGGTGGGACCATGTATCGGCCTACCGTACTACCGGCTTCGTGATTAGTCCCTACTCCCGGTTAAAAAAGACTGTCTCAACCAATTACAATCAGACATCGGTAGTACGCACCATTGAGCAGATTCTGGGTCTGCCGCCCATGAACGTCATCGATGCCACCGCCATGCCGCTGTTCGACTGCTTCGCCGACAAAGCCGATACTACGCCCTATACCTCCCTGCCCAATCGGATTCGGTTAGACGAGATGAACAAGCCATTGACCGGACTGCGGGGCCGGGCGCTCTATTACGCCCGTCAGTCGGTGGAGCAGGCCGAGGAAGGGATCGATACCGGCGAGGACGCGCTGATGAACCAGATTCTATGGTTTGCCGCCAAGGGCAATGTGCCGTATCCAGGGAAGAAGTAAAAGTTGTGGTGTCGGGTTCTTAAACCCGACGCTGTTGCTAACGCGAAATGTTGGGTTTAAGAACCCGACACCACAACGTCTATAGGAGCTTTTCACAGCCTGTCTTCGCACCATTGGTACAAATCCCGTAAATTGGGTTTTGAATCAACTCTCTAATCCATTTATGATGCGTCATTTTACCAAATCAGGTCGGTTTGGCATCTTCGTCTGGATGTTAACGACGGTCAGCGTTTTCGCCCAGCCAACGCCACCTGTCCCTAAGTTTGCCTTTGCCGAACCCGCTTTATCACCCGATGGCAACGAGATTGCGTTCGTGTCCGGGGGCGATATCTGGACGGTACCAGCTGCCGGTGGCGAGGCCCGGCTATTAGTCTCTCATGCCGATAATGAGTCGCGGCCGTTGTATTCGCCCAATGGCAAGTACCTGGCGTTTACCTCCACCCGCACCGGCAACGGCGACATCTACCTGCTCACGCTGGAAACCGGCGAGTTAAAGCGACTCACGTACGACGACGGTGCCGAAGTGCTCAATGCCTGGTCGCGCGATGGGAAACACGTCTATTTCCAGGCCACCAGCCGCGATATTTCCGGCATGAACGATATTTTTCGGGTCGCCATCACCGGCGGAACGCCCATGCCCGTGACCGCCGACCGGTACGCCAACGAATTCTTTGGTGCTCCCTCGCCCGATGGTACCACGCTGGCGTTTTCGGCGCGGGGTATTGCCGCCAATCAGTGGTGGCGTAAAGGCCGGAGCCACCTGGACGAAAGTGAGATCTGGCTCTCGCGGGATGGTGGTAAAAAGGCTACCGGCCCGGTGTACGAGCGCGTGACTGAGGGCGGTGCCAAAGAACTCTGGCCCATGTGGAGTGCCGATGGGAAAACGCTGTATTACGTATCGGACCGCAACGGAGCGCAGAACCTATGGGCGCACCCACTGGGTGGTAAACCCGCCATGCTGACGACCTTCACAAATGGACGCGTGCTCTGGCCAACGATTAGCTACGATGGTCGTAAACTTGTATTTGAGCGGGATTTTCAGCTCTGGAGTTTTGATGTAGCCAGTAGTAAAGCCAGTCTGCTGCCCATTCGCCTGCGGGGTGCTGCGGCTGGTCCGGCTGTTGAGCGCCTGAAACTAACGACGCAATTCCGGGAGTTGGCGTTGTCGCCCGATGGGAAGAAAGTGGCCTTTGTGGCACATGGTGAGGTATTTGCCGCTTCGGCTAAAGATGGGGGCGATGCCGTCCGAATCAGCAATAGTGCCGCAGCCGAGTCGCAGCCGACCTGGCTTCCCAACAGCCGTAGTTTGGTCTACGCATCGGACCGGGATGGTGTGTCTCACCTGTTTCAGTATGATTTTTCTACGCGGGCCGAAACACGCCTGACAAACGATGCGACCGACGACACATCGCCGGTTTTTGCACCCGATGGTAAGTCACTGGTCTACATTCGGAATGGGCAGGAGTTGCGGATACTGGAATTGGCCACCAAGAAAGATCGGCTCCTATACAAAGGCTACTTAGGTCGTCCGCCGTTTGCCAGCCGGGGTTCGGTAGTCTGGTCGCCCGACAGCAAGTGGATTGCCTTTGCCGGTTACGGTGCCAAAACCTTCCGCAATGTTTCCATTGTGCCGGTAGCCGGTGGCGATAGCAAGCCAATCAGCTTTGTAGCTAATACGTTTGGCGGTAGCGTTAACTGGAGTCCCGATGGCCGGTATATCCTTTTTGAAACGGCTCAGCGCACCGAACTGGCCCAGATTGCCCGCGTCGACCTGGTACCCCGCACGCCAAAATTCCGGGAAGATCAGTTCCGGGATTTATTCAACGAAGAAGTGCCAAAAACACTGCCAACCGTCACGGTTACGTCTACGGCAAAGAAACCCGCCAACCGTGATTCGACTACGATGGCGGTAACCGGCGATACGGCTAAAGCGACTGGTAAACAGGCGACACGCATTGTATTTGAGGGAATCCGTCAGCGGCTGAGCCTGCTGCCGGTTGGCGTTGATGTGGACGATCATGTCATCAGTAAAGACGGTAAAACGCTTTTACTGATCGCTACAGTGGCCGGTCAGCAGAATCTGTACACCTTTTCACTTGATGAGCTGGCCCGCGAACAGTCCGTCGCCCGGCAACTTACGTCTACGTCAGGCCCCAAGACCAATGCTCAGTTTTCGCCCGATGGAAAAGACGTTTTTTACCTCGAACAGGGCAAGATCCAAACCGTATCATTGGACAAACGCGAGCCGAAACCCATTGCCGTAACGGCGGAAATGGATGTTGATTTCGCCACCGAAAAAGTACAGGTGTTTAAACAAGCCTGGGACGTTCAGAATAAAGGCTTTTACGACGCCAATTTCCACGGTACCGACTGGAAAGCCGTGAAAGCGGAGTACGAACCCCTGGCCGCTGGTGCCCGCACCCCCGACGAATTGCGTCGCCTGCTTAGTTTAATGGTTGGCGAACTGAACGCGTCGCACTCAGGCATTTCGGCCCCGGCGGGTTCGGTGCAGACCACTACCGGCCGAATCGGGTTGCGCTTCGACCGGGCCGAGTACGAGCGGTCGGGTAAGTTGAAAATTACCGAAGTGATTACGCTTAGCCCGGCAGCGCTCACCGGCACCATCAAACCCGGCGACTACTTACTGGCTGTCGATGGTACGACCGTTGATGCGCAAACGAACCTGGATCAGTTGCTGGATAACAAAATTAACCGGCGGGTAACGCTGTCTGTCGCTACCACACCCGATGGTACCCCCCGCGAAGTAACCGTCCGGCCTGTTAGCTTAGCCACGGAAAAGGGTTTGCTGTACAAGCAATGGGTGCAGCAACAGCGCGATTACGTCGCCAAGGCCAGTAACGGCCGGTTGGGCTACGTCCACATGTTCGATATGTCGGCCGAATCGCTCTCGCAGCTTTACGTTGATCTTGATGCCGAGAACCATAACCGGGAGGGAGTGGTCGTTGATGTGCGGAATAATAACGGTGGTTTTGTGAACCCCTACGCCATCGACGTGTTCGCCCGGAAAGGCTACCTGACTATGACACCACGCGGCCTTCCTGCAGCACCCGCCCGGACGCAACTGGGTCAGCGTTCGCTGGAAACACCTACGGTTTTGGTAACGAATCAGCACTCGCTGTCCGATGCCGAAGACTTTACGGAAGGGTACCGGGCGCTTAAACTCGGTAAAGTGGTGGGCGAACCAACAGCAGGCTGGATCATTTTTACGTCAGCTACCCAACTTATCGACGGCTCGAACCTGCGGTTACCATTCACCAAGGTCAGCGACAATACGGGTAAGGACATGGAACTGAACCCGCGTCCGGTTGATGTATCGGTGTCGCGTCCCATTGGCGAGAGCTACACCGACCAGAATGTGCAGTTGGAAGCCGCTGTAAAAGAACTCGTTAAGCAGCTGGACGAAGCTAAAAAGCCAATGGCCGGAAAGTAATTACCAGTACTATACTGTCCCTAACGTCAACGGGTCCGCTACTGATAGCGGACCCGTTGACGTTAGGGACAAGGCCATTCATCAGGATGACGCTATAAAATTACCCGGACCTTACCCAACGGACCTGCCGTTTCGATCCAGTGGCACCATTCTTGTTCGCGAAAGCCTAGTACGCTCAACAGCATTGTCCCGGTCGACAAAATTCTGCTGAAAACAGCCACCACCATGCGTCCGCCCTCGTTTCTCTTTTCGATCCTGACCAAGCTGACTTATCTGTACACTTTTGTCCGGCACCGGAATCTTCCACCGGGTTACATCTACTATTACCGCAATACGTATCTGTGTAAACTTGTACAGATCCCGTATTTCGTGGCGGACTTCATCCGTAAAAAGCCGTACAAAACGCTCTCATATCAGGGCGAATTTGGAAATGAAGTCCAGTTTATGCTGCCCCATGCCTACTGGCACTATAAAAACGGTACGCTGAAAACCACACGCTCGACCCGGTTCACGCGTGAATTATACTTCTTCTCACCCACCCATGAGGAGTGTTTCGACGAGCGGATTACGAAGGCCAACTATAATTTCGACCTGCCCCGCATCATGCACAGTCAGGACTACGACATGACGAAATGGGCTGCCGTGCCATTTAAAGAAACGTACCGCAATGAGGTCTACGTGTTTGAGAAACCGATGCTGATTATTGCCAACCGGTACAATCGGGAGTGGGGCGGACCACCCGTTAGTTTCCTGAGCGTCGACCTGCTCGACTTCATTATCTCATCGCTGAAGGACCGGTTTACCATTGTGTACAACCGCCCGAAAGCCACGCAGATCGTGGAAGATAACAGCGATATCGAAGACCTGGGTGAGTTCGACTGGCTCCGGCGCGAACACCCGGACGTGCTGCTGATGGACGCCCTCTACCGGGAAAATCGGGGAGCGGCCCGCAACTACAACCATTTTCAGTTGCAGCTCTATGCCAACGCCGACCATTTCATTTCCACGCATGGCGGCACGGCATCGCTCGCCAGCTATTTTGGCGGCATTAACCTGATCCTCTCCAAACAGGGGCTTGAGCACCATTTTAACTGCTACGAAACCATCTACCCCAGACTGTCGGGAGCTACGATTCTGCACGCAAAAACCGATGATGAGGTGAAGCACTATGTCGAAAGCCACTTTATGCACGTCCGGGAGCCTCAGATTTCCGTGGCACAGTAATTGATCTATAATGAGTTAGTTAACGGAACCCCTATGAAACCGGATCTTGTCTGCCTTGGCTTAGTAAGCTGGCCAGGTAATTATACCAAATCGACTGTGGAGTTGATGGACGAACTGGCCAAGACCCACCGGGTGTTGTTCGTTAACTACGCGTTTACGATCAATGACGTGTTTAAGCACCTGATCGGGCGCACGACCATACCGCTTCGGGCCGTGCTGGGACTAACCCCCCGAATTACCGTGCACCCACTCGAAGAGGGAGGGATTATGCATGTGCTTACCCCACCCTGGCTGTTACCCATCAATGCGTTGCCGCCCGGTCGGTTGCATACCGCTCTGCTGAACTGGAATGCCCGGCGGATGACCCGCTGTATCCGGCAGGCCTTACAAGAACTTCACTACAAAGCACCCGTCGTGATCAATGCCTTCCACCCCTTGCTGGGTGTACCGATGCGGGGGCAGCTAAACGAGCGGGCTTTACTCTATTACTGCTACGACGACATTCGGGCCGAATCCTGGAGCCGTCAGCATGGCGAGTCATACGAAAAACAGTTTCTGCGGCAGGTCGATGCTGTCGTGACTACGTCGGTAGCGTTAGCCGAGGCTAAACAGCCCTTTCAGCCGCATACCTACGTCGTGGAAAACGGCGTCGATTTTGAGCAGTTCCACCGGGAGGATCACGCGGTTGAAGCTAAGGCGGGTACCACCATTGGCTACATCGGAGCCATGGATAACCGGCTCGACTGGCCGTTGCTGGAGCGCTGCTTCACGCAATTTCCTACTGTTCGGTTCCTGCTGGTAGGCCGCATACCCAATCTGGCGCTGGCCGCCCGGCTGCGGCAGTTTGCCAATGTGGAACTGCCTGGTCCGCAGCCGCCCGCCAGTTTGCCGGCCTGGGTGCGGCAGATGGATGTTGGCCTGATTCCGTTCGTCAAAAACGAGCAGACGCGGGCCATTTATCCTATGAAACTGAATGAATATCTGGCCACCGGAATGCCCGTGGTCACTACTGACTTTACCGACCTGAGTCAGTTCGATGGGCTTATTCGCGTTGCCGAGAATGCGGATGCGTTTATTGATGCAATCCAGCAGAGCTTGCTGGAAGATGCCACACCCATCCGCCAGCAACGGGTAGACATGGCCCGTTCCAACTCGTGGGAAAACCGGGGCCAGCAGTTTGCTGACATAATCCGTGACGTGCTGGAACGGCGGATGACCCCCGAATCCAGCGCGGTGGCAGCGGATCATACTGCCTGAAACTACACCCCGGACTGCCGCTTGCTGCCGACTACTTTACTCTATCATCTCGTAACGACATTACCAGCAGGGTACCTAAGCACCAACTGAGACGGCCATACCAGAGGGGTTGCCTGCGCTAAAACTACGCAAACTATTTAGTTAAAACGAAGACCGTAACTTTAAACTTAAAGTTACTAAATTTGGCAGAATTATTGTAATGTCTGCTTATCATGACACTTCCTCGTTTTTTTAGATTCGTAACCGCAGCCCTGATCCTGACCTGGCGCACAGCGGCCTGCGCTGAAGCGAGCCGACCAGATACCCTACAGTTTGATTTGAATAAAGACCTGGCGGAACAGATACTGCCGCTTGAACGACTTTATCAGCTGGCACTGCTCAATTCACCTATCATGCAGGACCGGAAAGCGCAGATTGATATTCAGGTGGAAACCAACCGGCTGACCAAGACGTCGCTGTTGAGCGGTATTGGTGCATCTGCCGGTTATTCGGCGAGCAATCAGTCGGCAGTGGCGGCCGGGATTGGTGCCGTCGGAGTCGAGAACATTCAGATTTCGAGCGGCTACCGGGCTGGTGTCAGTGCCGGTATTTCGCTGGGGGCCCTGCTGAATTACCGCACCAACATCCGCATCGGGCAGGCGGCTTACCGCTCGGCCATCGCCAAGCGCGACGGGATCAAGCTGACCCTGCGCCGGGACATCAGTCAGCTCTACCAGACGTTACTGACCAATCAGAAAATCATCAACGCCTATATTCAGGAAGAGCAGAAAGCCCTGATTGTGTTCCAGACCGCCGAACTCGACTGGAAGAACGGTCGGCTCGATGTGGGTGAATACGCCGGTGCAAGCAGCCGGTACACCGAGACACGGATTAAGACCGAACAGGCCCGGGGTGGTCTGATGAACAACTTATACGACTTAAGCGCACTGGTTGGGGTTGACATGAACCGGTTAAAAGCACGATAAGTATGGCGATCACGCTGGCAACGGTTGTTCAGATTCTGAAGCGGAGCGCACTCTGGTTACTGCTGTTTCCGGTGGTGCTTACCGGAACTGTGGCCTACCTCACGCGTGATATGCCGCTCGAATTTACGTCCTCAGCCACCGTATATACCGGTATTGCGTCGGGCTATTCCATTACCAGTTCGGAGGGCGAACGCATTGATAATACGGCGGTTAACAATGCCTTCGATAACCTGATGACCACCATCAAGTCGCGCGAAACGCTGGCTGACGTGGGGCTGCATCTGCTGGCGCACCACCTGGTGCTGCAAAATCCCCGCCCTGACCAGCTGGGGGCCAAGTCGTACAAGGCGCTGAAAGGATTGCTCAATCCGGGGTTGAAACAGGCCATTGTGCCCGACAACGAGACGGCTACGTATCAGCACCTGCAGGAACTGGTCAGGCAGCCGGGCGGCAACAGCGTGAAGTCCCTGCTCTTCCAGTCGAGTACACCGTACGCGGTCGAATCCGTTCAGGGGCGTATTTCGGCCAACCGCAAGGGCAGCAGTGATATGCTCGATATGTCGTGCAAAGGCACTGACCCAGCCATCTGCCAGCAAACCCTGACCTACCTGATTCAAAGTTTTAAAGAACGGTACACGTCTTTCAAAACGTCGGAAACCGGCAACGTAGTCGGGTATTTTGAAGATCAGACTAAAACGGCGTTCAACAATCTGAAAGCGGCCGAGGACCGGCTGACCAAGTACAGCATCGATAACAAAATCATCAACTACGCCGAGCAGTCGAAATACACGGCGGCGGCCAAAGAGGGGCTTACTTCGGAGTACTATCAGGAGAAACGGCGGTTAGAAACGGCCAATGCTGCTTTAGGGACGCTGAATCAAAAAATGGACGATCACACGTCCGTGCTGGCTGCCAATGAGTCGCTGAACACCAAACGGGCTGAGCTGGCCAAAGCACAAACGCAGTTGTCCAATGCGCTGGTGTACGGCTACCCGAAGGAGGCCGTCGATAAATTACGGGCCAGCGTCAGCCGGGTGTCGGACGAGCTGAAAGTGATGGTACAGCGGTATTACAACAGCACCCACACGCTGGAGGCTGTACCCCAAAAGGAACTGACAGACCGGTATCTGGAAAACACACTGGAGAATCAGGGGTCGAAGGCCCGCCTGAAAACAATGGAGGACCGCATTCAGGAATTCGATCAGGTGTATGATGTTATGGCTCCGCAAGGTTCGGCCGTGGGGCGTTTGCAGCGCGAAATCAGCGTAGCCGAAAAAGAATATTTAGCCACGCTGCACAGCCTGAACCAGGCCCGGCTCCGGCAAAAAGACCTGGAGATGAGCGGGGCTATGACCGTGCTCGATCCGCCGTCGCTGCCCATGAAACCACTCCCATCGAGTCGGCGGCTGCTGATTATTGCCGCTGGCCTGGCCGGTCTGGTGCTGGTACTGTCGGTTGGTTTCGGGCGGGTGCTGCTCAATAATTCGATTGCGTCACCCGAGCGGGTGGAGCCGCTCATCAATATACCGTTAGCGGCTGCGCTGCCCATCCGGCTGCCCCGGTTGTCGCAGTATGATCTCGATTTTGCCGAACACTGCATGCTCGAACAACTCCACAGCCGCATCCTGGTCGAGATTCAGCAGACAGTACCCGCCAAGCGCACCTACCACCTGATTACCATTTTCAGTACCCGTCCCCAGCAGGGTAAATCGTGGGTGGGCAGCCGCATCAGCGACCTGTTCGCCGAAACCGGACACCGGGTTGCCTACCTCTATGCCGATAAACTGCTCAGTCCGGCCCCGGTTCCGACGCAGGCCCAGTCTATCGCGTATCCGCTGATGACCGACTTTGCCGATGCCGACCGCCTGGCCGAGTTGCTGAACTCCGTGCCGGAACTGGCTACGTCGTCGTTCGACTATGTTTTTCTGGAATTACCGGCCCTGCTGAATACGCCCATGCCCGTGCAACTCATTAGCCAGAGCGATATGTCGCTGTTTGTGGTCAGTGCGCGGTCGTCGTGGAGTCAGTCCGATCAGGAACTATGTACGCTCTACAGCCGGGCCGCCCGCGGGCCGATTGTGGCTGTCCTGAACGATGTGGAACCCGACCGGCTGGAAATGATGATGGGCCCACTCTCGAAACGCAAACGGAAGCTGGAGCGCAGCAAAGAAAAGAAGGCCGAGAAAAAGGCCACGAAGAGCCAGCAGCTTATCCGGCGGTCCTGAACGCCGTCTAAGCTGCTGGCCGGATTTTACAACGTAACAGGGATTGAACCACTATGACCGGGCGTGCTGAATTTCTGGGCAATAACCTGACCCTGCGGCTGGTACTCTCGCTGGCAGCGTTGCTGGTGCTGGGCCTTGGGCTGGGTGTGGTCATTGCCAAAGCCGGTGTGCCCCTGGCGATGGCTGCCATTGTGGGACCACCCGGGATCTATTTCGTAACCCGCTGTTTCCGCCAACCTAAAGTAGGGTTGATTGCCTGTTTTTACATCGGCTTTTTCGTTGGCGGCCTCGGCCGGTGGTCGCCGGTATCGTTTCAGTTCGGGCTAAGCGTCGATATTTTACTCACGATTGCCTTGCTGGGGGTGTTGTTCACGGCCAAGAAAGAAGACTTTGCCAAATTACACAACCCCATGCTCTATGCGGTGCTGCTTTGGCTGGGGTATTGTATTCTGGAACTGGCCAATCCTGAGTCACGCAGCGCAGAGGCCTGGTTTTTTACCATCCGTAGCTTTGCTTTTTACTGGCTCCAGGTGCTGATTGTGGGGCTGATCACCATCACGCGGGTGGGCGATATGGACCGGATTATCCGCATCTGGTTAACCTCCTGCTTCATTCTGGCCCTGTGGTCGTTTGAGCAGCAATACATTGGATTGCTCGGTGGGGATAAGGTATGGATGGACACGGTTGGCTACATCACGCACATGCTTCAGGGGCAGTTACGCTGTTTTTCGTTCTGCTCCGATGCCGGACAGTTTGGTGCCGTTATGGCTCACGTAAGCGTGTTTACCTTTATCCGGGCGGTAGACGAGCCTAAATGGTCCAGAAAGATCCAGTTGATTATCCTGGCCCTTTTTTACTTCTGGGCGTTTGCGCTTTCAGGAAGTCGCGGGCCGGTACTGGTGCTGGGCCTTGGCTTTGTGGTGTACCTGTGCATCAAGAAAAACATTCCTCTGCTGGTCATTGGTGCCATTTTGCTGGGGGGCGTCTACGGCATACTCAAGTTTACGAGTATTGGGCAGAGCAATTATCAGATTCAGCGGATTCGCAGTTCCTTCGATCCGGACGATCCGTCTCTACAGGTGCGGTTGAATAATCAGCGCACGTTTGCCGCTATCATGCAGACCCGACCGTTTGGCGTAGGCTTGGGTATGACAGCGACGGGCTCCAAGTTTGGGGCCACCGGTATACTCACCGAACTGGGGGTAGACAGCTGGTACGTCAGAATATGGCTCGAAACGGGCATGATTGGCTTGTGGGTGCATTTATTCCCGCTGCTGCTCATGATTATCCTGGCCTGTATTCGCATTGGCAAGCTGAAAAACAAACGATTGCGGGCCATCATGGAAGCACTCCTCTGCGGCTACATTGGTATCGTGGGGGCGTCGTACGGCAATCAACTGCTGGGTCAGTTCCCGACCAATCTGATCATGTATCTAACGATGGTGCTGTTACTGGTTTCCCCCACACTCGATGCCGAAGCGGTAGCTGCCGAAACGAGGGGGGCGTAGGCAGGAACGCGGACTCACTTTTCACTACTTCACCATGATTATTGCAAAAATAACGAGCGGCCTGGGGAATCAGCTTTTCCAGTATGCCCTGGCCCGACACCTATCTATAAAATACAAAACCCCGCTTTATTTTGACCTGGGTTTCTATGATTTTAAGAACCCGGCTAATACCGCCCGGCAATTTAAACTCGACCACTTTACCATCAAGTATAAAACGCTGCCAACCGTAGCCGGTATTTACTGGTCAAAAGCAACAAAAGTATTCCCCAACCGAAGCCTCAGTCCATTGTTTACCTGGATTCAGGAAAAACAACACCATTACGATGACCTTGTGCTAAACCAACGGGCGGGTTGTATCACACTGCAGGGGTATTGGCAGTCGGAAAAATACTTTAAAGATATTGCCCCTATCCTCAGAAAAGACCTGGTGTTCAAGAGCACACCTCAGGCTGGTTTCGACGCGTATGAAAAAGCGATTACAGCGAGCGTAACCCCCGTATCTGTACACATCCGGCGTGGCGATTATGTGCATCATCCTGAGTTTAGTAAGACCTACGGATTCGTTGGTCTTGACTATTACCGTAAAGCAATTGAGATGATGCAGAAATTATATGGAAACTGCGTTTTTTTTGTCTTCACCGACGATAAACCCTGGGTGGAAAAACATCTCGCTTTTATCAAGAATTCTGTGCTGGTTGATAACAGGGGAGAGAACAGTGATCTGGATGATTTACACTTAATGAGTCTGTGCAAGCACAACATTATTGCGAATAGCTCCTACAGCTGGTGGGGTGCCTGGTTAAATGGAAACGAAGAAAAATTAGTGATTGCGCCCCGGGTCTGGTACCGGAATAAACCGGAGTTAAATACAAAAGATATGCTGCCTGCCGAATGGCTGGCTCTGTAATACACTTTTTATCGTCTACCGACGCAGCTTCTGATGAGTACAGTTAACAAAGCCATTAATGGGGGGAAGTGGATTACCAGCTCTACTGTTATTTCTACCGGATGTCAGTTCGTGCAGATTGCTATTCTGGCGCGGCTGCTGGAACCCGCAGCGTTCGGGATCGTCAGCATTAGCACGATGATCATTAACTTCTTCACTATTTTTGCTAACTTAGGTTTCTCCAATTCAGTTATTGCCCGCCAGGAAAATGACCGGAAAATATTGTCTACGCTGTACATTCTGAATGTATCGCTGGGCCTGCTGATGTTCGTTGTTATTTATTTTAGTGCCCCGCTGATTATCACTTATTATAAAGAAGTACGGCTCTATCAGGTAATCCGGCTCTCGTCCTGCTATTTTCTGATCGTTTATTTCGGTCAGATTTACTCCTTTATTCTTCAGAAAGAACTCAAGTTCAAATCGGTTGCACTGATCGATATTGCCGGGTCGGTGGCGGGTACGTCTACGACTATCCTGCTGGCTTACAGGGACTATCAGGAGCTTTCGCTTATTTATGGTCAGCTTGCCATGCAACTCACCAAAACGACCTTACAGATTAGCCTGGGTATCCGCTATTTTATTCCGCTCGTTTATTTTAACCTGAAAGCCGTAAAAGAGCACCTAATTTTTGGTGCGTATAGCATTGGCGAAGGCCTGCTCGGCTTTATTCAGTTTAATTCGGATAATATTATTATCGGCGGTATGCTGGGCGTTAAGATTCTGGGGTATTACACCGTTGCCTATCAATTAGCCATCTTCCCGATCACTAAACTAAATCCCATCATCTTGCAGATTGCCCACCCGCTCCTGGCCCGGATGAAAGAAAATCATCAGGAGCTTAAAAACGCTTACCTTAAAATTCTGGATATAGTTAGTTTTTGTACGATGCCGTTATTGGCCGGATTGTTCATTACGGCGGATAGCATCATTCCGTTATTATACGGCCCCGGCTGGGAAAGTGCGGTGCATTTAGTGCGGATATTCGTTTTTCTGAGCCTTTTCTCCAGTCTGAGTCAACCCTTGTTTATGGTTGTTTTTATAAAAAGCAAGCCAAGACTCCTGTTTTATCTGAACTTAGTAACGCTTATCATCAAGGTCCCGCTGTTGCTCGTTCTTGGGCATTACTGGCAGCTAACGGGTATTGCGCTGGCGTTTATGCTGGCTACGTTTATCAACTTTGTCTTTAGCCTGTTCATCGCTCAGTCATTGATCGGGTCGTTTTTCAAAACTTTCTTCAGGAATATAGCTTTGCCGACGGGTTTTTGTGCGCTGATGATTGGTTTGATTTTCTTCTATAAAAATTATATAGGATACGCAGGTTTTTTACATACTGCCGTGGAAATTGCTATCGGTGGTATTAGTTATGGCCTGCTGACGATGATGTACAAATTGTCATTATCGGAGCTGAAATCATTTAGACAGGCATTGTAGGTTTTCAGCGTCATCATAACCCATTACCATAAAAAAGGTGCTTACTAAACATCGGTTTAGTAAGCACCTTTTTTATTTACTTTGTCGTCGTTACTGTAGTTTCAGCAAACGTACAGACAGAGAAAGCCAGTAGGGGAGTTTACCCGAAACCACTTCGTAACTGCCCGCTAACCGGCCTAAATACGAACCGGAATGCATCTGGAATAGCGTTAAGCTTCGGCTTCGGACACTGGAACCTACAATCCGGATCAAGGTGGTGATTATCTTCCTCGACGAATTAATGTTCGTGTAATAATACTGTTTTTGATCGGGGAATATTTCAACGTTGGCCACGGCCCCCGACGACATGATGTTGTATAATAGTTTCTTCACGTAGGTAATGCGGGTGCGCTTTTCGGGAATCAGATGGTGAATGATCAGCTCCGGTGCCATGCCAACGGAGTACCCGTGCTTAATGGCTGTGTACACAATCTGGGCGTCTTCGCCACTGGCCAGGCTTTTACCCGTCCGGCCCGTTAGCGTAACGGCCTGCTCATTAACCAGGTTCGTATAGTGAACCATGACGTCCCGCCGTACCACATGACCCGTTCCTGAGGGGTGGTGCGCCGTCCAGTGCTCCTCCTGCCCGATGGCCACTGCCGCCGTATCGCGCTCCTGATACAGCCATTTGTGGCTGTTTATCCAACTGTCTACCTCCTCGGTAAACTCAACCCGTATGCGCCCCGGCCCCCACACACCAACCTGAGGGTACTGCTGCTGAAGCCTGGCTACGTGAACCAGATAATCCGGCTCGGGCTGATTGTCGTCGTCCAGAAAAACAATGACCGGGGCTGAGGTGGCATTTACCCCGGCTCGCCGGGCTGCCGACAGGCCCTGCGTTGTTTCGGTGATCAGTCTGGCCCACGGCACCGTTGCCAGAAAGGCCCGGACGTAGTCGTATGACTGAATACCTGGTTTGCTGTTATTGTCCACCAGGCAGCATTCAACCGCACAGCCGGGTGGTATGGTTAAGGCAGCGACCGATTTCAGAACCCGCTGGAAGGGCAGGGTATCGGGATTGTACGTGCAGATGATGATGGAAATGTCCGGCATACGGTTGTCGGTTGACTGGGTTTGCTGAATACGGCAGGTTCAGGAATTACGCTGCAAAAACTGTACTGAACTTTTCATCTCCACCTTTTTTCGGGCCAATTCGTGACTGTTTCACCCTGTCCGTATGGCTGGGTCTGCTGCTTCGCCGGGCTGTCTATAGTTTCAGCACACGCCCCCGGAACACACGCTGACTGGTACGGATCTGACACACGTAGACGCCGGGAATCCAGGTTTGAGTAGGCAGCACAATCTGCTCCCTTGCATCATTCAGGGTTATGCTACTCATTAACTGACCAGTGGCTGAATAAACATCGAGCTGGTTGATCAGGTAACCGGCCGGGAGCCGCACGATCAGCTGATCGTAGCAGGGGGAAGGGTAAATAATGGCGTCTGAATCGTCGGGAAGCGGATTGAGAAGCCATTCGTCCCGGCTGGCTACACGCGCACTGGCAGCCCCCGACGCAGTATACTCATAGGCACCAATGTCGTAGGCACTACCCGCAGGACGCGGCTGGTCGCGCTGGTCCGTTATTACCCCCCACCCGGCTGCGTTGGTACCGGCATTGATCAGTGGCGACGTCGGAAGGAGCGAGAAATCGCCAGCGGCCACATCCCGGTAACCGGCGGTCTGATTGGCGGTGGCTGTGTAGTTGGTCGCCAGGGTAGCCGTTGCTCCCTGCGCAAACACAAAGGGCCGACCGCTCTGACTACCCCAGTTCGAGATGGCGTTGTTGGCGATGGTGTTCGTGTTGTTCTGGTTGTAGAGCCGGATTCCATCGCGGCCGGTGCCGTTAATCGTATTGTTCACCAGCTGAACGAAGGTGCCGGATAAGGAACCCGGCCGGTCGTCGCAGAAGATGCCATCGCCACCCACCTGGTTGATAACATTGTTAAAGACGCGGTTATTACCCAACTGCCCGATAATGATGATACCCATGCCGGCCACCTGCTGAATGGTATTGCTGTAGCAGTCGCCACCAGCCCCCCCGCCAATCTGCAGGCCACTGTTCTGACCGGCAGCAAATGGCATAAGACCCGTGTTTCGGAGCGTATTATGGTGGACCAGCGCGTCGGGCGCACAGGCGTATTGCAGGCCCTCGGCGCCGGTTCGCTCAATGCGGTTATGATGAATAGTCAGGCCGTAAATAAGGTGAGGGTACACCGGTTGGGCAACGCCATTGCAGGTAACGGTCATGCCTTCACCGAAGAAAGAGCTGCCTGCGTAGATGCCTTCGCCTTTGGTGTCGTGAACGTAGTTGTTATGAATATTGACGTTGTACATGGCGAAGTTGGCCCGCCAGGTGGCCGGGTTGCAGGTGGGGTCGGTCTTGATCATTATGCCCGCAAAACCCGACTCGGCTACTTCAACGTGATGCACGTCGCAGTCTGAAGAGAGGTCGCTGATGTTCAGGGCGGCCCCGGTCGTAGAACTGGCCACTTTGATCCCGTATTCGTGCAGCGGATCACCACTGCCGCTGACGGTAAAATAGCGGCTGCCCGAAAATTGAAAGCAACTGTAGTTGGAGGGTGACCCTACCGTTACCAGCCCCCCGCAGTTGACGAAGTGAATGGGTTCTGTGGGTGACCCTACAAAATTGTTGAACCAGAGGTTATTGTAGGCTCCGGCCTGGATGCAGACCGTTTTACCGGCGGGAACGCGGAGCTGGTTATTGTTGTAGCTGCCCGACTGCGTTACCGTATAATCGCAGCCGCAGGCCGACGACCCGCCGACATGCCAGCCCGCCGGGATGCTCCCCAAATTGTCGTACTTGATGCTGTTGTCGTGAATACTGGCTCCCGGTGCATTGTACACATTCAGGGCGGCACTGTTGATGTACTCAATCCGGTTGTTGTACACCTCCAGCCCCTCGGTCTGTACCGGATAAACCCGCTTCTGAACGCCGTTACACGTGATCAGCGTACCATTGGTAGCCGAATAGCCACTACCCAGAAACATGCCGGGGCCGGGGGTGTCGTGAATGTAATTGTCGTGGAGTTTTACGCTTCGTACGGTGTAATTGGGCTGATACGACATTGAGTCACAGCCGGGGTCCAGTTTCATGGAAAAACCCGCATACCCTGATCCCGTTACTTCAACCCCGCTCACCTCGTAGTTGGTGCTGTTGCCGCTTACGGTAACCGTTGAGGCACCGCCCTTGCATTTTGTGGCCACAAAACCGTAGCGCACCGTACTGTCACCCGAACCGCTCAACACGAAATAGCTGCTGTTGATAAAGCCCAGAGCACCCCCGCTCGTTTCGGCTCCCGTCGTTACCGGCCCGCCACAGTTAACGAAGCGAATAGGCTGCGCAGCCGTACCGACAAAGTTTTTGAAACTCAGCCCCGTATACGTCCCGGACCGTACGCAGACCGTCTGACCGGGTTTCACCTTCAGCGTGTTATTGTCGAACGTGCCACTCTGCGAGATGGTAACGGCGCAATTGCAGCCAGCCGTGGTCTGAGCCTGCCCGGGAGGCCTTAGTGATAATACGAATAAACTAATCAGTAAGTAGATGTTTTGCATCAGCTGGTAAGTAGTATGTATGTTTCCCCCATGAATAAGCAACTGCACTGATTGGCAGCCACAGCATACCGTGTGGCTGCTACTTAAAAATACTGCCGACACCTGGCTGCTTGTACGCAATCAGGCTTGGGTCAGGCGATGGGCAGCACCGGCCGGGGGAGAACGGGTGAGCGTTCTCCCCGGTTGGTGGCCGGGCCGCAGCGGATGTTATTTAACCCAGGCCGTATAAAAACCACTGGCAAACGTGGTGGGCAGCAGATCAGCCAGCTGGCAATCCAGCTGTTGCAGGCGGGCGATGCGCCGGGTCAGGATGGAGTACGGAAATATGCCGTTTACGAAGTCGCTTTTCCCGAATGCCTGCAGGCGGAAGCCGTTGGTTTTCAACATGCGCTGCAGCCCTTTCTGGGTGAAAAACTGAAGATGGGTCAGATCCGGGTTGGAACTTTGCAGGGTCGTGTTGGCATAACCAAATCCCCGTTTAATGGTATACAGCACCCGCGCCAGACCCCGCTGATGCATCCATTGCATGGGCCGGGTCATCAGCAGTTCGCGGGGGCCGTAGCCGTTCGGTACGGTCACAATCAGCTGCCCGCCCGGCTTCAGGAGCCGATGGGCCGATGCGACCAGCAGGCCCGGATCGGGGAGGTGTTCCAGCACCTCACTGCATACCATAGCATCGAATGTATCCGTGATGGACATCGACGCTACGTCGGTTTGGAGGAACGAAACCTGTTTGAACTGATTGCGCTGTTTGGCAATCTGGATCGAGTCACCGTCGATGTCTACCCCAACCACTTCGTGGCCCAGACTACCCAGAGCGAGGGAAATGTTACCATTGCCACAGCCAATGTCCAGAATGCGCAGGGGGCCACTGCCCAGGTTAGCTATCTGCGAAACAATGAATTCAAGGCGTTTAAAATCTTCGACGCGCTCATACTCAGTAAAGGCCTGATAAGTAGTCATAGTATATACGGCAAGACGGTTGTTTGAAAAATAATTATTTGCTTACTGAAAATAATAAACAATTATACTACTTATAGTTTATTATATGCTTTATTTGTAAACAATATTTATAATTTTAGACTGGTTGCCTACTTTTTCTGCCATTCACCATGAGTTTACTAACAACGGGGCTCTCTTTACTGCTGGGTATCGTCTTTATCTACCTGAGCTACAATGTACTGTACCAACTGTGCTTTGCGGTGGCAGGCCGGTTTATCCCACGGCGCCGAACCCCACCGGAGCCCACTAAACAGGCCCGTTTTGCGGTGCTGATTCCGGCTTACCGGGAAGATACGGTCATTCTGGAAACCGCCCGTGATGCCCTGCGGCAGGCTTACCCGGCCGAATTGTATGATGTTATTGTCATCGCCGACTCCCTGCAGCCCGCCACGATTGACACGCTGACGCAGCTGTCCGTTCGGGTAATTCCAGTGCAGTTTGAGGTGAGTACCAAAGCGAGGGCGCTTAATACTGCCATGCGTCAGTTGCCCGACAACTACTACGACGTTGCCCTGGTGCTGGATGCCGATAACCTGATGGCGGTTAATGCACTGGACCAGTTTAACCGCTGGATACAGGCGGGTTATCAGGCCGTACAGGGGCACCGCGTTGCTAAAAACAGCGATACGCCCCTGGCCTACCTGGATGCCATCAGCGAAGAAATTAACAACCACCTGTTCCGGCGGGCACCGGCCTGCGTGGGATTATCCAGCGCGCTCATTGGATCAGGAGCCGCCATCGACTACGCGCTGTTCAAGGAAATTATGCGGCCCATCGATGCCATCGGCGGTTTCGACCGGGAGGTCGAGTATCGGCTGCTGGGGCAGCGCATTCGGATTGCCTACGCTGAAGAAGCCTACGTTACGGACGAGAAAGTACGGCAGAACGCCGTTTTCTATAACCAGCGTCGGCGGTGGCTGGCCGCCCAGTGGACGTATACGGTTCGGTATTTTGTACCCGGACTCCGGGAACTGATGCGGGGGAATATCGACTACGTCAATAAAACCTGTCAGTCGCTGTTGCTGCCCCGGGTGCTGCTGCTGGGTATGCTGGCGGGTCTTGCTCTGATCAGCCTGCTTGTTCCCGTTTCGCCCGTGCCGGGTGCATGGGTTGGCCTGTTCGGGGGGTTTGTGCTGACGATGCTGCTGGCTTTTCCTCGGGCCTACTGTACCCCCCGGTTACTAACGTCGCTGCTGCACGTTCCGGTGGTATTCTGGATGATGTTCCGGTTGTTATTCCGGTTAAAAGGCGCTAACCGCACCTTTATCCATACACCACATGGGGAATCGGTTGCCCCATGAGCACCGACTGATAAATTTGCTGAAGCCGGCTGGTCATCGACCGTACGTCATGCCGCTGAACAATCCGAAGCCGTGCCCGGCTGGCTAATTGCTGACGAAGCGGGGCATCCCGCAGGATGGAATCGAGTGCCCCGGCCAGCTGGTCGGGGCGTTGGGCCGGTACCAGCAGCCCATTATCACCGCTTACGACCAACTCAACGGTACCATCAACGCTGGTGGCGACTACGGGTTTCTCCATCGCCATTGCTTCCATCAGGCCAATGGGCATGCCCTCCCAAAGCGACGGCAGACAGAACAGGTCCATCGCCTGTAGCACCGCCGGTACATCCTGCCGATACCCGTCGGTGATGATCCGGTCGCGAAAGCCGGACTGCCGAATGCGTTCGTCTACCTGAGTCTGTAACTCCCCCGATCCAATCATCAGCAGGACCGCCTGCGGGTGTTCGGCCGCGATTCGGTCAAAGGCTTCGATGAGCGTCAGGGGATCTTTCTGGAGGGTTAGGCGGGCCATAAAGCCAATCACGAACTGGTCGGGCTGAATGCCGTATCCGGCCCTGACATCAGGCTGCGTGGCTCTGGGGTCAAACCGTTGCAGATTAATTCCATTGAAGACCACTTCCGCCTTCAGATTCCGCAGATAAGCCTTTCCTTCGGCCAGGTTCGCCTGCGATACGCAGATGGTCTGGTGGGTGTTGGCAATTAGCAGGCGCTCGGCAACTACCCGGATGGCATGCAGTACTCTGGGCTGACCCGCGTGAAACGACCAGCCGTGTACGGTGTAGATAACCGGAATAGCCCGTTTCCGGGCTGCCCACAGAATATTTGACAGGCCCCGGGTGCCGTGGGCGTGAATTACGTCGATGCGTTCGTCGTCTAACAACCGGCTGACGGCGGGCCAGGTGCGGACATCGAACGGCTGGTTAGAGGGAATCACGTGAACGGTAACGCCCATTTCGTGTAGCCGCGTAACCATTGGTCCATCCGTGAATGAAAGCACAATCGGCTCGAACTGGCTCCGGTCTGTGGTTTGCACAACGGATAAGACGTGACTTTCTCCCCCGCCGATCTGTCCCTGGCGAATTGTGTGAAGAATGCGAAGTTTAGCCATAAAGAGGAGAATGAGTAAGGGGTGAGAAGGCAGGAAAAGAAAGCTCTGAATCAGGCCGTAGGGTGCGTCACGTTCCAGAGGACACCCTGTCCAAAGGCGCTCAGGTAAGCAAACTGCCCCTGAACGGTATAAACGAACAGGTGTTTTGGTAAGGCGATGAGCGCGAAGTAGAGCGAAAATGCCCACCACTGCCCCGGCGTAGTACAGCGTCGCATGAAGTACAACCGGTTGCGGGTCAGGTAATACACTTTGCGCGGGCTGGCTTTCCCGACCGACAGCGATTCTTTATGGAAAATCAGGGCCGTGGCCTGGTAATAAATGGTAAATCCGGCCTGCCGGATGCGGTGCGACCAGTCCAGTTCTTCGTAGTACAGAAAGTACGGTTCGTGCATGCCGCCAACGCGCTCCCACACGGCCCGGCTGATGAGCATGGCGGCCCCGTGGGCAAAAGCGGTCGGCCCCGACTGGTCAAACTGACCGGTATCAGTCTCATGCGTACCGTAGCAGGTGGTTTGGCCGGTGAGGATATTCAGCGGTCGGTAACCGGCGTATTGAATGATGTCAGGCTGGCTGAAATACCGAATTTTAGGGCAGATCACGCCAATGTCGGCGTCACCGGCAACGGGGATCAGCAGCTGACCGATCAGGTCGGGGGTGACTTCGGTGTCGTTGTTGATGAGCAGAAAATAGTCGCCTTTGGCCTGTCTCATACCGAGATTATTGCCACCGGCAAAGCCCAGGTTTTCGGGACTCACAATCAGCCTTGCGTTTGGGAACGGGGCCAGCAGGTCGGGCGTCAGCGGCTGTTCGGTAGAGCCGTTGTCGACCACCAGAATCTCGACGTTGGTATGAATCAGGTGCTGCGTAGAGCGCAGCAGATCGAGCGTGGCCGCGATCTGATTGTAATGAACTGTAAGGATAGTAATGAGTGGCTCATTGACAGGCCGCCCGGTCGTGGGTAGCCCGTCTGTGGCCGCTTCCTGGTCTACATGCTTTCTTTCTGCCATACCGCCACGAACGTTTTAGCCAGAATCTGAAAGTCCATGCGGAGCGACGCCTGATTGGCGTAGGCAATGTCTAACTGGATGCGTTCGTGGTCGGAAAGCTGGGTCGAACTACCGCGTTTGGTCACCTGCCACAGCCCGGTCAGGCCGGCCGGGGCAGCAAACCGCTGGGCGTACTCGCTGGTCGTCAGCTTTTCGGCTTCGTACATGGGCAGCGGCCGGTTGCCAACTACCGACATATCGCCCTTCAGAATGTTCAGAAACTGGGGCAGTTCGTCGATGCTCAGATCGCGCAGGAGTTTGCCCAGCCGCGTTACACGCGGATCGGAATGAAACTTGGCAAACGTGGCTTTTGCTTTTTTCTGTTTAATATAAACTTCTTCGCAGAGCTGCTGATTATCCAGAAACAGGGGTCGCTGGCAACTCGTTCTGGCGGCTTTACAGGCTTCGCAAAGGCCATCGGCGGCAATGTCGACTTTCTTGTTATAGATGTTCTGGTCGGCCATCGAAGCAATCAGCTGATCGGCGTTGGGCCGCATGGTCCGAAACTTATACATGTCGAACACGCGATAACCTGCCCCCACGCGCCGGGAGCGGTAGAAGACAGGCCCCGGCGAATCGAGTTTAATCAGAGCCGCCACCACCAGCAGGAGCGGGGAGACGCAGAGCAGCAGCCCACCGGCAAAAAGAATGTCGAACAGTCGTTTGCCAATGGGCATCTCGACGGTTACGGAGTTAACCTGGAGGGCCGAAGAGGTATGCACCTGCTTGCGCTGAATGAGGTAGTCGATGCGCACCCCGATGCTGGCTTCGGCGCCCTGACTCGGAAAAATATCGAGCACCCGGGCCTCAATGGCCTGCCGCCGGAGCGAAGGGGTAACGTGGGCAGCAGTAATGATGATCGGCAGGGAACGGTAGAATGGGTTGGCCCGTAGCTGCGTGATAAAGTCCATTGCTCCCGCACTTTCGTTGATAATCAGCAGATCGGCTTTCAGCCCCCACTGAATCACTCCCTGGGCTTCGTCGACGGTGGTTACGGGGGTAATTGATACTGTTTTTCCAAAAGCCCGTACAAACGGCAGTTGCGCTGCGGTATCGGGCTCGATGTACAAAATACAAAACGATGAAGTAGAAGTCAGCGTTGAGGTCATGACTACGAGCGTTTCAGGTGATCAAGAGGAAGGTAATGCGGGTAATCAGGAAGCCAGTTTCGAAAGCTCACCCTGCGTACGGCGCAGCATGGCCCCAACTTTGGCTTTTATCTCCATTGGATTAAACGGTTTGACCACGAAGTCATCCGCGCCAATCTCCAGGCAGTGAATCCGCGTCTGACTTTCTTCGAGGCTCGACAGAACAAGAATTGGCAGGTGCCGGAAAAGCATACCCGCCCGTATCTGACGGATCAGGTCAAAGCCGGTAAAAATGGGCATCGTCAGGTCCGTGATGATAACATGCGGTTCGTTGCCCTGCTCCAGCCAGTTCATGGCCTCCAGACCATTTGTCTGGGTCGTTACCTTATAGTGATCCCGCAGGGTGTAATGTAGTACTTTCAGGATGAACGGGTCATCGTCGACAATCAGCAGGTGGTACAGGTGTTCCATAAGTACTTTTACTCAGGTGGTACATTAGTAGGTCGTTTCAACTGTTTACGTATGGGTTTGTAAAAGTAATCGTATTTACAATAATAGAAAATAAAATATGAAATAAAATGTCATTATCGGTAACAAATAATATATCATTAATTTATTAGATAACTTACATAGATTTTATCAACCTACATCAGTAAGCCGCTGTCTGTACGCGGGTTAGCTCGTAGACCGGTGGCTTTCAGGCAGGATATGCCCGGCATGGGCAGAATAGTCAGAGGAGGTATAGCATTAATT
The DNA here is from genome assembly GCA_964251665.1 of uncultured Cytophagales bacterium. Lineage (GTDB taxonomy): Bacteria > Bacteroidota > Bacteroidia > Cytophagales > Spirosomataceae > JBBQLG01. The sequence continues at coordinate 26,925 of CAXUKO010000006.1, forward strand.
GTGCCTGCCGACGTGTCAATGCACTGCGCACCGCTGTTTTATAGGAATTTAAGGTGGACCGTTGCTGATCAGGCAGCACACATTCGCCCGGTGCAGGTGATGGAAGTGCCTGCCGGCCGACTCTCACCGTACACAGAACAGACAAAAGATTCGTGTACTAACGAATTAATGCCTGATTCTGCGCTTCCATGTATTATTTTGCACCAACCCAATCAAACCGAATGTTTTCATGGTAAACCGAAAATTTACTACTGGTATAAGTGCTCTGCTTCTCATATGGTTGATTCCTGGTTTGCTGATGGCTCAGAAACGGGCCAAACCGGTTGCCAAACCTGCCTCCACACAATTGCCTGACAGTTTGTTCAACGGCCTGCGGTGGCGCAACATCGGCCCGTTTCGCGGAGGGCGGTCGCTGGCCGTTGCGGGCCACGTCAGTCAGCCCTTGACGTATTACTTTGGCGCAACGGGCGGAGGAGTCTGGAAAACAATTGATGGTGGCGCCAACTGGATGCCCATATCGGACAGCACGTTTAAATCAAGTTCGGTAGGGGCGGTGGCGGTGGCTCCGTCTGACCCGAACACAGTCTACGTCGGCATGGGCGAATCCGATATTCGGAGTAACATCGCCAATGGGGACGGTGTCTATAAGTCGACGGATGCCGGCAAGACCTGGAAGCACATCGGTCTGAAGCTGGCCGACGCCATTGGCACCATCGAAGTGCATCCGCAAAACGCCGACATTGCTTACGTAGCTGCCCTGGGCAATCCGTTTGCGCCGAATAAAGAGCGCGGGGTATTTCGGACCGTCGACGGTGGTAAAACCTGGAAACATATCCTGGCCAAAAATGACAGCACGGGTTCCGTCGTGGTTAAACTCGACCCCAACAACCCGTCTATCGTGTATGCGTCCATGTGGCAGGCCTACCGCAACAGCTATACCATGAGCAGCGGTGGCAAAGGCTGCGGCCTGTACAAATCGACCGACGGGGGCGACACCTGGACGAACCTGAGCAACAAGCCCGGTATGCCCAAAGGGTTATTGGGGAAGATCGGCATTACGGTTTCGCCGGCCAACTCGAACCGGTTATACGCCATGATCGAAAACGCCAAAGGGGGGCTTTATCGCTCCGACGATGCGGGCGAATCGTGGCAGTTGGTCAACGAAGACAAGAACCTCTGGCAGCGCCCCTGGTATTATATGATCGTAGCCGCTGACCCGCAGGATGAAAACGGCCTGATTGTTCTGAACGTGAACGCCATGAAATCGTACGATGGTGGTAAAACTTTCAAAACCATTGAGGTGCACCACGGCGATACGCACGACATCTGGTGGAATCCGAAGAACCCCATGAACTTCATCATCGGCGACGATGGCGGGGCCGAGGTTACCTACAATGGCGGGGCTACGTTCTCCGACGTTGACCTGCCAACATCGCAGTTTTATCACGTGGCCGTGGATAATGATTTTCCGTATAATCTCTTTGGTGCTCAGCAGGATAACTCCTCCATTCGGATTGCCAGCCGCACCACCGACTATACAATCGGTGCCAGCGCCTGGTATTCAGTAGCGGGCGGGGAGTCGGGCTACATTACCCCCGACCCAAATAATTCACTGGTTACGTTTGGCGGTAGTTACGATGGGTTGATTACCCGCTACGACAAAGCGACCGATCAGAATCAGCGCATTAACGTCTATCCCGAATATTTTATGGGGTCGCCCTCGTCGGCCCGGAAGTACCGGTTCCAGTGGACGTACCCGATTGTTTTCTCCCCGCACGATACGAAAACGCTGTTTATCACCTCGCAATACCTGCACCGCAGTACGGATTACGGCCACTCGTGGGAGGACATCAGCCCGGACCTGACCCGCAACGATCCTAAAACGCAGGGTGACGTTGGTGGTTCGATCACCAAAGACAACACGGGGGCCGAAACCTTCCCGACGATCTTCACCTTTGCCGAATCGCCGGTGGAGAAGAATGTGTTCTGGGCTGGCTCCGACGATGGGGTGATGCACATCAGCCGCGACGGTGGTAAGACGTGGACCGATATTACCCCATCGGCGTCGATGCTGCCCGAGATGGCTATTATGAGTATCGTGCACCCATCCGACCATACCGCCGGTAAAGCCTATCTGGCGGCTAAACGCTATATGTCGGGCGACCGCAGGCCGTATCTGTTTAAAACGATGAACTACGGCAAAACCTGGACGAGCATCACGTCGGGTATCCCGGCCGATGAGCATTGCCACGTGGTGCGCGAAGATCCCAACAAGCCGGGCCTGCTGTACGCCGGTACGGAGCGGGGTGTTTACGTATCATTCAACGATGGTGGGTCCTGGCAGAAGCTGAGTAACAACCTGCCTACCACGCCGGTGCGCGACCTCCAGATTCATAAGCGCGAGAAAGATTTAGTGATTGCCACGCATGGCCGGTCGTTCTGGATCATGGACGACATCACACCGCTGCATGAGATTATGGACATGGGGAATAAGGCCACTGGCAGCGCGCACTTGTTTAAACCACGCCATGCCTACCGGATGGACGGCGGTGCGGGCAGTCCCCGCAGTGGGGATGCCGTGGCCGAGGGCGAAAATGCCCCCAATGGCGTCATCACACGTTATTATTTTAAAAGTAAACCAGCAAAAGAGCTGAAACTGATTTACATGACGACGGCGGGCGATACCATCATGGCCTACTCAAATCTGAAAGATAAAAAAGGACAGCCGCTGAAAATTGCGAAGGAGTTTTATCAGGACGAGACGGTGCAGCGGCCGGGCAGTGCTCCGGCGCAGGCGGGTATGAACGTTTTTGTGTGGGACATGCGCTACCCCGATGCGGCTGCGGTTGAGGGCACAAACGTGATGTGGACGGGCCGGGGAACGGGCGCTAAAGTGGTGCCGGGGATGTACAAGGTCAGGATGCTGGTAGGGGATTCGCTGGTGGGTGAACAGCCGGTCGAGATTCGGAAAGACCCACGGCTGACCACTACGGCGGCCGAGTTTCAGGAGCAGTTCGATCTCTTGCAGAAGATCAACAATAAACTGTCGGAAACGCACAAAGCCATCAATCAGATTCGCCAGATTCGGACCCAGATCGACGGCTACACCAAAAGTGTGAAAGAGCCGAAGGCGGCTGAGAAGTTCAAAAAGGCAGCCAAGCCGATGCTGGACGATCTCGACAAACTGGAATCGACGCTGATGCAGCCGAAGTCAAAAGCCCCGCAGGATGCGCTGGCCTATCCGATTCAGCTGAACGATAAAATGGCGGGAGTCGCGTCGGTCGTTTCGTCGGCGGATACGAAGCCAACCAAGTCTTCGTTCACGGCCTATGATGATTTGGCAAAGCAAATTGACAGTGCCATCTCTAAGCTAAAGGAAATTGTGAACACGCAGGTACCATCGTTCAACCGCATGGTGACCGAGCAGCAGATTCCGGCTATTATTCCGAATTAAATTAAAAAGTTGTTCCTGGATCAGCCCGTCTGGAAACTATTTTTAAATAAACCAAGAAAGATTGGTATTAAGAGTCTAAGTTTTTATGAGTTAAATGATTGATATTCAGCGTCATAATCTATAAAAACTTATTGTTTGTTGCTTCGTACACCTTGTATCACAACTCACCGGCGGTACGAATTGTTAAAGTCTTATATTTACTGAAAACAGCATCTTGCATGAAAACAATTGAATACAGTAAGGCAGCGTATGCAGCTTACACTACATTAAGCGGTTCCGACAAGTCAAAAGCAGATAAACTAATAAGTGCTTTTGCTGAAAGAACTAACGTACGCCATCCGTTACTTGCCAGTAAATTCAACAAGGTGGCGGGGGGATTAGGAGAAAATATGTACTCGATTCATCTTACTCCTAAACTTAGAATTCTCGTCGAAGAACAGGATGATCGTATTGTTGTTGTCGATATCTTAAATCATGATTTATTTGTCAGATACTTTCATAATGCTCAAGCTGCATGAAGTTATTTACTGATATAAAATTCTCTTATGCACAATACATAATAGAGCTTGCCGAATTTAAGGACTTACTCAGCAGAAACGAAGAGTTGAGTGAGCAAACCGATATTTTACCATTCTTCAGAGAAAGAACTCAGTTATCCTCACAAATCGCAACAATCTATTCGACAACTATTGTCGATGTTGAAAAACTGGCTTACGAGTATGACATATTGGGGGACTATAAAAGTGATTTGGTAGTGGGTGACCCACACAGACATACGTATTGTTTCATCGAGTTTGAAGATGCAAAACGGAATAGTCTATTTGAAACGAATGGTAAAAAGACAAAACGAGAGTTCTCCAGAAGATTCGAACATGGTTATAGCCAGATTATAGATTGGTTTTATGCAATTGACGAGTTGCAAAGAACCGCCCATTTGGAGGGTAAGTTTGGCTCTGGAAAAATAGAATTTGAGGCTATATTAATTATTGGGCGCTCTAAATATTTGAGTCCAGAAGAAAGAAACAGACTCGAATGGAGGATCAAACATGTTATAGTCAATTCAAAGCGTATACAATGTTTTACATTTGATGAGTTGTATGAGACTTTGGAGCGGAGATTAACCTACTTAAAGAAAGCTTTCTAAGACTTTTTGCTGTTTTACTCTTCGCACCGCCTGATTACTTAATGAGTACGTTATCGCGGTCTTTGGTCTCTGCCACGTTCCTTCCCATGCTCTCCGACAAAACCGTTTATAGTCTCCACCGCATCTCCGGTCTGATCGGTGGTCTTTTTATCCTGATTCTAACCATCACCGGCTCCATTCTCGTCGTGGATACGCAGGTTGATACGCTCATCAGCCCCGCCAGCCAGCGCGTAGAGCCGGTTGGTCAGCGTCAGTCATACGACCAGCTGCTGGAAACCGTGCGTCGGCAATACCCGACCGCTACGATCCGAAACCTGCGGTTATCCGATGCCAGCGCAGAAGTGAGCAATCCCGAACCGGTGCGGGTCGACCTGATGGTTGACCGGGTACGGAAACGGGTTGATTTGAATCCGTATACCGGTGCCATCATTGGCACGCAGAACGCCGATGATGCCTTCGTACGGCGGGTACGCGAACTCCACGAAAACCTGTTGCTGGAGCCGGTTGGCGGGTATATTATGGGGCTGGCGGGTATCTGCTTGCTGGCGTCTGTACTGACGGGCACCTGGTACTACCGGCGGTCGCTGCTGAGTGTGTTTAAAATCGGGGTCCGGTGGAAAAAACCACGCCGACTCGTGTACGCCGATCTGCACAAGTGGCTCGGCGTGGTAGCACTGCTGTTTATGCTGTTGATGAGTGCAACGGGTATATTTTTTCATTGGGAGCAGATTGAGCGGGCCTTTGGCGAGGGTGAACGGCGGGAGCGACCGGAGACTACGACTGATGTACGGGTTACGTTCGCCGTCGATGCCGCTATTGCCAGGGCAACGGCTGCCATAAACGACTTTCAGCCCCGTATTATCCAGTTTCCCAACCCCGGCGATACGGCGATGGTGTTGCGTGGCAACCTACCCAACAGCATCCGATTACTGGGTAAATACAATGTGTCGGCCAACATCGACGTGCGTACCGGTCAGTTAGTAAGTTCATTCAATGCCCGCGATGCTGACCTGGAATACAAGGCCGAACATATTTTCGAGGAACTGCACTTCGGTCGCTACGGCGGCTGGGTATCGCAGGTGATTTACATTCTGATGGCTCTGGCTACCGCCGTCGTCACGGTTACCGGTCTCGTGCTCTGGTGGATGAAACGACGTTAACTACTACCTATCTACTCCTCATCACCATGAACCTACTCTTTTTTGCTAAACGACTGCTAATTCCCTTTGCCGTCCTAATGCCGCTTGCTACGGTGCAGGCGCAGTTCAGCCCCGATCTGTTCAAGGCCATGAAATGGCGGATGATTGGTCCCCATCGGGGTGGGCGAACCGTCGGCGCAGTAGGCGTGCCCCAGCAACCGAACGTGTTTTACATGGGCGTGAACAACGGGGGCGTCTGGAAAACGACCGACTATGGCCGTACGTGGTTTCCCATTTTCGACGATCAGCCTACCGGCTCCATTGGCGATGTGGCCGTGGCCCCCTCGAACCCCAATGTGATTTATGTCGCCAGTGGCGAAGGCCTGCAACGCCCGGACTTATCGGTCGGAACGGGGATGTACAAATCCACCGATGCCGGAAAGACCTGGACGTTTCTTGGCCTGAAAGACGGACAGCAGATTGGCGGTATCAGCGTTGATCCCACCAACGAGAACCGCGTGTTTGCCGCCGTGCTGGGCCATCCCTACGGGCCGAATACGGAGCGTGGTGTCTACCGAACCACCGATGGTGGTAAGAACTGGGATCGGGTGTTATACAAGGATGAGAACACCGGTGCCGTTCAGGTAACCATCGACCCGAAGAATCCCGGTGTCGTCTACGCGGATTTATGGGCGGCCCGGCAGGGACCCTGGGAAAACGGCGCGTGGCAGGGACCGGAAAGCGGTTTATACAAATCGACGGATGGCGGCACCACCTGGCAGAAACTCACCAAAGGCCTGCCAACCGTTGAGCAGGGCCTGGGCCGCATAGGCTTCTGTATCGCCCCCAGCGACCCGAACCGGCTGTATGCCACCGTTGATGCACCCGAACTGGGTGGTGTATATCGCTCCAACGATGCGGGCGCCACCTGGACGCGGTTCAACAGCGATACCCGGCTGTGGGGCCGGGGCAGCGATTTTGCTGAGGTGAAAGTCCACCCCACCAATCCCGACGTGGTTTTCATTGCCGACGTTGCCGCCTGGAAATCGGAAGATGGGGGCAAGACGTGGAATGACTTTCGGGGTGCTCCCGGTGGCGACGATTACCACCGGCTCTGGATCAATCCCAACGAACCCAATACGCTGATTCTGGCGGGTGACCAGGGGGCGATCATTACCGTCAATGGCGGACAGACCTTTAGCTCGTGGTATAATCAGCCAACGGCCCAGTTTTACCACGTCAGCACCGATAACAGCTTTCCCTATAACGTGTTGGGCGGGCAGCAGGAGAGTGGTTCGGTTGGTATTGCCAGCCGGGGGAATGATGGGCAGATTACGTTCCGTGAGTGGCATCCGGTGGCGGTAGAAGAATACGGCTATGTAGCCGCCGATCCCCTCGATCCGAATATTATTTACGGCGGGAAAATCACAAAGTTCGATAAGCGCACCGGGCAGGTGCAGAACATCGCGCCCGAAGCCGTCCGCAGCGGGAAATACCGCTTTGTCCGTACGGCTCCCGTGCTGTTCTCGCCCATTGACCCGAAGACGCTCTATTTTGCGGGTAACGTGCTGTTTAAAACGCAGAACGGCGGTAACTCCTGGCAGGTAATCAGCCCCGATCTGACGCGCGAAACTTATCCCGACATTCCTGCAAGTGTGGGCGTGTACCGGACCGACGCCATGAAAACGATGCCCCGGCGCGGGGTGATTTACACCATTGCGCCATCACCCAAAGACATCAACACCATCTGGGCAGGTACCGACGATGGCTATATTCAGCTCACCCGCAATGGCGGTAAAACCTGGACCAACGTGACGCCCCCCGCTGTAACGGCCTGGAGCAAGGTGTCGCTGATGGACGCGGGCCATTTCGATGCCAATACGGCCTACGCGGCCGTCAACCGGATTCGGTGCGATGACCTGCGTCCGCATATTTACCGTACCCACGACGGCGGAAAAACCTGGCAGGAAATTGTAGCCGGCCTGCCCACCAACGACCCCATCAACAGCGTGCGCGAAGACCCGACCCGGAAAGGGCTGTTATTCGCCGGTTCCGAAACGGCCGTGCATGTCTCGTTCGATGACGGGAACCATTGGCAGTCGTTGCGGCTGAACATGCCCGCCACGTCTATTCGTGATCTGGTGATCAAGGATGACGATATTGTGGTGGGTACGCACGGCCGGTCGTTCTGGATTCTGGATGATATTTCGCCCCTGCGCCAGCTAACTCCCGAAATTACCACTGCCGAAACGAGGTTGTTCAAACCGCAGCGCGCTTACCGTGTTCGCTGGAATATGAACCCCGACACCCCGCTGCCACCCGAAGAACCCGCCGGACAAAATCCACCCGACGGGGCAGTATTTAACTATTTCCTGAAAGATAAGGCTGTTCTGGGCGTCACGTTAGAGATTACGGATGCGGCCGGGAAAGTGGTACGCCGGTTCCGTAGCGACGATAAGCCGTATGCTGTACCCGATATAAACCTGCCCGCCTACTGGATTCGTCCGCAGCAGATTTTGTCGGGCGAAGCCGGTGCGCACCGGTTTATGTGGGATCTGCACTACACGCCCCTGGATACACCGCCAGCGTACCCCATTGCCGCTGTTTATCACCAGACTGCCCCGGAACCCACCTCGCCCTGGGTCATGCCCGGCACCTATATTGTTAAGCTGACGGTAAACGGCAAGACGTATACGCAGTCACTGACTGTTACGATGGACCCAAGGGTAAAAACGGCTCCCGCTGCGCTGAAACAGCAACTTGACCTTTCGCTGGCGGCCTACGAGGGCCGGAAACAGGTGATGACCATGCAGCAGGAAGCAAAGCAGCTCAACGGGAAAGCTAAAACGGACGGGCAAAAGAAAGCGTTGGATAGTGCGCAAGCCAATCTGGGCAAGCTCGAACAGACGTTTAGTGCCATTTTTGGTGTGATGCAGGACACCGATATGCCGCCAACCACACAGGCTGTAACCGCTGCTGCCGATGCACAGGCTACGCTGAAGACGGTGACCGGCACCTGGACTACTCTGAAGAACAGTTTACAATAAACGCAAACAAGCCATGTTGACGCTCAAATTAATTGTTAGATGATATCGTATGGCTGTAGCCCGGACGCCTACGTCCGGTTACCGCCAGTAACTAAGATACCAGTCGTCACCGGACGTAGGCGTCCGGGCTACAGCCATACGGTAACGTTTTATAGTCTAAATTTTAATTTGCAGAAGTACTATTGGTCAGACCCCTATGTTGACACTCACAAAAATTACCGTTACAGGCTGTATGATGGTTGTCTGGCTGGTCACCGGCGTTTTGCTCATCGGTACAACGAGCGTAAAAGGGACGTTGTCGATTCTGCTGAGTGGCGTTGCTATCAACGGTGCGCTGGCGGTTTATTACCAGACGCTCGAACGGCGGCTTTCCAACGTTTAACCCGAAAATCCGGCTATTGTGGTAAAACCGTCAACGTAATGAAGGAATTTAGCTAAATTCCTTCATTACGTTGACGGTTTTACTGGTTTTAGGCATAGTGAATGCTAGTTGAAGGGCTTGCTACCTGAGCTACATACATTTGCGTAGTCAGAACACCACCCGTTTGTTACAGCAATCCGCGAACCTCTGATTAAGTTAAGCGCCAGATACTGATACCATTTCACTGGATTCGTTTATTGATTCGGCTGAACAGGGTCATAATCGAATGGCAGATCGTCAGCTATCAGTTCCCAACTCCAGTAGCCTTCATTACGTATAGCGTGAGGAGGCCAGAACTGCCCGTTTGGTTCGACTGTAGTATGGGGCGCTAACTGGCGGATCAGCGAGGTTTGAGGATTGATCCCAAAGCTACTGGTTAATGGGTGCCGGGCACGCTGAAATTTATAAGGTTCCTCCTCTTTAGTGTACGTTACCTGGAGAAAATCGTTAAAGGTAACGACAGGTTCAAGAGCCGTTGAACGAACTGTATCCAGTATGGCTTTGTAATTGGCCATTGGCAAAGAGACCATCTTCTTTGGATTAGCCAATGAGAATACCGACACGAGCGTATCGCCGGGCAACCCACTCAGTTTCCTGTCTCCCCGGCGGTTTCTTCGCTCTATCACTTTTACAATAGTAAAGCCTTCTTCTACTAACTTCCGCTGATACAAGGCTCTCCCAAAATGCATAATTGACCCGTGGTATGCTTTTAGGCGGTTTTCCTCCCAACGTTTTGCCTCCTGGTGATTTTTCGGGACTAAAGGCTCAAAAACCGGGTTGCCCTCGTAAGAAATAAGGTAAGAATCATACGTATACGTGAAGTGCTCTAACTGAAATTTTATCCGGTAACCCAATGCCTGATTATCAATTAGTAAAGGCTCTTGTGCGCTAACCGTCAGTGCCTCGGTCGTCTCTTGAAATGACAGGACTTCAGGGTTGAGTAACCGGCACTGGATGGAGTTTTCGCTCCGGCCAATGAAGTTATCCGTAAATAGGGCTAACTGCCTGTTCCAATCCGGGCCTTGTCGACGACGCGCTTTCACCGTAACGCCGTTCAACTGATTATCAAGTTGTTTCAGTACAAAGCGATACGTTTTCTGTTCCTGCGTCTGAATGGTCGTCTTAAGCGTGGCAAACCCAATGTAGGAGACTATCAGATCGAATTTACCAGCAGGCACATTGACCAAGGTAAAAGAACCCGCTTCGTCGGTGAGCACCCCTTTTGTTGTATTGGATAGAAAAACGTTGGCAAAAGGTAGCGGTTGCTGGTCTTTCCCGCCAACTACCTGACCCCGGATCGTCAGTTGTGCCCAAACGGGCTGTCCTAAAAAAAAGAGTACAGCAAAGGTTATTCTTATAAGCATGGGATTCAGTAAGATACACTTGGTTTATACCCTGAAAAGCCGCGTCATTGTCTTACTTCGCCTTCGCGATTTTCGTTAACGCCTGCCTTTCGAGGTTATACTGTACGGCGTACCGGATGATGCCGGTGATCAGCGTTTCGGGGAGCGGAGTGTTTAGCGGAAAGCGGATGGTGGACTTAGTCAGTTCGTAGTCACCAAGCTGCTTCTTAAAGGCCTGTAAAACGGCGGGTAATACATAAAGGCCATAGTGATTTTTGCAGATAGCGTACCAGACGAATCGGCCCTGAAACCGAAAGGCGGGCATCTGGTAGCTCAATACTTCGTCTGCATCGGGGGCCGCCCTGCTGATAAGCTGCCTGAACTGTTCGAGTGTTTGCCTGACTTCATCGGGCTGTGCCGCAAAGTACTCGTCGACCGTAGAAAAGGCAGCCTGCATATTGGGTGTGTTTAGGTCTGGTGGTATACCCAAATATACAAAAAATGCCCGGCTGCTTGGCCAGGCATCTCATGAAAATAGTACTGAGAAAAAGATAGATATGGCTTTCTTGACCGAGGAATCAGCCCGGTCAGGCCGTAGTTAGTGCACCTACAACTGCTCGGCGAAGAGCCGCAGCGCTGTGGCTACGTTTTCGAGTTTGTTAACGGTCATCTCCTGAACTGCTGACCCCTGTGTTAACTGTGATGTATGGTCGGCCAGGGTCATGAGTAATTCCCGGATGCGTTCCGGGTCGGGATTCGCCAGTTGCAGCTGACCGCTCAGTTCTTTCAGTTTGGTTTCGATGCGTTCCGTATTGGCATTACCGCCAATTACTTTCAGCCACCCATTAATCAGTTCAACGCCATCGGCAGGCGATGTAGTTGATGGGTCGTGGTCGCCAATTACGCTGGCTGTCCGCTCGAACAGCCGCTGGTCCAATGCATGTGATGCCATATTCGTGTCGTTAAAAAGACGTTGAGTCTATGTTGTTGTACAGCAGTAAAACCCGCCCGTCAGCGGTTTGTTTCGGCCATACAATAGGCTGATTCGTCTGGCCACCAACCGGAAGAGCTGAAAAAAATGGGGAGCTGTTACCGTACTTCAGGCATGTCCGAGGGGTCGATGAGCAGGACCCCGGGGTTGATGCAGGCCCCATGCCAGCGGGCACCAAAGTGCAGGTGTGGCCCCGTTACCCGACCCGTTTCGCCCGCGACACCAATCTTCTGCCCTTTGGTTACCGTCTGGTTTGGCTTCACCGTGAAACCCTTCAGGTGGAAGTATTCGGTGACCAGGCCGTTGCCATGATCTATGTAAACGGCATTGCCGCTGTAGAACTGATTGGCGGCCAGAACCACGCGGCCATTACCACAACTCAGCACGGACGTACCTACCGAAACGGGATAATCCTGGCCCGTATGACGGTCGCGGGGCTGACCATTGAGGGTACGGCAGGCCCCAAAGTTGCCTTCTCCCTTCGGCAGCGGATTGGCTGGTTTACCTACCGGCAGGTCGAAAACGGCCGGGCGAACAGTGGCTTTGTAACTAATCAGGGGCTTCACCACGGCCGCTTCTTTGGCGGCACGGGCCTGGTCAGGTGCTGATACGGTTACGTATTCTTTCTTGGGGAAGTTTTTAATGTCTTCCTGAATACAGGGTTTTTCGGCAACGGTGAGTGTGGCCGTTTCCAGTTTACCGCCCGTTGTCCGGCGCGAGATGGTATACACACCCGGCTTCATATCCATGTCGACGGGATAATAGCAAGTGCCGTTCACGGCCGACCAGGCCCGTTTCTCAAAACTGCACCGCAGGCAGTTGCCAGCCCAGCGGGCTACTTCACCCTGGGCGGCACTCACTGATTTTGGCGTTGCTGCCGCAGGTGTTTTCCGGCTTTGGGCCCGGGCCAGCGACAGGGTCAGGCAGAAGCCCACAAGGGTTATCAAACGAAAAGTGTGCATACGTGATTTATCTGGAGAGTGAGGTGTGCTGGTACAACCCGCCAGCAACGGCATCTGTTTGGCTTCGTTCGTGTTTGACTCCGCCGGGACGACGGGACACAAAATTTGCGCTAACTAAATCGCTGATAGAGTACACTAACGCTTATCAGGTCTTTACTACACATGAAGACGATTCTGATCATATCCGCGCTTTGCATCAGTTTGCTGCTATCCATTGGCCTGACTCGGGGGCAGGCCCAGTCGGTGATTGTGGGGCGTGTGCTGGATGCGTCAACCAATAAACCGGTGCCGTTTGCAACGGTCTATATCAACGCATCGACCCGGGGCACCACCGCCGACGGCGACGGAAATTACCAGCTGACCGGCGTTAAAGCGGGGACGGTCGAGATTGTTGCCTCGTCGGTTGGCTTCCGGGCGAGTCGGCAAACGATCCGCCACAGCGATAGTAAACCCAGCCGGGTAGGGTTTGCCTTAACGCCCGATGCGAATGCGCTCCAGACCGTAACGGTAACGGCTAAACGCTCCAAAGCCTTCGACCGGATGCTCCGGCAGTTTAAACGCGAACTGCTGGGAAATACGTCCTTTGCCGAAAAGTGCCTGATTACGAATATAACGGCGGTGTCGCTCACGATGGACGAGGGGACCCTGAAAGCGCAGGCCAGCGAACCGCTGGTAATCGAGAATAACGCCCTGGGCTACCGGCTCTACTACGACATGAACCGGTTTGACTCGTTTCGGCAGATTACCCACTATGCCGGTACCAGCCGATTCGAGGTAATGAAGGCGAGCAATAATGAGCAGGCCGAACGCTGGGAGCAAAATCGGCAGAAAGCGTATCAGGGCTCCATCCGGCATCTGATAGCCAGCCTGATTGCGGGTACTTACGAAAAAGAAGGCTTTCTGGTCTATAAGGCAGGGTTTAACGCGCCGGTTGATCTGTTCATCCCCATCAAGCAACTGGTTGGCGAGCGCCCGGCCGAATCGGCCAAGCCCGACAGCTTATTTAAACCGGCCCAACTTGCTTCGGAACGGCAATTGTTCAGTAACAGGCCGCTGGAAATATTCTACACCAGGCAACTCGTTCTGTCATCACCCTACAAGGAGATGCCCTATGCCTATTCGATGGTGTATATGCCCAAAGGCAAAGCGGCTATCGTGACTACCGATGGCTGGATTGTGGAACCGAACGGGCTGGAAGTGCGTGGTGTTATGAGTGATGACCGCCTGTCTACGCTATTGCCCCTCGACTGGCAACCCGGCAAGCCCGCTTCGACATCGCTGACCGCACCGCCGGATGAAGGGACCGTGCTGCCAGCCGATACACTGATAACTGCAATCGGTAACCGGTTTTCAGACGGGCAAAAAGAGACGGTTCCGGCTGTATTTCTGCATATCGACAAGGGACTTTACGCCACCGGCGATCAAGTCTGGTTCAGCGGGTATGTGATAGACCCCACCACGCACCAGCCGTTTGTGCAGCCAGTCGCGGAGGGCGAAAATCCAGTACATATCGAATTAATTGCGCCGAACGGTCGCCAGATTCAGCACCAGTGGGCCCGGATGAAAGAGGGACGCACCTCGGGCAGTTTCCGGCTTTCCGACTCGCTGACGACCGGCGTCTACCGGTTACGCGCCTACGCCGATGCTGATGCAGGAAATAACCGCCCCGCGTTTGAGCGAACCATTTCCATCGTAAACGGCCTGAACCTGAGTACGGGCGTAAAGTCAGTCGAATCAGTTACCGTCAGTGATAGCCTGGATGTGCAGTTTTTACCCGAAGGCGGGCATTGGGTAGCCGGACTACCGGCACGGATGGGCATTAAAGCCGCCAATCAGCAGGGCAGGGGCATCGCGGTTGCGGGACGTATCCGTTCCAAACAGGGTGCCGAACTGGGTCGCTTTACAACGAATCACCTGGGCATCGGCAGCGTACAACTCATGCCGCTACCCAACCAGACCTACGTCGCCGACGTTAACACGGCCGCCGGTCATACCGAAATGAAACTCCCCGCCGTCGATTCGAGCGGGCTGGTTCTGATGACTGATATGGTCACCGACAGTACGCAGCTACTGGTCCGTATCCAGGCATCCGCTCAACTGGCCAGTCAGCCGGTGTACCTAATCGTGCAGAGCCGGGGGAAGGTGATCCAGCAAACTAAACTGCAACTGCTCAAGGGTAAGGCCCGCCTGTCGATACCAGCGGCTAAACTGCCGGTCGGGGTGGCGCAAGTGACACTGTTTAATGCGCAGGGGATTCCGCAGGCCGAGCGGTTAGTGTTCGTTCCTGAACGGGCACTACCCATTCAGGCCGAGGTCACAACGGACAAGCCTGCCTACCAACCCCGCGAATCGGTGACTGTGTCGCTGCGGGTGGCGGATGGCTTTGGCGAACCATTATCCATCGTTGGATCAGCTTCGGTTACGGATGCGGGTCAGCTACCGGCCGATACCACTGTAGCTGATATCCGTACCCATCTGTTGCTGACGGGTGAGTTGCGCGGTCGGGTGGAGCAGCCCAACAGTTATTTCGTCCGTACGGGAATTAGTGGTCGCCGTGCCCTGGATGATCTGTTGCTAACGCAGGGCTGGCGCCGGATTAACTGGCAGTTTACCCCCACTAAACGCCCTGCATCAGCTCCGGCCGCTGTCGGTATCCGGTTGACGGGGCGGGTGCTCGACAAAAAGGGTAGTCCCATTCCCGCCGTGAATGTCCTGCTGACGTTTATGGCTCGCACAGGAGTAGACTTTGCCCGGTCGGCCCGCACCGATCAGGAGGGGCGGTTTATGATTGATAACCTGGTACTGGCGGATACAGTAACTGTTGGCAGCCGGGTTATGAATGCCACATTCAAGCCCGTCTCATCGGCCCATGTCGTGCTGGACGCACCCGGCGATTATTTCCATTCGGAAGATTCTCTGTCGTCCGTAGACATAACCGGCCTCAATCCGTTTCTATCGGCCATCCAGCAACGGCAGGCTACTTCGCCTGATCAGTACCGCGACAGGAATGCCCGTCAGCTACAGGAGGTTGTCGTTCGGGCGGCTAAACCGGATGATGATAGCCGGGCCCGTCGCATAAGTTTGCATGGAACACCCGATGCAACCATTCTTTTTGATGAAAAATCCAGATCGTTCTCAAACCTGTATGATATGCTGGCGGGTCGAGTGTCGGGTGTGCAGGTGACAAGCCGGACTACGCTGGGGGAGGGAGGTTATTCGGTAATTGTTCGAGGGGTAAATACGATTAGTAAGACGGGATATAATCCACCCTTATATATAGTTGATGGGATGTATGTCAGTGAGAATGCGGATGGAAACGCCCTGTTTATGTTTAATGCCAACCAGATTGAGCGAATCGAAGTCATCAAAAATGGTGGCACTGTAGCGTATGGCGCACGGGGTGGCGCTGGTGTTATCGCTTTTTTCTCTAAACGGCCCGGAAATAAAACCGTGACAGGTAACTCCAGCGAGCCAGCCCTGACATTGTACGGCTATCCGTCCGAACGGGAATTTTATACACCCCGGTACGGTAACTCAGCCGACGAAAACGCGGCCCAGCCCGACCGGCGCGATGTGCTGTACTGGAAACCGATTTTATTAACCGATGGCCGTGGGCTAACTACGTTCCGGTTTCCGCTATCCGATAGCGCACGCACCGTCCGAATTACGGTGCAGGGCATCACTACCTACGGCCGACCGGTCTATATCAGTCGGGTATTGCAACTGCGGTGAATACCGCTTTAGTTGCCAGCCGGAAGGTCCAGTAGTATCAGGATAGCCTCGTTGGACAAGGCTTCAAATTCGACGGCCTCGTCCTGAATCTGCCAGAGTGCCAGCCCGTCTTTCTCGTGAAGCAGTCGGTGCTGTACCTCGAAAACGCCTTTCAGAACGAAGACGAAAACTCCGTTGGCGGGTGCCCCGGCTTCCGCCTGCCCGACCCGGTAAATCCCTTCCCGTCTGCCATCGAACTGACCAATAAAGCCCCGGCTTGTGGGACGAGCCGTTGTAGCAGAAGCGGTTCCGAAGAGCGGCAGGAGCTGGTTTTTATGGGTAAGGTCGAACGAGGATTGGGTGGCTGCCGGAGTTGAAGGACCGTCAGTGCCGGTGAGCCAGCATTGCAGAAAATGGATGTACTCCGTTTCGTAGGGGTTGCTGACGGTGTAGGTCATGCCCGCAGACAGCGAAAGGAGCTGTAGCTGTCCGGGTTCGGCAAAGCCCGTTGCCTGCTCAACTCTGTATTCCAGACCACCGCTAACTGGCAGCAATACCACCGTGGCAGGTTGGTCAACACCCAGCGTCAGGGACGCTCCGGCCCGCAGCATATCGTCGTTGAGGAGGTGCAGCGGCCCGAATGGCTCACGACCTTCGAGGTTGAAAGCCCCGAAGTTAAAACTGTGGTAACTGCGCATGAAAGCAGTTTCGGAGCAACCCCGCTGATCAGCCAGATAGATCTTTGCCTGTGTCTCCATGCTTGATTACAGCCAGAACGTGTTACCGGATAACCTGCCCGGCCACGTCTGGTTACGCATTGACAACAATCGTGTGCGTTAGCGTATACCCCGCCGAAACACTCCCCGAAACTGTTCCTAATTCGGTTGTGAAACCATCCGAAAATACGTTGTCGCGCTCGTTTTTGGTATCCTGCGCGCCTTTGGTGTAGCCCGCCGACTGCGCCGTGGTGTAAACGGTATTCGAGATGTCGTAAGGGAAGGCAATCTGGGTAACCAGCAGTGATTTGCCGGTAGCGCTATAAATATGAACGTGAATATGCGGTGCCCGTCCCGAATACCAGCCGGGGAAGACGGACGTAAAGCTCACCAATCCGCTGGCATCGGTTGTTTGGCGGCCGCGCAGAAAATCGACAGTGGTAAAGTTGGCCGACTGCATTCCCGATCCACCGTACTCGGAGTAGTAACCATCCTTATCACAATGCCAGACGTCAACCAGCGCACCGGCCAAAGCGGCACAACTGGCGTTGGTATTTTTGATGGTAATGTTCATCGTCATGGGTACACCGGTCCGGTCAGACCGAATGTCTTTCCGCACAAAATTAGCAGGCACTTTGGTCGGAAAAGGCCCTTCCGTTTCGGTTGGAGTAACGCTGCAGTTAGCGGACGAACTGCCGTTGGTGGAGCCGGTAGACGTACTCGTCGCGCCGGTATCGGTTGAGGTCGTGCTGGTTGGGTCAACACCCGTGCCTTTGCAGGCGGCAATGGCAGCTATACCCAGCAAACTGCTGAAACCGCGTTTCAAAAATTCGTTGCGTTCCATTGGGATCGGTTAGTAGAGAGAAGCTTTTAGACGAAATGCGCAGGAAAGACGCATTTCGTTGCAGTGTGTAAGGTATTTTTTGCAGAACGTGCTCATAAAGACGCGAAATCAGATCCGGTAGGTCTGAGGGCAGTAGTGCAAGTTGCGGGCACAGGTTCCGACAAACTGTAGGGCTTATTTTGTAGCTTTACGCAAACGTAAAACAGACGGTATGGTAGCCGAAAAAGTATATATCGCCCCCGACGAGTATCTCCGGCTGGAACGGAAAGCTGAGTTTAAAAGCGAATACGTCGCCGGAGAAATTATACCCATGTCAGGAGCGTCCACCAATCACAATTTAATTAAGGAGAACGTAAGTTTTCACATCAGTCTTTGCATTCGGAGCAACGGTAAAGGATGCCGCAGTATGTCGAGCGATCAGCGGGTGAACGTCCCGACTAACTCTCTCTATGCATACCCCGATATTGTAGTCATTTGCGGGCCTAATCAGTATCATGACGCCGTACACGACACATTGACCAACCCAATGCTGATTGTCGAGGTGCTTTCTCCCGGCACGGCAGGTTATGATCGGGGTGATAAGTTCGCACTCTACCGGCATTCCCTCACGCTGACCGAATATGTGCTGATTGACGCTGAAAAAGTCCGGGCTGAGGTGTTCCGAAAGCATGAGCAGGGCTACTGGTTTTTGGCCTCTGAAGCCGATAAGCCCGGCGACTCCATTGACTTAGCCAGCATTGGCCTGTCGCTGGTGATGACCTCTGTCTATGCCGAAACGGAAGGTATTTTACGGTAGCAGTTTCCCGCCAGTGTAGTGCCATGCGAATACCATCAGAAACTGATAGGGGCCACCGTTTTACAGGAGAGTGCATGAGGGAGCAGGAGAAGAAAAGGCGGATATTGCAGGGTTAGATTTCCGACGCCTATTCCTGCCCTGATCTTTATGAAACACTGTATTCCGCTGCTGGCCCTGCTGCTGGGAACCTATCTGTTCGCAGCAGCCCAGAACACCCCCCCGAAAGCCAACGACACCACTACGCCCCTGCACCTGCTGCAACCCGACTACCCCGTACCGTATGGGCAACCCACTGCGGATCAGGTAACAAAAGTACTGAACCGGGTCTACACCTATATCGACGCTGTTACACCCGCGCAACTGATCGATAAACAGACCGGGCAGCCAATCACGGACTTTACTAAGTTTAACCCCAATGCTGGTATCAAACCCGGCGACTTCCGCCTGACAAGCTACGAGTGGGGTGTTACCTATGTTGGTATGCTGCTGGCGACCGAAGCCACCGGTGATGACCGCTACGCCGACTATACCAACAAACGGCTCACATTCCTCAACACGCTGATTCCTTATTTTCAGCCGCAGGTAACGGCCGAACCGACGGCTAACACAGTATTACGGCCCATGCTGGCACCCCACGCGCTCGACGATGCCGGAGCCATGTGTGCCGCCATGATTAAAGCCAGTCGGTTGGGTGGTATCAAAACGGATCTTCGGCCTCAGATTGATACCTACATGAATTACATCACTAAAAAAGAGCACCGGTTGTCGGATGGAACGCTGGCCCGCAACCGGCCCCAGCCCAACACGCTCTGGCTCGACGATCTGTTTATGAGCGTACCCGCCCTGGCACAGATGGGCAAACTCACCGGTGATCCGATGTATTACGACGAAGCCGTGAAGCAAGTGCTGCAGTTCTCAAACCGGATGTTTAACCGGGAGAAGGGCCTGTACATGCACGGCTGGGTTGAGGGCATGAGCGTTCACCCCGAATTTCATTGGGCTCGGGCCAACGGCTGGGCCA
The DNA here is from genome assembly GCA_964251665.1 of uncultured Cytophagales bacterium. Classification (GTDB taxonomy): domain Bacteria; phylum Bacteroidota; class Bacteroidia; order Cytophagales; family Spirosomataceae; genus JBBQLG01. The sequence continues at coordinate 46,514 of CAXUKO010000006.1, forward strand.
TTATGACGAATGTAGAACTGCTGGATGTATTACCCGATAGCCATCCGGGCCGGGCGGCTGTACTGGAACTCCTGCGGGCACATGCCAAAGGCTTAGCCGCCTGCCAGTCAGGATCGGGGTTCTGGCATCAGTTGCTCGACCGCAACGATTCGTATCTGGAAACATCGGCAACGGCCATTTATACCTATGCCATTGCCCGCGCCATCAACCGGGGCTGGCTCGATCCACTGGCCTACGCCCCCATGACCATGCTTGGGTGGAATGCCGTGGCTACCAAAGTTACCGATAAAGGACAGGTCGAGGGCACCTGCGTAGGCACGGGTATGGGCTTCGACCCGGCGTTTTACTATCATCGACCCATCAATACCTACGCGGCTCACGGCTACGGACCGGTGTTGCTGGCCGGTGCTGAGGTGATCAATCTCCTGAAGAAAAAGACCTTCGAGATCAACGACAGTTCGCTGCAACTGACCGAGAAACATTGAGTTGGGCGATGGGTAATTGGGTAGTCGTCCCACCAAATCGGTTGCCTGACCGGCAGATTCGGGCACTCATCTCCTTTTAGTTTCCGGGCCGGACGGGTGAGTGCAACTTTGTAGCAGTTAAACAAACAACTGATACAGATCATGAAAAAAATCTTTGTTTTGATGCTGGGACTGGTAGCCGGTACCGCATCGTTCGCCCAGGAAGTTGCCCCCCAGCCGACGACCCCACAAACCCGCGTAGCCATGACGGCCGACCAGAAAATTAAGCTTTTCGTTGGTCCATTGCCTGCCACGGCGCACATCGTTTTTCAGGATGCCAGCGGCCACGCGCTTTTTACCGAAAACGTAAAGTTGACGCACGGATTCGGGCAGCAATTCGACGTATCGGGTTTAGCCGTAGGAACGTATCGTCTGACGCTCACGACAGACGGCCAAACGGTTGTTAAAACATTCGTTGTTCAACCTGTGCCCTACCAGACTTTTATGGTGGCGGAAGCCTGACCAATGGTTTCTGTGTTTTTTTTACCGGACAAAAACGGCCCGATGCTAACCAAATCGGCCCGTTTTTGCTTTGTCCGCCAAACTGGTAGCTTTGCTTACTATGGCTTCTGTACCCGCCGACCTGCTATCCCTACGCCAGAAAATCCTGCTGGCGTTCAGCGTATTTATCATTTACTGGCCCATCCGGTTCTATCAGAACGTGCCGGGGTTCGATGGCGAAATACTGTCGCGAAAACTGCCGTTCTTTTTGGTCGAAATGGGCCTGACGTTTGTGCTCCTGCTGGGCTGGGTACAACTCATCGACTCACTGCAGCATCGACTCATGCCCCGGCTTGGTGGGGGAACCGTCGGCCCCGCCCGCTTACCGGTGCAACTGATCACCTTAGTAGTGGCCGTCGGGCTGGCCATCGGGTTCAACGATGTGTTTGGCTGGGTACACGGACGCATGGACGATGGCCTGGAACGCGGGTTCCCGACGTTGGGGCAGGCGCCGGAGCGCGGACGATTTGGCCCGCACGACGATAATGGCCAACGACGACGAATGAACAACGGCCTAACCGTCATGGGCCTGCTGTCGGCGTTTTATCTGGTCGCCAACCGCCGGTCCAATCAGCGCATTCAGCAGTTACAGCTTCAGGCCGAACGGTTAGAGAAAGAAGCGGTACAGGCTCAGTTCGACGCGCTCAAGAACCAGGTCAGCCCGCATTTTCTGTTCAACAGCCTCAGTATTTTGTCGTCGCTGGTCGAGATTGACCCCAAATTGTCGGTTCAATTTATCAACCGCCTGTCCAAAGCCTACCGGTACATACTGGAACAGCGAAATAACGAGCGGGTAAGCCTGCGGACGGAACTGGATTTTCTGGCGGCTTACACGTTTCTGCTCACGATTCGGTTCGAGGGCAAGCTATTCGTAACCCTCAACGTGCCCGATGCCGACCGCGACCGCTTCACGATTGCCCCCCTGACGCTGCAACTACTGCTGGAAAATGCCGTGAAGCATAACCAGCTTTCGGAGGAAGAACCCCTGACGGTGACCCTTACCCTAACCGGCGAAACGCTGCGGGTGAGTAACCCCATCCGGCTGCGCCCTGTCGCCGAAAACTCAACGGGTATGGGCCTGCAAAACATTGTAAACCGCTACGCACTTCTGACAAACCGCCCCGTCGAAATCGGTGAACAGGAGGGTGAATTTGTCGTAACCATACCCCTTTTGAGTTGAGTGAATAGGTGAATGAGCGAATGAGTGAGATGCATTCGCCCATCCAGGCATTCACTCATTCACCTATTCACTCAATCACTCAACCCTTCCCTATGAACGTACTCATTGTTGAAGACGAAAAACTAACGGCCCGGCGGCTGGAGAAACTGCTGTACGACTACGACCCCGCCATTCAAGTGCTGGCCGTGCTGCCATCGGTAGCCAAAGCCGTATCCTGGTTTGCCGACACGACCCACGAAACACCCGAACTGTTATTTCTGGACATTCACCTCGAAGACGATTCGGGCTTTCGGCTCATTGAACAGGCCAGCCTCACGTTGCCTATCATCTTCACCACCGCGTTTGATGAATATACGTTGCAGGCCTTTAAAACCAACAGCATCGACTACCTGCTCAAACCCATCGACCCCGACGAACTGGGCGCAGCCATCGATAAATTCAAAACCTTCCGGCAGGCGTTCCTCCGGCAGGGACATGGCTCTCAACCTGCATCGCCCGCGCCGGACCTGAACGCCCTGCTGCAGTTGCTGGAGAAAACCGCGCCCGCCGGGTCGGCCACCTACAAGGAGCGATTCATGGTAACCATCGGGCCGAAAATTCGCAGCATCGACACCGCCAGCATTGCCTATTTCTTTTTTGAGGACAAAGCCACCTGGCTTACGACCAAAGAAGGGCTGAACGTGTCTATTGAATACAGCCTTGAGAAACTGGCCACGCTCCTTGATCCCAAACGTTTTTTTCGGGTGAACCGGGCGTACTTAGTCTCGCTGGAAGCCATTCGGACCATTCATACCTATTCGGGCAGCAAGCTGAAGCTCGATCTCCAGCCCGCACCCCGCGAGGAGGTGTTCGTCAGTGGTGACCGCATTACGCCGTTTAAAGAGTGGCTGGGCAAATGACAGGAAGCGTCATTTACTGGTCATTCGAGTAGGTGCGGTATGTGTGCTGTCGGGTTTAAGAACCCGACAGCACACATAAAGAGTGGCTGGGGGAATAATTCCAACCGGCAAAATGCCCGGTCTGACCCACTCATTTCGGTATTCAACTGCTTTCTTTTTCGGGCGCGGGACGCAGCCGACAACTTTGTGTCATTAAACCAGCACACATTGTATGTCATGAAAACGTACGTACTTTTTCTCCTTCTGTTGTCGGCTGCGGCCCGTGTCAACGCCCAAACCCCGGCCGACTCTGCCGGTTCTGCCAAGCCCGCTGCGCTGCATAGTAGTGCGGGGGTTATCGGTTCCGTCCGGGATGCAGTCACCCAAAAACCCGTCGAATTCGCTACCGTGGCCCTGCTTCGGGCGTCGGATGCCGGCCTGATAAAAGCTACTTATACCGATACCGATGGGCAGTTTTCGTTCGCCAACATAGCTGATGGGAGTTATACCGTGTCCATCTCGTTTGTGGGCTACGCACCGGCGGCAGTGCCCTCGTTTTCGCTGTCATCGGTGCAGCCATCCGTTCAGTTAGGCGCGGTTTCGCTCACGGCGCAGTCGAGACAGTTGGCCGAAGTAGTGGTGACGGGGCAGAAAGCGGTGATTGAACAGAAAATCGACCGGATGGTACTGAACGTCGGGGCTTTAGCCTCGAACGCCGGTGCCACCGCCCTGGATATTCTGGAAAAATCGCCGGGCGTAACCGTCGACCAGAGCGGCAACGTGAGTTTGAAGGGCAAAAAGGAAGTCATGATTATGCTCGACGACAAGCGGACGTACCTTTCCGGCGACGAACTCGTTAACCTGCTCCGCTCCATGAGTTCGACTCAGTTGGATCAGATCGAAATCATGACCAACCCGTCGGCCAAATACGACGCGGCCGGGAACGCGGGCATCATTAACATCAAGACCAAAAAGACCAGTACTCAGGGGTTTAACGGTACGCTGACGCTGGGGCTGGGTACGTCGCCGTATTTTAAAAGCAACAATGGCCTGAATCTAAACTACCGCACCGGCAAGCTGAATACGTTTCTGAATTACAGCTTTATCCAGAACAACGGTTCGTTTGATATCGAGACGCAGCGCAACTTTGTGGACGCCAGCGGTATAAGAATCGGCGAACTGAATCAGTCGGCGCACCGGCTGTCGCGCAGCCAGACCAATAGTCTCAAAGCAGGGCTGGATTATTACCTCAGTCCCCGTACCACGCTGGGTCTGACCGCGTCGGGCTTCGTCAATCCGCAGCACCCCACCGCCAGTAATACTACCACGCTCACCGATGGCAACGGCATAACCACCTCACGGATTCTGACCACGAGCCAAACGGATGCCCTGTGGCGTAACGGAGCCTTGAACCTGAACGGGCGGCACCTCTTCGACGCCGATGGCACCCGCGAATTGACCGCTTCCGCCGATTACCTGAACTACCACTCGGCCAATGCCCAGAACCTGTTGAGCAATACGTATTCGCCGGATGGGTCGCTGGTAAGCCAGTTGCCGCTACGGGGCGACATTCCGCTGAATATTAATATCTACACCGCCAAAGCCGATTACAGCCAGCCTGTAAAAAACCTGTTCAAACTGGAAACTGGTATAAAAACAGCCCTGATTCAGACCACCAATCAGGGTAATTATTTTACGCAGGCGAACAGGGTAGAACAACCCGACTACCAGCGCAGCAACCAGTTCAATTACCGCGAAAATATCAATGCCGTGTACCTGAACGGGAGTCGGCAACTGGGGGCGTGGTACGCGCAACTGGGGCTGCGCTATGAAAACACGCAGTATACCGGCCACCAGTTGGGCAACCTCCAAAAGCCCGATTCGCTGTTCGTACGGCATTACAGCAACCTGTTTCCAACGCTGTTTATAAGCTACAAAGCCGATGAAAAAAACCAGTTTGGTTTCTCCGTTGGCCGGCGCATCGACCGGCCCGTGTATCAGGATCTGAACCCGTTCCTGAGCATCATTGATCAATATAGCTACTCGACGGGTAATCCGTTTCTGCGCCCGCAGTTCAGCACCAATCTGGAGGTTAGTCATACCTACGGCGGTTTCCTGACCACGACACTCAACTACAGCAAGACGGATGGATTCATTACCGAAACATTGCAGAAGCAGGGCGACGTTATCATCCGCAGTGTGGGCAACGTTGCCACCCGCAACAACGCCGGTTTGGCCGTAAGTCTGCAACTGTCCGTTACGCGAATGTGGTCGGTAAATGCCTTTGCCAATGGAGCCTACACCAGCTTCGACGGAGCGATTGCCGGGTTTCCGTTTGTGGCCTCCGCCTTCAGCCTGAACCTCAATTTAACCAACCAGTTTACGCTCGGCAATGGCTGGTCGGCGGAGGTGTCGGGCTTCTACCACGGCCGTAACCGCGACGAAGGGCAGGCCCTGATCCGGTCCATCAGCCAACTCTCGCTGGCGGTGTCCAAACAACTCTGGGACAAGCGGGCCAGTCTGGTTTTTAACCTGCGCGACGTGTTCCACAGCCAGGTATCGCGCGAGATTCAGAACTTCCAGAACGTGGTATCCACGATTCAACTCACCCGCGATACCCGCGTTGCCAATGTCTCGTTCGTCTATAAATTCGGAACGCCGGTCAAGGGAGCACCTGCCAAACGCAATAGCAGTGCCGATGACGAAAAAGACCGGGTAAAGACGTTTTAGCCGCCATCCTTTCACTAATCAATTAAACAAAACACGTATGACTAATCGAGCAATCCTCGGCTGGACGTTGTCTTTGCTGACCCTGGTGGGCAGTCGTGGGGCGGCCCAGGTTACCGGCCAGACACCCGACAAAAGCCCCTCCGCCGAAAAGAAAACCATGTTGATGAACCGGATTGGTCCCTCTGTTTCCGAATTATTCATCGCCAATGCCGACGGGTCGAATGAGCATAGACTGTTTGAAAAATCGGGATTCGATTATCACGCTTCTTACTCAGCAGATGGTAAGTGGATTGTCTTTACGTCGGAACGGAACGGCTTAGGTCAGTCGGACATTTATCGCGTTCATCCGGATGGGACTGGTTTAGAGCAACTAACCGATAATCCGGCTTTTGATGATCAGGCTTCGCTTTCACCGGATGGTACCCAACTGGCCTTTGTCTCCTCGCGGGATACCCGAACAACCAATGTTTGGCTTCTATATCTGAAAACCCACAAACTTGTGAATCTCACGGGCCAGTCAACCATAAAAGGCGAGGTCCTGAAACCGAATGGCTATTTTAGACCGGCCTGGTCGCCCGATGGGAAATGGCTTGCGTTTGCCTCCGATCGGAATACTGAATGGAAAGGCCACGGGAACGGGTCGGGTTGGGAGCACGTACAGGAACTCCGCATTTACGTGGTAAAACCCGATGGTAGCGGATTCCGTAAAATCTCCCAGGATGGCGTGTGTTCCGGTTCCCCAAAATGGTCGCCGGATGGAAAGCGGGTGGTTTTTTATGAAATAGACGTAGAGGATACCTGGAATGCCCGCACCTCGTTTGGAGCCGCTAAAGCCACCTCTCAAATCGTTTCCGTAGCGGTAAAGACGGGCGAACGCATCGTGCACACAACCGGGCCAGGGTTGAAATTATTGCCCCAGTACGTGAGCGCCGACAATATTGGTTTTTTGGCCAAAGCGGGCACCAGCGAAGGCATTGGCTATACAAATGGTAAAGCCGTAAAAGCAAAGTTACGCTCCCCGGCCTGGTCGGCTGATGGGAGCCAGGTCGTTTATGAAAAGCAGAACTGGAAGCCAAAGGTGCAGAATCAATTGCTGTACAGTTGGGACCCTCAGTACGAATACCGATACACCGATGTTTTCCCCAGTTTCTCGGCAGATGGTAAACTCGTCGTTACGGAAAAAGATGACAATTCATCCATTGCCATTATGAATGCCGATGGCTCCGGCAAAACAAGAATTTTTCCGGCTAATGGGGGAGAGGCCTTTTCGCCCAGTTGGTCGCCCAATGGCCAGCAGGTTGTTTTTGGCTACGGCGGTTATTTGCAGAGTCGAAAGACGAGAGCGGCTAAAATTATGCTGGTTAACCGGGACGGAACCGGCCTGGCCGACCTGACCGATGGAATGCCTAATGCCGGTTTCCCCAGTTGGTCACCTGATGGTAAAAAGATCGTGTACCGCGTCTGGGGCAACGATGAACATGGATTACGAATCATGAATGTAGAAGATCATACTGTGCAGGTTTTAACCAAGGACTATGATAACGTGCCTTATTGGTCACCGGATGGTAAGACCATCTTATTCACCCGCAAACATGACGGCAATAATTTTGACATCTTCACTATCGGGGCTGATGGTGAAGGACTTACTCAGTTAACAACCTTGCCAACGAACGATGGTCATGCGGTTTGGACAGCCGACGGCAAGGAAATCATGTGGAGTTGTGGGGCCTATGGTTTTAAGGAAGAAGCGGCCCTGAGCGACAATACGTTTCAACCTTACGGGGTCATTTTTAAGATGAATGCGGATGGAAGTAATAAACACCCGTTGACTGATAGTATCTGGGAAGACTCTATGCCGTGTTACGTGCCAGCCCGAAAGTAACCTGCCTGCTGCGTATCGATAAGCGATGCGTTACCCGTCTCTTCGTTTTCATCCGTCATCCCAAAAGTGTGTTATTATGAATCTGCTGCATCCAACCCTGATTCCCCTGGCCCTGGTGATGCCCGGTCTATCAGCTTCGCCTACAACCGATACAGACGGCCTGTTCATCGCTCAGCACCTGCGCGGCTCACGGTTACGGGTTGGTGTTGCTGGCCGGAGATAAAGCGATTAATTCATTGAAAAACAAGGTTTCAGCCATCAACGGCAGTTCGCTGCACCTGATCGGGAAACTCTGACCCGGCCGCCCCTTGTCCAACATAGATCAATCGCAGCCACAAGAGCAGATAACAGTGGCCGGACCCGGCTTGAGGATGTATACCTCAGGCACTGTCCCGGTGGAATAACGGACTGTCAGGGTTGTTTTATCAGATGACAGGTTGCCCGTTATGCTGATGGGAACGTTGCTGAATCCGGCACCGGTAAATGAGTGATACGATCCTGCAACGGTGAAGGAGCCCTGTCGGGTCAGTTTCAGTGGCGGAAGCAGGACGTACGTACAACAGATTCCGGTCAACTGATAACCGCCCTGATAGGGGGCTAACTGAACGCAGCCGGATGACCAGATTTCCGACGGCAGTACGTCAGTACCGGACTTACAGCCCAATACCAACGTCATCAACAGGAGCAGGATCACTAAACGGGTTTTCATAGGTGCAGGGAGGTCATGAGAACGGGTAGAAGACCCGGCCTACCAGCCAAGGGTTGTAACGCTCGCTGACTTTCTCTGATTACCAAAACTTTGTGCCTGATCCGGTCGTTTCCAGCTATAAACCATCCCTGCTCATGAAGCTAGTTCAACACGTACTTATGGCTGGCCTCCTGACGGCTACGACGGCGTATAGCCAGGCTCCGGAGCCGGTTGCCAGTGTGAAGCTGGCCCTGGTAACCGATCAGCTTTCGCACCCGACTGCGTTTGCTGTCACGCCCAACGGAGCCCCCGACCGGTTATTTGTCTGTGAGCAGGAAGGCCGCATCCGCATACTGGAAAAAGGGTCGTTGCGTCCGGAGGCCTTTCTGGACATATCGAAAGAGGTAATCAAAAAGCCGGGATATGAAGAGCGGGGATTGCTGGGACTGGCTTTTCACCCGGACTACGCCAGAAACGGCAAATTCTACGTCTATTGCAGCACACCGATTGCTAACCGGAAAGGCGTTGACAATGAGGAGGAAGTACGCGAATATACCGTCTCAAAAGACCCCAACGCTGCCGATAAGGCTACCATGCGGGTCGTACTCAAGGTGGACGATCCTGAGTCGAACCACAACGGGGGCGACCTCAAGTTCGGGCCGGACGGCTATCTCTATATCACTATCGGCGATGGCGGTGGTCAGAACGATAAACATGGCGAAACCGGTAATGCCCAGAACATGAGCAGCCTGATGGGTAAGATTCTGCGGATCGACGTAAATCAGCAGCCATACGGTATTCCGAACGACAACCCGTTTGTAGGTAAAAAAGATAGCAGGGGTCAGTCAATTCGGCCGGAGATTTATGCCTACGGGTTTCGCAATCCGTGGCGCATGAGCTTCGACCGGCAAACCGGCAAACTGTTTACCGGCGATGTGGGGCAGGATCAGTTTGAGGAGGTTGACGTTGTCGAAAAGGGAGGGAACTATGGCTGGCGCGTACGCGAGGGACTGCATGAACACAATGCCGCCGACCCCGATCCGAAAAACTGGGTTAACCCCATTGCCGAATACCCTCATGCCGAAGGACTAAGTATAACCGGCGGATTTTTATACCGGGGCAAAGCAATACCAGCCTTAACGGGTAAGTACGTTTTTGCGGATTGGATGGGCCCCGTCTGGCAGTTGTCCGAAACGGATTCTAAAACCTGGACGCGGGAGAAACTACCCATTTCGCGCGATGCGGGCTACTGGCATGTATACAGCTTCGGCGAAGATCAGGCCGGCGAAATTTACATGCTGACGGTGCTATTGGATAGCGGAAAAGGAGCAGTTTACAAGCTTGTTCCCTGATTCAATCACACAAAAGCAGCGGTGAGACAGCACCATGCTATCTCACCGCTGCTTTTGTGTAATAGCTATCTACGCAGCCAGGTAATTACCAATTCCCACGACAACGGTTGGATGGTGGCTTGTGCGTTGCCGTTGCTTCAATGAGGTACAAGCTATAGCGCAAGAAAAGCGGCTGGTGTCAAGATGCCAAGGTTGCCATAAGGATGCAGGACCAATAAATCCTCATCGCCAGTGACAAGATAAGTTGCCTTTGCGCTTATCCCCAACTCAAGAAATTTATTGTCTTTAGCATCGCGGCAGTCAGTTATAACGCATGTTACGGTCACCCAGGAAATGGCAGTTGAAAAACTTGTAAGAAACAGGTTCGCTTCACCTTCTGAAAGATACTTTCTAAACTTTGGCTTAGGCAGGATGACAGCTAATTCATTAAAGCAGGCTTCCGAACATACCAGGTTGTAATCCTGATAAGCCTTATCGAGTGCTTTGCGGGGCACTGAGCCCGGAAGTAATGCTGCACTGATTAGGGTATTTGTATCAAAGACAACGGTTGAAGTCATTCGTCGCGCAGAAGATCAGCTAAAATATCAGGCGTCAGACCGCGTTGCGCTGCTTTGAAACCAATATAATCCATTATTGTCAGCAGGTCGACGCCTGTTGCTTCACTGTCTAAGGGCATAGCTATGATTTCGACCGGTTTCTGGGCAAACTCCGGTGGTAAATTTACCTGCACAGTACCCGCTGAATCTGGTACTACAATCTGACGGATGGCGTTCATAAATACTACACTGTTTTTCCAAATATACAGCTTAATTCCGTCCGCAGACAGCCATTTCTATAGAAACCGGGGCTCTGTACCGGCACCTTTACTCAGCCAGGTAATTGCCGATTCCCACCACAACAGTTGACAGCACAACCGTCAGAATGCCCAGTGAAATGGTGTGCATGGTGGGTCGGTTAGCACCTTTCCATTCGTGCAGGTAGAGACCCCAGAAACTGCTGAAGGCTATAATGAACGCCATGTGCAGAGTCCAGCCGGAGAAGCGGTAGGCACCCATTTTGCTGTCGCCCATACCGTAGAAAAAGAATTGGAAGTACCACGTAAACCCGGCCAGCGCACAAAAAACGATGTTTCGCAGCACAGGTGTACTCACATTGGTATAATCAGTGTAGGTATGGTTCCGAATGTTCAGGTAGATCGTCCAGATGGCGTTGGTCGTTAGGCCGCCGAGCAGAATAATGACCAGCGTGGCATTGTTCATGTACAGCGAATCGGTGCCGTTCTGTACCGCCAGATCCGAAATAGGTTGCCCGGCCGTCAGCCCGAATGAGAAACAGGCACTCAGCACCCCGGAGATCACCGCGACCAGTAGCCCTTTGCGAATGTCAAATTCCGTAATGACCGCTTTTTTCTGATCGTCGGACAGGTGCCGTTCTTTCATCATCCCGGCGATACCGCAGATAGAAATGCCCAGTACGCAAACGCCCAGACCCAGCACGATCACCTGCCCCGACAGGCTGCCGAGCAGTGTCGGTAGTTTGCCCTGATAAATGGGCGGCACCAGCGTTCCGAAAACGGCGCACAACCCCAGCGTCACCGCCATGCCGAGCGACAGGCCCAGATACCGCATGGCCAGCCCGAACGTCAGCCCGCCAATGCCCCAGAGAACGCCCCAGAAATAGACCCAGAGCAAGGTTTCGGAGGGAGCCTGCGCCAGCACACCGAACAGGTTATGTACCGTGAGCGACCCCAGCAGGAGTGGCGCAACGAGCCAGGAAAAAATGCCCCCGGCCAGCCAGTAGCTTTCCCAGGCCCAGCCCTTCACGTTACGATACGGTAGATAAAAGCTGCCGGAAGCAAACCCTCCCAGCGCGTGCAGTACGACACCCCAGATTACAGCCACTGTTTTCTCTATTTTTTACAAGTTTATCATACTTTCGTTCACAAACTCTCCTGCTCCCTCCTGAAATTTGCAATTCAGTAAGAAGCCGTTTAGGATTTCAAGTCTATGCTTATGGGGTACGATGTAAACGGGCGCTTTTTGTCATCCTGACGGAGGAAGGATCTTAGGTACTTAATCGCTAAGATCCTTCCTCCGTCAGGATGACAAAAAGCGCCCGTTTATATTGTGTGAGCTAACATATTGTGTGAGCCAACATTATGAGATTCTACAAAAGACTGCTTTAAACACGCCTAGCAGGAGAGTACAGGATATGGCCTTTTATGAACTGTGCGTACTTTGCTAAAAACAACCTCCCAACGAAGTCTATAGCTTTAACTATATGCAACCGACTCAAACCTTCAAACACGTCAGCTACCTCTGGGATGAAGCAACGGCCGCCACCCTGGCGGGTGATGAAGTAGCCCTGCTGATTTACCGCTCTAATCTCCTGGGGGCTGATCTGAGACTGACCAATTATGGCGGGGGAAACACCTCCTGTAAAGTTACCGCCAGCGACCCGTTGACTGGTCAGCCCACCGAAGTGATGTGGGTGAAGGGATCGGGTGGTGACCTCGGTACGCTCAAACGCAGTGGCTTGGCCGCGCTTTACGTCGACCGGCTGCGGAGTCTGAAAAACATCTACCGGGGGCTGGAATTTGAAGATGAAATGGTCGAACTGTTCAACCACTGCATTTTCGATCTGTCGTCCAAAGCCCCCTCCATTGATACGCCCCTGCACGGCTTTTTGCCCTTTGCGCACATCGACCACCTGCACCCCGATGCGGCCATTGCCATTGCAGCCGCTAAAGACGGAAAACGAATTACGCAGGAACTTTTCAACGGGCAAATTGGCTGGGTCGACTGGCAAAAGCCGGGCTTTGAACTGGGTCTGCAATTGGCGCAATGTCTGGCCGATAATCCGGGTATCCGGGGCATCATGCTCGGCTCGCATGGGTTGTTTACCTGGGGTGATACGGCGTATGAAAGCTACGTCAACACGCTTGAAGTGGTCGAACGTTGCGCGGAATTTGTGGAAGCAAACATCAGGCAGAAAGAACCGGTGTTTGGCCAAAGCCATGCCCCCGAACCACCGGATGTCCGGCGTGTTCAGGCCGCTCAGATTATGCCTATTCTACGCGGTCTGTGCTCCAGCGAACACCTGATGGTGGGGCACTTTACCGACGATGAACGGGTGATGGAGTTTGTTGATTCGCAGCCGGCGATACACCGGCTCGCGCCAATGGGCACCTCCTGCCCGGATCATTTTTTGCGTACCAAAATCAGTCCGCTGGTTCTCAGTCTGCCGTCCGATATCGACGTATTGCATGGAAGTCAGGTCATGGACTTTATTAAACCGCAATTCGAGAAGTACCGGGCCATGTATCGGGACTATTACGAAACGTGCAAACATGATAATTCGCCCGCTATGCGCGACCCCAACCCCGTCGTGATTTTGTGGCCTTTAGTCGGCATGTTCACCTTCGCTAAAGATAAGCAGACGGCTCGGGTAGCGGCTGAGTTTTACATCAACGCCATCAACGTGATGAAGGGTGCCGAAGCCATTTCGGAGTACACATCATTGCCGCGTCAGGAAGCGTTTAACATTGAATACTGGCTGCTGGAAGAAGCTAAACTTCAGCGGATGCCTAAACCAAAAGCCCTGTCGGGTAAAATCGCGCTTATCACCGGCAGTGCGGGTGGTATCGGGAAAGCCATTGCCAAACGCTTTGCCCAGGAGGGGGCCTGTGTGGTACTGAACGATATTAACCCCGACCGGTTAGCCGGCGCCAAAGACGAGTTTGTGCAGGCGTTTGGTCAGGATGCTGTAGCGACTACCGAACTGAATGTAACCGATTGGAACAGCATCGAAGCCGCCTGTCAGGCCGCCAGCTTAGCGTTTGGCGGGGTCGATATTGTGGTTAATAACGCCGGTATCAGCATTTCCAAACCCATTGCCGAACACACCATCGAAGAGTGGGACCGGCTGTATGATATTCTGGTGAAGGGGCAGTTTATGGTCACCAAAGCGGCTGTGGCTATCCTGCGCAAACAGAATTTAGGGGGCGACGTCATTAATATTGTCTCGAAAAACGCGCTGGTGGCCGGACCGAACAATGCGGGTTATGGATCGGCGAAAGCGGCTCAACTGCACCTCAGCCGCCTAAATGCTGCCGAATTGGGTGGCGACAACATCCGGGTCAACACGGTAAACCCCGATGCGGTTATTTCCGATTCCAACATATGGGCTGGTGGCTGGGCCGAAGGCCGTGCTAAAGCATACGGTATCACCGTAGCGGAGCTACCGGCTTACTACGCCAAACGGACGCTGCTGAACGAAATCATCCTGCCCGACGACATTGCCAACGCCTGTTTCGCCTTCGTGGGTGGTTTGCTCAATAAGTCCACGGGCAACGTCCTGAACGTCGACGGCGGCATAGCGATGGCATTCGTGCGGTAGCCTTGTACCCCGGACGCCCACGTCCGGTTTTCATGAAACGACCGGACGTGGGCGTCCGGGGTACAAGGCTACCCTTACCCCTCTCCCCTATGCAACTCGACCCTAACCAAATAGATGCTTATAACCAGCAGACGCTGGCGGCTCACCAACGTAAACTCTCGTACTGGACCGATTCGGTCGCCGAGGCTGAAGCCATAATCCAGAAACTCATCGACTTTCAGATTGCCATTCCGAGCTGGGCGCTGGGCACGGGCGGCACGCGCTTCGGTCGGTTTCCGGGTGGGGGAGAGCCTCGCTCTTTGGAAGAGAAAATTGCCGACGTAGGTCTGTTACACGCCCTCAATCGCGCCAGTGGAGCTATTTCGCTGCATATTCCGTGGGATATTCCGACTGATGCCCAGGCGATTCGGGAACTGGCTGCTCATCACGGTCTGAAATTCGATGCCGTTAACTCCAATACGTTTCAGGATCAGCAAGACGCCGGTCAGAGTTATAAATTCGGGTCATTGCAACATACCGATCCGGGGGTTCGTCGCCAGGCTATCGACCATAATATCGAGGTGATTCGGCACGGCGTGGCGCTGGGGTCTGATGCGCTGACGGTCTGGTTGTCTGATGGTTCGTGTTTTCCGGGACAGCTCAACTTCCGTAAGGCGTTCGACCGTACGCTGAACAGCCTCCAGGAAATTTATGCCGCACTGCCCGACAACGGTACGACCGCCCGGTGGAAACTGTTCGTCGAGTACAAGGCGTTCGAGCCGAACTTCTATTCCATGACTGTGGGCGACTGGGGCAGCAGCTACCTCTACGCCAGCAAACTCGGCCCCAAAGCCTACACATTGGTTGATCTCGGTCACCACCTGCCCAATGCCAACATTGAACAGATTGTGGCGATTCTACTGCATGAAGGAAAACTCGGTGGCTTCCACTTCAATGATTCCAAGTACGGCGACGATGACCTGACGGCGGGCAGCATTAAGCCCTACCAACTGTTCCTGATCTTTAACGAACTGGTCGACGGGATGGATGCCAAAGGGATGGACCATGCCACGGGCTTAGGCTGGATGATTGATGCGAGTCATAACGTAAAAGACCCGCTCGAAGACCTGCTGCAATCGGTCGAGGCCATTCAGATCGCGTACGCGCAGGCCCTGCTGGTCGACCGTGCCGCGCTCGAAGCCCTTCGTGAAAGCAACGATGTCGTGCGGGCGCAGGAGTTGTTGCAGGACGCGTTTCGGACAGATGTGCGGCCTTTGGTAGCCGAAGCCCGTCGCCGGGCGGGTGGCGCTCTACAGCCATTGACCCTGTTTCGCGACCTGGCCGTTCGCGAGCAGCTCATCAGCGAACGCGGCATGAAGACAGTAGCCACGGGACTTTAATTGAGTGATTGAATGAATGAGTGATTGAGTGGGTCACGGCACACATTCAATCACTCATTCATTCAATCACTCATTCACTCATTATGAATGTTATCGCGATTTTCGACATTGGCAAGACCAACAAAAAGCTGTTTCTGTTCAATGAACGGTACGAGATCGTGTGGGAAAAAGCGGAGCAGTTTGCCGAAATAACCGACGATGATGGCGATGCCTGCGAAGACCTGAAACAGTTGACCCGGTGGGTGAAACAGTCATTGAAACAGGCCGTCGCTTTACCGGAGTTTAATGTGCAGGCCGTCAACTTCTCGACCTATGGAGCCAGTTTTGTGCACTTGGATGAGGAATGTCGCCCGGTTGGCCATCTGTACAATTACCTCAAACCCCTTCCCGAATCAATTCGCCAACGGTTCTACAGCACGTACGGCGATGAGGCTACGCTATCACTGGAAACGGCTTCTCCGGCATTAGACAGCC
Source organism: uncultured Cytophagales bacterium (assembly GCA_964251665.1). Lineage (GTDB taxonomy): Bacteria > Bacteroidota > Bacteroidia > Cytophagales > Spirosomataceae > JBBQLG01. The sequence continues at coordinate 62,500 of CAXUKO010000006.1, forward strand.
TGAACTCGGGCCTGATGCTGTACCGTATCAAACATGATAAACCCCGGTTATTCCGGCGCATCTGGTACTCCCTGCATTTGCCGCAATACCTGAGTTTTCTCTTTACCCGACAGGTACTGTCCGACGTGACCAGCATCGGCTGCCACACCATGCTGTGGGATTTCTCCCGCAATCAGTATCATGACTGGGTGCTGGCCGAAAAACTGGATCATATCCTGGGGCCGGTGCTGCCATCAGATAGCCTGTTAAAAGCAATGGTTGTTGAAAGGCCGTTGTACATGGGTATTGGTCTGCATGATAGTTCGGCGGCTCTCATTCCCTACATTGCTTCGTTTCAGGCGTCACCGTTTGTCTTGATTTCGACTGGCACGTGGTGCGTGAGTATGAACCCGTTCACCCGCATCGACGGAGCGCACAGCCCGTTAACGCTGGAAGAGTTGCAGTACGACTGTCTGTATTACCTGACCTACAAGGGGCAACCCGTCAAATCGTCGCGGTTGTTTGCCGGTCATGAACATGAACAGCAGGTCCGACGACTGGCTGAGCATTTCGGGGTGGCCGTGGACCGATATACCGAAGTAGCGTATGATCCGGCCTTACTTAATAAATTCAGGGGACACACCACCCCAACCGATCCGCATTCGTCGGGCACGATGCAGGGAGACCGTATGATTTCGATGAAAGGATCGCTATTCGGCGAACGGAATCTGGTGGCTTTTGCTTCCTACGAAGAAGCCTACCATCAACTCATGCTCGATATTATGGTACAACAGGTACTTTCGACGCAATTGGTCCTGGCAGGTTCATCAACCACAACCCCCGTTCGGCGTATCTTTGTCGATGGGGGTTTTAGTAAGAACCCCATTTATATGCAGTTGCTGGCTACGGCGTTTCCTGAAATGGAGGTCTTTGCGGCTTCGGTGGCGCAGGCTTCGGCCCTGGGTGCGGCCCTGGCCATTCACCATCACTGGAATCAGCAACCACTACCGGACAATTGCATCAACCTGAAAAAATATACGCCGGAAGAGTTATTGTGAGCTGAACTATTGATAATCAGAAAACTACTGTGGTTTTGTCATCCTGACGCAGGAAGGATCTTGGGCACCAGGCTGCTAAGATCCTTCCTGCGTCAGGATGACAAACTCACATAATTTCAGACTTACAATTAAAATCTGGCCCCTACTCAAAAAAGTATTGAACACCCTTTGTTGGGTTTTGTATGAAAGTTGGTCTGTTTATTCCTTGCTATGTCGATCAGTTTTACCCACAGGTAGCACAGGCGACGTTGGCGTTGCTGCAAAAAGTAGGCTGCGATGTGCATTACCCGCTCGATCAGACCTGTTGCGGCCAGCCCATGGCTAACTCGGGATATGCTCACCTGACGGGCGGTTGTGATGCCAATTTTGTCCGAAACTTTAGCGGGTACGATTATATTGTTTCGCCCTCCGGGAGTTGTACGTTACATATCAAACAGCATTTGCACGACCCTGCTCATAATACAGAAGCCCGCCAGATTCGCGAGCGGGTGTATGAACTGACCGAGTTTCTGACGGATGTTATCAACCTTCCCGGTCTGACCGAGAACCCATTGCGTGCCCAATTTCCCTACCGGGTGGGCTTGCATCAGAGCTGCCACGGTCAGCGCGGGCTGCACCTGGCGCAGATGAGTGAACTGGTGGCTGCTCCGTATTCAAAACCGAAGCAGCTATTGAACTTGGTAGCGGGGTTGGAACTGGTTACGCTGGACCGGGCCGACGAGTGCTGCGGATTTGGCGGTACGTTCTGCGTGGTTGAAGAAGCAGTGTCGGCCAAGATGGGTAAAGACCGGGTAGCCGATCACCTGCGGAACGGGGCCGAATTTATTACCGGTGTGGATGTATCGTGTCTGATGCACCTGGAAGGCGTGCTGAAACGCGCCGGTTCTGCCGTAAAAGTGAAACACATTGCCGAAATTCTGACTGCAACGCTATGAATCAGGTAACCTTAGATCACCCCGGCGCATCGACGGTATTCAACAAAGACGAAGCCCGCGTCGACTGGCATGACGAAACGCTGTGGTTTGTGCGCACCAAGCGTGACCGGGCCGTACAGCAGATTCCTGAGTGGGAACAGCTCCGCGAAGCTGCGTCGCAAATCAAGAATCACGTCCTCTCCAACCTGCACGACCTGCTGATTGCCTTTGAGACGCGGGCCGTCGCCAATGGCATCACCGTGCACTGGGCTACCGATGCGGCTGAACACAACGCCATTATTCACCAGATCATAACGGAGGCTGGCGCTACGCAGTTGGTAAAATCGAAGTCGATGCTCACTGAAGAGTGCCACCTGAACGAATACCTGACGCAACATGGTATTCAGGTGATCGACAGCGATCTGGGCGAGCGGATTGTGCAGATGCGGGGGGAGCCACCGTCCCACATTGTGCTGCCTGCTATTCACCTTAAAAAGTCGGACGTGGGTGATACCTTTCATGAGCACCTGGGCACGGAGAAAGGGGCTACCGATCCGCAATACCTGACCGAAGCCGCCCGGCAGCACCTGCGCGAGACGTTCTTAACCCGGAAAGTAGCCCTGACGGGCGTGAACTTTGCCATTGCCGAAACGGGCGGGTTCGTCGTTTGCACCAACGAAGGCAACGCCGATATGGGTGTTCATCTGGCCGACGTGCACATCGCCAGCATGGGTTTTGAGAAAGTCATTCCCCGCGCCGAACACCTCGGCGTTTTTCTGAGGTTGCTGGCGCGTAGTGCCACCGGCCAGCCCATCACTACCTTTTCGAGCCACTTTCATAAGCCGGCAGTCGGTAAGCAGATTCACCTGGTGATTGTGGATAATGGCCGGAGTCGTCAGTTGGGCCGTCCTGATTTTCGGAATTCGCTCAAATGCATCCGGTGCGCGGCCTGTCTGAACACCTGCCCCGTGTACCGGCGCAGCGGGGGGCATAGCTACCACTCGGCCATTGCCGGACCTATCGGCTCCATTCTGGCCCCGAATCTGGACATGCGGCAGAACGCCGATTTACCCTTTGCGTCTACGCTCTGCGGTTCGTGCTCCAACGTATGCCCGGTGAAGATCGACATTCACGAACAGTTGTATAAATGGCGGCAGGTGCTGATGCAGGAAGGCTACGGCCCCACAACAAAGACGGTGGCCATGAAAACGATGGCTACTGTATTAGAGTCGCCCCGGTTGTATCGACTGGCGGGCCGGGTAGGTCGCGGGACGCTTCGCTTTGCGCCCGTACTGGCCGAAAATAGCCTTAATCCCTGGTACCAGCAGCGCGAAATGCCCGAACCACCCGCCCAGAGCTTCCGCGATTGGTACATTAACCAGCCCAAGCCATGACCGCCCGCGACCAGATGTTAGCCCGCATCAAGGCCAGTCAGCCCGATCTACAGCCCCTGCCAAATGCCTTCCGGTTTCAGACGACTTATCCTGATCTGAGTAAGCAGTTCGCGAATACGCTGGCCTTTGTGGGTGGGTTGGCCGTTTTTGTAGACGATTACTCAGCCATCGATGCATATATTCAGGAACATTTTGCGGACGTTACGGCCATCGCTACGACATTACCTGAACTGGCCCATTTAGCCGATTTTGAGTTGAATGCAGCTACTCCACATGGCCTGGCGCACCTGAATCTGGCGATCATCGAAGGGCAATTGGCCGTAGCCGAAAATGCCGCCATCTGGGTCGACGAACGGCAACTGCCAAACGGGTTACACCAACATCCGTTGCGGGTATTGCCCATGATTACACAGTACTTAGCCATTGTGGTCCGGCAGTCGACGCTGGTGGCGAACATGCACGATGCTTACGACCGCCTGACCGTCAACGAAACTGGCTTCGGTACGTTTATTTCCGGCCCATCCAAAACCGCCGATATCGAGCAGAGTCTGGTCATCGGTGCCCACGGTGCCAGAGGACTGACGGTGTTTGTAATATAGAATCGTTGGAACGCGGATTAGGCGGATGCCTGCGGCAGCGCAGATAAACGGGGCCGCAGGCATCCGCCTAATCCGCGTTCCAAAGGTTCCCATAGTTGTCTTAAAACCCATTCCTGCTATGAAAGACGTGTTTTCCAGAACGCTGCGTCTGCGTTGCATACTGCTCCTTTGTGTTTCGTTTACTTCATCTGCACTGGCGCAGAAGCTCCCTGAGAAGTCCCAAATCCTGGCTACCATGACTACGGCCAACAACTATTTCATGGCCAAATGGCCGGATACGGGGAAGGAGATCGTCACGAACAAAACACGGCCCAGCCACATCTGGACACGGGCGGTATATTACGAAGGACTAGTAGCCCTGTACGGCGTCGATAAGCAAAATCGCTACTACGACTATGCCGTCGACTGGGGCGAAAAACACCAGTGGGGACTGCGCAGCGGCCTAAAAACCCGCAACGCCGACGATCAGTGCTGCGGTCAGACCTACATTGACTTGTACATAATTGATCGGCAACCGCAACGTATTCACGATATTAAAGCGGCTATCGACAGTATGGTCAGTAGTCCGAAAATAGACGACTGGAGCTGGGTGGATGCGTTGAAAATGGCTATGCCGGTGTTTGCGAAGTTAGGCGTGCTATATAATGATCCGGCCTACTTCGAGAAGATGTACCAGATATATCAGTATGCGAAAACGAAACACGGTGGCAACGGTCTTTACAATCCAAACGACGGTCTGTGGTGGCGGGATAAGGATTTTGTGCCGCCTTACAAAGAGCCAAACGGGGCCGATTGCTACTGGTCGCGGGGGAATGGCTGGGCGGTAGCCGCTTTGGTACGGGTACTGGACATTATGCCGAAAGAGGCACCCCACCGCGCGGAATACGAAAAAACGTATCTGGAAATGATGAAGGCACTGCCTCCCTTGCAGCGCCCGGATGGGTATTGGAACGTAAGTTTGAAAGACCCCACGCACTTCGGCGGTAAAGAACTGTCGGGAACGGCTTTGTTTGTGTATGGGATGGCCTGGGGCATTAGCCACGGCCTGCTCGACCGGAAGGTGTATTTGCCGATTCTGACGAAAGCCTGGAACGCGATGGCTACTGAATGTGTGCAGCCGGACGGTTCGCTGGGCTATGTACAGGGCACCGGCAAGGAGCCAAAAGACGGTCAGCCCGTGACGGTCGATAGCCGACCCGATTTTGAGGATTACGGCCTTGGCTGTTTGTTGCTGGCCGGGGCGGAGTTATATAAGATGAAATGAGGTTTACTGGAACACCTCGCTCAGGTTCATCTCAATGCCGGTGGTGGGGTCAGCGGACGGCTCGTCGTGAAAAACGGCAATTTTATTGTCGGGGGTAAGCAGGAAGATGGTTTGTAACGCTGGTTGCACCAACCAGCCTGAACCGACACCTGCTTTAAAGTAGACCTCAAATTTAGCGACAAGTTCTTCCACCGATTGGGTGGGCGACAGGATTTCAACGGCAGTCAGGGGTAACTCGGTCATCTGAATCTCATCGTGACGGCTATCGAAGGGAAGCAATGGATATACACAGATGTCGGGCGTATAATCCGAATCATTGATGTCGATGCGGACTTCGGGCAAGATAGTAAACTGGTTGGCATATCGGCTGAATAAACTACCGCTGATGCGCATTTGAAGAGTGGCGTGGTTTTTACTGGGCATGGGTTTACCGCGGTCAGCTACGTAATCGTATGGGGGGAGAGCAACGAGCGTTTCCATGAGCAAGAGCAGTTTTAACAAAGATAACAAAACCAGACAGGATACATGCGAAAACATACGAGAGCTGGTTTGTTGCTGGCGGCTTTACTCACCGGGCCACTGGCAGCGTACACGCAGCCCAAATGGCCTGTCATTACGCAGCAAACCAAGCCCTGGACCCGCTGGTGGTGGATGGGTAGCGCCGTAAATGATAAAGACCTAACCCGGCTGCTGGAACAGTATCAGAAAGCCGGCCTGGGCGGGGTTGAGATCACACCCATTTACGGCGTCAAAGGCGAAGAGAAGCAGTTTATCAACTTCTTATCACCCCGCTGGATGGACCGGCTAACGCACTCGCTTACCGAAGCCAGGCGACTCGGCATGGGTGTCGATCTGGCGCAGGCGTCGGGGTGGCCCTTTGGCGGACCCTGGGTAACACCAACCGATGCCTGTAAGTATGTAGCCTACAAAACGTACACGGTGAAAGGCGGTGAGTCACTGGCTGAGGCCGTCACCTACATGCAGACGCCAATCAACCGTACGATAGGCGAAAAAATTGACATCAAGAATTTACTTGATTCCATTGCCAGAAATCCGGACTTACAGCGTCATGCCTTCGATCAGGTACGGTTCGAGAAGCCATTGCCCCTGCAAACACTTATGGCGTATCCCGAAAAAGGCCCGCCGGTTGATCTGACTACCAACGTAGATAAAGCGGGTAAGTTGACCTGGGTGGCTCCAATCGGTAGTAACTGGACCCTGTATGCCGTGTTTCAGGGCTGGCACGGAAAGCAGGTTGAGCGGGCGGGACCGGGGGGCGAGGGCGATGTGATCGACCACTTTTCCAAACCGGCGACACAGCATTACCTGCACCGGTTTGACCAGGCGTTTAAAGGACGCAATATTCAGCCAATACGGGCCTTCTTCAACGATTCATACGAGGTAGACGATGCTCAGGGCGAAGGCAACTGGACACCGGCTATGTTTGCCGAGTTTAAGAAACGGCGTGGCTACGACCTGAAACTATACCTGCCCGCTTTATTTGGTCAGGTGTCGCCAGCAACCGATGCCGACGATATCTCGAACCGCGTGCTCTCTGATTATCGGGAAACCGTTTCGGAACTGTTGCTGGAAAACTATACTAAAACCTGGAGTGAGTGGGCGAAGGGAAAAGGAAAGATTATCCGCAATCAGGCGCACGACTCCCCGGCTAATATTCTGGACCTGTACGCGGCTACTGACATTCCCGAAATTGAGGGAACAGAGCGGCTGCGTATCAAATTTGCGTCGTCGGCTGCGAACGTAACGGGTAAGAAACTGATCTCGTCGGAGTCGGCTACGTGGGACAACGAGCACTTCCTGTCGAAGCTGAGCGACATCAAAAAAGACATGGATCGCTTTCTGCTGGGGGGCGTCAACCACACGTTTTATCACGGCACCAACTACTCGCCCCAGAGTGCACCCTGGCCCGGCTGGCTGTTTTACGCGGCCGTCCACTTCAATCCGAATAACACGTTCTGGGCCGATTTCGGCAAGCTAAACCAGTACGTAGCCCGGTGCCAGTCATTTCTGCAAAAAGGTCGGCCTGATAACGATGTGCTGGTGTATCTGCCCATCTATGATGCCTATGCCCGTCCCGGTAAGCGGGAGGCTACTCCGCCCGAACTATTGCAGCACTTCGATGGTATGGAGCATGGATTTAAGGGATTACCCGTGGAGCAGCATGCCGAAACCCTGTTGGCGAAAGGGTACGCGTTCGACTTTATCTCCGATAAGCAACTGATTGGCGTAACAGCGGTCGGGGGAAAGCTGCAAACGGGTGGCAATACCTATCAGACCATCCTGGTGCCGGAGGCTCACCACATGCCGCTGGCCACGTTTCAGCACCTGATGAAACTGGCCGAAAACGGCGCAACAATCGTCTTCGTCAATGGTCTGCCCACTGATGTGAATGGTCTGGGTAGGCTGGCCGCCCGTCGGGGTGTATTTAAACAGCTGGTAGCCGGGTTAACCTTTACCAACACGGTAGAAGTACAGCGGGCACCTGTTGGCAAAACGGAGGGAGGGACCACGGCAGGCAACCCTACAATAAGCAACCCCGGGGCTTTTCTGGTTGGCAAAAACGTAGAGCAACTCTTAACCGCTGCCGGGGTAAAACGCGAAACGATGGGAAGTAGTGGACTTGAGTTTATTCGCCGGAGACATGCGACGGGGACGTATTATTTTGTGGCGAACTGGGGTGAGAAAGCCGTTGATGGCTGGATACCTGTTCAGACTGTGGCCAAGTCCATAGCGATGTATAACCCAATGACCGAAAAAACGGGTGTAGCCTCGCTACGCACCGCCGAGAACGGTACCAGCGAGGTTTACCTTCAGCTGGCACCCGGTGAGTCCTGTATCCTGGAAACAGCATCAACACCGATTCCGGGTCCAGCGTATGCTTACCGGAAACCGGCCGGAACGCCACAGCCTGTTAGCGGTACCTGGACCATCGAGTTTGTTAAAGGAGGCCCTGAACTGCCTAAAGCGAGTCAGACAACCGAATTAGGGTCGTGGACGAAACTGGACGGTGAGGCCGTGAAGAAGTTTTCGGGAACGGCTGCCTATTCGATCACTTTCTCCGCGTCAACGGGTCTTGGTACCGACTGGCTGCTTGACCTGGGGAAGGTAGCCGAGAGTGCGCAGGTAAAGTTCAATGGTACGGATATGGGTACACTCATTGGGCCAGTCTATCAGGTGCTTATTCCGCAGCAGGCCGTAAAAGCAACCAATACCCTTACCGTGACGGTCTCTAACAGTATGGCTAATCGCATTGCCGATATGGATAGGAACCACGTACCTTGGAAGAAATTTTACAACATCAATATGTCGGCCCGACTCAAGGAAGACCGGGACGAAAGCGGTCAGTTTACCGCCGAACGCTGGGCACCAAAAGAGTCCGGTTTGCTGGGACCGGTAACGATGACGCCGGTCGCGGTAGGCGTTTCAGCTATCATTAAATAAACGGAAAGTATGGAAGAAATTGCCTTCACCATGAAGCTCAAACCCGGCGTCGTGGCCGAATACAAACGCCGTCACGATCAGATATGGCCCGAACTCTCGGCCGCACTCACCGAAGCGGGTATCCGGGATTATTCCATCTACCTCGACTCGGCATCGGGCACGTTGTTTGCCGTGCAAAAGCGTACCCCCGATCATACGGCGGATGTATTGCCCGAGTTGCCCATTATGCAGCGGTGGTGGGCCTATATGGACGAACTGATGGAAACAAACCCGGATCACTCCCCGGTCGTAACGCCCTTGGAGCGGATTTTCCACATGAAATAAGGCGGTACTCAGTATGCTTCCCGCTGTTCGCTCTTTTCCATGCGTAACTCACTACATTACTTCATGAACGGTAGAAAAACGGTCTTTTCGACCATATCAATCCTAACAGGTAGTCTGCTCCTCGTTCTGAACCTGTCCGCTTACAGTCAGAAACAGCCCGCTATCTGGTACAAACAACCCGCCCGAAACTGGAACGAAGCCCTGCCCGTAGGGAATGGTCGGCTCGGTGTGATGGTCTTCGGAAAGGTCAATGAAGAACTTCTGCAACTCAATGAGGAAACGCTCTGGTCGGGTGGCCCGGTCAACCGAAATCCTAATCCGGGTGTCGCCAAGTACCTGCCCGAGGTGCGTGAAGCCCTGTTTCGTGAAGACTACGGGCAGGCGGCCAAACTAACCCAGAAAATTCAGGGCTTGTACACCGAAGCCTACCAGCCGCTCGGCGATCTGATTCTGAAACAGGAGCTAACCGGTTCAGCTACCGACTACTACCGCGACCTCAATATCAACAACGCCACAGCAACGACTCGGTTTACCAGTAATGGCGTGGCGTATACCCGCGAAATTTTCGTGTCTGCCCCCGATCAGGTGATTGTTATCCGCCTGACAGCCAGCAAAAAAGGTGGACTGAATTTTACCGCAGCAACGCGTAGTCCGCACCCCGCTGCTAAAATGGTGCTTAGCCAGAATGAACTGGCGGTTCGGGGGAAGGCACCGTCGCATTCCGATCCGAATTATGTGAACGCAAATAAACCACCGGTTATCTACGGTGACTCGACAGGTTGTAAGGGGATGCGGTTCGACTGGCGGGTAAAAGTGCGCTCAACCGACGGACAGGTAGCTGCGGATACGGCCGGGATTCGCGTTCAGAATGCTACCGAAGCTGTTTTGCTCGTTACGGGCGCTACCAGTTTCAACGGTTTCGATAAATGTCCCGATAGTGAGGGCCGCGATGAGAAAAAACTGGCCGATGCCTACCTGAAAAACGCACTGGAAAAATCCGTGGAGGCAATTCGACGGGATCACATCGCCGACTATCAAAAGCTGGCGGGTCGGGTTAGTCTGACGCTCAATGGCGAAACAACGCCGGTAAATTTACCAATGGATGAGCGCCTGAAACGCTACGCCGAAGGGACTGCCGATCCACAGCTCGAAAGCCTGTATTTTCAGTTTGGGCGCTATTTACTTATCTCCAGTTCGCGGGCTAAGACAGCCGGTGAACCGGGTGTACCCGCCAACCTGCAAGGCATCTGGAACCCGATGGTGCGCCCGCCCTGGAGCAGCAACTTCACGACCAACATCAATGCGGAAATGAATTACTGGCCCGCCGAGATGGTCAACCTGTCGGAACTGCACACGCCCCTGCTGGACTGGATTGGCTACATGGCCGTGACCGGCCGCGAGACAACGAAGAACTTTTACAATATGGGCGGGTGGACCGTGCACCACAATTCCGACATCTGGGGCCTCTCCAATCCGGTTGGTGACAAGGGTAAGGGAAGCCCGATGTGGGCCAACTGGGCAATGGGTGGCGCGTGGCTGAGTCAGCACCTGTGGGATCACTACGCCTTTACCGGCGACCGGAAGTACCTTCAGACCTATGCGTATCCGCTCATGAAGGGAGCCGCCCAGTTCTGCCTCGAGTGGCTGGTAGATGACAAACAGGGCCACTTAGTAACGGCACCATCGACCTCACCGGAGAATGTATTCATCACCGACAAAGGCGAAAAAGGAGCCGTTTCCGTCGCGACAACGATGGATATGGCTCTCATCTGGGACGTGTTCAGCAACGTGATTCAGGCGTCGGAGCAGTTAGGAGTGGACGCGGATTTTCGCCGGAATCTGCTGGAGGCTAAAACAAAGCTGTTTCCGCTGCAAATCGGTAAAAAAGGCAATCTACAGGAGTGGTACAAAGACTGGAACGACGAAGATCCGCAGCACCGGCACACGTCGCACCTCTTTGCCCTGCATCCGGGCCGGGAAATTTCGCCCCTCACGACCCCCGCTTTTGCTGATGCCGCCCGCAAAACGCTCGAACTGCGGGGCGATGGCGGTACGGGCTGGAGCAAGTCGTGGAAAATTAATTTCTGGGCGCGACTCCACGACGGTAACCACGCCTACAAACTCCTGCGCGAACTGATGAAGTTGACCGGCATGGAAGGCACCGACTACGCCAACGGGGGTGGCACCTACCCGAACCTGCTTTGTGCGCACCCGCCGTTCCAGATCGACGGTAATTTTGGTGGTACATCGGGCATCGGCGAGATGCTGCTGCAAAGCCACGACGGCCTGCTCAATTTGTTGCCCGCCCGTCCCGATAGCTGGGCGTCCGGCGAGGTGAAAGGCTTGAAAGCACGTGGTGGGTACGAAGTGGACATGAGCTGGAAGGCTGGCAAACTCACGCGGGTAGTTATTCACTCAGCACTGGGTGGCAACTGCCGGGTTCGGCTATCAAATGCCCTCGCTGGTACTGGGAATGGCACATTGAAACCAGCAACCGGAGCCAACACCAACCCGTTTTACGCCCTGCCCGAGAGTAACTACCGCACCACCACACCCGAACAGGCTACGAACGGAGCCGTTGTGTATGATTTGGCCACGGAGCCGGGCAAGGCGTATATTTTAGTCGGGCGATGAAGCGAAGCTAATTACTGCGGTACGCACGCAACTGTTCTGCCAGTTGGCCAGACAATGGGTCCGCCATTATTCCGTCTGCCACCTTTTCGCGCTGATGAGGCTGGCACATACGCACCAAGCCTGACCTGGCTTTGCATCAGTGCCGCCTGGTCCTGCGTGAAACTGTATTGATAAACAAAATAGTCCATCACGTACTGTGACAGAAATGGCGTTTTATCACAGGTCTTTTTAGCCGCTATATCATCCGCAGGGTGTGCTTCCTGGTGTTTTGGCGTATCCAGCACCTGACGTGTATCCGAGCAGCCATAGGCAAACGTGTGTTGCAAACTGAGAAAATGTCCCAACTCGTGAGCCAGCACCCCGAAGCTGTCCTGCCCGTTAATGTAAATGGCGGGGAGTTGATCTGGCGCCCAGGTAGCGGTTAACAGGTCATCACAGGTAAGGGTAGATGGGCTGGTTGCCGGATCAGGTAAGTAGGAAAAAGAGTACCCCGCCGGGTAAGTACGTAACCAGTCGATAGTCAGAAACACGTTGATGTACTGGAGCGGACACCAGCGATGAAGTACCTTACTGACTGAAGCGAGGGCGTCGTTCACATCTGCGGGATTAGTAAAGTCCAGCTGGTGAAGGCCTGCCTCTGCCAGCAACTGCCCATCCGGGGCTGTCGTAGCCGGAATGAATTCTATTCCGACATCAGCCTGATTCGGGTCAACAGATACCCGTTGTTTGCGGTACGTCCTGTTCACATCGGCCAGAATCCTGACCGGGTCAATTGCGGTTGCAGGAAAATTTTTGGGGATGTGAATAATGACTGGCAACTGCACGACCGTATACCGACGCGGGAGACGGGCGGTTACCGTCAGCGAATTTGATCGTATCCCCAAAAAGTCTGCCTGTAATGTGTATTGACCCGGCTTTCCAATAGAGAAGGCATTGTCAGTACTCCGCACCAATCCATTAACTAATAGCGTGGGTGGGTAGTATAGCAGATTTAACGGACTGCCTTTTTTATCAAGAACCTCGAAAACGACCGGTAAACGGCTTATTGAGTCGGCGTTCAGGAAAGGCACCGCCACTTTCGCCGTAAACGTACTGACATAGTCCGCTACCCGACTGACTATCAGTGGCCCAACCAAATTTTCGCTGGCTTTATCACCTGCCAGAGCCGTGAATGTGTACTGGCCTACTTGATTCAACGTGTATGTATTACCAGCGAATGCCTGACCGTTTACCAAAAACTGAGGAGTAACGGTTGTGGTGACGACGGAATTATTGGCATCATAGTAAGTAACATCCAGTATAATCTGATTGGGTGCCGGATTCTCCACAAAGTAAACCTGCTGCTGATTGGTGTTCGCTGAAATTCTAATCCGGGCCACGCCGGGAAGTACGGTGTCGGTCGGTTTGGGTTTGCATGTCCATAGTAGAAAGAGCAATCCCGGCACAAGCAGATACAGTTTCATAGTCATTGAAACAGTCCTTCGATTTATTCAGACAAAGTTAAATTTTGCTCCCTGTTACTGTCCACAGATTAGGCCTAGATTAACGTACTGACCGGGTAAGGCGTATGTTTTGGTCGGGCGATGAAGTGCGGTTTCGCTGTTGGTTCGCATAAACCGCGGGTTAGTGTCAATAGGCTTCTACTATCACGTTAAATCAACCCGCTCGAGTGATAAACCGTATAAATGAAGCCCAATATCGCAGCAGTCAACAGGCCGGTCAAGATCAATCTGACTGGTTGTGCTACTTTACGGTCAATAAACACGTAGAACCTTGCTACGAATAGGGAATACAGTAAAAACAAATACGGGTAGTCCCAAAGCCGGTTCATTTTTATAAAGCCCCCGTTCATCAGTAAAAGCACAAAGGGAATTGATAGCAGTAATAGATTGTGTAGTCTGTCAAGATAGGGTACTAACCGTTTTAGTATCATCATTTCAGGGCTAAAGTATTTACTGATTGCAGTTGACGTTTGCGATTTTTTGGCTGCTTCAAACCGCAACTCATCTGTCTTGAATGCATTGCCTGCGAAGCGGTGTAAGCTGATTCGCACAGGTGATGATCATCATAGAGCAAGCTACTAATATAGACTTTTCTACTAATCAAAAGGTTAGAGCGTTGTTGCGGGTATCACGGCATTTTGGCCAGATTCTCCCACCGGACGCTCCACTTGCCATTTTTCGGGAAGCCGGGTGAGGAAATGCCCGCGTCATTGTCCCAACCGGCGCACATCATCGCCACCGCCGTGAGCAAACCGCCATTGCCGGGCAGATACAGCCGGAGGTTGTCGCGCTGGTAATTATGCCCGTTCGGCAAAAAAGTATTCTTCGTCACCGGCATCAGCAGGGCCTCGATGGCTGCGTCGGGTTTGCCGAGCCGGGTAGCCGTCATCGCCACCAATGGATAATCCCAGCCCCAGGTACTTTCCCAGTTCCAGACCGTCCAAATCTTCTCGAAGGTGCGGTCCATCGTTGGCACATCAAGCCCCGTATATTTTGGGAGGTATCCATACGCACCCAGCACGGCCGGATGGTCGGTCATAAATTCGGGGTTGGTGTACGAATCAGGGGCACTTTCGGCGGCTAAATACAGGCCGTCCCGGACCGGTAGCGGGGATAGATTGGCGAGAACGTTATCCCAGTCGGCGTTACGGGATAATCCTAGCCGCTCACGCCATTGCTGTGCTACCGTCAGGCCCCAGTACCAGTACGCCAGCTCAAAGGGCGGGTTCAGGGTCGTTTCGGGCTTAAATCGCTCCTGCGCCGGAATCAAGGCCTTTCCGAGTACGTACTTGCCGGTTTTGGGGTCGGGCCAGGCGTAGGATGCCATAAACTCGGCCGTGGCAAAGAGCAGGTTCTGATACCGGCGCAGGGTGGCTGGAGTCGGTTGCTGACGATAGCAAAGCTCGGCAAAGTAGATAAAATGGGGCTGCTGCCAGATCAGAAACGGTCCGATGGTCGACGGGCTTTCGTTACCCGACAGATCAACCATCTTGGGCCAGCGTACGCCCTTAAATCCTTGCCGACGCGCCAGTACGCGTGCTTTATCGCTGATGGTCTGGTACCAGCCGAGGCTGTTCTGTAGCAGTTTTGGGCGGTTCCAGAGCGCAAAATGAGCCGCGTGCCACCAGTGCATCTCCAGATGCGGTTTGCCGTACCAACTGTTGTACGTCAGGCCCGTTTCCTGCGGAGGCACCGAGCCAGCGCACTGAATTTTGGTCAGGTACTGCGACAGCACAATGCGTCGTTCCAGTTCAGCGGCTCGGGGATCGGTACTGCCCGACAGGTCGATGGCGCCCCCGGATTGCCAGAACTGCTGCCAGTGCGTTTGATTCAGTCGCTGCACGTCGGTGAAAGAGGGCGAGAGGTTGGTGGTCGGGCGGGCCGTAAACTGGCATGTAACTTCCAGTGTGCTCCCTTGGCCGCCTGGTTTCAGGTCGAACGAGTGCGGGCCTGCCTCGTGCAGGGTGGCGGTGCCGGACCAGCCAACCGTTGCCGTGTAACGCGTGGTATCCAGCCGCCGTTCGAGCAGGGCCAGATTCCGGTTTTTCGGCAACAGGCGGGTGGTGTGCTTCGCAGGCTGACCGAAATCCGGGATGCCCTCCCAGTCCGTCGATCCATACGGGAAATGAAGGGTAATGGTGAGTCGGCCACTCGCTACCAGTGGCGACTGCACCCGAACGGCTACCAGATCGCGCGTAGGGTGACAGATTGTAATGACATCAACCGGGTTATTTTCCAGTCGGAAATGACTTCGTACTTCACCCGTCCACAGGTCCAGCGTCTGCCGTATGTCGCTGAGGTCACTCACCACGGCTTTGGACCCGTCGGCTTTCCGCAGGTCGAACCCCAGCATACCCAGATGCAGCCGGTGCGGATTTTCCCGAAACCAGTTCGATACGGCAGCCTGTCGGTTATTCCCCGAAAACGCGTAGGTATACGGCACCTGCCGACCGTGCTGATCAAATTCTTTATAAACTTCGGATAGCATATAGGCTGACGGATTGGCCACGCTATGCCAGCCCCATTCCGACTGTGTACCAAGCGGTATACCGTGCCTGTAAACGTCCGGGAAGGTCTGTAAACCCGTCGGGTCAACCGTAAAGGCGAACGCGCCGTTGCCCACCGATAGTGCCCCCAGCGAGTCGAAGCGGGTGTTAACAATGGCATGCCGGCCAACGAGTGCCTTACGGTTAATGGGCGGTGCCGATTGAGCCAGCAAACGACAGGACAGCAATAAAAACCAGAGGAAGGGCTTCATGAGAAGTGTAGAAAAGAGGAAACGACCGCAGTATAAAAGGATTTTCTCTACGTATGAATAGGCAGGAAGAAAAGTCGGCGTTTGGGAGCTGCCACAGTGATTGCATGAGTGCTTTATGACAAGCCGAACCCGGAAATATGTTGTTGGCTGAGGTACCGATGCCGTACATCCGATTCAAACGGTTGTAATCAAAGTCCTCTTTCAGGCCGGGGCTTGTAGTGTCGAAGCGCGTAATTGTCAATCCAATTGTAGACTGCGCGTAATTGCCATTGCCCAATCAGCTACACCCGTTCAGTGCCAACGCGTTCAGGCAGGGGTTTACCGCTTTTGATGACTTCCCAGGTGGTTGCGTATGTGATGCGTGTGAACAGCACGGGCTGAAAATACGGCAAATGCCGTATGGAGCAGGTCGCTGTCGGGCTGACCTTTGTTGGCATCAAAGACAGACCACACCCAACGGCGAACCGGCCCGCACCCCCTGAGAAGCGCTTGTGTCGCCTACGCAACCATCCACCACAACCTACCGCCACTATGTTTATTCTCATCGGTATTGCCCTCGTCGCTGGCGGGTACATCTGGTATCAGCAGAACCAACGCTGGAAAAAAGCCGCCCAGCGCGCAACGGGTCAGGTACTAAGTCTGCAGGAGGACCGGGATACGGACGGGCAGACGTTCTGGTTTGCCACCATCGGCTTCACGGCGGGCGGACAATTGTATCAGTTTCGGGATGCGGCCTCGGTCAATCCAAAAATCTACGCTGTCGGTACCATGCATCCGGTGTTGTACAACCCGCTAAAACCCGTCGATGCCCGGCTCGCCCGCGACTGAGCCGACCGATGTCCATCCAGGTGTCGCTGATCTTACCAACGGTGCTGCCGACCGGCTTTAAGGGGGTGCCGCTGCAGGTTGGGGCAGACACGGCCAATGCGCCCCGGCTGCTGTTTCCTTAGTCGTTTTTGATGGAGCAATAACCATCCCCAATTGTATCAACTTCATGCCGTATGAACGTTCCAAACCTGTTTTTTGCGCCTATTAGCCGGTTGGCTGGTCTCCTGGTTATAGTCAGTACGGCCCTGCTTACGCAGGGTTGTGGCGGTAATTCCCATACGGCAGCTGACGCGAAAATCTCGCAGTTCGAGATGGCGGGCTACTGCGATTTTCTGATCGATAAAGCGGGTACATACCACGTCGTTTTTCAGGAAAATCCGGCCATCGGCAAGCCCGTATTTATCTACTACAGCAGCTCCACCGACCGGGGAAATAGCTGGAGTAAGCCCGTCAACCTCAGCAACGACGATACCGGCAACGGAGCCAGCTACGCCCGCATTCTACAGGATGGCACCGGCACGATTTACGCGATCTGGAAACGGTTCGGCAACACGGCGAACCAATATCCGGTGGGCGATGTCACGCTCGACGGACCGGGCGGCTACGACCTTGGAACGGTTTTTTACAGTGTGCTAGGCGACGGTGCCTGGAGCCAGCCCATCCGCATCAATGAAACCCAGGCAACGCAGGCCACCTGGTTCGCTACCGTCACTCCCCAGGGCCAGGTAGCCGTGTTCTGGTCGCAACTGGGACCGGCGGCCATCGAAGCCGGTTCGCTGCGCGGATACCGGACGTATTGCGATTACATGCGGTCGGCGGTGCTGACCGGCTCCACGCCCGGCCCGATCTCGGATTATACCAAACCCTGGGCACCTACCCAGCAGTATGAACAAATGCCCCAGCAGGGCTACATGAATCTGGACGGCTACGTGGATGCGGCCGGCAAAGCCCATCTGCTCTATGAGCAAAAATTAGCCGATGACATACAACAGGTTATCTATTTCAACGGCCAGACCAGTAGGGTGGTGTACAGCTATCCTAAGTATTCAACCAACAACACGTTCAATAATCCGGCCCGGTTGCTGGTCGATGAAAAAGGCGTTGACCACGTGATCGTTCTACCCTTAGCCAGCACACTCGAAAGCGAGCAGGTCTGGGATATAAACGTGGCTACCAATCAGAAGACCATCATTTTTAATTTTCAGGATAGCGGCTCACACATCAGTGGCTTTCAGGCCAGGCAGGGGCCGGACGGCAAAATGGCGGTGGTGGTCGAGGCTAATCTGAAAAGTTTGAATAATACAGAAGCCTACGGTTGTTTTTACGAAAACGGTGCCTGGCAATTTGGTGGTCTGACCAAGAACGCATCGAAAGACGATTTCAGGATGACGGATGTCAGGCTGGACGACGGCCTGATCGGGTATTTCGCGTCGCTCACTGAATATCGCAGTTCGTTTGCGAGTGTAAGCTGGGGCCCTGATGGCCGTAAAAGCATGGCCATGACCCTGACCGCCCACTGGGTTGGCAGCACGGTGAGTGTGGACAACCCATCTGTCATATACGTACCTATTGATCAGTAAGTATGCGCGATAAAATGTCCTCAAAAGTCGTCCTCGGCCAACTGTAGCCAGTCCATTACCACATTGCCAACCTTTACTAATCACCCAATTCCCTATTTTCCATGACCACTCGCTTCCCGTTCCCCGCGCTTGTTTACGTCCTGTTTTTTTTCATCGCTGTAACAGGCGCATCGGCCCAGAACTTCCGGGCCACCTACGGCAGCCGCGGCCCCCGCACCTGTGCTAGCACCAAAGCCCCGGCCAGCGGGCCAATCTCGGCCCAGCAGGCCCTGCAATATTTCATCTGCAGGGCAGAGCACGTTTACGGCGATGAACTGTATCTGGTCGGCGATGTACAGCTTCAGATCGGAAAAGGTCGGCCGTTTCAGATCAACAGCGATCGCCTGAGTGAAGCCGATACCGACTCGCCGGTCTATCCGATCCGGGGTAGTTTCATTCAATATCAGGTACACCCGTTGTCAAAAATCTACCCGAACGATGGGAAAAACTGTACCAGCTACGCCCAGCGCAATGCCAGCGGTGTCTGTTACCGGACCACTTTCGGCGACTGGAAATGTAGTATGCTTGATACGAGTAACAATAATTCGGACCGGACCATTGGCATTGCCCCGCCCCAGTAAACAACCAAAACGCATTGCCTGGCTGAATACGGCAACTCAGACCCCCAGCGGAATCGTGACGGAGACGGTGGTTCCGCGACCCGGTGCGGTATCGATGGCGCAGGTGCCGTGCAGTTCATCGGCCCGGCGCCGGAGGTTGCGCAGGCCGTAGTGGGGCTGGTCGTCGGGTTGGTGGGCCGGGTCAAAACCAACGCCGTTGTCGGTTACGCTCAGGGTCAGGCTTTCGTTCAGCAACCGGCAGTAAATGGTGATCTGGCTGGCCTGAGCGTGTTTAAAGGCATTATGAATCGCTTCCTGAACCTGCCGGAACAGGTTCAGGGCCTGCGCCGATGTCAACACCTGACCGACCGGTGCTTCCATATCGAGGCTATAGCGACAACCCGGATGCTGTTGCCGCTGGCGATTGATATACTGCTGGAGTTTGACCCGAAAATTGCCCAGCGTAACGGCCGACTGATCGATGGCCCAGACTGTATCGCGCAGACTTTGCATGGCTTCGCGGGCGTAGTCGCCGATCAGGATGGCCTCGCGGCCGTTGGTGCCGGGCGCACCAGCATTGGCGGCAATAACCGAAAGCTGTGCCCCCACGTGGTCGTGCAGGTCGCGGGCAATGCGCTCCTTTTCTTCCTGTAACCGCAGTTGGGCCTGAGCCGCCCGCAGTTCGTCCCGCTGGGCTTTTAGCTGGGTTTCGAGTAGTTGCTGGCGTTGCCGGGCCGTTTCGACCGCCAGCGATCGCCGTTCGTCGGCAATGCGTTTGTAGCGGTAACTCAGGGCACCAATCAGGATAATGAACTCCATCAAACTGGTCAGGGCCGCCCCTTCGCGGCTGATAAACAGGTCGGGAATGAGGTTGCGTTCGCGCAGGAAACCCAGAATTACCTGAAGTACAGGGGGCGAGATGGCAATCAGGTAGAGCCGGGCGGGACTGGCAGCGGCCGACTCCGGCGCACTGCTCCGACGCAGCGTCAGGTAAATGAGCACCCCCACCATCATCAGCATCGACACCATGTAGCAGATCGGTTCCAGCACCCGGACCACCGCTCCCGGCCAGCCCGGCAGGGTAGTTTCGGCCCCATTGCCCAGGATCAGGACAATGGCCAGCACCGGCCCCAGCAGGGCCACCCGGTAAAGTCGCCGAAGCCAGCGGTAGTGAATGACAGGCGGCAGAATATAGGTCCGAATAAGCCAGAATGACACCAGAATAGCCAGGTAAAAACTAACAATCGGAAAATCAATGGCCGATACCGGGCCGTACCAGGGCCGGTTGATCCACGTCAGCAGATAGCCTTCGTTGCCGATCAGGTACAGCCACGAGGCCAGCACGTACAGCCCGTAGATGACGTAAATCCGGTCGCGCAGGATGGCAAACAAAAACAGACTGAGCAGCATGATAATCCCCATCATGCCGGAGATACTGTCCCAGAACAGCCGCTGCGTACGGTCGGCAACCACAAAGCCATCGGCCGTGTGCAGCCGCAGGGGAACGGTCAGCCGCATTTTGCCGCCAACGGCCCGCAGGTAGAGCCAGGCCGACTGACCGGGAGCAAGCGTAAACCGAAACAGGGGATTCTGATGCGCCAGAGGCCGGTTTTGCAACGGACTGGTCCAGCTAATGAGTGCGGATTGGGCCAGCACATCGCCCGATGGAGAGACTACATAAAACTGAACTGATTCGAGAAATGGGTAGTCGATTTCGGCCACCAGTGGCTCGGGATGGGAGGTGGCGTTCACCACGCGGGTGCGCAGCCAGTGGGGTTGGTGCCGGGCGTCGAACTGCGGAATATCCGTCGAAACGGGGGTAAACACCGCCGATAATTCGAACACCTCGGGGAGCGTACGCTGCCCCGACGGGTCAACCAGATACGTCACATGGTTCCGCGCCGAAAATGAACCATCAGCGGGTAACGGAGCCTGCGCCCTGACCCAGCCCGTGACCAGCATTAATCCAAAGCATACTTTAATCAATAAGCGTCCCGGCATGGCAGCACAAATGACTTCCTGAGTGGTGAGTGAATTGGCTCATAATCTACGGATTAACCACTAAACTATGATACTATTAACCTTTTTTCCGTAGCAGCAGGGACGGTTCCCGACATACCTCCGGCCCGACCGCGTGTTCATTCCTGCTCCTGAAGACCAGGCGACAGCCACATCCGTCACAAATACGGCAAATGACGTAGGGAGCGATCCGGCAAAAACCGCACTTTTGTGCTTTAGCCAGTCAACCCGCCCTTATGCCGATCTCCGTCGCCATTGTTGATGATAATACCGCCCTGCTTCATTCGCTGGTACGCAATCTGGTCCCATTCGCTGAGCTGACGGTGCTGTTTACGGCCACCAATGGGCAACAGGCCGTAGAAATGGCCCGGCAACAGCCACCCGACGTGATGCTGATGGATATTGACATGCCCATTCTGGACGGCATCCGGGCTACGGCCCTGCTCCACAATCTGCTGCCCCAAACGAAGATCCTGATGCTGACTATCTTCGACCGGGACGATAAACTCTTCGACGCCATCAAAGCGGGCGCATCGGGGTATCTGCTCAAGGACGAACCCCCGGCCCGCATTGTAGCCGCCGTGGAAGAAGCCCTCGATGGCGGCTCGCCCATGTCGCCGGGCATTGCCAGCCGCGCCCTGGCCATGCTGCGCCGACAAACGTTTGCCGATGTCGATAAAGGCCGCAAACCGGTTCCCTCGCCGGAAAGCTATCGCCTGACCACGCGGGAAATCGAAATTCTGGAACACCTCAGTCTGGGGCTGGCAACGGGGCAAATTGCCGATCAATTGTGCATCAGCGACCGCACGGTGCGCAAACACGTCGAAAACATCTACGATAAACTCCATGTACACTCTAAATACGAAGCCATTCAACTGGCGGGTAAACACAACTGGTTTACCTGAACTAACCAACCGGTTGGCATCTGCCCGGCCAGTGGTGAGCCGGTGGTGTTTCGGCTTGCTGCTGGCAACGATGGGGCTGTTGCCGGTACCGGGCCAAACGCAGGACATCCGGGCAACGATGCAATACGGGCGTCGGCTGGGGCTGGCCACCGTTCGGCAGGAGGCCCTGCTCAACGCCAGCCTGAACGGGTGGACCGCCAGTCAGCAACAGTACGTCCGGCAACAGATTGGGCAGGGCCGCACGATACTGGGGCAGTTTCTACTCCTCGAATCGCTGCTGGCGGGCGATCAGGCCCCCGCGTTACAGTCGTTTGCCGGCCGCATCAACCCCCTCACCGATGCTCAGATGCTGGAGCAGTGCTCGGTTCGAACCACGCAGCGGTCGCTCATTCAGCAGTGGCAAAATTCCTGTTCGATTACAGTGGTGCAGACCTTCCTGGCCGACATTTGCCCGCGCTACGCTTACGAACTCCGCACCCAACCGGACTACAGCGTAGTCATGCCCAATCAACCCGACGGCATTGCGCAGCAACAGCAGCAACTCCTCCGGCAGTACGGTGGCCAGTGCAGTCCGCGCGGCACGGTGAGCGGGGGCGATATTGGCCTGAATGGCCCGCTGAATGATTTCGTCGGCAAAATTCTGCGGGTCAGCTTCGGCGCGGTGGCCGTCAGCCCAAACACCGACGAGACGTTCGGGGCCGTTCGGGCGCAGTTGGCTGTCGGGTTATGCGTACCGGTTCGGATCAACATCAACCCCGGCGCGGGGCATTTTCTGCTGGTGCTGGACAGCCGCAGCACCGCGTCCGGCCCGGCGTTTCTGCTTTACGAACCCTTCAACGGCCTGACGGGCTACGTGCTGGAAAGTACGCTGAAACAGGGCAGTCTGGCTCCGCTCAACACGAGCTGGCAGTTTCAGTTCACGCATTACTACCCCGGCCAGCCGGTTTATTAAAATCAGCGGCAAAGGTCGGCGAGGTTCTGAGAAATACGGCAAATGCCGTAGGGACGGGCGATAGTGGATGGACAACTTTGTGTCGGCAATCAGCCGTAACGTACAAACCACTATTCGGTATGAAAATTAATCGTTTCCGGCCCCTGCTGGTCAGTTTACCACTTTTGTTCACCTTGCTCAGCCCCCTGTGCGTTTCGGCGCAATGCCGCGATCCGTGGATCAATCAGGCTTACCGTGAACTGGGACGTACGCCGGTGGGGCAGGGCGAAGCCGGTGTCTGCAACATCAAACTTTACAACAACGGCACCTGGGGAGCCTATCCCGAATTGAAAGGATACGTGCAGCAGTTTCTGGCGAGCGGCATTAAAGTCGGCTACGCGATGGTAGACGGAGGTAATTCGGTCATGGCCGTCCGAACGACCGACGGAGTGGTGGCCATCTCCGGTCTGAACCCAAGTGGCTTTATTGTGTGGCAAAGTACGGGCAATCATCCGAATACCCTTGTTGTAAACAAGCTGCTTTCCGAAGGTGGTGCTTCGTTAATCTCGCAGGACGGCGGGGGCTTTCAGGGAACGATTAATGCCAACACGCCCGGATTCAGCTTCGGTAACGGCTACACACTACAGAGCGGAGAGCGGAAACGGGTGAAAACCAGCGGCAACGGTGCAATCGTGATTCGATAACTGCTATTGTTTGGTATACTAAACTTCCACACCATTTATCAGTCCGGGTCCCGGCTCAGTGTCGGGCCCCCGGATTGATAAACCGACTTAGACAAAACAGGGGTTTAACGGCACAAAGAAGCCCATCAGAAGTCTAATGGGCTTACCGTAATTACCTTATGATGAATGGTTAGTGTCTGACTTTACAGCGATCCGCGTCGAATCATATAAAACGGATTCTTGACCTTGATGCGCTTTTTGTCCAGCAGCAACGCGGCTGCGGTATGACCCATTGTTTCAAAATCAGTGGTGACGACGGTGATGTTGAGCAGTTCCTTCAAGGTGGTTTCGTTGAAAGAAATGATACCGATTTCGCGCCCCATCAGGTAGCTCGACTGGCGTACTTTCTTGACTAGTTCGGCGAGGTCCGTTTCTTCCACCACCACATACGCCGTACCGGGGTGCAGGTGCTCGTCCATCGCATTCTCCCGAACGGCAAATTCTTTGTGGTAATTGACGCAAAAAGACCGGATGCCGCTGACAATCTCGACCGGATAGTTGCCGTCGCCGGGGAAGATCAGCACCAGCCGGTGGTATTTGTTCAGTAAGTCCTGCGCCGTTTCCAATGCCCCGAAAATGTCCTTGTTGAAATTCTGATGCACCGTGAGTGGCTCGCTCGTCAGTTCGGGAACGTCCTTGTCGAGCAGCACCAGTTCATGCGCCGGTATCCGTTCCAGTACCTGCTTATAATCGGCCTTGTCGAGGTCCTGCGTAAAATGGGGCATCACCACGTAATAATTGTACTTGCCCAGATTCTTGTCAATAATCTCCTGAAAGTGGTACGCATTGTAATGATGAATCTGAAGATCGACGGTGGCGCGGTCGCCCAGTGCTTTCAGAAAGGCGTAGTAAATAATCTTTTTGTACGAACTGAGCTTATTGAAAATGAGCAGGATTTTGAGCTTGCTGGCATCACTGGCCTGCACATAATAGCCCTTACCCTGCACCGACGTAATGTAGCCGCGCTCCCGCAGTTCACGGTACGCTTTCTCGACCGTATCCCGCGCCAGATAATACTCAACGCTCAACTCACTGATGGACGGTAACTGCTGATTGTGCGTCAATACGCCCCGTTCAATGTCGGTGATGACCGACTGAATAATCTGTTTGTATTTCGGTATTTTATCGGTTGGGTTAAACTGAAGCTGGTACGCCGGAACAACTGAATACCCGTACATATTGACTAAGTTGTAAGGCTGCTGCCGCGTGTCGGGAAGGGGTTTACTGTTCATAACGGGTCAGATTATTAACGTCTTTAACGAGCAAACAATGGCTTACAGAAAACCATGTCTGCTTACTTCTCATAGGGCACTACCGGTATACAGTCTAATCAGGAGGGATTTTTTACCTTGTAAGTTTACACATATCGTTAGACGAAACGAAGAAATAACTTCATTTTATTTATGGAAACGTTCCCGGTAACGATACCAGCAGGGTTTATTGGCCCGCCAGGTGATGCACAGTCAGCTAAACGCAGCGACTCCTGACCGGCTTACGGTAGATAACCCAGTGCCTGCGTGTATTTTTACGGCAACGTCACTGCCCTCCGCAGGAATCGGTAATACCGGTCAAAATTCATCATTGATATGCAACTCCAAATCAACGGCCGAATCTGGCTGGAAGCTACTCCCAATGACCGATTCATGGGCATCGGCCGGCTCGAACTGCTTCAGCATATTCAGCAAACCGGCTCCATCAATAAGGCGGCTAAAGCCATGGATATGTCCTACAAACGAGCCTGGGACCTGGTGCACTCCATGAATACACTGGCTGATACACCGTTGGTCAGTACACAAACCGGCGGTTCCACCGGGGGCGGGGCCATCGTTACGGCCGAAGGCGAGAAGTACCTGACGTATTACCGGGGCTTACAGGAGCGGTTTCAGCAGTTCATGGCCGAGGAGTCGGGGCGGTTGCCTCATTGACACAGACTCAGTTTCTTTGCGTTCTATTTTGCAAAACATAACGAAGCGTTATATTTCGGTGGAAATAACGTATTCGTATGCCGCATTTTTCCCTGCTGTTTATTTTATGGGCTGGTACCAGCAATTCTATACGGCCCGACAGTACCATTTCGCCAGCTGATTCGCTCAAGCGTATCCAGCTAACCGAGGTCGTTGTGTCGGCATCGCGGGTGCCGGAGCGGGTGTTGCGCTCGCCGGTTGCCATTGAGGTACTGGATGCCCGGCAGATTCGGCAGTCGGCACAACCCTCGTATTTCGACGCCATCGAAAACCTCAAGGGCGTGCAGGTGCTGACGTCGAGCCTGGGGTTTAAAGTGTACAACACCCGGGGGTTTGCCAACCCGACCAACGTTCGGTTTGTGCAACTGGTAGACGGCCGCGACAATCAGGCCCCGCACATTGGCGCACCCATCGCGACCGCACTCGCGCCGTCCGATCTGGATATTCAGCGGGTGGAGGTGTTGCCCGGTGCCGCGTCGGCCCTGTACGGACTGAACGCCCTGAATGGGCTGGCTAACCTCATTACCCGTAACCCGTTCGACTCGCCGGGGCTGAGTATCAGCCAGAAAACCGGGGGCAATCACGTTGGTGAATCGGGGATGTCGGCCAAACTCTTCAGCGAAAGCAGTATTCGCTACGCGCATGTGATTGGCACCAACCGGGGGGCTGGTGCGATAGCTTTCAAAGTTAACTTCGTGTACCAGACCGGCTACGACTGGATCGCCCGCGATGCCAGCGATCTGAACCCTAATGCCAACGCGTCGCTGGGTCTGTTCGGAGCCAATAACCCGGGCCGCGATCTGGTGAATGAATACGGTGACGAGTCGGCCAACCGCCGGACGCTGACGCTGGGTGGCAAGAAATACGTGGTGGCCCGGACGGGGTATTTTGAGGAAGACGTTACCGATTACAGTCTCAAAAACATACGGGGTGATGTGGCGGTGCACTACCGGATCAATCCCACTACCGAAATCGCCTACGTCTATCAGGGGGCAACGCTCAATAATGTGTATCAGCGTACCAACCGCTTCCGGCTGGAAGACTACCGGCTCGATCAGCACAGCCTGACACTGATCTCACCTTCGGTCCAGATTCGGGCGTACAGAACCCACGAGAATAGCGGTCGGTCGTATAACATCCGCTCTATGGCTGAGAACATCGACAAGAGTTTTAAGTCCGATGACCAGTGGTTTGGCGATTTTACGAAGCAGTTTACCAGCAGCACCAGTGCCGGGGTTGCGGTACCGGCTGCCCTGCAAAGTGCCCGTGCTACGGCTGATCAGGGCCGCCCGCAGCCGCATACCCCGCAGTTTGATGCCCTGGTGGAGAAACTGCGCGGCATTAATAACTGGGACATTGGCGCGGCTTTGCAGGTGAAAACATGGCTCTACCATATCGAGGGGCAGGTTGAACCAACGCGGGTGCTGTGGAAATCGCTGGCCGACCGGACGGGCCTTCAACTCTTGGCCGGGTTTGATTACCGGCAATACGTCGTCTATCCCGACGGCAATTATTTCATCAACCCCGAATCGCCGGGTACCGACCTGATCTATACCAAAGGGGGTGGGTTTGTACAGGCATCGCGGGCATTCTTCGGTGATAAACTCAAACTGACCGGGTCGATACGGGTGGATAAGAACAAGTATTTCGACGCCCGGACAAACGGTCGGATTTCGGCTGTGTTTTCGCCCACCGACGCGCACAACGTTCGGCTTTCGTACCAGAACGGCTACCGGTTTCCGTCGCTGTTCGAGGCATTTTCCAACGTTAATTCCGGCGGGGTGAAGCGCGTTGGCGGGTTGCCGCTGCTGGCGCGGGGAATTTTCGAGCGGTCGTACTTCCGTACGTCCATCGACGCGTTTCAGGCGGCTATCAACACGGACGTCAACACCAACAAACTTACGACCGATCAGGCTATTCAGAAGAATAAGGGCTTGCTGAAGCCGAACACGTATACCTACATCAAACCCGAGCAGATCAATAGTATTGAGGTCGGCTATAAGGGCCTGCTGGCTAAGCAAAAGCTGTACGTTGATGCTGATTTTTACTACAACATTTACCGGAATTTCATTGCGCAGGTAGAAGCCAATATTCCCAGGGGGACTAACCCCGACTCACTGGCGTATTACCTTGCCGACCGGACAAAACAAGATCGCTACCGGCTCTGGACCAACTCCAGAACGACGGTGTATAATTACGGAGCCAGTGTAGGGTTGCGGTGGGCGTTCGCGGGGAACTGGGTGGCATCGGGCAACGCATCGCTGGCCAAACTGAGCCGGACCGAACAGGGCGACGGGCTGGAGGAATCGTTTAACACGCCGAAGTGGATTACCAACGTGGGCCTCTCGAACGTGAGCATCTGGCAGGGAATCGGGTTTTCGGTCAATTACAAATACCAGAGTTCATTTTTGTGGCAATCGTCGCTGGCGACGGGCATTGTCCCGGCCATCAACAATGTGGACGCGCAGGTCAGTTACCGGATTTCGGCAGTACGGGTAACTGCCAAACTGGGGGGCACCAACCTGCTGAATCATTCGTACCCCACGTTTGTGGCCGGGCCGAGTGTTGGCGGATTTTACTACCTGGCGCTGACCTGGCAATAACAGGGGGTTTATTGGCTGATAACCATTGATTTAACACTCTCTTAACGCAGGGGTTGCCACGTTTGCGTAAGTTTATGGCCCAATCTTACCTTAACGTTCTGTTATGCAACCCATTCAGTTAGTTGTTTTCGACATGGCTGGCACGACCGTCACCGACCGGCACGAGGTTGAACAATGCTTTGCCCAGGCCGCTGCGGAGACCGGCCTGCAAGTCAGTGACGAGCGTATTCTGGCCATGCAGGGGCTATCGAAACGATATGTGTTTGAAACACTCTGGCGCGAACAACTCGGCGAAGAGCATCCACAGCAGAAACCACGCGTAGACCAGTCGTACCAGCGGTTTACGGAAGTGCTCGAAAATCACTACCTCACGCACGACATTATTCCAACGGAGGGCTGCCTGGAGACATTTGCTTTTCTGCACGAACGCCGTATTCAGATTGCCCTTACAACGGGCTTTTACCGGAAAGTAACGGATATCATTCTGGGTAAATTAGGCTGGCTCGACGGGCTGAACGCGCAGTATGTCGGCAATGAAAACACGATGATTCAGGCGTCGATTGCGTCGGATGAGGTCGAAAAAGGGCGGCCATACCCGATCATGATTCAGAAGGCGATGCGATTACTGGACGTGACAAATCCGAAAGCCGTAGTCAATATTGGCGACACCCCATCCGATCTGCTGTCGGGCCGGGGCGCGGGCGTAGCCCTGAATCTGGGGGTGACCAACGGTACGCATACCCGCGATCAGCTCAGCGACTATGCCTCCGATAAACTGCTTAACTCCCTGCGCGAACTGCCCGCCCTGCTCACCGAACGCCTAACCCCGGCACCGGGCATCCTGATGAAATCATAATAGCGGTTCGTGGCTGGCGGTTAGCCGCTGCCAGGTGTAATTCCTCCGGTAAGGAACCACAAACTACGAACCATCACTTACTTAGCCCATGGCTTTCTACGACCTCATTGTGATCGGTTCGGGTGCGCTCGGTACGTTTCATGCTTACCACGCAGCCCGGATGGGTAAAAAAGTCCTGCTGCTCGAAAAAGATAACCGGCCCGTCAGCGCGACGGTGCGGAATTTCGGCCAGGTGGTGCCGTCGGGTATGGCGGGAAAGTGGTTTGACTATGGGCGCCGGAGTCTGGAGATTTACCGTGAAATTCAGGCCGAACACGACCTGACGGTGCGGCAGAACGGCTCCATTTATGTGGCGTCCGACGAAGACGAGTGGACGCTGGCCAATGAACTTTACGACCGTCGGCGGGCTGACGGTTACCCCTGCGAACTGCTTTCCAAAGCCCAGACCCTAACCCGTTACCCACTGCTCCGGCCTGACTATGTGCGGGGGGCATTGCTGTTTCCAACGGAGCTAAGTGTAGAGCCGAATCAGATGATTTACCGGCTCATCGACTACATCGTTAAAAAGCATGGTGTAACGTACTGGCACGACGCAGCCGTGGTGGGCTGCCAGTCGAATTACAGTGGAGCGATCATTACGCTGGCGAACCGGATGCGGTTTCAGGCCCAGCAAGTGATTATCTGTAGCGGTAGTGAGTTTCGTATGCTATTCCCCGACGTGTTCGCCGAAAGCGGTCTGGTTGTGAGTAAGCTGCAAATGATGCAGACTATCGCCCTGCCGCAGGTTCGTCTGCCCGGTAATATACTGACCGGCCTGACCATCCGGCGGTACGAATCCTTCGCCGAATGTCCGTCCTACAACCAGATTAAAATCGACACGGCCAACCGGCCCGCCCACCTGGCCGAACTGGAAACCTGGGGCATTCATATCCTGTTTAAGCAGGCACTGGACGGCTCGGTTATCATCGGCGATTCGCACGAATACGCCGGAGCTACCCGCGTCGATGACCTTGATTTTGACACAAAGGACTACATCAACAAGCTGATGCTGGATGAAGCCCGGCGTATCGTCACGTTTCCCGTTGATCAGATTAGCCGGAGTTGGGCGGGTTTCTACGCGCAGACGCCCGACGAGATTTTTGACTACGACGTAGACGCCAACATTCATATTATCACCGGTATTGGTGGCAAGGGTATGACGTCCAGCGCAGGGTATGCCGAGCAGAAAATTGGGCAGTTGCTGGATAGTTGACTTACGCCGTACCTCCAAGGTACGGCGTAAGTCAACTATCCAGCAGAAGCGCTGGCAGTTAGCTTTACTGCGGTACGTGAACCAAACGGCGGTATCATTCCTTATTCTGGCCAATGCTCCCTACCGCATTTTGCCGGGTAAACCGGGAGCGGTCCACCATGAAAACACGCCTTAAACGAATGCTGCTGGGTATTGCTCTGCTCGTGATTGCCCTGTCTGTCGGGGTTTATTTGTTCTTACAACAGCCCCAGTTCGGGAAAATGCCAGCGGGCGAACGCCTGGAACGGATCAGTAAATCCCCCAATTTCAGCGGTGGAAAATTCAAAAATACCAGCCTCACGCCCGACCTGAAAGAAGGGGTTGGGTATGTGAAAGTGATGACCGATTTCCTGTTCGCTAAGAGCAAACGGAGTAAACCCGCCGACCGGCTTCCTTCCCGTAAAACGAACCTGCTGGCGTTACCGTCCGACGAGGATGTATTGGTCTGGTTTGGCCACTCGTCGTATTTCATCCAGGTAGATGGTAAGAAAATCCTGATCGATCCGGTATTGAGTGGCAATGCGTCGCCGGTTAAATTCACGACCAGGAGCTTTGCCGGGAGTGACGTGTACACGGTTGATGAGCTTCCGGTCATCGACTACCTCTTCATCTCGCATGACCACTGGGATCATTTGGATTACGAAACGATCCAGAAACTCCGTCCGAAGGTGAAACAGGTCATCACCGGACTGGGTACCGGCGCGCATCTGGAATACTGGGGGTTTGAACCCGCTCAGATTATCGAAAAAGACTGGAACGAGTCCGTCGATCTGGATTCCGGCTTCAGGGTAACGGTAACGCCCGCCCGGCATTTTTCGGGTCGGGGCCTGACCCGAAACAGTGCTTTATGGGTGTCATTTGTGCTCAAAACCCCAACCATGAACCTATTTTTGGGTGGCGATTCCGGCTACGATACCCACTTCGCGGCCATCGGTAACACGTACGGCCCCTTTGACCTGGCTATGCTGGAGTGCGGTCAATACCACGAATACTGGCCCTACATTCACATGATGCCGGAAGACGTTGTACGGGCGGCTCAGGACTTGAAAACAAAGCGGCTCATGCCGGTTCACTGGGCCAAATTTGAGCTGGCGCTCCATGCCTGGGACGACCCCATTCTCCGGGTCACGAAGGAAGCGAACCGGCTGCGTGTTCCGCTGGTGACGCCACTGATTGGCGAAGCGGTTCTGCTGAAAAAGCCACAGGTATTTACGGCCTGGTGGACGGCGGTAAACTGATTTTGATTCGGTAGGCGTTAACAGAAACGCATGCCTGATGGCGGTACCATAAAAGCAGCGTTCTATTGGCCGGAAAACCGTACTGATAAGCAGGATTCGCCTATATTAGTACTCCGAAAAAAGCCGTAGCAGCGATGAAAGGAAATAAGCTTGATTTGTGGTTAAGCAGAGGGTATTTCCGAATGCAGCAGGAAGTTTTCACCTGCGGATTTGTGGAGTTTGATGATACGGTATACGCTGTTTACTGGCTGCGCCTTGTACTGGCCAGGGTTCAGTTCGGTAAAGAACAACTCCGATTGCTGCGAATTAATGAAAAGTTTTCGGTGTCGGTCAGGCCCTTCGTGCTAACGGACGAGGTCGAAACGCTGTACGCCCAGTATCGGGATTCGATTACGTTCGATGCCCCGGAGTCGGTTAAGGCCTGTTTGCTGGGCGGCAGCAGGCACACCCTGTTCGATACGTATGCCGTTGAGGTTCGGGATGGAAACAGGCTGATTGCCGTCGGTATTTTTGATAATGGCGCGCAGAGTATTGCCGGTATCATGAATTTTTACCACCCTGATTACCGCAAACAAAGCCTGGGCAAATACCTGATGCTACAGAAAATAAAGTACGCTCAGGCCTGCCGAAAGGCTTACTATTACCCCGGCTATCTGGTCCACAACTACCCTAAATTCGACTATAAACTTTTTGCCTGTGAAGCGGCCACCGACGTGTTCGATAGCAACACCGGCCTATGGCATCATTTTTCGTGGGATCGGGTTAATGCCCTTACGGCTGCCCTGCTGGCCAGAACCCGAATCAGAACAGACTATTTCAGCGACGAAGAACTGTAGAACCGTTCAGGCCATTAGTTTGGGGGCGGTACGGACAGCGAACCGGTGCTGGAAATACCCGTACGAGACAATGACTAGTACAGTGTACAGGCACATACCCGCCGTATAAGCCCAGGTGCTACCATCTACCAGCAGGACATCGTTTTCGGGAAGGATTTGAATTCCAGCGACGGGTTTAGTAGTTGCTTGTATAATCAACAAGGCTTGCTAATCTGAAGTCAAACGCTATTATTCCGGCGGTAGAGAGGGCATAAAGACAACATTTATATCTATTGTTATCTTTGACTCTTGGACTATTCTTTTGTCTTGAACCAATATCATGCAGGCAGATTTACAAAGCTACATTGAGACTAAAAAGTTAACGGGTTCTCTACCTCAACAGAGCGAAGAAGCAACGAAACAAGGATTCATTCTGCCAGTATTTCAAAAATTAGGCTGGAACCCATTCGACGTGCAGGAAGTGTACCCTGAGTTCAGTGTTCAGAACGGCCGGGTGGACTATTCCTTGCGTATAAACAACCATAACAAAGTTTTTGTCGAGGTAAAAAAGCTCGGTGAAGATTTGGACAGGCATCAGGAGCAGCTACTCCAGTACGCATTTAAGCATGGCGTTAAGTTGGCAATTCTTACTAACGGCACAATCTGGTGGTTTTATTTACCGTTGCATGAAGGCAGTTGGGAACAGCGACGCTTCTATACGATTGATATGCAAAGTCAGGCATCAGCGGACATTGCAGAAAAACTGGTGTCTTTTCTGGCAAAGGCGGCAGTCGTTAGCGGACAGGCAGTATCGAACGCGGAAAGTGTTTACACTAGCCGACAGCGTCGAGAGATTATCGAACAAACATTACCCAAAGCATGGCGAAAATTATTAACGGAAAGCGATGAGTTGCTAACGGATGTGGTTGGGGAGGTTGTTGAAAAACTAAGTGGTTATAAGCCAGAATCCTCGACTGTTATTCAGTTTTTGAAGGACATTTCTGGAAACTCCTCTTTACCTTCCGTCTCCACATCTGGTCGATCTGGTAAGGCGAAAAATGTCGTTACTAAGCCAACTACTATCATTCCAGCCAATCCTAAACCGGAAATCAAATTTTTATCTTTTGAATATAGTAAGCCAACCGCCTTCAGGCTTGAAGGTAAGGAATACCAGGTTTCTAACTGGGCCATTCTCTTAAAAACTTTTGTTCAAGTTATTGCAAAAAAGCACCCGGGCGATTTAGCAAGTCTTACTAGTATAGTAGGTAAGAAGCGCCCTTACTTTACTACAGACAGAGATTTGTTAAGACAAGCTGTTCAAATACCGGACTCATCCATTTTCTACGAAACAAATCTAAGTGCAAACAATATCGTCCAACTTGTTTATCAGGTTCTGGGTGTAGTGGATTATCCGAAAGAATCTTTACAAATAGACACTACCAATGGAACAATCTAAGTAGGTTGGCAGAATTAGTTTAGATTATTACACGGACCGGTTTTTTGTCATGCTGACGGAGGAAGCATCTTAGAGAATTGACCGCTAAGATGCTTCCTCCGTCAGCATGACAAAAAATACGCTAATGTATTTTCACTGCACTACTTAACTAAATTAAATATTGAGCTGACTTTCTCATTTTTTAAAGACTGAAACCGGCGCTGGAAATAACCGTACGAAATCAGAACAAGCACGGTATAAAGCACAGCCAGCCCATACGCACAGTACACGAAAAAGTCGAGGTAGCTAATGGTCGCCTGCCCGAAGTTTTTGTAGAGCAGTACCCCCACGCTGCCCAGGTAGCCGTAAAAATCCGAGAAGGTAACGATAAAGCCCACCGTGCTCACGTAGCGAAAGGAGGCTACCAGCCGCTCGAAATAAAGCCCGTTGCAGGGCACATACCCGCCGTACAAGCCCAGCCCAACCAGCGTAAACCACGTGCCCGGCGAGATGCTGTTTTGCTGAAACAGCCAGGTACTCACGCCCACCAGTATACCCGAGCTGAGCATAATGAGGTTAATGAGCTGGAAGGCCCGAAAGTTGTCTTTCACCAACTGTAAGCCCCCCATGATGGCCAGAATGCCGAGTGCAATCAGGGTTTCGGTCTGGGTAAAAACGGCCGGGTTGGTCACGCCGACCGCTTTCAGAATTTCCGGCCCGAAGTTATCGCGGAAGTCACGGAAAGCCGACAGCAGCACATAGGAAAGAATCAGGGGGATGAGGCCACCGGCAAACGTGCGCACAAACGCTTTACGGTCTGCCATGTCCATTGGCTTGCGTTCGGTCCGAAGAGCGCGGTCAGTAGCCGTGGGGGGCGGCAACAGGGTGAGGCCATACAGCGAAATAAGTAAGGGCACTACAAACAGCAGCCCCGTCACGAACGGCAGCCAGAACTCCGATACACCCCAGTCCCGGTGGATGGTCAGGGCGACGGTTTTAACGAACCCCGACGCAAAAATAAACGACGCTGTCAGGCCAGCGACCAGGGCATCAGTTTGACGGCGACCCTCCAGAAAGCCCAGCACCACGCCGTAGACCATGCCCAGCGGCAGGCCGTTCAGAAACAGGAAGAAGATATTCCACGGGGCGGGCACCAGGGCGAAACCCAGCAAGGCCAGCAAGGCCACCGTCACGAAAGCCAGAATGCTTAACGCCCGCCGGCCCGGCTGCATCTCCGAAACGACTTTTATGCCAATCCGTTTCGACATGGCATAGCCGAATACCTGCGCCGTTACGAGCCATATTTTGTAGTTGATACCGGCAAACGCCATCCCCTCGAAGGTCACGGCCGTGATGCCTTTGCGCATGGCATACATGCAGCCATAGGTGCAGAACGCGGCTACGGCACCGAAGATAACGAAGAGGGTAGGGTTACGGAGAAAGGCGGGTGATTTCACAGAATGGTCCCCTGTAGTTTAGGCAATGACGATGCTTTTTACGGCAAGATAAAACAAAATCAGGCTTTATTGTTTCTCTTTCGCTTCTTAGGGGCTTTCTCCCTTGCATCGTATACGGCCTTACGATAACCAACCTGCTTTCGGCTAAACCAAACGGGTATTCGGCTAAATCGACCTCCTTACACCCGGCTACCTTTGCATCCGCAATTCAGCAAACACAGTTTAATCGATAACAACGTCAAACCATGCGAGTATTTGTCACAGGAGCTACGGGCTTCGTCGGTACTGCCCTCGTTCAAGAATTAATAGGCGCGGGCCACCAGGTGTTGGGTCTCGCCCGGTCAGATTCGGCCGCCAATGCGCTGATAGCAGCGGGAGCCGAGGTTCACCGCGGTGATTTAGAAGATTTAGACAGCTTGCGGAGTGGGGCCAGCCAATCGGATGGCGTCATTCATGCTGGTTTTATCCACGATTTTACGCGATTTCAGGAAGTGTGCGAAATCGACAGGATAGCTATCGAGGCCATCGGCGATGCACTCGTCGGCTCAGACCGTCCCTTTATCGTAACGTCCGGCACTGCGCTTGTTAGTCCGGGCAGGCTGGCGACCGAAGGGATTATCCCCGTTCCGGAATCCAGCGCCCACCCACGGCGATCAGAAGAGGCCGCGGATGCGGTGGCCGCGCGTGGCGTACGAGTTTCGGTGATACGGCTTTCGCCATCCGTACACGGCGAAGGCGACCGGCAGGGCTTTGTGCCTATCCTGATCAATACGGCCCGTTCAACAGGTATTGCTGCCTACATCGGCGATGGACAAAACCGCTGGAACGCTGTTCACCAACTGGATGCGGCTCGGTTGTACAGGCTGGCTCTGGAGCATGCAACACCGGGAGCCAGGTTTCATGCGGTTGCCGAAGAGGCCGTTGCCGTTAAAGATATTGCTGAAGCGATTGGCCAAAACCTTAACCTGCCGGTTGTATCTCTATCGCCCGAAGAAGCCGCTGCCCATTTTGGCTGGTTTGCCAGTTTCGTGGGGATAGACTGTCCGGCATCCAGCCAGCTAACCCGGGAACGCCTGAACTGGCACCCTGCGCACCCGACCCTTCGGGCCGATCTGGCGCAGGGGAGTTATTTCAACGAACAAGCAGTTACTGAACCATGACCAGCACGCAACCTTACCGGCTCAAATCGATTGCTGACTATCACCAGTGGCTGGGGCTGCCAAAACCCCAGCATCCGTTAATCAGCGTGATTGATTTAGAGTCCTTTAAACGGCCCAATGGAGAGGAATTTGTCCGCGTAATCTTCGATTTTTATTCGGTCTCGATGAAGAAGAATTTCTACGCGAAGATGAAATACGGTCAGCAACCCCATGATTTTGATGAAGGCATTTTGTTTTGCATGGCCCCCGGTCAGGTGTTAAGTATCCAGTTTGAAAAAGGGGTCACCCATGAGCCGTCGGGATGGATGATCCTGGTTCATCCCGATTTTTTGTGGAATACGCCGTTGGCCAAAACCATTAAGCAGTACGACTATTTCAGCTATGCGGTCCATGAAGCCCTGTTTCTGTCCGACAAAGAAGAAACCATGATGACGGGTATTGCCCGGTACATGGAGCAGGAGTATCATGCCAACATCGATAAATTCAGCCATAGCGTCATAATCGCCCAACTGGAGTTGTTGCTGACCTACGCAGACCGGTTCTACCAGCGGCAGTTCCTTACCCGGAAAATGTCCAGTCACCAGCTGCTCAGCCGCGTGGACAATATTCTGACGGATTACATCAACGGCGGGGCTTTGGCCGGGAATGGGTTACCTACGGTGGGGTATCTGGCCGACCAGTTAAACGTATCGCCCGGTTATTTAAGTGAATTGCTTAAAGTGCTGACCGGCCGGAATACCCAGCAGCATATCCATGATAAGCTGATTGAAAAAGCAAAGGAGCAGTTATCCACGACCTGCTTGTCGGTCAGTGAAATCGCCTATGCCTTAGGGTTTGAACATCTGCCCTCGTTCAGCAAATTATTCAAAGCGAAAACGAATCTATCGCCATTGGCATTTCGGCAATCGTTTAACTGACAATCGGATGTTGGATTTGGGATGTTGGATTGGTAAATCCCAAATCCTACTGTTTTCCTTTCGGCTTTACCTTTTTCTGTGCTTTCTCCCGCACGTCTTCATCGTCTTCAGCCCGGCGTTTCTGCATGGTTTCGGTACGGTCGAGTTCTTCCGATTCGGAGAAGGCTTTCCAATCGAACTTTTCATCGAACGGGTCAAGGGCCTTTTGTGGATCGAACAGGCGCACATCGGCGGGAACGGCCCGGTACGGCGTGAAATCCGGCTGGTCGGTGAAGAGGTCGGACAGGTCGGTGGCACCGGCATCGTACTGATTCAGGCAGGGGATGCCCAGGATATTCCAGAACGTTTTGAACACGCTGCCGAAGCTGTAATGCATTTTGCCGACGTAGTTCTTCTTCGTGTAAGGCGATATGGCCAGCAGCAGACTTCGGTGGGCGTCAATGTGGTCGACACCACCCTGCGGATCGTCTTCGACCACAAAAATGGCCATGTCTTTCCAGTAGGGCGTTTTCGACAGAAATTCGATGGTGCGGCCTACGGCCAGATCGTTATCGGCCATATAGCTTTCCGTGAAGGGAAAACCGGCCTTGGGGCGTGGGTTCGTACCGTGATCGTTGGGCAGCATCAGGGTGATGACAGGCGGAAGTGATTTGCCATCCTGCCATTTCTCATTGAACTCTTTCATGAACACATCGGCCCGAAACTGGTCGGGAACGGCCATGTTGTACGTCGGGAAGGTGCGCGACGACCGGTCGAATAAGGGAGCGGGCAGGGGGTAGTTGACCGTGTATTTTTCACCGGTGTACTTCATGGTGCTGTCGCTGTAGGCTCCGGCCATTTCGACGCCAAAACCGAAGTTGAAAAAGTCTTTTTTCCAGCGTTCGAGGTGGTCCCACATGGAACCGCCTTCGTTGTAATCTTCGGGGTAGATAGACCCCGCCGATCCATAAAAAGCCAGGTTGCCGGGGGCGTTGGAGGTATCGCGCAGGTTACGTTTACCGCCATAGGCCGCTGCGGTTCCCGTTTCGACCCATTCATTCGGGTAGGTGTTTACGAGCCAGCGGTGCCCATCGGCCGATACGTCGGAGTCGCAGTAAAAGTTATCGGACATGGCAAAGCGACGGGCCAGTGCCAGGTGATTGGGCATTACATTGGCCTTCTCGACCACCTGATTACCCTTCCGGGCCTTCACCGTGACGCCTACACCGTACCGGGCCAGCGTTGAGTCGCCGTCGCCGGTGGTCAACTGGCCAAAGATTTCGTCGTACGTCCGGTTCTCCTTAGCAATAAAGACGATATGCTTGATGGGGGACACTTTCTGCGCTGGAAACGCCGGAATGGGGTTGGCTGTTGGCTTAACGGCTGACACGGGCGTAAACCTGAAATTGTTG
The DNA here is from genome assembly GCA_964251665.1 of uncultured Cytophagales bacterium. Taxonomy (GTDB): domain Bacteria; phylum Bacteroidota; class Bacteroidia; order Cytophagales; family Spirosomataceae; genus JBBQLG01. Next base: position 101,120 of record CAXUKO010000006.1, read on the forward strand.
GCTATGACCTGCTCCGTTTCCGCTTTCAACTCTTCATCCGTCGGAATGTCAATGACTGAGACAGTGCCGTTCATCAAACTGCCGATATAACTCCCGCGCGGGCCAAGTTTAAAGTTCTTACCGCCATTCGGGCCGCTGCCGTACCCTTTGGCATTGGCGACGATCAGCTTCTTTCCGTCCAGGCTTACCTTCAACTTCGAGGGAAACCAGCCCGTTGGAATATGCCCGAGAACCGATAGCGTCGGCACGTCGATTACCCCCACGGCATTAATGCCCGCTTCGGCTACGAACAGGCGTTTCGGTCCGCCGTCGCGGTTATCCGGCGAAAGAGCCAGCCCGAACGGAATCACCCCGCGCAGGTTACCCAAACGCGGATCGGGCGAGAGGGCAATGTTTTTGACGACCGCGCTGGTCTTCACGTCGATCACCGACACGCAGTCGTTGTTGCCGTTGCTCACAAATACGTACTTATCGGTGGCCACCACCGAGTTGGGGCTGCTGCCGCCCACCGCCGGAAAATCCTCGACCATCTGGCCAACCAGGAAGCCGGTTTTGATTTTGGCCGTAACAACTGGCACTTTGGTCGTCAGGTCAATACGCCAGACCGAGAAGGCTTCGGGCGCGTTAGGGTCGCCCAGGGCCGGAATGCCTTTATCGGGTACGCCCTCCTTCATTTCTTTCGAGCCGTACTTAGACGACGGGTAATCGTGGGCGGTGCGTTTGAGGTCTTTTTTGTCAAGATCGGTGAAGGGTTTATACTCAAAAACGCCCACGTTCGCTACGTAGGCCGTTTTTTCATCCGGCGACAGGGTTATACCGAACGGATACCGCCCGGTTGGTACGTTGTGCAGAATCTTCTTCGTGGCCATATCAATGACCAGCATCCGAAAGCCAATCTGATCGACGGCGTAGAGCGTTTTGCCATCCCGCGTCAGGACCATATCGCCGATGTAGCCATGCCGGTAGTCGGTAGCGGGCGTCCTCACCGAACAGTTGATGATATCGCCCGCGTTGCCCGTTGCCATATCGAACGAAAAAATCTTGTTGGTTTCGCCCCCGGCCACAAAAACGGTTTTTCCCGTTGGCGAAACGGCCAGTCCCATGAAGCAGGCTTCGAGAATACCAGCATTTGTGCGGGCACCTTCGGGGATTTGTTTCACCGTTGAACTACTCCCATATACATCGCGCAGAATGGAGATCGAGAACGGATTAATACCAGAATTGGCGGTGATTACCGTATTCCCGTCCGGGCTAAGAATCAGGCCGTAGGGGTGTGGGGCCGTCTGAATCTGCTGACCGCGTGGCGTAATAAACCGGCCATTGGGTAGCACTGTTTTGCCCGCCTTGTCGATTTTGGTGTATTCGCTGACCGCCGGGGCCGAAATCACATAGCGGGGCTGTGCGGGCTGGGCAACGCAATGCAGAGAAATGAAAAAAAGCAGGGTGAAGCGCATGATAGGTAACCCAGACGCCCACGTCTGGAAGTTAAGAACTAAACAGCCAGACGTGGGCGTCTGGGTTACATAGTTGCAGAAAGGGTGCGTCCAGTGAGGTGCACCCGGCACTTCTCTAAGTAATAAGCGACATCGGGCGTTGGCATGATCGGTATTTTGGCCGCTTCGTCCCACTGCCGGACGCGCAAAATGGCGAGAAAATCTGGATTGCTTTCGAACGAACGGGCTTCATCTTCACCCATCGACCCACCCTGAAACAAGAGTGTCTGACGACTGGCTTCGGAGAGATTGGCGTTGTACTCCGGGTTCTTGAAGGTCAGGTAGCGTTTGGCGTTTACGTGGTTCTCGATTAGCTGCGCTACTTTCTCTGAAAAGCCTCGTTTTCGCAAAAAATCGGCACCGAGCCGTTCGTGATCGACGCGGCCGTAATTGTCCATGAACGCGTCGGCAGATTCAGCGGGCAGCAGATGGCCAATGTCGTGCAGAAAAGCGGCCACGACCGTTTCGGCATCGGCTCCGTTCTGTTCCGCCAGGCGGGCGCACTGTAACATGTGGGCTTCCTGCGTTACGGGTTCGCCGTAATATTCGTCGGCTCCGCCCTTGGCAAAGAGCGCGTTCAGCTCCGTAATGGTTTGGTCGATGGGAGGCATGAGCGGAAGTGTGTCAGTTGTCGTTTTATTGGCCCACAATTTAAATTGTGGGCCAATAAAACGACAAACTGGTTTACTGCAAAATCCACATAGCGGCATTAATGTCATCCGACCCGCCGAACTGCGACTGAACGGAGGTACTGTTGTTGGTGCTGTTATACGAGCGCTCTGTGGATGGATATTGCCAGCGCTTCGGAATGCGGGTGCTGTTGCCCGTACCAGGGCCAACCTGGAATGTGGGTACACCGGTCCGGCGCTGGTCGTAAAAGGCTTCCATGCCGGAATTTTGCGCAAAGGCCAGGTACTTCTGGCTCAGAATCTGGCTCTGTCCAGTAGCGTTGTTGCCTGCGTACTTTACTGTTGGTTGTGCATAGTAGTCCGCGAAATTCACGTTCACCGTGTACGTAGTAAAGTTTTTGTAACCGCCATCCGCCGAGAAATAGACTGTGTTGGCCCCATCAGTCAACCCGTAAAAATTCCAGGAGGCCTGAATGCCTTTCTGGTAGTAACTCTCCGCGTTGCCGGTAGCCCAGCCCCGGTTGATGCCCTCTGCAAGGTTAAACATCAGTTCGGGATAACCGATAATGATATATGGTTCGGCGTTGTACGTGCTGTAGTAGCGTTTGCGGTTCTGGAATGAGTAGCCACCCACATTGGCTTTCGACGCCATTGTAGCTAAATCTTCGCCCGACGACGCCCCGAGAAACGCACTGAAATCGGTCGGTTTCGCACCAGCTGCCACTAGGGCACCAGCAGGCTCGGCAACCACAAAAATGCGCGGGTCTTTTAAACTCGTCAGCGCACCCACGTAGGTGGCCGTCAGGTTTTCACGGGTGGCATTCTGGCCGAAGTTGTCCGGGCTGCGGGTGTATTTGTTATACGTGTTGTTGTACTGATATTGAAGGTTATCGGCCATACCGGCCAGCAGCGGAAACTTAGTCGGGTTATTCAGTACCTCGGCGAAGCGGGCTTTCACGTTCAGATCGGTATCCGCTTCTTTTTTGCTTAACGAAAGCAGCACCCGAATTTTAAACGTATTCACCACTTTTTGCCACTGTGTCAGGCTGTTACCAAGGTAGATATCGCCCGCCAGGTTATTGTTGTTCTGGGCAATAAGCGTCGTCAGATCGGCATTGGCTCCGTCGAGCCAGGCCAGCACCTGCACATACACGCTTTTCTGCGTGTCGTATTTTGGCGAAAGATTATCCAGCCCCTTAAGCGCATCCGTCATCGGAATGTCGCCTAAGCGTTTGGTCATGTTCTCAAAGAAGTAAGCCCGGAAAAACTTGCCCAGGGCCGAATACGGATTTACGTCGGGTTGGCCGGTTGCTTTCGCTTCGGTTTCCATCCGCACCACGTTTTTCAATGTTGTGTAGTACAAACTGGTCGATGTCCAAGCGTAGTCGTTCGTGGCGTAGTAGTTGTAATTGCTGGCGTAGAATTGGTTATACCGCTGCTCGGGACCCCAGGGTGAGCCTGTCACGCCGTTATAGCCCGATGGGTCACCGCTACCGGCGTACATGTCATTCTCGATGCCCTGAATAATCAGAGAGGGGGGCGCGCTCGTCGGGCGGTTGGGGTCCTGCTGGAGCTGATCGAACGGCTTTTCGCAGCCCGTTAGCGTGAGTCCGACGAGGGCAAATGGAAGAAGGATTTTATGAAGTTTCATGGTAAGTCATGGTTAGAGCAATCGTGGTCAGTGAATAGTAAGTGCTGCAGAAGCAACCAACAGCTATTCGCTGACCACTACTCAGTGTTTTAAAACGTCAGGTTAAGATTTACCCCGTAGCGCCGGGTAGTTGGCGTTTGGAGGCCCGAGTAGCCGCCCGTGATGAACTGGTCGAGGTCGATGTCTTTGCGGGCTGCGAAGTAGAGCAGGTTACGGCCTACCAGCGAGACCGATGCCTGCCGTACCTTTAACCGGTTCAGGAACGGCTGCGGCAGGTTGTAGCCAATAATGACTTCGCGCAGTTTGGCGAACGTCCGGCTGATCAGGAACGACTCCGGCTGACCGTACTGACGGGCAATGTAATCCTGCGCGAACGTAGCCGTGGTGTTAGGCGTGTACTGAAGCTCACCGTAGTTGGTGATAGCTCCCGTTGTGGCGTCGTACTTGATGGGAACCCCACCGGCCACCACTACGCCACTGCCGACGTAAGACTTGATACCCTGCACGTCGTTCAGGCGGGCTACCCCAAAGGCACCCTCTGCCGTTTCGAGGTTGCGGCCTCCCTGATACGTTTTCTGCTTGATGTAGTCAGCAATCACACCACCTACGCGCCCGTCGAACTGGAAGCTGAAGTTAAAGCTCTTGTACGAAAAGCGGTTGTTTATGCCCCAGACAAACTTTGGGTTCACATAGCCCAGAAACTGCGCTACCGGATTGGCGATGGGCCGTCCACCGGCATCGTTGATGTACTGTCCATCGGGCGTGCGGTAAAACCCACCACCATAAAACCCATCAACCCGGTCGCCAACATTCACATAGCGGTTGCCGCTGCTGCTGCCCACAAAGTAGCTGGATGCCACTGTATTAATGTTTCCATCAGGATATACTTCTTTCAGTTTCTGGGTGTAGGTCGAATAGTTGGCGACTACATCCCAGTTCAGGCCCCAACTCGTGCGGAGGGCTTTCCCCGTCAGCGATAGTTCCAGGCCCTGTTTCTGGGTTTTGATCCCATTTACCAGGCGGCCCGTGTAGCCGGTTCCTTCCGACTGGTTCAGGGTGAAAATGGCGGGTCCTTCGTCGCTGATGAAGTAAGCACCATCCAGCGCAATCCGGTTGTTGAGGAAACGGACATATATCCCAACTTCGGTTTGTGAGGTCGAACTGGGCTTCAGGTTCGGGTTGTTCAGCGTGTTGGTATAGTAGGCCGCCGGTTTGTTGTTATAAATCAACGGCGTCGAATACACGGCAGCGTTCTGGTAGCTTGGTCCCCCGTAGGCTGAAAAATACTGCGCTCCGTAGCCCAGTGGGTTCCCGTCTCCCTGCGATGGTGTGGCACCGATGGTAGCGCGGGTGAGGCCGTCCTTTACGTTGGCGTATGATGCCCGCAGCTTCAGGAACGAAACGAAGGGCAGCGTTTGCGCGATAGGCAGGTAGTCCGACAGCACGGTACTGAGCGCTACCGACGGATAAAAATAAGTGTTATTGGCCTTTGGCAGCGTCGAGAGTTTATCCATCCGGCCGGTCGTAGACAGCGTAGCAAAGTTGCGGAAGGTAAAGTCAGCAGAATAATACGCCGATAATACCCGCATGTCAGACGTGAAACTCGATGCCTGTACCCCGTTGGATGAGTTCGAGATGGAGTACACGTTCGGCACAATCAGATAGTTGGTGCTGACGTAGTTCGAGTTGTAATTGAATACCCGCAGCTCTGTCCCGGCCAGCGCGTTCACGGTCAGGTCTTTGGTAACCGGTTTGTTGTATTGCAACAGCACCTGGTTGATGTTGTCGGTCAGGTTCCGGCGATCTTCGCGGTAGTCGCCCCGGGCTTCTTCGCGGCCATAGGTCGTGGCCGAGTACGGGAATTTCTCGTTCCGTAAAAGATTCCAGGTCGTTAACTGTACTTTGCCGGTCAGGTCCAGCCCGTCGGCGAGGTGGTATTTCAGCGAGGTATAGCCGTACAGGTTGTTCATGTAGTGGCCGCGCGTCCAGTACTGGGCCTGAAACCAGGGGTTGTTGTACCGCTGGTATTCGGCGTAAATCTGTTGCGTACCTTCCTTGCCGGGTTGCCAGATCTGCTTCATATCGTCGATGTTCCAGTCGGCACCGCCCCAGATTTCGACATTATAAATGAGCGAGTTTGGGCCGTAGTTCACATCCGGAATATTGGGCGTATACTGCTTGTTGAAGTTGATACTCGACTCGAAGCGCAGCCGGGGCGAAAAATTGTAGCCCAGCGTAGTGTTGAAGTTCGTGATGTTCAGCCGTGTAGTCGGTACCAGCCCGCGCTGGTAATTCTGTGATACCGAAAACCGCAGATCGTACTTGTCGCTCGACGACGATACGGCGATGTTATTAGTACTCAGAATCCCCGCCTGGATAAAGCGTTTGAGGTTGTCTTTGCCACGCGGTAGAAACGGCGTTGGCTGACGGTCGCTGGTAAACGAACCCGCCCAAAATTTAGTCGTATACGTTTTGCCTGGTGTTACGGGGCTGTCGTATTGCGGAATGAGCTGACCATTGAGGGCTAGTCCCCAGATGTCGTAATCACCATCGTTGATACCACCGCCTTTGCCATCGCCGAAGGCATACACCCCATATTCGCCGGGTCCGTACTGATCCTGCACTTTTGGAATGGCGATAAAGCCCTGATCAGCCATCTGGCTGGTGTTAAACTCAACCGAGAAGCCACGCTTATCCTTAGAGCCACGTTTCGTCGTGATGAGAATAGCCCCGTTTTTACCCCGGAAACCATAAAGTGCCGAAGCTGATGCCCCTTTCAGCACGGTATAGGTGTCGATATCGTCGCTGCTGATGTTCCAGGTATCGGAGTTGATAGGAATACCATCTACGACAAAGAGTACCTCCGTATTTCCCCGCAGGGCGATGCTTGGCGCACCGAGCAGTTCAGAACTGGCCCCCACGGTTAATCCGGCCACTTTACCCGTTAGGGAATTGATTGGGTTTGGTTCGCGGGCTTTGGTCACTAAGGCACCATCAACCGTTTGGATAGCCTGGCCCGTGTTGCGTACATCTTTCTTAATACCAAGAGCCGTCACGACCACTTCGTTCAGGTTTTTGGTACTGGCCTGCAAGGTTATGGCGATGACAGATCGGTTGCCAACGGCGATTTCCTGCGATTCAAACCCAATGAACGAATAAATCAGGCGGGCGTTGGCGTCGGGGACGCTGAGTGAGTAGGTACCGTCAGCGCGGGTGTTGGTACCCGCGTTTGTGCCTTTCACAATGATTGACACACCGGGCATGGCACTTTGATCTTCACCGGACAGCACCCGGCCGGTCACCGTAATTTGTGCCTGTGCCTGCACCGTCAGCAGCAGTCCGATGAGCAGACAAAGCCAGTGGCTGCCGGTTAATCTTGTTAAAAAAGTAGGTAGTGGTAGTTGCATCGGGGTAGGGTAATTTGGTACACCACAAAAGTATCCATGCAGTGTTGCCTGAATATTTCCGGGCTGTTACGAAACCTCGATCTACGTCTTTACGCTGAAAATATTCAGCTAATAATTTGATAATAAATACTTTATAAACAGAAAGGCCCAGCTTACAAGACCAGGCCTTTCTCAACTGTTACTAACGGAAAATCCAACTCGTCTGCCACATAGCCAATCCGGAATGCTCCGGTCTTACTGTAATAATAGGTACGTGTGTGCCTGTCGTATTCAATTGGAAAGTGTAGATCCTCCTTCAGCACGGTAAGGTAGTTAAACCAGGTGCTTCGGGAAACCCCAAGCAGGCGTGCCATTTGCTCGGGGGAGCCGGTAGCCCGCTTTTTTATAAGCGAGTCAATCCGTTCAATAAGGGCCAGTGTTTGCGGGAAAGTCTGGAGGGGCATGACTGATAAGGTGGGGAAGCAACAAACAAAAATACCACACAAGCCATAACAGACGTTAGTTAAACGTCTGTTATGGCTTGTGTGCTTACCGGCAATTTACCGAACTAATAACAACTTACCAGCTTTTAGCCCATTAGCCGCTTTGAGCCGCACCACGTACTGACCGGTGGTTTCGCGACTTAGCTCAACGGTTTCTGTCTGCGGCTCACCCGTACCGGCCACCTCCCGCTGCCAAACAGACTGGCCCTGTAGGTTGACCACCGACAGCATAGCCGCCTGCTTACTGCCCAACTGGAAACGCACCGTAAACGGCCCGTGCGTGGGATTTGGAGCAATCAGTAGTCCGTCGGCTTCGGTGCCCTCCGCATCCACGGCGGCAAAGCGGTAGCCCGCGCAGGAGGTAGTGTAGTTCAGGGGCGTAATCTCACTGCCCGACTGCCGGGCCTGAATAGTGAATGTGGTGCCGTTACGCTGATAGGTTGGCACATTGAAAACGTTATTAGTGTTCCAGTCCTGCAAGCCCGGTGCCCGAAACTCAACGGGTTGTCCGTTGCCGCCCGTTGTTGAAACGATTAGCTGGCCTGAGTTACAGTCGAAAGAGGGCGGATTGACGAAAGCTAAGCCACTTCCGGGGTTAGGGTTGCCGCCCCCCTGAACCACCGTAATCTGAACGGGGGATGCATCGAGAAATCCGCCACTGTTGGAAAACAGTCGTGGCCGAATGGTGTAAGTTCCCGGCTGATTGATCGTGAAAGCTCCATTACTACCGGCCAATGCTGCCCAACGACTGGCAGTGAGCGTATAAGGCTGACTGTTACCGTTATCAGGTACATCGACGTAACCAGCCCAGTTGCCATTGATGTTGTATTGCACCTGACTAATGCCCTGTGGGTCGCAGACCTGGGTTCGTATGTCAAAATATAACGGGAAGCTACTGGCTGTCAGGGTTTGGTTGGGCGTGGGTGCAATCACTGAGATGGCTTGTTGACTACAGCCACCGGTATTATTACAGTTGACATTGATGTTAACCGTGCGTGTTGGGACGAAACAGTATAATCCCCCGGTCAGTCTAACCGTGTACTGTGCCGTGGTAGCAGTTGATGGAGCAACTATATTAAATGAGGACCCGGCACCAATATAGCTTCCCGATTGATTGTAAAAATCAAATGAAACTACATTTGGACTACAGCCCAGATTATTACCATTAGGTGTGTTACAAGTGGACGTTACTGTTATAGTTTGCCCGCAATTGGCCGAACTGGGCGCAGCAACCGACAAATCTCTATTGCAATACAGGGGATCGCAGGGCTGGTTGAAGGGAAGGTTAACGGCGTTCCAGGCGGCAATGACTGATCGTTGCTGAAGTGAGCAGCCGCCAAACACATCGCGGGCCGCAAGCCGCATGGCATCACTCACATCGGCATACGTGGCATTAGTCATAATGTACGAATCTAAGCCTTTGTAAACTATCCGCATAGCATCGTCAAATCCAATACTGTTTATAGGAAAACCCGAACGGGGGGTGTTACCCGTTACAAGGGCATGAAACCATCGGCTTAGTACCGAACTGTTGTGATGGACGCTCTGAGTTCCCGCAAAGTCCCAGCCCGGACCTTCAAACCATTGCGGCATACCGAACTGGATGGGATTGGCCATGTTGCGAACCAACCAGGCATCCTCTCCCAGTGTCCAGTTCCATGGTTGGGGTGCTCCATTGGGAAACAAGTTCCGTTCAACCGCCGTACCAACTTATATCAGAAAACCCTTCATTGAGGGAACGGGATATACCATTAGCCCAATCTCCGCCTATCAACTGTCGACTCATGCCATGACCATACTCATGTGCGACAATATCTATAGTGCTTAGTATTCTGCCATTGTCGGGATTTCTGCCAATGAGCATCAGTCTTTGAGCCGGATTCCAGAATGCACCAGATGTATTGCTTATTATCAAGGCATTCGCAATCCTTCCCTGTCCATCCGTTCCATTATTTCCATTGAACGGATCGAGAACATTACGAAAATACAGGTAAGACTGGTAGGCTATCCAGTGTGTGGTAGTTGCCGTCTGCCGGTTGGTTCCCCAGTTGGTCGAAGGGTTGGTTAGCCGTGGATCATCGAAGACAAAGTTGCCGTTGTCATCGTTTCGGGTATCTAACGCCAGCTGAACGTTGGTTCCGGCAGTTAACTGAGAACCACTCCCAAAAGGATCAACCTCAAACGTGCGGGTTGTCTGGCCGGCTGGTAAATAGCGATTACTGCTATAGTTGACGGGAGTGAACGTGCCTGCTATCTTGGGGGCAGTAGCTGTATTACGTGCCTCGGAAATCTCGCCTTCTGCTACTTTATGGCTGTAACCGTCCGTATGCGTATGGTCAGGATGGCCAAAACAGGCATCAAGTAGCGGATCACGTTTAAGGACTGTGCCAACAGTGGCATCTACGTAGACCCGCACAAAATCGGCAGGTTGTTTGCCGGAGAAATCGAAATAGTAAGCTAATCGAAAGCTCGAACCGATCAGATCACCGTCGATGCTGGTTAGCACTAACTCCCCTTTGGGCAACTTGGCATCCCCTTTAAAATCATCGGTCGTTAGTTTGCGGTCAGCCAGGGCGATGCCCAACGCCAGCTTTTCCTGCATCGGCTTACCAACATCAAGCGTTAGATCGTCGGGAATGCGTCCGTGAGCGGTAGTCAACAAACCATTGCGCGAATGCAATGCATACAGTGCACCCTCTACCAGTACACCCTGATAATAAAGTTGGTAATGTTGGTGACGATTGCGCTCCCGGTCGGTTTTGTCTTTTAGGGGGCGAAATTGATAGTCGTCTTTTACACTGAGGTCTTTGGCGTACTTGCTGAAGAACTTGTCGGCCTCGATGGGTGCAATATCCTGCCGAAATTCCAGCCAACCGTTGTCGGATGCGTAGTAGGTCAGTTCTTGAAAAGCCCGGTTGTTCTCACGCAGATACTTTGGCTTGAATTTAGTTAGGCCCGACTGGGCATAAATGGAACTACCCCCCCCCCGCAAGAAACAGACCAAAGAAGAGATAAATTAGATATTTTTTCATGTGAATGTGGATTTGATTGTGGCTGATTGTTATTACTTTACTTCTTTAAGGCTGTCAACAGCTACATAGTGGACGGGATTGCCGCCAAAATCTGTAATACCCTCGTAGCGATATAGCCGCCCCCAAACTCTGTACTTGTATTCTGTAATCTGCTCGCGCGGTGGGTCACTGACGGGTATATTTTTCGGTAAATATTTGGCGGTTACTGCGCAGACCGGAAAGCCATAGTAAGGTGTCCCAAAATTTATAACGGGGGCTTCCTTAAAAAGAATCACACCTAATCCACCGTAGAATACAGGCTCACCCTTCAGCCGTTTGTAGAGTGTGAAATTTCCCCCCTGTACGCAGCAACTTCCGTTTTCGCAGGTTGGGTCAGGGGGTTCAATAGGCTCAGGCTGCTTTTTGCGGCAGCCCAATAAAATCAGCAGGCTGAACAGGCTCAGCCGGAGCCATAGTTGTCGTTTTAGCATGGTAGAAGTCGTGTTTAGTTGAGATGGTCTCAAAACTATAAAACAGGAGTCTAATTATCTTGGACTTCGAAAATGGATACAAATTATTTACGGAAAATTTGGCTCAATTCAGACTCAGGCTGGTAGCGGACTTAGCTGAAAGTGCTGTACCGGCAGGAATCCATAGCATGGTCGATCATCAACTTTGTTCCAGGCGAGTCCGTGAACTCCGTCAGGCCGGAGCGGGAGCAAAATACCCCATTGCGCAAAGCCTTACAAACAGGAAGGCCCAACATTTTGATGCTGGGCCTTCCTGTTTCCGGATAGTAATTTGTGGGTTGTAGCGTTGTAATTCCATCGGCGCAGCCAACTACAAATTACAAATCATTAACGCTTTACATATGCGCGCTTACCGGCACCACAACCTTGGTTTCGCCCCAGGCGATGGTCAGGTCGTTGTTGGTTGGCGTGATGGTCAGTTTCTCCACATTGGCACCCCCGTTTTTGGCGGGTACTTTTACCTGCGCTACATCGGTACCTTTAATTTTGTCGTAATCGTAGGCGCCCCACTGACCGAGGGTGCTGTTCAGGATCACTGTCCATTCGTTGGCCGCCGGAATCGTGAAAAGCGAATACGTACCGGCTTTCACCATCTTGCCGCCAAACATCATGTCTTTGGCAAAGGTAATTTCGGTGGCTTCATTGGCACCCGTCCGCCAAACGGCACCGTACTTCTCCAGTCCATTGGGGCCGAACAGTTCCCGGCCTTTACGGACGGGCTGACCATAAGCGATTTTTATCATTTTGTTGGGGCTTTCCGCCGTAATACGCGGACTAACCGGCGCTTTCTTGTCCTGCGCCTGTACCAGCGATGTCAGCGCTACGAACAGCACAAAGAGCAATACACTTACCTTTTTCATGTCAAAAAATGTTTTTATGTCTTTTTAGTACTGATTGACCTCGCAAAGTAAACGATAATTTTACGACCCTGATATAACTATCTATTCTAAAATTGGTATTTTTACTTTCTAATCGTATGCTTGCATACTATTTTTAAGCCGCTCAATTTCAAACCAACTCAATCATGGCTGCTACCTATTTCAGCAAACGTAACTTACAGTTTTTGCTGCACGAAGTCTTTCATGCCGAAGACCTGACCAAATACGCTTACTTCGAGGCTCACGACCGCGAAACCTTCAATATGGTGCTCGATTCGGCGACCCACATCGCTGATACACTGGCTTATCCCTACGTAAAGGAAGTAGATAAGAATCAGCCCGAGCTGAAGAACGGACAGGTTACCGTGCATCCCAAAGTACGCGAACTGTTGCGGGCGCTGGGCGAGGCCGGGCTGATCGGGGCGGGCTTTTCGTTTGAACATGGTGGTCAGCAACTGCCCCTGCTGGTTAATTCGTGCATCGGTTATATCCTGATGGCGGCCAACAACGGCATGATGTTCAACGGCCTGACCTCTGGTGCGGCTCACCTTATCACGTCGTTTGGCTCGCCGGAACTACTGGAAGCCTACGTACCAAATATGATGTCGGGAAAGTGGCAGGGCACGATGGCCCTGACCGAACCACAGGCCGGTTCGTCACTGTCAGACATCACGACGTCGGCTACCCCGCAGGGCGATGGCACCTACAAAATTAAGGGGCAGAAGGTGTTTATCTCAGCCGGTGACCACAATGGGGCCGATAACATTATTCACCTCATGCTGGCCCGCATCGACGGCGCACCAAAAGGTACGAAAGGGATTTCGTTGTTTATCGTGCCTAAATACCGGCTCGATGGTACGTTTAACGATGTGATCTCGACGGGGATTTACCATAAAATGGGGCAGCATGGTACACCCGCCCTGCACCTGACGATGGGCGAAGCCGACGACTGCATTGGCTACCTCGTTGGGGAGCCGCATCAGGGCCTGCCCTATATGTTCCAGATGATGAACGACGCCCGGATTGGCGTGGGTATGACTGCAACGGCCATCTCGACGGCAGCCTACCATGCCGCCCTGCAATACGCCAAAGAGCGCCCGCAGAGTCGTCGGTTGAACCAGAAAAGTCAATTGGATGCCCCTCAGACGGCGATTATCAACCACCCCGACGTGCGCCGGATGCTGTTGTTTCAGAAAGCCGTTACGGAGGGTTCGTTATCGCTGCTGCTCGAAGCGGCCCGGCTCTACGACATTAGTCAGGTGGCCGAAGGTGAAGAGAAGGAGAACGCTTTCCTGATGCTCGACCTGCTGATGCCGATGGCTAAAACGTTCCCGTCGGAGATGGGTGTGCAGTCGGTAAGTCAGAGTGTGCAGACGTTTGGCGGATATGGTTACACTGAAGATTTCCCGGTGGAGCAACTCTACCGCGACATTCGCATCACGCCCATTTATGAGGGGACAACCGGTATTCAGGCGCAGGATCTGCTGGGTCGCAAGATGACCATGAAAGGTGGTAAAGCGCCCCAGTTGCTCTTCGCCGAAATCAGCAAACTGATTGCCGAAGCTTCGACCCACGACGACCTGAAGCCGTATGCCAGTGCCCTGAAGGATGAGTTAAATCGGGTACAGGAGGTTATGGCGGTATTACTGCCCCATGTGATGCAGGGCGATACCGAACGTTACCTTGCCGATGCCTCGCTGTTTCTGGAGATGATGGGCATTGTGGTGGTGGCCTGGCAGTGGCTGAAGCAGGCTCTCGTGGCCAAGCAGGCTTTGCTGACGCAGAATCCGCAGGGCGATGAACTGGCGTTTTACGAGGGCAAGCTCCACACCATGAAATATTACTTCCACTACGAGGTACCTAAAACACTCGGACTGGCCGTGCGCCTGAAAGACCCTGAAGTGCTGACAATCGTAACGGAAAAAGAACTGGCGTTGTAGTTTGTGCCGTTCGGCCGGTGTGGTTTGTAGTCCCTGACCGGAGGAGTTACAAACCACACCGGCCACCCGGCGCAGACTATTTATGCGGGCAGATAAATAATAAACGAGGCTCCTTTGCCGGGCTGGCTGGTAGCCGTGAGCACTCCCTGATGGTTTTCGACGACCCGGCGACAGATGGCCAGGCCAACGCCGGTACCGGGGTACTGATTTCGGCCGTGCAGTCGCTGAAACACCTGAAAAATCCGGTCTAAATATTTCTCATCGAAGCCAATCCCGGCATCACTCACACTGATGCGGTAATAGGTCGGTTCTGACCCGTTGGTAGTCCGGTTACTAAGGTTGTCGGGCAGCTCAGCACCCGATACTAAGCAACAGTCAATCCAGACGCTTGGGGCCTCAATGGGCTTGTGGTAGCGCAGGGCGTTACTAAGCAGGTTTTGAAACAACTGCCGGAGCTGTCGGCTGTCGCCGGGCAGTGTCGGCAGTGAGCCCAGCGTAATCGTCGCTCCTGTTTCCTTCACCACTTGTGATAAATCGGCCAGCACATCGCTCACTACCTTGTTGAGGTCCACCGGCCGCATCGGTTCGCGGTGCGTTGTGATGCGTGAATAGGCCAGTAAATCCTTGATGAGTACCGACATTCGGACGGCGGCCGACTCCATCCGGGTGATCAGGTCAAGCCCGTTGGTGCCTAACTCCAGCCCATATTGTTGCCGCAGCACATCGCCAAAGGCCTGCACTTTGCGCAACGGTTCCTGCAAGTCGTGGGAGGCAATGTAGGCGAACTGCTGAAGATTATCGTTGGAGTGCTTCAACTCCAGGTTTGTCCGTTCCAGCGCCTGTTGCGACATCTCCAGCTGGAGCTTCGCTTCGCGCAGTGACTGATTGTCTTTGAGGGTTTCGCTCATCAGCTTCTGGGCGTTAATATCGGCCAGAAAGCCAGTCCAGTAGCTCAAAGAGGGCTCCTGTGGGCGCACGGGCGTGGCCGAAAGCAGGTGCCAGATGTACATGCCCGTACTGGCCTGACGGATGCGTAACTCAACCTGAAAGGGTTTTTTCGGGCGGATATGGTCAGGCCAGGCAGCCCATGACTGTGCCCAGTCATCCGCGTGAACTACCGATTTCCAATTCGTCTGATTCAGCGTCTGGAGCGTCTCGCCGGTGAATTGGGTGAGCCATTCGTTGGCGTAGCGCAGTTTGCCCGTCTGTCCGGCCGTAAAAATCATCAGGGGCAGCGAGTCGGTCAGCACCTGATAGTTAGCTTCGCTCTGAGTCAGCCGCTCGGCCATCGACTGCAACTGCCGGTTGCGTTGTTTCAGCTCATCATAGGGCGACAGGGCGGGTTGCTCTTTGAACGTCTTTTTCAACTGCTCAATCCGTTGTGCACTAATGGGCTGATCGGCCCGCAGGTTCAGGCAGAGCTGCACCCGAATACCATCGTCGGTGATGTCGATGCTGGCATCGTTCACTAAGCGCCGGGCGTAATTAAGGCTGCTGGCCAGGGCATCGGCCGGGTAAGTTGCCTGGTCGGTGAGCTGGGCTACGATACACCAGTGCGTCGGCTGGGTCTGGGACAGACTAAGGGTCAGAACA
The DNA here is from genome assembly GCA_964251665.1 of uncultured Cytophagales bacterium. Classification (GTDB taxonomy): domain Bacteria; phylum Bacteroidota; class Bacteroidia; order Cytophagales; family Spirosomataceae; genus JBBQLG01. The sequence goes on from CAXUKO010000006.1 coordinate 116,734, forward strand.
GCTTTAGCACCGTGCGCGAGTGCCTGCCGGGAAACTTCGGAGATGGCCGTGGCAAAGGTGGTTTGCGTGGCCAGCGAAAAGCCAACCAGTTCGGACAGCTTCATGCTGCGTTTGTGGGCCAGAATTAAGTCCATCTCGTTGTCGAGCGGCACTTTTACGATTTCGTGCATATCGTTAAGGGTGAATGCGGCCAACCAGTACCGAAATATCGTCGGTCTGCCGGGCCTGATCTTTATACAGCGCGGCTGCCAGCACCGATGGGTCATATTTGAATAAACCGGCGTAGCTGGCGGCATCCCAGCGATTATGCAGCCCGTCGGAGTATAGTATTAACTGCTGGCCAGCACTATAGGCGAATGGCTGGTCAATAAGATGAGCAGGTAAGTTGTTACCGATAATACCGTTATGGCCCGCATACGCTTTTGATTCCAGCGCATGGCTGATCCGTGCCGAGATATTGCCTACGCCACAGGCGTGCCAGACCTGACGGGTACGGTCAAAAACGACCACTGTACCAACCAGCCCCCGCGTACCCTTGACGGCTTCGTGCAGAACGGTCAGTATCGCGGCCGGACTAACAGCCGGGCACCGCTGAAAAGCCTGAATCGCCTGCTGAACGGCAAGCTTTGCCAGTGGACCGTGCCCCAGCCCGTCGCCCAGAAATAGTTTGATATGACTGGCCGTTTCAACTACGGCATAGCCGTCGCCACAGTCGGTCTGGCCGGGTTTCGGCAGCACAACGGCACCTGTTTCGGTGGGTTGCCGGGCCGTAAACAGGGGGAGGGGGTCAACAAAAAGCCGGGTTAGGAGAACCGTTCCCCAGCCAATGGCCGAGTACAACTGGAACGTATCCGACAGGCGGTTGATGGCTCCTAAGCCCTGTCCCAGCGTCTGGGTGGTGGAAACGCCATCCTGTAACATCCGGCCGGGATCGGCCATGCCTGGCCCCCGGTCAACGGCAATCAGTTCAAGTCCCGCCGTGACTGTCTCCACAGTTGCAGAGTTACTGGCCGGTCCTGACGGGTAGCTGACGGGGCGCACGAGCAGTTCGCCCTGCTGCGCGTGTTTAACCAGATTCGACACCAGTTCGGACACGACAATATCCAGCTCACCCAGTCGACGGGGACTAAACAGCAGTTGACGGGCCAACTGATGAATGTCGCGTTTGAGAACCGAGCCGTAGCTTCGGTCCGTGACCAAAAACCGTCGTTGGGTAAAATCAACCATGCTGCCACTTCGTAATTGTCACGGTAGTGCCTTCGCCAACGGTACTGGCGATGGCAAATTCATCCACTAACCGTTTCGTGCCCGGTAAACCAATTCCCAGGCCGCGACTGGTGGTAAAACCATCCTGCATGGCCTGATTTATATCCGCAATACCCGGCCCCTGATCGCGGAAAATTAGTTGCACACCGGACTCGTTTCCTTTTGTAACTAGTGCAAGTGTAACCTCACCCCCGGCCGCATACCGAAGCATGTTGCGCATGAGTTCGCTGGCAGCTGTAAGCAGTTTCGTTTGACTGACAAGATTCAGCCGGGCCATAATGGCGTAGGCTCTTAACCGGTTGCGAAACGGCAGTACGTCGGACTCTTGCCGGATCTGAACCAGTTCGGTCATCATGTCAGTCGTCGTCCGGTTCGGACTCCGGGACAATTCGGCTGGCCAGCAGCTTTAACCCCCGCTCCACATTCAGGGCGGTTTGAATGCCCGTCAGGGGCAGCCCCAACTCAATGAGCGTAATGGCTACGGCGGGCTGCATACCCACCACTACCGTTTCGGCATCCAGCACCCGCGACATGCCCGCAATGTTGCTGAGGATACGCCCCATGAACGAGTCGACGATGGAAACGGCCGAAATGTCGATAAGAACGCCCTTTGCGCCGGTTTTATTGATCATCTGAATCAGATCGGCTTCCATGGTCAGGGCCAGCCGGTCGTAGAGTTCAACCTGAATCGTTACCAGCAGACAACGTCCTATTTTAAGTATGGGGATGCGGTCTTCCATGAATCATTGGCTAAAGCAGCACGGTAGGCGTCGGTTTGCCAACCCGGCGCACGTCCAACTGCAATACAGAGAAAGCATATTTGAGCGCACTGGCTAAGGTCGCTTTGGTTACGATACCCGACAGGTCGATACCCAGATGCACGACGGTCTGGGCAATTTCGGGCCGGATGCCGCTGATGACACATTCGGCTCCCATGAGCCGCGTAGCGTTCACGGTCTTGATCAGGTACTGGGCAATGAGTGAATCGACGGCCGGCACACCCGAAATGTCCAGAATGGCGATGCTGCTGCCCGTGTCCACAATGGCCTGCAGCAGGTTTTCCATCACGAGCTGCGTACGGGCACTGTCTAAAGTTCCAATGATCGGCAACGCCAGAATGCCGTCCCAGACCTGAATGACCGGTGTAGAGACTTCCGCGATTTCGTCGTTCTGGCGGAGAATGACCGCTTCCCGACCGGCAATAAAGGTTTCAAACGCTACCAGCACGAACTGGTCAAATAGCTTGCACAGGGCCATAATCTCCCTGAAAAGCTGTTCGTAGTTAGGCGGAACGCTGGTTTGCATGACCTCCAGAATCGCTTCTTTCAATCCGACGATGTACTGACCCGTGTCGCGGGGGGTATATCCCTGGCGGGCGCGAACGTCGGCAATAGCCGTTAACTGATCAAAAACGGGCTGCATGGCGGGTGCATCGGCCGCGACATCGGTAGCAAAGCCCTTGAGTAAGGTTTGAACCAGGTCTTTAGCCTGTTGGCGCACCTCGGGCTGTTCGGCAAGCCCATGCAGGGAAGCCTGATTCGTGAGCCAGTTGTCAAGAAGCTGCGTCTCATTTTGGTGGAGCAACTCCAGTACATCCTGTTGCATGTTGATTGAAAGTATGACGTTGTTTCTCAAAAGTACTTCTTCTGCCTCGTTTTCCCCAATTATTATCTGCTTGTTATTCGATTGGCCTGGTTGATTAAAGAGCTTTCATCCCGATAGTTTACAACCGGGCCGGTTTACCTTGTCTACCCCGGCTCGGTTACTTTTTCGATATTTTCGCTGGTGCGGGCCGGGAAACAGCCGATACCCTTACCTTTGCGGCTTCAATCAACCGCTTGCTGCTCAATGCCGCTGATTGCTCCATCCTCGTATCACCCTCCGGCGTATCTGAAAAATGCGCATCTGCAAACGATTCTACCATCGGTGCTCCGGCAGGTGACGGTGCCTTACGTCCGGGAGCGCATTGACACGCCCGACGATGATTTCCTGAATCTGGATTGGGTGAAAAGAGTGGAAGAAAGCGTGGTCCGCCATCGCGGAAAGGAACAGGGGTCTCCATCCCTTCCTCCCCTCGTCATACTTTCGCATGGGTTGGAAGGCGATTCGCACCGGCCTTATCTGGCGGGTATGGTAAAGCATCTGGCTGCCAGCGGCTTCGATTGCTTAGCTTGGAACTACCGCTCCTGCGGGGGCGACATGAACCGGCAGGCCCGGTTTTACCATATCGGCGAAACCGGCGACTTTGATTTTGTGATTCGCCACGCGCTGGGTAACGGCTATTCGGTTATTCACCTGCTGGGTTTTAGTGCGGGGGGCAGCATGACACTTAAGTACCTGGGTGAACAGGGCGAGAGCCTGTATCCGGCTATTCAGCGGGCCGTAACTTTCTCAGTTCCCCTGAATATTATGAGTTCGGCGCAACGGCTCGAGGCCTGGGATAGTATGCTCTATAACCGGCGGTTCAGCCGGTCGCTCAAACGGAAAGTACTGACCAAAGCGGGCCGAATGCCGGATCAGGTAAACGCCCGGGGGTTGCGTACCGTCCGGACGGTGCGTGCGTTCGACCAGCTGTTTACCGCGCCTATGCATGGTTTTCGGGATGTAGAAGACTATTATCAGCAGAGCAGTGCCCTGCCGTATTTGCCCCGTATTACCATTCCAACGCTGATTGTCAACGCGAAGAATGACCCATTTCTGGCCCCGGACTGTTTTCCTGAAGCACTGGCGCGGGAACTCCCCAACGTCTATATGGAGTTCCCCGGGCAGGGTGGGCATTGCGGCTTTCCGCCGGGTGGGGCCTTTTCTGACGCCCTTCGGCATGGTACATACTGGTCAGAGGAGCGGGCCGTGGCGTTTTTAACAGCTAAATTTTAGCGATATAATGACACCGCAGCCATTGATCAGTCAATACATAGGAATGCAATCTGTTAAAATTAGCGTAGAAACGATAGTGGGACTACTCGATAGCGAGTTATAAAGGCTTTTTTTACGACACCGTATGCTTACTAAACTACCAGTGGACGCTCCGGGCGACCAAACTTTTTTTGTCATTGATTTCGACAGCACCTTTACCAAAGTAGAAGCGCTGGATGTGCTGGGTGAGATATCCCTTAACGGCCGACCCGACCGCGACGCCGTACTGGCGCAGATCAAAACTATCACTGATCTGGGCATGTCGGGGCAACTATCGCTGGCCGAATCCATCAACCGGCGGCTGGAGCTACTCCGCGCACACCGCGATCACCTGCCGCTGCTCGTGGAGACGCTGAAAACCAAAATATCAGACTCGTTTCAACGCAATCAGGTCTTTCTGAGCGAAAATGCCGACCACATTTACATCATATCCAGTGGCTTCAAGGAGTTCATCGTACCCATCGTGACCTCGCTGGGCGTGAAAGAAGACCATGTCTTTGCCAACACCTTCGTATACGACGAGTCTGGTAATATCGTGGGCTGTGACCACAGTAACCCGCTGTCGATGGATAGCGGCAAGGTGAAACTTATGCGCGATCTGAACCTCGATGGCGACATCTACGTCATCGGCGATGGCTATACCGACTACGAAATCCGCGAAGCCGGGCTGGCCAATCGGTTCTATGCGTTCACCGAAAACGTCGAACGCCCGCTGGTCATTGAAAAAGCCGACCATATTGCGCCCTCGCTGGATGAATTTCTGTATCATAATCAACTGAGTCGCAGTCAGTCGTATCCCAAGAGCCGGATCAAGGTGCTGCTGCTCGAAAATGTGCATCCGGTGGCTGTCCAACTGTTTGAAGAAGAAGGCTTTAATGTCGAAATCCGCAAAGGAGCACTGGACGAAGATGAACTGATTGAAGCCATCCGCGATGTGTCTATTCTGGGCATCCGCTCGAAAACGCAGGTGACGAGCCGGGTGCTGGAACATGCCAATAAGCTGATGACCATTGGGGCATTCTGTATTGGCACCAATCAAATTGACCTGGATGCCGCCCGCGAACGGGGCATTGCCGTTTTCAATGCGCCCTACAGCAACACCCGCTCGGTGGTCGAACTGGCCATTGGCGAGATCATCATGCTCATTCGGAACATCGTACCCAAGAGCAACCTCATGCATCAGGGCGTGTGGGATAAATCGGCCAAGAACAGCTTTGAAGTGCGCGGTAAAAAACTGGGTCTGGTGGGCTATGGCAACATCGGAACGCAGCTTTCTGTCGTGGCCGAAGCACTGGGCATGGAGGTGTATTTTTATGACGCAGTCGATAAACTGGCCCTGGGCAACGCCCGCAAGTGCAAGACCTTGGACGAACTGCTGGGACTGGCCGACATCATCAGCCTGCATACGGATGGCCGGAAAGAGAACAAAAACCTGATCAGCTACCGCGAATTCGGGCTGATGAAAAACGGCGTGATCTTCCTCAATCTGTCGCGGGGGCATATTGTCGACATTCCGGCGCTGGTTGATGCGCTGGAACGCGGTAAAGTGATCGGGGCTGGTATTGACGTGTTTCCCTACGAGCCAAAGACCAACAACGAGGAGTTCATGAACGAGCTTCGTAACCAGCCGAACGTGATTCTGACGCCCCATATCGGGGGGAGTACCGAAGAAGCGCAGGCTAATATTGGTCAATTTGTGCCGGGTAAATTGCTCGAATATATCAACAACGGCAGCACCTATGGCAGTGTCAACTTCCCGGAACTGCAACTGCCCCTGCTGCACGATTCGCACCGGCTGCTGCATATCCACGAAAACGTACCGGGGATTCTGGCCAAGATCAATAACATCTTCGCCACGTACCACATCAACATCCGGGGGCAGTATCTCAAGACGGACGAGAAGATTGGTTACGTCATCACGGACATTGCCAAAAACTATTCAGACGAGGTAATCGGCGAACTCAAAAACATCGACAAGACGATCAAGTTTAGACTACTGTACTGATAATGATCGAGGTATTGACTGGTTGAGTGATTGAATGGGCTAATAGAGTGCTTATTCAATCAGTCAACCAGTCAACAACTCAATCAGTCAACCATTGACCCATGAAACAAATCTACTTCACACCCGGCCCGGCCGAACTGTACCCAACGTTTTATCAGCATCTGCAAACGGCACTGGATGAGCAGGTTGGGTCAATTTCGCACCGGAGTCAGCGGTTTCGGGATATTTACAAGTTTGCCGATGAGCAGTTGCGGACGTTGCTGAACATTCCGGCCACGCACGGCATTTACTTTACCGGCTCGGCGTCGGAGGTGTGGGAGCGGGTGTTGCTGAACTGCGTCGAGCATGAGAGTTTTCATGCCGTGAACGGGTCGTTCTCGCGTAAGTTCTACGAATACGCCCAGTCCCTGCATAAGTATGCACACCTGCTGGAGAAGCCATTCGGGCAGGGGTTCGAGTATGCTGAACTGGAGGTGCCGGAATACGCCGAACTGGTCTGCCTGACCCATAACGAAACCTCGTCCGGGGTGCAGATGCGGCCCGCCGAGATGCATAAACTGAAGCGGAAGTACCCCAAAAAGCTGTTCGTGGTCGATATGGTATCGTCGGCACCCTACCCCGACCTGGACTTCACCCTGATCGACTCGGCGTTCTTTTCGGTGCAGAAAGCTTTTGGGATGCCCGCTGGTCTGGGCGTCTGGATTGCCGGGGAAGCGTGCCTGGAAAAGGCCGAACGCTTGCAACGCTACGATTCCATGACCATTGGCGCGCACAACAGCCTGCCCATGCTCCATAAACATTACCAGACGTTTGAAACCCCGGCTACGCCCAACGTGCTGTTTATCTACCTGCTGGGCAAAATTGCGGAAGATTTCAACCGAATAGGTATCGACGTTATTCGGAAACAGACCGAGGAGAAAGCCCGGATGCTGTATAAATTTCTGGATAACAGCTCCGCTTTTGCCCCGTTTGTTGCCGAAGAGCGGTACCGGTCGCAAACCGTGATTGTGGCGAATACCACGAACCCCTCGGCCGGGGTCATCAATGCCGCTAAACAGGCCGGTATGGTGATTGGCAGCGGGTACGGAAAACTAAAGGAATCGCAGGTGCGGATTGCCAACTTCCCGGCCACCTCATCGGAGCAGGTAGCCACTTTACTCAAAGAACTGAAGAAGGGCGAGTAAGGTGAAAATTGATTATTCCGAATACGAAAGCCCCTGAATTGTTAACAGGGGCTTTTTTTATGCTACTATTCAAAGGTTTCGGGGGGCATGCCTTAAACTTTACAGCGCCCGTTTAGTTATACAGTTCGCACGAACAACGTGTCTCAACTCAACGTATTATGAAACGAATACTTACCATTTCGGCCCTGCTGACGACGCTGTCAGTAGCTGCCTTCGCTCAGTCAGGGAGCGACAGTACCGGCGCTAAAAAGCCCCTCATTAACCAGGAAACAAAACAGAAAGTCGATAATGCCATCGACAAAGCCGACGAGAAAGTGCAGGTAGAAGTGCAGAAGAGTGTTCGCTATCAGGAAGCGAATGCCCTGTCGTGGTTCGATAAAGGATCGGTCTTTGTGGGAGGCTCGCTGGGTTTCGGATTGGGTAAAGACGTGGGAACCTACCTGACGCTGAACCCACGGGTAGGCTATTTCTTCCAGCCGGGTTTTCTGCTGGGGCTTAAGTACGGTTTTGATAACCGGCTTTCCACCAGCTACCGGGCGCGTGAATTTGGCGTCTACAGCCGATATTACCCCTTTCGGACCCGCATCAACAGTTTTGCGGGCGTTGGCTATAATTTCGGTCGGCAGTTTGCCAGCAATGTGGGGGGCGACGAAAAAGCCCGGTATAACAGCATCACGCTGGAAGTTGGTGTAGGTTTCATGCTGACTCAGAACCTCGCCGGAGAAGCTTCGCTCGAAACAAATTACTACGACCGGTTCAACACGCTGGCGGGCGTAAATCGGGGTGGCCGCGTGAAAATAGGGGTTAACTACTACTTCAACCGTAAGTTAGATCCAGAAAACCTCCGACGCCGGTCACGCCGGTAGTTCAGCCGTATACATAAAGCAAACTATAAAGCCAGCCCCGATCGGGACTGGCTTTTGTCGTTACAGCAGGCTGGCTTCGATGGCCCGGTGGTGTTCGATGTGGTAGGCCGTGAAGTGCATCATCTCACCAACCGTAATCAGGCCCAGAGCCGGATGCGGAATCTGGTAGGTATCCAGTTCGTCGGCCGACCATCCCGCCAGACTCTCCGCCAGTGCCTGATGCGTTGCAGTAAACCGGCTGAGTAATTCAGCTTTGCCGATCCGTATGTCCTCAGGGCGGGCCACCAGACTGGCCGGTGCCTTGATAGCGTTGGTTTGCAGCGTGTGCGTATAGATGGCTGCCATGGCGTCGTAGGGGCGGGACAGCCGCCCGGACCGGGGCCACTGCTCAAACAGGGTGCGCGGGCCGGTCATTATGCGGGGTAACGCACGGGCCGCTAAAAACAGATGTTGCAGCGTTTCGGCGGACGACCACTTCCCGTTTTTTTGGGCAAAGAACTGTTCGTCAGTCAGGGGCGTCAGCAGGTCGGCCATGCGTTGGGTGCTGGCTGTCAGCTGGTTAGCCAGGGTAGGCAAGGGTTGGCTCATCGGTGATTTTTTAGCGGAAGCGAGTTACTTATTCTCCGTTAAAAAACAATTGATCGTCGAAAAAATAATTTATAATGTACTGACATTCAGCAGCTTTACTGTAATTAAATACAACTGCTTCGGGATTTATATCGCTTCCGGGCGTGTTTTGTTTATGTCGCACAAACTCACGTTATGATCGCTGAACAAACCACGTTGTTTACGCCCGAAATTAGTAGTCAGCCAGTCACCCGGCAATCCGGCTCGCCTAAGCTCTGGATGCCCCGGCGCGTTGTTATTACACCCGACGCCCTGAACGAGCCTTTCGGTCAGGCTATGTACGAGCGCATTACAGCCCAGGGTCTGTCCGTTGAAATTCTGAAGAACAACCGCATCACCGGTCTTCGCGGGGCTGACGAACGCGAAACGTACCGCATTGCCAAAAACACGCTGGCTATTGTTAATGCCCCACCGAGTGCCATGCGGCTACAGCCCATTCCGCCCTCGGCCGACTGGCAGATGAACCTGGCCGAAGGCTGTCCGGCGCATTGTCAGTACTGCTACCTGGCTGGTAGTTTATCCGGGCCTCCGGTGGTGCGGGCCTATGCAAACCTGCCTAAAATGCTGGAGCATACCGCTGCCTACGAAGGCACTTATCCGCCCAATAAAACTTGGCAGGGCAGTTCGCTGGAGGGATCACGACCGACTTCGTTTGAGGTCAGCTGTTATACCGACGTGCTGGGTATTGAGCATCTGACCGGTAGCCTGGCCGAGTGTATTCGGTACTACGGCACCCGCGAATTAGGGCAGCTCCGTTTTGTGACGAAGTACGATCAGGTTGATAGCTTGTTGACTTTACCGCATAACGGCCACACCCGCGCCCGGTTCAGCCTGAACGCCGATCTGATTGCCCGCCGGATGGAGGGCGGCACCGCGTCAATCGATGCCCGGTTGCAGGCACTCCGCAAACTGGCCCTGCCGGTAGAGCAGGGTGGCGGAGGGTATCCGGTTGGCGTAGTGCTGGCTCCGATTATGCCCATCCCCGACTGGCAGGCGCACTACACCGACCTGCTCGACCGCATTGCGGCTGCGCTTGACTTCCCCCAGAACGTTGGTCCGGTGGATCTTACTGTTGAGATGATCAGCCACCGGTTCACGCCCGGTTCCAAAGATGTGCTGATGCAGTGGTATCCCAATACCTCGCTGGAGATGGATGAGACTGTCCGCGCTGAGAAGCGCAACAAGTTTGGCGGCACCAAGTACGTGTACAAGCCCACCGATATGCAGGAGATGAAAGCGTTCTTCTACGCCGAGTGGCGTAAACGCTTCCCCAACGCTCCGATTTTATACTGGACGTAATTATTCGCTCAGCGAATAATTACCACACCTTTGCCATGGCGGTTTCGGGCTTGTAGAGTTTCTGGCCGGGTTTTACACCGAACGCTTTGTAGAATGGTTCGAAGTTGGTGAGCGGGCCATTGACACGGTATTTGCCGGGCGAGTGTGGGTCTGTCTGAACACCTACCCGCTCTGCTTCGGGCCGCTGCTTCTCGCGCCATACCTGCGCGTATCCCAGGAAGAACCGCTGGTCGGGCGTAAAGCCGTCGATTTTGGTGTTGCTCTTGCCCTGATCCGTGAGTTTAAAGGCTTGGTAAGCCAGCGTAATCCCGCCCAGGTCGGCGAGATTTTCGCCCAGCGTCAGGCGACCGTTCAGGTGAAGGTTGTTTAACACCGTGTAGCCATTGTACTGATTCACGACCACCTGAACTTTGGTGTTGAACTTCTCGGCGTCCTGCTTCGTCCACCAGTCGCGGAGGTTACCGTTCGCATCGTACTGCCGACCCTGATCGTCGAACAGGTGGGTCATTTCGTGGCCGATCACCATACCAATACCGCCGTAGTTAATCGCGTCATCGGCGTCTTTATCGAAGAACGGGAATTGCAGAATTCCGGCCGGGAACACGATTTCGTTGAAGGTTGGGTTAGCATAGGCATTCACAGTTGGAGGTGTCATGCCCCATTCTGTTTTATCGACGGGCTTATTCACCTTTGCCAGATCTTCGCGCCAGGTGTGTTTACGGGCACTCTGGACATTCTCGAAAAACATAGTACGGCTCACGTCCACATCCGAATAGTCTTTCCATTTGTCCGGGTAGCCAATCTTCTTGACGAACTTGTCCAATTTCGTCAGGGCTACCTCTTTAGTCTGCGGAGCCATCCAGTCGAGCTGCTGAATCCGTTCGCGATACACTTTTTGCAGGTTGTTCACCAGCGTCAGCATCCGCTCTTTGGCTTCGGCGGTGAAATACTTCTTGACCCACAACTGCCCCAGCAGTTCACCCAGCGAGCCATCAACGGCGCGGGCAATGCGTTTCCAGCGGGCGGGCTGGACGGGCTGACCATTCAGGGTTTTGTTGTAGAAGTTGAACCGGGCCGTCACAAAGTCATTGCTCAGTAAAGACGCGTTCCCGTCGATCAGGCCAAAGGCCATTTTGTCTTTCAGCACGTCCATCGGGGTTGTCGGCAGTACCTTCGCCAGGGCCTGATAATACTCGGGCTGCCCCATCAAAACGGTATCCGCTGATAAATCCATCGCAGATAAAAACGCTTTCCAGTCGAGGGCGGGCGTAAGTTTATTGAGTTCGCTTACCGAAAGTTTATGGTAATTGGCTACGGGGTCGCGGAGGTCGGCGGGTGCTTTGTGAGCCTTAGCCAGCGTCGTTTCAAACGCCAGAATCGCATCTGCTTTTTTGGTGGCCGCAACCGAATCAACACCCGTCAGGGTAAAGAGCCGGGTGGTGTAGGTCAGAAACGCTTTGCGGATTTTAACCGATTCGGCATCGGTGCGGGTATAATACTCTTTCTCGGGTAAACTCAACCCGCCCTGCGCGAAGTTAAGGCGGTTGATGCTGCTCTGCCGGTCGTCGGCTCCGACATAAAGTGCGAACAGTTCACCACCCCGGTTGGCTTCGTCGGCGGCCATGTAATGCAGGGCGTCCTTATAATCCTTCAGGGCGGCAATCTGCGCCAGTTGGGGTTTCAGCGGTTCGTAGCCCCGCTTTTCGATGGTGGCACTGTCGAGACCGCTGGCATAAAAATCGCCGACTTTCTGCTCCGGGCTTCCCTTCGACGCATTGGCCGCTGCGGCTTCATCCAGAATGGCTTTGGTCTTTTTCTGATTCTCTTCGTAGAGGACATTGAACGAGCCCCAGCCGGTCTGATCTTCGGGTATTTTGGTTTTTTTGATCCAGCCGCCGTTGGCATACTCGAAAAAATCGTCGCCGGGGGCTACAGTCGTGTCCATTCCGGTTTTATCGAAAAAGATGGTGCGGGCGGGCACGTCGGCCGATGTCGTGTCCGACGATTTAGAACAGGAACTCAGAATGAGCAGGCCCAATCCGGCCAGATAGATAGGTTTTGCTGAAAACATGAAGTGATGAGGGTTACTGAAAATTGAAATTGTAAAACTTGTAGTTTATTTTGTGTATTGATAAGCCCACCAGATCAGGACACCCTGAATGGGCAGTCGACCCCAGCGAATGAGGGGTGATATACGCGTAAATTTATCGGCAATTGCCATGTAGATGTTAGCCGGAAAAATGGCAATCAGCAGCGCAATAACGCCCCAGGCCGCCCAGACCCGGGTTTGCGGAAAGAGCAGTCCAATACCGAGACTGATTTCGGCCAGCCCGCTCAGCGTGTTCATCAGGTTGGGGTAGGGGAGAAAAGGCGGCATAATGGCCAGATAAAAGCCGGGTGACCGAAAATGATTGATGCCGGCGAGCGTGTATAGCGCGGCCATCAGGTAAAGAAAAAAGCTTGTCATACCGGCAAGTTAATGAATCCTGCTGACGCAACGAACCGGCATTTTTTTGCGTACATTGGATTGTTGATAAGTTAATGCTAATTTTCTAACAGTCAGGCTCTTATTACAGTTGTCCAGAAACAGGTAAACCCGATTTGTGTATGAAGGCAATCTACGTGTTTTTACTCTGCTGTTTGGCTGGTGCCGCTGCCCGTGCCCAGGGAAACCCGGACTACTACCAGCCCGGTAAGGGGCATAACCGCGCGTATGATCGTTTGCTGGTTCGCTACAGTTCGTACTTAGCCGAGCGCTGGTACATCGGAACGGAAGGATTCGTTCGGACCGATCATGGCCAGCTTACCAACGATTTTGGCGGCCTGGTGAGTGGCAACAAAGTAACGCGGGTGGGCTGGAGTGCGCTTATCGGCTGGACCTATCGCGACGCCTGGGCGATGGAAGCAGGGTACGCCCGGTCGCCGATCCATAATGAACTACAGGTTGCCAACTGGCCCGCCCCGCTTGTGTTTAGGTTTACGAACGAGAAAAGCGGGTTTGTCATTCGCACCAAACGACAGTTATTTTCTACCAGTCCGCAGCAACGCCGGTCGGGTTTATGGCTCACGGCGGGTTTGTGGCTGATTCCAAACACCGGCGAACACAAGAGCCAGTTTTCGCTTGAAGGCTACCGGGGTTACCGCATGCGCTACGATACACTGCTGATTACCAGTCAGACAACTACCAATGTGCGGGCAACGGGTTTGGCGGAGTTAGGGCTTGAATACGCCGTTCGCCTGTCAAGTCAGGTCGACTTGGGGCTCTTTGGCCGCAAATACTGGGGGCTTGGCAGTTCGATCTCAACCGATTTAAGCTATTCGGTTAATGGGCAGACACCCCAAACGGCCACATTACAGGGAACGGGAAACGGCATGAGCTTTGGTGTTTCGCTGCGCTATACCTACTCCCGGAAACACGTTGTCGCTAAAACCAACATCTACGACCTGCGCGGCAAGCGGCCCGGTCCGACCGGATCACGGCTGGAGCCTTAAGCTGCGACGGTTCTGCTGATGTGCATTCGCTCAGAAAAGAAGCCGCTGTCCTGATCAATCCACACTTTTTCAAACAAACGCGCCGATAAAACTATCAGTCTGATAGATAAAAACTCAGCGTGTTATGAATCGTATTCTCTTCTCTCTTGCAGCCGTTTTGCTCGGCTGTTTTCTGGCCGTAAGCTGCCACGTTAAAAACGACGAAGCGGTGGTGCCGGGTATCGGCCTGACGGTGGTAGATACATCGCGGGTGCAGTGGACAGGTGTAGCGGTGACGCAGGGAGGCCGCGTTTTTGCCTGCTTTCCCCGGATGGAGACCGATACCATTCCGTATTCAGTCGCGATTATGAACGGGAGTCAGGCATCGCCGTTTCCGAACCTGACCTGGAACACCTGGGACCCATCGTTACCCGCGCAGGATCATTTTGTTTGTGTGCAGGCCGTCTACACAGACGATCAGAATTTTTTATGGGTAGTTGATGCGGCCTCTCCGCAGATGCGGGGCGTAATACGCGAAGGGGCCAAACTCCTGAAATTCAACCCGAATACGGGCGAGCTAGTCCAACGCATTGGTTTTTCAGATATGGTGGTGTATGAAACGAGCTATCTGAACGATGTGCGGGTGGATACTCAGAAGAAGATAGCCTACATCACCGATTCGGGGCAGGGGGCCATCATTGTGGTGGATCTGACGTCTGGCGTGAGCCGCCGGGTGTTGGGCCGTGACCCAACCACAAAGTCCGAAAATCTGATTATCACGGCCGAGGGCCGGGTGTGGCGCAATGCGAATGGCAAATTACCCTCGTTTGATGCGGACGGTATCGCCCTGAGTCCCCAGCGCGATTACCTGTATTTCCACGCCCTGACCGCCCGGAGCCTGTACCGCATTGCAACTCAGTATTTGCAGGACGCATCGCTGACGGACACGCAGGTGGCCCAGCATGTCGAAAAAGTAGCGGATACCGACCCAACCGATGGTATGATTTTCGACACGAACGGTAACCTCTACCTGACGGGGGTCCAGACAAATCAGGTGACACGGCTTACCATTGGTGCCGATGGGAAAGCCGGTGCGCAGCAACGCCTGGTGCAGGATGCCCGGTTGAAATGGCCCGATACGTTTTCACTTGGCACCAACGATACACTGTACGTAACCTCGTCGCAACTGCACATTCCGCGCCGGGAGCGTACCGACCCCTACCGGATTTTTAAATTCAATCTGAAATAAAACCGGTTAACAAGGCCGCTGATCTGTATAGTCAGCGGCCCTGTTAGTCATACTCGCCCGATTCGTCAATCCGTCGGCGACCCACAACGGCAAAGAGCGGATCGGTACCCCGGGAGCTTTTCGGGCTCCGGTCGAGCACTTCGATGTCCGTAAATTCTTCGGCCTGCTGGAAGTACAACTCCACCAATTTCTGATGCCCCCAGTCGTCCAGTGACTGCCAGATGGCTACCGCTTTGGTCGGGAACATCCGGTTCGAGAATGTCACAATAAAGGGCGCACCCGGCCGGAGTACCCGCGCTACTTCGGCAAATACCACGACGGGGCTGGTCAGGTACTGCACCGAAACCGTACAGACACAGGCGTCAAACTGGGCATCTCTGTAAGGTAAGCGCGGGTTTTGATTCAGGTTCTGTACCACAAAATCAGTCAGGCGCGGGTTTTCGCGTAGTTCCACTTCATTCATCCCCAGGCCCGCTACCCGCTCGTAATACACGTCGGGCGGCAGGTGACTCCGCCAACTGCTCATCAAGTCGAGCACTTCGCTGTAGGCCGGTACATAGGCCCGATATAGGTCCGTCGTGGCCGCAATAGCCACATCGTCAATGTGGACCACTAAGCGCGGCTGCGCATAAAAGAGGTCGTCGTTGGTTTCATCTGCTTTTCTAAAATAATCCGGTTGGAGCATACATCAAGCGGGTTTACTGCCTGCATAACCAGCCGTTCAGCCGGTTCGTTTAAAGTCTCTGTCGTTGCTGTTGCGCGGACATTGGTTCAGCAGAAGAATGCTTTGGCCGAGGCTGGGGCGGGAGTACGACTGTAGTTTATACCGTAGAAGACTGTAGAAGTTACCGCATACGTCAGTCGTTAAAAATAATTACCATGCTTTTCTTAACAATTTGTTAATATTAGATTATTATTACAGAGCAGAGAAGAAGAATGAAGCCAATAAAAATGGTTTTAGAGCTTATAGAGCCTGTTTTAGATTTTCTTTTACATAACAAATCGTTAACATGAAAACGTTACTATCATCTCTGTTGCTGGCCGGTGCGGTTACCGCCAGTGGATTTGCCGCCCCCACAAATCCGGAAAAAAAGCCGGCAACGCAGGTAGATATGAGCCGTCAGCTGGCCACATACATTACCTATCCGGCCAGTTTGCCCAGATCGGCTAACGGGGCAATCGTGATGGTGCAGTTTAAAGTAGGTGAAGACAATCGGCTTCGGAAACTGGCCGTGCTAAGCCCGGACGACAAACTGAATGCCGATTTGGTGCGGCAGCTGACGGGGCGCAAAGTGGCGGTATCCTCGCCCGACCCCGACAAGGTTCACACCGTCCGTATCCATTTCCAGACGGATTAGCCCGCTGGTGATGCATTAAAAAAGAACAGCCGCCGGCGTTAACGCCGGCGGCTGTTCTGTGTATCCCGACTCCTGTGTCCGGCAGGTAGTTTAGTCAATAACATGCCCGACAAAGCCCGCGCTGTTGTCGATAATACGGCCACCCCGCCGGAAACCCAGGCCACAGGCTTCGCCCGCGTAGAAAACGCCCGCCTGAAAATAATGCCCGGCGGCATCGCGGGGAAACTCCACAAACTCCTGATACACTTTGGGGTAGGCACCATAGTCGCCACCTGCCTCATCGGTAACCTGCCCGGACTCGTCCAGAATGCGAACGTTGGCACCCTCGCGGCCAAACAGGACTTTCTCGACGGATGCCGTTGGCGTTGCCCCTGATTCGGAGAAGGGTTTCCGCTCCGTTCTGAGCAGCAGCGGATGGTAGGGAAACAACTCCCAGAGTACGCTCAGAATGGCTTTCGACTGAAATAACAGGGTATAGGCTGGATTTAAAACGACGACTTTTCGGTTACGGACTGCTTCGGTCAGGATGGCGGCCAGATCCGGTTCTTCCTCGCCAATGTATTCCCAGGGGATGAGTTTAAACCAGAAGTCGTACTTGATAAAGTTTCCCGTCGACTTATCCTGCCGGAAAACGCCCTCACTGCCCGAAAACTCCACCTCATCCACATACGCATAGGCCACGTCGAACCCGGCCTCGCGGGCAGCTTCGCCCAGCAGGGCCACATTGGCGTCATCTTCGGGCATGTCGCGCATGGCGGAAAGTAGCAGGGTGGCTTCCAGATCGGTATTCTGGTGGCGCAACAGCCGGAACTGGCCCACCAGTGTATCAAAAACAGCGTTGAACTGCCGGGCTTCGTCCAGCCCATTAGCTTTCAGGTGGGCGTATTGCACCACCGCGGTTTCGGGCAGGCAGGTAGCCGTGTCGGCGTTGAACTCAATCAGTTTAATGCCCTGGTCATGGCCAGCCTGCCCACCCACGCCCCCGGCGAAATCGAAGCGACCGTAGAGATGAATCTGCCGGTCGTCGTTCCAGGAGAGGTGAATCAGGTCGATCAGGTTTGGTGGAATACCCAGTTCAGCGAAGCGATTTTGATCAATCACCTGCTGCCCCGCTTCAATCAGCATCTCAAATAACTGGTTAGCGGCTTCGTAGTAATTGCCAACTTCTTCGTTGCTCACTACCACCACTTCGTTGGTCAGATAAGGCAGGGTATCGGTGCCGAGCATCCAGTCCCAGCCGATGTTACGGAGTTGCGCATCGGGCGTTTGGGTGAGGGGTTTGAGTGGGATCATAAGGCGGGCGGTTTGAAAAATAACAGTAAAGAACAGGAAGGGTTTGCAAAGAAACAGCATGAAACTGAAAACGCCGGTCAGCGCTCCGCAGAACAGCTAACCGGCGTATAAACTTAGGGTAAGGCTCTTACGGCTTGAGCACTTTGAGGGTTTCGCTCTGCCCATCCGTGCTTACCCGCAGGAGGTACACCCCCGACCCCGATGCAGGCAGCTTCAGCGTCTCGCTGTGTACATCGCTCCCGGCCTTCGACTGCTGCTCGACTACCGTTTGGCCCTGTAAGTTGGTCAGTTGATAGCGCACCGCCTGACCAGCTGCCCCACTGACCCGAACCGTAAGCTGCTCCCCCACCGGGTTGGGATAGACCATCGCATCAAAGTTGGAGACAGTCTCGGCACTGGCCACCCGGCCACCGGTAAGGCAGGCTGACGTGTAGGTGCTGGTCACTTCGCGACCACCCTGACGGGCATATACGGTGAAGGTGGTGCCGTTGCGCTGGTAAGTAGGTACGGTGAAGGTGTTGCTGGCGTCCCAGTCGCGCAGGCCGGGTACTTTGTAGTCGATGGGCGTGCCGTCACCCCCGGTGGTAGTAAGTTGGAGGGCACCGGTCTGGCAGTTGAGGGGCTGGGCCGCAACGCTCAGGGCGATGTTGGCAGGTGGAGTAGGAGTGATTTGGCAACTGGCTGTGAAGGGTAGGCTAACCATAGTCCCGTTCTGGCGGGCCTCCAGGGTGAAGCTGGTGTTGGTCCGCTGATAAGTGGGCACCGAAAAAGCATTGCTGCTGGCCCAGTCGCGCAGACCCGCCACGCGGTACTCAACGGGGCTGCCGTTGCCGCCGGTGGTGCCCAGCAGGAGCTGGCCGGTAGTGCAGTCATAGGCAGGAGTCACCAGCGACAGACTGCCCGGCGTTGTGGGTGGGGTAGGGGGTGTCACCGGCGTAGTTGGCTGGCAGGTAGCCGTGAAGGGCAGGCTGGTCATGCCTCCGCTTTGGCGGGCCTCCAGGGTAAAGCTGGTGCCGCTGCGTTGGTAAGCAGGTACGGTGAAGGTGTTGCTGGGTGCCCAGTCGCGTAGCCCAGCGACGCGGTACTCGATGGGCTGGCCGTTGCCCCCGGTGGTGGTCAGGGTAAGTTGGCCGGTAGTGCAGTCGTAGGCTGGTGGAGTGAAGGTGAGGCCTGTGGTGACGCAGTTTAATAAAACTGCAACTGTGCTGGTATTTTCATCACTACTATAGTTAGCAGAGGCCAAATCAGGCTTGTTATCGGCATTAAAGTCGCCTATAACGAGCGAATTAGGGCTATTAACATTAAGGTCTAATGCCGGGCTAAAGCCACCACTTCCGTTACCAAGTCGTACAGAGATGGTGTTGACACGATAACCTGAATTAGCCACCGCCACATCAAGCTTACCATCCGTATTAAAGTCACTGACAACAACTGAACTGGGATTTTTACCTACAATAAACTCAACAGGAGAACCGAATTGCCCACTGCCATCACCTAAGAGAACTGATCCTGTATATAACTCCGTTGCATATGGTGAGTAAGAACCCGTGTTAGCAGTGATTAAATCTAGCTTCCCATCGTTGTTAAAGTCGCCAATTGCCACTGAAGTAGGATTTCTTCCTGCTTTAAAGTCGGTGGTAGGCCCAAAACCTCCGGTTCCATTGTTCAGCAGGATTGATACCGTACCAGATGTACTATTAGCTATAGCCAGATCAAGTTTACTGTCGGCATTGAAGTCACCTGTAACCAGCGAGCCAGGTCTAAACCCTACCTCATAACTAACTTGGGTGCCAAATTTACCATTACCATCTCCCCGCAGCACTGCCACGCTATTGCTAAGCGTGGTTGCTAAATCAAGTTTTCCATCACTGTCGAAGTCGCCCACTACTAATGCTGAAGGGTAACCATTTACGCTGAAACTGGTTGGAGCGCTAAATTGCCCGGTTCCATTACCCAAAAGTATAGAAACAGTCTGAGCTAAGTCATTATCATTAGCGGTAACCAAATCGACACTACCATCTTTGTTAAAGTCGCCTACTGCTACCGCTCTAATGTTGCCTTCTACGCTAAAATTGGTAGCTATGTTAAAAGTTCCATTGCCATTACCTAATAACACGGATATCCCAGTGTTACCAACAGTACTAGCCGTGACTAAATCAAGCTTTTTATCACCGTTAAAATCACTCGTCACTATTGAATAGGGAGAAATTCCTACACCATAACTTACCGCCGGGTTAAAACACTGCCCCCAACTCAGGCTACTAAAACCCATAATTCCGATTACCGTCAGTAACCCCTTGTAGACTTGTTTCATAAATGATTTAAGTAATGAATGATGTAAGTAAAAACGGGCACCAGCTCAACTGGCTTCAATCCGACGACCCTTTTTGAGTAGCAAAGGTTGGTAGCGAAGGAATAAAAACAGGCGAATTTGTTACATCGCCAAACGTAGTATAAAAAAGGCCTTCACGTATGAAAGCCCCCTTATGTTTGTATGATAGTTAGTAAGCGGTTCTATCCCGAAAAGCCACGTCCTCCCCGACTCCCGAAAAAGCCGCTGCGCCCGCCCGAGGGCCGACTCGTGACTACCCGCGAACTTCGTACGCTCTCCCGAATACCCGACGAGCGGTTAAACAGACCCGAGTTGGCATAAACGCCTGATCCATACCGCCGTTCATCGTCGCGGTAGTGGGGAGCGGTGGAGCGGCCAATCATGTAGCCCAGGCCACCCCAAAGCAGGGCGTTGGCCAGGCCGTTGTGATGATGGCTGCCGTAGGCCGAGGGGTTTCGGAAATATTGACTCGTAGAGGGGTCGTTCTGTACCAGCCGTTTAGCCGCATCCACACTCAGCGTGTCGCGGTGGCCGTCGAAGTAATTGACGATAGCACCGGCTTTGGCCGGGTCGCTCTCTTCAATTTCGTCAGTGATTTTGAAGTTGCCGGGTGCTGTTTCGGTGATGTAGGTCCGAACGCCTTTTTTGAAGGATTCGGTCTGCTCGGAGTCCTCCGAATTGTTGTTGCCGCAGCTTTGCAGCAGTACACTTCCATTCAGCAGGGCCAGGCTCAGCGTGGCCCCGAGGGTAATATCTTTGATCTGGCGGAGAACCGCGTGTTTACGCAGGGGTGTCATGGCAGCCGTGGTTTATAGGGGCTAAACTACGGGACTGGTTACGGGGTTGCAAACGGTTTGTGATTAAAGGGCGAAAGGACGTTAAAACGGCCGGTTGCGGTTGCCGAACAGAAACGTTAATCCACCCGACAGGTTAAGCGCCGAAATCGTTTTTTGCCCGTCGGCCACTACGCGCTGCGAACGAACACCATCCGTCAAAGTCGTAGTCATTTCGGCAAACGTGAACCGGGCGGTTGTGTAATCGGCATTGACCTGCGTTGCCAGAAAACGCCCGAGCCGGTAGCTTACCGTCAGCCCGCCACCATAGGCCATTGAACGGGCCTGCGCGGTTGATGTTTGCAGCGACATAGCAATATCGCCCTGCCATCCATCAATACGGTTGGCGGGGCAACTGGCCGTAGCCGGACCGGCCAGCGCCCGCAAATCCAACGAGAAACGACCCACCGGCAGGCTCACATACGGCCCCCCCAGCGTTGAGGTAATGGTCCATTGGCCCGCCGTGGCAATGCGTTTGTCAGCCTGATTCAGCAGCGGCAGCGTTAGCAGAGCCGACGCATCCATCAGGTTATGCTGCTGCTGAAACTGCCCCATTAACCCCAATACACCCAGTACCCGATACCCGGCCGAAATACTAATGACGCTGCCCCGCTCGGCCAGCCCTGCCCCCTCGCTGGTGACCGTCCGATTGGCAAAATCGCCGGTGGGCAGACTAACCCCCGCCGAGAGTGCGATGAACCCCAGTTTAGGCTGATGTTGCAGGATAAACGACTTTTGTGCAAAGACTGCCGTAGCCGTCAAAGTAAAGAATATTGCTGTATGGATTAATTTCATAGACAATAATACTTAAATAAGGTAACTTATAAGTATCTATTGTCGTTTGTGGCAAATCTGGTGCCATTGTTTTCAACGGTAGTGCGTATTTTCGCCTGTGGCCCATACTCCCGAAACGCTTCTTGTCCGCCTGATTCAATTACAGCAGCCCGACGGCCTGTTTCCTTCGGTACGTACAAATCCGTACTGGGCCTATACCCGGCCCGACACCAATGTCTTTTTTACAGCAATCACGGTGTTTACCGTGCAGAAACTGCGGGCTGTGCTTCCTGTCGGTACACAAAAACTGGTGGATGAGATCAGCCGGAAGGCCACGGTTTCGTATGAAGGGTTCAGGAATAAGGACGGGTTGAAGACCTACAATTTTTACCGAACGGTGCCCTCACAGCACTTCCCGAATGGCTATGTTTTTCGGCATTTCCGCCACTTTCAACTGCCCGATGATATAGACGACACGGCACTGGTCTACCTAACAACCGTGCCAGACCGCACCGACCTCAACTGGCTAAAGACCAAATTGGCTCGGCACGCCAACGGAGTTCAGCAGGTGGCACCCCATACATTTTCTGAGTATCGGCAACTGGCTGCCTATTCGACCTGGTTCGGCAAGAATATGCCCATCGAACTGGACGCCTGCGCCCTGAGCAACCTGCTGTACTGCATCTATCAGTACGACCTGCCCCGGAACCGGCACGATGCCGACAGCCTGACGTTTCTCCGCTCAATTGTCGAGACTAACCGCTACCGTACCGACCCATTCCGGTGTGCACATAACTACGCCCGAACCTCGCTGATCATTTACCACCTGACCCGGTTTATCAGCGCCTTCGATCCGCCTGAACTCCGGTCAATTCGTCCAAAACTGATTACTGACGCTCGGCTTGCCCTGAACGAAGCGACGAACCGGATGGAGCAGATTCTGCTGGCTACGTCGCTGCTGCGGCTGGGCGAATCGGTGACTGCGTTGAATCTGTCGGGTATCGAAGCTGATTTCGCCGACTTTCATTTCTTTCTGGCCGGTCTGTTGTCGGCTTATCCGCAACCGTGGCTGTATCGGTGGGCGAACCATCCGTTCTGGCATATTCACTGGCAGTGCGAGGCCCACAACTGGGCGTTGATTCTGGAATATGTGGTGCTGACGAACGAATAAACGCGGTTTGGGCGGAGTTGACTCATTTTTTAATACCTTGTCAGTAAACCATCGTCACCCATGAAACACCTCATTTACTGCTTTGTCTGCCTCACCACGTTATCTGTTACCGCCCAATCCCGGAAGGCTGCCCGGCCCGACCCTGTAGCGGCTTTTGATGCCTATGTGCAGCAGGCCGTGCGCGACTGGCAGGTGCCGGGCCTGGCGGTTGTGGTAGTAAAAGATGGGCAGACGATTCTGAAAAAAGGCTACGGCGTTCGTCAACTGGGGCAGTCGGCTCCAGTTGATACGCAGACGCTGTTTGCCTGTGCCTCTACCACTAAAGCCATGACGGCCGCCTGCATGGCCATGCTCGTTGACGAGGGTAAAGTCCACTGGGATGATCCTGTACTGAATTACCTGCCGGACTTCCAGCTCTACGATCCCTTCGTGACGCGGGAGCTGCGAGTCCGCGACCTGTTTTTGCACAATACCGGCGTCGGTAACGCTGATTTTCTGTGGGGCAACAGCGGCCTGTCGTCGGCGGAGGTACTGCACCGGATGCGGCTGGTAAAACCGAGTTACTCACTGCGGTCAGGCTTTATTTATCAAAACGTGTTTTATCTGGCTGCGGGCATGGTGATCGAAAAAGTAAGCGGTCAGCCCTGGGCGACGTTTATCCAGAAACGCCTGTTCGACCCGCTTCAGATGACCCGCACCCGGCCCACGCTGGCCTTGATGACCGATCCCAACCGGACGAGTCCGCACGTGCGGGTCGACAGCACAATTATGGTGGTGGAGCACGATACCGCCGATGCTATCGGTCCGGCAGGCTCGGTCTGGTCCTGCGTCGATGACCTGTCTCACTGGACGCAGTGTATGCTCGACAGTGGCAAATACAGCGGTGGACGACTGCTGAAACCGGCGACCTGGCTTGAACTGTTCAAGCCGCAGACCATCGTGACGGATGCCGGGTTTTACCCCACCCAGCAACTGACCAAACCTAATTGGAAAACCTACGGCCTGGGCTGGTTTCAGCACGACTACAGGGGCCGTAAAGTGAATTTTCATACGGGCAGCCTCACCGGAGCCGTTGCCCTCCACGCGCAACTGCCCGATGAGCGATTAGGGATCTTCATTCTTGGCAACCTCGACCATGCTGAACTCCGTCATGCGCTGGTCTACCGGGCCTTCGACCAGTTTGCGCTGGGTGTCGGACGGGACTGGAGCACCGAGTTTAGGCAGCTTTATGCCGACCTCGCGAAACAGGGAGAGATGCGCGAAAAAATGGTACTGGCCAGCCGTGCGCTCAACACCAAAGCCAGTCTGCCGCTGACGGCTTACGTCGGGCATTACGAAGATCCGCTGTACGGCAAAATTGATATTCGGCTGACGGATGGTAAACTGCGGATGGTGGCTGATGGCCGGGTTGCCGCCACGCTCGATCACTGGCAGTACGACACCTTTCAACTGGTGTACGATAAAAAATGGTACGGCAAATCGCTGCTTCAATTCCAGCTGACGCCATTGGGCACCGTGGGCGCAGTAAACGCGGGCGGGGCCGAATTTGCCCGAACCGGCGCGGGTGATTAGGCTGATGTTAGAATTGCCGCGCGAGTTACCTGCGCCAGGCGGGCGGTCAGCCTGAAAGTGCAGTCGGGCACGGCATCTTTGTAGGAACGGCCAGTTAAACGTAGAAAGAGAGTTCCGTAGGAACGACATCTTACAATAGCTACTGATGAATTTTAAGATGTCGTTCCTACGGAACTGTACGTACCGGTAAAACTTATTTCTATAAAGATGCCGTGCCTGACGGCACTTTCAGGTTGGCCATCTGACGCGGGTTATTAACGCCAGGCGGCCTGAAAATCAGACGCAAACTGATAGAAGGTGATGGGTTTACGGCCCAATAACTGTTCAGTGGTATTGGTTAATCGGGCGGCTTTGCCCAGCTTCGCAACGGTGTACAGCGCGACCATAATCAGCACGAAACCAATGGGATTACGTTCCCGCTGCCACTTTTGCCAGATAAACCGAATGAGGGACGGATTCGCGTAGGTGATCCGCCGTCCCAGTACTTCGGTCAGGATATGGGCCACTTCGCCGTACGTGAGTGCTTCAGAACCAGTCAGCTCATAGGCCTGGTTGAGGTGTTTCGGGTCGGTCAGTGCCAGAGCCGCTACTGCCCCAATATCACGGACATCCACAAAGCTGGTCCGGCCATTTCCGGCGGGTACAAAAATCTCGGAGCGATCCCGGATTTCGTTGCGGTGGGTCGTGCTCAGGTTCTGCATGAAAAAACTCGGTCGTAGCATGGTGTAGGGAATACCAGACCCGAAAATGAGTTCTTCAATCTTGTGATGGGGCGTTACAGGGTTGTTATCTACGCCCTGCAACGATAAAAACGCCACCTGCTTTGTGCCCGCCTGTTTCATGGCCTGCACAAAGGGCGCGAAGTACTTGGTAACGTCAGCCAGTTGGGGTGGCCGTACCAGCAGCACCCGGTCAATGCCCGTCAGGGCGGGGGCGAAGGTCGCCGGGTCTTCAAAATCGAGCCGGACAAACCCGTCGGGCTGAACCGTTAACCGGTCGCGGTCGCCGACCGGATTGCGTACCCCGGCAGTCACCGTAAACTGGTTTGGATGGCCTGGGTGGTGCATCAGTTCGCGGAGCGTTTCCAGCCCCACGTTGCCACTGGCACCGGTAATCAGAATACGTTCGGGCATGATTATATTTGTCGAACCCCAACCCCCTAAAGGGGACTTTAATACTTTAGATACCGGCATCTAATTTCGTAAAGCCCCCTTTAGGGGTTGGGGGTATTATATTTGTGCTGATTCGTATAGACTAAAGACTAACCCTGATGAAATGTTTGCGCCTGTTACTGCTGGGTATTGGCCTGGTGGTGGTTCAGTTAAGTTATGCCGATGTGCGGCTGCCGAATGTGTTTGGTTCGCACATGGTGCTGCAACGTCGAAAGCCCGTACCGGTTTGGGGCTGGGCGGATGCCGGTGAAAAAGTGACGGTTACGTTCGATAACCAGGTGAAAACCGGTAAGACAGGAAAAGATGGGAAATGGATGCTGACCCTCGATCCGATGGAGGCCGGTGGGCCGTACACGCTTACCGTAAAAGGCAGGAAAACGAGCGCTACCTTCGATGATGTCTTGCTGGGCGATGTCTGGGTATGTTCGGGCCAGTCGAATATGGAGTTTTCGCTCTCGAACGTGATCAACGCCAAAGCCGAGATTAAGGCGGCCAACTATCCGACCATACGGCAGTTTCTGGCAAAAAAGTCCCTGAGCCTGCTGCCGAAAGACGATATTGATGGTAGCTGGACAGCGTGCAGCCCCGAGACAGCCGCCCGATTCACCGCCGTTGGCTACTTTTTCGCTCAGCGGCTGCAATCGGAACTAAACGTACCCATTGGTCTGGTGAACACGACCTGGGGTGGCACGCATGTCGAAACCTGGACCAGCAAGGAGGGATTGACCCACGACGCGGAACTGGCCGCAGCCACTGCCAACGCGCCTACCGATGCCGAAGCCATGCGGCAAAGCGGCATGAAACGCATCGATAAATTACTGGCCAAGCAGCAGAACGGTAAACTGCCCACCTTCGCCGAAGAACGCACCTGGGCTACGTCCGATTATGACGCCCACGACTGGAAAACCATGTCGGTTCCCGGCGACTGGCAATGGAGTGGCCTGCCGGAGTTTGATGGCGTGGTCTGGTTCCGGCGTGAAGTGATTATTGATGATGCTGTAACTCCTAAAAACGTGACGCTCCGCTTCGGCGCCAGCGACGATATTGATTCCACCTACGTAAACGGCCAACTGGTGGGTACCACCCGCGAACGAAAAGCCAGGACGTATTCGCTGCCCGACGGTCTGCTGAAGCCGGGCCGGAATGTAATTGCAGTGCGGATTGATGACATGGGCGGTTCGGGTGGTATTATGGGGGGCGGCAGTCAACTCGGCCTGACGGGTACGAACGTCGAGGAGTCATTGTCGGGTACCTGGCAGTACCGGGTGGCGAAGGTGTATCCAACGTCATACAATGCCGGGCCAAATACGTACGGCAGCCTGCTGTTCAATTCGATGGTGCGCCCGTTGATTCCCTACGCCATTAAAGGCGTTATCTGGTATCAGGGCGAAACCAATGCTGACCGGGCTAACCAGTACCGACGGGCGTTTCCGCTCCTGATTCGCGACTGGCGGCAACAATGGGCGAGTGCAACACCGGGTGGCGTGAAACAACCTGCCGATGCCGACTTTCCGTTTCTGTTTGTTCAGCTGGCCAATTTCGGAACATCGGATAACAGCCAGGGCAGCAACTGGGCCGAACTTCGGGAAGCGCAGACGATGGCCCTGAGCCTGCCCAACACGGGCATGGCCGTAACGTCTGATATTGGCAATCCTTCGGATATTCACCCGCGCAATAAGCAGGATGTGGGGAAACGGTTAGCCGCCGAAGCGTTGCGGGTGGCGTATGGAAAAGCAGGTGTGTCGGCCGGACCGATGTACGACGCCCGAACCACGACTGGTAACCGGGTAACGCTGACGTTTAAGAACGTCGGTACGGGACTGGTAGCCCATGACAAATACGGCTACCTCAAAGGGTTTCAGATTGCCGGGGCCGACGAGGTATTTTACTACGCGAAAGCTGAAATCGTTGGTGATGCGGTTGTCGTTTCGTCGGATTCGGTGGCTGCGCCGGTAGCCGTTCGTTATGGCTGGGCCAATGACAACGGCGAAAGTAATCTTTACAACAAAGAAGGCTTTCCCGCTGTACCCTTCCGCACCGATGCCTGGCGCAGTGTGACGGAAAAAGAGAAGTACGAGCAGTAGTGAAGATTGAACGCGGATCAGACGGATGCCTGTGGCAGCGCTGATAAACGAGGCCGCTCGCGCGGACGGCTTCTAAAAATCATTTTTCTTTCATCCGCCCTTGTCTGCGCTGCTGCGGGCATCCGTCCGATCCGCGTTCGATCCTTACTCGTGCTTCATTTCCTGTTTGCGCATCGGCATGTGGTCGACGGCTTTGAACAGGTCGTTGGGAGCAATGGGCTTATCGAACGTTTCTTTAACGCCCCCATCTTTTCCAATCAGCCAGCCTTTAAAATCGGCAGACGGATTGAGTTTGTAAGGAGCGGCCATCAGAAACTGCCGATCCGGCTCCATCAGGGTCGAGGCTACAAGGACAATTATATCCATGTCGCGCTCGGTCAGGTCATTCCCCTGGCGATGAAACTGATCCTGCTGGTCGAGGAGGTAGTGCTGGGCATCGTCGCGGCCGTAGAGCAACACCACCCGGCGGTGATCTTTCTTTTCGGCCAGCAGGGCGGCAAGCGACTTGGTCTGGCTTGAGATACTTTCCATAAAAAACGTGAGTCCAATGAAACAAACAATCAGACTCATAAACCCGTGATGCTTCATAGTGTTTGTAGCCCAGACGCCCACGTCTGGCAGTTTAGCCGAAAAAACCAGTCGTTGGCGTCGGACTGCCGCACCACTGAAATACAAATTACCCTAAATCCTCCGACCGTTCGAGCATCAGGATCGATCCCTGAGGGACAATCACGTAGGGCTCACCTTCGTAGCTCAGTTCAATGGCATTCCGTTGCAGATAAATGGCCAGATCGCCCTCCTGCGCCTGCAATGGCATATATTTCACCCGTTCTTCCGTTTCTTTCCACGGCTCATCGTCGGTAGGCGTTGGAATGGGATAGCCCGGTCCTACCTTAATGACGTAGCCCGATTGTACCTGTTCGCGTTCCTGCACCGTTGGCGGCAGGTAAAGACCGGACGTGGTCCGCTCCGAGGGCGATTTAGGCCGGATCAGTACCCGGTCGCCAACCACGATCAGGCGTTTTAATTTATTGTCTGGAGTGATATTAACCATACTTCGTTCATCAAATCGGTGTGGAGAGTCCACGGGCAAAAACCGGGCGAATCTTCGGGACCAGGTCAAATTGTCAGGGTACCGGATCATGACCATGTCCGCCCCAGGGATGGCAGCGGCCAATGCGTTTCAGTCCCAGCCAGCCGCCCCGCAGCGGACCGTGTTTCTGCACGGCCTCGATCATGTATTGCGAACAGGTGGGGGTGTAGCGGCAGGCATTGGGGAGGTACGGCGAAAGCATGCCCTGGTACAGCCGGACTATCCCGATTAATACGTACTTCATATCCGGTAGCGGTAAAAAAAGTATCTTTGTCGCCGACAGAGAGCCGCCGTGGATAGAAACAAAAACGGCTCCGAAAACAATCCGTTATGCTGCAATACGTCATCTGGGATGTTGACCCCGAGATTTTTCACATTGGTGCTTTCTCCGTGCGCTGGTACGGCCTGCTGTTTGCCTTGGGTTTTCTGGTCGGGGTACAGATTATGACGCACATTTTTAAAGTTGAAAAAAAGCCCCTGAGCGATACCGACCCGCTGCTGATGACGATGGTTGTCTCCATTGTGCTCGGTGCCCGGCTCGGCCATTTTCTGTTTTACGAGCCGGAGATGTTTGTCAAAAATCCGCTGGAGATCATACTGCCGCCCTATGCGGGTCTGGCCAGTCACGGAGCGGCTTTGGGTGTGCTGATTGGCCTGTATCTGTATTCGCGCCGGAAGTCGAGTATACAGTCCGGGCAGACGTTTTTCTGGACTATCGACCGGCTGATGATCACGGCTGCCTTTGGTGGAGCCTGTATCCGCTTTGGTAACCTGATGAACTCCGAAATTGTGGGCCGTCCAACGGATCTCCCCTGGGGGTTTGTCTTTCTACGAAACGAAGAGTACCAGAAGGTCGCGCGGCATCCGGCGCAGCTGTACGAGTCAATCACCTGCCTGATTCTGACGTTTATTCTCGCCTGGTGGTGGAATCATTACAAGGAAAAAACGCCCCGTGGCAGCATGGTTGGTATTTTCCTGATCTGGATTTTTGGGCTGCGGTTCTTCTACGAATACCTGAAAGAAGTGCAGGTGCCGAAGGAATTAACGATGGCCCTCAACATCGGTCAGCAGCTGAGTATTCCGGCGGTGGCTCTGGGTATTTTCTTCCTGGTGCGCAGTTTCCGCAACCGCGACAAAGACTTCACTAATCTCCCCGTCTCGCTGCCGGAAGAGGAAAGGAAATGAGTCGATAAGTTAGTAAGTGGGTAAGTGGCTGCGCCCAAGTCGGTAAGTCAGTAACGGGGCCGCCCATGCAGTGTTCCAGCGCGAAGCACTTATCAACTTACTGACTTACCAACTTGGGCGCAGCCACTTACCCCTGCGGTAGCTGGTTGAGGTCGTCGTGAGAAGAAATGGCTTCGAGTTGTCGTTGTTTGGCGGCCGGAAGTTCGAGTTGCCAGCCCATGGACGCGGCCAGTTGCAGCATCATGTACTGAATCTGATTGTTGGCAATTCGGGGGAGGTCACTCTGCATGGCCCGCTCGTGCATAGCCTGCTTGGCATCGTCCAGAATCTGGGTGTAATCTTCACTTCGGAAGTGATTCAGGTAGCCGGGCATGATGTCGTAGAACTTATAATCCGTGTCGATTGAGAGCACTTCCGGCTCCGGGAACAACTCAACGACCAGTTTTTTCGACCCGTTTTCGGGCAACTGAAACCGGACCTTGGCAAAGTCAAAGCCGACCAACACCTTCGATTTGGCGATGATCATGGCCTTTTTCGGATCGCTGAGCATATACAGGATTTTCTTATCATCCTGATAGTTATAGATTTCTGAAAAATAGCCTTCCGCCATTACCACCTTAAATACTTTCTCGATCCGCTCGAGCAATACCGTCGAATCGCGCCGGATCTGGGTGATGCCGGAGCGTCGTTTCAGGGCACCGGAAATGGCCACACCAGCGGCTCCGCCGGTAACAAGAAGTAAGGCTGTCGTCAGAAAATCCATGCAGGTGGGTGCGGGTTAGGTTTGCCAGATAACGACGTCGGGCTGAAGATTGTTCTTACCCTGTTTTAGCTAACTCCCTGCCAATTAGTGAATCCCGGAAAACAGATCGGGCTGGCTACAAAACCCAGCGATGAATTTCGTAGCCAGCCCGACTGATACCTGATTGTCTTACTTCTTGTTCCCACCCGCTGAGCTGGGGCCTCTGGACTTCTTCGTGCTGCGGTGCGATGGTCCGTGGCTGCCTTTGCCCGTTGCGCCATGCTGGGGTCCGTTGTTCTGATCGTTGGAAACTTTCTGGTCCTTGTATTCTTCCTCTACCTTCTCCAAATCGCTCTTAGCCATAATCGTTGAGAGTTTAACTACTGATTTAGTGGGGTAAACCAGATTGATAGCGTTCGGTTTAGGGAAAATGGATTAAAATTGCCTCATTTATTCGCTGGCTAATCCGTTGTGAACCGCAGACAGGTGTTCCCATTCAGCATCAGTAAACAACCGTGAGCGGATCAGAAAGCGCAGGCCGAGCGGGATTTCAATGGAAAAACTGGCTCCCCGGCCTTTTGTCACATCAATGGTCAGGTGCGTGTGTTTCCAGTACTCGAACTGATCTTCGGCCATGTAGAAGTCGCAGCCGTAAATCTGCCCTAACCACACATCAGACTGACCAATAATGAAGTCACCTTTGGCAAAACACATGGGCGATGAGCCATCGCAGCAGCCGCCACTCTGATGAAACATCAGCGGACCATGTTCGGCCCGAAGCCGGTCGATCACCTCGGCAGCCGCTTCGGTGAGATCAATGCGCGAAACGTCCATAATGAATGAGTGAATGGGCGAATGAGTGATTGAGTGAATGTTAGGAACACGAATTTTACACTCCCAAACATTCACTCAATCACTCATTCGCCATTCGCTAATTAGTTAAAAGAACCCTAACTTTTGTTTGCTGTAGGAGATCAGCATGTTTTTGGTCTGGCGGTAGTGGTTGAGCATCATCAGGTGATTCTCCCGACCAAAGCCCGACTTTTTGTAGCCACCAAACGGCGCGTGAGCCGGATAGTTGTGGTAGCAGTTCACCCACACACGACCGGCCTGGATGGCGCGGGGAATCTGGTAAATCTCGTGGGCGTCACGCGTCCAGACGGCGGCACCGAGGCCATACAGCGTATCGTTGGCCAGTTCGATGGCTTCTTCCGTGGTTTTAAACGTCGTTACCGACACCACCGGGCCGAAGATTTCTTCCTGGAAAATCCGCATTTTGTTGTTACCCCGGAAGATTGTTGGCTGGATATAATAGCCGCCTTCGGCCCCTTCCACATGGGCCGCTTCGCCACCGGTCAGCACTTCGGCACCTTCCTGTTTACCAATGTCGAGGTACGACAAAATCTTCTCGAACTGGTCGTTGGAGGCCTGCGCGCCCATCATGGTTTCGGGATCGAGCGGGTGGCCCATTTTGATGGCTTTCGTGCGCTCGATAACCCGCTCCATAAAGCGGTCATAAATGTCTTCGTGTACGATAATCCGGGATGGACAGGTACAGATTTCCCCCTGATTCAGGGCAAACATAACCGCGCCTTCTACGCACTTATCAAAGAAATCATCATCGGCATCACCCACTGATTTCATGAATACGTTCGGTGATTTACCACCCAGTTCCATGGTTACAGGAATCAGGTTTTCCGACGCGTACTGCATAATCAGGCGTCCGGTGGTGGTTTCGCCGGTGAACGCCACCTTGGCAATGCGCTTCGACTGCGCCAGCGGTTTACCTGCTTCCGGCCCGAACCCATTCACAATGTTGAGAACACCCGCCGGAATCAGATCACCGATGATTTCCATCAGAATCAGAATCGATGTCGGTGTTTGCTCGGCGGGTTTCAGTACAATGCAGCAACCAGCAGCCAGAGCGGGGGCCAGTTTCCAGGTGGCCATCAGCAGGGGGAAGTTCCAGGGAATAATCTGGCCCACTACGCCAATCGGCTCCCGAATAATCAGCGATACCGTATCATTATCCAACTCGCTTGCCGAGCCTTCTTCGGCCCGAATTACCCCGGCGAAATACCGGAAGTGGTCAACTACCAAGGGTAGATCGGCCGCCAGGGTTTCGCGGACCGCTTTGCCATTCTCAACGGTTTCAACGCGGGCCAGAAATTCCAGGTTCTGCTCGATACGGTCGGCAATTTTGAGCAGGATGTTGCTACGGGTAGTGGCCGATGTTTTTGACCAGGTAGCAAACGCTTTTTCGGCGGCATCAATCGCCAGCTCAACGTCAGCCGCTTTCGAGCGGGGCACGCGCGAAATCAGGCTGTCGTCCATTGGTGAGTGGTTCTCGAAATACTCACCGGCAACGGGAGCAACCCACTGACCACCAATGTAATTTTCGTATTGAGCTTTAAACTCGGGCCGTGGCAGGGTTTTGCTGGGGGCTTCTAAGACTTCCATGCGGATTGTTAGGTTTTAAGAACGCTTGAGATAGATGTGATTGAAATCTTCACAAATTTTGTTGAAATCAGTCAAAAAAACTTTCGTGATTCTATCAACCTACTTTACGAACGTATCGTTTTCAGGGCCGGGTGAGAGAACGGGCAAACGCCAGATCAACGACTACCGCTTTATGGTCGGAGCCGGGTTGATCGAAGGTCTGAAAATTAACCGGTCGAAAGCCGCTGTTCACAAACGCATGGTCGATGGGAATGAACATTGGGGGTAGATACCGCGGCCAGGTGGGTTGCAGGCCGAATCCCCGGCGGCAGGCTGTCAGGTGGGCCTCGAAAGGCGCGTAGAAGATCGTGTTGTAGACGGGTGAGAATACGCTGATGTTAAAATCGCCTATCAATACAGTCGGCAGACGTTCTCGACGGGCTTGCTTGGCCACAAACGCCAGCTGTTTGTTGCGTTTGGTGAACCAGGAGGGAAGCAGCGGAATCTGAGGGTGTACCGTCAACAGGGCCATTTCGCGGCCCCGTACCGTTGTTTTTAGACTGATAACATGAAGCGTGCTGTCCAGTCCCATATCGACCTGAATGGGGTTTCGGCTACCCACCAGTATAAAACACGGCCCCTTGGACCAGATATGGTACTGATACGGAAACGTTTGCCGGAGTGCCGCTACCCCCCGAATGCTCTCCGGCGTCATCTCCTGCAAAACGAACAAATCCGGCTTGTGAGCCCGCACCAGTTGCACGATTCGGGCATAGTCGGTGCCAGTGAACAGTACATTGGCGTGCAGCACCCGCGCATCGTACTGATTGGTGAAAGGATGCTCGTCATGAGCCAGCCAGGGCCTTATTGGCAGCCCGTTAATCAGCAGCGATAGTGCCGAGATAACAGCCAGTAGCCATGACCGGCTGTAGAGCCAGCCAATGAGTAGCAGGGCAGCTATGACAGCATACTGAACGGCGAAGTGACTGCACAGTTCAAAGAGAAAAAAGAAGCTGCCCAGACCCCCGGCGAGCGTTGCGGCCAATAATCCCCAGGTTGCCAGCTGGAACCAGAACGTCAGTTGCCAGCGATTCGGCGGAGCCACCCGGGCGCTGGCATTGGAAACAGTTTTCACTCAATACATCGATTAATTCGGGGGCGAAAGTACGCCATTCGCGGCTGGAATCTACCTGCTTTTGCGTAGCTTTACCTAACGTATGACTACGAAAACTGCTCCGAAAGCGGCCTTATCGGCGGCTACCTTATCCTTTCTGCGCGATCTCGCCCAGAACAACAATCGCGATTGGTTTCAGGCCAATCGCGCCCGTTATGATGCGGCCAAAGCCGAATTTGAAGCCTTCATTACGCGGGTATTGCGCGGCATTAATGATACCCAGCCAATGGGCACAACTACGGCCAAAGACTGCATCTTCCGCATTAACCGCGATGTCCGGTTCTCCAAAGATAAGTCGCCTTACAAACTGAATCTGGCGGCTGGTATCGGACAGGGCGGGCGTAGTTCGGGCCGGATCGACTATTATTTTCACCTGCAACCCAACGGCGAAACCTTCATTGGCGCGGGTATGTACCAGCCCACTCCCGCTGAACTGGCCACGTTTCGGCAGGAAATTGACTATAATGCGGCCGGGTTGAAGGCTATTATCGAAGCGGACGAATTTCGGTCTTACTTTCCCGAAATATGGGGCGAAACGCTGAAGACGACGCCTAAAGGCTACACCGCTGATCATCCCGAAATTGCCTTACTGAAGCGGAAACAACTGTTTTTCTCGCATCGCTACACGGATAAGGAGGTAGTTGGCCCCAATTTTGCCGATGAAGTGGCGCGGGCCTGTGGACTTGTCCGCCCTTACTGCGATTTTCTGAATTATCTGTTCTACGAAGAGCAAACCGAAGAATCCGTTCGCCTTTAATCCGTTTGTTTATGTTGACGCTGAGAAAATATCTGTTTCTGCTCCTGTTTAGTGCCGTAACGGTTGTGGCGCACGCTCAGACCGACTCAGCCCTGGTTAGGGTCCTAACGGGATACACGTATCAGGTAGACCCGGCCATCCCCGGCAAACGGGTATATATCAGCTGTCAGCGTCCCATTAACGCGCAGGGTGAGGTGGTGGGTAAGGGTGATATTGGTGCGCAGACTACTCAGATTTTTGAGAATCTGAAGACGGCTCTTCAGCGGGTAGGCGGCTCACTGACGGATGTTAAGCAGGTGTCTTACCGGATCAGGAACCTGGCGCAGAACAAAAGCGCCGTATTTGATCAACGGGTAGCGGCCTATCTGCCCCAGAACCCCCAGTTGAAGGAGTTCAAAAATACGCAGAACCTCCTGCGGGACGATATGCTGCTTGAAATCGAAGTAGTTGCCATCATCGACTAACTCTATTTTTCTGAATAAGTGACCGGGTCCTGACTACTGTATCATACCGATATAGGGTCAGGACCCGATTTATTTCAGCGGAACTGCCGACCAGCTACCAGGCTCCGGCCAGGTCATTCCAGCACAGAGGTACGAATCCAGAGCGATAACTTATTCCTCTATCGTGCTGACAGACACGACTCCTTATACGAACCAGATGCCGTATTACTCAGCAGGTGTACCTGTTCAAAAACAGGTTGTTTGCTGCAATCCATCGATTATTAGTGGTTTTTTATAGAAATATCAAAAACTATTTGTTACTAAAAATTAATAAATGATATTTGAATAGCTTATAGTGGTTAACGATAGAGTTATTGGTTTATATAAAAGTAAGGGAAACGAGTTTATAGTAAAAAAGCTACATCGATATGGTCTGGATTGCATACAAAGCCGTAGTGAAGACACTAATCAATTGTGTGGTGATTGTGCTGCTCAACTTTGATATGCAGCGCATACAGGCACAATTGAATGAGTTGAATCAGCTTGACCGAATCATTCGGTGCATTCGGCGGAGTTATAGTATGCACCCCAGTCTGTTTCAGCGTACGTATACATCTGTTGAACACTACCTACGGCAGCATCTATCTGATGGGGACTGGCTCCTCTGGGATAAACTAACTACGAATGAGTCGGTCAGTACGCATCAGGTTCAGGGTGCTTGATCGTAACTCATAAACTATACAACGAAAAAGCCGCTTCCGGGTCAACGGAGCGGCTTTTTCGTTTAAGCTACTGGCTCTCGCCATACGAAGCAGCTACTACGACAGGTATTTGCGCAACATCCAGGCCATTTTTTCATGGGCTTCCATCAGGCCCGTCAGGAAGTCGGCGGTACCGGCATCTTTCAATTCTTCGTCGCATTTATCAACATCGTCGCGCAGTTCGCGGGTAATCTGCTCATGGTCGGCCAAGAGCCGCTCGAACATGTTTACCGTCTTTACCTCCCCGCTCTGGTCTTCAGCAAGGCTGGTATTGCCAATGAAATCGGCCATGGTAGACAAGGGCTTACCGCCCAGTGTCCGAATGCGTTCGGCCACCTGATCAATCATTTCTTCGAGCGCTTTATACTGCTCCTCAAAGAATTCGTGGTATTCTTTGAAACTTGGCCCGGCCACATTCCAGTGGTACTTGCGGGTTTTGATATACAGGACGTGCAGATCGGCTAAGTAAGCATTCAGCAGTTCATTATCCTGTTTCAGGACGTCTGGCTCAAGGCCGATGTTGGGCTTAATGTTTTTAACCGCTTTTTCCTGGGTTTCCGGCTTGTTCAGATCCGTAGTCATAACAATGAGTGTGTAGGTAATACTCGAATAACCCGCCTGAGCCAAAATTGTTGCTGATACTGCCCGGAAACTGAAATGGCGGTTTATCAAAGCAGTGGAGTGGCCGGTTCAGTAAGAAAGTATAACTACTTTATGATAAATCTCGTAGTCTGGTTAGTAATCCTGACCTAACTAGTACTATGCCTCAGCTAATGCAGTCCGTTACTGATTTAACAGCCGCCGTCCGCGAGCAACTCATCGCCCTTCTGACGGGTAGCAACGCCCACCGGTCTTTCGACGAGGCTGTTCGCAATTTTCCGCCATCTCTGCGCGGGGTGAAACCCGATAAGTTGCCGTACAGCATCTGGCAATTAGTTGATCACATTCGGATTGCGCAGTGGGATATTCTGGAGTTTTCCCGCGATGCGACTCATCAGTCACCGCCCTGGCCGGCTGGCTACTGGACGAAGGAAGCCACACCAGCGAATGATGCCGCTTGGGAAAAAGCGTTAGATCAAATTCAAGCGGATAGGGATGCGTTTGTGGCCCTTCTCAACGATCCAGAGCGTGATTTGTACGCACCCTTTCCTCATGGCGATGGCCAGAACTTACTCCGCGAAGCCCTGCTGATTGCTGACCATACGGCGTATCACGTGGGTGAGATTATTCTAATCCGGCGATTGCTCGGAGCATGGGAGGGGTAGGTGAAAAAAGAAAACCAGCCTAAATTGAACTATGTAAGTTCATATAATCCGTGTATAACTCCTCCCTCTTGATCTAAGCGTGGCTCAATGATAGAGGCAAAACGATCATCGCCTTTTTCGTACTTCTTGAATAATGAATACGCGATTAAGTCAGCCAATTGAATCAGCCTTGATGCTTTTGAATCTAAAAATAGGGGCACTTCTGCTAAATTTCTAAGAACTCCCCAGGTATGGCCGACAGTTCTAAAATCCGTGGCCAGATTTTGTATAGTTGATTCGTATGTAGATTTATCGAAGATGATGATACCCCGTTGACTATCGCCCGTCTTATAAAGGCGCATTAAATACTGATCGAATCGACTGGCTAATTGCTCAAAAGCTAATTCAACCGGATCTCGCGGGGAAGCTAATGTTCTTCGAATTACGCAGGCAAATATTCTGTTTGATTTGTGGGAGGACGCAAAAATAGATAGACAATCCTGAAGCGCCTGTACACGAAGATCGGTTGGAAACTGTCTCCAGAATCCCTTGCCCTGAAACATGGGGTTGCCGTGAAGTTCCACGGAATTGGGGTCGGCAGGATTAAATCTTGCCGCAATCTTATCTAATTCAGATGCAACCCAGAAATTTTGTCTTTCAAAAAGGCTAACGCCAGCTAATACAAAATGATGTTGACTGGGATCAGTCACAGTGCCTGATTCGTCGCAGTAAAGAAGGTGCATGCTGGTGGGCCTAAAACAAAAAAGACAGTCAAGGAGAGACCATGCCCTCGCGGCCTGAAAAGTCAGACCTCTCGACTGTTAACCGCAAAACAAGCATACTTTTAGAATAGTTGCAACTGATAAGTAAGCGTTAGCACTAACCCACCAACCCGACAAATACTTCTCGGGCATACGCCAGATCCTGCCTGTGTGCTTCGACTGGTCCCATTGTGTTGGGTGATGCTGGTTCCAGGCATTGCTCCAGCACCAGCAACGGCCGGATGCTTATCGCTTTAAGGCCAGCAGTAAGGCGTCGGTAGTCGATGTCGCCATCGCTGAAGGTCTCCTGCCAGATGCCGTTTTTCGACTGACGGATGTGTACCTCGACAATGCGCTTGCCGTATAACTTCACAACATCAAACAAGGCAATCTGCGAATTACCGGAACCTCTGTACACCCAGTGCGCATCCAGACAGAGCGACACGTTTTTGGGGTCTGACGCCAGCAGCATGTGGTGAAATTCGCGGGCAGCCTGCCGGTGCTCGGGAGCGTGAGTATGGTAAGCCAGCGTGAGGCCCCGTTTGCGTAACTCTGCTCCGAGCCGGTCGAGGTTTTTAGCCTGTTCAGTCAGGTCAGCGTCGGTTTTATCGGCGTCGCTGCCCCATTTGATCGGGTTGGGATTGGTAACGACGATCCGGGCACCGAGTGGTTTAGCCGCATCGGCAATAGCCAGCACCGAGTCGATAGATTTTTGGGCCTCGTCGGGTTTGTGCAGAATGCTGTTTACGTACAGCGATGGCATGGTCAGCCGGTACTTGGTCAGAAAGGGGGCCAGCTTCTTTACCTCGTCTGCGTTGTTGAATGACGGCTCATACGTAGTCAAGCCTGCTTGCACAAACTCAGCGAGTGATTCGTCGGGATTTGCCATCCAGTGCTTCTTCTCCCGCTCGTAGAATGTATTCCAGGTATAGGCGTTGCAGGAAATGGGTTGACTACTGGCCAACGGTTTGGCCTGAGTAGGTTCTGTATCCGTCAGCAAGGCAGCTCCTGTGGTCAGGGCGGTAAGTGAGGTCAGGAAATGGCGACGGGTAGGGGGCATATTTTTTTTACTGAACAGATCAGTTTGAACAAGGCTGCGACAAACAAAATCTACCGTACATTGACTCCACTAAACAGGAACAGGTTGATAAACAGACAGTAACGACTTGTTTTCATGGTGAAGTCGGTTAGATATTGTAGAGTTGCTACTATATTGAATTCAACAAAGGACTGGCTATTTTATCGACACGCACCCCCCGCCCCCCGGCGTCTCAATCCGAATCCGTTCGCCGGGCAGCATCGCCCGCGTGAAAATGCCGGGTAAGTTTTCTTCCTTCCCATTGGTATGAATCAGGACTTGACGGCCCGACTGCCCCGGTTCGCCACCGTTCAGGCCGTAGGGCGCTACAAGACGGTGCTGACTCAGGAGCGTGGCCTGTACCGGTTCCAGAAACTCAATCTCGCGGATAATACCGTCGCCCCCGCGCCATCGACCTGCCCCGCCGGAGCCTTCGCGAATGCTGAACTGATGGAGCCGGACGGGGTAACGCCGTTCCAGTTCTTCAGGGTCGGTGAGTTTCGTGTTGGTCATGTGCTGATGCACGGCCGAGCGGCCATGTGCGCCAATAGTCGCTCCTGCACCCCCGCCGATGGTTTCGTAATAACCGAAGGTGCCGTTACCAAACAGAAAATTATTCATTGTACCCTGACTACAGGCACTCAGCCTTAACGCTTTCAACAGCGTATCCACCAGCCGCTGACTAACTTCGGTGTTGCCGCCTACCACCGCCGGGCAGTCAGTCGGAACGTCCGAAAAAATGGGGTTCAGGAAAGAGGAGTCGGGTAAAATGAGTTGTACCGGCTCCATCAGGCCCTCGTTCAGCGGAATATCCGTATTCACCCAAAGCCGCAGCACGTACAAAATGGCACTGCTCAAGATGGAGCGGTTCGCATTGAGGTTGTTTGGATGAACCGGCGATGTACCCGTGAAGTCAAACGTAATGGTTTCCGCTACCACACTGACCCGAACGTTGATGTGATGACCGTCGTCGAGTGATTCGGTAGCCTGAAATACCTGCCCATCCATTGGTCGCAGGAGCGTCCGCAAGGCTGTGGCTGCTGTTTGTTTCAGC
This sequence comes from uncultured Cytophagales bacterium, assembly GCA_964251665.1. Classification (GTDB taxonomy): domain Bacteria; phylum Bacteroidota; class Bacteroidia; order Cytophagales; family Spirosomataceae; genus JBBQLG01. The sequence continues at coordinate 156,937 of CAXUKO010000006.1, forward strand.
TGACCCATATACTGCCGAACGGTTTCCAGGCCATGTTGCCGGACGAGTTGCTGCAGGGCTGTTTCACCCGCTCGTAACGAAGCTAAAGCCGCTTCAATGTCGGCGCGGTTTTCGGCAAGGGCACGGGTTGGGTAGGGAGCCTGAGTGAAGCGTTCGGCGAGTTCGTCCCATAAGAACTGACCGGCTTTAACCACGTATTGCGGCTCCAGCACAACCCCTTCTTCGGTAAGATTTGTGGCATCGGGTGGCATCGAGCCGGGAACTTTGCCGCCAATTTCGGCATGATGCGCCCGATTGACGACGTAGCCAATGAGTTGCGGGGCTGCCGGATCATCCGTAAATACACCAGCAAGTAGTGTTACATCAGGCAAATGCGAACCGCCGTATTTCGGGTGATTTGTAATGATAATATCACCGGGATTGAGCGGTAATTTCTCCAGACAGAGCCGGGCGCAGATGCCCAGACTGCCCAGATGCACCGGAATATGGGGCGCATTAACCAGCAGTTCAGCATTGTGATCGAGCAGGGCACAGGAAAAGTCCAGCCGCTCTTTCACGTTGACCGAAAAGGCTGTTCGTTGCAATTGAGCCCCCATTTCGTCGGCAATAGCGGTAAATCGGCGGGCAAACAGCTCCAGTTGTGCTACCTCACCGAATCGTCGGACCGCCCCGATCTCTCTCCTTCCAAAGGTGAGGGGAGCAGACTCGGTAGTTCTCCCCTCGAAAGAATAGGGATCGGGGCGGTCTGGCGATTCGGTGAGGGGTATTTCCTCTGCATCAGCTACATAATCAACAACCGCATTTCCATTGCTGCGGACAATGAGCCGCCAGCCAGTTTCGATAAAAGCGGATGAGGTTCGGTTAAGCAGCAGAGCCGGACCACGGAAGGTATCGCCCTCCTGTAACTGGGTCCAGTCGTAAACCGGGTATTGGTTGGTGTCAAACGCGGGGTTAACATGCCGGTGCGAAACGGGTGGTTCATTCACCGGCATTACATCCTGCAGTGTACTGGCAACGACACGAATACTTTCCAGTTCGATGGGCCGTGACTGGCCGTTGTCATCCGCAGGGTAATGGCCGTACAAATGCTGGTAGGCGTCCCGGAATTTCTGTTCCAGTAGCCCACGATTTAAATCGTGGGCTACTGGAACGGGTAACGCTGTTTCCTGGCCCTGTAAACGCATGAACAACAGTACCGATTGAACCGCCAGCGCTGTAGTTAGCCCGATGTCCTGCCGTAACTCACTAATGGCCTGTTCTTTAAGTTGCTCAATTAGGTCGGGTAGATCAGCGTCAATTTTGGCCAGTGGTTGCAGTACCGATTGTGATGCCATCCGCTCAACGCGGGCCTGTCCCATGCCGTAAGCACTGAGTAAACCACCGTCGAACGGTAAAATCAAGGTTTCGATACCCAATAAGCGAGCAATGGAGCAGCCATGTAGCCCTCCGGCGCCACCGAACACCAGCAAGGTATACTCGCTGGAATTGAAGCCCCGGGCGACGGATATCTTACGAATGGCACCCGCCATCGCTTCGTCGGCAATGCGCTCGAATCCGCGCAACAGGGCGGCTTCGGTTGGGCGATTATGGGTATGCCGTTCGATTTGTTCGATGACTGCCAGTAATGCTTCGCGGGCTTTGTTAACAAACACCGGAATACCGAACTGTGCCGGGTCTAATTTGCCGAGCAGCAGGTTTACGTCGGTGATGGTCAGCAGGGGCTGGCCTGAACCAGTAGCCCCATAACAGGCTGGACCGGGGGCCGCCCCCGCACTCTCGGGGCCGACCCGCAACTGTCCCGACTGTGGGTCGAACCGGCAGATGGAACCACCTCCGGCAGCTACCGTTTCGACCGCCAGCGAAGGGAGTTGCAGCGTGAAATCGTTGATGGTGGTCGTGAACCGGTAATCGACGCCACCGTCGTAACGGGCCGAGTCGGTGCTGGTACCGCCCATGTCGAGCGTCAGAATCTTCTCAAAACCGAGTTGCTGCGCAATGGCCGCCGACCCGATAACGCCACCTGCCGGGCCGCTGAGCAAGCTGTCTTTAGGGCGAAACAAGTCGGCTTTCACCAGTCCGCCCGCACTGGTCATTACCCGGACTGAATGGTCCCGGACTGGATGGTTATCACCTAACTGTCGGGAGATATTGGTTAAATACGATTCGATGACCGGCGTCAGGTAGGCGTTGACTACGGCTGTTTGTGTTCGTGACACATATTGAATAGCCGGAGAAACATCCGTCGAAATAGTTATGTTGGCAAAACCAGCCGTAATCAGTTCATCCCGAAGTTGCTGTTCATGCGCCGGGTTTTTGTAGGCATTGAGGAGCGAAATGGCAATAGCATCGGGCTGACTCTGCCGAAGTTCAGCAACCAGCGAGGCTACGGCTGAATTGGTCAGCGGAGCCAGTGCGGTTCCATCGGCGGCCATGCGCTCATCCGCTTCCCAAACGGTATCATACAGGAGTTCGGCGGGGGGAATGGCTAACTGAAACAGGTTGGGCCGTTGCTGCGTCCCGATTTTTAATAAGTCCCGAAAACCTTTTGTCACAATCAGTGCCACGCGGCCCCCTTTCCGTTCCAGCAGCGCGTTGGTTCCTTTGGTGGTCCCTAAGCGCATGTCCAGCACCGGAAAGGGCTGGCCGATGGGGGTCTGCGTGAGTAGCCGGGCTGCCAGAACGGGGGCTTCCTCGCCAGTGAAAAGTTCAATGGTAGCGGGCAGGGGAGACGTCAGCGGATGGTCTGTTGTTAGCTGACCATCCGCTGCCAGTTGCCGGACTACGGCTGTTTCGCCGGTCTCAATTAGACGAAGCTGATACCCATCGAAGATCGGTGCCGTGAGCCAGGGAGCCTCGATTTTTCCGTTGATAAGCCGCCCCCGCAGCCGACTGCTGCTGAGTACTTTAGCGCGTTGTAACTGCCCGTTAGGGTCTAAGCAGAGGCCATCGGTAAAGGTACCGCCGGTATCAATCCAGAGTTGGTGCATGAACGATGCAGGGACTATTATTTCCCCACGGAAATCAGGTTGGCGAACAGACGGTATGCACCCGGAACGCCGGCCGGTAATTCGCGAAAGAAAACCAGTCCGGTGTAAAAGAAATGGCCCTTGCCGTAGGTTGCGTGAATCAGACTACCCGTTTTCGGAGCTTCACCGGGGTCCTGCATCGACAGGAGGGTTTCATAGTGCGGGTCAACTTGATCGGCAAAATAAATGCCCCGCTCCTGAATCCAGCCGGTAAAGTCAGCCGGGGTAAGTTTATTAGGTGTGTTCAGAATAGGGCTGTCTGCCTTGACAAACGTGACCGGCGAGTCTTCATCGGTAGTACGGTCGTTGGTGATTTTAAACGGATACGGCCCAATGTTTTCGGTCAGTAACCGCCGGTTCACCTGATATTGCACCAGCATCGTACCACCCTGCTCCACATAAGCCATCAATTTGGGCTGATAAAACAGCATCCGGTCCTCGGTGTTGTACGCCCGGACGCCCACCACAATGGCATCGTAGGTACTCAAATCTTTCTGTAAATCCGTCTCGGTCAGTAGCGTGACCGTACAGCCGATCTGCCGGAGGGCCGCCGGAATCTCGTCGCCCGCGCCGGTGATGTAGCCCACGTTCTTCGCCTTCACACTGATGTCCAGCTTAACCAGTTTCGCTTCGGCGGGCGGAAACAGCGTTTGGGGGCGAATGTGTGGATGCGCAATCGTGACTAAGCTTTGCGCGTATTCCTGCCCGTTCACCGTCATCACGGCTTTCATTGTTGATTCACTGGTTTTGTCGGAGGTCGGTTTGACCGAAAAGGTCAGGGTTTGCTCCTGAAACTTCTGAGCCAAAGTAAACGGCACCTGAGCCGGTTCTGCCACCCATCCCGCCGGTAGTTGCAGCCGGGCTGTGCCTGATACATTGGTGCGGCTCGCTTTGATCGTTAGCGATACCATTTTAGGTCTGGCATCGGCAAAAGCATAGACTTTCTCGGCCAGATTGGCCGTCACCACCGGACGTACTTCAAACGGACGGTAGAGTTCCCCGTCTTCGGCCGTCACATACTTATGAATCCACGGCTGGGAATAGGTCAGTGTCAGCCCCTCGAGGGAAAAAACGTATTCTGTCGTGAGCAGGGGCGGATTTTCGGCATGGCCAATCAACGTTTGATCGTTAACGACGAAGGCACCTTTTTCCTTCCGGTTGGCCAGCCAATAAGGCTGGGTCAGGGGTTCATTGGCGGGCAGCGTTACCGTGAGAGGCAGGTTCAGGGCGGTGTTATAAGCCAGCGTGAGGTTCAGCGTAGTGTCGTGTTTGACGGCGGGCATCCGCACAGCGATCAATTTTAGTGGCGCATTGGAGCGGTTTACAACGCTCAGATTCAGTTTAATGGCTTCACCTGGTGTCGCGGCATAGTCGACCGGATTCGTTTCAAACCATAGACCTGCACAATCGGCAATCAGCCCTTTTACGGCCTCTTTCTTCTCCTGTACGTACGGATTTTTGGCGTCTAACTTGTCTAATGCCCGATAAATAGCAGCCAGTGCCGGTAAACTGGCCGCTGGATTATCGGCCCGAAAACCAGCGATGGCCTGCTGTACCAGGGGTTCGATGGTTTCGCCCCCTTTTACGCGTTTCCAGGTTAAATCAACGCCGTCGAACAGGTCGCTGGTGGCGGGTGAACCGGCTTTGTGTACTAAATAATCAATCCGGGATGTGCGGGTTTTGGCCGACCCCATCGCCTGACTCTTGTGCATCGAACGGCTCTCGGCGGCCATTTCTGTATATGATTCACCCAGTAACGGATTGTACCCGCTGATATCGACGCTGATGAACTGGCCTTCATTGGGCTTCTGGTTGGTAAAGCCCGGCGTAAACGTATTCCAGACGATGCGTTTGGGTTGCCAGACTGACACGTATTTCAACTGCTCCGGGAATTTTGTTGGGTCACCGGCTAGCGTAAAGGCTTCTTCGGCCAGTACTGCCGAGGCTGAGTGGTTTCCGTGACCGGCGCGGGCATCGGGCGGAAACCGCGTGATGAGTACATCGGGCCGGAACTGGCGGATTGTCCAGACCACATCGCTCAGTATGCGGTCGTGACCCCAGAACTGCATCGTTTCGTCAGTCGTTTTGGAGAAGCCAAAGTCATAAGCCCGGCTGAAAAACTGTCCGGCCCCATCAACCCGGCGCGCCTGTAATAACTCCTGCGTCCGGATTACGCCAATCTGTTCGCCCTGTTCGGTACCAATCAGATTCTGCCCGCCATCGCCCCGCGTCAGCGACAGATACGCCGTGCGGACGTGCCGTTCATTGGCTAAGTAGGCCAGCATCAGTGTATTTTCATCGTCGGGGTGGGCCGCTACATATAGTACTGACCCAACGACATTCAGCTTCTTTAAATCCTGCAGGATGTGCCCGGCCGGACTGGGATTGGGCTGGCTGAATGCCGCACGAACCAGTGTAAAAAGGAAAAGGATCGTAACAAAAAATGAGGTGTAGCGCACAGAGATAGAGTGGTAAGAAGAGAGTGGAAAAGCGATTCAGACAAAAATAAGCAGGGATGGGCGAAATTAGATGAAACCGCTCTGAAAGCAGACAGCGCATGCGTTTGTAGGCTCGACAACAATGAAATTAGTCAAAAATATCGTCATAAAAGTCAAAAAACGCGTTTGTAGGGGTTGGCTGTGGATTGGCAAAGTCTATATTTGCGACCTATACCTATACTTTTAATCTTTTTCCGCATGACGAACAGTATTTACATAGTGCCTCTGCTGGGTTTAGTGGGCCTGGCAGTCATGTTCAGTAAGTTTCTCTGGGTATCGCGGCAAGAGGCTGGCGATGCCCGAATGCAGGAAATTGCTAAATACATTGCCGACGGAGCCATCGCCTTTCTTCGCGCCGAATGGCGTGTACTAATCATCTTTGGCGTGGTTGTGGCCGCTCTGCTGATGTATTCCGGCACCCTGGTCGAAAATTCAAACTGGCTGATTGGCGTAGCGTTTGCCATCGGCGCGTTTACATCGGCTCTGGCCGGTTACATTGGTATGAACATCGCTACCAAGGCGAACGTCCGCACGGCTCACGCAGCCCGCACCAGTCTGAAACAGGCGCTGAACGTATCGTTTACGGGCGGTTCGGTAATGGGTATTGGCGTAGCCGGACTCGCCGTACTTGGACTTAGTGTTCTCTTTATCCTGTTTTACAATATGTTCGTGGCCGGTGCCGTGTCAGTCAATGGCATATTGCCCGTCAATGGTATCCCGATGGAGAAAGCCCTGGAAGTACTCGCAGGGTTTTCGCTCGGTGCTGAGTCGATCGCTTTGTTTGCCCGGGTTGGCGGTGGTATTTATACGAAAGCGGCCGACGTTGGAGCCGATTTAGTGGGTAAAGTAGAAGCTGGGATTCCCGAAGATGATCCGCGCAACCCGGCTACCATTGCCGATAACGTGGGAGATAACGTAGGCGACGTCGCCGGGATGGGTGCCGATCTATTTGGTTCGTATGTGGCAACCATTCTAGCTACAATGGTACTGGGCCGCGAGATTGTATTGCCTGCTTCGGAAGATAACATACTGGGTCATGCACCCATCGTACTGCCGATGCTGATTGCCGGTATGGGGCTGATTTTTTCCATTATCGCTACCTATTTCGTGCGCATTAAAGACGAGACAAGCAGTGTACAGGGTGCGCTGAACATGGGTAACTGGGCATCGATTCTGCTGACCGTTTTCGCTTCTTATTTTCTGGTGAATGCCGTGTTGCCCACCGGTACCATGCAAATCCGGGGTGTCGAATTTACCCGCATTGATGTCTTCTATGCCATCTTTACCGGCTTAATTGTCGGAACATTAATGAGCATCATTACGGAGTACTATACCGCCATGGGTCGTCGCCCGGTTATGTCCATTATTCGTCAGTCGGCAACCGGGGCTGCTACAAACATCATTGGTGGTCTGGCTGTCGGGATGGAGTCGACAGTACTGCCCATTCTGGTACTGGCAGCCGGTATTTACACATCCTATCATTTTGCCGGTCTGTATGGCGTAGCGATTTCAGCGGCTGGTATGATGGCTACAACGGCCATGCAGTTAGCCATCGACGGGTTCGGTCCCATTGCTGATAACGCGGGTGGTATTGCCGAGATGAGTTACCTGCCCGAAGAGGTTCGCCACCGTACCGATATTCTGGATGCTGTTGGCAACACTACCGCAGCGACTGGTAAAGGCTTTGCTATTGCCTCTGCCGCTCTTACCTCACTCGCCTTGTTTGCTGCTTTCGTGGGTATTTCAGGTATTTCGGCCATCGATATTTACAAGGCCGACGTGTTATCCGGGTTGTTCGTTGGGGGGATGATTCCCTACATTTTCTCATCGCTGACTATTGCCGCCGTCGGCCGGGCAGCCATGGCGATGGTGGAAGAAGTTCGTCGCCAGTTCCGCGAAATTCCGGGCATTATGGAAGGTACCGGACTGCCGGAATACGAAAAGTGCGTGGCTATTTCAACGCAGGCATCTATTCGCGAGATGATTCTGCCGGGCTTGATTGCCCTTATTACACCGGTGGTCGTTGGGTTCATCTTTGGCCCTGAAGTATTGGGTGGTCTGCTGGCCGGTGTCACGGTATCGGGTGTACTGATGGGTATCTTTATGAACAACGCCGGTGGCGCGTGGGATAACGCCAAGAAGTCGTTTGAGAAAGGCGTACTGATCAACGGTGAGATGTTTTACAAGAAATCGGAGCCGCATAAAGCCTCGGTAACGGGTGATACCGTTGGTGACCCGTTCAAAGACACGTCGGGCCCGTCGATGAACATTCTGATCAAGCTGATGTCGATTGTGTCGCTGGTGATTGCGCCATATATCGCCGTGAAATCGTCGGATACGCTGGGTTACGCCAAAGAAGGCAAAACAGCCGCCGGTACTGAAGTGCCTCTGGAAGAATCGACAGCTGCTGACAACAGGCAGGTTAGTACCCCAAATAAAAACCTGGGTGAGTTTCACATTCAGAAACTAACGAGCGGTGTTGAACTGAACATTCCCGAAAACGGCATTGAGAATAACCTGCTCACGTTCATCAAAAGTGACAAAGCGGTGGACAAAGAAACGTGGTTTGATTTTGACCGCCTGACCTTCGCGACCGGGAAAGCGACGCTTAATCCCAAATCGCAGGAGCAGTTAAAAAACATTGCCGAGGTTCTGAAAGCCTACCCGGCGGTTAACGTCAAATTAGGTGGTTACACCGACAACACTGGCAGCGCCGACGCTAACCTGAAACTCTCCGATGATCGGGCTAAATCCGTTGAGAGCGAGTTAGTAAAGCTGGGTATCGATGACGGTCGGCTCGACGCTGAAGGCTACGGACAGGAGCACCCCGTGGCATCAAACGATACAGAAGCCGGCCGCGCCGAAAACCGGCGAATCTCGATTCGGGTAACGAAGAAGTAAGAAGAGTGTTTAATTGACCAACGACCCCGGTTTCCAGGAGGAAATTAGGGTCGTTGTTTTTTTGCGTCTATCGGCTACTTTGGCCTAATGTTGGTTGCCTTGATAGATAACATTCACCACACAAATAAGATAAAAATGGCAAACGCACCTCAAGAAAACGGATGGAAAGAGTGTCACACGTTGGGAAGCAAGGCAAAACATTTTTGCTGGAAACTTGCCGATAACGGTTCGATTAATGTCAGGCGACAGTTTAAAAGCCAAACTACTACATCAGCAAAAATTGTAGTTGAGAAGCTACTTACAGGGCTTCAGTTAGACAAAATTCATTGTCACGTACGAGATAATCCCAAAAGAGAAACTGACTTAGCTAACAATGTCGAAAAGCTCGCAGCAGGAACAGAGAAAGAAGGATTAGGAAGTCTACTATATGAGATGTTTGGCAAAAAAGACACAAAAGATGGCCAGTTAGCCAGTCATTTGGCTGCTCTGTTTGTTGAGTCAGGAGCTTGGACTAAAAATAATGCTCTACGAGGAATGAAATTTAAAGCTAATGCTATAGATTGGAAACCGTGCTTAAATGCTTATTATCACGGGTCCTCTAACTGCAATGAGAATGAATAAATTATCTGAAGTTGGTTGATCTGTTTAAAAAGTTATAATACTGCATCAGTGTCTAAAGCACGTACCAAAAAATACGACAACAAAAAAGGCCAACCCAAGCGGGCTGGCCTTTTTTCAGGTCTATTAGCGTGATAAGAAGTGGGATTATTTGCCCACCGTACCGCGCAGGGCGCGGGGAATTTCAATTGACGCAACGGGGTTAGAGCCGCTTTCGAGCAGTTCGTATCCCACGGGCGTAATGTCGCGTACCCGAACCGATTTACCCAGATCAAGCGCACTCACGTCAATGTCAATATAATCAGGAATGGTTTCAGCGCTTCCCTTCACACGCAGTTTGCGAATGCGGGTAACGAGCTTACCACCCTTTTGTACACCCGGTGCGGTGCCAACCATACGAACAGGTACGGCTACTTTGATCTGTTTCCCTTCGACGATTTCCATGAAATCGGCGTGGAGCAACATGTCGTTAACCGGGTGAAACTGAGTTTCCTGTAAAATCGCGCGATACTCATCGCCTTCGATGTTCAGCGTTACTTCGTACACATCCGGTGTGTACAGCAGATCACGAAAGAGGATGGTAGGCGCGTAAAAATGCACCTGTTGCTGGCCACCATACAATACACATGGAATATTACCATCCATACGCATCGTCTGTGACTCCACTCTTCCGAGATTCGCTCTGTGATACCCTACAATCTCGAGTTTTTTCATTTTTGAATGTAATTAATAAATAAGTGAATGAGCGAATTAGTAAATGATTTGACGTGCGCTTCGTGAATTAATCACTAATGCGCTCATTCACTAACTCACTCATTTAATAACGTATAAAAAGTGAGCTAATAGATTCGTGATCGCGAATACGGCCAATGGCTTTGGCAAACAACTCAGCCACTGATAACACTCTGATTTTAGGGTTCGGTTCCCGCAGTGGAATCGTGTCGGCGATAACCAGTTCTTCGAGCACCGAATTGGCAATGTTGGTCGAAGCCTGTCCCGACATAACCGGGTGCGTACAGATGGCCCGTACCGATTTGGCACCTTTTTCCAGAATGATCTGAGCGGCTTTGCAGAGTGTGCCACCTGTATCAATCAGGTCATCGACCAGTACAACGTTGGCGCCTTCAACATCACCAATGACCTGCATAGAGGCAATTTCATTGGCCCGCTTGCGGTGTTTGTCGCACAGCACAATATCGGCATTGAAATGCTTGGCGAAGTTCCGTGCCCGGCCCGCACCACCTACGTCCGGCGAAGCAATCACCAGATTATCGAGATTCAGGCTCTTGATGTAAGGGACAAAAACTGAGGTGCCTTCCAGATGATCCACCGGGAAGTCGAAGAACCCCTGAATCTGTCCGGCATGGAGGTCAATTGTCATCAGACGATCCACACCGGCCGCCGACAGCAGATTGGCCACCAATTTGGCCGCAATGGCAACGCGGGGCTTATCCTTACGGTCCTGACGGGCATACCCAAAGTACGGAATCACGACGGTGACATAGTGCGCCGAGGCCCGACGAGCTGCGTCAACCATCAACATCAATTCCATGAGGTTGTCGGCGGGCGGAGGGGTGGACTGAATCAGAAATACATCGCACCCCCGAATGGACTCTTCAAAGCTGGGTGACATTTCACCATCACTAAACCGACGTAGTGTATAACCACCAAGATCTTTACCGTAGTAGTGAGCAATTTTTTCGGCCAGATAAACGGACTGACTACCCGAAAAAATTTTGACCGGATTAAACGAAGCCATGATACCGGGGGATTTCCCGCAAAGGTACGGAAAAAAACAGGGTTAAAATTTGGCCATTTCTATATTCAATTGTACTTATTGGTGCTAAAGGTGAATAGCCCATGTCGTTAGTCAGCATTGTGATCCGGGCTGAATGTCCGCTAATCGCAATCTGGTATTACGTTATCGGCGTTCTTGAGCCCTTACCGGAAACTGGACCGGGCTGTCGACTATTGCGAAGTTGTCGATATACCCAGACGCTGATTATCGCCATTGATACCCCAATTCCTGCACCAGCCAGTACATCCAGCGGGTAGTGCACTCCGACGTAGATCCGGCTGTAAGCAAGGGCTGCGGCCCAGCCAAATCCCCAGCGCGCTACCGGATATGACTTACCGAGTAGCAGCCAGAGGCCCATGGCCAGGGCGAACGCATTGGCCGCGTGGGAGGAGGCAAAGCCGTACTGACCGCCACAGTTGAGCACGGGATGAATCAGGGCCTGAAGGGATGGCTCGTGGCAGGGGCGCAGCCGGAGCGTTAATGGTTTCAGCAGGGCCGAAGCCGCCTGATCACTCAGCGCTACAGCAACAGCCAGTGTGAGTATAAGGCCAGTCGCCTGCCAACGATAGCGAAACACCAGCCAGCCAATCAGTAATGCATAAAATGGGAACCAGCTGTTACGCTCCGTAATCCAGACCATAATAGGATCGAGCCAGGGCGCATCCAGACCATTTAGCCAGAGAAAAAGTTGCGTATCGAGTTGATTGAGCGTTTCGCGCATGTTGTATTCCGGTGGTACGACCGGGATATAAGTATTCACTACCTATTACCTTGTATACTGACTTTCCGGGTTAACTTACCGCATAAAGCAACAAGTTCAGTATACTATTAACTAACCATCCCTATACCTTCTCATGTTACGCGAAGATCTCATCTTTTTTCCTGAACTCTCTCATCAGGAGTTCCAGCACACCTTGGACCGGGAGGCAACCGGCCTGCTTAAGGGCATCGATAAATTCCGTTCGATCATCTCAACGCTTAATTCGTACGTTGAACACTCACAGCATTATTACCACAGCTCATCCTGTGTACGGGTGGGACCAAACCAATACCCATCGCTCTATAAAGCCTACGTCCGGGCAGCACAAGCATTAGACGTTCGGAAACTGCCGGAACTGTATATCGAAACGGTCAGCGAAATTAATGCCTATGCCAGTGGTGTCGAGCGGTACAGCATTACAATAAACTCGGCGTTGCTGGACATTTTAACTGAACGCGAAACGATGGCGATCATCGGTCATGAGCTGGGGCACGTGAAGTGTGACCACATGTTTTACAACACGTTCACCTACTTTATCCGGTATTTTGGCGGGTCGGTTACGGGCATGATTCCGCCCCCGTTCAACAGTGCTGTCGATTTGAGCGTACAGTATGCGCTGCTGGAATGGAGCCGCCGGGCCGAGTTCTCCGCCGACCGGGCTGCCTTGCTGGCAACGCAGGATATTGGGGCCGTTACAGAAGCACTCAGCAAAATTGCAGGCTATTCAAAAACGCTCAGCGATCCCGTTAGTGTTGAGGCTATCCGCCAGCAAGCCGACACGTTTGAGGAGTATGTGGACGATAACTGGATGGCTAAGTTTATTAAAGTTCAGTCGATGCTGAAGCAGACGCACCCTTATACGGTGCTGCGCGTTAAGGAGATTTTGGCTTGGTCGGAGTCGGACCATTATAAACAGATCCTAAGCGGTAACTACCAGAAACTGAATGCGCCGACGCCGACTGCTGCGTTGCCCGAAGCGTCTGGTGAGCCATCGGGTGCGCAAAAAGCCGCAGCCGCATTGTCTTCATCCTTAACATCCGGCCTGAAATCGTTTGGTGGTTTCGGTAAAAAGCCGCAGGCGGATTCGGACGAAACGAAATAGATAAAAGCCGTAGTGATAGCGCTATCACTACGGCTTTTCAGACTAACATAAAGCCAAGAGCCATCAAAGTGTCACTACACCTTCCCGAACCGCCCACAGCGCCAGGCCAACACGACTTTTAACCTGGCATCGTTCGAACAGAACTTCCCGGTAGCCGTCTACTGTGCGTGGGCTCACGTGCATTCGGTCTGCAATCTGAACGTAAGTGAGGTCGGAACACGCCAGCTGAATAAAGTGCTGCTCGCGCTGATTTAACTTGAAAGGATGCGATATCCCTTCAGTGGTGTACACGTTTAACGTTTTCATGGTATGGAATAGGGGTACTGTAGCGCTGTTAGTTCAGCTAACTGCTTGTAAATAAATCCCTTATTCCACTTTTTGCAAATTAAATTGTGCAACTGGTGAAAATAATGTCAGAACGTTAACTAAAGCCCATTGTATCGCGTACCCGCTGAATAGTTCGGCTGGCGATTGCTCTTGCCTTCTCTTCACCAGCGCGCAGTTCGGCTTCGAGCGCATCGTGGTTTTCCATGTAATAAGTAAAGCGTTCGCGCTCCGTCACGAACCGCTCGACCAGTAACTCGTATAGCGCTTTCTTGGCCGTACCATACCCGTAGTTACCTCCTTCGTAGTTCCGGCGCATCTCGGCAGTTTCCTGTTCAGATGCCAGCAGCGCGTATAACTGGAAGGTGATATCCGTGTCAGGATTCTTGGGTTCCTCAAGTGGGGTAGAGTCCGATTTAATCTTCTTCACCACCTTGTAGAGTTCGTTGGCAGGCAGAAAAATGTCGATGTAGTTGTTATACGACTTGCTCATCTTCTGACCATCAATGCCGGGAATCACCATCAGGCGTTCGTCGATACGCGGTTCTGGCAGGATAAATAACTCGCTGTTATATTGCCGGTTAACCGCACTCGCGATATCCCGCGTCATTTCGATATGTTGCCGCTGATCTTTACCAACAGGAATAATCTCCGCATCATACAGCAGAATATCAGCCGCCTGAAGCACCGGATAGGTAAACAGACCGGCATTAGCCGCCCCCGACGACCGGTCCGACTTGTCCTTGAACGACGTAGCGTTCTGGAGCATCGGCATGGGCGTAAAGCAGTTCAGGTACCAGGCCAGTTCGGTATGTTCCGGCACCCGTGATTGCCGCCAGAACGTATTTTTTACCGTATCGAAGCCAAAGGCCAGCCATGTAGCCGCCACTGCCCGGGTATAATCCCGACGAGTTTGTCCATCCTTCAGCGTCGTGAGTGAATGTAGATCGGCGATAAACAGAAACGATTCATTATCACCCTGTTTTGATAAGTCGACAGCGGGTTTAATGGCCCCCAGAATATTACCCAGATGCGGCCGTCCGCTGCTTTGAATGCCTGTCAGTATTCTTGACATAAGTGGTTAATAAAGGATAGCACGCTGTTCTGCATGATTAGTATGATAAGAGATGATTTTTATCATAATGATCATGAAAATCAGCGTGCTATTGATTTGACTTACTTTCCCTGTGCCTCTACCACCGCGATGGCGACCATATTGACAATTTCGCGCTCCGACGAGCCGAGCTGCAGCACGTGAACCGGCTTGCGCAGACCCAGCAGGATCGGACCGATGAGTTCAAACCCGGCGGCTTCCGACATGAGGTTATAGGCAATGTTCGATGCCGAGAGGTTTGGAAAGATGAGTGTATTCGCACCCTCTTCGGCCAGTTTGCTGAATGGATAATTCTGCCGCAGCAGCTCCGTATTGAACGCGAGGTGAGCCTGAATTTCGCCGTCTACAACCATATCGCGGTGCTTCTTCTGCAAAATTTCGGTGGCCCGGCTCATCTTCAGAGCATCTTCCCCCTTGGCGCTGCCGTAGTTCGAATACGTCATTAGCGCGATGCGCGGCTTGATGTTGAATCGCTCTACCGCCCGCGCCGTCATCTCGGTAATTTCTACGATTTCTTCGGCGGTTGGGTTAAAGTTGACCGTCGTATCGGAGAAAAAGAGCGGGCCTCGTTTCGTGAGCAAAATGTACATCCCGGCTACCTTCTGAACGCCGGGCTCTTTGCCAATTACCTGTAACGCGGGCCGAATCGTGTCAGGGTAGTTGCTGACCAACCCCGAAATCAAGGCGTCGGCTTCGCCTGTTTCGACCATCATGGCCCCGAAGTAATTCCGGTAAAACATCGTTTTCCGGGCCTCGCGCAGGTTAACGCCCTTCCGTTGCCGCTTCTGAAAATAAATATCGGTAAATCGGTCGATTAGGTGTGCCTGCTCCGGCGACCTGGGATCAATGATCGGAATCTGGCCCAGATCAAGGCTGTTCTCCAGAATCAACTGCTGGATTTTAGCGGTTTCTCCCAGCAAAATGGGATGCGCAATACCCTCGTCCCGTACCTGTTGAGCCGCTTTCAGTACCTTCAGATTCTCGGCATCGGCAAATACAACACGCTTTGGATTCCGCTTGGCCTTGGTCAGAATGACGCGCGTAATCTGGTTGTCATGTCCCAACCGTCCGGCAAGTTGCATTTCATAAGCTTCCCAGTCCGTGATGGGCTGCTTAGCCACGCCCGACTCCATAGCTGCCCGCGCCACCGCTGGTGCTACGCAGGTAAGTAAGCGGGGATCAACGGGTTTGGGTAGAATATACGTCCGGCTGAACGTCAGGTTGGCTTCGCCATAGGCGAGGTTGACAATGTCAGGCACCGTCTTTTTTGCCAGATCGGCCAACGCCCGTACGGCAGCCAGCTTCATTGCTTCGTTGATTTCGGTGGCCCGTACGTCCAGCGCGCCCCGGAAAATGTAAGGAAAACCCAGCACGTTGTTTACCTGATTGGGATAATCGGAGCGGCCAGTTGCCATGATAATGTCCTTACGAACGGCAATGGCATCTTCGTAGCTAATCTCCGGTGTTGGGTTCGCCATCGCGAATACAATCGGGTTGTCAGCCATCGAGCGAACCATAGCCTGACTGACGATATTTCCCTTGGAGAGACCTACGAATACGTCGGCTCCGGCGAATGCATCATCGAGTGAATGAATATCGCGGGTGGTTGCAAACTGACGGGTGATGTCGGTGAGGTCGGTACGGTCGGCGCGGAGGGGGCCAACAACATCGAACATAACAATATTTTCGGGCAGGGCACCCAGCGCTACATACTGCCGGGCGCACGAGATAGCGGCTGCTCCGGCTCCGGCAAACACAAACTTTGCCGTCGCTACCGGTTTGCCGACCAGCTCAAGCGCATTCAGCAGCGCGGCCCCGCTAACGATGGCCGTGCCGTGCTGATCGTCGTGAATAATGGGAATGTTGAGTTCTTCTTTCAGCCGTCGCTCGATCTCGAAACATTCCGGTGCTTTAATGTCTTCGAGGTTCACCCCGCCAAACGTCGGCTCGAGAATCTTAACGGTACGGACAAACTCATCCACGTCGTGCGTATTCAGTTCAATGTCGAACACGTCAATATCGGCGTAAATTTTAAACAGCAGCCCTTTACCCTCCATAACGGGCTTACTGGCTTCGGGGCCAATGTCGCCGAGGCCTAAAACAGCCGTTCCATTGGAAATAACGGCTACCAGATTGCCTTTTGCGGTGTATTTATAAACATCTTCGACATTCTCCGCGATGGCGAGGCAGGGTTCCGCCACCCCCGGTGAGTACGCCAGTGAGAGGTCGCGTTGGGTATCGGTTTCTTTGGTAGGAATAACTTCGAGCTTACCGGGACGACCTTTGGCGTGATACTCAAGAGCGTCTTCGCGCCGGATTTTCTGCTGCATATTCGTTCGGTTTTGTTGTTTGTCGATGGGCCGCGAAGGTACGGATAAGCTGGCTAAAGCGGGTGTAGGTTAAACGCTAATTAACCCCCAGTACTGCCCGCGCCTGTTGCTCGTCTAGTTTTAGCTGGGCTACCAAAGCGGGTAAGCCCTGAAATTTCTGTTCAGGCCGCAGGAACTCCCGGAATTTAAGGGTCAGGTGTTCACCGTAAATATCCGCGTTGAAGTCGAAAATGTAGGTTTCTATCGTCTGGAACGTACCACCGACGGTAGGGCGAAGGCCAATGTTGAGCATTCCACTCAGCGACTGATCTTTATAGATGACTTCCACCGCATAGACGCCATTGGCTGGAATGAGTTTTACCGGATCATCCACCTGCATGTTGGCGGTGGGGAAGCCAATGGTACGGCCAAGTTGCTGCCCCTTCACAATGGTACCAGTCATGCTGTAGGGCCGACCCAGAAACCGGTTAGCCGTTTTAATATTACCTTCGGCCAGAGCGATGCGAATCTTGGACGAACTAACGCCAACAGCTTCTACATCCTGACGCGGGATTTCCTCTACCTCGAAACCATATTCCGACTGATGCGCCCGGATGTAGTCGAACCCCCCTTCGCGGTCGCGGCCAAAGCGGTGATCATACCCAATGACCAGCTTTTTTGTGCCGATTTTATCAATCAGAATCTGGCGAATGAACTCTTCAGAGGTCAGTTCCGAAAACGAACGGGTGAACGGAATCACGACTAAATGGTCGATACCGGCCTGTTCGAGCAGGGCTACCTTCTCGTCCAGTGTCGAGAGCAGTTTCAGGTCGAGGCTATCGTTGGAAACCACCGTTCGCGGATGTGGCCAATAGGTGAGCACGACCGATTCGCCCCCGCTGATCCGGGCAATTTCGGTCAGGCGAGCCAGAATCGTCTGATGGCCCCGGTGTACACCGTCGAAAGTGCCACTCGTGACAACGGCGTTGGAAAGGGGTTGAATGGTATCAATACCACGGTGAACAATCATAGAATTACATCTGGTTTGGCGGGACGATGCTGAGCGACAAACCGCTCAACGGTTTCGGCATCTTCGACCCGGAAGGTACCGATGCGGGTCCGGCGCAGGGCACTCATGTAGGCGCCATTGTTGAGCAAAAGGCCCAAATCCCGTACCAGACTCCGAATATACGTCCCTTTGGAACACACGATTCTAAAGTTGACCGTTGGCAGACTGGTCGTGTCGAGTTCAAACACCGACACGGTTACCATCCGGCTTTTAATCCCGCCATCGACCTGGTCAGCCGTCTCGCCCCGACGGGCTTTTTCGTAGAGTCGCTCGCCATTGACGCGAACAGCCGAATAAATGGGGGGTATCTGATTAATATCACCGGTAAGTTGCCGGGCGGCTTCCTGTACCCGTTCGGGTGTTAAACCAGAAACATCAAACTCCGCATCGAACTCCGTTTCCAGATCGACAGAAGGGGTTGTTTTACCCAGCACGAGCGTACCGGTGTACTCTTTTTCCTGCGCCTGATACTGATCTATCTGCTTGGTCATCTTACCCGTGCAAAGAATAAGCAGACCGGTTGCCAGCGGGTCGAGGGTACCTGCATGGCCAATTTTCTTGAATTTACCGGCCCAGCGAAGTTTCTTCACTACATCGAACGACGTCCAGGTAAGCGGCTTGTCGATCAAAATAACCCGGCCGGGGTCGGGCGTTTGTTCCTGATTCATCCGGGCAAAGATAGAAAACAAAAGACCTGCAAGGACTATACAAGCCTTACAGGTCTATAAAAGAGGAAGGAGAAGAGCTACAATACGTCCAGCTTTACACCAGCAGCCAGCAGGCCCAGCAGCAACAAACCGAGGGCAATCCGGTAATAACCGAATACTTTGAAACCATATTTGGTCAGAAACCCTACGAAGCCGCGAATAGCCAGCAAGCCAACCACAAAGGCGATGGCGTTGCCGATCAGCAGTGTGTGAACGTCCGCCATATCGAGCAGCTTATACGTTTTCAGGAGCTTGTACCCCGATGCGGCAGCCATCGTTGGCACCGCCAGGAAAAACGAGAACTCGGCGGCCTGCTGCCGGGTCAGGCCCTGAAACATACCACCAATGATCGTAGCGGCCGACCGGGACACACCCGGAATCATGGCGATGCACTGAAAAAAGCCAATTTTTAGCGCTTCCGGTGTGGTTACGTCGCCGTCCTTAGGTTGCTGCGGTCCGTCG
Organism: uncultured Cytophagales bacterium; assembly: GCA_964251665.1. GTDB lineage: Bacteria > Bacteroidota > Bacteroidia > Cytophagales > Spirosomataceae > JBBQLG01. Next base: position 175,625 of record CAXUKO010000006.1, read on the forward strand.
TTATGGTTGACGATCTTGTCGATAAAAACGAGAATAATACCGCCCACCAACAGTGTGATAGCTACCACTAATACATTTTCCAGCAGCGAGTCGATAAAGTCATTCAGTAGAAAACCGATTACGGCGGCTGGCAGAAAGGCGATGAACAACTTGCTGTAGAAATCGGCTGCCGGTTGTAGGTTAGCCGGTACCCAGAGCAGCCATGAGGGCGCCTGATAGCCCGGTGTTCGGCTCACCAGAAACCGCCGGTGATACAGCACCAGCACCGAGATAATACAACCGAACTGAATATCGACGGTGTACAGTTTGGTGAATTCGTCGCTGGCAATGCCCGCCAATGACGAATAGATAATCATGTGGCCGGTAGAAGAAATCGGTAAAAATTCGGTCAGGCCTTCGATGATGGCCAGTGCAATGGCATGAATCAACTCCATCAGGACTGCTTGGGCTTGGTCAGGATGGCGAAAAACTCGATGGCAAAGCCACTGATAACTGTTAGCGGGCCGAGGGTAAGGCCCAGAAAGCCAAAGCCAAACTCTTCTTTATCTAAGCTCATAATAAAAAAGCCAAGCAGAATCACGGCGATACCCGCAATCATGAGCTGGTAATTCTTTTTGCCGAAAGGGAGTGAGTTCATTTTGTGTATTCCAGACGCCCACATCTGGTTTTTTAATGGAACAGCCAGACGTGGGCGTCTGGTCTGACCGCCGGAGCGGATACTATTTACTACAATTCGTCTTTGTTTGTGGTGTCAGGTTCTTAAATCTGATACCACAAACAAAGACATCACGGTTAATATAATTCGTCTAATGACAGGCCTAAGTACCGGCTTACGGCCTGAAACGTACTGATCAGGCCAATCATCGCACCCAGACCAATCAGACCGGCCAGTAAGAGCGCAAATTGCAGGGGTTGTTGTAAGGCATCTATCTCGGGCATTTGATGAATGGCTACCTGAAGCACGCCAATCAGCAACCCCGACGCAATCAGCCCGGCAATAAAGCCCTGCATAATGCCTCTGCCCAAAAAAGGCCGGGTAATGAACCCGTTGGTAGCACCAACCAACTGCATACTCCGAATCAGCAGCCGCTGCGAGTAGAGAGCCAGCCGGATGGTATTGTTCATCAGTACAATGATAATGATGAGCAAAATCAGGGCGAAAGCTGACATGACCAAATAAATCCGGGTGATATTCCGGTTGATGCTGTCGACCAGGTTTTCCTGATAGGCCACCTCAAAAACTCCGCTGATTTGCTCCAGATCGGTTTTAACGGCCTGAAGTTTGGCTTCTTCAAAGTAATCTTCGCGCAGTTTGATGCGATAACTGTCGCGCAGGGGATTTTCGTTGGCATCCAGAATCTGGCGAAAGTCCTCTTTCGTCTCGGCAATGAACTCTTTGGCCGCTTCGTCTTTACTCACAAATTTGATTTGTGGCGTGCCATTGGTTGCCAGCGCGTAGGGACGGGCAGCTACGACTTTATAGAGTGTATTGATCTTCGACGAGTCGAGATCTTTATCTAAGAAAACCCGGACTTCATTGTTCTCCCGGATGTAAGTGACTAAGCGTTTTGACTGGATAGCCAGCATGCCGCAGAAGCCAATGAGAAACAACGCCAGCGTCAGGCTGAATAAAATCATGCCGCTGGGATACTTACCTACTTTTTTCTTACGCGCCATTCAGAAACTGCTTGCAAACTTGGGTTATCGGCAAAAATAGCTTTTTTCGGGCAATGCCCGTTCAATACGCCTGAACGGGAAAGTCGATTTAGGAAAAATTAACGGTGGGGCAATATCACTTCGTCAATGCCTGATACACCAGAACCCGGAACTTGTTGGGAAGGTCGCCCGCCGATGTGTTGGGGGATTTCTGCGTGTAGACCAGCGCAACGATGCCTTCTTTAGGGTCGGCCCAGTAGGCGGTGCCAAAATAACCACCCCAGTCGAACGATCCTTCCGAAACGGGTAACTGGGCGGCTCCCCTCGCGCTAATGATCTGGAAGCCCAGGCCAAATTTATTGACACCTACGTTTAACTCACCGATCTGGTTGGTGGTGATCATGCGGACCGTAGCCGGACTAAGCAGTTGTTTACCGTTGTAGCTTCCGCCGTTGAGGACCATTTGCAGGAAAACGGCGTAATCAGTTAGGGTGGATACCAGGCCCGCTCCCCCCGAATAATAGGCGCCATTGGTTTTTGGGTAATTAGCTACACTCGCAAAGACAGCCGGAGCAGGACGTACCATACCGGTGGAGTCTTCCGTATTAAGGCCCGTCAGGCGGGATTGCTTGGCGGGCGGCAGGTAAAAGTAGGTGTCGTTCATGCCCAGCGGCTCAAAAATGCGGGCCTTAAAGAACTGGTCCAGCGGCTGACCCGATACTACTTCGATCAGGTAACCCAGTACATCGGTGCTGATGCTGTAACTCCAGCGGTCGCCGGGTTGAAACATCAATGGCAGCGTCGCCAGTTTGTTTATGGCGTCGCCGAGGATGAAATTAGGCGTACCAATACCGCTCGGGATGTGGCCTTTTGCGTAAATAGCGGTGGCCTCTTTAGTGCCAATTTGAGGGTAGCTGATCCCGGAGGTGTGGGTCAGCAGTTGGCGGATTGTGATCTCGCGCTTGGCCGGAACGGTGGTATAAGTCGAGTCTTTTTCGTTGAATTTATCCAGCACCGTCATCTTTTTAAAGGCCGGAATGTATTTCGAGATGGGGTCATCCAGCAGAAACCGGCCTTCTTCAAACAGCATCATGACGCCAATACTGGTAATGGCTTTCGTCTGCGAGGCAATGCGGTAGATAGCGTCGCGTTTGAGGGGCACTTTCGTTGTGAGGTTCTCTACCCCGAAGGTTTTATCGTAAACGATCTTTCCATTGCGGGCGATTAATACACCCACGCCCGCCTGCTGGCCTTTATCAATGTACTCCTGCATCACACGGTCGATGCGCTGCAGCCGCTCGCTGCTCATGCCAACGGATTCGGGAGGAGCAACTTCGAGCCGGGTTACGGTAGGTTTCGTAACGGTAGTTTTCTGGGCGAAAGCGGGCCATAGTAACAGGGATAACAGGCCCGTAAAAAGCAGTTTTTGCATGCAAGGAGGGGTTTAGGAAAAGCGAAGGTAATAGGTTAGTCAACATTGGCAACCAAGCCGTAGCGTAGTGTTACCAAACCTTCGGGCTAACGCCTGGTTTAGAAAGCCATACCTTTACCAGCCAACGTTCATGAAAAAATACTCCGGGAAGTACAGTTTCCACCAAATCGCTTTATTGGCCGTAATGGGCCTGATTTCATCAGTGGCTAACGGGCAAAATGCCCCGCTCACCTCAGTTTTTAGGGACAATACCTATCAGTTAACCGGTGTAGCGGTGTCGAAATCGGGCCGGATGTTCGTGAACTATCCCTACTGGACGGACACCTACAAATACGCCGTTGTAGAAATTGGCCCGAATGGTGTAAAAAAACCGTACCCTGACGCCCGTTACAATAGCTGGAAACCGGGACAGAATCCGGCGAACCGGTGGATATGCGTGCAGGCGGTTTTCATTGATGACAAAGACCGGCTCTGGGTGGTCGATCCGGCCAGTCCGAAGCAGAATGGCGTATACCAGGATGCGCACAAAATTGTTTGCTTTAACCTGACGACCAATCAGCCTGAACGGACCTTTTCGATGGCGGGTGTAGTAGGGCCGGATAGCTACATCAACGACATTCGTGTGGATACCAAACGCGAGGTGGCTTACGTGACCGAGTCGCAGCAGGGCGGCATTATCGTGATGGACCTCAAAACCGGTAAATCCCGCCTGACCCTGGCGGGCGATAAATCGGTTAAGTCCGACCCGACATACGAATTTATCATTGATAACCGGCAGCTTAAAGATTCAAAGGGACCGGTTAAATTCAATTCGGATGGGCTCGCACTAACGCCCGATGGCGATATGCTCTATTATAAGCCGCTGACGGATAACAAACTGTATAGGATCAAAACGGAGTTTTTACGGGACTCCAAAATTGCGGATAAAGAGCTTGGCAGTAAGGTTGAAGACTTGGGTAAGTACACCTCGACCGATGGCATGATTATCGACGAAGCTGGGAATCTGTACATGGGCGACGTGCAGAATTACCAACTCTACCGCCTGAAACCCGGCGCTGGAACGGCTATGCAACGGGAAGACCTGGTAACAGATAAGGAGAAACTACAGTGGCCCGACAGCTACGCCATTCAGAATGGGTATCTGTACGTGACAACCTCGCAGATTCAGCATATGGCCAAGAACAACGACGGTAAATCAACCCGGAAAACACCGTACGAAGTCTTTAAACTGAAAATTGGTCAATAAATTACGGATTGCCCAAAACGACAGAAACCTGCTTTTCAGCAGGTTTCTGTCGTTTCAAAGAAGTGGGAAAGTCTATTTCTTCGGGCCGGTGAATGCGCCAAGTTTTTTGACTACTGTGCTATTATCGGTTGTCTGCACGACGATAGAGAGGGCGATTTTGTTATCTGTTGTGAACTCGCCGGATGCCGAATAATCGGCATTAACCGTTTTGTTGAGGTAAGATAAGGCCTCTTTATTTTTACTGGTCACTTTAAATTTAGTCCCATCCAGATCAGCGGCAAGCTGCTCGGTATAGCCCGGGAAGTTAATCGTAATAAAAATCTCTTTATTGTTGCCAGTACCTTTAGCGACTACCAACTCGCCGACACCCTGATCAGGCGCACTGACAATATTGCCTACGTAGGTGACGGCTTGATATTGAACGGGTGAATACGTGCCAACGTACTGCGCCCGGAGATCGATGCTTTCGGCTGAATTTTTCGATTTACAGGCTGAGACTACACTTCCCAGCAAAGCCAGCAGGAGAAAAGCGCGGAATTGTGTTTTCATAAAGTTCATAATAGAATGTTATGAGGAGAAGTTGAATAGGAAACGAAACAGGGTGGATATTAGTACATGCAGTACACTGCACAACAAGTATACCACAAAAAAGGCCCCAACGGTACGCCGGGGCCTTTTTTGTGAGTAGCATCCGTTAATTCCGGCGGCTCATCTCATCGCGGATTTTAGCGGCCCGCTCGTAGTTCTCATTGGCCAGCGCTTCGTCCAGAATCTTCTGTAATTCATCAAACGTCATATCCTTCAACTGATCGCCAAAAGCGCGGGGTGACCGGCTGGGCTGACCAACCAGTTCTTCCTGCTCCTCATCTTCATCGTTCACACTGGCGGTGATGCCCGCTTCCGACAAAATGGCCTCATGCGTGTAGATCGGCACATCGAACCGGATACCAATGGCGATGGCATCTGACGGACGGGCATCAACTACGGTTTCACGAACGCCATCCGAACAAACGATTCGGGCAAAGAAAATGCCTTCTTTCAAGTCGGAGATAACGATCTCACGAACGGTAAAATTGAAATTTTTGGCGAACTGCTTGAAGAGGTCGTGCGTCATGGGCCGGTTTGGCACAATCTTCTCGATTTCGATGGCGATGGCCTGAGCCTCAAACATGCCAATAATAATAGGTAGCCGACGGTTACCGTATTCTTCGCCCAACACCAGCGCAAACGAACCCGATTGCGACTGGCTCGGCGACAAGCCTAATATTTCCAGTTTTATCTTATCCACGGCGCAAAAATAGTAATAAGTCGGTAAGTCAGTAAGTCGATACGTCAGTAAGTTGCTTGGAAAAACGTACTGACTGCATGGCACCCGCTTACAAACTCAGGCGAAGCCGCTTACTGACTACAACCCCTGCACCGCTTTTGTCAGGCGTGGCAGCACATCGAACACGTCGCCGACGATACCGTAATCCGCTGATTTAAAAAACGGGGCTTCGGGGTCTTTGTTGATAACCACGATCACCTTGGAAGAGTTTACGCCAGCCAGGTGCTGAATAGCGCCTGATATGCCACAGGCGATGTATAAATTGGGGCTAACTTTAATACCGGTTTGGCCAACGTGCTCGTGGTGAGGGCGCCAGTCGAGGTCGGAAACGGGCTTTGAGCAAGCTGTGGCCGCGTGCAGGGCATGGGCCAGATCTTCCACAATACTCCAGTTTTCGGGGCCTTTCAAGCCACGTCCCGCCGATACCACCAGGTCTGCCTCGGGCAATAATACGTCGCCGGTTGCTTTCTCGGTGCTTTTCACGCTGATAACAAAGTCGCTGTCATTCAGGGTCGGCGTGAAGGCTTCTACCGCAGCTGTAGCGCCCGTTTCCTGCACCGGAATGGTGTTTTTTTTGATCGCCAGAATCTTTACATCTGCTTTTAATTCGTTGAATGCAAATGCTTTACCCGTGTAAATGCTCGACTTCACCCGGAAACCGTTCGATAAATCGGGTAATTCAATCACGTTGGCGGCTAAACCCGCACGAAGCTTTCCGGCCAGTCGGGCGGCCATCGCGTCGGCAATGGACGACTTGGCCAGTACCAGTACGGTTGTGCCTTCGCGTTTGGCCGCTTCGGCTACTACACTGGCATAGGCCATACCGTTTGGTTCATTCAGTTTGGCGTCGGCAGCGTGTAACACTTTGGTTGCACCGTAGCGGCCAGCCGTAGCCAGTTCGCTGTCATCGGCGGTACCCAGCACAATGGCAGTGGCTGAGGTACCCATCATTTCGGCGACTTTAGCCCCGTAAAAAATGGCTTCCTGCGACGATTTTTTTAGTTTCCCTTCGTCTAATTCGGCAAAGATTAATACAGACATGGTTGGTTCATGGTTTGTGATTTGCGGTTCGTAGTTTCTGCATTATGGCTAACTAAGAACCACAAACTGATTAAATTACTTTAGCTTCGGTGCGGAGGAGTTGAATCAACGTTTCGGCGTCCTCGGCTTTTATCATTTTTACGCTGCCACGGGCAGGTGGCATCTCGTAAGCCGCCACGGCTGTCAGTGTGTCATTCGCGGTTGGCTCTACAACTTTAAGGGGTTTGGTACGGGCAGTCATGATGCCGCGCATATTCGGAATTTTCCACTCTGCAATCGGCTCCTGACAACCCAGTACCAGCGGAAGGCTGGCTTCCAGTTCTTCTTTACCACCTTCAATTTCACGGGTGATTTTGGCCGTATTGCCATCAATAGCCAGTTTCATTACCGGTGAGATAGACGGCATACCAAGCATCTCACCCACGATGCCATGTACCTGACCGCCGTTGTAGTCAATAGACTCACGGCCCATCAGAATCAGGTCGTAGTTGTTTTCTTTGGCAACAGCAGTAATCTGCTCGGCCACGAAAAAGGCGTCGGTTGGCTCGGCGTTGATACGGATGGCGTCATCGGCACCGATGGCCAGACACTTACGAATCACTGGTTCGGCATCGGTGCCACCCACGTTCAGTACCGTTACGGATGCGCCTAACTGCTCTTTCAGTTCCACGGCCCGCGCCAAGGCGTAATCATCGTAAGGACCAGTGATAAACTGAACCCCGGCTTTGTTCAGTTTGGTGTTGTTATCAGTGAAGGTAATTTTGGTCGTCGTGTCGGGTACACTCGTCACGCACACTAAGATTTTCATACGATAGGGGGTTTGTAGTTTGTAATTGGTGGTTTATCGTTCGTTTGGTCGAACAGCAAATCACGAACTACGGACTCATTAACTAAATTTTCCGGGGCTAAATTACAACCCTGATTTCAAAAACGTATGCATGCATACTATTTTTCTTATCCAAATGAATCACAATCGTATCCAACTTCTGCGTCAATTTATACAGGAAGAACCCGGTGATCCTTTTAATGTTTATGCGCTGGCCATGGAATTCCTCGACGGCGATCCGGCCCAGGCTCGTACGCTGTTCGATCAACTTCTGATGGAACATCCTGACTATCTGGCTACCTACTACCATGCGGCAGCCCTCTACGCCGACGCTGCTGAGCGAGACCGGGCTGCCCAGCTTTACGAACAGGGCATTGACCTGGCGCGCCGGCAGGGAAACGATAAAACATTGCTGGAGCTACAGCGGGCTAAACGGGCGTTTGAGGACGATGACTACTGAATGGCAAGAACTAAGTGATAGAATGGTTTTTACTTTCTCCCTATCACTTCTGCCTTACCACTTAAAGCCCAATGTGTTTACCGGCCAGAAAACCGGTTGTCCAGGCGTTCTGGAAGTTGAAACCGCCCGTTATGCCGTCTACGTCCAGCACCTCGCCCGCGAAGAACAAACCGGGCTGGCTGCGGCTTTCCAGCGTTTGCGGGTTAAGACTGCCGAGGGCAATGCCTCCGCAGGTCACGAATTCGTCTTTGAACGTGCTTTTACCCGTCACCGCAAACTGACTGTTGGTCAGCTTCTCCATCAGGCGATTCTGGTTTTTGGCGGGCAGGTCGGCCCAGCGCTGCGTATCCGAAATACCGGCTTCCTCCGTCAGCGCTTTCCACAACCGGGCGGGAAGCCCCTGCAACGACTGATTGACCACTAATTTTTTTGGCGATTGCTGCCGGAAGCTGTTCAACTCGTCGCGAATCTGGTTGTCGGTTCGTTCGGGGAGCCAGTGTATGCGCAGCGTAAAGGTGTACTGTACGTTGGCCAGTTCACGAGCCGCCCAGGCCGACAGTTTCAGCACGGCCGGACCGCTAAAACCCCAGTGGGTAATCAACAAAGGGCCGCGCTGTTCCAGTTTGGTGCCCAGAACCTGCACTTTCGCGTCGGGTACCGATACGCCCGCCAGTCCATAAAAAGAACTGTCCTGCTTTGTAATGCCCGGTACATTAAAGGTAAACAGTGACGGGACGGGCACTACTGTTGGCTCGGCCTGTTCGGGTAACCAGCCGTAGGAGGGGAGCTGTGGATAGCCGCCCGTAGCCACCAATACGCGATCGGCAATAAACGATTCGCCGTCGATGGGTTGGAGTAGCCAGCCGGACTTGTCTGATTCGTGGCGGGTCATGGTCGCAATACCGCAACTCGTTCGGATACGAATACCCAGCCGATTGGCAGTTTGGAGCAAACAAGCCACGATGGTTTCGGACGAATTGGAGACCGGAAACATGCGCCCATCCGGTTCCGTCTTGAGTTTTACACCCCGGCCTTCGAACCACTGCACTGTTGCTGCAGCATCAAACTCCGTCAGTAAGGGACGCAGCCACCGTTCACCCCGCGGGTAGTGTTTCACCAACTGCCGATTATCAAAACAGGCGTGAGTAACGTTACAGCGCCCTCCGCCCGAAATACGGACTTTGTTGAGTACGGTTCGGGTTTTCTCGTAGATAGTAACGGTTGCGTAGGGAAAGGTTTCGGCGGCTGTGATGGCGCCGAAAAAACCGGCAGCTCCCCCGCCGATGACGGCAATAGTTAACGATGGCATACTCAGCTAACAAAAGTTTGTGGTTTTCGAGTTCGTAGCAGGATTTGTTCCGTAAGCTGACGATTTAAGTCATCAGCTTACGGAGTAACCTGTCGTACATTTGCCTTATGACACCTCATTCTCGCACTCCCCTGAAACTCCACCGCCGGGGCTTTCGCCTGCGCGGCAACACGCTGTTTCTGCTGTTTATCTTTTTCCTTATTGGCCTGTTTTTGCACTATGGCGGACGCACCCAGCCGGTTGTAGCTTTCTGGAACGACGTTAAGCACCTGATCGGGCTTAAATCCAGCCCGGTCCGCGAGGGTGAAAACCCCTACAAGGCCCCCGAACCAGAACCGGATAACGAGGCTACCGCCGATGGGTCGGCAACGCACAAACGCAAACGTCGGCCTAAAGCGGATGATGAAGCCTCGGCCACTGGTAGTCCTACGGGGGCGCCTAATGCGGCTCAGTCGGGGAATGGGCGGTTTGCCTTCGAGAAAGAGGTTGATTTTCTCCTGCCCGCCACCCAGCCGACCGATGAAATTATCCGGCATGAGGGGTATACGCTTCGGTTTCGGGATCAGTATAAAGTGGCGGACTGGGTGGCTTACCCCTTGCTGGCTTATGAAATTACCGGCGATGCGGATCGAAAAAACGAACCCTTTAAGCCTGACCCGGAGGTATCTACCGGTTCTGCTGTACCAGCCGATTATAGCCGATCAGGATACGATCGCGGTCATTTAGCTCCGGCGGGGGATTTTAAGTTTTCGCAGCGAATGATGAGTGAGACGTTCTACATGAGCAACATGACGCCCCAGGCCCCCGATTTCAACCGGGGTATCTGGAAAGAACTCGAAGAGCAGGTACGCAACTGGGCTGAACGCGATAATGGTTTATACGTCATAACGGGGCCAGTGCTGAAATCAGGCCTGCCAACTATTGGCAAACAGAATGAAGTAGCCGTTCCCCAACAGTTTTATAAAGTGATCCTGTACTGCAACGCCGGCTCGACAAACGGTCCTGACATTCGTATGATCGGGTTTTTGCTTAACAATGAAGGCTCTGACCGGCCCCTGACGGATTTCGTTGTTCCGGTCGACAAAATCGAGCAGCTAACCGGTATCGACTTTTTTCCCAAGATACCGGACGATCTCGAACGTAAACTCGAAAGTCGGGGACCCGTTCAGGTCGTGTCGGAGTGGTTTCGCTGAGCAGAAAGTTGGGATACCATTACCACACCCGACTGGCTGCCAGATTAATGAAGGCATTAACAATGAATGCCAGACCAAATGACAGCCCAATCGAAAACTCAGTCAGCAGAAAGGCTTGCAGGAAAAGAAAGGTCGTAAAACCCAGTAATCCGATCACCAGCCCCCGCAACGTGGCAATGGTGGCGTTACTGCCCTGAAGAGAATGGGAGAAGATAGCCAGCACGGAAGTCAGAATGGGAAACGGTGTTAAAATACCGCTCCAGTTAGGGCCCAGAACATTGGCTAAGCCAGTAATCAGGAGCACAAATAAGGTAGCCACCGCCATACGGATGAGAATGTCGAACGGCAGGCGTCGGACTGTTACTCTCTGACCGGATGGGACAGGAAAGAAACGCAGCGCCAGCAGTACGGTGCCTATTACCAGGGCGTAACTCAGGAGAAGATTTAGTTGTAAGTAGTTAAAAATTAACGCCGTAACTGTATATGACCCGTAGGATAGCAGCAGGGTAGGCAGCCACGAAAGTTTTCGGGACAGGGTGGCGTAGCTGAAGCAGAAACTGATTAATGCCAGAATGCCCGTCATTGTGCCCTGAATAGACTGAATGCCGAATGACTTGCCCTGTTCCAGCATGAAAAAGAGCAGAATAGGGCCAGCCATCCAGGGCATACTGCCAATCAGTCCCCCAATTTTATTTCCCCACTTCCGAATGGCCAGCGTAACCAGCGCAATCACGGATGGCATAAGGGTCAATTTGAGGAAAAGACTATTCATGGGTGTCAATGATTGTAGTTAATGTGCAGGTTCACCCTTATTTCCGCTGGACGTTGGCATAACCTGATCCAGAAACTGGCTGAACTTCTCCCGAACGAGGGCAAATGGAATAGCCGCAACAGCGTCCGCAATAATCCAGTCGTAGCGGCTCCGGTACGGATACCAGTTGATAAAACCCGGCTGTTCTTTGTTATAAAGCCCAAAAACCGGCACCTTCCAGACTGACGCCAAGTGAACGGCCGATGTGTCGGGAGTGAACAGCAAATCGACATTGCTGATGACAGCGGCAAACACGCTGAAGTCCCGAAAACAGGCAATCAGCGGCTCGGGCGCAATCTGTCGGGCACGCTCCAGATCGTCGGGAGCCGTAATGAGAATGTAGGGTAACCCGCGCTCGTTCAGCAACTGCACCAGTTGTTTGAAATTTTCAACCCCCCAGAACCGGGCTTCACTGCCCGCCGAAATATTTACGCCTACCACGCGGGTACCCGCCGGATAGTTGCTTCGCATAAAGTGCTCGGCTGTCTGACTGGCTTCGGCTGAGGGCGCGAAGAGAATATTCCAGCTTTCATCCGGGTAAATGCCCAGTGGTTGCAGCGTAGCCGCCGTTCGGTCGGCGGGGTGAAACCGGCTGGGATCGGGCATTGGAATGGTATGCGTAAAGAGCTTTTCGTTGCGGGACCGGATCGAAATTTTGAGCGGTGCCTTGATCTGCCCAACCAGTAAGCTACTGGTTGTCGAAATTTTCTCGTGCAGGTCGATCAGCAGTTTGGGGGCAAACCGATTCACGGCGGCTGCCGCATTGGGAACACCCATCAGCCCTTTCTGGTAAACAACAACCTCGTCAATGAAGGGATAGGTTCTGAAGATGAAGTGATTACGCTTTTCGGCTACCACCACAATGCGGCAGCCGAATTTATCCTTCACCGCCTTTATGGAAGGAATAGCGACCAGGGCATCTCCAATCTTATGCAGACGGATAAACACAACCGTATCGGCGGGGGATAGGGCAATGGTGTCAGTGGTTCGCTTAGCCGCTTTAATGGACAGATAAGTGTCTAAAAGCAGGTTTTTGAAAAAATGCTCGACTTTGTTGAGGGATTGAATACGCATTGCGGAATGACGTTACGCCTGAACGGCGGGGCGAATATCCGCTAAAAATTGACGCAGTTGGTCGGGCCGTTGCGTACCAATCACAATTGGCCCGCCCTTGGTGCGATCAACTCTGAATCCCTGTTGACCGGCGACGTTATAGTACCAGCACTCAAAATCCCAGCGAATGCCATAGCCCACGAATGGATAGGTCTGCACGGCTACACGCCTGATCTTCGACCACGGAATATGACGCCACCTCATCAGGGGGAAGAATCGGTAATGAATTCCTGCCGCGTCAATTCGGGTATCTAAGCGAGTTATGTAAAACGACCAGACGAGTAGCACCGGAATTGCCAGCGGAACGAAATCGAATCGCTCAAACCCTTTGATCAGTAAGCCGCCAAGCATGATAGCTGTAACAACAGCTAATAGCACCCAGAGCCACCATTGACGGAATTGTTGTGATTCGGTAAAAGTGTTCGTCACAGAGAGGGGGTGTTTTATGTATCGAAGAATGCCAACTTGGGCGCGCTTACCAAGACGGGGCGATTAACGCAGAGATGGTATAAAAACGGCCAGCGTTTCGGCTGACCGGGTCATAAATCTCAGGTTTTTTGCTTCTTCTTCTTCGCTGCCGGGAAGAGTATATTGTTCAGAATCAGGCGGTAACCGGCAGAATTAGGATGCAGGTTCAAATCGGTCGGTTCCTCACCGATTTCATGCCGGTAATCTTCGGGATCGTGACCGCCGTAGAAGGTGAAAAATCCCTTGCCGTACGTACTGTGAATGTACCGGGCTTCGCCAACTGAGCGGTTTTCGGCCAGAATAACGACTTCGGGCTTGATATACTGCTTCTTAAACGCCGTAGTCTGTCCCATAAACCCTTTGATCACGTTTTGGTGATTCTGCGTCAGCATGGTTGGAATCGGGTCGTATTTGGCCGAGAACTGGAAGAGTGTAAAATAATCGTTATGCTCGTTCAGGCCACGCTCCTCGGGTTGATTGTCGATGTTCGAGAACTCGATCTGGTACGGATTTGTGAACGCCTGGAAGCCCTTGAACGCCATTGTCTGGCTAAAATCAAGCTTGGCGTTGCAATTGGGATCGTACGGATCGCCGTCGTAAAAAGAGTCTACAATATCAGTGTTCTGAGCAGCCAGTGCTATATCGTACGTGTCGGTAGCGTTGCACATGGCAAACATATAGCCGCCACCGAGGGTAAAATCACGGATTTTTTTGACCACCGCCAGCTTCAACTGAGGCACTTTGGTGAAGCCATATTTTTTGGCAATTGTCTCCGCTTCGTTCTTCTGAGCGATGTACCAGGGTTGATCTTTAAAGTGGAAAAATTTGCCGTACTGCCCCGTAAAATCTTCATGGTGCAGGTGCAGCCAGTCGTAGTCGGTCAGTTTGCCATCCATCACTTCTTCATCAAACACCACATCGTAGGGAATCTCGGCGTATTTCATCACCATCGTAACGGCATCGTCCCAGGGCTGTTTTGTTTTGGGTGAGTACACAGCCACGCGGGGCGGCTTCTGCAGTTTTACCGCATCCATGTTCGCATCGGCCGCATTCACTTCGCTCAGAATCTGGGCCGCCTGCGCATCCGAAATGACCTCGAAGCTAACGCCACGAATCACCATTTCGTTGACAAACGTCTGAGAGTGAGGCATCATAAACGAGCCACCCCGATAATTAAGCAGCCAATCGACTTCGGTGTCGTATTTTTTTAAAACCCAGTAAGCGATCCCGTACGATTTGAGGTGATTCTTCTGCGTTTCGTCCATCGGAATCAGAATACGCGACGCCCACACCTGGCCGGTCATTGACAAAAAAAGGATAAGCGGTAAGAGCAGCCGTTTCATTTAGTATGCGTTTACGTATCGCTTTGAGTAGCTTTGTGAATAACGAATATAAGCAAATTTTGTGCTAAATGGATTTCCTCGAAAACATCCGCGAAGGCCTGCGTTCGATTGCGGGTAACCGTCTTCGCACCATTCTGACATCACTTATTATTGCCATCGGCATTATGTCGCTGGTTGGTATCCTCACCGCCATCGACGGCATTCAAGGGTCGGTCAACAGCAGTTTTGAGGGCTTGGGAGCCAACACATTCAGCATTGCAACCCGGCAGGAAGTAGCTCGTATCGGCGGACGGGTTCGGCAATTATCTGCCCCAATCGACTACCGGGAGGCTACGGCGTTTAAACAGCGGTTTCATTTTGGGGCTACTATCGCCATTGCAACGACCATAACGGGCGTGGCAGAGGTGAAAGCCGGTTCAAAAAAAACAAATCCTAATGTGCAGTTGATCGGGGCTGACGACGCCTACCTGCCCGTGAAAGGATATAAAGTGGCTGCGGGACGTAACTTCTCGGCGAACGACCTGAACAAAGCCCTGAACGTAACCATTATTGGCACCGAATTGGCCAACACGCTATTCGAGCGAAAAATCAGCCCGATCAATCAGGTCATTCGCGCCTTGGGTAATCAGTATAAAATTATTGGGGTACTCGACAAAAAGGGCGGTGGCGTAGCCGGTGGTGGCGAAGACCGGGTAATGCTGGTTCCCCTCGACAATGCCCGTGCCCTGGCTTCGACCCGAGCCCTGACGTTTGAGATCACGGCGTCGGCCCCCGATCTGGCTGATCAGGACGTAGCCATGGGGGAAGCTCGCGGGTTAATGCGCCGGATTCGACGCGATCCACCCGGCAAAACCGATTCCTTCCAGATCGAACGGGCCGATGATCTGGCTAAAAGCATTGGGGATATCACGGGCTATCTTCGTATTGGTGGTTTCGGCATTGGGTTTGTAACCCTGCTGGGTGCTTCTATTGCGCTGATGAACATCATGCTGGTATCGGTGACGGAGCGGACGCGGGAGATTGGTATTCGTAAATCGCTGGGGGCCACGCCCAAACGCATCCGGCAGCAATTTCTAATCGAGGCTATCGTCATCTGCATTCTCGGCGGACTGGGTGGTGTGGTGATGGGTTTAGGCATCGGCAACCTGATTGCAATGGCAGTAAGCCAGGGAAGCGGTGGCTTCGTGGTGCCCTGGACGTGGATGGGCTTAGGGCTGATCGTTTGCATTGGGGTAGGCTTATTTTCCGGCATCTACCCCGCCATCCGGGCCTCCAAGCTGGACCCTATTGAAGCGTTGAGGTATGAATAAAGGTAGAAGAGGGGAAGGAGGGAATAAAGGGAAAAAGGATACATAAGAAAGTTTTTAGCTTTCCTCCTTTCTGCTCTCCTGCTTTCTCCTTACTTTTGCACCCACGTTTGACACACGTACCGATTTCAACGCCGGGTTGGCGGAACCGGTAGACGCGATGGTCTCAAACACCATTGTTCGCAAGGACATGCCGGTTCGAGTCCGGCACCCGGTACAAAAGCCTCATACAACCTTGTATGAGGCTTTTTTGTGCAACAACAGCGATATTTAAGGTTTGATTACGCGTCCTGCAGTCATCACATTGACACTTTTTTCTGACGTCAGCGGTTATATCACTACCAACATGACTCCGTAGCTCAGCTGGTAGAGCAATTGACTCTTAATCAATGGGTCGACAGTTCGAACCTGTCCGGGGTCACTTCAGCCACTTACATCCATTTGTGAGTGGCTTTTTTGTTGGCAGACCCGGCGTATTGATAAAGAGATAATAGCTATGAGTCAAACTGAATACACCAATCCGCTATTACCCACCGATTTTCCCGATCCATCCGTAATCGCTGGTAATCAGGGTGGCTACTACGCCTATGCCACTCATGACGAGTTCTCGCCAACGCTGAACAATATACTCGTAAGCTATTCACCCGACCTGATTCACTGGTCGGCACCGAAAGGGGCTTTAGGCGAAACTCCGGTATGGGCGCGGCAGTGTCAGCGCTTCTGGTGTCCGCAGGTTGTCTGTGTGCATGGACAATACCGGCTCTACTATGCTGCTGAGTCTGACGACAAAGACGGCATGCACCTGGCACTGGCTATTTCGGATACGCCCGAAAACTTCACCGACATTGGCGTTCCGCTGACCGGTTCGCACGGGTCGGACTATGCTATGATTGATCCCTGTTTTTTTGCCGATCCGAAAACAGGCAGGCATTACCTGTATTATGGATCGGCGCACGAACCCATTCGGGCTATCGAACTGGCCGCTGATGGGCATACCTTTATTGGAGTACCTACGGAAGTACTTTGGCCCCTGCCCGGTGTTCGATTTGAGACATTACGGGAAGGGGCTTTTATGACGTATAAACCGGATTTTGACCGCTATTTTTTATGGGTATCCGGTGATAATACCTGGGCGGAAAACGGGTACGCTGTGAGTGTTTTCTGGTCGGATAACGCACTGACCGGTTTTGCACCGATACCTGAGCCGCATATAGTATTGAAGGCAAATAAATACTGGGATTCGCCCGGACAAGTCTGCGTGCTGCTGGATGCGGCAGGAGCGGAATGGCTCTTCTATCACGCTGTTGATCCGAATGACCGGTTCATTGCGGGTACAGACCGTTTTCTGCGCAAGATGTGTATGGATAAGGTACTATATACCCCCGACGGGTGGCCCTGCGTAGCAGGTAATGCGCCCTCATTGGGTGTTCGCCCTGGCCCGCAGGCAACTCGCTAAGCTACCCCAAGAGTTCGAAAAGGCAATAGTTAAATAAGCCGCCAATCAATGGCGGCTTATTTAGTTAATAAGTATGTCGGGTTGCTCCGGCTAATCCGTAATCGCTACTTCTTCGGCTTCCAGAGCTGCTTTTTCGGCGGTTGGAGTAGCCGTTGCGTAGCCCGTTAGCCGGTCGATGGCTGCTTTCAGGTCTTCGTATGAGTCGTTGACGCTGATGAAATCGCCGTCAGAGTAGGTAATGGCGCAACCAATTTCAGCTGGCTCAACCGCTTTAATGAAATTGAGGTTCACTAACCGGGTGGTTTGTGCAGTTGTGGTGATCTCGATAAACATAAGACGTTGATTAGGTTTAGTTTAACAGCGGTCAAGTTAGCTAATTCCCGTTTGTCCTGGCACGTCAAGTTAGTACACGGCAGTACCGGACAGTCGCTTTTTAGAGCGCTACCAGACAAACTCCCGGCCTGAATCACTTGAGGCCGGTTTTTTTATGACCTTTGCTCCGAACGAACAGCCAGCACTATTGGTAATCTGTTCGGAATAAACTCTTTACAACACGCATGACTTACCTCACCTCGCACCTCGAACAGCTATTTCCAGCCGCAGCCCAGATTCCGGCTGAGTACCCCGTACCCGCCCTGCATCAGCGCGATTACCTCATCAACGGCGAAATGCGCCACTGGGACGGTCCAACCGTTGAAGTCGTGTCGCCCGTTTTTGTCCGAACAGAAGGTGGAACGCTGACACGTAAAGTAATCGGCAGCTATCCCGTTGCCACCGAGAAAGAATCGCTCGAAGCACTGGATGCCGCTGTTAATGCCTACAACAACGGCCGGGGCGAATGGCCCACTATGTCGGTAGCCGACCGGATACAGTGTATGCACAACTTCGTAGCGAAGATGCTGGAGCGCAAGGCCGAAGTGGTCAACCTGCTCATGTGGGAAATTGGTAAAACGCTGGCTGATTCGACCAAAGAGTTCGACCGAACCGTGACATACATTTACGATACCATCGACGCGTTTAAAGATCTCGACCGGGCCGGTTCGCGGTTTAAAATCACCGAAGGCGTTATTGGTCAGATTCGTCGGTCGCCATTGGGGGTGGTGCTGTGCATGGGACCGTTCAACTACCCGCTGAACGAAACCTACACGACGCTGATTCCGGCCATCCTCATGGGTAACACGGTGTTGTTTAAAACTCCCAAGCATGGTTCGCTGCTGCACTACCCGATGCTGGACGCGTTCCGGTCGTGCTTTCCCAAAGGCGTTGTGAATTCCATTTATGGCCGGGGTGCCAATGTGGTACCGGTGCTGATGCAGTCGGGGAAGGTAGATGTACTGACGCTGATCGGGTCGAGCCGCGTGGCTGACAGTCTGAAAAAGATGCATCCAAAATCAAACCGCCTGCGGGCCGTACTGGGGCTGGACGCCAAAAACGCCGGTATCATTCTGGCCGATGCCGACCTGGAACTGGCCGTGAAAGAGTGTCTGCTGGGTACGCTGTCGTTCAATGGGCAACGGTGTACGGCCATCAAAATCATTTACGTTCACCGCTCCGTGGCCGACCAGTTTCTATCCCGTTTTTCGGAGGAAGTGAACAAGCTGAAGCCGGGAATGCCGTGGGATAAAGGTGCACAGATAACGCCACTGCCCGAACCAACCAAACCGGCGTACCTGACTGAGTGCATCCGCGATGCCGTTGGGCAGGGGGCCAGCGTTGTTAACGAGGGAGGAGGGGCTGTGTCAGAGTCGCTGTTTTTTCCGGCGGTGGTTTACCCGGTGGCGCAGGGCATGAAACTCTACCGCGAAGAGCAGTTCGGGCCGGTGATTCCGGTTGTTCCGTTCGATGACATTGAGGAGCCGATTAATTACATCATCACGTCCGACCACGGGCAACAGGTGAGCATTTTCGGTACCAACACCGAGCTGATCGCTGAACTGATCGACCCGCTGGTGAATCAGGTGAGCCGGGTGAATATCAACGCCCAGTGTCAGCGCGGGCCGGATACGTTTCCGTTCACCGGGCGTAAAGACTCCGCCGAGGGCACGCTATCGGTCGATGATGCCCTGCGGTCCTTCTCGATTTGTACTGTTGTGGCTACCAAGGATACTGACGCCAACAAGGCTATCCTGAATGACATTATCGGCGAACACAAGTCGGAGTTTCTGAGTACGAATTATATTTTGTAGGTAATGCTATATAGCACCGGGCAAGTGGTACCCTTCTAATTTAAATCCTGAATGTTGTCGGCGGTTGTAACCCGGACGTAGGCGTCCGGCGACGGCTGGTATCTTAGCTACCAGTTACTACCGGTGGTGCGGCATTCCGACGTAGGCGTCCGGGCTACAACCCGCCGGCCGAACCCGAATCATCTAAGCAATACTTTGGAAGAGTACTAACCCGGTGCCGTATATTACAGGTTACGCCCGACCCAGAACGTGACAATCCCTGCCAGCACCAGCCAAATGGCGGGCAGGCCATATAGCCGCCGACGCAGGGTTTCCCGCCCTGCCCAGGGTGGTCCGTATTCGAGGAAGAAACCCAGCAGCAAATACGGAAGCAGCAGCACCAGCAGCGGATTGATGCGCCAGGCGTCGGTAAGGTGGCCATGCAGCAGTTGGTGTGCCGCCCGTTGGGAGCCGCAGCCCGCGCATTCGTAGCCGGTTAACCAGCGGAACGGGCAGGGCGGAAAAAAATGGTGCCGGGCCGGATCAAAGCGGTAATACAGTACCGCCAGACCCAACACCGGCAACCAGAGCCAATGACGGCTTTTCATACGGGTTGCTAGTAGCGATTACTGTTCAGCGCGGCCATAAACGCGGCTCCGAAGAACAACATATACAGCACCCAGCCCGCAATGGCAACGAAGAAACTGACCTTCGTCCATTTGCCCGCTTCGGCCGAGGCTTTCATGGCGCCATTGATGTCGCCGGAAGCATAAGCACTATCGACACGGGCGGCAAAGACGATGCCGGCAATGCCGAAGGGCAGACAGCAGAATATGGTGGCCAGAATGGATTCGACCAGCCAGTTTTTGGGCTTGGGCGTTGAGGCAAAATACGCGCTCGCCGACTGAGCCGCCCCGGTGTTGGGTGGCTGATAACCAGGCGTTGGAGTAGAGACAGGTGTTGCTGGGGTGTAGGCAGGTGGTGTGGACGTCATCGGATCGACAACGGTACTCAGCCCGCCCTGAAACAGGGTGCTTAACTCCGGCACCTCACCCGCTTTGGTCCAGCCGGGCATACCTACGGCCCACACCAGCGTGTCGGGCATCAGGCCTTTCGTGCGTAATTCGTCAAGACCGAACGGGCCTAATTGGGTGCTGCCATCCAGGTAATAGTACTGCTTCATAAAAATGGAATTGTAGGTAGAGAATAGGAGAGTGATTTATCCGGCGAAAAATACATAAACTCCGGTCACAAAACCGCTCTTACGTCTTGTTTTTCAGACAGAATGATACAACGGTCATAAAACATACGAACTGGCGGATGGAGCCGGTGCTTATCGCCGATAGAGCGGTTTAAAAGCGTAATTTTGCCCCATGCACACCAATTTCTATTTTCTGCGGCAGCTAGCCCCGGCCCTCGAGATCAACATCACCGGCCTGCGGTTTATGGAGTGCTACAGTCAGGACCGCGACGAACTGGTGCTGGTGTTCGCTCAGGCGCGGGGTAAAAACAACTACTATAAACCCTTCTACATCAAAGCTACCGTCCGGCCCGACTTTTCGGGGTTGTTATTTCCCGAAAGCGTGCAACGCGCCCGCACCAACAGCGTTGAGTTGTTTGACGAAATAACGGGGGGAGAAGAGGGTGCTGGCAGGGCGGTCATTGGCGTGCGGTCGTTTTTAAACGAACGGTGCCTCGCGATTCTGCTGGAAGACGGGTATACGCTCCTGTTCAAGTTTTTCGGCAATCGGCCTAATTTTCTGGTCTTCCATGAAAACGCCGTGATGGACCTGTTCAACCATAAACTCGCGGGCGATCACAACGTAGTGCTGGATGCCCTCGACCGGCCTATCGACCAGTCGTACGAAGCGTTCGAGCGGGCCGGTTATGACCATAAGAAACTGTTTCCGACGTTTGGTAAAGTCGTGAATACTTACCTCACCGAACACGGCATAGGGGACAAAGCACCGGTCGAAAAATGGGCGTTACTGCAACATACGCTCCGACAACTCGAAGCCCCGCGCTACTACATCACCCGCATCGAACATCGTCCCACGTTGTCATTGCTGAATATTGGTCAGGATGATCCGTACCGAAAAGAGTTTACCGAACCCATCGAAGCCGCCAACCGGTTCTTCATCAGCTTTAACGGGCTGAACACGTTCGAGAAGGAAAAGGGCGATGTGCTGCGGCTGTTGGACAAGCGGCTCAAACGCGCCGAGAGCCTGATCGAAGCCAATTTACAGCGGCTCATTAAGCGGGAAGAAGGTGCCAGTCACGAAGAAATGGGCCATATTCTGATGGCCAGTATGCACGAAATACCCGAACGGGCCGAGCAGATTACGCTGACGGATTTCTACCGCGATCAGCCGATCACGATTAAACTGAAACCGGACCTGAATCCGCAGAAAAACGCCGAAAATTACTACCGGAAGGCGAAAAACGAGAAGATCGAAGCGGAGCACCTGCATGGGCAAATCGCAATGCGGGAGACGGAAATTGAGCAGACACGCCAGCACCGGACGGCCATTGAAGGCATAGAATCGCTGAAGGCGCTGCGGAAGTATGTTAAGCTGCACGGCTTACTGACCGACGCGCCGGTGGACGATCCAACGCAGTTATTCAAGCAGGTCGATTTTCAGGGATATCGCATCCTGATCGGGCGAAACGCGAAGAATAATGACCTGCTCACGCAGCGGTTCAGTTATAAAGACGATCTGTGGATGCACGCCCGCGATGTGTCAGGGTCGCACGTACTGGTGAAGTTTCAGGCGGGGAAACCCTTTCCTAAAACCGTCATCGAGCGGGCGGCCGAACTGGCTGCCTGGTACTCTAAGCGCCGGACAGATTCGCTATGTCCGGTTATTGTAACGCCCAAAAAATACGTCCGCAAGCCCAAAGGGCTGGCCGAAGGGCAAGTCGTAGTGGAGAAAGAAGACGTAGTGATGGTCGTCCCGCGTGGGGAGGGATGATTGAATAATTGAGGGATTGAATGATTGAATAAACTGTATTCCAACTCATTCAATCCCTCAATTATTCAATCATCCCTTCACTCATTAATTGTGAGGTGCAATTGCGCCTGCATAAGTTTGCTCATATCCTGCCAGGTTTTATCCCACGAGTTTTCGGTCAGGAACTGATCAATAGCCGTCCAGTTATTCGGGTGTTTTTTAGAAAGGGCCAGCTCAATAGCTTTTTCAAACGCTTCGGCCGTATCGGCGATCTGCGCAAAATCCTGACTGCCATAGGTGCGTACCACATCCCGAATTGGGGTAGATACCACCGGTAAACCAGCGGCCAGATACTCCGGCGTTTTGGTCGGGCTGATAAATTTCGTTGAATCGTTCATCGCGAAGGGCAGCATTGCTACATCCCAGTTACTGAAGTAAGCAGGCAGGTCCTGATACGATTTCATACCCAGATAATGCACGTTATCGCCCTTAGGTAAACTGGCCGGATCGACTTTCACGACGGGACCAATGAGCACAAACTGCCACTCAGGCCGACGGCGGGCCAGTTCAGCAACCAATTCGCGGTCAAACCGTTCGTCAATCACACCGCTGAACCCAATGCGGGGATGCCTGATGGCCGCCTGATCAGCGGGGTCAGCCTGTGGTGTGCGGGCCTGGGCAAAGTGCTTGTATTCGATGCTGCTCGGAAAGGCAAACACGCGGGGGTGCCGGTTCTGTTTGGCTTCGTAAAGGCTATAACCACCCGTGAAGACCACATCGGCCCGCCGGATAAGTTCGCGCTCCTGTTCCAGCAGTTTAGGCGGTGCCCCCCAGAAAGCCGACAGTTCATCCATGCAGTCGTACACGGTCAGCCGGGGCTTGAGGTGGTCGCTGAAAAGCATGGCCATGGGCGTATAATACCAGGCCGCAAAGTTAGTAATGCCTTCGCGTTCAATGAGTTCATCGACAACGTGGCGCTGGGCCGCCAGTGTATTATCGGGCGACGTGCCATGCAGAAAATGGGGAACTACAACCGTAAGTGTATCGGTCACCTTACGCACTTCAACCCGTTTTTCGTTCCCCCAGATAGGTTCTTCGATAAACCAGATGCGGTGTTGGTTACTGGCACGGCTCAGAAGGTGCTGCGGCCGCTGGTAAACAAAATTCCAGCGCAGGTGCGAAAAACAAATCAGGTCACGGACGCGCTCGGCATCGGCCTGACGAGGTCGGGGTGGCTGTACCACCGTGACGGGCTTGCGTTGAATTTCCTGAGTAGAGGCCGCAGCCGAAATTGAGTCGTCCTGTATCTTCATATATGCGTCGATGTGTAAGAATTAAACTAATAACAAGCTGATCAGCCGCCATCCGACATAGCTATGCTGCACGTACAGATCAGGTACGTTCGGATGAAAATTCCGTTGGAATAGTAAGATCGCCGGTTTGCTGACGTCAACAACCGACTCGGACTCCGGCTTAACTGGGGACTATCGAACCACGTTCAAACGCTGCTACGCCCCGCCACACGTAAACAATAACAGCTTACCCCGCCGTATTGTTACCGGTTAATTGATCAGTAGAAAGAGAAGGGAATAACTTGGCTTGTTAATAATCGCCTGTTTATAAGCTGATTATCATTTAATTACCTAAAATATGCGCCAACATTGCTGTTAGATTTAACCCGATTTTATTGAGTAAATGGCCCCGGTAACTTAATCGACAGGGAGCCAGACTATAAACGTTGCTCCCTGACCGGGCTGACTGCGGGCTGTGATAGCTCCGCCATGCAGTTCAACTATTTTTTTGCAGATAGCCAGGCCGATACCCGTACCCTCATATTGGCTCTGGCGGTGCAGCCGTTGAAAAACGGTAAAAATCCGGTCCAGATGCTTCTCTTCGAAGCCTATCCCCGTATCCGTAATACGGATTTCAGCGCATTGACTAACGGTCGGCAACAGTTCGGGATGACTCACGATTTGGCCGGTAATGCCTATACGCAGGTCCCGGCCCGGCTGGTGAAATTTAAGGGCGTTCCCGATTATGTTTTCAAACAGATTGCGCAGCAGCTCCGTATCCCCGATCACAACGGGAAGTGTGCCCACGGTTATCCCGGCCTGACCCTCCCGGATGGTATCATCAAAGCGAGTCAGCACGTCGGCGAGCAGGGCGGTCAGCGGTACCGGTTTGTGGGTGGGCAGGTGGCTGGTGACCTGCGCGTAGGCCAGTAAATCCTGCACTAACAGGCGCATACGGCCAGCGGCATGCTGCATTCGGCGGATCATTGCCGCTGCGGATTCGCTCAGTTCATGGGAGAATTCCTGCTCAAGCGCATCACCGAAGGAAACAATTTTGCGCAGGGGCTCCTGCAAATCATGGCTGGCTACGTAAGCAAACTGCTCTAAATTTTCGTTGGAACGACGCAGTTCCAGTACCAGACTTTCGAGTTGCTGCTGCGCCTGTTTGCTGTCGGTAATATTGGTATAGGAAATTACCAGACCATCGTTGAGTTTGGCTACGGAGAGCGCAAAATGCTTGTCAAAACCATCTTCCTTATAGTGCGTCTCGAACTGGTTGGAAATGCCGGTTTCCAGTACGCGCATATAAATTGGCCAGAGGGTAGTGTTTTTAAAACCGGGCAGAACGGTAAGCAGCCGCTGACCAACAATCTGTTCACGGGTTAAACCAAGGCCATTCAGCAAAGCCTGACTGGCTTCGATGTACAGGTAATCAACCAGCCGGCCATCAGTATCACGAACGGCCTCAAAAACGGACAGGCCACTTTGAATGGTGTTGAGGATACCATCGAGGAGCCGGGCCTGATGTTCAAGTTCATCAATTGAGGCTTTTTCCTCCGTAATATCATTCAGCGAGACTAATAACCCGTCCTCAATCCGGGTCAGCGTGATGTCTAACCACATGTCATGGGAAGTCACGTACTCTTCGTGCCGGATTGGTTCGCCGTAATTCATTACATCACGCAGCCGGTCCATGCGGGGGAGCGTTACCGGGTATAGCCTGCTGAGGGGCATACCGGTAAAAAAATCGGCCTGTAGTCCGGTCATTACCTCAAACAGCCGGTTCACCAGACTAACCTGAAAGTCAATAATTTCTCCCCGGCCATCGCGAACTGCGTCGAACAGAACGACGGCATGGGGCGAATTATTGATAATGTTACTCAGACGGGTGGTTTGCCGATGCAGTGCCTGCGTCGAATTGGGATCGTTGGTATTATGAACGTACGAAAGCAGCAGGCCGTCGCCAAGGGGGAGTATCGCCATCCGGCCGCTGGCGTTAAAGCCGTCGGCGGCATACATGTCTTTGAACTGTTGGGGACCCTGCGTTTCAACCACCTCAATAAAAGCCCGCCACATGGCCAGTGGCCGGATAGACGGAAAATACGTGGTGACCAGCTGACCAACTAAATCGGAAGGTAAACCCGGCCGGTCGCGGACAATATCACGACGGGCCACTTCATTCACGAACCGGTAGCGAAAGTCAACAATAGTCCCTGTAGCTGAATCGCGCACTGGGTCCAGGCCAATAAGTCCACCGGGTGTGTGCTGAAACAGGTGCTGCCAAAGAGCAGCCTGCTCGTCGGGCGGGAGCAAATGAGGTGCGGTAATGGAAGCGTTCATATCAAGTTACGGGTAAGCAACGTAAATCTACATAACGCTTGCTCGCTAACAGACAGGTAACCAGTTGTTTTTCGCTAAAATTAGTGTGAACGGTTAAATTTTCTTTTGTTCGTTCAGCTCAAGCAGATACCCGTCCGGGTCAGCGAAGTAAATCTGCGTAACGCCATCGAACCGTACCTGCTTATGAAAGGTAATGTGATGCGCCGTTAAAAACTGTTCTGATTTTGCAATGTCGCCAACGAACAGCGCAATATGACCGCCGTTCCGGTCGTGTACGATGGTCTCCGTCCGGCCATCGAGGAGGTGAATCATTTGCCCATCGCCAATGTCGAACCAGGCCCGGGTTGTTTTCAGGTTATCAGGCACCGGAATTGGTTTCAGCCCTACAATATCCCGGTAAAAAGCCGCACTCGCTGGAATATCCTTAACATGCAGCGCTACGTGGTTGTGGCGGATAACCCCGAGTGAGGTCGGCGCAGACTGAGCCTGTGCCGATGTGCTGAAACCGGCGAAGCCTAAAAACAAAGCCAGAATAAAAGTTTTCATGGAATTAGTCAGAAATATCTAAGAAAAGCTAAAGTTAGCCATTCATACGCTTCCTCAAAAATTTAAGCACTTAATGCATTTCCCGACTAACTTGGGTGCTTAAACTAAATCATTCGTTCCTAAACGGTTAGCTTCATGTATCGTTCACTGAATTATTGCGGAATTGCCCTGCTCACGGTCACTATGCTGACGGCCTGCGGTGGAAAAACTGAAGAAGAAAAGCAGGCTGAAGAAGCCAAAGTATCACTGGGCGGGGCAATGGACGCCATGAAAGAGATGGCCAAAGCCGCTGAAGACCAGCAAAAAAACGGGCCGATTGAGACCGTTGATTTCCGCGCTCTGAAAGAGTTGCTGCCCGCCGATGCCGACGGCCTGCCCCGCAAAGAAGCAACCGGCGAGAAAAACGGCGCCATGGGTTTTAAAATCTCCACCGCCGAAGCTAAATACGCCAACGAAGACGGCTCCGAAACGGCTGAGGTGGGTATTGTGGATGCGGGCGGTACGGGTGCCCTGATGGGGTTAGCCGCCTGGTCGATGATGGATATTGACAAGGAAACCGATACCGGCTACGAAAAAACGACTATGATGGGCGATAATAAAGCCTACGAAAAATACGACAACAGCAGTAAAGACGGCGAAGTGGTGCTGATCGTTGCCAAGCGGTTCGTGGTAACGGCCAAAGGGCATGGCGTATCGGCAGACAAAATTAAAGCGACCCTCAAAGCCGTCGACATCGACAAACTCGCGGGGATGAAGTGAGTAAGGTGGTAAGTCAGCAAGTGCTGCGCCCAAGTTGGTAAGCGTTCCTGAGCGAAGCACTTACTAACTTGGGCGCAGCACTTACCGACTTACCGACTGCTCACCCGTAAAGCTCCTTCCGCTCAATGCCGGTAGGTAGCGGTCCCTGTCGGGTAAGTTTCATCGTGGCCAGATTTGCCCCCGCCTGAGCGCACTGCTCGGGCGTTTTTTTATCTAAATAAGCCGTCAGAAACCCCGCCCAATAGGCGTCGCCCGCGCCGGTAGCATCAACCACGTCGACCGCTTTGCCGGGTAACTGCACCCGTTGGTTACCGGAGTCGTAAGAGACGATGCTCCCTTCAGCGCCAAGCGTCAAACAGACGAGCGACGCGCCCATCTGATGAAAATCGCCGATAATCCGGTCTTTTGTGCGGGCTTCGCCATAGAGCCGTTCGGCATCGTCTTCGCTGAGTTTCACCAGGGCATTAGCCGCGCAGTACTCGCCAACAACGCGCCGGGCATAATGACGGTCGGGCCAGATGCTGGGGGCATAATTAGCGTCAAGGCTAACCTGACAACCAACAGCGGTAGCCCGTTTAGCGGCATCCACAATGGCTCCCTGCGCCGGTTGGCGGCTCAGGGCAAAGCAGGTAGTGTGAAATATATGGGCCTGTTGTAGCAGCGCGTCGGGCAGATGCTCCGGTTTAATCTGGCAGTCGGCGGTTCGGTAGGCAATAAAATCAGGGGTTCCTTTGGTTCGCGAAACAACTACAATACTGCTCGGAGCCAGCGGGTCCGTAGCGATATACTGCGTATCCACTCCGGCTTCGGCCACTTTCTGCCTGAGGTAAACGCCCAGGTTATCGTGTCCCACGGTAGCCACCAGAGCGGTTTTATTGCCGAGCCGGGCCATGTTGGCGGCCATGTTCGCGGGCGAACCACCCTGATACCGGTGAAAATCGCGCGTGTCTAATAAACTGGTCGCAAGGTTGTTGCCGATTAAATCGGCTAAGAGTTCGCCAACGGAAAGAAGGGCATAGGGGCGTGAACTATGATTCGTCGGATTCATTGATTAACATGATTATTTGGAAATTGGAAGAGCGGATGTCCTAACGCCCACGGGTTATCGGAAAAAACAAGGGCGCCATTCTCAGCGAATTGCGCCCTCAAAAATCATCGTTAATCGTTGAATCTGACGAATCCGAGCCTGGATTTAATTGCCGCCCGGGCCTGTGGGGAAGGCCGCTGTCTGCGCTTTTTTATTTTCACTCACTAAAAAGCAGGCGGCTGCTGCCAGTAACAGACAGACACCGGCCGTTACCAGTGCATTGCGGGGATCGTTGCCCAGCACGGACTCGTAATAGAGTGGCACGGTAATCATCCCGATGAACTGAGGCACACAGATGAAACCGTTGAAAATACCCATGTACACCCCCATTTTTTCTTTGGGAACGGCACTGGCCAGCATTAGATACGGCATCGACATGATTGATCCCCAGGCTAACCCGATAATGCTCATACCGACCAGATAGATCATTTTGTCGTTGGATGTAAGCGTCAGGAAGAAGCCCATGGCCCCAACAGTCAGGAGCAGGGCGTGTGTAGCCCGGGCGCTGCCGATGGCTTTGGCAATGCGGGGAAGGAATATGGAAATTACGGCGCAGGAGATGCTAAACATGGCAAAGCAAAGCCCGCCCCATTTAGTACCGGCTTCGAAACCCGCCTTGTTCGATACGGCATCGGGTGCGTTGAAGGCGTATCTCGCAGTGGCGAGCGACAGGTACTGCCACATGAGCGGCAGGCCGTACCAGGTAAAAAACTTTACCCACCAGAGTTGCTTCATCACGGTTGGCATTGATGAGAGCGACGCCAGGATCTCTTTAAAGACCGGAAGCATCAAAAACAGGTAGCTGCCCACCAGAACGCCCCCTACCCATGCCAGACCGGCCAGGAAACCACCAATTCGCATGGCAAAAAAGAAGGCCAGAATAGCCGCACCAACAGACAAGGCTATGTGCCAAAAGGCGATTGACCTGGTCTCCTCGGCGGTGAACACGTGCGGAGTCTTATAATTATCGTCGACGGGGGGATACTCTTTCGTCGTTCGCATGGTCCAGAAAACTGAGACCAGGATGGCGGCCGCGCCAATGTAAAATGGGTAACGCACCGAGTTGGGAATGCCATTGGCTAACTGCCCTTCTGATAGCACCATTGAGATGCCCAGCAGCGGGAGAATGTACGGCATCAGGTTAGCCAGTGTTTGCCCGAACCCTACCATAAACGATTGTACGGCAAAACCGGTCGGGCGCTGTTTGTCGTTGAGCATATCGCCCACGAAAGCCCGAAAAGGCTCCATTGCGGAGTTCAGGCCTGCATCGAGCATCCACATCAGCCCGGCAGCCATCCAGATAAACGACGAATTGGGCATCAGCACCATGGCAATACTACCCAGCAGGGCCCCCGCCAGAATAAACGGCTTGCGTCGTCCCCAGGTCGGTGACCAGCTCCGGTCCGAAACAGACCCGATAATGGGTTGTAGCAGCAGACCCGTAAGCGGCCCGGCGAGCCAGAGACCCGGAATAGAAGCCTCATCAGCCCCCAAGTAGCGGTAAATCGGGCTCATATTGGCTTGCTGAAGGCCAAATCCGTACTGAATACCCAGAAAACCGAAACTCATGTTCCAGATTTGCCAGAAACTCAAATGCGGTTTATTGGATTGGGTTGGCTTCTCTATTTTTTCAGTTTGCATGGGAGTGTATGAAAAACCGCCGGGGCGGGTGTTATCGCGAAAAACAAACAAGTATAGGTATTCTATTGCAGGATTTAAAGATTCATTTTGACTATTTGTACGTGGAATAGCACCCGGATCGTCATCATTCTGCGAATTTATTGTGATTTTTCAGATTGGTAACAGGCAGGTTCTGTTAAGTATGTGAGCACTGTTGCAGGCATCAGGTATCGTTTTACGGGACCATTTTTTACCCATAACGGTCATAAAAATCAGCGGTCCATTAGCCCGTCAATTCAGCAGAAATGACAAAATAATTCAATAAAAATCGGTATATTCGCCCTCAAATCAAGCGGTTTGCTGGCCGGGAAACAAGGTCAGCTTTTCTCTATCTTCACAACGCTGTCACCTTGACATTCCACGATTTTCCGCTTCACGACGACCTGTTGGCCGGCGTGGACGCCATGAACTACCAACAGGCCACCCCCATTCAGGAACAGGCCATCCCCGTAATTTTAGCCGGTAAAGATCTGATTGCCTGTGCCCAGACCGGTACGGGTAAAACGGCTGCCTACCTCATTCCGCTCTTAGACCGGATTTCGCATGGTGGCAACGACCACACCAGCACACTCATTCTGGTACCCACCCGCGAACTGGCCAAGCAGATCGACGATCAGGTCGAAGGGTTCGGTTACTTTGTTACCGCCACCAGCATCGCCATCTACGGCGGTGGCAAGGGCGAGAACTGGGATCAGCAGCGACGCGCCCTCACCGACGGGGCCGACATCATCATTGCCACGCCGGGTCGGTTGATGGCTCATATGCAGCTGGGCTATGTAAAGTTCGATAAACTCGACTACCTGGTACTCGATGAAGCCGACAAGATGCTCGATATGGGATTTTCCGATGATATTCTGAATATCGTCCGGCAAATTCCGGCTAAACGGCAGACGCTGATGTTTTCAGCTACAATGCCCAATAAGATCCGCAACTTTGCCCAGCAGATTTTGCAGGAACCGGCCGAAATTACGCTGGCCGTATCAAAACCCGCCGAGAAGATCGATCAGCAGTTTTACATGGCCTATGACCGCCAGAAACTGCCCCTGCTGGCACATTTGATGCAGCAGACCAACGCGACGAGTATGGTGTTGTTCACTTCCCACAAGTCCGAGATCAGCCGGATTGTGCGTGAACTGGTCCGGCTTGGCTTTGCGGCCAAAGGCATCTCCTCGGATAGTGAGCAGGACGAGCGGGAAGCCATTCTGCGCGGTTTCAAAAACAAGCAGTTTTCCATTCTGGTCGCCACCGACGTCTTGTCGCGTGGGATCGACATTGATAACCTGAGCCACGTCGTCAACTACGACATTCCGCGCGATGCGGAAGACTACGTTCACCGCATTGGCCGCACCGCCCGCGCCGACACGACGGGAACGGCAATCACGTTTATTTCCGATCAGGACCAGGATCGTATCCTGAAGATTGAACGGCTGCTGGAACGGCAGCTCGAAAAACGCTCCATTACCGAAGAACTCGGGTTGGGCGCTGCCCCCGATTTTGACCCCAAACGCTTTAGTGGTTTGGGTGCCAAACGGAAGAAACCCGGCGGAGGTAATGACAGCCGGTCGGGCGGAGGTCGGCGGGATGACCGGTCCGGGCGCAATGGTCAGTCGGGTAATGGTCAACCCCGGCGCGAGGGACGTCCGGCTGATTCGCGGCCTGCCCGTCCACAGGGCGAACGGCAGCCCCGGCCGGAAAGTCAGCCGGTTGCTGATGCGCCGGATAAGGATACCCGTTTGTCTGCAACGCCCGCACCCGATTCAGCTCCGCAGGGGGAAGTGCGCAAAAAGAAGCGTCGGAAAAAGCCCGCTAAACGGCAGGTCGATGGCGCAGCAGATGCGAACGGCGCTGTAAACGGGCAGTTAACTCAGACGAATGCTGCTCCCGTTGGCGAAGCTGCTGCCGAGTAGTTATATTTGAGTAAACTTTCGACCGGACCGGTGCGCTTCCTACTCCTTTTGCTGCTTTTTCTGCCCCGGCTGGCCGCTTCGGTGCAGGCAGCCACACCGGTGGCCGATACCATACGGTCGGATTCGACGCAGGCGTTACTGGCCCGGATTGAGGTCGCTAAACCCGAGGGGCCGCTGTTTGTGGTGGTCCGGTCGGTGGTGCTGGCGGGGAATATCCGTACCCGCGATCAGATTATTCTGCGGGAAATGGCCCTGCATACCGGTGATACCGTTCGGGCGGCCGATATGCCCGGTAAACTGGCCTGGGATCAGCGCAAAATCTCCAATACCAACCTGTTTGTAACGGTCGACGTTGCCGTTTCCAACGCGCCTGCAGCAGATACCCTTTCCGGTACGGTATCCGATTCCCTAAGTGGCGTTTTAGTTCAGTCGGTGGATATTGTGGTGACGATGAAAGAGCGCTGGTACGTATTTCCCGTACTGGTTTTTGAACTCGCCGACCGCAATTTCAACGAGTGGTGGTATGACCGCCACCATGACCTGAGCCGGACGGTATACGGTGCCCGACTGGATTATAAGAACATCACCGGCCGTAACGACAAACTAACAGCCATTTTCCAACTGGGATTCACCCGGCGTCTGCTGTTTGCCTATTCCCGGCCGTATATCGACCGGGCGCAGCGGATCGGCCTGCGCTTCGACATCAGCGAAACTACCAATCGCGAAGTCCCCTACCGGACACTGTTTGATAAATGGGTGTACAGTACCGGAAACAGCGAGGTACGCGAACGATTTTCAACGGGGGTGGGCCTGACCCGGCGCGATGGTTTTTATAAGTTCCACAGTCTCGAACTGCGGTACAACCACACACAGATCGCGGACTCTATCGCCCAGCTTAACCCCGATTATTTCCTGGGTGGCCGAAACCGTCAGAGCTATTTTCAGCTTTCGTACGGTTTCAGTTACGACCGGCGCGATAACGTTGCCTATCCGTTACAGGGTGTGCTGTTTGGAATGGGCATAACCCAGCTCGGTTTGCTGCCCACCGACGATCTGCACGTAACCGAAGTAACGGCTGGCATTACCCGGTTCTGGCCATTGGGCGGTAAGTTTTACGCCAACAACAGCCTGCGCGGACGCGTGGCGCTCCCAACCCGGATTCCGTATTACAACCTGCGCGGCTTAGGCTACGGGCAGGACCTGGTGCGGGGGTATGAATTGTACGTAATTGATGGCCAGCGCTACGGACTCTTCAAAAACAGTGTCAAGTATCAACTCTTCAATACGGTCAAGCAACTGCGGTGGATGCACGTTCGGCAGTTCAACACGCTGCCCATTGCGGCCTACCTGACGGCTTTTGGCGATGTTGGCTACGTGAGCAGTACGGTTGCCGAACGATACGACAGTATGCGGGCCAACCGGTGGCTGGTAGGCAGCGGCCTGAGTCTCGACGTATCGTTGTCGTACAATCTCATCATGCGTTTCAGCGGATCTATCAACCGCGAAGGGCAGCGGGGCTTCTTTTTTAACCTGACACAGGGGCTGTAGGCCGGTCTGTACTCAATCCACCATCATGATCATTCAATCCGTTAACCTCGGCCAGCCGAAGGAAGTTGTCTGGCAGGGAAAACCCGTACTGACCGGTATTTTTAAAGATCCGACTACGGCCCCCGTCCGGGTGCAGCCGCTGGGTATCGAGGGCGACGGGCAGGCCGACCTGCGGTTTCATGGCGGAATCGA
This sequence comes from uncultured Cytophagales bacterium, assembly GCA_964251665.1. Lineage (GTDB taxonomy): Bacteria > Bacteroidota > Bacteroidia > Cytophagales > Spirosomataceae > JBBQLG01. Next base: position 209,080 of record CAXUKO010000006.1, read on the forward strand.
CAAGGCCGTATACGCCTATGCCAGTGAACATTATGCCTATTGGCGTACCATCCTGCCCGATTACGCATTTGAATCCGCCAACTTCGGGGAGAACCTGACTACCGGGGGGCTGCTTGACGCGGAGGTACGTATCGGCGACGAATTTCGGATGGGAAGTGCCATCCTGCGTATTACGCAGCCCCGGTTTCCGTGTGCCAAACTCGGCGTGCGGTTTGGCGATGCGGCCATGGTGACGCTGTTTAAAAAAGCCCGTCGGCACGGTATTTATTTTCGGGTGGTTGAGCCGGGTGTACTTCAGCCGGGCGACTCCATTGAGTTAGTCAGGTCATCGGCCTATGAGATTACGGTGCAGGATGTGGTCGATGCGTTTTATAAGCCCGACACCCATGCCGACATTGTAGCGGCTATTCTGGCTATTTCAGATTTTCCGTCGCTGCTCCGCCAACACTTCGCTAAATTTGCGTGATCAACCACAGTCTGTTCATCCTGTTATGACTACGTACCGTTACGTACTGCTTTACCTCGCCTTATTATTGACCGGAGCCGCCTGCCGGAGTAAGTCACAAACGGCAGCCACCGCCGATTCGACCGCAGCGTCGCAGCTGGACAGCCCGGAAACCGTTGCCCGGCCCGTTACCCTGACCGAGCGGTTGACTTCGCTCGGCCTTACCCAAACCGGTCACTGGCGGGGCATTAGTTTAGGCGATCCCATGACGACGGTAGCTGCCACCGAAAAAGACAAACCTTTTGAGCAGGATGCCAGCCATGTGGGCTATACAGTGGAGTTTCCGAACCTCGAATCCGCCGATTTTCTGTACTATCAAAAGAGCGGAATCGTGTCGGCTATCGACGTCGATCTGTACCTGAACACCCGGCAATCCGTTGATGCGTACCAGAAAGACCTGACGGACTACTTCAATCAGCGATACGGCAAACCGGCTACCACGGCTATGCTGTCGACCTGGATGGGGCCAAAACAGGAGACCATTACCCTGAAAGACGTCTCGAAAGGAAAAGATTTTGGCCTGAAGGTGAAGATTGCCCCGGCCGGTTCGGGTGCCGTAACGGCGAGTACAAAGTGAGAATGTGATGTCGGTTTCTCAAAACCGACATCACGATAGTAAGAGCACTTTTTCGGCCCGTTTCGGGTTTATTTCTTAGGAAAATACTACAATGACCATACAGGAAGAAATCGGTAAACGCCGGACGTTTGCCATTATTAGTCACCCGGATGCTGGCAAAACCACGCTGACCGAAAAGCTCTTGCTGTTCGGTGGGGCCATTCAAACGGCCGGGGCTGTGAAGTCCAACAAGATTAAAAAGACCGCCACCTCCGACTTCATGGAGATCGAGAAACAACGCGGTATCTCGGTAGCCACGTCGGTGATGACGTTCAACTACGACGATAAAAAGATTAATATTCTCGATACGCCGGGTCACAAAGACTTCGCTGAAGACACCTACCGTACATTGACCGCCGTTGACAGCGTGATTCTGGTAATCGATTGTGTGAAGGGCGTGGAGGAGCAAACCGAGAAACTGATGGAGGTTTGCCGCATGCGCGATTCCCCCGTGATCATTTTCGTGAATAAGATGGACCGGGAGGGCAAGAACCCGTTCGATCTGCTTGATGAACTCGAAGAGAAGCTCAACATTCGCGTCCGCCCGCTGACCTGGCCCGTTAACATGGGGGCGGATTTCAAAGGTGTTTACAGCCTCTACGAGAAAAAATTATATTTCTTTAAAATCAACAAAACACGCATCGAGAACGACGTTATGACCATCGACCTCGATGATCCAACGCTCGATCAGAAGCTCGGTGCCCGTGATGCGGCCCAACTCCGCGAGGATGTTGAACTCATCGAAGGCGTGTACGACCCCTTTGACCGGGAAACGTACCGATCAGGTCAGGTAGCACCGGTGTTCTTCGGTTCGGCGGTGAATAATTTCGGCGTGAAAGAGTTGCTGGATACGTTCTGCGCCATTTCGCCAGAGCCCATCAGCCGCCCAACGTCCACCCGTCTTGTCAACCCGGATGAGAAGAACTTCAGCGGCTTCGTCTTTAAAATTCACGCCAACCTGGACCCGCGTCACCGCGACCGGATTGCGTTTTTGCGCGTCTGTTCGGGTACGTTCGAGCGCAACAAATTTTACCATCATACCCGGCTCGATAAAGATGTGCGCTTTGCGTCGCCGTTCAGTTTTATGGCCGATGCCAAAGAGGTTGTCAACGAGGGATTCCCCGGTGATGTAATCGGTTTGTACGATACCGGCACGTTTAAAATTGGCGATACGCTCACCGAAGGCGAAGAACTGCAGTTTCAGGGTATTCCGAGTTTCTCTCCCGAGATTTTCAAGGAACTGGTGAACCTCGACCCAATGAAATCGAAGCAGTTGGAGAAAGGCATTCAGCAGTTGACCGATGAAGGGGTAGCCCAGTTGTTCACGCTCGAACTGGGGAATCGTAAAATCGTCGGGACGGTGGGTGAACTGCAGTTCGAGGTTATTCAGTATCGTTTGGAGAACGAATACGGTGCGAAGTGCCGCTGGGTGCCGATGACTACGCAGCGTGCCTGCTGGATCACGGCCGATGATAAGAAAAAACTCAACGAATTTATCCGGCTCAAAGGTAACCAGATTGCGTACGATAAGGATGGGAACGCCGTTTTCCTGGCTGATTCACCCTGGATGCTGCGGATGAACCGCGAGAACAACCCCGATATTAAATTTCATCAGACGTCGGAGTTCAAGACGGAGATGGCTTATTAATTAACTGATTGATAATCAACATACTACATACCGAAAGAAAGGATAAAGACGTACTTCTCGTCATGCGGAGGAATAAAAGATATTAGCTACACAGCGGCTAATATTCTTCGTTCCTCTGCGTGATGAGAGTTCTTCCTCGCTCACGTCGTTTTAAACCCTGCGAAATTGATAGCTCAAACAGTCCAGATATTCTTGCACAAGTAAACTTTGCGATGTAAACTTGCGTTCTGTTTGTAATAAATCTAAATAAACGGTCGTCCCATCGGCCTACTGAAATGAGTAATCGTAGCGTTGCAGACCTGAAAATTGGCGAGAAGGCGACAATCAAGTCGTTCAATGACCAGTGGATGTCGCTTAAGTTGCTTGAAATGGGTTGCCTGCCCGGTGCCGAGATCTGTCTGCACTGCAAAGCACCCCTTGGTGATCCGATCTGCCTTAACGTATCGGGCTACTGCCTCTCCATGCGTAAGGCAGAAGCTGCTACGATCATGGTGGAGTAAAAACGGTTGATGCCTTTTTTGTCTTCGTTTTTCTCAGTGAATACCCTTGAAATCGTCTCCAATAGTTGCCCTCGTTGGCAACCCCAACGCCGGAAAATCATCGCTCTTCAATGAACTGACCGGTCTGCGTCAGAAAACCGGTAACTTTCCCGGCGTTACTGTCGACAAGAAATCGGGCGTAAGCCTCCTCGATACCGATACCGAAGCTGTTGTTGTTGACCTGCCGGGCGTTTATTCCATCTACCCCAAGTCGTTAGACGAACAACTCGTCACCGATATTCTGGCCAATCCGTCGCATCCCGACTACCCGGATGTTGTGGTGGTAGTCATTGATGCGTCAAACCTGCGCCGGAACCTGCTGCTGTTTACCCAGATTGCCGATTTACAGTTACCCATGGTGCTGGCCCTGAATATGCTCGATGTGGCCAAACAGCAGCATCAGGAAATCAACGCGGTTAAGCTGGCCATGCGGCTGGGCGTGCCGGTTGTGCGCATTAACGCCCGTACTGGCGAAGGGATACCCAACTTGAAGAAAGCCATCGTCTCCCAATGGCATGAGCCGGTCATCGCCGGCAATCTGTTCTTCGACCCGGCTACCGATGAGCCGGAACTGATTGCCGATACCCGCACGCAATACGGGCTTGAGAACAACTACTTAGCCTTACAGTACGTCATTCAGCACGATGGTTTCTCGTTCCTGAACCGCCCGCAACGGGAAGGACTGGATGAGTTGATCGACCGCTATCACTTCAGCGAAGCTCAGTTTCAGGCCCGCGAAACCATCCGGCGGTACGAGCTAATCGCTCCTGTAGTATCCGATGCCGTGGTAGATAGTCGGCCCCTCGACCAGCCAACCTGGAGTCAGCGGCTCGACCGGTTTCTGTTGCATCCCGTCTGGGGATATGTCATTTTTGGTGTTGTGCTGTTACTGTTGTTCCAGGCTATTTTCGCCTGGGCGCAACCGTTTATGGATGCCATTGATAACGGGGTCGCCTGGCTGAATGGCAACCTGAAAGAGCAGTTACCCGAAGGGCCTTTGACCAATCTGCTGACGGATGGCGTGCTGACGGGCATTGGCGGTATTCTGGTCTTCATCCCACAAATCGCTTTTCTGTTTCTGCTGGTTTCCATACTCGAAGAATCGGGCTATATGTCGCGGGTCATGATTATTATGGACCGCATTATGCGCAAATTCGGGCTGAACGGCCGGAGTGTTGTCCCGTTGATTTCGAGTGTGGCCTGTGCTGTACCCGCGATCATGGCGACGCGGAGCATTGGTACCCGGCGTGACCGGCTGATTACCATTCTGGTAACGCCGTTAATGAGTTGTTCAGCCCGGCTGCCCATCTACACCATTCTGATTGCGTTAGTGGTGCCCGACGGGCACGTGTTTGGTGTCTTTAGCCTGAAAGGGCTGGCCCTGATGAGCCTGTATCTGCTCGGGCTGGTATCGGCTTTGGTGAGCGCGTGGTTACTGAAACTGGTACTAAAAACCAAAGAGCGCGGCTTCTTTATCATGGAATTGCCGACGTTTAAACTTCCCCGCTGGAAGCACGTAGGCTTGACCGTCCTGGAAAGCGTTCGTTCGTTCGTCTGGGAAGCCGGGCGGGTCATTCTGGCGATCTCCATTATTCTGTGGGTACTGTCCAGTTACGGTCCCGGTCAGCAAATGGAACAGGCCGAAGCGCATGTGCGGCAGACCTATAAAAATCAACCCGCCGGTAGCCCCGAACTGGAGAATCAGGTAGCGGCCCAACGGCTCGAAAAGTCGTATGCCGGTCATTTTGGGCATTTTATCGAGCCAGCTATCAAACCACTGGGGTACGACTGGAAAATCGGTATTGCGCTACTCAGTTCATTCGCGGCCCGCGAGGTATTTGTGGGCACCATGGCTACTATTTACAGCATCGGTGCCAGTGATGCCGAGGATGGGTCGACCATTCGGGAGCGGCTGCTGGCCGAACGAAACCCTGATACCGGCGGACCGATGTATACCCCGGCCCTGGCTTGGTCGCTGATGGTTTTTTATGTCTTTGCCATGATGTGTATGAGTACACTGGCAACTACGTACCGCGAAACCCGGCACTGGCAGTGGCCAGCCTTACAATTGGCGTATATGATGCTGCTGGCTTACGGAGCGGCATTTGTCACCTACCAGCTAATGCGCTAAAACTAACAACGCTGTGGTGTAAAGGAAAAGGGGGCTCAGTCAATGACTGAGCCCCCTTTTCGTATGGTCGGTTGGAATAGCTTAGAACAGCAGTCCTTTCGCAATGAGGGGATAAATGAAGTGGTACAGTATGTACGAAAACAACGCTACCGTAACGCCACCCATTGCCGTCGACGGATCAACGGTTAGTTTCGCCCGACGGGATGGCCGTGCCATCCGCCAATCTTTTTGTGCATAATTTCCCATAGCGTAACTGCTTCTTTAGACAAACCATTTACAAACTTGATGCCGTAATGACCCAAATTTGGGTAGGCTCCTTACCAGCGGGCAATCAAGTGAGTGAACGGCAGTCAGCCCATAGCTACGGGAAATACTCTTTAGTAAATGGTTGTCTCAGGCAGCCCGCTGTTCAGCGGATGGGTGTGGAAGTGAGGAGAAATTTCCACACTTATGCGCCTGAATTCTACATAATCCGGTTTAATCCCAGCGCAAGGCATCAACCACATCCGATGCGGTCATCCCCGTCTGACTCCGCTGTTCGGCCACCCGGTCGCCCGCTAACCCATGCGCGTACACGCCCAGCACAGCCGCTTCAACCGGGTCATAACCCTGAGCCAGCAGGGCCGTCAGCACACCCGTCAGCACATCGCCGGTACCGCCGGTGCTGAGGCCGGGGTTGCCCGTTGCATTGAAGTGAACATCGCCTTCGGGCGTGGCAACAGCGGTATGCGCACCCTTAAGCACCACAACAACGCCGTAGTTTTTGGCAAAGTCACGGAGCAGGTCAAGTTTCTGGTAGTCGTTATCCCAGGGCTGCGTGAGCCGCTCAAACTCTTTGGGATGGGGAGTCAGGATGCTGTGCCCGGGTAGTTTGCCGAGCAGATGCCGGTTTGTTGCCAGCAGGTTCAGTGCATCGGCATCAATCACCATTGGCTTTCCTACATTGCTGATCAGGTTACTGAGCATACTCAGCGTTTCGGCGGACGTACCAATGCCCGGGCCGACACCAACGGCGGAGTAAGCACCCGGTTCGGGGCCGTCCACTTCAGCATGGCCCGTCAGGACGTGGTCGTTTTCGTCGGGGCGGCACATCGCTTCGGGAACCGCCATTTGCAGAATCGGATAGCCGCAACGGGGTGTCTGCACCGTTAACAGCCCAACGCCCGACCGCAGGCAGGCCCGCGCCGACAGCACAGCCGCGCCGATTTTGCCGTAGCTGCCCGCCAGTAACAGCGCATGACCAAACGTTCCCTTGTTTGAAAACCGGTTGCGCGGCCGGAGCAGCAGCCGGGCTTCGTCGGGAGTTGTGTAGTAAAAGGGCGTTGGTGCGTTGTCAATAAAACGTTTGTTCAGCCCAATATCTACCGTATGCCATTCGCCCACGTATTGTCCGTTCCGGGGCAGCAGCAGGCCCAGTTTGGGTAACTGAAACGTAATGGTATAATCAGGTTCGATGGCTGCGCTGTCGGGTTCATTGGCGTGGTCGGTGTAAAGCCCACTGGCAATATCGACGGAGACTACGGTGGCCGGTGCCCGGTTAATGGCTTCAATGACGGATTTAACCAGACCATCGGCGGGGCGGGTGAGTCCCGAACCAAAAATAGCGTCGATCAGTACATCGGTATGGCGCAGCGGAGGCAAATCCCGTTCATTTTCCAGATAAATCGGCTCCACAATCAGTTTGAGCCGACGATGGTTGTGCATGAAATCGTCCGATTCGCGCGGGGCGTACCGAACCACAATCACCTCAACGGTATAGTCGCGTTCCAGCAGTAAGCGGGCAATGGCCAGGCCGTCGCCCCCGTTGTTGCCCAGTCCGCAGAATACTTTCACGGCCTGCGTAGGGGGAAACCGGTTGGCGAACCAGTTGGTGAAAGCCAGTGCCGCCCGCTCCATCAGGTTGAGGGGGGCAATGGGTTCGTGTTCAATGGTATATTGGTCGAGCGTGCGAATCTGATCGACGTTAAGAATCTTCATGGGGTATTATCTGGTGACGAAACGACGAATTAGGTAAAATCCGGTTAAGCATCCAATTTCCCCATGACGTTCCGTGATTTAATGGACCTGAATTTTCATCAGCCGGAAAAAATAATTACCTTTGCGGCTCTTTCGACGCCTGGGGTGCCCAAGCCGCTCAAGAGCCACTCACAAATCCGACGAGTCAAAGTCATGGTTGATTTTATTAAGTTAGTAGAAACAGACAACGCCCAGCGCCGGGCAGATATGCCGGTTTTTGGGGCTGGTGATACGGTAAACGTACACGTAAAAATCCGCGAGGGTAACAAAGAACGCGTTCAGGTATTCCAAGGCACGGTTATTCAGCGCCGGAACCCGAACACCAACGGCGAAACCTTTACGGTTCGTAAGATATCCAACGGTGTTGGTGTAGAGCGTATCTTTCCGATCTTATCGCCCAACATCGAAAAAATTGAAGTAACCCGCTTCGGTAAAGTCCGTCGTGCCCGGTTGTTCTACCTCCGTGGTCGTCAGGGTAAAGCTGCCCGTGTGAAAGAGCGCAAAGTAGTAAAAGTAAAAGCGCCTAAAGCAACGGAAGCAGCAGCTTAAGCGTTGTTGAATGCATAAATGGAGAAAGCTGCCCGCAAGGGTGGCTTTTTTTATATACCCAGTGGTGTGGTAAACTGACGGCTGGGTCACCAAAGCAGATACAGCTATGAATTTCTTCAAATACCAGGGTACCGGCAACGACTTTATCCTCATTGACGACCGGGACGAACAGTTTCCGGCGTGTAATCAGGCACTGGTAGCTCAGCTTTGTCATCGCCGGTTTGGCATTGGAGCCGACGGCTTGATTCTACTGCGTAATGATCCGGAGTATGACTTTCGGATGATCTACTTTAATGCCGACGGGGCCGAGGGCAGTATGTGCGGCAATGGCGGGCGGTGTATTGTCCGGTTTGCGCACGACCTGGGCCTGTTCGAGAGCGAAACGCGCTTCCGGGCTGTCGATGGCGAACACGTGGCTGTGGTATGCGAAGAAGACATTTTTCTTAAAATGGGCGAGGTTAGTGGCGAAGCACAGCACGCTGCCTACCATTTCCTGAATACCGGTTCGCCCCATGTGGTGAGCTTCTCCGACGATTTGACGACGCTCGATATTGTGGGCGAAGGTCGCGCAATCCGGTATGCGGACGCGTTTCAGCCGGGGGGCACCAACGTTAATTTTACGCAGGTGCTGGACGATAATACGCTGTTTGTGCGTACTTACGAACGGGGAGTAGAAGACGAAACCTACTCCTGCGGTACGGGCGTGACGGCTGCGGCTTTAGTGGCACACCGGCAGTTGCAGATGCCCGATCCGGTTTTTATTCAGACGCTGGGCGGGAATCTGCGCGTTTCGTTCGAGGCCCGGCCCGACGGCTCCTTCGCAAACGTCTACCTGATTGGCCCGGCAAAACGGGTTTTTACCGGTTATCTGGCGATTTAAACAGCGTAAATCAGTAGGGGACAGCCAACAACCCGCCCCGCATATGGTTAGGTAGAGACAATTACCGCACTACCAATGATTGTCTACAAGAAGTCGGAATGGATACAGGCTATCTGGCATTTTCACACCGGCAGTACCGCCAGAGCATTGATCAGACGGCTCGGTGTTGTGGCCATTTACGTCGTCGCTGTCACGTTCGTCGAGTTGAATTATATGGATCTGCGGCTGAAAGACACCCCGGCGTCGTTCATGCAGGCACTGGGAATTCTGCTCAGTTTGCTCTTACTGTTTCGGACTAACACAGCCTATGACCGGTTTTATAACGGCCGGATTGCGTGGGGCACGCTGATTAATACGTCCCGGAATCTGGCCATCCTTTATAATGCTATGCTGCCGGATGACGACCGTCTTAACCGGCAGTTCTTTGCTAAAGCCATCTCGAATTTTCCGTTCGCGCTGAAAAATCAACTGCGGGCCACTCACTCACTCGATGAACTGGATGAAACCGAAGCGGGGGAGAAGCAGGATCTGCTGCATTACGAACACCTGCCGTCGGGCGTTGCCAGCCAACTGCGTATCCGCACCGAACAGTTGTACCGGGATGGCCGCCTGACCGATGCGCAGCATATTGGTCTGAACCCGCCGTTGCAGACGTTGATGGACGTTTGCGGCATTTGTGAGCGGATAAAGAGTACACCCATTCCATTTTCGTACAGTCTGTTTATCAAGCTGTTTATCATTATGTACCTGATGATTATCCCCTTCACGGTCATCGACGCGTACGGCTACCTCACCATTCCTGCTACCCTGATTATGTCGTACATCATGGTCGGTCTGGAGATGATTGGGGAAGAGATCGAAGACCCCTTTGGTGTGGAGCGTAACGACCTGCCCCTGAATCAGTTGTCGCAGATGATTCGCGTTAGTGTGCACGAGATCATGCAGATCTACCTGCCGCATGACGAGAAAAGCCAGGCCAAGCCCAACTTCGTCATTGTAACATAGAGGAAGGCTATAGCATCATTTTAGCCAGTTACCGCTACCGGACGGGCAACACCCAGGTGTAAAAGATGGGCATGCCTTCCGTGGTTACTCCCTGGATAACCAACCGGACTACCTTAGCGGTGTCGCTGAGTGGAAACAGCAGGGTAGACAGCCCGTTTGAGTCGCTTTGTCCCAATGCTTTCCAGTACAGCACATCCCGTTTGTCGGCGTTTGGCAGCAGGTCCGGCAGGTCATAGCGCGGCACGTAAAACTCACGCGGTGCAACAAAGCCCTGCATGATGGTGGCCGGGCCGATAGGTGCGGATAATTGTTTTTTATTTTCCTTTTTCGTGAAAATAGCAATAACCCCATTGGCGGCACGAACACCGTAGATTCCGGTCGCACCTGCGTTTTTCAGTAGTTCAACTCGACTTATTTCCGCCACGTTGAGAGACAAAAATACTGTAGCATAGTCGGCCTCTACGCCATCAAGTAAATACAGCGGAGAATTATCACCAAAACTGGAAAAGTTACGCCCAACTAACTGACTCATGCCAGGTATCTGTCGAAACATAGTAGCTACATCTGTGTATTGCTCAGGATGTTCGGGTACAAATACCCCATCGGCCTGTCCATGTATGCTGGCCCGCTGTACATCCAGTGGGCGCTCGGCGGTTGGTTTCGCTGCCCGCACGACCACCTCCGCTAATTGCCGGGCCGATGAGTCGCGGTAAAAAGCCGGATGGGCCAGTTGTCGGTCGCGGGCAGCCGTCAGCGAACTCGCCAGCGATTGCCAGTCAGGAGCCGGAAGCGCGGGTGCTTTACCTAATGCGCCCGGTGCATCAAGGGTGGCAACGGCGTCTGTCGTACCCGGTGTGAGGGCCCGCACCTGTACGGTATCGTCAATCATAAGTCCCGTCAGCCGAAACCGTCCCTGCGCATTGGTAAGTAAGGTGCGGAGCATCCGCTGACTACCCTGCTGTAGCGAAAGTGTTACGGGTGCATTGGCCATCGGACGCCCCTTGCGGTTACGAACCTGACCGCCGATAGCCCAGCCACCCACCGAATCGGCCGGGGAGGGCATAGCCAGCCGACGCCAGCCCTGCGTGAGCAACAGATTATCAATGGCCCCTAACTTACCCGATTCCAGGTAGTACGACGGTGATTCTACCGGACCACGCAGGCCACCGGTCAGTAGCAGATGGGTGCGTAGATCAGTCCGGGCCGTATCCTCCGGCAGTTGATCGGCATCGGTCACAGCCGCTGACCAGAAGGCCGCTACGGGGTATCGGTCGGCATCGCGCAGCTGGAAACTAATGGCCACCGTTTCGCGCGGGGCGTAGCGGGGCTTAGCCATGATAATCCGCATTTGTACCGGACTGACCCGATCCGGCACAAACACCAGGCGTTCGGCGCGGGGCTTGCCGGTATAGTCCCATAGCGTCAGCTGGCACACGCCCGGCGGCAGTGTAGCGGTCGAGAGGGCAAACTGGGCTTCGCCTTTGGTTAACTGCCATTTCTGATGATACACCAGTTGGTCGCGGGATACCAGCGTAACGTATACCGGCTGATCGTGGCCTACTGCCCGCACGGTCACGGTCAGCCGACTGCTGTCGGAGTAGGCATCTGCCGAGAGTGCCCACCCTTCAGCTTCAACCGGGGGCAGGGCAATGGATTGGGCATCGACACCCTGTTGCGAATCCAGAAGAGCTGCATACGTCTGACCGGCTTCGGGCGTGAAGGCGACATGGCCGATACCCAGGGCATTGGTCGCAAAAAGGGTGATCTCTTTGCCCGTCTGATCAAGGATACGTCCGCTCGTCGCTCGGCCATGACCCGTAGCTTGTATTGCTTTAATGCCCAGTTTGCCCGGTACACCCGCCAGCCAGCGTCCACCTTCGGGCAAAAACTGGACATCAACGGGGGCTGCGGGGGAAGCTGGTAACGGTTGGGCATGGGCAGATTCCACTGTTTTAGACTGACCAGCCGACGCAGGCATCCCGGATAGCCGGATGTTATACACCGGAAAGGCATACTCAAAGGCAGGCCGGGTAGTGGCGGAGTCTGTGGTGGTATACGCCCGCAGCCGATAGGTACCAGCCAGCAGGGTGTCGGTGATACGGAAAGTACCCGCTGCCCGCCCGTCGTTCAGCCGAAGCCACTGATGCAGGACGGACTGCCCGCCCGGTGCCCGAAGCTCGATTTGCAGCGTAGTGCCCTGACGCCCGGCAACGGGTAAATGACGGGCCGGATCAAGGACGTAGGCACTGAACCAGAGCTGATCGCCGGTGGTGTAAAACGACTTGTCGGTATGCACAAACACAATCGGCGCACTACGGGAAGCCTGACGTTTGTATTCCGCTACAACTGAATCCTGCCCGGCATCCGCCCGCAGGGCACGCCCCGAGGTGATGACCAGCGCCGTGAGCGTTTCTTTGTCGGCAGGGGTCCAGTCGGCGGGCAACTGGGTCGCCAGCCGGTCATCGCCTAAATAGCCGCGCACATCCAGGCCGTTGCCCTGCGTAATCCAGCCATCGGTGGTTAAGTCAAACGCCTGATTGGGCAACAGTAACATCGAATAGGCATAAGGCGAATCGCGGTAGGGCGAGTTACCGGCGTAGACCCGGTTGTAATACACTTCGAGGGGTTGGCTGCTGACCAGACGACGCTCGAAGGCCAATTCGCCGGGCTTGAATAACGCTTTAGCCTGCTCGGCACCAACAAGCTGACGTTCGGTAGTACGTACCAGCGGCAGGGTCGTCGTACCGGGATTTAACGACAGGGGTGTCCGGTAGACCAGAAAGCCTTCCTGCTCATGCGTACCCGCTACCAGACTGGCCAGCAGGTGATGCAGCGAGCCCTTGTAAACTTTCAGCCGGTTGGCCTGCCACTGCGCCAGCTGACGGGCGTCGGTCGGTTTGAGTTCCTCAAACTGGGTGGTACCGGCAAAGTGCATCTGGCCCTGATAGAGGTCAAAATAGAGCAGCGTGTAGGCCAGACGATAACCCAGTGCCCTGTTTTCGATGATCAGCGGCTCGGCTGACTGCGCCCGGAAATGCCCCTTTTCTTCAGTAAAAGACAGGCTGTTCCCGTTCTGAATCTGGCACTGCCGGGCTATAGGGCGGTTGCCGAGAAGTTCCCGGCTAAAAGTGCGGAACTGCCGTGCCCAGGCCGGGCTGTGTTTGGCCTTGACCGTTACGGCGGCCAGGGCATTATCGGCAACCTGTAGCCGAATATCGACCGTGCGGGGGCGGCTATCAGTCAATCGTATGGGTTGGCGCAGGGCGGTATAGCCCACTGCAGAACCAACCAGTTCAACCGAACCTACGGGCACATTCAGCAGGCGGTAGGTGCCGTTTTCATCAGCGGTTGTGCCTCGGGTGGTGTTATTGAGGTAAACGGTAGCAAAGGGGAGCGGCTGCTGGGTTTTAGCGTCCAGTACCCGTCCGGTCAGGGTGCTGAGGGGTGTCTGCCCGGGCGCGAGGGTGGCGATAAGCAGTCCCCAAAGTACAGCGAAAAGCGTTTTCATACGGTTGAAGTATCAACTGAACGCGCATGCTGTTTCCGTTGACTAAGCTGGTGCGCCTAGTCTAAAGGTAAGCCGGTAAGTCTGATACTTGCCTGAAGCGGGTTAAAATTGGTACAGCCGAAAGTAACAGGTATGCGTTCAGCCTATCCTTCGTCTTCCACAATCCCACCCTTCAGATGAAATATCGTTTTTTGCTGGAGTTCAGGCTGACGCAGGACGTCTTTAGCGGCAATGCGACTGCGAACGCCGTTGGTACACAGGAACACCAGAGCCTGAGCATCGGCTAACTGGCTTTGCGGGCGCGGAGGGCTATAGAGCAGGTTGTAATTGACCACGCACTTCAGTAATCTTCCAAAATGGTATTCAGAATCTACATGCTGGCACAATCAGTACTTGGCAATAACTAAATTGGATGAGCACTATCAAAGTGTATTAATGGCAGTCAGCGAAATTTGATGAAGTGAACTTATATAGTTAACTTAGTGTAAAAGTTCACTTTTATGGCTCTTGCAACACCATTTCAGTCTTCCGCTCCTCACCTTATTGGCCCCTTTTCCGAACAGGAAATCATCAGCCGTAGCCGACGGGGTATACTCCGGGCAGAAGCCGACCGGGTAGCGGCTCTGATTGGCTTAACCGACAAGGAGATAAGCGCAGCCATTGGTTTGTCGCCCTCCTACTTTCATCGCTTAAAGACTCAGCAGCGCATCAGCCAGGATGCCTCTGAACGCCTTTCTCTATTGGAAAATCTACTTCAGCACGCCTTAGATACGTTCGATGGCCAAACAATTACTGTCTTAGGCTGGCTCCGTTCTCCATTGCGGGAACTGGAGTATCAAACACCCCTGCAAACACTGGACACAGTTACTGGATACACCTTGGTAGACCGGGTGTTGGGCCGCATTGATCACGGCATTTTTGGTTAAGGATGGCACTGGTTTACCGAGTTGTACGGCAGAAATATGCTGACCGTCCTTTAGATACAATGGGCAGTTGGTTAAATGGTGGGCGCTGGAACCCACCGGGCGTAAGCTTACTTTACACTGCTGAGCATCCTGCCCTGGCACTGGTAGAAATTCTGGTACACATGCCACAAGTACCTTATGCCCACTTGCCTGCTTATCGACTCTTCAGTCTGGAGATACCGGATCATAGCCGTCGGGTTTTAGCGGCTGACCAACTGCCTCCCTACTGGAGTGAGAACAGCTATGCCAAAAGCCAAACTATTTTAGGGGAATGGCTAACCCAGCCTGACGTACTGGCCCTTGGCGTACCCTCCTCAGTGATGCCATCCGGGGTCAACTACTTGCTTCATACAGCTCATGTTGACTACCAAAACATCCGGGTTATAGACGAGAAGGCTTTAGTGATTGATCCCCGTTTGTGGGCTAAGTAAAAGGAGAAATCTCTGTTCGTGATAATTGATTATGGCTGAAAAATCGGATAAACTTGTCGTTTTTGATTTAGATGAAACCCTAATTCATGCAACTCAACATGAGTTGGACAGACCATACAATTTCAAATTTGACAAGTATTTTGTTTACGAACGTCCTCATCTAAGAACATTCCTTGCCAACGTATCAAAACATTTTACAATTGGTATATGGAGTTCGGCAGACGACGAGTATGTTACAAAGATTGTTCAAGGTGTAATGCCTGATGACATCGACTTTGCGGTTGTCTGGGGGCGGAGTCGTTGTAGTTACAGGCGAAATCTTGACCGAGACACCTACTGTTTTGAAAAGCGCCTTGATAAGCTGAAGAAGCGAGGTTTTAGATTGGAGAGAATACTAATTGTGGATGACTCTCCTGAAAAGTCACGTGCTAATTATGGCAATGCCATACATATAAGGGAGTATACAGGAGATGAGAATGACAACGAGTTGATCGCCTTATTTGATTACTTACTGACATTGAAAACAGTAGATAATGTCCGAAGTATTGAAAAACGTAGTTGGCGAAACCGACTGGAATTAACCTCGAATGGCTAAACTCCGCACGGGCGTCTGTTTGGTGACAGGTCTATTCTATTGAGCAGTATACGGCTAAAAATAGCCTCAGTTAATATGAACTCACTTGTACAATACTTCATTTGAAGGAACATGACATCTATCAGATTTCTGGTTCTTGCTGGTTTGATGACAATGTGGTTATCAAGGGCATATAGTCAGGATAATCAGCTGTTACCGCTTAGGGCTAAGACTGCAGATACGCCATGTACGAGCCAGTTGCAAATCAACAATCCAGCTTTACTGAACGAGTTGGAGAAGCTTTTCACTTATATAGGCGATTATGAACTGCCGATAATCGCTTTGAACAGGAAGAATGATTCTCTGTTCTGTTATGTGAGCGCGTTCATTGGTACATATCAGATTCAAAAGAATCCTCCTACTGCAATCGTTAAGATACTAAATCGAGAAGTATTGCTTTATACAGGAAATGAAGCGGTTGCTCAATTGTCCGACAACTGCAAAAAGTATTTAATCAGAAAGTACCTGAACGTTCTTCGCTTTGATAAAATCAACAAGGAGCGAGGTTTACCAGCCGGTTCTTCAATAGGAGGTAACTACGACCCAGTATTGGTCAAAATCAGCGTTGAAGGCACTAAGGTGATATTCATGAAAGACTTTGATCGTTTCCCCTTTTTTACAGACTGAGCTAGCTTAAAGGGCTACTAGCAAGTGTTAGGTAATACTATCGCCGATTCAAGTTTTTGTATGGCTTTCTTTCTTATACTCCCATAGCTCGCCCCTTATTCCTCACTCTCCACAATTCCACCCTTCAGGTGAAATATCGTTTTGTGCCGGAGTTCAGGTTGGCGCAGGACGTCTTTGGCGGCAATGCGACTGCGAACGCCGTTGGTACACAGGAACACCAGAGCCTGAGCATCGGCTAACTCGGCTTTACGGGCGCGGAGTTCAGGAAGGGGGATATTCAGACCGCCGATATTAAATTCATCGAACTCCCAGGCATCACGGACATCTACTATTACAGTGCCGGGCTGCTCGCGTAATGTCTCCAGTTCGGGCAGGGAAATGTCGGTGTAGGCTGGCGTTGTCATAACCGAAAAACAGCGTTTAAGGCCTTACTGTTCGCTGCGGCTGACGCTTTCGCGCAAGTCGTACAGGAGCCAGTCGCGGTGCTCGATGTCGGCTTGTTTCTTCTTCAGGAGGCCGATAAAATCCCGGACGCCAATGGGCTCGTTGCCATTCCCGTGGATCAGCACAATACTACCCCGGCCCGGTTGTTGTCCCTTCGCCAGCCACGCATCACTACCCACCGGGATAAGGCCGAATGCCGTAATCCGATCCACTAAACTCTGGCTGGAAATAAGCCCAGGAAAGCGGAAAAAGACCGATGGGGTTAGTCCGTTTTCAAGCATGGCTACTTCATTTTTTAACACTTCGTCGGTCAGGTTCGTACCGGGTTCGAGCAGAAAATTCTCGTTCAGGGGTAAATCGGGAGACACCCGGTGATTGAAGGAATGATTAATCCAGGTAATCTTCAGCAAGCCCTGCTGTTGCTGTTCTTTCACCCAAGCCAGATCGTCGGGGTGTTCGCGCATCCAGACGCCGGTCACCGAAAGAGCCAGCGGAATCGGTTTTTCCAGTTTCTTCAACTGCCGCATCAGGCTCGTAAAAATCACCCGGTCCAGCGGTTTGTGCGACGGGCAGAGGTCGATGGTCAGGACAATGCCTTTCTCATCGGGCAGGGTGTGCGTGATGCCCGCATCCTGAAGCGGTTTGGCTTCGGCTTCGGCCTTGTGCAGGGCCTGGGTGTAGGCGGTGCGGGGCAAGGTTTTCAACAGTTCCGCTGGTTGTTTCGGGGTAGCATCGGGCTGTACATAGGTGTCGAGTGTCTGCGGATTAACGGTCAGGCAGTAAGGTTGGCCATTGAGCCCGAACCGGCGCAGGACCACCCGAAGCTGCCCCGCATACGCCTGCTGCCCGAAACTGACGTGGTAGTCGGTGATGACTGGAACGGGTTGCCCGGTAGCAAACAGGGGCAGTAGGCAGAAGAAGGCGGCAGACCAGTGAAGCATACGGCGGATGAACAGAGACAAAGGTAAGCGGGCCATTGCGTAATTGTAAGGGCGCAGTAGATAGGTTTTGCTCATATGCTGCGTTGTAAATAAATGAGATAATGTAGTTTAACCGACCTATGGGAAAACCAGCCGCCCGCTCAACGGATATGCATACCTGCCCGCTACCTATTCACGTAGGCGGGCCTGTTCTTCTCGGAAATCCAACTGTCCTGATCGGTGGGTTACCCGCTGCCACCGTCGGCGATATGTGTACCTGCGTGGGGCCACCGGATGTCATTGCCCAGGGTTCATTTTCGGTATTGATTGGGGGTCGTCCGGCGGCCCGAATGGGCGATATGACAGCGCATGGTGGCGTACTTGTGATGGGGTGCATGACCGTATTGATCGGTGATATGGGTGCCGGTCTGGCCGATCTGCCAGCCTCCGTCATCAGTGATGTGCTGGACCGAAGCAACGATACTCCCCTGGCTCAGATGGCAGCACTGGCCCAGGCAGCTCAAAATGGTTCGCTTGGCTGTGATCATTGTTGAGGACTGCTACAGTAAAAAATCAACTTAAGGTTTTTGTCGATGTCTCCAACCCTTTTTACTGTCTTCGATGCTGCCCGGCTGGGTAATGCGCTGACTGAGGCCCGGCAACTTAACCCTGACAACGCATCGTTGTATACGGGTCGCAGCGCTGATTTGCTGGCTGACTATGCTCCTTACCTGTTTTCGTTCGATCCACAGAGCGCATTCAGCAAATGGTTTTTTGCCAATGGATGGAGCAATGCCTGGGGGATTTTCTGCCAGACAGCCGTATCAGGTCAGGAGTTACACCGGCATTTCCGTCGGTTTCTGCTGGTTGAACTGGAGGGAGGCAAACCGATTTATTTTCGTTTTTACGATCCACGGGTGCTGCGTCAGTTCCTGCCGACCTGCAACGCTTATCAGCTGCGCGACTTCTTCGGGCCAATTCACTACTTCTGGGTTGAGGACGATGATCCTGATTATGGCCTGTACTTCTGGATAGATCAGGGCCATTTGATTACTCACCGCGTTAGCCGGATGGAGATTGACGAAACGTTTAATCAAACAGCCGTAAGCAATGTTCCAAATCAGTAAGCAGCAACTGGCTGCCTATAGCCGCCCACCCCTTGATAAACAGCGCGACCAGTACGTGCTGGAGATGGAAGCCGCCTGGGCCCTGTTCTCGCCAAAGTGGTGGAGACAGTTTAAGCGTACACTGACCTATGATGAACGGAAAACGTTTTTTGGTCAGGTATACGACTGGTGTATACAGGCGGGGGTGACCCGGGCGGCCGATTTTTTTAAATTGGCGGTGTTGCTGATGCGGGCTGTGTATTACCAGTTTGATCAGGATGATATCGACACGGCCCTCTCTATGATTGAAGACCAACCCGATGATACGGAGCAGGCTTTTCTGTGGATCGAATATTGTCTGGATAACGAAGCGCCGTAGTTGGCTGCTTTTCTTTTAAAAAAAGCACAATCGCCATTCCAGTCAACCCATGCAAGCTCAGCCACCCAAGTCAAAACGCCCAGTTCCTTCGCTGAGCGACCTGAAACAGCAGAAAGCCCGTGCCGATAGCACTGCAACGGGGAGACAACCTAAGCCCGGCGCAGCGGCTCCGGTACTCACGCCGGAAGAAAAGGCCGAAAAGGAAAAAAAGGAGCAGGAAAAACTAAAAGAGATCACTGATGACTGGAAGAAGGACTTGACCCCCGAAGAGCAGGACGAGTCGATGCGGGCAATTAACCGGGCCAGACCGGGCATTGTGGTTAACGGCGTTGTGCAACCATGTCCCAATAAAAAGAAGGGCCTGAACCGAAACTGCGTCGATCCAACTTCTCAGGCCAGTTTTACTCCGGAACTGAAAGAGGCCATAAAGAAGAAAGCGGGTGGTACGGGTAAAAATGCTAAGGATGTCAAGATAAATTATGACAAGCTCGATGGCTGGGAAAAAACATACAGCGGAGCCTACGTACCGTGGTGGCCTCACCTGAATAACGTTACAAAAGACATTGGCCCGGACAAGGAGCACCCGCATAAAGTTAACGTGATTGTTCCGTCTACAAAGCATGAACTGAAGGACGGGAAGCAGATGCTTAAGGGTGGAGCTGCGGATGGTGGTAACAGCTCTGGCGTTACCATTGGCACGGGTGTCGATTTGGGCGCTCAATCTGAAAAAGGCCATGCTAATGCGCTAAGGGATGCGGCAAAGGAAAGTGGTTTACTCACTGATGCAGAAGTGGAAAGCTTAATTACCAAGCTAAAACCCTATTATGGCTTGAAGCGGACGGATGCCTGTCAATTCCTGCGTAAAAATCCGCTCACACTCACCCAAAAAGAAACGGATTTAGTGAATCTGGTTTCACTTTCTGATTATACTACTCAGGCAATTAAAGGATACGAAGCAAAAACAGGTAAGAATTGGAATGATTTGTCGGAGGAAGAACAGACCTTGATGTTATCTCATCAGTACCATCATGGCCACATCGGCACTACATTGGCCAACGATGTCGGAAATGGCAGTTCAGAGAAGGTCTTAACGGATCTCAAAGGCGAACGCGAACAGGGTTACATGAGCAAGTACTACAACGATCAGGCTGCTGAAAAGGCCAAAACAGCCAAACCTGATAAGCCGGCTTCGACAACTACTTCACACTAAAATGCAGTCATTAACCTCTTCCTGTCTATTTATTCTATTAAGTAGTATGCTACTCGCCTATCAAAGTCAGGGCCAGCCTGCCAAACAGCCAATGGGAAAGAAGTTCATACCACCGATTTTTGGTCAGTGGCAAACGGGGGAGGTACTGGTAGGTAAACGGGAAGACAACAAAAGTCCGGTTAAACGGGCCGTGGTGGTCGATGCCATGACTGATGCTTTATCATTACTGCCGGCTGGCGTGCTGGTTAACTTCCGGATCGGTTTGGATAAGGTAGCCCATGAGCCCTTTTACGAAATGATACTGATTCCGCCTTTTCCCCTGGAATCCTGTCGCTATGGTACACTACGTTACGAGTGTATCGGTGAAGCATCCAATAAGCGTCCTGACCCTAACCAGAAGCCAGTTATCCACGAGTTTAGCTTAGTGATCACGAAACAGGATGTCTTTGATACATTTGCGGCCGTGGGGGCAACCACAAAGGATGTCAGCTACCGGATACGGGGTAATGGACACAGTTGGGAAGGGAATTACTTCGTCTCTAAAGACCGCCAGACGATGTGGGCGGAAGTATATCCGGGCGAAACGTACACCCTTGAGCCGGATGGCACCAAACGGCAAACTGAATTACCGGCTGTAACTTTGCAGGTCTACCACCGAGTGCCTGATGCGACAACACCATCATCTAAATAAGGTGCTTACATCAGGCTGTTGGTACTGGTTAGCGGCAATGCTGGCTGCCAAAGGGCAAACGTTTGTCCTCTCCACTCGCTGCACCTGACGAACCAGCGGGATGTCAGCCTTTAGGATCTCGACCCAATTCGTGAAATGCTGCAGCGCTACAAACTGCCGCTTAGATACGAGAGCAGATCATGGTCTGGTCGGACCTATCCCAGCCGACGCAATCGTAATCACGGACAGATGATGTACCCACTGCGCACTGATAAACCGGTTAGACTGCAGCGGCTAACCGGTATCGGATTACTTATAGTTGCCTTGTGGTTATACTATCCGGTATGCGGCCAGAAGGCGACAACCCACCCCAAAAACACGAACCCTACGATTACGCTGACAAACCCGGTTTCGGGTATTAAACTCACGTTTCATAATCCGGCGTTTGTCGAAACGCCCGTGAACAATTCGGCCTGGAAAGAACTGACCATCCATACCAAAGACGACACATTCACTATTAAGGCTCCCGACCAGACCGGCTACATGATTAATAATGCCAGTAACTTCAGGCAGTTCTGGTCGCCCGACGGCCAGTATATATCCCTGTACCGGGTGTATGGCATTGTCTCTAAAGAGAAATTCTCCGGCATGGCTCTTATGTTCATGGCCCTGAGCTATGGCGAAGCCGTTGACTTTACTACCCGGACGGGTACCAGCATCACAACAGACAACTTCGCGGGTTGGGCCAAGGGTAAACCGCATACGGCACTTGCGGGCAAGTATGGTGAAGCTGATCCTGAATTTTAATCCGCGTCCTTATGATTTATCTTCTGCTCAATGCAGCACGTATGGGTACTGTCATGACGCAGGCAAAAGCCTTAAATAACGACCATCTTTCCCTGTAAAAAGGTCGCAGTGAGGAAATCCTGACGGATTGTGCACCGTACCTGGTTCGGTTCAGTGACCAGCGCGACTTCGACAACTGGTTTTTCGAGCAGGGCTGAGGCTAGTCGTGGGGCCTCTTTGTGGCTACCGACGTGCCGGGTCATGAGTTATTGAAGCGTTCAGTGAGCCGAGATGGATTTTGTCTCACGTCAAAAATCATCAGAATATAGGCGGCAATAGGGTCGTATCGGTAGATGATTTTATAATTCCCTTCCAAGAGATAACGCGGTTTCAACGGGTGATCCTCTAATAATGGTTCTACCTGGCCTATGTCTGGGAATCCATTGCGTAACAGATCGGCTTTATCAATAATCCGCTCGATAGTACGTTTGGCAAGGGACTCTGAGTATTGTGCCAGATATTCCCGGATAGTCTGTAAGTCTTCGACGGCTGGATTGGTGAATAGTACCGTCATTTTTTTGCCCAGCCAGCCGCCAATTTTCTGATTTCGTCCAATGGTGTCGTTTCGCCCTGTGCAATAGCCCGTTCAGCCCGGTTAATTTTTTCATTAAAGGCTTCTATCGACATTGGCTCAGTACTGTAATCGGTCGCTGGACGATGTAAAAGACTCTTGATTTCCTGTAGCAGGTACGCATCAGTAGTTGCAAGAATTTCTTCAATTATCTGAAGTTTATCTTCGGCTGTCGCAGTCATATCAGTTGCTTTTTACGAATGTATACATAACGACCGAATCCTGCAAGTTCTGCCAATCTGTCACAATTTACCGGACGGGAACAGTTTTTGCCAAGCCGCTTACTGATAGTACATCCGTACTCCCTTACGCAAAACAGACACTATGGAATCCGTACAGACCGAAAAGGGGCAGATCTCGATCCATACCGAGAACATCTTCCCGATCATCAAAAAGTTTCTTTACTCTGACCACGAAATCTTCCTGCGCGAGCTGGTCTCCAATGCCGTCGACGCCAGCCAGAAACTGAACAAACTGGCCGGATTTGGCGAATTCAATGGCGAAGTCGGCGAACTAAAAGTGACGGTCGCTGTCGATAAGGAAGCAAAAACCATCACCGTCAGCGATAACGGGGTGGGCATGACGGCCGACGAGATCAAGAAGTACATCAACCAGATCGCTTTTTCGGGGGCGTCCGAGTTTCTGGAGAAGTACAAAGACAAAATGGACGACAAAGGGGCAATCATCGGTCACTTTGGCTTGGGCTTCTATTCGGCGTTCATGGTATCCGAAAACGTCGAGATCATCACGAAGTCATACCGGGAAGGCAGCGAAGCCGCCCGTTGGGTATGTGACGGCTCGACTGAATTTGAAATCACCCCGGCCGAAAAAACGGAGCGTGGCACCGACATTATCCTGCACATCGCGCCCGATTCCGAAGAGTTCCTGGACAACTACCGGCTGAAGAGCATTCTGGAAAAGTACGGCAAGTTTCTGCCCGTAACCATCGAGTTTGAAGGCGAAGTCATTAACAACACCGCACCGATCTGGACCAAATCGCCCGCCGATTTGACCGACGAAGATTATAAGAAATTCTACAGTGAGCTGTATCCAATGGCCGAAGAGCCGCTGTTCTGGATTCATCTCAACGTCGATTATCCGTTCAACCTGACGGGCGTTCTGTACTTCCCTAAACTGAAAAACGACTTCCAGATCAAGCGGGAGAAGATTCAGTTGTATAGTCGGCAGGTGTTCATCACCGACGAAGTGAAAGACGTGGTGCCCGACTTTTTGATGATGCTGCACGGTGTGATCGACTCGCCGGATATTCCGCTGAACGTGTCGCGGAGCTTTTTGCAGGCTGACAGCAACGTCAAAAAGATCAACGGCTACATCACCCGCAAGGTGGCTGATAAACTGAACGACCTGTTCAAAGCCGACCGGAAGGGATTTGAGGAGAAATTCGACGACATCGGCCTGTTCATCAAATACGGTATCCTGAGCGACGACAAGTTCTGGGAAAAGGCCAAGGACTTCGCGCTCGTCAAAAATACCGAAGGTGCCTATTACACCCTGAACGAGTACCGCGAGCACATTCAGGCTACGCAGACCGATAAATCCGAAAACGTAGTGGTGCTCTACACCACCGACCGCAAGCAGCAGGACGCTTATATCGAATCGGCTCGTCGGCGTGGTTACGACGTGTTGCTGATGGACAATGTGATCGACTCGCACTTTATCCAGACGCTGGAATACAAGCTGGAGAAAATCACCTTCAAACGCGTGGATTCGGATACGCTCGATAAACTCATCGACACCGGCATTGCCAACGAAAGCGTATTGTCGGAAGACGACCGCACGAAACTGAAGGAGGTATTTGAACAGACCCTGAATGATAAGTCATTGACGGTGAGTGTGGAAGCGCAACCGACTGACGAATTACCCGTGACCATTACGATGCCAGAGTTTCTGCGCCGGATGAAGGATATGTCGGCTTTGTCGGGTGAGCGGAATATGTTCGGAGCTATGCCCGGCGGCTACAATGTGGTGGTGAATGCGAACCATCCCCTGGCTGCCCGTGTACTGGCCGAAGCCGACACGACGACGCAGCAGGCTTTAGCCAAGCAACTGTATGACCTGGCCCTGCTCTCGCAAAACATGCTGACCGGCACCGAACTGACCGCGTTTGTGAAGCGGACGGTAGCTGGATTGTAAACTGAGACCACGATTTTCAAACGATTTAAGGGGATTAAACCTAATTTTGTAATGGACCCAAACCACCTTGTGCGGTTTGGGTCCATTTTTTTAGGCGAAAGTGAAAGCTGTCAATTTCTTTAATTTGTTTCGATCCGCCGGGTATCCGGTACGGTTCAAAATCCTGTTTAATCCGTTCAATCCCCTAAAAATCCCGGTTCAGAATCATCACCGTACCCCGTTCTTCGGGGAAGTCGGGGCCGGGCTTGATAACAAACTGATACACCCCCGGCTGCACCAACTCGCCCCGGTAACGGCCATCCCACGGCTGCTGGTAGTTGAGTGAATCAAAGACAACCTCGCCCCAGCGGTCGAATACCCGCACGTGGCATTGCGGAAACGAGTTGATTCCCGCAAAATTCCACGTATCGTTCTGCCCATCGCCATTGGGTGTAAATGCTGTTGGGATTAGCAAAGCTGGTAAGACCTCAATATTCACCTCGGCGGATACCGGACAAAGCCCATTCTGACTCACCGTCAGGCGGTAGGTAGTGGTCTGCTCCGGTCGGATAGTGATAGCCGCACTGGTGAGCGAACTCAACCCCGTCACCGGCTCCCAAGTGTAGGTAAGTCCCGGTCCGGCTGGTCCCTGTAGCTGCACGCCCCGCCCAACTACAACCGTCTGACTGCTACCCAGATCAGGCGTCGGTACGTTCAGCACCTGTACCAGCCGACTCGTATCGCCCCGACAACCAGCCGTACTCACGACACTGTAGCTGAGCCGGTGGCTACCCGGACCGGCAACCTTTGGATCGAACTGCCCTGCCGTTACGCCGGGACCGCCAAACGTACCGCCCGCCGGTAGGCCGTGCAGCCGGACCGGCGACACCAGCGTTCCGCATACGGGTGGCAGCGAATCCAGCACAGGCCGGGGATTCGGGTTCACTACAGCCGGTATAGCTACCACACTACAGGCCGAATCGCTGACGGTTAACTGGTACGTGCCGGCCAGCGCACGCGGTACGGTTGGTGTGGTAGCAATTACCTGACCCTCGCGTTGCCAGACGTAAGTCAGGCTGCCGGGCGACTGCGCCACCACCGCACTCAGCGAGTTGCCCTCACACAGAGTGGGTGTAGCTGCTTTAATGCTGACTTGCTGGAGGGCGTCATTTGTGATAGTGACCGAGTCGAGGGAGGTACAGCCGGTAGCCTCGCTGAAGAGTTTTAACGTAAAGTGGCCGGGCTGAGCAATGTCCAGTGTAGGGGATACTGCACCGGGCAGATCGGTTCCGTTCAGCATCCACTGATACCGAAGGGCGGAGCCAACATTACCCTGTAACGTAATGCGTTCATCATGGCATCGTACCGTGTCGGGGGCATCAATATGGGCGGGCTGTGACGGTTTCAGGGTGAGCACAAATGTATCTGACACCGAATCACGGGTGCAGATGGTTGCGTAACTTTTGAGGACCGTATATTCGCCCGGCAGGGTGGCCTTCAGCGTTCGCTTTGTTTCGCCGGGCAGGTTGTAGCCGTTCACGCGCCACTGGTAATTGAACGTTGAGTCTGATTCCGTCTGGAGCAGCGCAAAACTACCGGGACAAAACGAAACCGGCGATTGACCGGCCGGGTCGAGAGCCGCGATGGCGGGCTTGGGCGGCACCTGACTGGCGCAGTCGACAACCAGAATCTGGTGATCGCGCCGAACCTCTCCAATTTTGGTCAGCGTCCCGCTTGCATCGGGGCGGAACTCCTCGCAGAGCACCGTGAAGGCGTACAAGCCAATCCTGTCAGGCCGAACCGTCAGCACACCCGACGCACTGATCTGCAAGGCTGGATTTCCCGTGATGGCCCGGTTGGCGCTGTAGCCCGGTTGCCAGGGTAGCAGCCGGTACGGGGGTGAGTTCGGTGAATTGGCGAAGCCGGGCGGTTTATAAATATTGTCGTTATAGGGCGTTACGAGCGAATACCGGAGCTGGTCGCCGTCGGCATCGGTGGCCCGGAAGGCGAGCGAAAACGGCTTGTCTACGCAGATGTACTCCGCGTTAGGCGTCAGAAAAACGGGTGACGAATTGCGGAAGTACTGCCCATTCTGCCGGAGGGCCGGGAAGGCCAGGTAATAAATCATCCCCGTTGTCTGAGGCAGATAGATATTGGTGACGTTCTGGTTGCGACAGCATTTTTCCCAGACGATGTAGTACCCCGCCGGATCATCAAACGTGTTCGGGTCCAGCTGAACCACGCCGGAGTAACGCACTTCGGAGGTTTCCAGGCCCCGCGACCGGGCACAGGCCGGGTTGGCATAGACTAGTGCCAGTCGCCGACCCAAGGTAATGGGGTAATCGCCCATGAGGGCATGGTCGCGCTGACGAAAGATCGACAGGGTGATTTTAGAATCAATGGTGGCCTCCGGTCCCCGGCTGGCATCGTCGATGTAGAGATTCAGACTAAGCCGGAACTGCCCCGGTTTATCGAGGGCTACCAGTTCGATATTGCCACCGGCGATGTGCGAAGCGGCTGCGAACCGGCAACAACCACAGACCAGCAACCAGATCAGGCAGACGTGTTTCATACCACAGCAATTTCTGCACAAAAACTACAGGAAAATAATATGGTAATGACAGCATCCGGTCATAATCCGTTGGAATGGGACTGATTTTTTAACCCTGCCCGTTTTTTGACCGAAACCAGCCGGTAGTTGGCCGGGCCGAAAGGGGAGGGGTACTTTTGCCTTTGGTGAACCAGACCAGCCGTTTGCTCATCAGCCGGTTAATCATAAATACCAGTACCAGCACAAGCACAACAAAGGCAAACAGAGGCAGGAGAATTGTCAGTACCGACAACCCGACGGAGGCCACGTTCTCAGTTGTCGCCACTACCGGATTGGCCAGTCCACCGGTTGTTGCGGTAGATCCCAGCCGCAGTACGCTGGTTCCGGCCTGAATCAGTCCGGCGGCTCCTCCCCCAAGCATCAGCCCCAAACCCCAGTTGAGTACGGGACTGTCTATCTTGAGAAACGATGTGCTCAGAATTGTGCCGGCAATAATGGCCGCCGGAGCCGCAATGGTATCCAGCAGGTTATCCAGCCAGGGAATGTAGTAGGCACCGAGTTCAAAAACTGTGGCCACCCCCAACGCCAGCATTCCCGGCCAGGTATTCAGCCATTCGACACTTGATATGGGGCCAATAAGCCCGAGTTTCTGCCCCAGAACAGCAATAAATAGGGGTACAAAGACCCGAAAGCCGCAGCAGGCAGCTAACCCAACGCCTAAGCAGGCACTCATCATCCATTCCCAGTTCATCTTGGTTTGTCGGTTAGTGTAATGGTTTGTTGGCAGGATCGTTGCCGAAAACCCTGGTATAGGGCCAATGTCGGCTCTAGAACCGGCTACACACCCGTTCTAACCAGCAGACACGCGCTGTGGTTTACGATTTAGTGTCCCAACGGGTCGATAAATAATGGTCTGATTCGGGAAGGTCGAAAACTGAAACCTTTTTTTGGCTGTTACCCGACCACATACGCTTGTATTTTGTAAGACTTTTCCTGTGAACGAAGAACAAAAAAGTGGTCAGATATTCGACCTGGCTACCCTCCGCCGACTCTATGACTTTGTCCGTCCGTATCAGGCCCGCTTCTACGCGTTAGTGGGCATTATCATGATTTCGGCCGTTTTAGCGCCGGTTACTCCACTGCTCATCCGACGCACCATCGACACTGACATTGGTGCGGGCGATTACAACGGACTGGCGCTGATGCTGGCCCTGATGATAGGGGTACTGGTGCTACAGGCCTTTATTCAGTTTCTGAACACGTATTTGTCGGGCTGGCTTGGTCAGCACGTGATTCGCGATGTGCGCATTCAGTTGTACGGAAAAATCCTGCACCTGCGGCTCAAATTCTTCGATAACACCCCCATTGGCCGGTTAGTAACCCGCACCATTTCGGACGTTGAAACCCTCGCCGATGTATTTTCTGAAGGCATGGCGGCCATTGCGGGCGACATCCTGCAACTGATTCTGATCATCGGCGTCATGTTCTATACCGACTGGAAAATGGCCGCAATCAGTCTGTCGACGGTGCCGGTAATGCTGCTGAGTACTTACGTCTTTAAGGAGAAAATCAAGGATTCGTTCAATGAAGTCCGGTCGGCGGTGGCGAACCTGAACTCGTTTGTGCAGGAGCATATAACGGGCATGAACATTGTCCAGATTTTCGGTAGCGAGGCCATCGAAGCCAAAAAGTTTGAGACGATCAACGCTCAGCACCGCGCGGCTAACATTCGCTCCATCTGGTATTACTCCGTTTACTTTCCAGTGGCCGATATTATCTCTGCGGCCGGTACGGGGCTGGTTGTCTGGTACGGTGCCCGGAATATTCTTAACGCCGAGGTATCGTTCGGGACCGTCACGGCCTTTGTGATGTTTATCAACCTGTTTTTCCGGCCCATTCGGATGCTGGCCGACCGGTTCAATACGCTTCAGATGGGGATTGTCAGCACCGACCGGATTCTGAAACTCCTGGACAGTGACGACTACACCGTTAACAACGGCACTTACAGCCCACCGACTCTCAATGGCAATGTGGAGTTTCAGGACGTCTGGTTTGCCTACAACGAAGAAAACTGGGTGTTGCGTGACATTTCGTTCCGCGTCACCGAGGGCGAAACTGTCGCGTTTGTGGGCGCTACCGGCGCGGGTAAATCATCCATTATTAACCTGTTGAGCCGGTTCTACGATATCAACAAAGGGCAGATTCTGGTTGATGGCGTCGATGTGAAGCAGTATGAACTGGGCATGCTCCGTCATAACATCGGCGTGGTGTTGCAGGATGTATTCCTGTTTTCGGATACCATCGAGCAGAACATTACCCTTGGCGACACAACCATCACCCGCGAAAAAGTAATTGAAGCCTCCAAACTGGTGGGCGTTCACGATTTCATTGAGCGGCTGCCGGGTGGATACGACTATAACGTGATGGAGCGGGGTGCTACCCTGTCTGTTGGACAGCGGCAGTTGATTTCGTTCGTGCGGGCGATGGTCCATGACCCCAAAATCATCGTGCTGGACGAGGCCACATCGTCGGTCGATACCGAAACGGAGGAACTGATTCAGGCGGCCATCGACAAGCTGATGAAAGGCCGCACGGCCATTGTGATTGCGCACCGGCTCTCGACCATTCAGAAGGCCGACAACATCATTGTTATTGATAAGGGCCAGATTATGGAGCAGGGCAACCATGAGGAACTGCTTCAGCGCGAGGGCTTCTACGCCAATCTGTACCGGATGCAGTATAAGGAAGTGGTGTAATGAGAGCCTGAAAGACCTGTTTAACGCTACCGCTTACGGTTCAAACGAGTACAAAGATGACCCACACAGAACAGACTAATCAGCAACCGAAGTGGATGAATCGCTGCTATCGGATAGCGTTGGCAGGACTGGTAATCTGGCTAACTGCCTGGGCGGGATACTATTTTCAGAACGGAGAGAAGTTAGGGTACGTTATTACTATTCTAACTCCTGTACAACTTATGACCGTACCTACAGAGGTAGTTGTATGTGTGCTTGCGGCTTATAACTGGAATAGCTGGCGTGATTACCGCAAGCGAATGATTACGCTATGCTGCTCGGCACTTGTTCCGGTTTCCCTATACATGCTGCTTACGCTGCCGAAAATCTTGTGAAATCCGCTGAATTGGAGCTGACAGGAAGTTCTTGAATAAAGAATTGACTTATAGTGTAGTAAAACGGATTATTTACAACAGAGCGGGCTGTAAGCCATTGGCTTACAGCCCGCTCTGTTGTAAATCGGGCATTTACGAATACGTAACTGTGGACTCTCTGGCTGCGGAGGTAAATCCCGTACCCGCTACTCTGGCTACCGAGACAATCAGCGTGGCCAGGGCTTCATTCGAGGGTTCATCGACCATAATAACCCAGTCCGTGGCCGTAACTTGGTGCGTTTTGTGGCCAATGGGGTTATGTACGACCTGGTCGGCCGCTTCGCGCTGCGCCGGGGCAATATTGATCAGTTCGCCCTTTGTAAACGTCGGCACAAAACTGAAATAGCCACTGGCTACAATAACGCCCTCTCTGCTTTCGGCGGCAGGCTCATAAAATATTACCTTCAGGTTTTCGGGATCTTTACTCATTATCGTTTCGCTTCTTGATACTCTTAGCTAACTGGTTCCATCGCTAAATGTTAGACTGCCTGTCTGGTACGGGCTATTTAGGCAGGGCTGACGGTGTTTGTGGTCGTTTTAAAAATAATTTATCGAATCGCCAGCGTTTTGGCGTCGGGTCTCGTCATGGTTTGTAAACAGATGCTTGACGACGACTTATGAAAAACCTGCGACTGCTTGCCCGCCTGTTACTGCTTGGTGTTGGACTCGGCTGGTTGAGTGCTGGGTGTAACAATGGCACGGATGATGGTACGACCCCACAAGGCAATTGCCGTATTCAGCGGATCTCCAGTACAACCAAAGCCGGCATCGGCGGAGACGTCAGTACCGACGAAATTGTCTATGACTACAATCAAGCGGGAAACTTGCTGAAGAAAACGCAGGTCACCGAGTCGAATAGCCTGAGTGTGACCAACACGACAACGACAACCGAGACGTATACCTACAGTGCGGATAGTTTGCTGACGACGTCGACATATTCACTGGTGCAGCAGGTAAATTTTTACGGCAAGCCATCTACTTATCAATACACATGGACTAAGTTGTACACCTATACCAATAACCGCCTGACGGGTTATACGCAGCGGAGTACGACAAGTAGTAACAGCACAACAAGCGGGCCGCAGCAACAAACAGGCATTACGACAGGTACCTACACCTACGATGCTCAGGGACAGCTTATCAGGGAAACCAATAGTAACGGAACGACCTGGACATACCAGAACGGACAGGTTGTCGCCATTACCGGGTCTTTCCCCTATACAGTACAGAACGGCCTAGTTACCAAAGCCCGTTTTCCGGGTACTAATAGTGCCGGTGCTCCGTTCGACCTCCTTCAGACGTTTGAGTATGACGGGCAGCGACGTCTGATAAAGTCTCAGGAATTCAAAGGTGACAGCTTGGATAACTATTTTACCCAAGAATGGCAGACGGGTAAACCCGCTTCGGTGGCTGTACCGGTTTTTAAGGGCCATCCTATCATTCAGCCGACTTACGGAGAGCTGGGTGTGCTTACCAAATATCGGTACTACTTTATCAATTTGCAGACTCACACCGCATCGCCATACATGGAGCGTACCTATACGAACCAGCTTAATAAACAGGGCTTTATAACTAATACTAAGCTTGAAACTGTGTACTTTACGAACGGACAAACACAACCCAATGTCACAACAATCACCTATACCTATACCGGCTGTAACTAACCGAACCGCTTGACCGAACGCCCGATTGAGGAACTGATTGATGGCTGCTGTCGGGGAAACGAGGCTGCCCTGCGCGCGTTTTATGAACGCTACTACAGCTATGCCCTGTCGGTTTGCCTGGCCTATGCCAGTAACCACGACGATGCCGCCGAACTACTCAACGATGGGTTCATGAAGGTGTTTCAGGGACTGAATAAGCTCAAATCAGTTGAGGCACTATTGCCCTGGCTCCGGCGCATCATGGTGAACACCGCCCTGGATCACTACCGTAAAAATCGCCACCGGCTAACCGATATACCCACCGAAGCGGTCACCTATCAGTTGATCGAACCTAATCTGGGCGACGAATCCGTGTATGCGGCCTTGTCGGCGGAGGCAATCATTGAGGTACTGCACCAACTGCCAACCCCTTACCGGCTGGTGTTCAGCCTGTACGTACTGGAAGGCTATTCACACCGCGAAATTGCCGGACAGCTAACCATTACCGAAAGCACATCGAGAGCGCACCTGACCGAAGCTAACCGATTACTCCGAAGCCGACTAACCAACCAAACAGCCAAACGCTATGACCGAGCCTGATAACGACAGCCCGTTGCACGAATCGGTACGGCAGAAACTGGCTGAGTACCGTCCGCCTTTCGACCCGGCGAACTGGCAGCGCATGCAGCAAAAACTGGCGCACAAACCCTGGCACTGGCAGACGATGGCCGCTAAAGGGCTGACCGGCCTGCTGATGGTATCGGCTGTGAACTGGTACCTGATCAGCAGGTCAATAGAGCCGCCTGCTGTCAGGCAGTCAGTCGTTGTTGTGCCGATGCCCGGTGCCGCGAAATCGGTAGACAGGGCTACGGCAAATACGGCTATGGCAGGGCCGCCTGAACAAGCCGTCAGGCTACCCCAGCTACAGGAACGACCTGTGCCCGAAAAGCCAGCCGTGGGGGAAACGGTCGTAGAGACGGAGCCATTTACCGCCAGCCCGACTGAGTACGCGCTGCACCTGTTGCCGCTGGAATCGCTTCCTCCGCATCCGCTGCCCCTGGTCAGTGCGCCGACACTGCCGCGCATTATTGTGTACAGCCCGGCCGAAGCCGACATTATCCGGCAGGTAATGACCAATTCCATTGGCAGCGATTCAACCACGTACCGGGCTTTGTCGCGCAACATGGACCGCTGGCCCAACGTCGTTGTGGTCTGTGACTTTACCTCGAGTATGTATCCCTACAGCACCCAGTTGATGACCTGGTTTCGGAAAAATCAGGCCAATACGCAGGTGCAGGGCATTGAGTTTTTTACGGACTGCGACAGTCTCGGCCGCGAAACAGAACCCGGCCGGCCGGGGCAGTTATTCACAACCCGCAGCCGGGCCGTTGCCGATGTGTTGCCCCTCATGCTTGCCTCGGCGCGCAATACGCTCGGCAACCAGCAATTTGCCGAAAACAATATCGAACCCCTGGTTGATGCACAGCGTCGGTTTCCGGAGGCTGATCACCTGATTCTGGTGGCTGATAACAGCAGCCGGGTGAAAGACCTCGACCGCCTGTCTGAGCTGCACAAACCCGTTCACATCATTTTATGCGGCCCGACTATGGATACGGCTCAGGCGTTTCAGGACGATTATCTCGCCATTGCCCGGCAGACGGGAGGCAGCCTGCACACGCTGGAAGACGACCTGACCGATGTCGGGCATTTGCCGCCAAACACCTGGATTCGGGTCGATAAACGCTACTACCGGCTGAACCGGCACGGGCGTTTTGTGGTGACCAACGCCCGGCAGCGACCCCGCCGTTTGCCGACGCAGTGAGGTGAATTCGGTCTATTGTAGAGAAGTTATTGCCTTGTTACCAACGCTATGAATCCTAAATCCCACGCTGTATGAAGCTATTTTATGGCTGGCTGCTCCCGGCTGTGCTGACTGTTTTTAGTTGCCTGAACACTCATACGGGGTATGCTCAGAACTTTTATATTCTCTCCGGCACCGTGCGCGACTCGGCGGCCAACAAGCCCCTGCCACGCGCTACGGTGCTGATCGACTACGAGAAAGTGGGCAAGGGCACCTACACTGACGAGAAAGGTCAGTTTACCATCAGCCTGCCCGCCGGAAAGCATATTGTTGTCATTCGAAGCGTGGGGTACCTGCCCTACCGAACCAGCCTGTATCTGCACGAAAACACCGCTCTGAATGTCCGTATACCGTCCGTGTCGAGTCAGCTGGAGGAGGTTGTCGTGACCAGCAAAGGCTACGACCGCACCGTGCGCGAGCCGCTGCTGGGCGTCAGTCAGATCAGCATGAAAACCCTCGAACGGGTGCCCGCTGCCCTGGGCGAAGTGGATATTCTGCGCGGGCTGCAACTGCTGCCGGGCGTGACCAGCGTGGGTGAAGCAGCCAATGGGGTTAACATCCGGGGCGGCACCACCGATCAGAACCTGATTCTGATGGACGATACCCCCATTTTTAACCCCACGCACATGTTCGGGCTGTTTTCGGTCTTCCCGCCCGATGCCGTCAGCGGCCTGGACCTTTACAAAGGCAACGTGCCCGCCCGCTACGGGGGGCGGGCGGCTTCGGTACTGGATATTTCGCTCAAAAACCCCAGTCTGGATCAGTTTAAACTCACCGGCGGGGTGAGTCTGGTATCCAACAAACTAACGGCGGATATTCCCATCGTGAAGGGCAAACTGGGCCTGCTGGTGTCGGGGCGGGGGGCGTTTAACTCGTTTCTGCTGCACTTAGCTTCCGATCAGCTCAGCGACATCAAAGCCGATTTCGGCGATGTGGTGGCCAAAGTATTCTGGCGGGCGGGGGAGCGGAACACCGTCACGGCGATGGGCTATTTCAGCAAAGACTTTTTCCAGACCAACCTGCTGGGCAGTTTAGCCAGCATCAACGCCACCGGCACGCAGTACCGGCATCAGACCGCGAACGGTATGTTGCGCTGGTTTCACACCATCACGCCTAAACTCAACCTGCAAACAACGGCCATCGTGGCCAACTACGTGCCGGATATTCTGAGTATCGAAACCGTCACAGCCAACAAGGTCACCCTGCGGCAGGAGTTGCTGCAACGGCAAATCAAGACCAACCTGAACTACCAGACGGCACAATCCAAGACGGAGATTGGGCTCAATGCCACGCACTACCGACTCAACCCGGGCGAGTTGCTGCCCGGCAGCAGCCTGAGTGTCAATTACCAGAAAACGCCTACCGAAAACGCCCTCGAAACGGCCCTCTACGCCGATCACGAGGTAAACGTGTCGGATAAGCTGGCCATTTCGGCGGGGTTGCGCTACTCGTACTTCATGAATCTGGGGCCGTCGGTGGTGCGGCAGTACCGTGACGACGGCTCGGCCCAGGGCGGAGTCATCGACCAGACAACGGTCGTGGATTCGATTCAGTACAGGTCGGGGCAGGTAACGGCGCACTATGGTGGTTTTGAGCCCCGCATCGGCATCCGCTACTCGGTTGGGGCCAATGCATCCGTCAAGGTGGGCTACAACCTGATGCGGCAGTATTTGCAGGTGATTACCAACACCACGACGCCCCTGCCCACGGCCCGCTGGAAAACCGCCGATGCGCATATTCAGCCGCAAATCAGTCAACTGGTGTCGGCGGGCTGGTTCCAGAACCTGAAGAATAACATCTACGAGGTAACGGCGGAGGTGTACTGGCGCACCACGCAGCACATTCTGGACTACAAGCCGGGGGCCAATTTCCTCTTGCAGCCCTATCCCGAAACGCAGTTGTTGCAGGGCCGCAGCAAGGCCTACGGACTGGAGTTGATGGTGAGCAAGAAGAAGGGCGAGCTGACGGGCTGGGTGAACTACACCTATTCGCGGACGTTTAACCAGGTGATTGCCGGGGCCGACTTCACCCAGCAGATCAACGGGGGCGACTGGTACCGGGCCAACTACGACCGGCCGCACAGTTTCAACGCCAGCCTGAACATCAATCAGGGGCGGCACCACAGCTTTTCGTTCAACTTTGTCTACAGCACGGGTCGGCCCTACACCGCGCCGGAGGGCTTTATCCGGTATCAGGACCGGGTGTATCCCTATTACAACGAGCGGAATCAGTACCGGTTGCCCGCCTATCACCGACTCGATTTTGCCTGGAACATCTATAACCCGAGCCTGAAAGACCGGCGCTGGCAGGGGCACTGGACGTTTACGGTCTATAACCTCTACGGCCGTAAGAACGCCTATTCGATCTTTTTCCGCACGGAAGGGCAGGCTACCAACCCTTACCGGCTGGCCATTTTTGCCGCCCCCATCCCCAGCCTTTCCTACAATTTCGAGTTCAAGTAACGTGTGCCTATACCGTTAATCACTCAACGAAACATGACCAACCGGCTACGATTCCTATCATTCCCACTACTGTTATCAGGAATAACCGCCTGCGTCGATCCCTACGAGTCAAACCTTCATTTGGCGCTCAACGTGCTGGTGGTAGATGGCACCGTGACCAACCTGGCCGAACCACAGCTTATTCGCCTGAACCGCTCGTTGGTCATCTCCGGTCTGCCGGGTGTGCTGCCCGTGACGAAAGCCAGGGTCGAGGTGGTGGTGGATTCAGGGGAGGTCGTTTCAGCTCACGAAACCGAGGACGGCACCTACCAGTTGCCAAGTGATTTCAAAGGACAGATTGGCCATGCCTATCAGCTGCGCTTAACCTTAAGCGATGGCACGCAGTATGCCTCCACTCAGCAGGTAATGCCTGCGGTGCCACCGATTACAGCAGTACGGCCGCAGTTTAATCCCAACAGCCTGCTCGCTTCCCAATTTGGCGGCTATACAGCGGCACACGACTTCTATCTGAATACGCAGGACCCGGGCGGACAAACTAACTACTACCGCTGGGACTGGCGACAGTGGGAAAAACAGGACTGGTGCCGAACCTGTATTGAGGGTGTTTATTCAATCAATAACGTCATCGCTAATCGTTATCCGAACGGGCTCCTTTACTTTACCCCCGGCGATTCATTGCTGGAAGATTGTTACTACCCGCCCCCGTTGCCTGTTCATCCCGGGTGGTTCTACGACTACCTCTGCCGAACGCAGTGCTGGGCCATATTTAACAGTCATTCTATTAATGTCTTTTCGGACGCTTATAGCAACGGGGGGGCGATTACCGACCGTAAAGTCGCCCAAATTCCTTTCTACCAGCACAATCCCTGTCTGGTCGAGATTCGGCAGGCGGCATTAACTCCGTCGGCCTACCGCTTTTTCAAACTGCTTCAGGATCAGACCCAAAACAATGGGGGCGTGGCCGATACGCCCCCCAGCGCTTCGGTGGGTAACGTGCGCAACATCGCCAACAACCGCGAACCCGTCGTGGGCGTGTTTACAGCTTCGGCGGTAGCCACGCTCCGTTACTGGCTGGATCGTAAGGATACCGAGGGCGTACCGCCGGGTTTGTTTGCGGCCCTTAACGGCCGGGAACCCCAACCCGAACCCTCACGCCCAGGAGTGCCTATCGTTGAAATTATGACCAACATTCCGGCCCTGCGTCAGCCTTATACGGCCATCTGTGTCCCGAGTACCGGGCAAACGCCCCTGAAGCCATTGGGGTGGCGGGATTAAGGGTAAGCTCTTGTGATGTCGGGTTCTTAAACCCGACATCACGTTAACCCAACTGAAAATGAAAATACGAACGCATTTTCGGGTGCTCTTACTGGCGGTACTATCGCTGGCGAGTTGCGTTGACCCCTACGAGCCCGACTTCCGGGCGACGGTCGACGTGCTGGTGGTAGATGGCACCCTAACCAACTTACCCGAGCCGCAGGTGATTCGGCTGAACCGTTCCAGAGCTGATCTGGGTACGGGCCGTTATGGGGTTTATGCGATTACCAAAGCGCAGGTGAGTGTCAGGGTTGATTCGGCGGAGGTGGTACCGGCCCATGAAACCGTGGATGGCACTTACCAGCTACCGAGTGATTTTCGGGGACAGATCGGCCATAGCTACCAACTGAGGGTTAGTCTCAGCGACGGAACGACGTACGTTTCCAATCCGCAACAACTGCTGCCGGTGCCGCCGATCACTCAGGTTTACGCCCGGTTCAATGCCGCCAGTTTGCCCGTTGCTCAGCTGCAGGGATACACGTCGGGCCATGACGTGTATATCGACACGCAGGACCCCGCCGACCGGCATAATTACTACCGCTGGGACTGGACCCTGTACGAGCCGCAGGAGTGGTGCCGGACCTGCTATAAGGGATATTATACCGTGTTCGAGCCACTCGATACCGTTGCCGGGTTTTATAAGTCGGGGAAAAATCTGTTTGAAGATTGCTTTTATCCGCCCCGCAAGCCTACCGAACTTGACATAGACTTTAAGTTCGATTATCCCTGCCGAACCCGGTGCTGGGAAATTATCCACGGCTATACCATTAACGTTTTCGACGATCAGTTCACGAACGGCGGGGTAATCGCGGGTCGGAAAGTAGCCGAAATTCCCTTTCATCAGCACAGTCCGTGTCTGGTCGAGGTCCGGCAAAGTTCGCTAACGGCCGATGCCTACCGGTATCTTAAACTGGTGCAGGATCAAACCCAGAATACGGGTGGCCTGGCGGATACACCGCCAACGGCGCTGATTGGGAACATCCATAATGTGGCTAACGCAACCGAACGGGTAGTGGGCTATTTCACGGTATCGGCGGTGTCGTTGAAGCCTCAGTATATCGACCGAAAGGATACGCAGGGCATTCCCTACGGCGCAACCGGGCCGCCTAATCCATCGCCGTTGCCGGGTGAAGACCTGTTTTACGCCCTGAACCGTCGCCGACCGCGGCCCGAACCACAACCGCCCTTTGAGATTCGGTTGTTTATTGACGCTACCCGCCGGCCACCCACCGCTGTGTGCGGGCCAATTGACCAGCGCACCCCCTTGAAACCCGCTGGCTGGCCCGACTGAACATTAGCCCGGATTGAGTTCCAGACAGAAGTGAATGTGCCGTGTACATGTCTGAAACGGCTTGATACACCGGGTTATAAATTCGGTAGATTAGTTCAGGACTATTCAGTAGTAACATTACTGTACCTCCCTGAACCACCTTGACAGATCAGGTTATTTCATTCACTACCTACCATCCCACCTATGCGCCCTGTCGTCATTCCGCTGGTTGGCTTGTTACTGCTGACGAGCTGCGTCGACCCTTACGAACCCGATTTTCGCTCTACACTGGATATTCTGGTCGTGGATGGGACCGTGACCAATCTGGCCGAGCCGCAGATCATTCGGCTCAATCGCTCAAAAGCGGACCGGGTTACGGGCCGTTTTGGTGTCTTTCCCATCACAAAGGCAACGGTAGAAGTCGTCGTGGATGAGGGACAGGTAATTGTGGCCCACGAAACCACCGATGGCCGCTACCAGCTGCCGGGCGATTTTAAAGGGCAGGCCGGGCATGGCTATCAGTTGCGGCTGCGGCTATCCGATGGAACGCAATATGCGTCGACGGTGCAAGTCATGCCCGCCGTACCACCCATCACTACCGTGCGGGCACAGTATAACCCGGCGAGTATTGCCCCCAATCAGCTTGGCGGCTACACGGCCGGGCATGATGTGTATATCGACACGCAGGACCCCGCCGATCAGCATAACTATTACCGCTGGGACTGGAACGACTACGAAAAGCAGGACTGGTGCCGGTCCTGCGTGCAGGGGGTATATGCCGTTAATAACGTGCTGCCGGGTGTGTATACCCACTTTGGACAGTACTTTGTGTCGGGGAACACGCCGTATGAGGAGTGCTTTACCCCGAATCCGTCTGACTTCGGTGGTTATGGGCAGCCGAGTGTTCCCGGCGGCTACTGGTATTACGATTACAACTGCCGGTCGCAGTGCTGGGAGATCCTCCACAACTATAGCCTGAATCTCTTCGATGATCAGTACAGCAACGGCGGACCGATTGTGAACCGCAAGGTGGCACAAATTCCGTACTACACCCATCAGCCCTGCCTGGTCGAGATCCGGCAATCGTCATTAACTGCCGATGCGTACCGGTATTTTAAACTGTTTCAGGAGCAGACCCAGAACGCGGGCGGACTGGCCGATGCGCCCCCGACGGCCCTGGTGGGTAACGTGCATAACGTTGCCGATGGGCGGGAGTCGGTGGTGGGCTATTTTACGGCCTCGGCGGTATCGTCCATTCCGTACTGGCTCGACCGCCGGGATACCACCATACCACCTTTGGGCGCTACCGATAAAGATGGCAACCTTGTGCAGGGTAACGTCGAACTGTTCTATGCACTGAACCGTCGATTGCCGTATCCCGAGCCAGCCCCGCCCTTTACCGGCCCTCGCGAAGTGCCTAAAATTGTGATTGATGGCGGTCCGTCCCGGCCACCCACGGCTTTGTGTGTATTCAGTGATAGTCGCACGCCGTTTAAGCCAGCGGGCTGGCGGGATTGAGTTTGTATATCCTGAAATATTCTGGTAGCTTTTGGTTGCCTTATTCACCACTTGCCCCGTCTATGCGTCTAACCTTTATTGTGTTATTTGGCCTGTTACTGCTGGCGGGCTGCGTGGACCCGTACGCGCCTGACTTTCGCCCAGCACTCGACATACTGGTCATTGACGG
This sequence comes from uncultured Cytophagales bacterium, assembly GCA_964251665.1. Taxonomy (GTDB): domain Bacteria; phylum Bacteroidota; class Bacteroidia; order Cytophagales; family Spirosomataceae; genus JBBQLG01. Next base: position 249,370 of record CAXUKO010000006.1, read on the forward strand.
GACAGTTACCAATCTGGCCGAGCCACAGATCATTCGTTTAAATCGCTCCGTGACTGATCCCGATAAGAAAGCGCTGAACGTCTTTCCGGTCACGAAGGCTATGGTTGAGGTTGTGGTCGATTCAACTCAGGTCGTTGCGGCCCATGAAACCGTTGCCGGAAGCTATCAGCTACCCAGTGACTTTAAGGGGCAGGTCGGTCATCGGTATCAGCTTCGGTTCACGCTGGCTGATGGAAAACAGTACGCGTCGACCGTGCAAACAATGCCCGGCCAACCGCCCGGCATTGATCAGATAACGGCAACCTTTAACCCTGTCAGTCTCTCCACCCCCCTGACCAGTGAAGGCTTTCGGGCGGGGCATGATATAGCCATCCGGTTTACCGATCCTGCCAACCAGCATAACTACTACCGCTGGGACTGGACGCTCTATGAACCACAAACCTGGTGCCGCTCGTGTTACGAAGGGATTTATGCCGTTAATGTATTAGCTGTATTGGCCACACCTTCTTACCCCTACTACTTTACCTCAACCAATCAACTCTATGAAGATTGCTATTTCCCAACCCGGGGTTCACCCGCTAACCTGGCGCTGCTCAATCGGCAAACCGATTATCCCTGCCGCACCCAATGCTGGGAGATTATCTACAGCCATACCATCGATGTGTTCGATGACCGCTTCACCAATGGTAGCCAGATTGTGAAGTCGGGGGTAGCTCATATTCCCTATTATCAGCAAGGCCCCTGCCTGGTTAATATCCGACAGGGTTCCCTGACCAGAGAGGCCTACGAGTATTTCGACCAGTTAGCGCAGCAGAGTCAGCATCCGGGCGGGTTGGCCGATACGCCCCCGACGGCTTCGGTGGGTAATGTGCGGAACCGGGTCAGTCCGCAGGAAGCTATCGTTGGGTACTTCACGGCTTCGGCAATTTCGGTGAAGTCATACTTCATTGACCGCAACGATGCTCAGGGAAAACCGTCCGGCCTGTTTCGGGCGCTCAATGGGCGCGATCCCTTCCCCGAACAGATACCCAACCCCATTCTGGATGGCCCAGTGCGTCCGCCAACCGCTGTTTGTGGCCCACTGGACCAGCGCACGCCATTTAAGCCAGCGGGCTGGCGGGATTGAGGACATAAGCAGGTGTTATGCGCTGCATAGTGGAGAAATGTAGACCGGCCTTGCAACCCATTAGGTCAACTTCGGGTCATGGAGGCATGAAACGATGTCTGTATATCCTGCTGATTGGGTACTTGCTAACGGATTGCCGGGAGGTGCAGCCACCCGAAAAAGCCGCTACCGTACTATCCGTAGATCCGACCATGTGCGGCTTATGTGGCGGCTGGTTCGTTCAGATTGACTCCACTCGCTATCGGGCCGACATCCCTGCGACGTACGCAAAGCCAAACAATCCGGTTTGGTTACGCTACACACCGGACCAACGAGCTGGGTTTAAAGAACTGCATTGGATAACTGTTCAGACGCTCCGGCAGCGGTAAATCGTCTGCTTTTCATATATTCCGTCTTTTCTCACTTTATCAAAAAAACGTTATGAAATTCACTGCATTCACCCTGATTCTGGCGCTGGCATTTAGTTCGGCTGCACTGGCTCAGACCGAAAAAGGCCGCTGGATTCTTGGTGCGCAAATCGGCAATTTTACGTATCAGGATCAGTTTAGCGTCAAATCGTTTTCGGGGAACCTGACCCCATCGGCGGGTTATTTCGTGGCCGATGGGCTGGCACTTGGTACGGGAATACCTTTCAGTTTCAGTACGCAAAAAGGAAATGGGGTCGGCATATATGGGTCGCATTCCTCCGGCACGTCGATTGGGCTGGCACCCTTTGTCCGGTACTTTATCGGAAAGAACCGGCTGAAACCTTACCTCGGCGTAGCCTATAGTTACAGTAAGTCGAACAGCAAAAACACACAGAGCGATTTTAACGGCTCGACTGACCTGACCTCAAAAGGCCACAGCACAGCCTTCACGCCTACGCTTGGGGTAGCGTACTTTTTTACCCGTAATCTGGCGCTGAACGCAGGACTCAATTATAACGTCAATCACCAGGAAGGGAAGGCGACCTACACCTCAACCTTACCCACGGCACCCAATCCGTCCAGTTATGATTACAGTAGTAACACCCTGTCGTTGGGTATTGGTCTATTGATTGTCGTTGGGAAATAATCAAGACCTGTACAAGTATGTCCGGGGTGTAGCTTACCTTCTTACTACCATGAACTCACCGTTACCGCTTCGTTATCGCTGGTCAGTACTGCTGACGCTGGCCGTTGCCCTGTACGCCTGTGTGGATTCGTTTACCCCGACGCTGACGCTGAATACCGACCTGCTGGTAGTAGATGGGGTCATTACCGATCAGGCCACTCCGCAGGGCATTACCCTGAGCCGCTCCCGTACCAAAACCGACAGCGTCATCAGCACCCCCATTCGCGGGGCTACCGTGCAGCTGGTGGTGAATACCAGCACCGTGTTGAGCTTCTCCGAAACCGAACCCGGTCGGTACCAACTGCCCGACACTTTCCGGGGTAAGGTGGGCGACAGCTACCAGCTCCGGTTTACCACCGCCGGGGGCATACATTACGAATCGTCGGTGGAGACGATGCTGGCCGTGCCGCCCATTAGCCGGGCCTACGATGTCTATAATCCCAACGGCCCGGCTCAGTATGCCGACGGCCTGCCCACGCCCAGCAGCGATGTGTACGTAGATTTTCAGGACCCGGCCAATGCCCGAAATTTCTACTCCTGGCGGTCACGGCTCTACGAACGGCAGGAGTGGTGTGCCTCCTGCCAGCAGGGACGTTATGTAATCGAAGATGTGGGGCCGCTCGGAGCCGGGCCTGTTAACGTAATTGGCTGCGTACCGGACCCCACCTTGGGCATCTACAATTTCTATGATTATCCCTGCCGGGAGGAGTGCTACGATATCTTCTACAGTCGGAGCATCAATATCTTCGCTGATGTATATGGCAACGGGCAGCCCCAGACGGGCCATCTGGTAGCGCAGGTGCCGGTGTACCAGAAAGACCCCGCGCTGCTGGTGATTGAGCAGTTGTCGCTCACGGCGGGGGCGTATCGGTACTACAAACTCTTTGCCGACCAGACCCAGAACACGGGTACGCTGGCCGACACGCCCCCGGCACCCATTTCGGGTAATGTACATAACCTGACCAACAGCAACGAGAACGTGGTCGGCTATTTTTCAGTCTCGTCGGTGGCCGAAAACCGGTACTGGCTCGACCGTAAAAACGTACCGCTGGGCAATTACCGGGGCCTGTTTTACGCCGAGAACCGCCGGAAGCCCAACCCGCCCTCCGACGGCCCTAAACCGTCGGCCATCTGTATTCCCAGCCGCACCCGCACCAATGTTCAGCCGGTGGGCTGGCACTGAACGTAGCCCAGACGCCCACGTCTGGTTTCAATCGGTAGCTGAGTTACCAATTAACAACCAGACGTGGGCGTCTGGGCTACGAAAAGGATATGAACCGATTTTACCTGTTTATTTCCGGCCTTCTATTGCTGACGACCGGTGCTACGGCGCAGTACATCACCCTGACCGGCACCGTGCGCGACTCCGCTACCGGGCAGCCGCTGGTGAAAGCCGCCGTTATTATCGACTATAAAAAAGCCCTCATGGGGGCCAACACCGACGCGCAGGGCCGCTACGCCATTGAGTTGCCACCCGGCGAACACTTAGTGGTAGTCCGGCTCATCGGCTACAAACCCTTTCGAAAGATTGTGCAGATTCAGCCGGGGCAGACGACGGTGAACGCCACACTGGCAACACTGTCGAGTCAGCTGGAGGAGGTCGTCGTAACCAGCAAAGGCTATGACCGTAACGTGCGGGAGCCGCTGCTGGGCGTGAGCCAGATTAGTGTGGCCACCCTGAAAAAGCTGCCTTCTGCATTGGGTGAGGTCGATTTACTGCGGGGGTTGCAAATGCTGCCGGGCGTAACGAGCGTGGGTGAAGCGGCCAACGGGGTCAACATTCGGGGCGGTACCACCGATCAGACACTGATTCTGCTCGACGATACGCCGATCTTTAACCCTACCCATATGTTCGGGCTGTTCTCGGTGTTTCCGCCCGATGCAGTGAACGGGATCGACCTCTATAAAGGCAATGTACCCGCGCGGTTTGGTGGACGAACGGCATCGGTAATGGATATTTCGCTGCGTAATCCGAGTCTCGACAAGGCGCAGCTGACGGGTGGTATTAGTCTGGTATCGGAGCGGTTGACGGCCGATATTCCGGTGGTGAAGGGTAAACTCGGGCTGATGGTATCGGGGCGGGGGGCGTTCAACGACTTTCTGCTGCCGCTGGCCTCCGACCGGCTCAAAGGTATCAAAGCCCCGTTTGGTGATCTGGTCCTGAAAACATTCTGGCGAGTAAATGACCGGAATACCGTTACGGCGATGGGTTATTTCAGCAAAGATTTTTTCGAGACTAAACTGCTCGGTAGTCTGCCCAACGTGAACGCTACCTCAACGCAGTACGATCAGCAAACGACCAACGCGATGGTTCGCTGGCTGCACGTGATTTCGCCCCAGCTTAATCTCCAGACTACAGCCATCTACACCTATTACATTCCCAAAACCCTCCTGCCCGAACTGAACTCGACTAATAAGGTGGTGCTGCGGTCGGGAATTTTGCAGCGGCAGCTAAAATCGAACCTGAACTACCAGTTGAAAAACCAGAAAATAGAAGCAGGCCTGAACGCAACGCACTACCGCGTCGAACCCGGCACGCTGCTGCCCGGTACCAGTCCCAGCGTGAACTACGTAACCACCCCAACTGAAAACGCGCTTGAGTTGTCGGCCTATGCCGATGATGAGATCAGTCTCGGTCCGAAATTAGCCATCTCGGCGGGGCTGCGGTACTCGCAGTTTATGTCGCTCGGGCCGGGCAATGTGCGGCAATATGCAACAGGCGAGCCCGTTGATGATTTTTCGGTTATTGATTCGACGCGCTACAAAAACGGGCAGATAGCCAAAACGTACGGTGGTTTTGAACCCCGGCTCGGCATCCGGTACGAACTCTCGCCCAACTCGTCACTTAAATTTGGGTACAACCTCATGCGGCAGTATCTGCAGGTCGTTACTAACACCACTACACCCCTGCCCACCGCCCGCTGGAAAACCGCCGACGAACACATTAAGCCGCAGATCAGCCAGTTAGTGTCTGCCGGGTACTTCCGCAACCTGAAAGACAACATCTACGACCTCTCGGTAGAAGCGTATTACCGCACCACGGAGAATGCCATTGACTATAAACCCGGAGCTGATTTTCTGCTGCAACCCTACCCCGAAACGCAGCTGTTGCAGGGCCGAAGCCGGGCCTACGGTATCGAAACGATGATTGCCAAAAAGAAGGGAGAGATTACCGGTTGGGTGAACTACACCTACGCCCGGACGCTGAATCAGGTGAATCAGGGGCTAGGTATTCAGGAGCGGATTAACGGCGGCAACTGGTACCGCGCCAATTACGACCGTCCGCACACGCTCAACGCATCGGTGACGATCAACGTGGACAAACACAATAGTTTCGGCTTCACGTTTGCCTACAGCACCGGTCGGCCTTATTCGGCACCCAACGGCTATTTCTCGTTGGTAGACAGTCAGAATCCGGTCGTCAATACGCTGTCGCCGGTGATCACGAACGCCGGTGATTTCGGGCTGGGGGCTAATCAGGGCAATCTGTACCCGTACTACAGCGAACGTAACAACAGCCGCCTGCCCGACTATCACCGGCTCGATTTCTCATGGAATATTTACAACGCTACCATGAAGGAAAAGCGCTGGCAGGGTAACTGGGTCTTTACGATCTATAACCTATACGGCCGTAAGAATGCCTACTCTGTGTTTTTTCGCACCGAGAATGGTAAAACCAATGGCTATAAACTGGAAATCTTTGCCGCCCCGATTATCTCGTTATCGTACAATTTTGTGTTTAAGTAGACCCCACCGGCAGCGGCCGACCGTCCCGACCCCTCCCTAGCGGGAAGGAGCCGGGGGTGGGGTAATCAACTCTGCCACCTGCCTTCCCGTTTGCATGGCTGCGTTGAGCGAGGGGTAGCTGGCCTGATCACCGCACTGATAGAGGTGATCGCTTAGTTTGAGGGGTTTATGCACCGCCGTTGGACCGTAGGCGGGCAGGGCGTGGGGGATGTGGTAGCTTCGCAGATGCCGCCACGCTTTAACATCGTCGCCGAACCAGCCGGTCAGTTCGCGCCGGATGCGTTCGGTTAATTTGGCTTCATCGACCAGTTCCAGTCCCTGTGTACTCACCGAGATCAGGCTCTGTCCCTGGGGGGCGTAGGCCGGAGCGACATCGCTCATGATGGCGATGTTGTGGACGGCGTCGGAGCGTTTGGTGTTCAGGATCAGTAACTGCTCTTTGTTGGGCGACTGGGAAGCCGCAAAGTAGGTGCAGGTCGTGTGGTTAAACGCCTGTTCGGTGGGTATGGCCTGACCCAGTAGCCGGGCGTTCTGCGCGGCATCGACCGCCAGGACAATGGTTTCGGCCGTTAGGGTTTGGCCCGAAGCGAGGTGCAGCGTCTTGCCTTCAATCCGGTCAACGGCGGTATTCAATCGAATCTGACCGGGTGCCAGGCGGCTGGCCAGCTGATCGGCCATCCGACCGATACCCAGCGCAGGAACGGCGGCATCGCCCGCAATGAACATTTTAAAACAGAACTCGAAAAAATTGCTTGATGTCAGTAGGGCATCTTCCAGAAAAACACCGCCAAAGAAGGGCCGGAAAAACCGGGTGATCATCTGTTCGGAGAAGCCCAGTTCGTCGGCCAGAAACGCGTGCGTGGTCATGGCTGTCTGACCGAACAGTTCGGCTGTATTCAGCCCCTGCACCCGACTGAGCAACGGTAGCAGGTTGATTTTATCGGCAAATGTACCGGCTGGCGATGCGAGTGTCGTGAATACCGATTTCGGTTCGAGCAGGGGATTGATAAATTTCATCCACTGCCCCTCGTGACGGATCAGCGCACCGGAGCGGAACGATTTCAGGTCGAGGGCTCCATAGTCGAGCAGCCGTTTGGTTTCGGGATAGGCGGTAAGCAGAATCTGAAAGCCCCGGTCGAGCCGGAACCCCTCGACCATGTCTGTTCGGACCCGCCCGCCAACGCCGTCGGATGCTTCCAACACGAGCGCGTCGATACCGGCGCGTTGCAGGTAAACAGCACAGGTCAGGCCAGCCATGCCGGCCCCAACAATAACGACGGGGGAGTGAGTCGGTGTCATACAGAACAAAGGAAATGTCTTTGCAAAAATCACCTGAAATAAGCAGCCAACGATAACACCGCTTGTTTTTTATGCATTATTTTTCATGCAGTTGAATAATAGTAAGGCTGTTGAAGTTCAATGCACTGTTTATCAGTTAAGTAACTAATCGTTGTCGTTGTTATTCTAAGAAATACGTAATTTTGTCAAATAGCCGCTAACCGATCCGGGATGAACCTGCTTGTACTGGACAATTTCGATTCGTTTACCTACATGCTGGTCGACTACCTGCGGCAGGTGGGGGCCGTGTGTACAGTAGTCCGAAACGATCAGCCGCTACACACGTTTAGTACACTGTCGTTCGATGGAGTTGTGCTGTCACCGGGTCCGGGAATGCCCCGGCAGGCGGGTAATCTGATGGCGGTGGTGGCGCAGTATGCTGATCAGCTGCCTATGCTGGGGGTATGTTTGGGGCAGCAGGCACTGGGCGAGTTTTTCGGTGCTGAACTGTTGCCCGGACACCGACCGATGCACGGCAAAGTGTCGCCGATTCGGGTTGATACCGGCGATCCCTTGTTTGCGGGCATGCCCGACCGGTTCGGAGTTACCCGCTATCATTCGCTGGTTATACAGGCATTGCCGCCCGAACTGGTAGCGATTGCCCGGACGGAAGTAGGCGCGCACGGGGCACCTGCCGAAATTATGGCGATCCGGCACCGGACCCGGCCAATCTGGGGTGTTCAGTTTCACCCCGAGGCTATCCTGACCGAATACGGACTACAGTTGCTGCAAAATTGGATTCATGTTGTTAATTGCATTAAAAATAAGGCAGTCGCGCCGGTAGCAATTGCTTAGTGGTTGGTAATCAGAGTTATGACGTATCAAGTTCGGGAAGAAGGTGAGTTTCGCTTTGTGGATGAAGGTCAGGGTGAGGTGTTGCTGCTGCTGCACGGCTTATTTGGTGCTTTGAGCAATTGGGATAGTGTGATCACGACCTTCTCGGATCGCTACCGGGTTGTTATTCCGATGATGCCCATTTATGACATGCCCATCAAAGAAGCCGGTCTGGAAGGGCTGCTGGCCTTTATCGAGCGGTTTGTGGCGCTGAAGGAACTGTCAGATATGAGCCTGCTGGGCAATTCGCTGGGGGGACACGTCGCCATTCTCTACACGCTTAAGCATCCCGACATGGTCCGGCGCCTGGTGCTCACGGGCAGTTCCGGCCTGTTCGAGAACTCAATGGGCGGGTCGTTTCCCAAGCGGGGCAGCTACCAGTACATTGCCGAGCGGGTGGCCTACACCTTCTACGATCCCAACGTAGCCACTAAAGAACTCATCGACGAAGTGTTCGACATTACGAGCAGTATTCCTAAATGCATGCGCATTGTGGCCATTGCCAAGTCGGCGCAGCGGAATAACGTGGCCCACGAACTACCCAAAATCACCGTGCCGACACTGCTGGTCTGGGGCCTGAACGATACCATTACTCCCCCCGAAGTAGCCCACGAATTTGCCCGTCTGATTCCGAATGCACACGTGTTTTTCATCGACAAGTGCTGCCATGCGCCCATGATGGAACACCCCGCCCGGTTTAATACCCTGCTGAATCGCTGGCTGCTGAATCACCCCATCAGCGAGACAGCCGTACCGGCTTAGGGGCGGTGACATAGCCTAACTATGGGTTGACAGCGTAAGTTTTTGGATAAAATGCCGAAACTAAGCCATTTATTTCTTAGTTTTCAGCGAACACTAACCGCAGAATTGCGACTTCCACTATGCTGGCCGCCGAACTCATTGACCCAATGTTGCCGGCCCTGAAACCGACTGATACCGTCGGACAGGCGCTGGAATGGATGCAGGAGCATCGAATCGGACAATTAGCCGTGACGGATCTGGGCGAGTACCGGGGCCTGATCAGCGAAGACCTGCTGCTGGATGTACCCGATGAAGAACGGCCGCTGAGCGAGGTTATGCAGCTGCACGAAGGGGTATACGCACTGGAAGGACAGCACTTGTTTGAGTTGCTCCGACTGGTCATTGTGAACCGGCTCGACGTACTCGCCGTAGTGGGTGAGGGCAACGAGTTTCTGGGTACTATCTCCGTGAATGAATTGCTGCGTCAGTTTGCCGAAGACCTGGGCGTGCAGGAAAACGGCGCGGTGGTTATCCTGACCCTCGACGAACGGGATTACTCGATGGCCGAAATCAGCCGCCTGGTCGAATCGAATAATACCAAGATCATCAGCAGTTACTTTTCCAGTTCAACCATAGGCTCGACTGACCGCTCACAACTGACCCTGAAACTTAACCGTCAGGACATCGTATCCGTCCTGTCCACCCTGGAGCGATTCGGTTACCAGATCGACGGCGTTTTTGCCAGTGCTCCCATCGAAAGTATCGACCAGGAGCGGCTCGATTCGCTGCTGCGGTATCTAAATACTTGATGAAACTCACTATCCACGGACGTAACTTCCCCGAACCGGCCCGACCGTTTATCCAGCAAATGTTTGATGAACTGGCCAGTCGGCAAATCGACGTTCAACTCTCGCACACGTATCGCCAGTTTCTCGATGAAGCAGGCCTCCAACACCGCACAACGGCCGTTTACACAACGCCCGCCGAAGTGTTTGATCCCGATTTTGCGGTCAGTGTTGGGGGGGACGGCACACTACTCGACGTTGTTACACACGTTGGTGCCCGCCAAACACCCATTGTAGGCATCAACACCGGTCGGTTGGGCTTTTTGGCTACGACCTCGCCCGACGGCATTTCGGCTATGCTCCAGTCTCTGGTGAACCATCAGTACACGTTCGACGACCGGACGCTGGTCAATGTTCAGTCGGACCGGGACCTGTTCGATGGCCTCCCCTTCGGGCTGAATGATTTTACCATCACCCGCACCGAGAGTTCGTCCATGATCACGGTACATACCTACCTGGACGGGCAGTTTCTAAACTCCTACTGGGCCGACGGGTTGATCGTGTGTACGCCCACCGGCTCAACCGGTTACTCGCTTAGTGCCGGTGGCCCGGTGCTGCTGCCGCAGACGGACAACTTCATTATCACGCCCATCAGCCCGCATAACCTTAATGTGCGTCCTATGGTCGTGATGGATACCTGCCGGTTCACGTTTGAAGTAGAGAGCCGGAGCGGCACGTTTCTGGTTGCTCTGGACTCCCGTTCCCGGACGGTGGATGTAGCAACCCGGCTCAGTGTACAGAAAGAAACCTTTAAGGCCCGACTGGTAAAATTCAACGATGGCAGTTTCCTGGATACGCTGCGCAGTAAGCTCAACTGGGGCTTCGATATACGAAATTAGCCGGTATGACCAACCGCCTGGGGCAGAACAGGAACTAATTTTGGCGACGTTCGGCCAATAAAACCAAATAGATCACCGTTTCGGAATAGAGCTACTCCCTGGTGGGTACCATTTTTAACGGCTGATTACCGATTCAATGATGCGATTCAACGACAACTGGATACCCAAAATAGGAATAGCCTTACTGCTCCTGGCGGGCTGGCAGGATGCAAGCGCGCAGCGCCGGGTCAATACCAAATTTCTGCCTTATGCAGAAGTGGGTTTGGGCGTGGGAACCTCCACGTACTACGGCGAACTGGCGGGCTACCGTCGTCCCTTCAGGTCGACGTTCACGCTGCCCCGCTGGAATGTAGGGCTGATGTACACCCGGCACTTTACGCCCCGTTTTGCTGCGCGGGCTTCGTTTACTTACGCCCGCATCACCGGCGACGATTATACCTACAACAAAAACATCGTCCTGCAGAACCCCGCTCAGTTTACGCGAAACCTGCACTTTCGCAATGATTTAAAGGAATTCGCGCTGGAAGGCATCTACAATTTTGTGGAAGACGGCCGTAATTCCTCTAAACGTGCCCAGTTCACGCCGTATATTTTCGGTGGTATTGCCCTGCTGGCGCACAGCCCCGAAGCCCGGGACGTAGCCACCGCCGACGGCGGTGTCAGCAAAGAGTGGGTAAAGCTCCAGCCCCTGGGAACTGAAGGGCAGGGACAGCCCGGTTACGAGAAACCATACTCGCTCGTAACGCTGGCCATACCCGTAGGACTTGGTGTGCGTTACAAACTGAACGATAATTTTAACATAGCCGCTGAAATTGGCCTGCGGTATACCTTTACGGATTACCTGGATGATGTAGGCGGACCATACCCAACTGACCCCAGCATACTAACGGGAAAGGCTGCCGTATTCGCGAATCGGTCTGCCGAACAGTTTGCTGCCCGCAAAGGTGGAGACCGCACGGCTGGTATCACCCAGATTACAAATGCCGGTTACGATCCAACCACGTTTATTCGGGCGGATCGGGGTAGTATAAATGATAGTTACCTGCTGACAAGCATCCAGATCCACTACATCATACCGGGAAAGATCAAATGCCCGCCCATCAAATAGTACCGAGTTAATCAGGCGCATGAAAAAAATTGGGAGTACAATGGCCCGGCTGCTCATAGCCGGGCTTTTTATCAGCATAGGAGCCAGGGCGCAGCAAATCGAAATCGGCGGAAGTCTGGGCGGAATGCTATATAAAGGGGAAGTGTCACCGAGCCTGAATCCCCGCTTTTATCGTCCGGCGGGCGGGTTATTTTTCCGGTACAATGCCACCCGGTCTTTCTCCGTGCGGACCAGTCTGGTGCTTGGGCAGGTGGGCGCCGACGATAAATACGCCAGCGACCCGTTTCAGCGAGCCAGAGGTACTTATTTTCGCAACAACGTTCAGGAAGGCTCCATTGATCTGGAGTATAACTTCCGTAACTATAAATTCCTGCGTAAGGTCAAGAACTGGACGCCCTACGTTTTTGGCGGACTGGGCCTGTATAGCTACGGTAAAATTGGCAACCCATCTCCCGAACGGGGCCTGACCAATAAACTGATGTTCCCGCTGGGTGTAGGCGTGAAGTACGAGATTAAACGCCCCTGGAGCGTTGGGTTTGAATTTGGCACCCGTTTCACCAGTACCGATTATTTAGATGGCGTTGGTTTCACTAACGGCACGACCGATCGGCTCGCGCAGGGAACGCCCCAGAAAGACAAGTATACCTACACGGCCATTACCATCAGCTATACCTTTTTTAAGCTGACCTGCCCGGAGTAAAGAAACGTAGCACAACAAACCGGCGTTGGGGATAGCCTCCCGGACGCCGGTTTTGCATTGTCAGCAGGGGCGGGACAAAAAAGTGCGTAGAAAAACACAGTCGCCTAAAGCTGATAAACTAACTTGCCTGCATAGTTCGCAACCGTATCCGCTCATCCGCCTTGAAACGACTCCTCACTACCGTCTTTGGCCTTTTCTTCGCCACGAACACCTACGGACAAACCCTGTCGTTTGCCCTCCGGGATTACATAACGCTGCCCCGCGCGGCCGGTATGCATGGTATTTCAGGAATCGAATACCGACCGGCGACCGGTGAGTGGCTTCTGGCAGGCGACCGGGGGGCTTATCATACCCTGACCGGAATCCGGCAACTCAGCGACCTGCTGTGCCGCCCGGATTCGAGTGTGCAGACCGGTCTTTACCTCGAATCGGTACGGTATGACGGGCAAAGCGACACGTATTATTTCGCCGTGGAAAACGACGAAGAATCCTACGTAGGCGTCAGGAAACACGCCATGCCCCGCGCCGGAGAGTCGTTTGATCGGTTACCACTGCCCCACGCTATGCCCGACCCCAAAACCAACAAAGGCATTGAGGGGCTGGCGCTGACAGCAAACTACTTATGGGTAGCGCCCGAGGCCGGGTCAAAGCAGGAGGCTGTGCCCGAGAACAATCTGATCCATCTGTATCGTTACAAAAAAGGAAAGGATGGCGTCGCGCTCGATGCGGAATTTGCTTATGAGATCGACCGAAATGTATGCCCAACGGAAAACTTAGGTGGCATCTCCGAAATCATAGCGATGCCCAATGACGAAAACCGCCTGCTGATTCTGGAACGCTGCTACCAGAAGCCAACCGTTACGGCCCGGCTGTATGAAGTTCGCGTGGACGAAGCCACCAGGAAACTGGTGAAATTTCGGGATAAACCGGCCTTTGACTTTAATGCACAATCCGGTTTTTCACCGGATAATCTGGAAGGTATGACATGGGCAACGATGGCCGGGCAGGCTGATGGGCAGGGGGGCGACGTGCTGGTAATCATCTCGGACGATAACGGCGGCAAGCGCCAGTGGACACAGGTGTTGCTGCTGGACGTGCTGACAAAGTAGTCTGTTGCCATCCCGAACACCCATGCCGGGGAGTCGGCACCACAGCCATAAATAACGGTTCTGCTTTCGGCGACAGTGGGTTTTCGCTATTTTTGGCCTTTAACCCCGGTTAGTCAGTGAAAGGTAACGTTGTTCAGGCGCTCATGCGGATTGCAGGCTTAGTGGTAGCGGTAGTGTTGGCAGGAGCGAATGTCGCATCGTCGCAGATCATGCCGAATGATGGCGACGAGCCGACAGTATATGGGTATTGTCAGCAATTTCAGACCCTCTACACCCAGATTCGCGAACAGAGTGTAGCGCCCGATTCGGCCCGTTTGCAGTTTGGTGCTATCATGCAGGGATTGCAAAAGCGCTTCCAGAGTCGGCCCACCCAGTTTACCCGCCATGACTCCGTCCAGCGCGACAGCCTCAGCCGGGCGGGCTATTTCACCTTTCCCTTACGTCGTTACGGCCCGTCGGCTATCGGCGGTACGCACGGTGAGGGCTACCGGGGGCAGAGCTTCGATTTATTCGACTACAACGTGCGCGGCAGCCATCCCGCACAGGACATCTTCATCACCGACCGCAATCAGGATAATTTAGACGACCGCACCGACGCACCCGTCGATGTGATGTCGATGAGCAGCGGCCTGGTACTGGCTGTCGAAACCGGCTGGACAGCGGGGGAGGAGTACCGGGGTGGCAACTGGATCTGGGTGTACGATCCGGTCCTGCATGGCTTATTTTACTACGCGCATAATAACGTGGTGGATGTAGCGCCGGGGCAATGGGTAAGTTCCGGTCAGAAACTGAGTGAGGTGGGCCGTACGGGGTTCAATGCCTATAAAGGCCGCTCACCGACGCACCTCCACCTCATGTACCTGCAACTTGACACGATGGGATTACCCCAGCCGCAGAATCCATACGCATGGCTGATGAGTGCGCGAATGTCGAAGTGATGTATTTTTTTATGCTGTGCAATTTTGTCATGCTGAAGAATGAAGCATCTTAGCAGTTAATTCTCTAAGATGCTTCATTCTTCAGCATGACAGAAACCGGAAAATTATGCTTCCCGAACCAGACTGACACCCGTCAGCAGGAAGACCATCCCGACAAGGAAGGGTACGGCCGACTCCCATTTTGTCACGCTCAGGCCCAGTACGGGTTTTCCGTTGGAGAGAAAGGCTACGCAGGCATACAGAATAACAATGGTACCAAGGATGGTCAGCATGGACCCGAAAAAGCGACGGAGGTTATTTTGTGGTTGCATCAGTCAGGTTGTAATTGTGTTTCACTGGTTGTGGCTAGATTGATTTCAGATAAGGCTTTTACGACCGAAAAGCCCCGTTTTTTGCCTTCTTCGACCATAAATGGATAAGCTGCATCAAGCGTATTGGGTACAGTTCCTTCCAGAATAGCCTCGCGAATCGTGGTTTTTAACTCGCCCACTTCTTTCGAGGGACCAAGCCCAAAGGTTTCCATAATTAACTCACCCGTTATAACCGGCTGGAAATTACGAAGTTTATCGCGCTCCTCCAGATCATACAGCTTCCGTTCTACTTTGTCGAAGTTGCGGAGGTGCTTCTGTACTTTATCGTAATTCTTCGACGTAATGTCGGCCCGGCACAGAGCCATCAAGCCCTCCAGATCATCGCCAGCATCGACCAGCAACCGCCGTAGCGCCGAATCGGTGATGGTTTCTTTGGTGAGCGCAATGGGGCGAAGGTGCAGTCGAACGAGCTTCCTGACGAATTTCATGTGTTCGTTCAGCGGCAATTTGAGTCGGCGAAAAATAGTGGGTACCATTTTGGCGCCAAGGTCTTCGTGCCCGTGAAACGTCCAGCCCACTTTAGCGTCGAAACGTTTGGTGGCGGGTTTAGCGATGTCATGCAGCAGGGCCGCCCACCGCAGCCACAGGTCGTTCGACTTGCCCGACACATTGTCAAGCACCTGCAGGGTGTGGTAGAAATTGTCTTTATGCCCCTTGCCCTCTACAATCTCGACACCCTTCAGGTCAACCAGTTCGGGGAAGATTTTTTCCAGTAAACCGGCATGGTACAGCAGTTTGAAGCCGTAAGAGGGTGTTGGTGAGAGCACAATCTTATTTAACTCGTCGGTGATGCGCTCGGCCGAAACAATATCAAGCCGGTCCTTCATCTGCACAATGGCGTCGAAGGTATCGGGCTCAATGTCGAAATTCAACTGAGCGGCAAACCGGATGGCCCGCATCATCCGCAGTGGATCATCGGAAAAGGTAATGTCGGGTTTGAGCGGAGTACGAATCGTTTTTTTCTGAATATCGCGCAGCCCGTTGAAGGGGTCGAGGAGTTCCCCAAAATCGGCCCGGTTCAGGCTGATGCCCATCGCGTTGATCGTGAAATCGCGCCGATTCTGATCATCTTCGAGGGTGCCGTCTTCCACAATGGGCTTGCGCGAATCGGATCGGTACGACTCTTTTCGTGCACCAACAAACTCGACTTCCCAACTGCCTACCCGCAGCATGGCCGTACCGAAGTTGGCGAATACGTTCACAGGAACGCCCTGCGCCCGGCCTACGGCTTCGGCGAGTTCGATGCCGCTGCCGAGACAAACCACGTCTATATCCTTGGATGGCCGTTTCAGAATCAGATCCCGCACGAAACCGCCGATTACGTAGGCCCGGACGCCAAGCGCGTCGGCCCGCTGGGCGATTAACTCAAAAATCGGATTTTTCTGTAACGTGTCGCTAAAATTCATACATGTGCATGGAAAGGTGGTGGCACGGAGATACACAGAGATTAAAAAACAAATTTCTCTGTGTGCCTCCGTGCCACCACCTTTCTCTTATTTTCTCAAAAACTTAATTTCTCCATGTACGCCGAGTCGAAGTATACGTGGTAACTCTACCCTGGCGGGGGGGGTACCAAATCGCTCGGTGACTAATGTGGCTACGGTGTCGGGTAGGGTGGTACTGTCAAACGGAATAGTCAGCAGCCCTTTTCCGAAGCCGCCAATGAGCCGAACAACCTCCGGAAGCAGCGCCCGCCGTATCGCCAGTTGCTGACTCGTGGCCAGGAGCACAGGCGATACGTTCTTACCCCCTTCGTAGATCACTGTCAGCGGGTTTTCAGCGAATTCGACCAGGTCCCAGGCTATTTCCGGTACGGTGGTCAGGTATAAACTTAGCTGGCTGACCTGATCAATGAGCAGCGTTGGCAGGATGCCGGCCGGCGTCAGGGTGAGTAACTGCTCCACGGCCGCGTCGTTCATCGGGTCGGCGGCTACGGACCAGCCCGTTTCGTCGGCGAGGGCAATCAGGTGGCCCTGCCGGAGTTGGTAGGTGCTATCGCGGATGGTTGAGGTCATGGTGTTATAACCCGCAAAAGTACGGCAAGTTTTGGTGGAATCAGTCAGCGCATTAAAAACGAAAACTCAACGCGCGGGTCTGGGGTTAACGAAACACGACCATTACACCCGCCAGCATCGCATGACTGACTCCGTAACGCCTGACGCTGAACCCTCACACTGGGTCGAATACGCGGCAGAATGGCTTGGGACCACCCTGCTGGTATTTGGCGGCCTCAGTGCCGTTACCGTCGACTTTGCTGCCGGTTTACCCATGTCCCACTGGCTTCCCGATGCCGGTCTCCGTCGATTGATCACCGGTTTGCTCTTTGCCGGAAGCGGCTCGCTGATTGCTATCTCACCACTGGGTAAACTCAGCGGAGCGCACCTGAATCCGGTGGTGTCGCTGGCGTTCTGGCTACAGGGTAAAATGCATGTCTGGGATATGGTGGGTTATATCGTGAGTCAACTGGCGGGTGGTGTGGCCGGGGTGCTACTCCTTGATGCAGTTTGGGGTGAGTATGCCCATAGCATTCATGATGGCGTTACGATTCCGGGCCTGGAGTACTCGTGGCTGGATGCCTTTGGCGCCGAAGTGGTAATGACGTTTCTGCTGGTGCTTGGTATTCTGTTGTTTGTGAGTGATCCCCGGCTTATGCGCTGGACACCGCTCATGAACTGGCTGCTGGTAGCGGTGTTGGTCTGGGTGGGCGCACCTGTTTCCGGCACCAGCCTGAATCCGGCGCGGAGTTTTGGTCCGGCCTTTATCACCGGTGTAACGGCATATCAGTGGATTTACTGGCTGGCCCCCACGCTGGGATCGCTGCTGGCAGTGGGTGCCTTCCGATTCATACCCGGCGATGTGCTAACGGGTAAACTGTTCCATGTTTCTACCTACCGCAGCATCTTCAAACACGTAGCGGCTCCGAGCAGACAGGATGGTAAACTGGCGTGAACAGGTGATAGAAGGATTATTATTCATAGCTTTGTTCACTATGAGTAAACTTATGCCAATGATGCGATGTTCAATATAATAGCGCGTCGCACCTTGCTGGACTATTGCAATCTGTATCCGCAGGCAGCCAATGCGCTAAAACAGTGGTATGCGGAGCTACAGGGCTGTGAGTTTAGCAGTTTTAATGAATTAAAGGCAATGTACGGGAATGCCAGCATTGTTGCCGATGACCGGGTGGTATTTAACATCATGGGCAACAAATACCGTCTGGTCGTGCGGATGGTATTCGACTACAAGACCATCCAGATCAAGTGGTGTGGCACCCATTCCGAGTATGATAAAATTGACGTAGCAACTGTTCAATACCAGCAAGTATGAAATTGAAGCCAATTAAAAGTGAGCAGGAGTACGACGATATAATGGCATGGATAGATGAACAGTTTGACCGGAAGGTACAGCCCGACAGCCCGGAGGGAGATGTTCTACAAGTTGCTTTACTTTTAGTTAAAGCGTACGAGGATGTGCACTACGCTATACCTGCTCCAGATCCTATTGACGCTATCAGGCTTAAGATGGAGGAGCGGGGCGTAAAAAATAAAGACTTCGTTGGTAAGCTGGGTAGTAAGAGTTATGTCTCCGCAGTACTGAACCGACGTAAACCCCTGACGCTGGCCATGGCTAAGTTCTTCCACAAAGAGCTGGGTATACCGGCCAGTATATTATTGGCTTGAGACTATAGTCAAATACGCAGCCGCTAATCATTTATCCAATTCCCTGAAAGAAGATGCACCCAAAAACCAAGTGGCGCAAGATTGTGGCCTTCCGTAATTTTGTAACGCATGAATAGTTTGGCGTCGATCTTGAATTACTCTTAGTTATAGCAACTCGTCAATTGTGGGTGCTCAAGGTGACCGTTGAGCAAATACTACTTAAACAATTTTAGCAGTAATCAGTCCGCGAAGCGAAACTCAACGCTACAGCATAGCTTCCGTAACCGGCTCTTCAGCATCACTCGGCTTATGCCCGTATTGCATAGCCCGTTCTCCAAGCAGGAGGGCCAGTAAACCCAGACCAGTACAGGAAACCATAACGCCCACCATCGGCATGGCGGTGTTGTTATGCAGCGTACTCACAGCCGCCGAAATAATCGCCCCAAATCCCATTCTAAAGCTGCCCATCAAGGCCGCAGCACTGCCCGCATGACGACTAAAGGGAGCCAGCGAAAGCGCCGACGCATTCGGGCCTGTCAACCCCTGACCACTCAGAAACAGAAACAGCATCCCGATCAGGCTATACTGATTATACCAGCCCGCCCACGTACCCACTACCAACAGCAGGCCAACAACGGATTGATATAGCAGAACGGTACGAATAATCTGCTCACTGCTAAAGCGCTTCAGCAGCAGGTGATTCAGTTGGGTAGGGGCGATGAGGGCAATGGCCAGGAAGGCAAAGATCCAGCCGTAGGTCTGCTCACTCACCTTATAAATAGTCATGAACACGTCCGGCGAACCGGCAATGTAGGCGAAGGGAGCCGCCGTTGCGATACCGCCGACCAGGGCGTAGGTGGTGAACTGAGGCTGCTTTACTACTGTAAAGAAACTGCCCAGGACGGCATCGGGCCGTAGCGATAAGGAGGGGTCAGGTGTCTTACCGTTCGGGAGGAAGAACAGAATGCCGATCAGAATCAGTCCCGTAATGAGGGCCAGCACCAGAAAGATCGAATGCCAGCCGAAGGCAACCGTGACGTAACCACCGATGGTGGGTGCAATCATGGGCGAAACCGCTACCACCAGCGTCAGTAAGGAAAAGGCCTGTGCAATCTCACCTACCGGAAACAGGTCGCGCACTAAAGCCTGGGCCGCCACTAACCCAACGCAGCCACCCAGCGCCTGTAGCAGCCGCATGAAAATCAGCATATCGATAGACGAGGCCGACGCGCAGCCCACCGACGCCAGCATGTAAAGAGCTAACCCCACGTATAAGGGACGTTTGCGGCCAAATCGGTCAAGCAGGGGGCCGTACAAAAGCTGTCCGGCCGAAATACCAATCAGGTAAGCAGTTAGGGATAACTGCACCTCCGCAATGGATGTATGGAGGGCACTGGCAATGGCCGGAAAACCCGGCAGGTACATGTCAATGGAAAACGGGCTGATGGTAGAGAGCGTCCCTAAAATCAGGATAATTACAAAATGCTGTCGTCGAGTCATAAATAAAAGAGGCATTCCTTTACCAGACACTCGACAGGAAACGATTGTTCCATTAACGCAGGCAGACTTTTGCTACGGCCTCAATCGGGCTGATGCCAAGTCTCTGCTAAACGGATTACCGGTATAAAAACGGCCGCGATCACTTTAGGTAACAAACCAGCATTCACCCATGAGACTCAATTTGCTGTTCATTGCTGCTTTCGTGTTCCTGTTGAGCCGCACTGGTATAGCGCAGGATAAACCCATCGGCCCCAGTACAAAACTGCCCGCTCATCCGCGTATTCTGTTGCTGAACGGTGAAGAAAAGTCGCTGCAAAAGACTATTGCTGCCGATAAAACCTGGAGCAGTGTACACCAGCTTATACTGGCCGAGTGCGATAAAATGCTGACGACAAACCCGGTGGAACGGATTCAGATTGGGCGCAGGCTGCTCGATAAGTCCCGGGAAGCGCTACGGCGCATATTTTACCTGTCCTACGCCTGGCGCATGACCCGGCAGGATAACTACCGGCAGCGGGCCGAAAAAGAGCTGCTGGCGGTATCGGCATTCAGCGACTGGAACCCATCGCACTTTTTGGATGTGGCCGAGATGACGATGGCTGTCGCGATCGGTTACGACTGGCTATATGCCGATTTATCGGAGCCGTCGCGGGCCACCATCAAAGCGGCTATTCTGACAAAAGGCATTCAACCGTCGCTCGACCCCAGGAATAACAGCTGGCTCACGGCCACCCATAACTGGAATCAGGTATGTAATGCAGGCATGGCCTACGGTGCCCTGGCTATTTACGAAGACCAACCGGAGGTAGCGAGAACTATACTGAATCGGGCCATTGAAACCGTCGTACTGCCCATGGGCGATTACGCGCCTGACGGGGCTTATCCTGAAGGCTACGGTTACTGGGGCTACGGAACCAGCTTCAATGTGCTGTTCATCAGTGCTATGGATAAAGCGTTCGGGCAGGATTTTGGCCTCTCCCAACGTCCCGGCTTCCTGAAAACGGCGGGTTATATGGCTAACATGACTGGTCCTGCGGGTATGCCGTTCAATTATTCCGATGCCGGTAAGAACGGCGAACTACAGCCCGCCATGTTCTGGTTTGCCGGCAAGACAAAAGATCGGTCGCTTTTATGGGTGGAGCGGGGCCGGTTGCTGGCGGGCGAAGCGGCTAAAAATCTGAACGACCGCTTACTGCCAACGATCATGCTCTGGGGTGCTGGCCAACCGGTAGCTTCCATTCCCGCCCCCACATCGACGGTATGGGTTGGAGCCGGTAAGAGCCCTGTAGCCTTGATGCGAACGGCCTGGAACGATCCGGCGGCCATCTTTGTGGGTTTCAAGGGTGGGTCGCCCTCGGTGAACCATGCGCATATGGATGTCGGGTCTTTTGTGATGGATGCCGATGGCGTTCGGTGGGCGATGGACTTCGGCATGCAGGATTACAACTCGCTGGAAACAAAAGGCGTGGATTTGTGGAATAAAGGTCAGGATTCGCAGCGCTGGCAGGTGTTCCGGTACGGTAACTTGGAACACAACACGCTAACGGTGAACAATGGCCTGCAACTCGTTAAGGGAGATGCACCCATCACCAGCTCGTCCGGCACGCCACAATTTATGAATGCAACCACCAGCCTGACAGAGTTATACGCCGGGGCTCTCGCCAATGCCAATCGGGGACTTGCTATTGTTAACCAGGCCTATGTAGTAGTGCGTGATGAACTCGAAACGGCGACCAGTCAGGCCAGTGTTCGCTGGACCATGTTGACGCCTGCTACGGTAACGCTCCTCAGTAAAAATCGGGCAGAACTGACCAAAGACGGTAAAAAACTTATCGTGCAGGTGCAGGAACCCGCTGACGTAACCTTAAAAACCTGGCCGACCGACCCGCCCCACGATTACGACGCGCCCAACCCGGGTACAACCCTGCTGGGATTCGAAATAACGATGCCCGCCAACACCAAAGGCGCACTGACCGTTTTGCTCATTCCCGAAAAAGCAGCTGCCAAGCCTACACAACCAGTTCGGCCATTACAAACGTGGCCCCGATAGGGAGTAAGGTTAATGTATTAACCTCTCCCAGACTATTTCTTAGGTGAGATTCCGGTTAGCCGGAGGGCAGTAGCCCGGTGGTGCGGCATTCCGATGCCCACGTCCGGCAGCTACCAGTATCTTAGCTACCGGTCGTTACCGGGCTACTGCCTACCGGTAGGGTAGTCTCTGGTTTCATTAAATTGACGAATAGGCTGTGCCACAGGAAAATAATAACCATACACGATCACTATAAGCCACAATACACCCATGAAAACCATGATGTTTACTACCCTGGCTACCTACCGTTTCTTTGTATTACTGGTCCTTGGCGCAGGCCTTGTAACAGCCGCGAATGCCCAGACCGGCGTAGGCGTGAAGCCGCCCAAAGATGCTGACGTGCTTTTTGATGGGTCGCGTAAACTGCTCGATGAAAAGTGGACTTATTGGGAAGGGCCACGACTGGCTGCTACCTTGCCTATCAAATGGGCGGTAGAAAAAGACCCCGCTGGCAGCGGTATGGTGATGAACAGTAACGACCCATCGGCTGCGGGTGGGAAATACGGAGCCGCCGACATTGTGACTAAAGAAGCTTTCCGCGATTTCCGGCTTCACGTCGAATTTTACGTTAGTAAGGCGGGTGGTAACAGCGGGGTATATCTGCAAAATCGGTACGAGATTCAGATCTTCGACGGCGACACCACCTCGCATGGGTTGGGGGCTGTTATTAACGAATCGCCATCGCCGTATAAACTCTATTCCGGTATCGGCACATGGAACGCCTACGATATTGAGTTCCGGGCGGCCCGGTTCACCGATGGTAAACGCACCGAACCCGCTATGGTAACGGTGTATCTGAACGGCAAGAAAGCCCATACTAACCAGAAAATTTCTCAGGTGTGGGGCGGGCCTAACTCCGGCATCGATGGGGGGAATGACTCCGGGAAAGGCATTACCGACACGCCCGGCGGTATTAAACTACAGGCCGAAGGTCATGCTGTTTTGTTCCGTAACATCTGGATCAAGCCCTTGGATCTGAAACAGGCAAACACCGATTTTTAACCGATTGGCTGGCAGAATAACGGCTCATGGCAACATAATGCCCCATTGTTTGTATAGTTGCTAACCCACGCTCACTAACTCACTACCTTCGTGAAACACCTCTTTTTACTGCTGCTGACCGTTGCCCTGCTGACCGCATCCTGCCAGTCGACCGACACAGCTAAAGCCACTTTACAAACCTATTTTCCGGCCGATACCGCTGCGGTGGCTAATGGGGGCGTTCAGATTATTCCGGTCAAAACGCTCAACCGCACGTTCAACGTCTGGACCAAACGCTTTGGTGATAACCCAAAAATTAAGTTGCTGCTGCTCAACGGCGGGCCGGGCGCTACCCATGAATACTTCGAGGTGATGGAAAGTTTCTTACCCGCTGAAGGTATCGAGTTTATCTACTACGATCAGTTGGGGACCGGCCATTCGGACAACCCCAAAGACACTGCCTTCTGGAGTCTGCCGCGCTACGTGGAAGAAGTCGAGCAGGTGCGTACGGCTCTAAATCTGACGTCCGACAATTTCTACCTGCTGGGCCATTCGTGGGGCGGCATCCTGGCGACGGAATACGCGCTCAAATACGGCAAAAACCTGAAGGGGCTGGTGATCTCGAACATGATGTCGAGCTGCCCCGACTACGGCAAATACGCCGATGAGGTGCTGGCAAAGCAGATGGACCCGGCTGTAGTAAAGGAAGTGAACGAGATCGAAGCAAAGGGGCAGTATACCTCGCCCCGGTATATGGAACTGCTGATGCCGAATTTCTACGCCAAACACATCTGTCGGCTACCGATTGCCCAGTGGCCCGAGCCGATGAACCGCGCCATGAACCAGATAAACCAGTCGCTCTACGTAACCATGCAGGGGCCAAGCGAATTTGGCATTGCCGGTAACCTGACCCACTGGGACCGCAAAGCCGACCTGCCCAGGATCACCGTGCCCACGCTGACCATAGGTGCTCAATACGACACCATGGACCCCAAACATATGCAGTGGATGTCGACGCAACTTCCCAACGGCAGTTACCTCTACTGCCCCAACGGCAGCCACATGGCCATGTACGACGACCAGAAGACCTACATGAGTGGCCTCATCAAATTTATCAAAGGCGTTGATGCCGGGGAGAAGAAGGTGAGTTTGTGAGGGGAGTACAGCACCTTTTACGAAAAAGTCGGAAGCGCACTAATGCAGTGATAGTGCCTGTCTTCTCATCAGTAGATGGGCTTTTCAGGAACCCGGCGTTACAGGTTCTTTTTGAGCCAGTCCCAGTAGGGTTGGGTGGCCCAGCCGCTGTACTGGTTCTTTTGCACCTGACAGATAAACAAACTATCATCCACATCCAGCTGATGGCGCAACCGCTCCTGTAGCTGAAGGGCATTCTCGGTTGTGCTCACCAAACAAGTGGAACCCAGAATGATGTGCGCCCAGCCATCTTTCTCTAATTCAGCGTAGAAGGGGGCGTAGTCCAAGCCCTTCCTTTTTAAACTATACGAAACACAAAAGATGGCCATTGTTGAGGTAATGAGTGGGTCATAAACCTGTTTCGGGTAGAATACAATGCAGCACTAAAGTCTCGTACAGGGTAGACTGGCCTAAAGCGGAGGCTATGCCTTGGGCAGGTACAGGCTAAAGGTGGCGCCCTGACCCGGCTGGCTGCTGGCTGTGATGGCACCCCCGTGATTGACAACGACTTTTTCACAGATCGCCAGACCGATGCCCGTACCCGCAAAGGTGCTCCGGCCGTGTAGCCGCTGAAATACCTGAAAGATCCGGTCCGTGTATTTGTCATCGAACCCAATTCCGTTATCGGCAACCTCAATGAGCCAGTAAGCCGGGGCGCTTCGGGTGGGGGTAACGGAAGGGGGCAGGTCGGTCGCTTCTATGCAGCGGCTGCTGATCCGAATTTGGGGCGGAGTATCCGGTCGACGAAACTTGAGCGCATTGCTCAGCAGATTTTGGAACAACTGCACCAATTGCACTGAATCGCCCCATACAGTTGGCAGTGGATCAATCAATAATGAGGCACCCGTTTCGTCGATCAGCAGATCTAAATCAGTCAAGGCTATGCTGAACGCCTGAGTCAGCGATATCGAGGCTGCTTTGGCCTGCTGGGTGGAGATGCGCGAGTAGGCCAGCAGGTCGCGGATCAGGGTCGACATTCGGCTGGCCGCTGTTTGCATTCGGTTGAGGTGGTCAACTCCTTCGCCAGCCAACTGGTCGGCATACTGGCTTTTCAGCAGATCACCGAACGACAGAATCTTGCGCAGGGGCTCCTGCAAATCATGGGAGGCAATATAAGCGAACTGCTGGAGGTTGGCATTGGACCGCTCTAAATCCTGTACGCTGGTCTGCAACTCCCGGGTTCGTTGCTGCACCTGTATGTCCAGCTGGGCCGAAAGCTGCCGGTAGCGGGCTTCGCTTTCCTGTAAGGCTTTATTGGCTTTTCTGAGGTGCAGCAGATTGACGACCTGTTTCGCTAATGCCTTCAGTGCCGACAACTGATCCTGAGTCAGTTGCTTGGGTATTTGGTCAATAACACACAGCGACCCCAACACGAACCCGTCTGCATCAACTAAGGGCATGCCTGCATAAAAAACGACATGGGGATCACCCTTCACAAAGGGGTTATCCGCAAACCGTTCATCCGCTCTTGAATCGGCCACAATCAGGGGTTCGGCGGGGGTAGCGATGGTGTGCGAACAGAAGGCAAATTCGCGGGGTGTTTCGCGCAGACCGAGTCCATGATTGGATTTAAACCATTGTCGTTTATCGTCAAGCAGACTTATGAGTGCGATAGGGGTCTGGCAAATCTGAGCGGCCAGATCTGTAACAGCCTCATAATCGGGTTCGGGCAACGAGTCCAGAATGTCATAGCTTTTTAACGCTATTATCCGATCATTCTCTTCATAAGGCAGGGTACGCATGTCGGCGACGGTAATTATATATCAGTAATTACCCAAAACAGACCCTGTTTGTTAAAAGCAGACTGAAAGTAGCGTAAGACGCAGGTGGGCTACGTCAGCTTACAGCCATTCAGATGGAGAAGGATGACTGAAAAATAATCTATTAAACCTATGGAAATAATTTAATCAGTGTAAATTTCGGCCTTATAACCAGACGAGTAATGAAGCCAGACGCACCCTCCTCATTACAAAGCGCCGATTTCGACCGGCCTTATCGAGCTTTGAAGGATACTGAATGGAAAGCTGATCCTGCTAATCCTGCCAGTGCAGACAAAGGAGTTATTCGCCAGGGAGAAACCATCTGGCTGCACCCCCAACTTTTACTGAACACGCCGGACTGGCAATTAGCCTGTTTACCCGATAAAACAGTACGCTACGTCCGTCATAATGACTTTATGCCAGTAGTGGCAAAATAGGCCCCGCTGTGCAGTGGAACGAATAGGTTAACCGTAATGCGCAGCTTGCCGGTACCGTTAAACGGCTACCGGCAAGCTGCGCATTACGGCCCTGCAGGTTTCTTATTCGGTTGACAGGGCTACAAAAGTCGATAGTCCTGTATCAGACCCGGCTGCCAATTTCTAATCCAGTCGATAGATCGCTAACTCCTCTCTGAAATTGGCCATATTGATATGCAGGTCACAGACCGTGCCCAGACCGATGTCGTACACCCAGCCGTGAATACGCGGATAGTCGCCGGTTAGCCGGGCCTGCTGCACAAATGACAGCTTCATAATGTTCAGACACTGTTCCTGTACATTCAACTCGACCAGGCGACGAAAGCGAGCCGTCTCATCGGTGAGGGCGTCCAACTCATGGCGATGATGGCGATACACATCATCAATGTTGCGGATCCAGCAGTTGAGGAACCCCAGATCTTTGTTATCGAGAGCCGCCTTTACACCGCCACAACCGTAATGACCACACACGATTATATGCTTCACATGCAGGTATTCGACCGCATACTGCACCACCGAGTAGGAATTGGTATCATTATTGGGAACCAGATTGGCAATATTGCGGTGAACGAAGACCTGACCGGGTACAACGCCCATAAAATCTTCGGGCTGCACCCGGCTGTCGGAACAACCGATGTAGAGAAATTCGGGTGCCTGACCCTCAGCCATGCGATTGAAATAATCCGGGTCCTGTTGCAATTGCTGGGTAACCCATTCGCGGTTGTGGACAAACACGTTCTCGTACAAACTCATAGTACTAAAAGGTTTAAGAAGGATTGATAATCGGGTTGCAAAGCCACTCGATGCCCGTAAGTCTATTGTAAACCCACAACCGGCACCAAAGTTAACCTTACCCGAAACCCCCGTTCACCTGCCCCGGTTCCCCTCAGGGCCGACAGCGGCCGAATTGTCAGCATTATCAGGACTTAAGTAGCAGGTCCCGGGCGCTGGTCCAGTGCAGGTCGGGGTACCGGTCGTTGTCGAGCGGGTTGTTCTGGACGCTGAACATGCTGAGCATGTACTGCATCTGCTGCCAGTTTGCGTAGAGTTCGTGCTCACCGGCCGGATTGGCTGACCGGGCCTGCCGGATGTAGTTAGTCAGGTCGGTGCGGGAGCCAAGTCGAACGACCGCGAAATGGCCTTTCCCGGCCGCTTCGGCAACAGCCGCAAGCTCATGGGGACTAAGCTGAAACGAGGCAATGCGCAGAAAGCGGGGCGTAGCGGGGTCTAAGGCCGCTGCCGCTGTGTAGGCAGCCGTATCGTCCATCGTGGTAAAGTCGATGCGCCAGTCGGCGTCGTCCCAATACCCGACCTGCTGCTTTTTAAAATCGAGCAGGGGGATGTTATAGGTCAGAATTTCGCCAAACGCTCCGTTGAGAATGGACGTAGCGCGGATGGCAGCCTGATCGAGGTGCTCTTTAAACGCGTGTCTCAAGTCGAAGTTGCGGTTCTGCCCGACCGGCAACTTCGTGTAGTCACTGGCAAAATCCGACGGAATGAAGCGGGGTACGCCAGCCGCTACGGCCGCAGCCAGCAGCACGGACTGGCCCTCCACGATGACCTCATGCAGGCCAGCCACCGCCGAAACAACGCAGGCCACGCCGAGGCAGGCCTGCGTAAGGGCAGCTACGTCGTTCATGTCCAGGCGAATGACGTCGACACCGAGGTGGGTTAATTCGTCTACTCTGGCCTGGTCGGACTCTGCCCGCACCACGGCCCGGACGGCGGCACCGCGTCCGAGCAGGGCATTGATGATGCGTTTGCCCAGATTACCGGTCCCGCCGGCTACTAAAATAAGTGTGTTCATTGGAGTTGTGTTGACTTGTGATAACGGGCTGCAAACGGTCCTGTTTCCGGCTACAAAGTTCGCCCTGATCGATGGACGGGGCTACCTGATTCTGGCGGAATACTGTTAAATTCCTGCTGTTTTTGCGCCCGCTATACAACAGGAGGTACAGACCATACTGACGAACGGTCGCCCAAAGCCCTTGCCCGACACTCCGGCTTAACCGCGCTGGAACTCCCGTGGGCTTTGACCTGCGACCCGTTTAAAAGCGGCCGAGAAGTGGGCAGGGGAAGCAAAACCCAGCCGGTCGCTGATAGCGGCTATGGGCATCGTTTTGGCCCGCAGCAGTTGCCGGGCCCGCTGAATTTTCCAGCTCAGTACGTACTGATACGGCGATAGGCCGGTGGTAAGTTTGAAGCGCCGGGCGAAGTGAAAAACGCTCAGATTGGCTAAGCCAGCCAGTGCCTCCAGGGTGATAGACTGCCCGGTGGTGGCCTCCAGGCAGGCATCGATGCGGGCCAGGACGGAGGCTGGCAACCGTGATCCCGTTCCGACCAGGCGACGTTCGTAGGTCGCGTGGTGCTCGATGAGGTGATAGGTCAGGCTATTGGCCAGCGACTCGGTGTATAACTGACCAAGGGCGTGACCGCTACCGGCCCCGGTCAGCAACTGCCGACCCAGCAGTCCCAATAGTCCATCCTCAAACCGGAACCGCTCGCGCAGGGCAAAGTGCGTCAGATCCAGGCTCTGTCGGGCCCGTTCCTCCAGTTGCCGGGCGTCCACGTGAATGTGGATGACATCGGCCGGTCCATCCCAGGCTAAGGGGCCATACTCACCGCCGGGGTACAAACCCGCGTCGCCGGATCGGAACACAACTTCTTCCACCCGGCTGCCATTCTGGCGTCGCGAGCGAACGGGAGCAGGGCCCTGGTGAAGAATCAGCAGGTGATCCTGATGGAAATGCGCGGGCAACGCCGTAGCTTCCAGCTGGAAACGTTCGACCAGTAGTCCGGGCCAGGCCTGCACAGCACTGGTTTCCAGGGCCGGGCGACCGTACATCTCGGAATGGCAGGAATAGTTCATTCAGAGGGAACAGCCCGTTCGTGGGTTTAGTTACAACGCTTTCGGGAAAAGATGGAGTGTGTTTCGATCCGAAAGTGTGTTACTGTTCGACCCTGTACGCTGGTCGTTCCGGTTATCGGTACAACGCCTGCCGGGGGAGAATCACTTTGTTGTGGATAGTTGTGGCTACGGGGCTGCCGGGTGTAACCAGACCTGCCCGAATCTGGTTCTACGATAAACAAGCGGGATTACCGGTCGCATTTGACCAAAAATCCGGCCACCGCATTATGACGAAAGCTATCTATATCGCTTCAGTGGAGCCCTACACCGGCAAATCGCTGATTGCGCTTGGGCTGGTAAACCTGTTACTGGGTAAAACAAAGAAAGTTGGCTACTTCAAGCCCATCATCACCCAACAAACCCCCGGTCGTAAAGAAATTCATATTGACGCCATCCTGGACTACTTTGCCCTGCCCATCAGCTACGACGATGCCTACGCCTTCACCCGCGAAGAGATGTTGCAGCATATGGAATCAGAAGGGCGCGGGGAGATGCTCAACACAGTTATCAGTAAATATAAAAAGCTGGAGGAAAGCACTGATTTCACGGTTATCGAGGGCAGTGACTTCCTGGGCGAAGGGACCGCATTTGAGTTTGAGTCAAATGCTTCCATCGCTAAAAATCTCGGTGCACCCGTACTTATTGTCATCACCGGCGAGGCCAAAACAACGGCTCAGATCGTCAGTTCTGCCCTGAGTGCCCTGCAGGCGTTCGACGGCCGGGAGGTGCAGGTGCTGGGCATTGTGGCCAATCGGGTCAGGGCAGAACAGGTCAGCGACGTTCGGGAGTTACTGGCCATGCAGTTGCCCGCCGGGATCATGATTACCGTTATTCCGTGGGAGAAAGGCCTGCAAAGCCCAACCATGAAGGAGATAAAGGAAGGGCTTGGCGCTACGCTGCTTCTGGGCGAAGAGCTGCTTTCCAATCAGGTAGATAACTTCGTGACGGGGGCCATGATGCTGCCCAACTTCCTGAATTACATCAAAGAGAACGTCCTGATTGTGACCCCCGGCGACCGGGGTGATATTATTATCGGTGCCTTACAGGCGAACCTGTCGGCCAATTATCCCAAGGTAGCGGGCATTGTGCTGACGGCAGGAACGGTGCCGGATGAACCCGTCACCCGCCTGATCGAGGGTTTGCAGACGGTTATTCCCATTCTGACCGTCGAGCAGGGGACGTTTGCGACCACAACTGCCATCGGGGCCATTCATTCCCGCATAACGGCCGATAACCGCAAAAAGATTGAACTGGCTATCGACGTGTTCGAGAAGTATGTGGACACCAGGGCGCTGGATGACAAGATTATTACCTTCCGGCCCGAGGGCATAACGCCCCACATGTTTCAGTACCAGCTGCTGAAAGCCGCTAAACGGCAGAAAAAACACATTGTCCTGCCCGAAGGTAACGACGACCGTATTCTCAAAGCAGCCGCCCGGCTGATTAGTCAGGGTGTAGTAGAGCTGACCATTCTGGGCGATCCGGCTGAGGTTACAGCGGCCATCCGGCGGCTGGGGCTGAACCTGGATACCAATGCGCTAACCATCATTGATCCGGCCACATCAGCCAACTATGCGGCCTACGCCCAAACGCTGTATGAACTGCGTAAAAGCAAAAACGTGACTCTGGATATGGCGAAGGATATGATGCTGGACGTTTCATACTTCGGCACCATGATGGTGTATCTGGGTCATGCCGATGGTATGGTGTCGGGAGCCCTGCACACCACGCAGCATACCATCCGGCCGGCGTTGCAGTTCATCAAAACCAAGCCCGGCGTTTCGCTGGTTTCGTCGGTCTTTTTCATGTGCCTGCCCGAACGCGTATCGGTTTTTGGCGACTGCGCGGTGAATCCCAACCCGACCGCTGACCAACTGGCCGACATCGCAATCTCGTCGGCCGAGAGCAGTGCCCGCTTTGGCATTGACCCTCGTATTGCCATGCTGTCTTACTCCTCCGGCACGTCCGGCGAGGGCGAAGATGTGGAGAAGGTCCGGCAGGCAACGGCCATTGTCCGGCAGAAACGACCGGACCTGAAAATAGAAGGCCCTATTCAGTACGATGCCGCCGTTGACCCGCTGGTTGGCAGTCAGAAACTACCGAACTCCGAGGTAGCGGGCCGGGCCAGTGTCCTGATTTTTCCGGATCTGAACACGGGAAACAACACCTACAAAGCGGTGCAGCGCGAAACCGGCGCTCTGGCTATTGGGCCGATGCTTCAGGGACTTAACAAGCCGATCAATGACCTGAGCCGGGGCTGTACCGTCGATGATATTTTTAATACGGTCGTCATCACGGCGATTCAGTGTCAGGACGAGAATCCCCACCCGTTACCCGCTTAATTTAGACTCACAACATGCACATACTGGTTATCAATGCGGGTAGCAGCTCGTTAAAATATCAACTCTTTGCCATGCCTGCCAATGCCCCCCTGTGTCGGGGACAGATCGAACGCATTGGCACGACCGAAGCCATAATTCGCCATCAGGCTGGCGGTGGCGATTCGGCCCATCTTGTTGAGCATCAGGAAGCCATTGCTGATCACGCGGCTGGCTTTCAGCGGGTGCTGGCTTTATTGACTGATCCGGTTGTTGGCGTGATTCAAACGCCCGACGCCATTGATGCGGTTGGGCACCGGGTCGTACACGGTGGCGAACGTTTCGCCAGTGCGACTTTGATCACGCCATCGGTAAAAGAGACCATAAAAGACTTATTTCCCCTCGCACCGCTGCATAACCCCATCAATTACCAATGCATCGAACTGGCGGAGATGACCTTTCCGGGAGCCAGTCAGGTCGCCGTTTTTGATACCGCCTTTCACCAGACCATGCCCGACTACGCCTTCCGGTATGCCCTGCCCAGCGAGTTATACCGTCAGGAAGCCATCCGGGTGTACGGCTTTCACGGTACCTCGCACCGGTACGTCAGTCAGCAGGCGATGGCCTGGCTGGAGAAGCCGGACGCCAGACTCATCAGCATTCACCTGGGCAACGGGAGCAGCATCACGGCCATTCGCGAGGGCAAGTCGGTCGATACGAGTATGGGCTTTAGTCCGCTCAGTGGCCTGGTGATGGGAACCCGGTCGGGAGATGTTGACCCCTCGGTTATTTTTCATTTGCTCTCCCGTGGCTACAGTCCGGAAGCCGTTAATACCCTCCTGAACAAGCAGTCGGGGATGCAGGGCCTTACGGGCTTCAGCGACATGCGCGACGTGCGAAAGGCCCTGGCCGCCGGTGATTCAGCAGCCGCGCTGGCCTGTGACCTGTACGCCTACCGGGTGAAAAAGTACATTGGCGGGTATGCCGCCATCCTGAACGGGCTGGATGCGCTTATCTTCACGGGCGGTGTCGGCGAAAATGACCGGGCCATGCGCGAAGCAATCTGTCAGCATCTCGACTTTCTGGGCATCCACCTCGATCCGGTAGAAAACAACGCGCCGGCCCGCGACGCCAGTGCTATTCGGGCGGTTAACACGCCGGATTCACCCGTAAAGATTCTGGTCGTGCCTACCAATGAAGAGCTGGAAATTGCCCGGCAGAGCTATGCCGTATTGTCGGGTGAACCACGACCGTAAATGTCTACCGTGTTTCAGGGAAACGAACAGGGGAAACCGGTATTTACACGTGTACAGTACGGTTGTGCGGCATCAAACCCGCAACGGATAACAACCATCGGGAGCATATGGGCCACTCCTCATGCTGCGGCAAACCTTCAGCCGAAAAAAGGACACGGTAGCGGCAATGGTGTTGGTGGCTGCAAATTGCAACCGATGGTATTGGCTATTCTGATGTCGCCATTATATTTGCCACTGTAACATTCACCAACACTACATCCTATGCAGATTTTTACAAGTACGCGTCCCGCCTTGTTCGGGCTGGTGGCTATTGGTTTGTCGGCCGGGTCGGTTATGGCCCAGAAAGTAGACCTCGACCGGTTCCATTTTGAAGCCAGTTACCTGAAACTCCCCCAGGAATACGTCGAACCGGCCAACCGCACCTATGGCGTCCGCGTCACCAGTTCGCCCTCTGTTGGTCAGGTAATGCCCGAAGCTGCCATCTATGACCGGGTGAACGTATCCGGTTTCCGGAAAACGGAAGAGAATCCCTCCGTCGGTATCACCATTACCGTTGGCGATGTGCGCTTCGAGCGGATGGAACCCCTCACCCGCACCGAGGAGCGAAAAGACAAGGATGGCAAGGTAACAGGGCGAACCTCCTACTACGCGCAACGGGTAACGTACAGTACCACCGGTAGCTTCCGGGTGACGGGTCCCAGACCTTTAACAGCCGCCGACCAGAAAGCGGCTGAGGAGAAACCGAAAGAAACCAAAGTCAATCGCTTCATGTCGGCCGTGAGTTCAGCCGTCGTTGCCGGTACCACGGGCATGGGTAAGGTGGAGGACGTAAATCAGAAGGCTGTTCTGGGTGGTTCGCTGGCACAACTGCTGACATTCACCACGCAGGAATACAGTTCAGCGAGTGAAGCGGCCAAATACGTTGAGCTCAATCAGGCGTCGATCCGCACGAACCTGATTACTGACTATGTCAATAAGAGTGTGGCGACGGTCAACTACAACGCTAACAATTTTTACGGCTATGTGCCCACCACCACGCGCGAGCAGCTGTGGATTCTCGACTCGAAAAAGCATCCCGAATATGAAACGCAGCAGGAAGCCATCAGGGCCGTGAAAGAACTCATGAAAGGCATGTCGGCGACCGAATCGCTGGCAACACTTGCCCAAAACCTGCAGCCGGTGATGGACTATTTTCAGACCCTGAAGACCAAATACGCCAGCGATGACAAGCAGGACCGCAAGATGCGCTACTCCGCCTATTACAACCTGGCAGCCCTGAACTATCTGCTCGACCGCCCGGACAAAGCGATTGAAGAAGCCAACGGCCTGATCAGCAATGACTACGACACGTCGGATGGTAAGAAATACATTGAACTGGCCGAGGAACTGAAAAAAGGCCTCACCAAACACAATATGGACTCGCGGCACATGAAAATCTGACGTCGTTTTTCACCTGTTCTGACCTGATGCAACTGACCCGGCCAACAACCGGGTCAGTTGTGTTTATTCGGTTGTTAAATCCTCCGCGCTGATACAGTGGAGACTAAAATTTACATGGTTTGTGGTTGGAAAGATGTCGAAGTGATCAAATTGAACCGTGCGGGTGGCCTCGGTACAGCCCAACCATGTGCATTGGGTGTGCTCGATACCCAAGACATAGCGTGGCTGAAGTGATGAGCACGGCTAAGGAAAAAACTGCTGTCACTATGTTCAATCGGTTCACCGATGTGGTCGTTTTCTCAGAATGAGAAAGAAGCCTTAAAGGGGATTTTGGTCACGGGGTTATTTTGTGAGTAGGGCGGGAGTGACGAAGAACTGAATACGCCGTTATATCAACTATCGGGAGGAGCAAGCCCGTCAGGAGGGGATTAGTCAACAAACGGACTTGTTCTCCTGTGTATCCCCGGCCAAGATGCAACCCTGTTCAACCGGGGCGGGTGCTTGGCATGCCAATTGGAAGCCCCAAGTTATCCTTCGGGACGTATAGCTTGTGGCCGAAGCGCGACCCGATAAACTAAAACCTGACCTGTCAGCCGGAACCCGAAAATGGTAGCTTAAACTTGATCTCTGGGACGCCCGGCCTGTCGACCAAACTCCCGACTTTGAAGCACTACTTCTATGGAACACCTAACACCCCAGGGGGCTGATGGTGTGGAAGTAAGTACGAATCAGGCGCAGAGGTTGCCCCTTTACACCCCCTGTCCGTTGGGCTGCCAACGTTGCAAGCCCGGTGAGCGTCCTGTCAGCGGGAAGCTACCTCATCTAAGCCGTGTTTACCAATTTAGCAATAGTATTGGTTAGCCTAATGATGCGTCTGTTTATATAAGAAAGCTGTTACTACCACTCCAATCATACTTACTAAAAATAGTGATGCACCAAAATATATGTAGCTCAACAATGTTAAAAACAATGCTCTGGCTCTTGAATACTGGCTGAAAAATTGAATATATCCCCACGCCATCAGTGCAAAACATACTACATCAATTATAGAAGAAATTGTGGTTAACGCTGTCGTTTTATCATACAAATAAAGTAAAGGCAAGAAGGCTATGTGTACAAGTAATTTTTGTCCAGTTAAAAAAGCATTTAGAATAAGTTGTTCTACATAATTGTAACCGCTTTTTCTAAATGCAAGAAAAGAACCCCAAGCATAAAATGGCAATAGTGCCAATGCTGTCCAGGAATAGTGTGTTGCAAGCCATTCATTTATTTTTTCTATTTCTAACGGGGTGTCTGTTTTCGTATTTCCGCTATTCCAGCCATCTACAATGCCACTTATCATGCCTGTTTTTAAGAGGTTTATGTGGCAATAATGATAAAGAACTCCATAAACTGTCGCTAATACAATTATTAATGATATTGGCTTAAAGTGGTTCACTCTTTTACCTTCAATAAATCCTCTAATTGAGTTTCCTGGCCTTGTGAAAAGTTCTTTTGACGTAAAAAGTAGGCCTTTGTCAAAATGGAGAAGCCCATGTTGTATGTCATGCCACACAAAATGAATATTCATTTTGTGTGTTTCCGCAGTTTGACCACAATTGTTACAAAAGTGTCCCTCAAACTGATGATTACAATTTTTGCAGTTTACCGTCATAATTCTCCAACTGTCGTTGGTATACTTTGTGTATCCATCGCAAAAGTACCGCTATTATTTCTTTAATAGAAAGAAATTTCACCTTACTACTTTGCATAAATACAAGACCATTTTATACTATTTCTTTTTAGAGCGTTCGTCCTGTCAGCCGCGACTTGGAAATGGAAACCTAAACTTACCTAAACGGGTGCGGATTGTCGACCGGAGATCCGAAATGAAAGAACTGTTTTGCCTTCCACCCAACACCCCAAAGGGCTGATGGTGTAGCGGTTATCTCGCTCAGACGGACCACCCCGACCTTTACACCCTTTGCCCGTTGGGTTGCCCAAATCGCATATAAGTTGCTCGTTGTCAGCGGAAACCGGCCCACGCGGAGTATACAAAACTCACCTCATCCGCTTCTGTCAAAAGTTGAGAATATACTCGTCAGTCTTTATGATCAAAGCCTATATTGGCAGTCGTACTATTTTTTGTCTGTGTTATTAGCAACGATAATTTTCAAAATATCAACGAGGCTTGGGTAAACGGAGTTCACAAATGCACAGTCCCAATTGTCGCCAGAGCACATGGGATAATCTGTCATGCCACCTTTAGGTATTCCAGTATTCTGTTTTGAGTATAAAATCTTATCTACCTGTCCTGAGTAAAGTTCTATTTGTGTTAGTACCTTAAGTTGGCTACTATCCTTAAAAACTTTTATTTCAGGCATATTAACTATGAAAAGATTCTTTCTGTTTCGAGTTAATTTCACATATTCGGTTAAATTTGAGCTTGTTTTTTTAGTAGAAACAAACACAAGTCTTGGTTTAATTTTAAATGGTTTATAAAGCCTGTAAGCAATATATTCTCTTACAACCATAGATAAATAATTGTCAATAGTCAAGCTGTCGTAAAAAGTAATTTCATTCTCAAACATTTGCTTAACATAATCAGGCTGCTTATTGTACGCTTCAATGTTCTCCAATTTCTGTTTAGCGTGGTCCGTTTTTAATACTGATCTCTTTGTCAATAGTTCAATTCCAAGCTTTTTATATTCAGGCAAATAATTATTTGCCACTTCAATTCTATATGGGCTTAGTATAATTACGGTCAACGTATCAGTGCTTTGTCCAGATAAGCGATTGAAGAAAAAAAGTAATAAAAATAAGATAAGTAAATGTTTCATGTACTCGAGTATTATTGTCAATGAACTAATTTCTACGCCAAAGAGTGAAGCTCAACAATACAACGTATCCGCTATTGTCAGGCCGCAAGAACCGGGGCGTTTCTTATGTCGCAAGTAAGTTTCCCTGCCTGGCAAAGTCCAAATTTTGGGGCGATTGGCCTGTCAACGGGTGCCGCCTAATGAGCCTAAACCGCCCTGATACGGGACGTGCAAACTGTCGCACACAACCTGACATACTAGCTTTTTTTATATTTGTTTGGTTCACCCAACATAGTGTAGTACGAAACTTCGCTTAATACTAACGTGTTGGTAATCAGTTATTATTGATTAAGCGTTGAATTTTGCTTAGTCTTCACAGAGGCATTGCCTATGGGCGTTCAACGGTTTACAATGCTAAGTAACCTGTGCTTATCCTGCAAGCAGCCTGACATATAAAATTTATGTATTGCCGTCTGTTAGCTAATATCCAGTTTGGTGAAAGACGAGCCCCAACCTTTTTCTGATCAACTCTGGCTGTCCGCACAAGGTAAAAACGGCCGTCGTTCTCCTTTTGCTGCTATGAACCAAAGTCATATGAATCGTCGATCCGTACCGTTTAGCCGTTTAGTTCAGTCGCTTTTAGTAGCAGGCCTGTTGGGGTTGGCTGTAGGCAATCAGGCCTTTAGCCAGAGTAATACACTGAAGGCTGGCCGGGTCGAGCGCATAAAAGTGCATGGCAAAGGGCTGGAGGGCAATTTAGCCGGTGATTCGCCGGATCGGGATGTGTCCGTGTATCTGCCGCCCAGCTACCAGACCGATAAGAATCGGCGGTATCCGGTCATCTATTTCCTGCACGGTTTTACGGACAGCGATGATAAGTGGTATGGCCTTACCAGGCACTGGATCAACCTGCCCGCTGTGGTCGATAAGACCCTGGCCGAGGGGAAAACCAAAGAGTTTATCATCGTGACGCCTAATGCCTACAACCGGTATTTTGGCAGCATGTATTCGAACTCAGTGACGATTGGCAACTGGGAGGATTTCGTCGCTGATGAACTGGTTACCTACATCGATAAACAATACCGGACTATTCCGCAGGCCGCCAGCCGTGGACTGGCCGGGCATTCGATGGGTGGGTACGGCACGCTGCGCATCGGGCAGAAGCATCCGGAAATCTTCTCCAGCCTGTACCTGCTAAGCCCCTGCTGCCTGATACCGAACATGAATGGGCCGGTTAATGCGGAGATGGCAACCCGAATGGAAGGTGTGCAGACGCTCGCTGACCTGGATAAGGCGGATTTCTTCACGAAAGCCATGTTTGCCTCGGCGGCATCGTGGTCGCCCAATCCGACAAAAGCGCCTTTCTTTCTGGATTTGCCGGTGCAGGCCGGTCAGCCCCAGCCTATGGTTACCGCCAGGTGGGCGGCCAATGCCCCGTTGGCCACGCTGGATCAGTACGTGGCCAACATCCGGCAACTGCACGCGCTGGCGTTCGATGCGGGCTCGAAGGATGAGAGCATTGCCGCCACCATCAAAGTGCTGGATGGCATGCTGGGCAACTATAAAATCCCGCACACCTACGAAGAGTACGATGGTGACCACATCAACCGGATCGGGGAGCGTATTGAGCAGAAAATGCTTCCGTTTTTCACCACGAACCTATCGTCCGAGCCGGTTCGAGCGGCTAAAAAGCATTGAGTTGACGTTTACCCGGGCTTTTCACCGATTCGGTCGCTGACGGGTTCAGCGGCTGTGGTAGGCAACCCACAATCAATGCGCCTATTTTCATAGCTTTACCGCTATGAATGAATCTACGCCGTTTCCGATTGCTGTTCTGTCGTATGTGCTGATCTGCCTGCTTTCCAATCAGTGGCTGCTGGAGCGTGCGGCCCATTACCTGAGCGGGAAAGAGACTACCCCCGTGTGGCAACCCAAACTCATCGCCACCCTGTCGCAGTTGCTGAACCGGTGGGGCGTCCGGCTTTTCCTGCTGGTGCTCTGCTACTTTCGGATGACAGAATACGTAGAAGAACTTCAGTATAATCAGCAGCACACCGCCCCGCAGCCCTTTACGGTTGAGCAGTTAAGCACCGTTGATCCGGGGTCAATTCCACGTTACGTAACCATCTCATCCGTTTTCCCGACCGAAACCGGGGCGCTTGAAACCAA
The DNA here is from genome assembly GCA_964251665.1 of uncultured Cytophagales bacterium. Classification (GTDB taxonomy): domain Bacteria; phylum Bacteroidota; class Bacteroidia; order Cytophagales; family Spirosomataceae; genus JBBQLG01. Next base: position 288,706 of record CAXUKO010000006.1, read on the forward strand.
GAGCAGGTATTTTATTCCGATAAGCAAAACCTACATCTACGCGGCCCTGCCCAACCTGACTGACTCAACCGGTGAGACGCAGGACCGGGCAGGAGCGGACTCGCTGCGCGTCTTTATTATGCAGGATTACAAAGAAGGGCAGGAACCGGCAGCGGGCGTCGCCCGACAGGTTGTTGGCCGGTATACGCCCAGTTCCTACCTCGATCCGGATCTTGAAAAGCTGTTTGAGGACGACGGGTATACCGTCCTTGAGCCACCCGTACTCATCGAAGAAGGGGAGTTACCCAAGCCCGACGACCAGTTGTACATTAAACTGGGGCTGGTTGGATTACTGGCCCTGACGCAGGTCGTCTTTCTGATTCGGGGCTGGCTGGTTAAAAAGCCGACCGTGTGAAGAGTAGAAGGGCGGCACACCGGCATCAGGAAAAAACCGTATAAACCCTTGGTTATAACCGTATTTATGCGGTAAGGCCGGGCGTGTGGCTGCGTTAATTTTGACGTTCAGATAAACGCTGCCCTCTATGAAAACTACCCTGCTTTCCTGCCTGTTCATCCTGATAGGCCTACTCCAGAGCTACGCGCAGGTTGAACAACGGGCGGGCAACTGGAAAACATGGGTCATCGCATCGGGTGAAGCCTATCGGCTGCCGCCCCCACCCAATGCCAGTGCCACGCAGGCCGAAGAGAAAACACTGCTTGGTATGCAGCACCAGCGCGATTCGTCGGCTATTCGGCTAATGAACTACTGGAATGCCGGGGCACCGGCGTATCGCTGGCAAACCGTTGTGGAGCGGTTATACGGTTTTCCGCCCGCCTGGGCACGGGCCAAAGCCCTGATGAACGTGGCAATTTACGACGCGACCGTTGCGGCCTGGAATACGAAATACGCCTACCAGCGCCCCCGACCCTCAACGCATAACCCGGCCCTGACGCCTTACTTCGCCAAACCGGATAGTCCGTCGTATCCCTGCGAACATGCGGTGGCGGCCGGCGCGGCAGCGGCTATTCTGGGGTACTTATTTCCGGCCAAAGCCGATTCGATCCGGCAGGTTGCCGAGGGCGCGTGTCGGTCGCGGGTGCTGGCGGGTGTGGCCTATCCCAGCGACGTCAGTGCCGGGTTTGAGCTGGGTCAGCGGGTGGCTCAGGCCGTTATTGAACGGGCGAAGACCGACGGTTCCGATGCCGTCTGGGATGGTAAACGCCCTGCCGGAACCGGTCTGTGGACTGACAAACGCCCACCCAGTCAGCCCATGAACGGGTATTGCAAGCCCTGGGTGCTCACGGCGGGTAATCAGTTTCGGCCGGGCCCGCCCCCCGACCCGGCCGAGGGCATGAAAGAATTAAAAGAGGCCCGAAAGTCGCCACAGACAATGGCCCGGGCTTATTACTGGGCCTATAATGATTTCTGGAGCGAGGTAATGGATCAGAAACTGTTTGAGAATGGCCTCAATGGCAATCCGCCCCGGGCCGCCCGCGTCTACGCCTTAGTGAGCGTTGCTGCGTTTGACGCCGGCATCGCCTGTTGGGATGCCAAATACACCTACTGGTCTATCCGCCCCGACCAGTACGATCCGACGTACAAGCCACCCCTGATGTTCACGCCCCCGCACCCCAGCTATCCATCCGGCCACGCCACCATATCGACTGCCAGGGCTACCGTGCTCAGTTATCTGTTTCCCGAAGCAGGGTCTTTCTTCATGGATAAAGCGCAGGAAGCGGCTGAGTCGCGCTTTGAAGGGGGCGTCCATTTCCGAATCGACAATGTTGTCGGGATGGATATGGGCCGCAAAGTAGGGGATGAGGTGGTGAAACGGGCCCGGCAGGATGGAGCCGACAGACCGGCCGAACTCGTCAGAAAGTGATAAAACAGGGGCAAGTGTCCCGGTCTGTTACTTGAACTGCCGGTCAATCTCGGTGAGCAGATACGTTTTGGGATCGTTGAAATATTCCCAGAACATCACCCCCGCGAGTCTGTTTTTTGTCACATACCGGCACTTGGCTTTCACCGACTCCTCGTCGTCGTAGGAGACAAACCGGTTCAGGCGGGCATTATACAGATACGGCGCTTTGGCTTTCCGGTCCCGGTAGCGTTTGTAAGCCGGATTGGTCAGCAGGCTGTCTTTGATGAAGCTATAGCCACCACCCCGCTCTACGTTCACGATGGAGCGGGGGTAATGCTCAGGATCAGCATCCTGCAACTGCCAGGCCCGGCCATAGAAGGCAACGCCCAGCACCAGTTTTTCGGCGGGGACACCGGCCTGCCTGTACAGGGTCACGGCCCGGTCGCCCGACATTTCATTCGCTACTTTGCCCGACGCGTACAGGTTTGTATGGTGCCCGGCCTGGGGGCCAACGGTGAAAAAGTCGTACGACATCACGTTGATGTAATCCAGGTACTGCTGCGCCTGCCCCATGTCGGTATGGGTGAAAATTTCGGCGAAACCCGGCATGGCTGTCGTGACCAGATAGTCCTTGCCGGTTTGCTGTTTCAGGCTGTTTAACTGCTCCCGCAGGGTTTTGAACAGCAGCGTGAAGTGTTCCCGGTCTTCGGGCCGGAACACATTGTCTTCGCCTTTCATGCCGGGATATTCCCAGTCAATATCGATGCCGTCGAGTTGGTAGTCCCGCACAATCGCCACCGCTGATGCCACAAAGGCCGCTCGGGAGGTGTCGGTCAGGACGGCATCGGAGAAGTTTTCGCTCCAGGACCAGCCGCCAATCGAAATCAGGAGTTTCAGGTCAGGATTGCGCCGTTTCAGGCCGTTCAGTTTTCGGAAATTGGTCGAATCGGTGGCGAGATTGTGCAGCCACGCCCGGTTCTGCCGGACATCAACGAAGGCGTAATTGATATGCGTCAGTTTCTCGGCCGCAATCGTGTCGGTGTCGATCAGGCCACGATAGCCACCCACGTAGGCCAGTACAATCGGTTTGGGTTTGGGAGCTGGCGTAAAACCAACCGCCATAAGGACGGCTATACACAGCATGAGGAGTACCTGAAACGTTCGGAGCATAGAAGCGGCTGATTGGCACAAAGATAAAAAACGGACTGCTCTTCGAGTCGAAAAAGACCATAGTCCAGCGGTGTTCCGTTCGCTGTTTCCGCTGCTCAAGCCGCCGTATGATGCGGTACGGAGTTGCCGCGATTCCCCCGTTTATTGCCGCATTTACACCCGGCTTCTTCGCTGCATCGCTGGTATCTTTGTCAGGTAAACATAACCTCCAGATACACATGGCAACCCAAATCTTCTTAAACCTACCCGTTAAGGACTTGAGCAAATCGGTCGCGTTTTTCACTAAACTTGGTTACACCTTTAACCCTCAGTTTACGAACGAGGACGCAACGATGATGAGTATCGAGGAGAATATCTCCGTTATGCTGCTGACGGAGCCGTTCTTTAAAACCTTCACCAGAAAGGAAATTACGGACACGGCAACCAGTACCGAAGTGCTCCTGTGCCTTTCGGCTGATAGTCGTGAAAAAGTAGATGAGTTGGTCGACAAGGCAATGGCGGCTGGCGCTTCTCCCTCCAATGACGCTCAGGACCAGGGTTTTATGTACGGCCGTAGTTTTCAGGATCTGGATGGGCATCAATGGGAGGTGATGTACATGGACCTCAAAGCTATGCCTCAGACGCAGCCAGCCGCTGAGGCAAGTGCCGCCTGAGTGCCTTAACCCATTCTATACTAATGCCTTATAAGCAGCCGTGCTGGACGAATAGCTCCGGTACGGCTGCTTTATATGCGCAGTGGTCGGTTAGCCGTTGGCAGCGATACCGGTGCTGACGGGTCGAAAGCCTTTCTCAACGACGCTCTTGACGATGCCGTGAAACCAGTTTAAGGGAATAATCCGGCGCAGAGCCAGCAGTACCGGCGACTGACCACCAACGGGGTAGCGTAACCGGAATGAGCGGTCGGTGGCGGCCACAAATATTTTTTCGGCTACAACTTCCGGTCCCGGTGCATCGGCCCCGGCTTTCCGGGAGTTGGCCAGTGTTACGTTCATGTACGTATCGTAGGCCGTCAGTCCTTCTTTGCGCAGCACATCCTGCGAACGGTCGTAAAAATCAGTTTTGATGGCACCCGGCTCAATGTTTTTCACGCGGATATTGAACGGGCGCAACTCAAAGGATAAGGATTCAGTGAAGCCTTCGACGGCCCATTTGGTGCTGTGGTAAAGGCTGTAGATCGGAAAGGTAATTAGCCCACCCATTGACGTAACGTTGATGATGGTGCCGTTCCGTTTCTCCCGAAAATAAGGTAGAATTTCGCGGGTGACGTTCATCACCCCGAACACATTCGTATCGAACTGTCGGCGAATCTGCTCGGCGGTAGCCGCTTCGAACACGCCCACAGCCCCGTAACCCGCATTATTGACAATCGCGTCGATACCGCCAAACGCAGCACGGGCACCGGCAATAGCCTGCCGGATGCTATCAGTGTCCATCACGTCAAGGTGGAATAGCCGGACGTTGGGCAACTGATTCAGGTCGGTTTCGCTGGCGGGTGTTCGCATGGTGGCAGCTACGTTCCAGCCCTGTTGGGCAAAATAGCGGGCGGTAGCTTTTCCAATGCCCGATGAGGCTCCGGTAATCAGGACGGTTTGGGCGGCCGGTTTAGATCCATTGATAGTGTTCATGTGACTCGTTCGTTTAAGAAAATGTATAATGAAAAAATATTCACTTATATCGTAAAAAAATAGTTGTTACTACTTGTGGTCTTATCGCCTGATGCCGTCCCAGATGATGGAAAACGTCAGGTTCCAGTTCGTTTCGCTGATAGGTTGTCCGGTAAAGTGCGCCTGTTTAGCCAGTTCATTCAGCATACCGCAAACCAGCGTAATCAGCAAGTCGGGATCACCTTCTTTGATAAGGGTTTGCCGCTGCCCTTCGCTGATCAGGTCGTAAAATGGCTGCATCATACTGTTTTCTTCGGCTCGCATAACATCGGTTTCTGCGGAATAGGGAGACCGGAAGTACTGCTCAAAAAAGGCGGTGTATTCGGGATACATTAAATTGTCGTACAGGTAGTTGCGGGCGATCTTCTGTATTTTTACCGGCAACGGGTCTGAATCGGTAACGTCCGCTTTCAGGTCGCTGAGGCTCTTGCGAAGCAGGTAGACGTAGAGCCGCTGAATCAGGGCGGTCTTGTCATCGAAATAGATATAGACCGTACCGGTAGCTACGCCCGCTTCTTTAGCCAGGTCCGACATTTTCAGTCCCGACAGCCCCGTACGCATAATGAGTTGCAGGGCGGTGTCTAAAATGAGTTGTTCTTTCGCTTCGTCCCGGGTACGCATAACGTTCAGTAAATGACTGGACAAAGTAAAGAGAATAAAGAGTCACTCACAAGTTTTAGTGAATTTTTATTCACTTAATGGTGCTGTATACGCGGCTGGACTGTTTTTACAGAAAGTGGATCAATAAACGGGAGATTCGCTTCAATGCGTTGTTTTACATAGATAGACACTCTCCAAAACTGTGAAACACATCGTCTTAATCACCTGCTGGCTTTTTTGTCTGACTGAAGCCCTCGCGCAGCCGGTGAAACGGTTGTACATCGCCAACGACGATCACACCGATTATATGTGGACGGCGAACGAAGCCGCTTATGATACGGCGTTTGTCCACATGCTCGACTTTTACCTCCGTCAGATCGATTCAACGAAAAACAATCCGCCCGACTTCCAGGCCCGCTTCAACTGCGACGGCAGCTACTGGCTTCGGGCCTACCAGAAATACCGTTCGCCCGCCCGGTTCAACCGACTCATTGCAGCTATCAAGTCGGGGCATATTGGCAGCCCGCTCAACACGCTCGTCAGTTGCTACGGTGCCCAACCGACCGAAGCCGTTATCCGGGGTATGTACTATGCGGGCAAACTGGAGCGGCAATACAACCTGCGATTCACCCTGGCCGAAGCAATGGAAAACAACACCATTCCGCTGGGGCTGGCGTCGCTCTGGGCGGGGTCGGGAGCCAAATATAGCTGGAAAGGTATTGGTGGTTACGGCAGTCAGATGACCTACGAATACCGCCGAAACCGGCGGCATCAGCTGTATCGCTACGCCGGGCTTGACTCCTCGAGTGTGCTGATGAAATGGTACGCCTACGATGAAACGGTGAAAAAGACGGCGCCCTTTGGTGGGTATGCGGAGTGCCGACTAATTATAAAATCGGCGAATCCAACCCGCGAACTTGGGCAGGTTATCGATAAACTTGATGCCTTCTGCGGCACCCGTACCTATCCGTTCACCATTGCGGGCGCGTTCGGCTGGGGCCACGATGATCTGTCAACGTACCTCTCGAACCCATTCATCGAAGCGGCCCGCAACGGCACTGCTGCCACTCGATACGTTCGGGTATCCAACGAGCAAGACTTTTTTGAGGATGTAGCCCGGAGCTACCCCCATTTACCGGCTGAGTCGGTGAGTTACGGCAACGAGTGGGATTTGTACTGCGCGTCGATGAACGAAACGACCGCCAGAGTTCGCCGTTCGACCGAGAAATTGCGGGCGGCTGAGGCCCTTGCCTCGCTGGTTACATTGAAAGATCCCCGCTTTGCCACTGACCTCAGTGCGGTTCGTGACCTGGCCTGGGAGTCGTTCGGCCTGTATTGGGAGCACAACTGGACCGCCGATGGGCCGGTGAAACAACCCGTGCGGGCTATGTGGCAGGATAAGATTCAGGGGCAGATTTCGGGCTATACCGACACGCTGTTTAACCGCTCGGTCGGGGCGCTGGGGCGACAACTCAAAAAAACGGCCACCCCCCGGTTTTACGTGTTCAATCCCCTGAACTGGCTCCGCAGCGACATCGCCGACTTCGCGTATTCGGGGGCGTATCCGGTGCGCATCATTGATGTGACCACCCAAACCGAAGTGGCCAGCCAGTTAATGACCAGGGGCGGAAGGCGGCTGCTCCGTATTTATGCCGAAAACATTCCGTCGGTTGGCTATAAAGTATTTGAAATCAAAGCGGGTACCCCCAAATCGCGGCTCCCGGCGGCAACGGTGAGGGGGGAGTTTATCAGGAACGCCCGGTACCGAATCCGGCTTAGTCCGTCGGGGGCCATCACGGAACTGTACGATAGTCTGGCCGGGCGGCAGTTGGTCCGGCTAACAGACGGGCGGTACGTCAATGATCTGGGCGGGGCCAGCGTAAACGAAGGCAAGCCGGTTGTGGTCGAAAATGCGGGGCCGGTATCGGTTACGCTAAAGGCCGTTTCGCCGGTTCCGGTACCACATACGGTACGGGTAACGGTGTTTGCCAGCAGCCAGTCCCGCATCGAAATTGAAGACAGCATTCAGGCCAATTTTAAGGACGTCAAGACTTGGGCGTTCTCGTTCAACCTGACGAACCCGACGACCCATCACGAGGAAACCGGAGCAATTCTGACGGCTAAGAAGGAAACCCGCGGTGGGCATTATGCCGCTCAGAATGCCCGGCTGGACTGGCAAACATTCAATCATTTCGCCGACCTGAGTGAGCCGCCGTACGGTCGGGCCGCGAACGGTCGGGCCGCGTACGGTCGGGTCCCGGCGGGGAACCGCGCGTACGGCATCACGCTGTCTAATCAGGATTGCAGCTTTTTTAAGCTCGGCAAGAGCACCCTCGATTCGCTCTGGGAGCAGTCGTCCCAACTCAGTGCGCTGGCGGGCGGGCAGGTCGATACCAAGCTGGAGGATAAGGGCGTGCTGGGTATTGGCGGACAAAACGGGCAAACTGAATTTTTGTTCAACTTCGCCCTGGCCACGCATCAGGCTGACTTCGACGCGCTAGCCGCTATGCGGTTTTCGCTCGAACACCAGAACCCGCTGGTAACGGGAGACATCACCGGCTCGCAGGATATCTATCCCAGTCCAACCTTTTCACTGCTGCATACGACTGATCCGAACGTTGTGCTCTGGACCGTAAAACCCGGTGAAGATGGCATCAACAATGGCTTGATTGCCCGGTTCTGGAACCTGACCGGTAAACCCGTTACAACTGCACTGACCTTTGCCCGACCCATTCAACGGGCATGGCAGACGACGCATATCGAAACCAATGAACGGCCCTTGAAGCCAACCGGAAACCAACTGCCCATCCGGTTTGCCCCGACTCAATTGACTACCTACCGGCTTCAACTCGCTAACTGATCTCCCCCCTGGCAACCCTCGCAATTGGTATCGACATTGGTGGTACCCGGACCAAAATCGGTCTGGTTAATCTGACTACGGGTGCCGTAGAAGCCATGTGTAGTACGCCCACCGAAACCAAAGATGGCACCCTGCTTCTGCACGGTATTGGCGAGGCTATTGAGCAGTTTAAAGCCACCGCAACGGCGGAATCGGTCAGGCTGGCGGGCGTGGGTATCGGCGTTCCAGGTTTCGTCTTTCCGCCGAGTGTTTTTCCGTGTTGCACACCATCATACCGTTCAATTTTATGGCCTACTTCCTCGCCCTGAAGCTGAACGTCAGCGATACGTTTGTGGTCGGCGGAAAAGTGACAGAAGCGATTTGACCGATATAATGAACAAAACGTACCTTGCCACTGGTACATCAACCGAAACATCCTAACCCGTTACCCTGTGAAAAAACTACTTCTCCTTGTTCTATTTCCGCTAAGTTTGCTCGCCCAGCCCGCCGAGCGACTCATTAAAGTGGTGGTATCGCCCGATCATGCCGACTGGATTTATAAAACCGGCGACCCCGTACGTTTTACCATCAGCGTGCTTAAACACGGCAATCCTGTTTCCGGAGCCAGTGTGAATTATAAAATTGGGCCTGAAATGATGCCCGCTACCCAAAACGAAACGGTTTCCGTCGCCAATGGCAGCGTAAGCGTTGCCGGAGGAACCATGAAAACCCCCGGCTTTATCCGGTGCATCGCCACGGTTCAGCTTGATGGAAAAGAATACCGGGGCCTGGGTACGGCGGGATTTAGCCCCACCGATCTGAAGCCGACCGTGACCAGCCCCGCCGACTTTATGGCGTTCTGGGATGGTGCCAAAGCTGAACTGGCAAAAGTACCCGTCGACGCCCGGCTGACCCTGCTGCCCGAGCGCTGTACCGAAAAGGTAAACGTTTATCATGTGAACCTGCAGAACTGGGGATTCCCCAACTGGCAGCCAACAACGTCGCGGCTGTATGGTATTTTGTGTGTACCGAAAGCGGAGGGTAAGTACCCGGCCCTGCTGAATGTACCGGGGGCTGGTGTCCGGCCGTATTTTGGTGATGTTGGGAATGCCGAGCGGGGTATTGTTACGTTTCAGATTGGTATTCATGGTATTCCCGTCACCATGGACCCGTCGGTGTACACCTCGCTGGCGAACGGCGCGTTGCAGAACTACCAGTTCTTTAGCCTTGATGACCGTGACCGGTATTACTACAAGCGGGTGTATCTGGGTTGTATTCGGGCAGTCGATTTTCTGGCATCGCTACCCCAGGTCGATGCGAATCGGATGGCCGTTACGGGGAGTTCGCAGGGGGGAGCGCTCAGTATTGTCACGGCGGCTCTGGACCCGCGCATTAAGTGGCTGGGTGCGTACCATCCCGCTCTGAGCGACATGACTGGTTACCTGAACGGCCGGGCGGGTGGCTGGCCCAACATGTTCACCGGCAATTACGCCGATTGGACCAATAAGGCCGATAAAATTAAAACGGTGGGTTATTACGACGTAGTAAATTTCGCCCGTTTGCTGAAGGTGCCGGGCCGGTATAGTTGGGGCTATAACGACGACGTATGCGCCCCAACCTCTACCTACTCTGCCTATAACGTGATTAATGCCCCAAAAACACTTGAACTCTTTCAGGATTCAGGCCACTGGATTTACCCCGAACAATACGAACACATGAATACCTGGCTGCTGGACCAGTTGACGAAGCAGCAATAAACTTACGCAGGTTGCCCGCATCTGGCTGTTGCTGACAACCTGCTTATACGTCTTTCACTGTCGTGTTCAATACAGTTATAGTCAACGCCAGACGGTTTAGACGCTGGTGCGTTATCCATTTTATCCATACTGACCAATGTCTTCTCAATCAGCACCAGCCATTGTCGCCGTCAGCCGTGCAGCCTGGCGGCAATGGCTGACGGATAACCATAGCGCCGAAGCAAGCGTGTGGCTCAAAATATTCAGGAAAAACGGTGAAACGCCCAGCGTTACCTACGATGAAGCGGTGGATGAAGCACTCTGCTTCGGCTGGATCGACAGTTTAGGACGGAAAGGCGACGACGGCCGGCATTACCTGCAATACTTCACCAAACGTAAACCGAAAAGTAAGTGGAGCCAGGTTAACAAAAAGAAAGTTGAGAAACTGGTAGCCGCCGGACTGATGACCGATGCGGGCATGGCGATGATTCGTCTTGCCAAAGAAACGGGTACCTGGACGGCGCTGGATGAAGTAGAAGAAGGGATAATTCCACCGGATCTACAGGCACAGTTAGCGGCTAACCCAACGGCAGAACAGTATTTTAGTGCATTTCCCCGCTCGGCCAGGCGGGCTATACTCGAATGGCTGCTAAACGCCAAAACTCCGGCTACCCGAATTAAACGCATCGCGGAAATAGTGGCGCGGGCTGAAAACAACGAACGGGCGAATCAGTACCGGCCTAAAGGCTGATTATAAAAGCCTGTAGCTGATGTAGTCATATCCTCGGGCCGTGAACACCTTCACGTTTGCGGTACTCCGCCGGCGAAATACCCATCTGCTGTTTGAACAGGCGGGAAAAATAAAAAGGATCGTCAATGCCAAGTTCAGTTGCTACTTCATTAACCCGTAACTGACTGAAGTGAAGGAGCTGACACGCTTTCTGGATGCGGAGGTGGTTGAAGTACTCAATGGGTGCGTAGCCCGTATCCTGCTTAAATTTTCGCGAAAAAAAGGACGTCGACAGGTGGACTGACTGGGCAATATTATCCAGTGTAATCCGGTTCGACAGGTTGTCCTGCATGAACAGAATGGCCTTGCTGGTTGGATTGGCCGGACTGCTCGTCTTTGACTTCGGCTGAAAGGTATCCGGCCGAATGAGTGAGGCCAGAAAGTAGGGTAACGTGAGATTAGCAAAAAGTAGATTCGACTGGCTGTACCCGTTCAGAAACGTGTCGAAAATCTGGTCGAAGAGGGCAATCCGTTCGTTCGAAAAGTTTACCTGGAATGCCTGAGGCAGGTTTTCGTCAGTACCCATAACGGCCCACACAGATTCGTGACAGCGGGTACCACTGATATGGAACCAGTAGATGGTCCACGGATTATCGGCATCGGCGCTGTACGAGTGCGGCACCCCCGGCGCAATGGCATATACTTCGCCTGCCTGTAGGGTTACCCGACCTTTGGGAACCTGAATCCACCCCAATCCATCCGTGCAGTAAAGCAAAATTACCTGCGACATACCGGTAGGACGCTGATAATAGTGGTGCCGTGCCTTCGGGAAAAAGCCCATTTGGGTGATAAACAACGAATTGAGCAGGGGAGTCGTCCGGCATTTTTCCAGTATCTCTTTCGGGATCTCAATCATTCGTTCCCCGGTAAACCCCCGGCCTTTTCGGTTGAGCCGTTTCGTCGACATTGGCTGGCGTGATTTTTTGTGAAAGATAGAATAATCCATGTTTAGGCTAAAATACTTCATTTGCCAAAGCTTGGAAAAACTGAATTTTGTGAACGCAAAGTACAATAAGTGAAACCACTGCCACTGACAAATACGGTAAGAAGCCCTGTTATGAAAAGCCTTATTTCCCTGTTCCTGCTGCATTACCTTCTCCTGAGTATCGCGTCGGCGGCTCCGGTAGCGGCTGGTAGTTCACCAGTGGATCAGAGCCCGGTCTATGCTAAATGGACTGATTCGGAACTGACATTAACCAATGGCCTGGTGCAGCGAATCATTAGTCTGCCAGGTAAAGAAGGTCACTTTATAACGACATCATACAAGCCAGTTGCCGGTGATTTCAAGTACTTCCAGAAAACAAATCCCGACTTTCAATTTGAGGTAAATGGAACGCCATATACCGGCTCGGGCGATTGGAAGCAGGTCGGTATTCGGCTCATTACCGACGCCAAACAGGGCAGCGGGGCGGCTGTGACCCTGTTGAGTCAGGACAAAAAAGTCGAACTGACGGTCAATTTCCTCCTGTACCCAGCTCTGCCGGTTGTCCGGAAAAGTCTGACCATCAAAAATTTGGCGGAAGAGCCGGTTCGTCTTGAGTCCGTAGATGTGGAGAAGCTCATTGCCACACCGTATTTCGCCACGACGTTTAGCTGGGTTTGTCATGATTACGGTCGACGGCGGTCTATTGGCCCCTACGATGGGAATTTTCAGGATGCGTTATTGACGGTTCATAACAGCGACTGGCAGCAGGGGATTGTCATTGGAAACGAAGCCGCCGGGGTAGTGAAACATACGTCGGTATTTTGGGACGAACCCGCCATTCTGAGCGGACTGACGCACAAAGATGCCCGTTTCCCCTTTCGGAAATACATTGAGAAAGGCGAGTCGTTCACCACACCGCAGGTATTTACGATGGTGTATAACAACCACAAAGACCCGGATGAAATCCTGAATACGGCCGTTCCGGTGTTTGTCCGTAAGCACATGGACATTCGCCTGTCAGTGTTGAAGGAAAAACCAACTTTTGTTTACAACACCTGGATGCCGTTCAAGAAAGATATTAACGAGAAGCTAATCTACGAACTGGCCGAAGCGGCAGCTAAAGCGGGCATGAAAGAATTTGTGATCGACGATGGCTGGCAGGATGAATACGGCGATTGGGGGATCGACAAGACTAAATTTCCCAACGGGTTAAAGCCTGTGTTCGATCACATAAAATCCCTAGGGATGAAGCCTGGTATATGGGTCAGTATTGGTACAGCCTCACCCACCAGTAATGTGTACAAAAATCACCCGGACTGGTTTGTTCAGGATAAGCATGGTAAGCCCACGTCGCTGGTTATCCCCGAACCCGACAAGTACACGGCCTGCTTCGGAACAGGCTGGTATGGCCATATAAAAAGCGTACTCAACCGGTTAACCGTCGAGTATGGGTTAGAATACTTGAAGCTCGATTTTTCTGTGGTGACCAGCCCGTACCGCTTCAATCCGTCTGAGTCGGGTTGTTACGCCACCAATCACGAGGGTCATAAAGATCATCAGGAGTCGCTGTTTACCAACTACGAACCCATGTGGAAACTCTTCGATGAGTTGCATGCCGTGAAGCCTAACCTGTTCATCGACTGTACGTTTGAGACGATGGGCGGCCTGCAACTCATCGACTACGCGATGCTGAAGCATGCCGAAGGAGATTGGCTATCTAACTTCAATGAACCTGACCAGGAGGGTGACCTGCGCGTGCGCAATATGGCCTGGTGGCGCTCGCCCGCCATGCCTGCAACAGCGCTGGTTATTGGTAATCCAGCCATGCAGGATAAAGGATGGGAGATGCACATTAAGTCGCTGGCGGGTGCTTTACCCATTATGTTGGGTGATCCCCGGAAGTTAGCCGCCCCGGATCTGAAAAAATACCGGGCTTACGCGGATTGGCTGCAATTGATGGAAAACCGCCATCAGATCATGAGCTATCGGCAGGACCTCCCCGGATTCGGTGAGCCGATGGAAGGGATGTGGGACGGCTTTCAACGCATCAACACCGACTCGAAGAAAGGCGGCATCATTGGCGTGTTTCGGCACGGTGGTACAGCCGGGCAACGGATGGTTACTGTCCGGCAACTCGACCCGGCAACGCGGTACATAGTCAAAACAATGGATGGCAAAGCGGTGGCTTCCCTCACTGGACAGGCCCTGCAAACGAAGGGGTTTCCGGTAAGTTTAACCAAGCTTTATGATGGGACGCTTTTTGAAGTAAGTACTCAATAAACGATTGGAACGCGGATAAAACGGATGCTCCGCAACGCAGATTTGCACGGATGTTTTGTCAGCGGAAATCCGCGTTGCGGAGCATCCGTTTTATCCGCGTTCCCTAAAAATATTTATAACCTAATATCATCGATCAACATGGCAAACAACACACTCACTCCAGGACAAATCCAGCAGTATAACCAGGATGGTTATCTTATAATCAGAAACTTTCTCAATGCCGAAGAAGTCGACAAATTATACCGGGTCGCTATTGAGGATAGTATGGTCAGCAAAAACGCGATCAACGTCAACGATAGCACGGGCAAACGCAGCAAACTGTCGCTCTGGTACAAACCGGGCAACGATACCTACGGCCTGCTGACCCGCAGTGAGCGACTGGTTGCCGCTACGGATGCGCTGCTTGACAAAAACGCGGACGGAGAAGGCACCGAGGTATGTCATTTTCACTCCAAGCTCATGCAGAAAGAACCCCGCGTGGGTGGCGCCTGGGAGTGGCATCAGGATTACGGCTACTGGTACAAGAATGAGTTTTTGTTGCCCGATCAGATGATGTCGGTGATGGTCGCTATCACCGATGCGAATCAGGAGAACGGTTGCCTGCAGGTGATCAAAGGTTCGCACAAAATGGGCCGGGTCGAACATGGTTTTGCGGGCGAACAGGTGGGCGCATCACAACGGTACGTCGACCTGGCACTGAAGACAATGGAGCTGGTGTATGTGGAGTTGAAAGCGGGCGATGTTCTCTTTTTCCACAGCAATATTCTCCATCGTTCCGAAGCCAATCTGTCGGATAAGCCCCGCTGGTCGATGATTTCGTGCTACAACCGGGCGAGTAACATCGGCTATAACGATTCGGCTTCGTCCCTGTCGAGTATCACGCCCATCGACGTCGTCCCTGACGAGGCTTTATTGACCTGGGATGCGGCCGGCCTTTCCGAAGAGGGCGCCGATTTTCTCGCAAAAGAGGCCGATGTGGCCTTGAAATAAGGTTTTTGGGCCACAGAGATGCACGGAGGAGCACAGAGATACACGGAGGAAAGTGTAAAAAAAGCTCCGTGTATCTCTGTGGCCCTCGGTGCATCTCTACGGTCTGCCGTTGCGGTGTCACATTTTTTCTCTAAACCCTTTACTCAATGGCCGTTATCATTCAGGCTCAACCGGAAACCGGCCGGGTTCATGCTGATGTAAACCGAACCTATGTCTACCTCATCAGTGCCATTGCTGCACTGGGTGGGGTGCTGTTTGGCTTCGATCTGGTCATTATCTCCGGCACTGTCCCATTTTTTACCCGGTATTTTCAACTCGATGAACTGCAAACCGGCTGGGCCGTAGGCTGTATCAACCTCGGAGCCGCCATAGGTGCGCTCATTGGCGGTAAATTAAGCGATTCGCTGGGTCGTAAAAAACTCCTGATGGGCTGTGCGGTGCTGTTTGCCATAACGGGCCTTGGTACGGGCTGGGCGGGCAGTTTTCCGGCGTTTGTATCGTTTCGGATGCTAAGTGGGGTAGCCGTAGGCGCAGCGGCTTTGGTATGCCCGATGTACGTAGCCGAAATATCACCCGCTGCCATGCGGGGAAGGATGGTGTCGTTCTATCAACTCTCCATTGTGATTGGTATTCTGCTGGCTTACCTCTCCAATTACCTGCTTCTGAATAGCGGAGACAACAACTGGCGGTGGATGTTTTCGTCGCAGTCGGTACCGTCGTTGTTGTTCTTTGTAGGCTTGTTTTTCGTGGCCGAAAGCCCGCGCTGGCTGATTCGAAAACAACGGACTGCCGAAGCCGACGCAATTCTGACCCGTATTGGCGGTAACGCCTATGCCCGGCTGGAGTCGGCCCAAATTACGGCCAGTTTCGCGCACGAGACCAAAGAGGCCGTTAGCGACCTGTTTCGGAAAGATCTCTGGCCGATTGTGTTTATTGGCATCATCGTCGCGGTTTTCTCGCAGGCAGTCGGGCAGAACTCACTGTTTTCCTACGCCCCCGAACTATTCCGGCAGGCGGGTATGGCGCAGGATTCGGCCTTTTTGCAGTCGATAATTATTGGTGTGATCAACTTCATTTTTACGTTCATCGCCATCGGTACAATTGATAAGGTCGGTCGGAAAAAGTTATTACAGTACGGATCGGGTTTGCTGTGTCTGGATGCCCTCGCGTTGTCAGCGGCTTTTTACTTTCAGTTGCCGGGTGTGTGGGTGCTGGTTTTCGTGCTGACGTTCATAGCCATTTATTCGGCTACACTGGGGCCGGTAACGTGGGTCGCCCTGTCCGAAATCTTCCCCAATCGGATACGGGGGAACGCGCTGGCGCTGGCGACGCTGGCCCTGTGGATCACGAACTTCTTTACAACGGCCTCGTTTCCGGTCATGAAACAGTCGCTGGGGTTACCCATCACGTTTGGCTTTCACGCCATTCTGTGTTTCATCTACTTCCTATTTGTCCGGGTACGAATCCCCGAAACGAAAAATAAATCACTGGAAGAGATTGAGGCTGAACTGACCGGAAAATACAACGCCTGATATGACGAATAACGCGCTGCCGATTCGCTTTTACGCACCCGAGTGGGGAAACACACTGCCCTTCGATGGGTTTTGCCAGAACGTGAAGGCCGCTGGTTACGATGGTGTCGAAATGGCGTTGCCGCTGGACCCCGCCGAGAGCCGGGATATGGTGTACTGTTTGCGTACTTACGGGCTCGACCTCATCGGGCAGTACTGGCAGTCGGTTGAACCGGACTTGGATGAACACAGTCAACAGTACGAAAAGTACCTCCGAAACCTGATTGCGGCCTTCCCGGTCTTCATCAATTGTCAGACCGGGAAGGATTACTTTACGTTCGAGCAGAACCGGCAACTATTCGCGTTGGCAAACCGGATTTCTGCCGAAACGGGTGTGAAGATCATTCACGAAACGCACCGGGGAAAGGCGCTCTTTGCCGCTCACATCTGCCGCGATTACCTGACCCAACTACCCGATATTCGGATTACACTCGACATTGCTCACTGGTGTAACGTCCATGAATCGCTGCTTGATGACCAGCCCGAAGCCGTCGCTTTAGCCATCGCCCATACCGATCATATTCACAGCCGGGTAGGGCATCCCGAAGGGCCACAGGTTAACGATCCCCGCGCACCGGAATGGGAAACGGCACTTCAGGCGCATTTGGGCTGGTGGGACCGGGTGGTGGAGACGCATCGGCAAAATGGCACGCAGCTTACCATAACGACCGAGTTCGGCCCGGCTCCCTACATGCCGCTGGTGCCGTACACGCAGATGCCGCTGGCCAATCAGTGGGATATCAATGTGTTTATGATGAACCTGCTGAAGAAGCGCTATACCGATCAACCCACATTATACCAGCGCTCAGGAAGTGAAAATTTAAAAATTACTGGAAAATAGATAGACAAAACCGGGAAGAATGGCTGGTTGCTCTGTTTACCGATGGGCTTTGTTGCGACTTATGCCCGATGGTGACGTTCCGGATTTTCCGGCTGGGAATAGACAAGTACTTTTTTCTAAGATACGTATGAAAACCCTTCTCGTGCTGATTATGCTGTCGGTAGCGGTCCTTAATACCTTTGCCACCAACTACTATGTGTCGGCAACGGGGGTTAATACCAACGACGGAAAGTCAACGACTACGCCTTTCCTGACGATTCAGAAAGCAGCCGATCTGACCGTTGCTGGCGATACGGTTTTCGTGATGAATGGCACGTATGCGTCTACCTCGGGAACGGTACTCAACATCACCCGGTCGGGCACGGCAACGGGCTACATTACCTACAAAGCCATGCCAGGCCACTCGCCCAAAATCACGGCGTCGGGCAACGCCTGGAACGCGGTGTCCATCAACGGGTCGTACGTTGTTGTGGAGGGCATTGAACTGGAGGGTAATAATGCAAATCTGACGTACGAAGGTGCCCTGGCGGCTTATCAGGCTCAGGTGGCTGGCGGCCCCGCCCGCGCGACCTACAACACCAACGCTATTTCCATCGGTGGGCCGGGAGCCGAGTCGAAACGGCCTCATCATGTCACGATTCGAAACTGCCGGGTGCATGATTTCCCGGGGGGCGGTATCAGTTCGATTCAGGCCGATTATACGACCATCGAGAATAATCTGGTTTACAACAACGCGTGGTACATGGTCTACGCCGGCAGCGGAATCAGCATCCTGACGCCATTCAACAGCGATAAACTCACGGTCTACAAAAATGTCGTTCGGAATAACCGTTGCTTCACCAATAAAACGACTATTCCCTGGATTAGTCTGAAACGACTGAGCGACGGCAACGGTATCATCCTCGACGTAAATCAGCATGCCTACGATAACCAGAGTGGTACCAGTTCAACGCCCGACGAAGCGTATACCGGCCGTACGCTGGTCGAAAATAACCTCTGCGTCAATAACGGAGGGTCGGGTATTCACGCGTTTAAAGCCGACCATGTGGATATCATCAATAATACGGCCTACCAGAATGCCACGGTGATGACCGACTACGCCAACATATACGCGAACGACTGCGCCGATGTGAACATCATCAACAATATCATGTATGCGGCAGACGGTAAGAAATGCAACTCCAACACCAAACTGGTGAATGTGCTGTATGACTATAACATTTACTTCAACGGAACGGTAGCTGTAAAAGGGCCCAACGATCTGGTGGCTGACCCCAAGTTTGTGAATCCATCGACGGACATTGCTACGGCTAATTTTACCCTGCGCCCCACCAGCCCCGCCATCGACCAGGGCAGCACGACGCCGGGCCAGTTCAGCCTGACGGATCTGGTCGGACACAGCCGGACGCTTGGCACCAGGCCCGACCGGGGAGCTTACGAGTTCAGCAGCGCAATTGTTACGGGAGTACTACCCGCTGAACGGACTGATAAAGTCACTGTTTTTCCGAATCCGGCGGGCGAAACACTCACGGTACACGTACCCCAAAGCCCGCCGGTCAATACCCGGATCGAGGTGTTCAGTTCGACCGGTAGTTCACTGAAAAAGCAGACTGTTTCGGCCGGAACGGCGCAGGTGGGGATTCAGGATTTGCCGGCAGGGCTGTATGTGGTTGTGGTATACCAGAAAGACCTGCCTGCTTCGGTTCATAAATTCATCAAGCAGTAAACTGGTTAAACCTGTTCGCTTTTTTGCCTTAACTTGTCTTCTATTCTGTCAACCCTACAAACGCTATGTCAGACCTAACCAACCGCCGTGATTTCCTCCGTACGGCTTCCGTAGCGGGCACCAGCCTGCTGCTCTCCCCATCGCTGTCGGCGGGGGGCTTCTTTACCGGTGCGCCTAATGATAAAGTTGTTGTGGGCGTAATGGGTACCAACAGCCGGGGCCTGTTTCTGGCCAAAACTTTCGCCAAACTGCCCAACGTTGAGGTGGGCTACATCTGCGATGTCGACCAGAACGTGCTGAACAAAACCCTGGCTGAAGTCGAGAAGCTGACCGGTAAACGGCCTCAGGGCGTCACCGACATCCGAAAACTGCTGGAGAAGAAAGATTTTGATGCCCTGGCTATTGCAGCCCCCGACCACTGGCACGCCCCCGCGACCATTATGGGCTGCCAGGCGGGTAAACACGTTTACGTCGAGAAACCGTGCAGCCACAACCCGCACGAGGGCGAAATGGCCGTAGAAGCCGCCCGGAAGTACAACCGGCTGGTACAGATGGGAAGTCAGCGACGGTCGTTCACCAACGTGAAGGATCTGGTGCAGCAACTCCAGTCGGGGGCTATTGGCCGGGTTTATTTTGCGCGTGGCTGGTACACCAACTGGCGACCCAGCATTGGCAGGGGCAAGGAAGTTCCGGTGCCGGCCAACCTCAACTATGACCTCTGGCAGGGACCAGCGCCCCGGCAGGCCTACCGCGATAACCTGATTCACTATAACTGGCACTGGTTCTGGAACTGGGGCACCGGCGAAGCCCTCAACAACGGCACCCACGAAATCGACGTCATGCGCTGGGGACTGGGTGTCGATTACCCCACAAAAGTAGTGTCGGCGGGTGGCCGGTTTGCCTTTCAGGACGACTGGCAGACGCCCGACACGCAAACGATCACGGCTAATTTCACCAACAACACGGCCCTGACCTGGGAAGGGCGGAGCTGCAACGGGTACGGCTCGGAAGGACAAGGGCGGGGCGTCATTTTCTACGGTACGACCGGGACGCTGGTGTATCCCGGTGCCAACAGCTATACCATCTACGACCAGAAGGGGAAAGTGGTGAAGGAGGTAAAGGACGACACCGTCGCCGACCCCACCAACCCGGTCAGCCCAACCGATAAATTAGACGCCACCCACCTGCAAAACTTTGTCAGCACGATTCGGGGCGATGCCAAACTGACGGCCGACATTTTACAGGGGCATAAATCGACCGTGATTGCTCACTTAGGCAATATATCACAGCGGGTCGGCCGGGCGCTGAACTGCGATCCACAGAACGGCCACATTCTGAACGACAGGGAAGCGATGCAACTGTGGAGCCGGGAGTATGACAAAAGCTGGAATGTGAAGGTGTAAGCTGTAGAGACAAAATATTTTGCCGGTCCGCCGGTCTCTACAGTGTTATGATAGGATTCACTCTATACGGTCTTACAATATTGTTTAAAAGCTTGTGGAAGGCATCTATGTTAGGGGCAGCCACTTATAGGATTCCTGATTAATAGTAACTTTTGTTTTTAAAATAGTCTTTTTTAGGGATATTTTTGACCTGCAATTCCTAACCAATCATCAACCGTGAAAAACAGCTTTCTTCTTTTCGCTACCCTGTTAAGTGTACATTCAGTACACGCCCAGAAGCCCGTATTTTCCCAAACGCCCGGCATGGTATCCTACACCTACCGGAATAGCTTTCAGAAGAACGTGGCGGCTACCCTCGATACCATCAAGAGCCTGGGCATTACTGATATGGAGTTCTCTAACCTGTTCGGGCAGTCAGCCGCCGACCTGCGTAAACTCCTCGACGAACGAGGCATGAAGTGCTCCTCCTTCGGAGTTAGTTATCCTGACGCACTCACTAAAACGGCCGAAGTCGGGCAGAACGCCAAAACACTCGGCGCGCAGTATGTGCGCGTAGCCTGGATTCCGCATCAGGGGCCGTTTACCCTCGAACTGGCCCAGAAAACGGTAGCCGAATTCAATCAGATGGGGAAAAAGCTGAAGGACGAGTACGGCATCACCTTCTGCTACCATAATCACGGCTATGAGTTCGAGAAGTACGAGAACGGCACGCTCTTCGACTACATTGTGCAACATACCGACCCGCAGTACGTGAGTTTCGAGATGGATATTCTGTGGACGGTTTTTCCGGGCCAGGACCCGGCTGCGCTGCTGAACAAATACGCTGGCCGGTTTAAACTGATGCACCTCAAAGACCTGCGCAAGGGCATTGTCGGCAATTTGTCGGGCGGTACACCGGTCGAGAACGATGTGGCGCTGGGTACCGGTCAGATTGATTTGCCGGCGGTGTTGAAAGCCGCCCGGAAAGCGGGTGTGCAGCACTACTACATCGAAGACGAAAGTCCCAGTGTGGCCACGCAGGTACCGCAGAGCATTGCGTATTTGAAACGGCTTTGACGTTATCCTCCTGATAGCGGAGCATTACTTCTCTACCATCGGCAAAGCGTCATTACACCCCATCCCTATGAAGCAACTCACTACCGCCGGGCATATTCATCTCTGGGACACGTTCCGCGCTGGCGACCGTGCTGCCTTTTCTGAACTCTACGAGCAGTTTGCCGCCGATCTCTACCGGTATGGTTACAACTTAGTGCGCAACCGGCAAGTGGTAGAAGACTGCCTGCACGAACTGTTTCTGCACCTCCACGAGAGCCGGGCGCGGCTGGGCCCGACCGATAATATCCGCTTTTACCTCTACCGCGCCCTGCGCCGACGCCTGCTCGACACGGTCGGCCGGTTGAACAAGTTCGACTCGGACGACTACCACTTTAATACGGCCGAGTTTCTGATTCAGCCGTACGAGCGTGTGCTGATTGATGAGCAGGTAGTAGAGCATCAGAAGCTGGTGCTGGTGGCTGAACTGAACAAGTTACCCAAGCGGCAGAAGGAGATTCTGTACTTAGTGTACATGAAGGGACTCACGTACCAGCAAGCCGCCGAGGTGATGGGCATCTCCCTAAAAAGTGTATATAATACCATTAGTGTGGCCCTGACAACATTGCGGGTTTACGTTCGTAAATCACTTCAGCAGCAGGGGGTGTTATTGGGCCTGCTGGGCATCATGCTCAGTAGCTTCGTGAAGAATTAATTGCGCGAAAACGGGAAAAGATACATGTTGTACTGTTTAACGAGTACCACTATGCTGTCTATCCAATGCCGGACCCTGCTTTCACCGTAGAAGACTTTTGTAAGGACCCTGATTTTATTCGATGGGTGCTAACGCCGTCCCCCGAATCAAATCGGTTCTGGCAGACGTTTATCGCTGATTATCCTCACAAAGCGGCAGATATCCGAATCGCGGTTGACTACGTGAAAACGATTCATTTCCGGGAAATCAACCCCTCCGAAAAGGACCTCGCCCGTCTGAAACAACGTATTTGGACGGACATTGACCAACCAGCTGAACGTCAGTCCGGCCGGACCAATCCAGCGGTCCGTCGTTACGGCCGGATTACTCACTGGTATCAGCGGCCATACTGGGCTGCCGCTGCGGTGGTGTTGCTCATGGCGTCGGCTGCCGTGGGCTGGTGGATTTATCAGCTTACTACCTCACTCACGTATCAAACGGCTTACGGTAAAATTCAGGAGATTCGTCTGGCCGATGGCTCTGTTGTGACGCTGAACGCCAACTCGTCATTAAAAGTGGCCAACGATCTGCTCCGTACCCCGGTACGCGAAGTATGGCTGGACGGTGAAGCGTATTTTGCTATTGCGAAGCGAAGCGGTGCCAAATTCATCGTGCACACGCCCGAAGCGCAGGTAGAAGTGTTGGGTACCGAATTCAACGTAAACACCCGGCGCGAGCAGACCAACGTGGTGCTGCACGAGGGAAAGGTGCAACTGAGTGCCAATAACCAGTCGGCGGTGATGAAACCGGGCGACATGGCGACGGTAACCCCAAAAAGCCGCCGGATTCACCTGAAACGGGTGCAGCCCGATAACTACGATGCCTGGAAACAGTCGTACCTCGTGCTGGATGGAAAAAGTCTGCCGGAAATTATCAACAGTTTGCAGGACACGTTTGGCGTTACCATCAAGCTCGAAGATGCTCAGTTGGCCGACAAGAAGCTAACCGGCAAACTACGCACCGAGGTCGCTGCCGACTGCATCGAAAATCTGGCGATTATCCTGGATGCTGAGGTTAAAAAAGACGGGGATACATACCGGTTTCAGTAAGGGATATTCCATTGGAACGCGGATAAGGCGGCTGTCTCGTCCTGAAGTAGGTTTACACTAACTTCGTAAACTTATGGCCGACAAAACACCGCGTCCCAGCCGGGAGCAAATCGTCCTGGAGTATCTCTCCGGGGGCGTTACCTATCGCCAGTTGGAAGCTAAATATGGCATTGACCATGCCCATATTCAGCGATGGGTCATGATTCACCAGGGAAAGCCAAGAGATCGATCAAAGGAGTACACGCCTAAGAAAAATACAAACCTTATTCCTCCTCCTCAGCAGCAGTCCCCACCGCCCCCTGATCCTGAGAAGACCAAGCTAGCCCAGCAGCTCCAACAGGCTCGATTGAAGATTGCCTTGCTGGAAGAGGTCATTCGCATTGCCCACACCGAGCAGGGCCTGATAGTGCCAAAAAAGTTTACTACCAAGCCATCAAAACTGTCGGGCAAACCCAACCAATAAGCGTTGGTATTCTTTGCCCATTGCTTGGGGATCCAGACAGTCATTTTACGCCTTTTTTCGCACCCAGACCCAGCAGGCTTTAGAGGAAGAATTGGTTTTGGGTGAGGTCACTCGTCTGCGCGTCTTGCTGCCTCGACTGGGCACGCGTAAGCTATTTCACAAAATGCAGCCCTTCCTGGATTAGCATGGCATTGGGCTGGGCCGGGACGCCCTTTTTGAGTTACTGGGGGAACATGGCTTATTGATTCGTCAGCGTTCGGCCAGGAAGCCCAAAACCACCTTTTCTAATCACTGGTTGAGAAAATATCCGAATCTGATTGTCAGCTTAGCGATCAATCGACCCAATCAAGTCTGGGTAACTGATATCACGTATCTGTTAGTTGGAACCGGCTTTGGCTACCTGTTTCTGCTCACTGATGGGTACTCGCGCAAGATTATTGGCTATGCGTTAGCAGGCTCGTTAGCCGCTGAAAGTGCCGTCAAGGCCCTTCGGATGGCTATCCGCCAACGGCCTGCCGGTGTGTCTACTATCCATCATTCCGACCGGGGTAGCCAGTACTGTTGCTGGGACTATATGGCCCTGCTCGATAAGGCTAAAATCGCGCCCTCAATGACCCAAACGGGTGACCCGCGCGAGAACGCGATTGCGGAACGGGTTAACGCGGGGCCGCCCGTGCGGGATCTTAAAAAGCGAGTTGTTGCAGAAGCGGTACGACAATTTGGAACAAGTCGGCCAGGAGTTGCCCCGCATCATTAGCCTTTATAACGTAGAACGGCCTCATCTGAGCCTTGATCTGCTAACTCCCTCGGAAGCCCATAGGCGAGAAGGTCCTCTAAAAAGACGGTGGAAAACGTACCCGTTCAAATCGAGTAAACCCGGTAAAGTACAAACGGATACATCGCATCAATCACCGCCATCCGCCGGGATGTAAGCGATTTACGGAGGGTATTTTTGCTTGTTTGGCAGGCAGTTGTAAAATTTGTTGTAAAGCAGTAGCAGGATTAAGAATAAGTTGTAAACTTAGAGCCGGATTAAACGGGCGACAGTCTCTCAAAACTGTAAACCTATAGCCGGACGAGACAGGCTGCCTGCGACAACGCGGATAAACGGGGCCACCCGCGCGGACGGACTTCTTTTTAAGGTCTACGAAAATCCGCGTTGCCGCAGGCCGCCGCCTTATCCGCGTTCCAACTACCCTCGCCAGTCAATCAAAACAGGTAAAAACTAACCGAAAATAATCATAGAAAAACCGGGAAAAGGCGCAAAGTCGCCCGTTTGACTATCATCTACAGCATAGTCAATGACACGACTCCGGTTCTATCTATGAAAAGACCTATCCCCTTTAGCCTAACCCTGTGGTTACTTTGTCTGGGTCGCTTGCAGGACACATCGGCTCAGTTGGCCGTCGCTTCCGCCCAACAATCATCCCAAAACGTCCGGGCCACCCAGGAGGGCCTGACCAGCCTGATCGCCCTGCTCAAGAAGTTAGAGCTGACCCACAAAACCACTTTTGTTTACCAGAAGGAACTGCTGGAGAACAAGACGTTTTCGGGCGTCATCAACGAAAACGACAAGCTCGAACAGGTGCTCGACCGGGTACTCACGCCCGCTAACCTGCGGTTCAAAAAGCTCAAGGGCGGTGGCTATACCATACTGCCCCGGAAATCAGACCGAAGCCTGTCGGCCGAAACGGATGCGTTTAAAACACCGCCCAGTCAGGCCGCCGAGCCAGAAGCGAACCGGGAACTGGCCATTAACAGCCTGTCGGCCAGGGCCGATCTGCACTCCCTTTCGGCAGGTAAAGTGGCCGACATCATCGTGAAAGGGAAAGTAACGGACTCCGAAAAAGGGGACCCGGTGCCGGGGGTGAGTATTGTGCTCAAAGGCGCAACGAAAGGTACGAACACCGACGCCAACGGCCTGTATTCCATTGCCGTGCCCGGTCCCGAGTCGGTGCTGGTATTCAGCTTTGTCGGCTATGATAAACAGGAACGTACGGTTGGCAATAGCAACGGCCAACCGCAATCCCAGCTAAACGTGGTGATGAAGGCCGACATGAAGGAACTGAACGAGGTGGTAGTGGTGGGGTTTGGCACCCAGAAGAAAGCGACCGTTACCGGTGCCATTGCCTCCGTAACCACCAAAGACCTGGTGCAGTCGCCGGTAGCGAACATCAGCAACTCGCTCGTTGGCCGTCTGCCGGGGCTTTTTGCCGTGCAGGGCAGTGGCGAACCGGGCAACAACCAGTCGACGCTGCGCATTCGGGGGGTGAGTACGTTCTCGGGAGCATCCGATCCGCTGATCCTGGTGAATGGGGTGGAGGTAAGCAACTACAACAACATCGACCCCAACGAAATCGAAAACCTGACCATCCTGAAAGATGCCTCCGCCACCGCGATCTACGGCATACGGGGTGCCAATGGCGTGCTGCTCATCACGACCAAACGCGGCAAAGTGGGTAAGCCCCAACTGAGCTACACGGCCAACGTAGCCAGTACCAGCTTTACGACGCTACGCAAAAACATGAACAGCTACGACTACGCCCGGTCGTTTAATGAAGCCCAGCGTTACGATTCTTACATTTCGGGCGGCTATACGCCCAAGTTTTCGGATGCCGATCTGGCCCTGTATCAGTCCGGGGCCGACCCGATTTTTCACCCCAACACCGATTGGTACGCGCTGGTACTGAAACCCAGTGCCCTCCAGACGCAGCATAACATCAGCATTACCGGCGGCACCGAAAAGGTGCGCTACTTTGTATCAGCGGGATTTTTCAGCCAGGGCGGTCAGTTTAACCATACCGATCTGATCAAGGAGTTCGATGCCAACCGGAAATACAAACGGTATAACTTTCGGTCGAGCTTCGACTTCGACGTGACCAAACGGCTGAAGGTATCCATCGATCTGTCGTCGCAAACTGAAAACCTGACCGGCACCAATAACCTGAACGGTACCAGTAACAACAGCGCCCGGATCATCGAAAACATCAGCCGGGCCAATCCACTGACCTCGCCCGGCTACATCGGTGATAAACTGGTGGATCTGACCGGCTTGGGCACCGCGACCAATCCACTGGAAGCCCTGTTTACGGAAGGCTACAATCGGCAGTACCGGAACTACCTGCAAGGCTCCATCCGTATGGATTACACTCTGGATTTTATCACGCAGGGGCTGACGGCAACCGGTATCGTGAACTACCAGAATAACAACACGGAGGCCTTAACGACCCGGCGTCCGTTGCTGACGTATAATGCGGTCCGTTTGCCCGATGGCAGCGTAAATTATATTCCGCAGAACGTTGATCAGCCGTTCACGTTTGGGCAGACCATCGGCAAAACCCGCCGGAGCTACGCTCAGTTTGGGTTCGATTACAAACGGGCGTTCGGCGACCATACCGTAACGGCCTTAGTCAACTACAACCAGACCAAATACTTCGACCCCACGCTGGCGTTTCTGGTGCCCAACGGCTATCAGGGCGTGGTGGGCCGGACAACGTATGGCTACAAAGGCCGCTACTTAGCCGAGTTCACCTTTGGGTACAACGGCACCGAGAACTTTGCGCCCGGCAAACGCTTCGGCTTTTTTCCGGCCTACTCGCTGGGCTGGGTAGCCTCCGACGAACCGTTCTTTCCCAAAAACGACGTGCTTACCTACCTGAAAATCAGAGGGTCATACGGCGAAGTGGGGAATGATAAAATCGGGAGCGACCGGTTTCTGTACCGGCCGTCGGCGTATACCAACATAACCAACGCATCAACGGGCGGTTACTTTTTCGGCGAAGTGGGTAGCACATCGACCCGCTATAATTATTCCGTAGAAGGCAAACTGGGTAACCCGAATGTAACGTGGGAACGGGCCGTTAAGCAGAATCTGGGCGTAGAGTTCTCCCTCTGGAAAGGCAAAATTGGCGTAACGGCCGACGTCTTCAGCGAGCAGCGCAATAACATTCTGGCCAACCTCGGCACCGTTCCCGTGACGGTAGGAGCGACCCTGCCCGCTTATAACCTGGGTAAAATGCGCAACCGGGGCTTCGATGGCGACATCACCTATAATGACCGGATCGGCAACGTCAATTTCTTTATAAAAGGCAACTTCACCTTCGCCCGGAATAAGGTTGAATTTCAGGACGAAATCAGCAAGCCCTTTTCGTATCAGTACCGCACGGGGCAGCGTTTCGGGCAGTATTACGGCCTGATTGCTGAAGGGCTGTACAATTCATGGGCTGAAGTCAACGATGCCAACCGCCCGGTTTCGTCCTGGAACAACAACAAGATTCAGCCCGGCGACATCAAATTTAAAGACGTAAACGGCGACGGCGTGATCAACAACGACGATCAGGTGCCTATCGGCTACTCGGGCTTTCCCGAAAAAATCTTCGGTATATCACTGGGCGGAAACTACAAAGGCTTCGACGTGTCGGTGCTCTTTCAGGGGGCAGGTAACGTATCCATTGCCTACAGCCGACGGCAGATCCGGGGCTTTTTTGAAAACTCGGGAGCGGTGGATTACCTGCTGAACAGCTGGTCGCCGGAGCGGCTGGAGAAAGGGGTACCCATCCAGTTCCCGCACCTTTCCATTGGCGACGACGTGCAGAAACACAACTACCAGCCGTCTACCTTCTGGATTCGGGATGCCAGCTATGTCCGCCTGAAAAACGTCGAGATTGGCTACAATATTCCTAAAACGGTGCTCGCCCGCCTTGGCCTGAGTGCCACCCGTCTGTACGTGAACGCCAATAACCTGTACACCTGGAGCAAGGTGTTTAAGGGCGTCGATCCCGAGCAGCCGCCGGGTGCTACCAACGAAGAGCCGTACCCACTCACCCGCATCATCAACGTTGGCCTTAATCTTAAATTCTAACGCACCATGCAATCATTCATCAGGGCTATTCTTTATGGTGTACTTTTCCTGACAGCCTCATCCTGCGATAAAAAATTAAGCGAATTCCTGGATAAGGCACCGGGCGTCGACGTCACGGAGAGTACTATTTTTTCCTCCAAAGTACAGCTGGAAACGTTTATCGCCGGGACGTATCGGATTGGCCTCCACTCCATTTTTACGTACAACGATGCCAACCTGATTCCAACTACCCGAACTTATACCATCAATGCCCCCATTACCGACGAAGCTGAGTCGGAAGTGACGTTTGTGCATACCCAACTCTGGAATGCTGCTTCCATTACATCGGCCGATGCGCTGGTGGGGCAGGAAGATTACCGGTACTACATTCGCTGGACGGCTATTCGGAACTGTAACATCATTCTGGAACGGCTCAACGAGGTGCCGGGGCTGGACGACATCTATAAAAATCAGGTGATCGGCGAGGTGAAATTCATCCGGGCGCTGAACTACGCCGAAATGCTCAAACGCTACGGTGGCGTACCCATTATCGACAAGCGTTTTCAACTGACGGATGACTTCAAGGTCAAGCGCAGCACGGTCGAAGACGTCGTGAATTTCATCGTTAAAGACTGCGACGACGCGGTGGCAAAGCTGCCCGCTACGTATTCGTCCAACTTCCGGGGCCGGGCTACCAAAACAGCCGCCCAGATGGTGAAAGCCCGGACGCTTCTGTTTGCGGCCAGTCCGCTGTTTAATACGGCCCAGCCTTACCTGCCGCTGGGCGATAATAACAAGCTGATCTGCTACGGCAGTCAGGACAACAACCGTTGGCAACTGGCGGCCGATGCGGCCAAAGCTGTGCTCGATTTAGCGCCCGCCGGTGGGTTTACGCTGGTGACCGACAAAGGTGTTGACAAGAACTACAAGTACGTGTGGGAGCAGAACGATAATCCGGAAATCGTACTGGCCGAAAAGGCATATGGTAGCCGGGCCCGCACGCAGTTTCCGTGGTATGGCACCCAGCCCGCGACCATTTCGGGTGCCTGGACCGGGGTTACGGTGATTCATAATTTTGTGCGCAAATACGAGAAGAAAGACGGGACCGCACAGACCTGGAATCTGAACGGGGGCGGGACGGATCTACTGAAGAAGTACGCGGAACTGGACTCCCGCTTTGCCCAGACCGTTGGCTATGTTGGTTCCTACTGGAACAAGGACTGGCCGGTGCTGGAAACCTTTCAGGGCGGGCGCAATGCCGACGGCTGTTTTGGGGGCGCGTGGATGAAGAAACTCATTCCCGACGTCTTATCGACCAGCAGCGGGGCCGTGCCCAACTCCATCGTGTTCCGGCTTGCCGAAGCGTATCTGAACTACGCCGAAGCCCTCAACGAAGCCCAGGGACCCATGCCGGCCGCCTACGATGCCGTTAATACCATCCGGCAGCGGTCGGGGATGCCGAAGCTACCGGCGGGCCTGACCAAAGAGCAGTTCCGCGACCGGGTTCATAACGAGCGCGACATCGAACTGGCCTTTGAAGACCATCGGCTGTGGGATATCCGGCGCTGGAAGATTGCCGAACAGGAGGGCGTCATGCGCGGGGCGATGTATGGCATAAAAGTCTACAAAATCGCGGGTAGCACGGAGTATCGCTACGATCCTTACATCATTGAAAACCGCTCGTTTCTGCCCCAGATGTACCTGCACCCTTTCCTGAATACCGAAGTATTCAAGGGCTACCTCGTCCAGAACCCAGGTTGGTAACTCATTCCATTGACCCTTATGAACGCTAAAAACTACGGTATATATCCCCTGATTGGGCTGCTTGGGTTGGTGAGTCTAACCAGTCAGGGACAGCAAACCAGTGCCGATTCCCTCGTGAATGTCACGGGCGGCAATGCGCAGGGCTACCCGAACTCCAACGCCAGCCGACCCATTGCCTACGGCCGTCAACCGCTCTGGAAAATCACCGGAGCCATGTCGACGGTGTCGGGCAGTGATCTGCAAAAAAACTTCACCACCAACCTCGCCAATACGCTTTTTGGTCGCCTGCCCGGCCTGACGGTGATGCAGGGGAGCGGAGAGCCGGGCAACGATTCGCCCACGCTGGCGGCCCGGGGCACCAACACGTTTGGCAATGCGGGCCGCAATGTGCTGGTGATGGTGGATGGATTTGAGAGTTCGTATGAGCAGCTGGTGCCCGACGAGATTGAGTCCGTTTCGCTCCTGAAAGATGCGTCGGCCACGGCGATCTACGGCCTGCGGGGTGCCAACGGGGTGCTGTTAGTGACAACGAAGCGGGGCGCGGCCAGCCCGCTGGTCGTCAACTTCAGTACGCAGCAGGGGTTTCATACGGCATCCAGTCTGCCCCAGTTTCTGGGTTCCTACGACTACGCCCGGCTTTACAACGAAGGCCTGAAAAATGATGGGAAAGCACCGCTCTACACCGATGCGGATTTAGCTGCTTACCAGAATGGCTCCGATCCGTATTTCCACCCGAATGTGAACTGGTATAATGAGGTATTGAAGAAAACGGCCCCGATCTCCAACTACAACCTGAACTTCCGGGGTGGCAGCAGCACCGTTCGCTACTTCGTGTTGCTGAATGCCATTCAGAGCAACGGGCTCTACAAGAACGTGGGGAGCATGGACCCGGAGAGCGTTAATTCGAGGTATTCGCGGTTTAATTTCCGCTCGAACGTCGATGTCAATCTGACCAGCCGACTTACGGCTTCGCTGACACTGGGCGGCAGTGTCGAGGATAAAACGAATCCGGCGGCCACCACAACGGGTACCGTCTTTACCTCCCTGGCGACGCTGCCACCCAACGCGTTTCCGGTCTATAATGCGAACGGCACCTTTGGCGGCACCAGTGCCCTGACGAATCCGCTGGCTAACCTCCTGCGGACGGGTTCCTACAACTCCAATGGCCGTACCCTCCAGTCGACGCTGAAAATGACCGAGCAACTCGACTTCATTACGCCGGGGCTGACCCTGTCGGCGGCTGTGTCGTTCAACACCTTTTTTCGGGCCTACTCCAACAAAACCAAACAGTATGAGCGCGTGTCGGCCATCAAAAACGCCGTTGGCGATACCATCTATACCCGATTTGGCCAAAATACTTCATTGGTAGGTAACGAAGACAATTCGGATCAGTGGCGGAATACCGTGTTTCAGGGCTTCCTGAACTACGACCGTACCTTTGGCAATCATGGTGTATCGGCCATGTTCATGTACAACTCGGATAGTTACACGAACATCGGGAATGCGACAACGGCGGTACTCAGCCTGCCCTACAAACATGCCGGACTGGGTGGCCGGGTCACGTATTCGAACCGGGATACCTACATCGCCGAGTTTTC
The DNA here is from genome assembly GCA_964251665.1 of uncultured Cytophagales bacterium. Taxonomy (GTDB): domain Bacteria; phylum Bacteroidota; class Bacteroidia; order Cytophagales; family Spirosomataceae; genus JBBQLG01. The sequence continues at coordinate 320,582 of CAXUKO010000006.1, forward strand.
GGCCGCCTACATGGGCTCCGAGAATTTTCCCAAAGAACACCGGTACGGTTTCTTTCCGGCGGCATCCGTCGGCTGGATTGCCTCCAACGAGAAATTTCTGAAAAACAGCAAAACCATTACGTACCTCAAGCTGCGGGCGTCGTACGGGCTGTCGGGCAATGACCAGATTGGCGGTGACCGGTTCATATTCCAGCCGAAGTACCCCTACACGGCGGCTTATAACCTGGGTTCAACGAACACGCAGGTGTTTGGTCTGGCCGAAGGAGCCGTAAACCCCGATGTAAGCTGGGAGAAACAGAAAACCCTCAATCTGGGCGTTGAACTGACCCTGTTGAACCGGCTGACGCTGGGGCTGGATGCGTTTCAGAACAACCGGTACGATATTCTGGTGGCGCCCAACCGCACGGTGCCGCAATACACTGGTATCACCCTGCCATTTTTAAATCAGGGCAGGGCCACCAACAAAGGGTTTGAGGCCACGATTCGTTACAATAGCCAGCCGACCACAGGGCTGCAATACATGGTTGATCTGAGCGGCTGGTACGCCCAAAACAAGATCGTGTACAACGCCGAAGCCCTTCGGCAGTATGACTATCAATACACAACGGGGCTGCCCATTGGCCAGCCATTCGGTCTGGAAGCGCTCGGCCTGTTTAAAGATCAGGCGGAAATCGCGGCCAGTCCGCGCCAGATATTCGCCCCCGTACAGCCGGGCGACATCAAATACAAAGACCAGAACGGCGACGGGATCATTAACCAGAACGATACGAAGCCCATTGGGAACACGTCGACGCCAACGCTCACGCTGAGTCTGCATTCGCGGCTACAGTACAAGGGTTTTGATCTGGAGTTTCTGTTCCAGGGCGTTACGGGCCGTACCGCCTACTTTGGGGGCACCTATTTCCAGGCCTTCCAGAACAACGGCCAGGTAGGTCCCATCGCCCTGGACCGCTGGACGCCCGAAACGGCTGCTACGGCTACCTATCCGCGTCTGTCGGCGGCCAACAACCTCAATAACTACCAGTACTCGTCCTTCTGGCAGCGCGACGGCAGTTTCATCAAGCTGCGCAGCCTTGAACTGGGCTATACGTTTGGCAACCGGTTGGTAACGCGGGTTGGGCTTACCAACGCCCGGTTATTTGTCAATGGCACGAATCTGTTTTCGCTGGATCATCTGAAGGGCTACATCGACCCGGAAGTAAGCAGCGGGTATCCGCCCCTGCGGACGGTGAGTATGGGCCTCCGGCTTCAATTTTAATTTAAGTCAGTAAGTTGGTAAGCCAGCAAGTTAGTAAGTATGCCGGTGCAGTTTACCAACGTTCCAAAAGCGGTCGGATTAGCTCAAGCGGCTGACATGAAAGTACTTACTGTCTTACCAACTTACTGACTTGTAGACTTACGACTCTCTACCAACATGAAATCAATCTTATCGCTACTTTTTGTAGCCTTCGTTATTGGGCTGAGTAGCTGCGAAAATCTGGATCGGGAGCTTATCACCGATATTACGCCCCAGCAGGCGACTAAATCGTACGACTATTCGCTGTACCGGATCGCGTCGATCTATACCGACATACCGGCGGGGTACCTTCAGATTGACGGGGCCATGACGGCATCGGCCACCGATGAGGCTGAGCACACGCTGGAAACCTCGAACGTGCAGAAACTGAACAACGGTTCCTGGAACGCCATCGACAATCCTGACAACCTGTGGGCCAACTTTTACCGGGGTATCCGAAAAGCCAACCAGTTTCTGGTCTCGTCGGACAGTATCAATCTGGATCAGTATAAGCTCGATCCAACGCCATCAGCGCAAACCGTTTATAAGACCCGGCTGGCCGATATTCAGCGGTGGAAATACGAAGCCCGGTTTCTGCGGGCGTACTTCTACTTTGAGCTGACTAAACGCTACGGTGGGGTGCCCATCATCTCCCGGATTTATTCGGTAGACAATGATTTTCAGGCAACCAGGCGGAATACCCTCGCTGAATGTATCCAGTACATCACGGCTGAATGCGATTCAGCGGCTAAAAACCTGCCGGTAACGTATTCGGCAACGGACCTGGGCCGGGCCACCAAAGGAGCGGCTCTGGCGCTGAAGAGTCGGGTGCTGCTCTATGCCGCCAGCGATCTGTTCAATACGCCGTCGTGGGCGGGGGGCTACAGCAATCCCGAGCTTATTGCGCTTTCCGGCGACCGGCAGGCCCGCTGGAAAGCTGCCGCCGATGCCGCCAAAGCCGTTATTGACCTGGCTGGTACGGGTTATGCGTTAAACTCCAACTACCGTAACCTGTTCATTACCAATAGCTATACCCTGCCGGAGATTATTCTCGCCCGGCGAAATGGCTCGTCTAATACCTTCGAAATCGCAAATTACCCCATCGGCTACGATCTGGGTAATAGCGGTACGACACCCTCGCAGAATCTGGTCGATTCCTATGAGATGACGGATGGTACCAAATTCAGCTGGAATAATCCGGTTCAGGCCGCGAACCCGTATGCCAACCGCGATCCCCGGCTGGGCCTGAACATCATCCTGAATAATACGACCTACAAAGGAAGACCACTGGAAGCCTGGGCTGGCGGACGCGATGGCAAAGGCATCGTCAACGCCACCAAGACGGGCTACTACCTGAAGAAGTACGTCAACGAAAACCAGAACCTGCTGACCAATACCACCAGTGTACAGTCGTGGAACCTGATCCGGCTGGCCGAAATTTATCTGAACTACGCCGAAGCGCTGAATGAAGCCGCACCTGGAAGTGCCGACGCCAAGACCTACGTTGACCGGGTACGGGCGCGGGCTGGGGTCGCCATGCCACCCTTACCGGCCGGGTTGTCGCAGGCCGAGCTGCGCGAACGGATCAGGAACGAGCGCCGGGTCGAGCTGGCCTTTGAGGATCATCGGGGCTGGGACGTGCGCCGGTGGATGCAGGGGCCGCAGTATTTGGGCGCTCCGCTGATGGGCGTCGACATCACTAAAAACGCCGATGGTACCTTCACCTACAAGCCTATCGCGGTGGAAAACCGCGTTTTTGAGCCAAAAATGTATCTCTACCCAATCCCGCAGGGCGAACTGAACGTCTCGAAAGGACTGATTCAGAACCCGGGCTGGTAATGGCTGCTATCCATGCATCTGGTTTGATAACTCCACAAACACATGATCTCTCGTTTCAACTATAGACCGCTGATTTTTATGATCACTATGACTTACGCTGATTTTTTAACTAAATCTAAGAGAAGACTGGGTGGTTTACTGAATGTACTCATAATGAATCTGGTAAATCATGAGGATCAGCGATCTGTTACAGCCAATACAATACGATTTGTTCTGGCCTGCTTCGGGGGATGCCTGTTGCTGAGTGCCTGTAAATACGAGGACCTCGCCAAGGCTGACTACCCGCAACAGATTCTGTACATGCCTACGGCCAAAAACGGGCTGTTCACGATCAACAGCGTGTCGGCGACAGGCACGTACCGGTTCACGGTTGATCTGACGGGAAGAAAAGTAATCATTCCGCTGGGGGTGTTTCGGGGCGGGGTATCGGCCGATGGTGATGTGCCGGTCACGATTGCGGCCAACGCCGATACCGTCAGCAAGCTCATCAGTGCCAGCGTTTTGGTGGGAACAACCCTGTTGCCCGCCGATAAGTTTGTGCTGCCTGCGTCGGTCACAATTCCGGGCGGTCAGGAGTCGGCCGTATTCAACCTGAGCATCGACTTGGATTATCTGCGGGCGAATCCGGCGCAGAAACTGGCCCTGGGTGTTGGTATTGCCAGCCCGCAAATAAAAGTGAATCCACTCCTGAAAACCACCCTGATCTCCTTTGATCCCACCATTTTACGCCCTACGCCCAATTTCACCACGAAGGCTGATGCGACCACCGCGCGGAAGATTACGTTCACCAATGCGTCGCTGAATGCGCTCAGTTATGCGTGGGATTTTGGTGATGGGTCGGCCGCCGTCACGGATGTGGCCCCGACGTATACCTACACCACTGCCGGTACCTACACCGTTACCCTGACCGCTACCGGCATTACGGGTAGTGCCGATGCCGTCAAAAAAACGATGACCATTACGGTGCCGTAATGATCGGACATCCCTGGCTGCCCGAGCCTTATAGATGTGTTACAATAGGATTAATCATAGGTTAAGTCAGAAACGCTTCCCCAGATTTGGGGAAGCACTTTCTCTTACTGTCCTAAAGTACCTGGTTCATCCCAGTTCAGATAATAGGCTCAATACTTGCTCAATACGTATGCTACGATCACTGGTTATCAGCTTTTTAATGCTTCTTGTTTGTCATTCCTTTACGAAGGCTCAACCGCAGGAAAAAACCGCCCAAAGGGGTGCTGGTTCCGGGTATCACGTCTGGTTCGTTTCCGGGAAAGGCAGCGATACCAATGCGGGGTCGTCGCTGGCTGCGGCCTTTCGTAGTTTACAGAAAGCCGCCACGGTGGTGCAGCCCGGAGACACTGTACTGGTGGGCAACGGCATCTATACCAATGCCAGTAAGGGTGATGCCAGCGCGGTGCTGAGTCTGACCGTTTCGGGTCAGCCGGATGCGTGGATAACCTGGAAAGCCCTGCCGGGTCAAAAGCCGGATTTGAGACCCGTTGGCTGGAACGGCATTAATGTGTCTGGCTCGTATCACGTCATCGACGGCTTTCAGGTAACCGGAACCAGCGATACCATTACCCTGAACAAAGCCATTGAGCAGGCTAAAGACCCCAAACCAGACCCGTACTACAACACCAACGGCATCTTCGTGGAAGGTCGCCGACGCCAGCCCGACGCCAAGCCTCACCACATCATTATCCGCAACTGCACCGTCAGCAAGTGTCCGGGTGGCGGCATCACCCTGATTGAAACGGACTACGTAACCGTCGAGGACTGCCGGGTTTTTGACAACTGCTGGTACATGCGCTACGCCGGTTCGGGCATCACCACCCTGAACAACTGGGCGTTCGACGATGCGCCGGGTTACCACATTATTATTCAGCGCAATACGGTCTGGAACAACAAAACGCTGGTGCCCTGGGACCGGACGGGTAAACTCAGCGACGGCAATGGAATTTTACTCGATGTGACCGACCAGGAACAACAGGGTGCTACCAACCCCAACGCCGATGCCGTGACCAGTCCGGCCTCAACTACCACGACGCCAGCCAACACCTCATCCGCCAACGCCAAACGCGTCCGCCCGGAATGGAAAGGCCGCGCCCTGATTGCCAACAACTTGAGTGTATACAACGGCGGTTCGGGCATCCATACTTTCCGCACGAAGCACGTCGATATCATCAATAACACAACCTATTGGAACGGGCAGACGGTGGGCTATCAGGAACTGTTCCCCAACCGGTCCGAAGACGTGGTGATCCTCAACAACATTATAATGCCCAAGCCCGGCGGGCAGATCACGTCCAATAATCGGAATACGGCCATCCGGTGGGATTATAACGTGTATCCCGTCGCCCAGACGGTATTTACCGGTCCGCACGATATGGTGGCTGACCCTAAGTTTATCAACCCGCAGTTAAACCCCGGTCAGGGTAATTTCCAGCTGCAGGCCGATAGCCCGGCCCGGCAGTCGGGCACGCCCGAACTGGCGCAACTTATTGATCTGGCCCGGAAAAAACGGCCGCAGGGCAAAGGCCTGGACCGGGGCTGTTATGAGCAATAGAAAACGAACCATAAACATTACCTCATAATGAAAACCGTTTTCAGGATTATAACCGGTTTTGTCGTTTTCGTGCTGGGGTACCCAGGCAAACCACTACTTGCCCAGAATATTGACACATCCCGCGACCGCGTCAAAACCGATTTCGCCATTTCGTTACCCCGTCTGGGGACGGTCAAACCCCGCAGTACCGACGAAATACCGACATCGAACTGGCTGCTTGGCTGCGAAACCCTCGACCGCGATTTTACCGATTACGACCAATACAAGGCGTACATTGCCCCCCTCGGTATCAAACGGCTGCGGATGCAGGCAGGCTGGGACAAGACCGAAAAAGTGAGGGGGCAGTATGACTGGGCCTGGCTGGATCATGTCATCGACGATGCGCACAAACGGGGACTGAAGCCCTGGCTACAAACCTCCTACGGCAATCATAACTACCCAAACGGGGGCGGGTCGAATCTGGGCGCGGGGGTGCCCACCTCCAAAGAAGCACTCGATGCCTGGGATAAATGGGTAGCCGCCTTAGTTACCCGCTACAAAAACAAGGTGGTCGACTGGGAGGTCTGGAACGAACCCAACTTCGGCGATAATCTGGAAAATACGCCCGAAAAGTCGGCGGCCCTGAACATCCGTACCATCGACATCATCAAGCGTATTCAGCCCGAAGCAAAGGTGTCGGGGCTGGCGCTGGGACACATTGGCCTCGACTATGCCGACCGGTTTTTTAAGGTACTGGCCGACCAGAAGAAGATCAACCTGTTCGACAATTTTACCTACCACGACTACACCTACAACCCCGATGCGCACTACCCCAAGGTGATGCAGTTGCGGGCGGTGCTGGATAAGTACGCGCCGAACATCCCCCTGCGACAGGGCGAAAACGGCGCACCGTCCAGTCCCGGATTTGGGCGCGGAGCACTCGGTGATTACGACTGGTCGGAGGTGACGCAGGCCAAATGGTTTACCCGCCGGATGCTGGGTGACCTGGGCCATGACATCGAAACCAGCGTTTTCGGAATCATTGAAATGGCTTATACCAACGGGCCAATCAACCGGCTCAATTACAAGGGAATCATCAAGTCCGATTCGACGAAGCGGGCCATCCGGCCCAAAATCGCCTACTACGCCATCCAGAACGTGACGTCTGTTTTTGATCATACGCTGGAGCGGATCAAAAAGATGGAGTCGAGCTTCAACCGGAATTATATACCCGCCGATAAAGACGAGGTGAGTTACAGTCAGGGTACCGACCGGAGCCTGGCCGTGTATGGCTACCGGCATAAAACATCACGAAAACAGGTGTTCACCATCTGGTCCAACGACTTTATTCCCGTCGAATCGAACAAGGCCCGCAACCTGACCTTTACGTTCACTAATGCCAGCTTTGACCAGCCCGTGTACGTCGACATCATTACCGGGGGCGTGTATGATATTCCGGTCAGTCAATGGAAAAAAATGGGCACTACCTATACCTTCACGGATATTCCGGTCTATGATGCACCGATTCTGATTGCCGACAAAAGTCTGGTCAAATTCCAGTGAGTTGCAGGTAGTTAATTGAAACGTCCATCAGTAGTATCCGGCCCGGGAAGCTTTTTAAGGGTATTCCGTCAACTGCCTATGACCACTTCGATAACGCGCCGGTCAGCCCTGAAAACATCCCTGGCCGGGCTGGCCACGTGGCTGGTAGCGCCGATAGGGGCAACGGCCCGTCAGACACCCAAACTGTCGTTTTCGACGCTGGGCTGCCCGGCCTGGTCCCTGGCTACCATCCTGAAAACGGCGGCCCAAAGTGGCTATCAGGGCGTCGAGTTTCGGGGGCTGGCGGGTGAACTGGACCTGCCTAAGTGCCCCGAGTTCAGTACGGCGGCCCGGGCTGCCCAAACCCGTCGGCAGTTTGCCGATCAGGGCGTTCGGATTATCAACCTGGGCGCATCGACCCAACTGCACCATGCCGACCCCGCCAAACGGACCCAGAACCTGAACGATGCCCGACGGTTTATCGACCTGGCTCAGCAACTCGATTGCCCTTATGTCCGGGTCTTTCCCGATCAGTTACCACCCGATCAACCCCGTGACCTCACGCTCCGGCTTATCGGCGAGGGGCTGCTCGAACTGGGCGACTATGCGAAACCCCGTTCGGTAACGGTGCTCCTCGAAACGCATGGCGAACTGACCCGCACTGACCTGCTGCTACCGATTATGACGGCTGCTGAGCATCCGCACGTTGGTTTAATCTGGGACGTGTTTAACATGTGGGCCGATAGCCACGAACCACCCGCTGAGGTTTATGTGAAACTGAAAAAATACATCCGCCATACACACATCAAAGACGCCCGGCTGGAGAACGGCAAACATCGCTACGTAGCCGTTGGGCAGGGGGAGGCTCCGCTTCGGGAAGCCATTGGGGCGCTGGTGGGGGGTGGATACGACGGTTATTACAGTTTCGAGTGGGAGAAGCTTTGGCATCCCGAGATCGAAGCACCCGAACTGGTCATTCCGCAGTATCCCAAAACGATGCAGGCATATTTCTGACTGGCCCGTTAATTCAGTGGTGTATTGCCGGGAAACAAAGAAAAACGCAGTTGGTTAACGTAGATCAGTGAACCGCTATTTTTCTCAACGCCATGGCAAATCAACGACGCAGCAGAAAAGACATTCAAATCGGTAATCTCGAACGCAAAAAAGGCTTCGATCCCGGCACAATCCGAAATGTAGATGGGAGTGACAGCCGCAGTGATAAGGAACTGGGCACCCTGCGCGATGAATACGGCGAAAACGCTATGGAGCGCATGTTGAACCAGCCACCCAACAAAGACCAGCGCGCTGACGAACCGGATTAAGCGATGGGCAACGTAATACTAAACTCCGTGAACTGACCTTCTTCGGTGTTCAGCGACACCGTTCCGCCGTAGCCTTTGGTGATGATGTCGTAGCTTAACGATAAGCCAAGGCCGGTGCCCTCGCCACTGGGTTTGGTGGTGAAGAAGGGCTGGAATACTTTCTGTTGAACCGACAGCGGAATGCCCGTTCCATTGTCGCGTACCCGCAGTACTATCGCATCAGCGAGACGCTTCGTGCTGATGAGGAGCGTCGGTTCGTAACCCGGTTCGGCGACCTGCTGCCGCTTATACAGGGCGTAAAAAGCATTGCTGAACAGATTAAGAAATACCCGCCCGATCTCCTGCGCCACCACGGGCACCAGACCCGGATCATCCCCAAAATCAGTGGTCAGTCTGGCATTGAACGTGGGTTCTTTGCTGCGCATGGCGTGGTAGGCTAAGTTGAGGTATTCATTCGCCAGGGCATTCAGGTCCGTTGGCTGACGCTCCCCGGCAATGCTGCGGCTGTGTTCGAGCATGCCTTTGACAATGGACGACGCGCGTTTGCCGTGATGGGTTATTTTCTGGAGATTCTGGCCTAAATCGGCTAATAGCTCGGCTTCCAGTTCAGCATCGCGGTCGGGCTTGTCCGTTTCTTCGGTCAGTTCAGCAACCAGTTCCGCCGATACCTCCGAAAAGTTGTTGACGAAGTTCAGCGGGTTCTGAATCTCGTGGGCAATCCCGGCCGTCAGCTCACCCAGACTGGCTAATTTCTCGCGTTGTATCAGCTGGGTCTGCGTTTCGCGCAGTTCCGTCAGGGATTGATTTAACTCGGCGGTACGGTCGGCGACCTGCTGTTCCAGCCGTTCGTTCTGATTCGCCAGCAGCGCCTGCTTTTCCTGCTCCTGCGCCAGCGTTTGCGCCGACAACCGATTCACCTCAGTAAGTTGCTGCCGCAGCGACTGATAGGTACGGGCATAATCGCCCACCAGGGAAAACGACAGACCAATCGGAATGCTGAACAGCGCACTCAGCGCTAATAACACAATGGGTATGGCTACCCAATCGAGACTGGTTTTAGCGTCAGTGACACTGGTTAATATACCGGCTCCGGCAGCCAGCACGATAACAGCCAAGGTAGAATAAAGCGCGAATTTGAGTGAATTCCAGGGCAGCCGGGCGGCCGGGTCCGGGTTTCGGCGTTTAGCCAGCCAGCTAACCCGTATGTATTCGGTCAGTACCAGCAGAAACGGAATTCCGGCTTTACCCTCGGTGACAGGGCTAATGAAACTGTTGTAGCCTGCCAGCGCTGCAAGCACGAACAGGATTGGCCAGAAAACCCAGCCGAGTCGCCGACCGAGGTAGATATACACGGACAGTAACAGGAGTCCCAGGGCCAGATTAGCGGTTGCCCACGAAAGGGTTGTCATTAATGAGCTAAGCGTCAATGTACCTGTCTTCGTGTCGATCAGGTCAATCAAAAAAATCAGCGCGAAGGCCAGCATTGTCAGCGCCAGCGTCAGGTTTACGCGTTGGGTCGGATTGGCCCGGTAAAACAGACTATGCAACAGACTTAATACACCGAATATGCCAACCAACAGGTATTGTATCCCTGCCGAAGTGGACTGGCTATCCAGCAGGTCGACAGCCGACTGATTGCTCAATTGGAATTCCAGTTGGAACGGGGCTTTATTGACCGAAAGGCCCAGCAGCGGATCACGCCGGAAAGCGTAGCGTATCGCCAGCGTGTGTTGACTGGTATCGGTAATTGAAACGGGAATAAAAGCGATAATGCGTTGTGAGCCGCCGGAATCGAAGGCAAACGGCCGCAGGGTAGCCACCAGTTTACCGTCGAGATACACAACGGAAGCACCAAATTGCTGGATGGACATCGTCACGCTTCTCGAATTCAATTGCCGGAACTGCACCTTTTTCCGGAACCAACCGTGCCCCACTTTCCAGAGAGTCGGATTATCGCTGAGGTTAACGCGTGGGGTAAGCGTAGCCCAATGGCGGGAATCGTACGCTGGACTGGACCAACCCGTGCTGTCGCCTGCCCGAAATTGCCAGTTATTCTGACCAACCTGGCGTATCGCCGGCTGGCTATCCAGCTTAATAATCTGAGCAGTGGCACTTAGTGCGTACATGCCGGGAAGCAGGCCGAGAAGCAATCGGGCGACGAATCGAATCATAAGGCAAGGTAAAGCGAGGCTAACTGGTTTGCAAAACCGTCGACCATTCTCCTGCGTAGCACAACAGTGGCCCGGGCACGGTACAGCGGCCCTGGATTCGTAACCACCAGTACCCTATAGTAACCACCCATCCTTTTTATCCCCGTCAATCGGTACTGTGTATTGCATAGTACGGTTTCAGCCCGTAAACTTGTTCTGTATAAGAACAGGACTAACCGCTTACTGAATCGTCAAAACCACTACCTACTCTATGCAGCTCACTATTCAACACCTTTCCAAAACGTATGCTTCGGGCAAGTCGGGGCAGACCGTCAAAGCCCTTGATGACGTTTCGCTCACCATCCCGACGGGTATGTACGGGCTGCTGGGCCAGAACGGGGCTGGTAAATCGACGCTGATGCGTACTCTGGCTACCTTGCAGGAAGCCGACAGCGGCTCGGTCGCCCTCGAAGATGCTAAAACGGGCACCATCGACGTGCTCAACCAGAAAGACGCCGTTCGCCAGACGCTCGGCTACCTGCCGCAGGAGTTTGGCGTGTATCCCAAAGTGTCGGCGCTGGACCTGCTCGATCATTTTGCGTTACTGAAAGGCATCACCAATGGTCAGGAGCGCCGAACGCTGGTCGATGCGCTGCTCAACCGGGTCAATCTGTACGAGGTGCGTAAGAAAGCCGTCAGCAGCTATTCCGGCGGGATGAAACAGCGCTTCGGCATTGCCCAGGCGCTTATTGGTAATCCGCAGCTCATTATCGTGGATGAACCTACGGCGGGTCTGGACCCCGGCGAACGGAACCGATTTTATAACCTGCTGTCCGAAATTGGCGAGAATGTGATTGTCATTCTGTCGACCCACATTGTGCAGGACGTCATGGAACTGTGCAGCAACATGGCTATTATCCACCGGGGGCGGGTGTTGTTCAGTGGCACACCGCTGGCTTCGGTACACCAGCTGAACGGGAAGATATGGGCGAAGTCCATCGCCAAAGCCGACCTGCCGCAGTACCTGCAACAGTACCGGGTCATCTCTAATAAGCTGGTAGCGGGCAAACCGCTTGTGCACATCTACAGTGAGGGCGATCCCGGGGATGGCTTTACCGCAGCGAATCCCGATCTGGAAGATGTCTTCTTCTCGACCATCGACGGTCTGGCCGTTGCTGCCGCCGACGCCCGCTGAATTCAAGCTATCCATTCATCCCGTCCTCTTTTCAGCTATGTTCCGACATTTATTTTCCTTCGAGATACGCTACTGGCTGCGGCAGCCCATGGTGTACGTATTCCTGCTCATTACCACGCTGCTGTTCGCCTGGGCCGCTGCCTCCGACGATGTGTCCATTGGGGGTACCTTTGGCAATATTTACAAAAATGCGCCCTTCGTTATCCAGAACCAGTTTGCGGTCTGGAGCCTGCTCTCGCTGCTGATTACGACCTCGTTTATCCAGAGTTCGGCCCTGCGCGATTTTTCGTACAAGACCGAGCAAATCATCTTCGCGTCGCCCATTCGTAAACTCGACTACCTGTCGGGGCGCTTCTGCGGAGCTTACCTGATATCCCTGATTCCGTTTCTGGGCATTTCGCTGGGAATCATCATCGGTACGCTGATCGGACAGACAACCGGCTCGACCGATCCCGACCGCTACGGGCCAATCAGTTGGGCGGCTCACCTGAATAGCTTTCTGGTATTTGCCCTGCCCAATACCTTCATTACGGCATCCATCATTTTCACGCTCGCAGCCCTGACCCGCTCAACCATCACGTCCTTCGTGGGGGCGATTCTGCTGCTGGTGGCCTACCTGATTGCCAATAGTTTTTTGAGTGACGTCGAGAACGAGCGACTGGCGTTTTACGTGGATACGTTCGGTGCCCGGCCCTACGACCTGATTACCAAATACTGGACGGTCAGCGAAAAAAATACGCTGTCGGTAGGGTTAACGAACCCGATGATGCTCCTGAACCGGCTGATCTGGATGGGGTTAGGCCTGGGGTTGTTAGTCTTTACCTACAGCCGGTTCTCCTTCACCGAAAAAGCTACGTCTCGGCGAGCCTTTCGCTGGCCGCTTACCGGTCGGCGGAAAAGCCCGGCTACGGAAACTATCCCTGATACCGTCGCGCCCGTGTTTACAACCCTTGAGGCTTTGCCCCATACTACACAGCAGACTGGGGCAGCGGCCCACTGGCAGCAAACGTGGCGAATGGCCAAAACCGATTTCCGGGGCATTGCCACCGGGACGGCTTTTCTGTGCATCATGCTGGCGGGCGTACTCAACATGGGTTTTTCGCTGAAATTTGCCAACTCCGGCTATGGCCTGTCGTCGTACCCGGTTACCTACGATCTGATCGACACCATTCGGGGCACGATGTACCTGTTTCTGATCGCCATTATTGTCTTTTATTCCGGTGCCCTGATCTGGAAAGAGCGGGACGCCAACATCGATCAGCTGCACGACGCCCTGCCGCATCCAACCTGGGCCGTTTTTGTGGCTAAACTGCTCGCCATGACAGGCATTGTGGTCGTGATTCTCCTGCTCTGCGTGGGGGCTGGCCTCATCACCCAGACAGCAAAGGGCTATACCCAGTACGAGCTGGGTCTGTACCTGACGGAGTTCTTCGGGGTCGACCTGCTGCGGTTTATTCCGCTCATTATTCTGTCCATGCTGGTGCATACGCTCATCAACAACAAGTACCTCGCCTTCTTTGTGTTCGTGGCCCTGCTGATGCTGAATGCCTACATCTGGACACCGCTCGACATGCAGTCGAACCTGGTTCAGTTTAACGGCTCACCCAACTACCGCTATTCCGACATGAACGGGTTTGGTCCCTACGTGGCTTCGTTCGTCTGGTTCCGTGCGTACTGGCTGCTGGTTGCCGCCCTGCTGAGTGCGGTGGCCGTTCTGTTCTGGGTACGCGGGAAAGATACCGGCGTAAAAAACCGGATCAGTCGCGCCGGGCGCACGTATGCCACAAACCGGTTGATTTTACCGGGGCTGCTGCTGGCCGTGCTGGCGGTGGGCGGCTACATTTTTTACAATACCAAAATCGTCAATACCTACCGGACAGCCAAGCAGGGCGAGCGGGCGCAGGTGGCCTACGAGAAAAAGTACAAAAAGTACCAGCACCGGCCGCAACCGCGCATTGTAGACGTGAAATACGCCATTGACGTATATCCCGAAGCCCGCAACCTGATTGTCAATGGAGACTGGGTCGTGAAAAACAAAGCCAGTGTGCCCATTGACTCGGTGCATATCATCCTGCCGCAGCGGCCCATGGTGGGGGATATAACCCTTGATCCGGCCAACCCGAAGCGGGCTGTGCTGGTGCTGACCGACGATACAACGCAGTACCGGATTTACCGGCTCACCCCCGCCCTGGCCCCCGGCGATTCCATGCGGATTCATTTCGTGACGAAGAAGCTGACCCACGGCTTCGAGAATGAAGTGACGCAGACCAAGCAGATCAACCAGAATGGCTCGTTCTTCGATAATACCGATATTTCTCCCCAAATCGGGTATCAGGAGGATGGTGAGTTAACAGGCAAAAACGACCGGAAAGACTACGGCCTTCCCGAGCGGGACCGGATGCCCCGGCTGGTTCGGAACTGCACCGACGACTGCCGGAACACCTACCTCAGCAACAATTCGGACTGGGTCAGCGTCGAGACGGTGATCAGCACTTCGCCTAATCAGATTGCCGTAGCGCCGGGCTCGCTGCTGAAAGAGTGGACGAAAACGGTGCCGGGCCAATCCGGTGAGTCGGCCCAGCCCAGGCGGTATTTTCATTATAAACTCGATCACCCGTCGATGAATTTTTACTCGTTCATTTCGGCCCGGTTCGAAGTGGCCCGCCAGAAATGGAACGGCATTGATATTGAGGTGTATTACGATAAAAAGCACCCCTACAACGTGGCCAATATGCTCCAGTCGGTCAGGAGTTCGCTGGCGTATTACACCACCAACTTCGGTCCGTACTACCACAAACAGGCGCGTATTATCGAATTTCCCCGGTATGCTTCCTTCGCGCAGGCGTTTCCCGGTACCATGCCTTACTCGGAAAGCATTGGTTTCATTTCCAGAATAGACCCCGAAACGGACGTCGATATGGTGAAGTACGTGGTAGCGCACGAAATGGGGCATCAGTGGTGGGCGCATCAGGTAGCCGGTGCGATGATGGAAGGCGCCACGCTCTTGTCAGAAACGCAGGCTCAGTACTCGGCCCTGATGGTGATGGAACAGACCTACGGCAAAGCCCGGATGAAGCGGTTCCTGAAGTACGAAGTCGATAAATATCTGGCCTCGCGAGGGGGAGAGTCACTGAAAGAACAGCCACTGGAGCGGGTCGACGCCAACCAGAGCTACATTCACTACCGGAAAGGCAGCGCGGTGATGTATTACCTGAAGGAGATGATCGGCGAAAAAGCGGTTAACACGGCCCTGCACGGGTTGGTGAGTGAATACGCCTATCGCCAGCCGCCTTACCCCACTTCCTACGACCTGGTCGACCGGTTCCGGCAGAACACGCCCGATTCGCTCAAATACCTGATCACGGACCTGTTCGAGACCATGACTATTTTCAACATCCGGGCTACTGAAGCTTCCTACACCAAACTGCCCAACGGCCAGTACCGGGTGACAGTGAAGGTGGAAAGCGAAAAGTATCGGGCCGATTCGCTGGGCCGCGAAACGCCCATTAAACTCGACGACTGGATTGACGTGGGCGTGTATGGGAAACCGGCCAGTGGCAAAAAGCAGGGTACGTTATTAGCCAGTCGACGGGAACATTTCAGGCAAAAGACAGGTACGTACTCGTTCGTCGTGAAAGAAGAGCCGTACGAAGCCGGTATTGATCCCATTAGCTACCTCATCGACCGCATACCGGACGATAACCTGAAGAAAGTGACGAAGCTGTAAACATGGAACACCTATCCGCCTGACCAGACCGCTTCGGAACAAGTATATGGCGTACTAAGGGAGGCTATATGCTGGTAGTTGTATCCCGGACGCAGGTGTCCGGGATACAACTACCAGCATATAAGTAGGTTGGCAGAATTAGTTTAGATTATTACACGGACCGGTCAGCATGACAAAAAATACGCTAATGTATTTTCACTGCACTACTTAGCGCTATTTAAAATATGCCAATGACTGCCCGGTATTATTGCTCCGCCTTCTTCACCCACACGGCCAGATCCCCGCCCGTTTGGCCGGCTTCGGCGTAGGGAACGACTTTCAGCGTGACGGGTTTGCCATCAACCATTCCCTGTACGCTGTAAAGCTGCGAGCCGATCCAGCCTTTGGGTAACTGCGATTTGGGCAGGGGGATAACCATGGCGGAGGTAAGGCTCACCATCGTCAGATCGTTGATCTGCGGGTTCAGCGCCTGGTCGATGGCCAGCACCTGCGGCCCACTTTTCAGGGCGACAAAGCCGGGATAACTTTTACCGCCGTCGAGCAACTGCGGGTGCAGATCAAACGATACCTGAATCACCGCCCCCTTGTCCCAGTCCTGATTCAGCGTCAGATACTGACCCGGTTGGCCGGTAAATGACTGCCCGTTGACGACTGCTTTGAAATTCCGGCACCAGGCCGGTACGTGCAGCCCGACGGCAAACCGCGCCCGACGGTCGGGGTTCAGGGTAAGGGTCGCCCGGCCTTCTTCGGGGAACCGGGAATCGACCCGTAACTGAAAACTGACTTCGGTATGGTCACTCGCCAGGACATTGCCGCGCAGGGTACCGGCCGGATAGCTGTTCACCGATAAGCCGTTGTCGGCGTTGCGGGTATACATCAGTTCGGGGATAATGGCGAATCCGCGTGGAATGCTGGCTAAGCAGCAGTGGGCGTGAATGGTACAGCGATACGGTTTTTTACCCTGTAGAGCCGTGTAGTAGCTCACGCATCCGGTTTGCGGGTTTTCGGCGGCAAAGAGGTGGTTGAAAATCGACTTTTCAATCTCGTCCACGTACTTGGCTTCTCCCGTCAACTCGTGCATCGCCTGGCTAAACTGAAGCCAGGTCGTGGTCACGCAGCCTTCGCCCATGTGTACGTCGTTGGTCGCCAGCAGGTCGTAGTCATCCCGGAAGTATTCGCCCCGGCTGGCGGTTCCGGTGATGTACAGTTTGTGGGTCGCAATGTCGTCCCAGGCATTGCTGACGGCCTTCAGCAGGGCCGGATTGCCGGTCAGCTGGTATAATCTGACAATACCCACGAGGTTCGACATCATCTCATACGCCTTGGCATTGCCCGTTTTATCCACCTTACCCAGCGTCGTCAGCGTCGAAATGATCTTCGGGCCTTTGGGCGTTTCGTAGGCGTCGATGATGTAATTGCAAAAGTCGAGGTACTTTTTGTCGCCCGTAAACCGGTAGAGTTCGGTCATCGGTTCCAGCACACTGCATGCGGCCATACCGGCATGGTAACCCGACTCAACGATATTGCGCTGACCCGCATTAGTACCAAAGGTCCGGCAGAGCAGATCGCCCACGCGCCGGGACGTTTCCAGTGCCGGTTTATAGCCCGTTGCCGCGTAGTAGCTCAGCAAACCCAGCAGATCGTATTTATGCGCCCAGACGTCCCAGTCCGACCAATATCGCTCCGGGAGGTACGTGCCTAAGTAGCCGTCGTCGAGTTGAGTAGCGATCAGGACATCGACTATGCGGTCCATCTGGGTTTTCAGCTGCGGATTTTTCGAGTAACGCCACACCCGGCTGGCGGCATGCAGGTATTTGCCGGGGTATTCACCCACCCAGGTTTGCTTGCCCGGCCGGTTATAAAACCCTTCCATAATGCCCGTTTCGTCGATGTGCAGCAGGCGCTGGGTGAGGTTGGCCTGTAGCCGGTCTTCCAGAAAACCGCTGAATTTAACGGCCTCCAGCGCAAAAGGCGTGGCCTTACCCGGAATCATCTGCGTAACGATTGGCTGGATCAGGTGCTCATTCGTGCGGGGAGTCGCCACATACCCTACCAGGGTGCTGTGCGTGATGGAATCGGCCGCCTGCTGACTGCGGAATACATAATCGGCCTGATAAATACCCGGCTTGTCGATGGCTACGGAGATGGGTAGCGAAAAACTGTCTGTTTGCCCAAGCGCGACCGATTTGGTCTGCTGAAACACCACAGCTTTCGTCGCCCGGTTGTACACCGTTACTGCCAGCGTACCCGCCAGTTTGCTCACCGGCATGGTGGCCGTAAGCAGCACCGTTTTTTTGAGCGTAGTCTTACCGGACGACGGTATGGCCGTCGGTTGGCCAGTCATGTTGAGCGACACCGCCTGAGCCAGTTTCACCGATCCGCCAATCTGGTAGGGACCGTTTGCCATGCCGCCGTTGCCGGAATTATCGTTCACCCGAATGGCGATCACATTGGGCTGATCCCAGCGGATGAGATCGACCGGGATGACGTACTGCCGGTTCGTGTCGTACCCGTCCGTATGGCCAACTTCGGTGCCGTTCACAAACGTCTGGTCATCGTCGTCAATGCGTCCCAGGGTCAGCAGAATGCCTTTCAGGTAGGTACTGCCGGCTTTGAGCGACGCGGGCAGCACGACGCGGGTCCGGTACCAGGCGACGCCATCATACTTGTCGAACCCCTGACTTTCCCAGGTAGCCCCCACCCGGATTGCCTTCCAGGCCTGATCGTTGAAGGCGGCTTCGGCATAGCGGGGATCATCGCCGGTTTGCAGTTTCCAGCCCGCCGTTACACTAATGGGTTTGGCGGGTGTCTGGCTGTGGGCCATAACTGCCGGCAGCAGCAAGATGAGCAGGGCAATGAGTCGAACGGATTTCATGGGCGGTATAAGGGAATGTTTGTGAGCGAAGAGTTGAAGTCAGTTGCGCAGACAAAGACAGTTTAGAATCAAGCTTTGTCATGGTGCTGGCTTTGTCATCCTGACGGAGGAAGCATCTTAGAGAATTGACCGCTAAGATGCTTCCTCCGTCAGGATGACAAAAATTAATGATAGGCAAAAAATACCCTCACCGGGCCATAATCAACAGACCCAGGCCAATGACATAGCAAAGCAGCATAACGTTTAAGATGCGGTAGGTAGCGGTCGACGCATTGCGGAATTCCCGCCAGATGTAAATGCCCCAGATGGCCGCTACCACCGTAGCACCCTGGCCCAGCCCGTAGCTGATGGCCGGACCGGCTTTATCCGATGCCAGGATGCTGAACGCCATACCCAGGCACCAGATCGTGCCACCCAACATGCCCGTCAGGTGATTGCGGGCGCTGCCCCGGAAATAATCGGCGTAGGAAACCGGCGTTCCCGTAAACGGACGATACATCAGAACGGTATTGAACAGAAAATTGCTCAAAAACACCCCAACGGCAAAAAAAACAACGGCCGTGTAAGGGCTGAGTTTACCCGGCTCCGGCTGGTCGAACACGGGAAACATCGAAGCCGCCACGAACCGGTAGAAAAAGCCCATCATCAGCCCGGCCACCACCGAGAGGATCAATCCCCTCGTGGATTCGACACGGGAAGAGTTGCCTTCTGATGAGCTATCCGAGGCTGTTGTTGCTACCTTTCGATACGCGAAGGCATTGAGGCCAATCGCGGCCGCAACCAGCAGAACGCCCCCGAATAACAGGGCCGGGTTACCAACCGGCAGGTTCAGGTAGTTGACAATCACGCCAACGATAAGTGCCAGACCAATGCCCACCGGAAAGGCCACCGACATACCGGCAATGGCGATGGCGGCCCCCAGCAGAATATTAGCGGCATTGAACAACACCCCACCCAGCAGGGCCGAACCGAGACTGGCGTTACCGGCCTGTTGAATATCGGCCAGAAACGGGCGTCCAAGGTTGCCGGTACTCCCCAGTGTCAAGGCCAGCACAAGCGCCAGGAGCAGGATACCCAACACGTAGTCCCAGTAAAATAACTCGAATCGCCAGGTGCGGGCGGCCAGTTTCTGGGTATTGGCCCACGAGCCCCAGCACAGCATGGTGATGAGGCAAAACAGGACGGCCAGCCCGTAACTTTGAATGATGAACATAGGGGTTAGGGAAGTAAGGTGGTTATGGGGATAGCTTAAACGGCTAAAGGCAACTGGTCCAGCTCACGGCGGTAGGGCACCGACGCCTGAGCACCCATCCTTGTGACAGAAATGGAAGCCGCCTTGCAGGCAAACCCTACTGCATCGGGCAGGGGCTGCCCCTCCGAAACCGCTACGGCCAGTGCCCCGTTGAAACAGTCCCCGGCCGCCGTTGTGTCGATGGCCGTGACGGGCGGTGCCGGAATCAGCCCCGCGTAGGTATCGGTTAGCAAATAAGCACCTTTGCCCCCCAGCGTAATCACCACATTCGGTACCCCTAACACCCGGAGTTTCTGCGCGGCCTGTTCGGCTGTTGCCCCATTGGTCACCCGAATACCGGTCAGCAGTTCGGCTTCGCTTTCGTTGGGAGTGATCAGGTACAGGCAGGGAAACACACTCGTTGACAACGTTTGGGCCGGAGCGGGGTTTAAAACGACCCGCAGCCCCCGCTCGTGGCTTCGCCGAATGACGTACTCAACCGTGGGCAGGGGAATCTCTAATTGCAGCAGGACAATACAGTCGGTCGTTACGCCGACGAGGGCTGGTTCTACTTCGGAAGGGCGCAAGTTGCCGTTCGCACCGGGAGCCACCGTGATGCAGTTCTCGCCGGTCGCATCGACATTGATAAGGGCTACGCCCGATGGATCATCAGCGTCGGTAACTACCTGCGATACATCGATTTTCTCGCGCTGAAACTGTTGCAGGGCCTGCCTGCCGAAGATGTCGTTACCCACCTTGGCGACGAACATAACCGTGTTGGCTTTGTCGGCGGCACCGCTGCCGGAATCGGACAGGCGGGCAGCGGCTACGGCCTGATTCGCGCCTTTACCGCCGGGGTTCATCAGGAATGTACCGCCAATAACGGTTTCGCCGGGGCCGGGTAGTTTGGCCGCTTTGATGACCATATCGGTGTTGGAACTGCCAACGACACAGATTGATGCGTGATTTGCCATGCTGGTTTAGAGATTGCAGGCCAAAAATATCTAAAAATAAGTCTATTTATCAAACGTAAATTAGTAGCGTTCAGGAATCCTACAGGCAGTAAAATCAGTAAGAAAACCAGTGAATCAGCTTTTTATTGAACAAACGATTGAGGCAGTTCAGCGAAACCTATGAATTCGATTCATTCTTTATTTGCCCTGATCCAATCCCTGACCAAAACGGAGAAGCGGTACATCGCCTTACAGGCCCAGTTTCAGGCCGGAGACAAACTGTACATGCGGCTGTTCAACTGCTTAGAAGCGGCCAACACCCTCGACGCGGCCACGGAGCAGACCCTGCGCGAGTCGTTTCCGGGTATTCAGTTGGAATCGGCCCGTAAGCATTTGTACTATGTGCTGATGAAAAGTCTGCGGCAGTTCGAGGCCGAAAGCTGGCTCGATGCTAAGTTGATGAACCTCATTCACGACAGCGCCATTCTGTTCCGCAAGGGCCTGTTCGCCGACTGCTTCGACCCGCTCGACAGGGCCAAACGGCTGGCCCTGCAACATGAGAAGTTCGCGATCTTTGTGCTGGCAGCCCGGCAGGAACTCCAGTTTCAGCACCGCCGGCAGTTTCCCGACCTGACGGAAACCGCCCTGCTGGCCCGGCAGGAGAAACTACAAACGGCCCTCACTACCGAAATGGCCCGTCAGCAACACACGGCCCTCTACGAAACGCTGGCCCTGCGCTACTGGCAGCGGGGGCCGGTGCGCAGTCAGCAGGAAACCAACCGGCTCAACGATCTGCTGCTGGAGGAGCATCAACTGCTGCGGAGTCAGCGGCTGCGCTCGTTCGACTCCCAGCAGGTACATCTGCACTTTCAGTCGATTTATTTTCAGATGACAGGTAACCCTGATGGTAGCCTGCCCCTGTTTCACGAACTGGACGAGTTGTACCGGCAGCATCCGCAATTGTGGGCCGACGCGCCCATCGAGTATGTGCAGGTGCTGAACGACATTCTGTTCACGCTTCGGTATATGGAGCAGTACGAGCCGATGACTTACTTCCTGGACCGGCTGAATAGTCTGGTCCCCCAAACGGGTGGGGTGTCGGTGCAGATCGCGTATCTGGTGCTGGAACATCAGTTGCACCGCGCGCTGGCGCAGGGCCAGGCCAATGCGGCCGTGCAGGTACTCCAGACGCAGCTAACCCGCTGGGAGCGGGAGCGTACCCAACTGCCCGCCCAGACGCAGGCCCAGCTTGCCCTGACCATAAGCCGGGTCTGGTATGAATCGGGCCGGTACGCCGATGCCTTGCGGGTCATCAACCGGGTGCTGAATCATCCCGGACGAGATATTAACCCTTATCTGTACGTAAGCTGCCGCCTGATGCACCTGCTCATCCACGTAGCGCTGGACAACCGCGATTATATTGACTACCAAATCCGCTCGACCGGGCGCATGATCAAAAGCGACGGTCGCTCGTACCAAACCGAGCGACTCGTGCTGACCGTGCTGAAAAAGTGGCTCGCCCACAAACCCATTCCCGATCTCAGCGACACCGTTCAGGCGTTGCGGCAAGACAATTTTGAGAAGCGGTTTCTACTGGAATTGTCGCTGGAGAACTGGTTTAACCGGATGGCTGGCGGCTGATGCCCGATTCGTGCCCGTATCATAAATCAGGTAGGGGCTTCACCGCATAGTTGACAAACTGAACCAATAGGAGTAGGTTGCGTATCAAAATAGAACGCTGATTTTTATGACTACTATGATTTATTCTAATTTTTTGTACTATTCAAGTAGCGCAATAGGCCAGGAATTGTGAATTATCATGATGTATCGTAACAATCCTGAAAATCAGCGTCCTACCGACATCACAAACGAATATCCAATGCTAATGAAATCATCTTCGGGCGTATTATTTCTATTGCTTTTACTGGTTGCCGGACTGGCTTCGGCGCAATCCTCTGCTAAACTCAGCCAGATACGTGTTCAGGGCAATGCATTCGTTACAGCGGATGGTAAGCCAATCGTATTTAGGGGGTTGAACGCCAGTGACCCTGACCGGTTAGACAAAGCCGGTCACTGGAATAAGGCCTATTTTGAGGAGATGAAACGCTGGGGTGCTACGCTCGTACGGTTTCCGGTGCACCCAACGGCCTGGCGCAGTCGGGGTAAAGACCAATACCTGCAACTGCTGGATAAGGGCGTTGCCTGGGCCGAAGAACTGGGATTATTCGTCATTATTGACTGGCACAGCATCGGAAATCTCAAAAATGAGCTGTACCAGAGCCCCATGTACGAGACCACGCATAAGGAGTCATTCGAGTTCTGGCGTACGATGGCCGAACACTACAAAGACAATACAACCGTTGCCTTTTTTGAACTCTTTAACGAGCCCACCGTCATGACCGGCAAGCTGGGCACCTGTAGCTGGGCCGAGTGGAAAACGCTGATGGAGGAGACAATCACGATCATCCGGGCGAATGGGGCCAGAGCGGTACCCCTGGTGGCGGGCTTCAACTGGGCCTACGACCTGAAGGAGGTAGCCAGCAACCCAATTAATGCCGAAGGGATTGGCTATGTGAGTCACCCGTACCCGATGAAACGCGAGAAGCCCTGGGAAGCCAAGTGGACTGCCGACTGGGGGTTTGTGGCCAAGAAATACCCGGTTATGTTAACGGAGGTTGGTTTTTGCGGCCCGGACGACAAAGGAGCGCACGTGCCAGTCATCAGCGACGAGTCGTACGGTGATGCCATCACGGGCTATTGCGACACCAATGGTATTTCCTACGTCGTCTGGGTATTTGATCCGCAATGGGCGCCCATGCTCTTCTCCGACTGGAACTTTACCCCGACCCGGCAGGGGCGGTACTTCAAGAAGGCCTTGCAGGTACATCAGACGGGTAAGTGATGCTGTACCCGCTACGCTGCCAGTTCCCGGTTGTACTTGTTGCGGTACTGGAGGGGCGATAAGCCGGTGATGCGTTTAAAGGTGACGCGGAACGCTTTTGGGTCGGTATAACCAACGTTGTACATCACTTCGTTTACGTTCTCCCGCGATGACTCCAGGCTGTTTTTGGCTACTTCGATCTTCACCCGCTGTATGTATTCGACCACAGAGTTGGCGGTGGCCTTCTTAAAACGGCGCTCCAGATTCCGGCGACTCAGGGCCAGCATGGAGGCTAATTGATCTACCGTTATTCTATCCTGATAATTCCCCTCAATAAACGCCTGTGCTTTTTTGATTGGTTCGTCACCATGTTCTTTCTGTCCGTTAAAGATGATAAACGACGACTGACTGACCCGCTCAATATCGATCTGGAACACCTTGGAACACAGAACGGCCATGTCGCGCCCCGCATATTTCTCGACCAGATACAACACCAGATTCAGGTAGGAGAATGCGCCACCACTGGAGTAGATACCATGCTCATCCGTAACCAGTTTATTTTCGACCAGTTCGACATCGGGAAACATACGCCGGAAATCGTTGGCGGCCGCCCAGTGCGTCGTGCATTGCCGTCCGGTCAGCAGGCCAGTCGATGCCAGCAGAAAAGCACCCAGGCACAGACTGGCAACTTCGGCCCCCTGTTTATACTGGTTGACAATCCATGGTATAAAAGCCTGATTATCTTCCAGTGCCTGAGGAATATCGCCGTCGACGGCCGGGATAATAACCAGGTCGGTCTGCGTAATGTCGGTTATGAGCAGGTCCGTAGAGACGGTGTACATGCCATTACAGACCGGCGTTTTGTTGGCGAGACCTGCCAGTTGGATGGTAAACAGCGGAGGCTTGCCCATCCGTTTTAACAGGGCATTCACTTCGGTAAATACCAGCCGGGGGCCTTCGATACTGCCCAGAATGGCGCCTTTTGGCACCAGAATTGAGATATGCTTCATACGTAAAAATACATTAATTCAGTGTCGCAATCAACCCCCGATTGGTCGCATTGCCCCCGCTGCGTTCGGCCGAAAGCGTGCATCTTTGTAAAGCAAACATAACCCGTCGACTGGCAGGCTAACGTTTGCCGATTCACCAATTTACCCGATCACCTACAAACAAGACTACCTATGGAAGCCATTAAGCCAACAACTGTACCGGACTCCGCTACAACGCCGGGCATGAACCCCAAAACCGTAAAAATCCTGTACTGGACACTAACAATCCTGTTTGGGCTGATGATGCTGATGGATGGCGGGGCTGGTGTGGCGCAGGAAAAAACCGGCCAGGAGGTGATGCGCCACTTAGGTTACCCAATGTATTTCATGATTATTTGCGGAATCGCCAAGATACTGGGTGCCCTGGCCATTTTGCAAACCAGGTTCCGAACGATTAAAGAGTGGGCATACGCAGGCTTCACCATTAACTTCATCGGAGCCGCTGCTTCCCGGGCATTTGTGGGTGACGACGTGAGCCTGTTAATTCCACCCGTTGTCATGCTTGGGATACTATTTGTCACGTATTACCTCTGGAAGCGATTTTTGGCGTTATAGTGCCTACCTTGTTGACCATGCAACATCGTACGAAACTGCTTCCGGGCCTGTTGGTGGCTTGTTTACTCACATTGCCGGGCTATGGTCAGGCCCGGACGGATACCTTTCTGAGGGATTTGTTCGCGGCTAATCCGAATCCAGTTTTTCAGGAAGTGATCCGTCACCCCGACACCTACCGGCTACAGATTATCTACACCGAGATCAACCGGGACAGCCGTAATACGCCGTCGTTCAAAAACTATTATTACCATGTCGACAGCACCTGCTATTTCAATCCGGCGTCGACGGTGAAACTGCCACTGGCGATGCTGTCGCTGGAGAAACTGAACCGCCTGAACAAACCCGGTGTGACGAAATTCACGGCCATGCAGTTTGATAGCTCGTACACGAAGCAAACCAACGAATGGACTGACCCAACTACGCAGAGCGGCTATCCAACCATCGCTGATTTTATCAGAAAGGCGTTTTTAGTCAGCGAAAACAATGCTTACAGCCGGATGTACGAGTTTGTCGGGCAAAGCGAGATCAACCGGTCGCTGCACGCGAAAGGCTACGTTGACACGCGGATCACGCACCGGTTTGTGCGGATGACACCCGACGAAAACCGGCATACGAACGCCGTTCGGTTCATCCAGCCCGATGGTAAACTGATTTATGCGCAGCCAGCCGCTTACAATCAGGACGCGTTCGATTTCCGACGGGTCGATACCCTGGGGCGGGGTTATTACGTCGGAAAAGACAGTCTGGTACGTAAACCGTTCGATTTCACGACCCGGAACAAACTGCCGCTGGAGTCCTTACAGCAGCTACTACAATCAGTGATGTTTCCGCTTTCGGTGCCCGGGCAGCAACGCTTCGCCTTAACGAATGACGATTACCAGTTCCTGCGTCAGTACCTCTCGCAACTCCCCGGCGAAACCAATTACCCCAAATACGACGCCACGCAGTACTACGATAGCTATGTGAAATTCTTCTTTCAGGATAGCCTGCATCACAGCCTGCCAGCGGGCGTTCGGGTATTCAATAAAGTGGGCTGGGCGTACGGCTTTCTGACGGATGCGTCGTATGTGATGGACGTCAAAAACAAGATCGAGTATATGCTGACTGCCACAATCTACGTCAACCGCGACGGCATCCTGAACGATGATACCTACGAGTACGAAAGCGTCGGGCACCCGTTTCTGTATCAGTTAGGGCAAATAATCTACCAGCGTGAACTAACCCGCAAACGGCCCCATACGCCCGACCTGAGTGCTTTTCAACTCCGGTACGAGAAGCGGCTCAACGACGGCCGACCCGTAATTAAGGATGTGGATAATTAAGGGATTTGTACTCATGCAGGTTCAGTCGCTAACCGTTACCCTGTCAATTCAGTTGATGGAGGTATGAATCCGAATGTTGGCAAATACATTATTGGGCTTGGAGTTGTGCTTGTGCTGGCTGGCTTTGTCATTCATTTTTTCGGTGACAAGCTGAATTGGTTAGGGCGTTTGCCGGGCGATATTCGTATTGAGGGACGTAACGGCGGATTTTATTTTCCCATCGTGACTTGTATAGTCCTCAGTCTGCTGCTGAATGTGATTATTGGCCTGATCCGCCGTTTTTTCGGTTCGTAACGGGCTTTTCAACCGGCTTGTTCGGGTCGTAGGCCAGTTTGGTGAGGTAGAACACCTCGCGGGGCGGCACCACACTGTTTTTATTGGCCTTGATGGTCTGGTAGCCGTAGGCCAGAAAGTACCGGTCATACCAGGCCGCCAGCGTTTCATCGTCCGAATCAAGCACCTTTTCGTCGGGCGTGTTGCCCTGAACTTTGTAGGCGTCGGGCGTTTTCAGGACCGTACTCCCCTGAATCACCTGCGTGTTGATTTCGCCCTTTTGCGGATAGGCCAGCACCAGCGTATCGCCCTGCGGAGATACCTGCACCATCTCGGTCAACCGCGAATTAGTTAATTCTTTAATGGGCAAACAGTTGTCCCACAGTAGCTTACCTGACTGATCGAAACTACACACAAAGGCGTGGGTATAGCGGTAGCCTTCCAGATACTGGCGAAGCATTCCCCCGGTGTTGTAGGGTAGGTTGGTACCCCGGTACTGCGGATAGTACACCTCCGCCACCAAGGTTAGTCCGGCGGGGGTTGGTACGGGCTCATGAACCAGCAGCCGGTAGTGAAACCGGTACTCCCGACCCTGTTCTCGGCGTTTGCCCACGCGGCTCCGCATCCGTTCCTGCTGCCGCGGTTTTAGGTAATTAAAGAAGTTTTTCAGGTCCGAGAAAGCAATGTACTGAATCGCTTCGGGAACGAGCCGACCGCCGTCCGTATGCCGGATGCGGGTGACATAAATGCCTTGTGAGTAGGGCGTGCAGTCAGTGGAGTAATTGCCGATCAGGATGGATTCGTCGGCGCTGAGCGGCAGCAGCTTCCCCGAAATCAGGCTGTGTTCCGAGCCGTCAAAGTCCACGGTGCGGAGTGGCTTACCATCGGGCGAATAGGTACGAATGGAAAACTGGCAGTTTCGTTTCAGCGAATGCACCAGCACATGCACTTCGTCATGCGCCTTATCGGTTTCCATGCTACTGATTTCGAGGTTGTTAACGTACAGGCCGGGTAGAACCTTAACGGTTTCGTTGAAGAATGTAAACTGCATCACGACGGGCCGGTTGCGGTAATAGCCACCTAAGTAAGCCCGGTTATTCATGACCCGAAACTGCTGGACGTCCAGCGACGACGGAAACTTACCGGTGAACGTTTCCGTCAGGCCGTCGTCGGTATTCAGGCGCAGGATCAGAAACTGTTCGGAGTCGGCCTTTTCGAAGAGCCAGTAGAGCCACTGTTCGTCCTGAAACGGCATAACCGGAGCAAACCCCTTCCCGGCTGAGAAGGGCCGGTTCCAGTTGAGTTTGAGGGCGGAGTCGTAGCGCAGAAACTCAAATTTTGTCGTTGTGTACGCCGAATTATCGACCCGGCGGGTGGTGACTAACAGGCCCCGTTCGCCAAGGGGAGTTACGTCGAACGTTTCGGCTTCGTCGGGGTGAGTAGGGAGTTCAAGCCGGAGGGCATGCGTCAACTGCGCCTGCGCCGTTGTCAGGGCTAAACAAAACAGCAGCAGCCATCCGGTCAGAGAGCGTAGGGGCATTGGACAAGTCGTGAGGGACGTCTAAAAATACAGCCTTTCGGGCGAAGTTGACGCGGAATTCTGATCTGGCCTGTCAATAAAGTAGTTTGGGTTATGCAATCGTGTATTGCTGCACTCAGCGCCAGGTTAAACTATAAGACCGGTGCGCATCGGCAGGGATAACAACGATGGGTACCCATTCGACAGGGGCTGGCGGGGCTGGCAAGAAGGGGACAACGTTGGTCAGTGCTTTCCTGACCAGACTGACCTGACGTCGGCTGACCGGCAAAGAGGTCCCGTTAACGATCAGTTCGGTCTGGTGCCCGGTCAGCAGGGCCGCTGTGACAAAGGCCGGATTAACGGCGTACTTGCGGTGAATCCGAACGA
The DNA here is from genome assembly GCA_964251665.1 of uncultured Cytophagales bacterium. Taxonomy (GTDB): domain Bacteria; phylum Bacteroidota; class Bacteroidia; order Cytophagales; family Spirosomataceae; genus JBBQLG01. The sequence goes on from CAXUKO010000006.1 coordinate 349,223, forward strand.
AGCCGGGTAACTCGGCTGCACACATAGCCAGCGTATTGCTGAAAAGTACGCTGGGCCGGTCACAGAAGTGGACATAGGTATAGTTCGTGTCACCCGACAGGTGAGTAATGCAGTGTAGATAGTCCGGTAGTTGATTACGTTTCATGGATGGATAGTTATTGTCTGTTTTACAGTCAGTTGCGACTATGACGCAACTTATCATACGGCGTCATATCATACATAGATTTATTGATCAACCGGGAAAAATAGTAGGGGCAGTAGTAGTTTACGGCATCAGAAGCCGACGATGCACAGGGGTATTTAACCGGGTAATCGCCCTCTTTGGGGCGAATCGGCCAAACGTAGGCCAAAGGTTACTACTTTTGCACCCGAAACGTGCCGGGCAGATCGGGATAGTCTGATGCCATATCTTCAAGACAGGGCATCAGACTATCCCGATCTACCCGGCACCCCGAAACGAATACCAGCCGAATGGACATTCAAGCAGACCTGAAAGGGGCAATTCAACACGCCATCCACGAGTTATACGGCGTCAGCCTCGATGACGTCGCCCTACAGCCGACCAAAAAAGAATTTGAGGGTCTGTACACCTTCGTTACCTTTTCGCTCACCAAATCACTGCGTAAATCACCCGCCGACATCGGGCAGGCCATTGGTCAGTTTCTGGTCGACCAATCGGGACTGGTCAGCCGGTTCAACGTGGTACAGGGATTTCTGAACCTTAGCCTAACCGACACTATCTGGCTGGGCGTACTGGAGGCCATACGAACCGATACTTCGTTTGGAACGCTGCCCGCTAAACAGGAGTCGGTGATGGTGGAATTTTCATCGCCCAACACCAATAAACCCCTTCATCTCGGCCACTTGCGCAATAACTTTCTGGGCGATTCGGTGAGCCGAATTCTGAAGGCCAACGGCTATGCTGTCGTGAAAGCGTGTCTGGTCAATGACCGGGGCATCCATATCTGTAAGTCCATGCTGGCCTATCAGCGGTTCGGCACCGACGCGTCGGGTCATCAGGAAACCCCCGAATCGTCGGGTATGAAGGGCGATCACCTGGTGGGGAAATATTACGTCCTGTTCGATAAGGCGTATAAACGGGAAATAGCAGAGTTGCTTGCTATCGGCATGGCGCCCGAAGATGCCGAGAAGAAAGCACCCCTGATGCAGGCCGTTCAGCAGATGCTGCGGCAGTGGGAGCAGGGTGACCCGGAGATTGTGGCACTCTGGCAACTGATGAACAGTTGGGTATATGCCGGTTTCGCCGAAACGTACCGGCGCATCGGCGTTAGCTTCGACAAAACGTATTACGAATCAAACACCTACCTGCTGGGCAAAGACGTAATAGACGAAGGGCTGGCGGCTGGTATTTTCTACCGCAAACCTGACAACTCGGTCTGGATTGACCTGACGGAAGAAGGTCTTGACCATAAACTCGTGCTCCGGGCCGATGGCACGTCAGTGTACATTACACAGGACCTGGGCACGACGGACCTGAAGGTGAAAGACTTCCAAAATAATCGGCTCATCTGGGTGGTGGGCAACGAGCAGGACTACCATTTTGCGGTGTTGTTCGCCATTATGCGCCGGTTGGGGCGTCCCTACGCCAACGGCCTCTACCACCTCTCGTACGGTATGGTCGATCTGCCAAGTGGCAAGATGAAGTCCCGTGAAGGGACCGTTGTCGATGCCGATGATCTGGTGCAGGAGGTGGTCGACGCGGCTGCGCAGGCTGCCGACGAAGCCGTAAAAGGTGATCTGAACGATTTTTCGGCCGCCGAAAAGGCTGATTTATTCCACATGATCGGGCTGGGTGCGTTGAAGTATTTCCTCCTGAAAGTAGACGCCCAGAAACGGATGACGTTTAACCCGGCTGATTCTGTAGATGTACACGGCCATACCGGACCCTACATTCAGTACACACACGCCCGCATCCGGTCGGTGCTGCGGAAAGCCCTCGCACAGGACCTGGTTATTGATAAGATTGGCGCATCGGCTACGCTGGAAGACATTGAGCAACAGTTAATTTTTCTGCTGAATACGTACCCGCAGCGCGTGCAGGAAGCTGGCAGTGATCTGGCTCCGTCGTATGTTGCGCAGTATGTATACGAACTGGCAAAGACCTATAACCAGCTTTTCGACCGGTTGTCTATCCTGAAAGAAGCCGATGCCGACAAACAGCAGACACGCTTAGTTTTGTCTAAGTTAGTAGCCGAAACCATTCAACAGGCAATGGGGTTGTTAGGCGTAGAAGTACCAGAGAAAATGTAAACCTGTTTAATCTAGTTCAAACCATGAAAAAAATCCTGTTCATTGCCCTCACTATGGGAACACTTGCTACATTGACCGGCTTTTTGTTCGGTAAAAAAGACGCTGCCCGCCCGGCTAACGCTACGGCCCCCTCGAAATCATTGTACGATTTTACGGTTACCTCACTCGACGGAAAACCCGTTGCCCTCAAAAAATACGAAGGCAAAAAAGTAATCATCCTCAACACGGCTTCGAAGTGCGGCTACACGCCACAGTATGCCGACTGGGAGAAGTTTTACAAAGAACATGGCGACAAAGTAGTCGTGCTGGGTTTTCCCGCCAACAATTTTATGGGTCAGGAACCGGGCAGTAACTCCGAAATTGCTTCGTTCTGCCAGAAAAACTACGGCGTTACCTTCCCGATGTTTGAGAAAGTCAGCGTGAAAGGCGACGACAAAACCCCGCTCTACACCTGGCTGACGACCAAGTCCATGAATGGCTGGAACGATCAGGAGCCTACCTGGAACTTCTGCAAATATGTCATCAACGAAAAGGGTGAACTGACCAATTTCTTCAACTCGAAGGTAAAACCCGACGACGCTGAATTTAAGAAAGCAGTAGGCATCTAATTAATTGGCGGAAGGGCGAATGAGTGATTGTGTGAATGGTTTTAATCGCAAAATCACTCATTCGCCCTTTCACTCATTCACTATGATGAAGTCCTGGATTTCGGCGGCCCGACCGCGTACCTTGCCGCTGTCGCTGGCCAGTATTATTCTCGGTAGTTTTCTGGCGTCGGCGGCAGGCCGGTTTAGCTGGACAATTGCCCTACTGGCGTCGCTCACTACCATTTTTCTGCAAGTGTTGTCCAACTTCGCCAACGACTATGGTGATGCGGTTTCGGGCAAAGACACCGCCGAACGCGTCGGCCCCCGCCGGGCGGTGGCTACCGGCGATATTACCAAAGAGGGAATGCTCCGGGGCATAATCATCACCTCGGCACTGGCCCTGATCAGCGGCATCTGGCTATTAGTCGAAGCGATGCGCGGCATCGAGCCAACCGTATTCTGGGCCTTTCTGATACTGGGTTTATTGTGCATTGCGGCCGCTATCGGTTATACAAACGGCAAGCGGCCCTATGGCTACAGCGGTTTTGGCGACATTGCCGTACTTATCTTCTTCGGTTGGGTTGGCGTCTTGGGTACCTACTTCCTGCATACCCAATCGTTTAGTTCGCTTCTGCTGCTACCAGCTACGAGCGTCGGCTTATTTGCCACCGGCGTACTGAATATCAACAACATCCGCGATATCGAAACCGACGCTAAAACCGGCAAACACTCCATACCGGTTCGGTTAGGTGTTAAACGGGCCATCAGCTACCACTGGGCGTTGCTGGCAGGCGGCATGGTTTGCGCCGTTGCCTATTCGCTGCTAACGGGTCAAAACTGGGTGGGCTGGTTTTATTTGCTCTCGTTTCCCCTCTTCTTACTCAATGGACGGGGCGTGGCCAGGCACAAAGTAGCGGGCGAACTTAACCCCCGGCTGGGTCAATTAGCCCTGACGACTCTCTTGTTTGTCGTGCTCTTCGGCTTAGGGCAGGTGCTGTAACGCTGTCATTAGTCCATCACTTTTTACTGCCGGATAATTTTTCGGGTCATTGTCTGGCCGTCCGTATGCACCGTCAGGAAGTAAACGGGCGAGCCAGCGGGTAGAGTGATTTCTTCCTCATGTTGCAGTATGTGGCTGAGCTGGCGTTGCCAGATTAGAGCGCCCCGGCTGTCTGTCAGGCGGAGGTCCGCGTCGCCGGTTTCGAGCAGCGAAAGCTGAACCGTAACCCGGCCGCTGCTGGGATTGGGGTACACGCTGAACTGTCCACCCCGAAACGTTTCAACCCCAGTAGGTAGCTGTACCGTTACCATAACACTGCCCGACACCGTGCCCGGGCCACATTGATTCTGTACGCTGCTTACCTGAAAGGTTGTCGTTTGGGAAGGCTTCACCGATATAACTGCCGGACTGGACGAAGCTAAAAAAGTCGTGCCATCCGATAAGACACCCGCCCAGGGGTTATCTCCGGTGAGCGTAACCGACACGGGCGCATTTTCTCCTTTGATAATGGTCAGCGAACCACCCAAGGTCGCTGTTGGCAGGGCACGGACCGTAAACGCCGGGCCAGGTTTCACAACCACGGCACCCGAAATGCCCGCCGACGCAACCACTCGCAGGGCGTAATTGCTGCCATGCGTCAGCGTGCCCGGCAAGACTACCGAAATCGGACTGGTGGTGCCTGAACCAAGCGTTTGACCCGATACAAAACTCCCCTGCGCATCCGAAAGCTGAACGGCATACACTATAGCCGCTGAGGGCGTTACGTTGCTGGTTGAGAAGGCCACCGAGGCTGTTGCTCCGGCGCAGATAGTATTGCTGGCAAGCTGGCTGGTCGTGATAACGGCCGTGGTCGGAATGGGAACGGTGACCGTAAACTCATCGCGCAGGCAGTTTTGCCCGTCGGTGACGGTGTACGTGCCGCCGGTTGTTGCTGAGATAGTACGTGCGGTCTGCCCATTGCTCCAGCGGTACTGACCCGGCCAGGAAGCCGTTAGTGTTCCTGTTTCGCCAGGTTTGATCGTCAGGCTTTGCTTTTTATTGACGTTTTTAACGATGGTAAATTGATCCCGCACGACACCATCTTCGGCAATCCATTGCCCGTCGAGCCGGTTCTCGGTCACGTCGAGGAGCATCGAGCCGCCAAAGTCGTTGTTGGCGTAGACCATCGCCGGGTGCGGAAAGTCGGGGTTCGGCCGGTTACTGGCTCCACCCCCCCCATTGACGATATAAACGATCCCTTCATTTTTGCGGATAATCGGGCAGGAGTTGGCCGAGCCATCGTACCGGCCGGTTGTTGTGTCGACCGCGTGCATGGCTTTGGAGAACGTACTCGCCTGTCCTAAATGCCCCCGCATCAGGTACGACCGCTCGTAGAGATGACTGTGGCCAGAGAGAACCATATCCACATTATAGCGCTCGAGAATAGGAGTGACGGTCTGGCGGATGTTAACTAAATCAGCTTCTGTATCCGAGTTGCGTGAGCCTTTGGTATAGGGTGGATGGTGAAAAAACACGATCGTCCACGGTTGTTTGTTCGCGGCTAAATCCCGCTTGAGCCATTGAATCTGCCGGCCCGTTGTATCAAATAAGCGTGTCTGGCCATCCTCATTGCCAAACGAATCTAACGAGATAAGGTGTACCTGCCCATAGTCGGTGGAATAGTAAGATTTAGAATTTGATGGTATACCTCCGGCTTCGCCCTGTTGGGGCGTGGTCATCATGGCGTAGTAGGAGGTGTTGAAATCGTTGTTATCATCGTGATAATCATGATTGCCGGGTGTTGGCCAGAACGGCAGCGTTTTCAACTGACTCGGGTAGTAATCGTACACCCACTTCTGGTATTCGTCGTCGTAGCCGTAGGAGTAGGCATTGTCGCCGAGCCAGACCCAGGCATCGGGCGGCTTGTTCTGGGTAGCTTGCAGGAAGGCGTTGAAGGCGTTCCGCTGCCGGTCGGAGCCAGTGCCGAAATCACCCAGTACCCAAAGCCGGATCGGTTTCGTGCTGCCCGTAGCGGGTGCTGTCAGGAACGATTGATCGGAGGAAGGAGCCATCAGGTCACCCGTTGAGGAGCCAATGGTGTAGTAAACACGCGTAGCGGGCGATAGCCCTTTCAGAATGACAACATGCTCGGTTGTGGCGACATTATCGGTAGCGGTCTGGGTGAGTTGTCCGGCGGTGGTACCGAATCGCACGACGCTGGTGGTCGCCAGATCGGTGCGCCAGCGAATGGTGATGCCTGTTGGCGTGACGGTTTGCAGATAGGGACCGCGCAGGAGCTTAGCCGGTTGTGCGATGGCTGGCAGCCCGCAACAAAGCACAATAAGGAGAACGAAGTAGGGTTTCATGCTGGAATGGCGGAGCGTCCAGCAAAGATAGGCCGTAAAAAAAGATTTATTCCCTTCCCTCAGCAGGCGACTTAAGTCGCCTGCTGAGGGAAGGGAATAGAGCAAATCCGTAACTGATTCTTATGGCGCGACTTCCACCAGCACACGCAGTAAAAACTCGTCCATCTCGATTTCAACAGCGCTTCCGTTCAGGTCACCAACCAGGTTGAGACTCAGGGCCTGTACTTCTTCACAGATGTACGGCGTATTGGCTTCGATGGCACTGGCCAACTCGTCGTTATTGCGTTCGAGCGTGATATTGATTTTATCCGTCACCTCAAACTGCTGGTCTTTACGAAGGTTCTGAATCCGATTCACAAAATCGCGGGCGATCCCTTCCTGCCGTAATTCATCGGAAATAGCTACATCCAGCGCGATGGTGATCCCTCCTTCGCTGGCAACCAGCCAGCCTGGTACATCCTCGGTTAGAATCTCAACGTCCGTTAAAGCAATTGCTCCTGTCGGTAAGGTGAATGTACCAGTAGTTTCGAGTGTCTTCAGATCATCATCGTTCATCGCCGTAATGGCAGCCGCTACGTCTTTCATCTGCTTGCCAAACTTCGGCCCGAGGGTCTTAAAGTTGGGCTTGATCTTCTTCTTGAGGATGCCCGACGTATCGTCGATAAACTCAATCGTTTTCACGTTCACTTCCGACTCGATCAAAGCGGCTACGTGTTCGATCTGCCGACGCGTTTCCTGATTTAAGACCGGTACTAAAACCCGACTCAACGGCTGACGTACCTTGATCTTATGGCCCTTCCGCAAGGAGTGAACCAGCGAACTGATCTGTTGCGCCAACGCCATCGACTGTTCCAGGTCTAAATCAATCTGCGATTCCTGAACGGGTTGCCAATTCGTGTAATGTACTGAATCAACCGGTTGATCGACCTGGACAGTGCCGTTATTGCTAATCCGTCGGCCGGCCATGTTGTTGTACAACCAATCGGCGTAGAACGGCGCAATCGGCGACATCAACTGCGCCACCGTTTGTAGACAGTGTTGCAACGTTTCGTAAGCAGCCCGTTTATCATCCGTCAGTTCCCCTTTCCAGAAGCGCCGACGCGAGAGCCGCACGTACCAGTTCGATAGCTGGTCGCTTACGAAATCCTGAATCAACCGCCCGGCTTTCGTTGGGTTGTAGGCTTCGTATTGCTCCGTCACTTCTTTGATAAGCGTGTTCAACTTCGACAGAATCCAGCGGTCCAGTTCGGTCAGTTGTTCATACGGCATCTTATCAGACTCACCCGCCTGGAAGTTATCCAGATTGGCGTAGAGCGCGAAGAAGTTGTAAGTGTTGGACAACGTACCAAAGAAACGCCGTTGCACCTCGGCTACTCCGTCGATATTGAACTTCAGGTTATCCCAGGGTTCGGCGTTGGTGATCAGGTACCAGCGCGTAGCATCCGGGCCAAACTCGGCCAGCGTTTTAAAGGGATCGACCGCGTTACCCAGCCGCTTCGACATTTTGTTGCCGTTCTTATCCAGCACGAGCCCCGTTGAGACCACGTTTTTGAACGCGACGGAATCGAACAGCATCCCCGCTATGGCGTGGAGCGTAAAGAACCAGCCGCGTGTCTGGTCGACACCTTCCGAGATGAAATCAGCCGGGAACGACTTCTCGAACACATCCTGATTCTCAAATGGATAATGCCACTGTGCATACGGCATCGCCCCCGAATCGAACCAAACGTCGATCAGGTCCGGCTCGCGGGTCATGAGCTTGCCCGACGGCGAAACGAAGTAGACCTCATCCACGTATGGACGGTGAAGATCGAATGTCGACTCGTTGAATGAGTGAATGAAGGAACGGTTGGCGTCGAGATGAGGCTGGAATTCAGCTCGCCCCTGGGCAACCCATTCAGTCAATCTGTCATTCGACAACTCAATCATTTCCTTCAATTCAGCTACCGAGCCAATACACACTTCTTCTCCCGATTCTGACCGCCAGATTGGTAAGGGAGTGCCCCAAAAACGGCTACGGCTGAGGTTCCAGTCAACCAGGTTTTCGAGCCAGTTGCCGAAGCGGCCGGTACCGGTGCTTTCGGGTTTCCAGTTGATGGTCTTGTTCAGTTCCACCAGCCGGTCTTTCATAGCCGTCGTGCGGATAAACCAACTGTCGAGCGGGTAATACAGGATCGGCTTATCCGTCCGCCAGCAGTGCGGGTAGGGGTGTTCATACTTTTCCACCCGAAACGCCTTGCCTTCTTCTTTCAGTTTGATGGCAATCAGCACGTCAGTTGGCCGGAAATCCGGATCAGCCCGTTCTTCGTCGGAATAGTATTCTTCCTTCACGTAGCGACCACCAAACTCGCCGACTTCTTTAACAAATCGGCCCTGCTTGTCCACGATAGGCACATCTTTTCCGGTTTCATCTTTCACCATGATGGCGGGGATACCAGCGGCCTGCGCCACCCGGAAGTCGTCTGCACCAAACGTAGGTGAAGTATGCACCACGCCCGTACCGTCTTCAGTCGTGACGAAATCGCCCAAAATAACCCGAAAAGCTGGCGTGGCCGGTTGGATGTATGGCAGTAGTTGCTCGTACTCGACACCTTCCAGGTCGGCACCTTTAAACTCACTGATGATGCTCCAGGGCACGAGTTTCTTGTCCGAAGCGGCAAAGCCGTCGAAGTCACCGTCTTTACCTTTTTCAGAGAAGTACTTACCTACTAAATCCTTTGCCAGCACAACCTGCACCGGTTCGTAGGTGTAGGGGTTAAAGGTCTTCACCAGCACGTAGGTGATGTTAGCACCAACGGTTAGGGCCGAGTTTGCGGGTAGCGTCCAGGGCGTTGTCGTCCAGGCGAGGATGTACACCTCACCCCCCGGCCCCCTCTCCTTTGAAAGGAGAGGGGGAGAAGTGGCCGTATCTGCACCCCCTCTCCTTTCAAAGGAGAGGGGGCCGGGGGGGGCGGTCTTTACCTTAAACATCGCCACAATCGTCGTATCCCGTACGTCCTTATACGTACCGGGCTGGTTAAGTTCGTGGGAACTCAAACCGGTTCCCGCCTTGGGGGAGTACGGCTGAATCGTGTAGCCTTTATACAGCAAGCCTTTGTCGTACAGCTTCTTCAGCAACGCCCATAACGACTCGATGTAGTTATTCTCGTACGTGACATACGGATTGTCAAGGTCTACCCAATAGCCCATCTTCTGGGTCAGGTCGTTCCACTGATCCGTAAACCGCATGACCGTTTCGCGGCATTTTTGGTTATACTCCTCAATGCTGATTTTTTTGCCGATATCGTCTTTAGTGATGCCGAGTTCTTTCTCGACCTGAAGCTCGATGGGAAGGCCATGCGTATCCCAGCCACCTTTGCGCTTCACCTGAAAGCCTTGTAGTGTTTTATAGCGGCAAAAAATATCCTTAATCGTCCGGGCCATCACGTGGTGAATACCCGGAGCACCGTTAGCCGACGGCGGTCCTTCGTAAAATGTAAACGTGGGCTGCCCCTCGCGAATAGCGACGGACTGCTCAAAGGCGTTGGTATCTTTCCAGTGTTGCAGCACCTCGTCCGCAATTTGCGCGTAGCTGAGGGCTTTATATTCGGGGTAGTTCACGGCAATGCGAATTAGAAATCAGGCCGCAAAGATACGAAAAATTGAGGTAGAGGGCTGCCAACCAGGCTGAACTCATTTAAACACAGAGGGACGAAGTACCCACAGAGTTGACCGAGGTTTAGTTCACACGCTCAGCGAACTCCGTGGGTTCTCCATGCCTCTGTGTTTAAAATGTATGGATGCAAAATCACAACGTCAGAATCACAAACTCCACCCGGCGATTGACTTTGCGATCTTCGTCGGTGCCTTTGGTCACGATGGGGCGCGTGTCGCCATACCCTACTGCCTGAACGCGATTACGGTCGATACCCTGCTTGGCTAAGTATTCCTGACAGGCCCAGACCCTATCTTTGGACAGTTGAAGGTTCTTGTCGTGATCGCCGATGATGTCGGTATGCCCTTCGAGCCGGATGGTCATGTTGGGGTTATCCTGCAACATGGTCGCTACCTGATTCAACTCGGCAAATGAAGCGGTTAGCAGATCCGACTTCGACATTTCGAAGTAAATATTCTTTAGGGCAATTTTATCGCCCACGGCCAACGGCGTTAGCACAATGTCGCGCGTGATTTTTTGCCCGGCTTCGGCCTTACTCAAGTCCAGTGTACCAGTGGCGACGCGGTAGCCCCGCGCCGAAGCAACATAGGTGTATACCTGGCCCCGGTCGAGGGTCATACGGTACGCTCCGGTGGTGGCGAAACTCTGCACTGAGTCAATGGCGACCCGGCTGCTCGACAGTTTATAATCAATCGTTGCCGAAACCGGGCGATTGGATTTAACATCACGCACAGTGCCGGATACCGTGAGTGCCATGCTGACTGGGGCTGTTGGACGCGATTCAGGCGCTGATGTGTTGACCGGATCGGTGGGATTCGACACGAATAAATCGTATATATTCCAGTACAGAGCCTGATCATTATTTGTGTTCTGAAATAAATCGAAGTGTTCCAGCCCCTTATCTAACCGCTCGAAATACAGGACAAAATCGACCTGATCACCGGTAAAAGTGCCAAGCGAATCTGGCTTTACCGGAATCCCTTCGGCTTTGATAAAACGAAACCGGCGGGCACCGTTAGCCGCTATTAGCTCCCCTTTAGGCTCGATGCTGATGTAGCCATTGACGACTTGTTTGTTCGTTTCGGGATCGTAATGAGGCTGGTCCCGATCCACGTAAGTCATGTACAGAATCGTGTAATCGGGTGTCAACTGAATGTCGAGCACCCGAACACCGGAATCATCAGACCGACCGTGCTGATCCGGTGCAGCCTTGCTGTATGTATAAGTCGTGTACTCGCGGGCATAGGAACGGGCCCGGCCTGCAGGTCTGCCCGATTGACAACCCGTCAGGAGAAGGATAAGCCCAATAGAGGACAACAGTTGGTTCATGCCGATTCGCAAACGGGTTTACTACGCTTAGTAACGGCGAAAGAGCAGGAATAGGGATACGTGGCTAAGGCTACCGGTTAGGAGCCACTGTCGAATCGGCGGGGTTGTTGATGTGCATTCCCCGTACATTCCAGCAGGTGCTGGTCTGGCTGTCTTCGCATTCGAACAGGCTAAACTCTTCAATCCCTTTGTCTAACCGCTCAAAATACAGCCGGAACTTTACCTGATCTCCGGCCTGCACGGTTTGCGATTCCGGCGAAAGCACGATGCCCTCCGCTTTGATGAACTTGAACGTTTTCAGCTTGTCAGGGTCTGGACCGGCCAGTAGTCGGGCATCACCGTTGAACGATATACTGCTGCTGCCACCCGACTGGTAAGCGGATGTCTGACGGTCTTCACCAAAGGTAAGAAACAGCACCGTGTACTTACTGGTCAACTGGATGTCCGTTACCCGGAGCGTGAGGTCATTGGTCGTACCCAGCCCGCCGTGGGGGTCGGGGAGCAATCGTTTCTGACCAAGCCGCGACATGCCGGGCCGTTTGGCCGTAGCGGCTACATAATATTCAGACTCATCCGTTACGACCGGCTGACTGGGACGAGTGGGGGCACAGGCCGACAGGGCGAGAAAGAGGATAGGAGCAAAATGCGCGTGTTTCATACCGCGGTTGGATGGACAGGTAAGTACCGTCAATTTACCACTTTTTTGCCCTTTCGCGCAAGTGAACAGGGCATTATCGACTGACTTCCGATTGGCCAACGGCCGTCTTCAGACCCAGCGTGTCGGCAATAACGCCGTAGACATCGGTGGCCAGTAGGCGCGTGGCCGATCCAGTGCCGCCAATCAGCACCGGATGAAATTCGGGAGCCGTGCCAATGCGTCCGTGCGAGCCTTTGATGAGCGTCGCATCCAGTGAGATTACGTTCATCAGGTAGCGAAAACCGAGCATCTTGCGCATCAGTTTGTAGCCCGCTTTGAGTTTAATGAGCGGGTTGGTCTGATCCATGAACATCTCGACCGGGTCGTAGCCGGGTTTGCGAAAAATGTCGACCAGCCGGGCAAAATCGGGGGCTTTGGCATCGTCGAGCCAGTAATAATAGGTGAACCAGCTATCGGCATCGGCCATGACAACCAACTCGCCCGACCGTTCATGTTCGATATGGTAAGCTTTCTGTTCGTTCTTATCTAAGATCAGCTCAATACCCGGCACGTTTTCCAGCAACGAGCGGACTGTACTAATCTGAGCCGGGTCTTTCACGTACACATGAGCAATCTGGTGATCGGCCGTGGCAAAAGCGGCTGATGCCCCCGCGTCGAACATCTCCAGCCCGCGCTCGATCCGGTAGCCAATCATCCCGGCTTCGCGCAGCACCCGATTGATGTGAATAGGCCGACTGACGTTGGTAATGCCATATTCCGACAGTACAATTACGTCGGCATTCTGTTTCTCATAAAACTGAATCAGATCGCGGCAAACGTCGTCGATCTCGTGCAGTTCTTTTGCATTCTTTGTCAGGTCTTGCCCAAATTTCTGGAGGCAATAGTCCAGATGCGGCAGGTAAATCAGCGTCAGCGTCGGGTTATGCCACTCGTCTACGAGCATGGATGCGTCGGCAATCCAGCGCGTCGAGACGATGTTGGCGTTTGGTCCCCAGAAACTGAACAGTGGAAAGGTACCCAGCTTTTCCTGAAGCCGGTCGCGGAGGTCGGTCGGGTAGCTGTAGCAGTCGGGCATTTTACGGCCATCGGACAGGTACTGCGGTCGGGGCGTCACCGAAAAGTCGGCGGTAGAATACATATTGTACCACCAGAACATTTTCGAGACGGTAAAATCAGGGTCTTGTTGCTTCGCTTCATCCCAGATTTTTTCGGCCTGTACCAACTTGTTCGACTGTTTCCAGTACTTCACTTCCTGATCGACACGGTCATACCAGCCATTGCCAACAATCCCGTGTTCGCTGGGCCACTTACCCGTTACGTACGTCGATTGCACGGATGTGGTCACGGCGGGCAGCATGGGATCAATGGTAGCCCGGCGTTTTGCGGCCATCCAGTTCTTCAGAAAAGGGGTGTGCTCGCCAATCAGCGAATACGACAAACCAACAACATCAATGACAACGGTCTTTTTCATAAGTTGGTAATCCGGGATACGACATACGCTAACTCACGACCAATGGACTCGGCAATGCCCGACTTCAGGTCATCGGGTAAAACGTCCCAGGTGTAGGTTTCTACTTCCAGATGGTTGGTAAACAGTTTCTCCTGTTGCAGGCGCAGCACCTCATCAATATCGTCGCGGGTGGACTGCAAAACACCGTAGTTTTGCACAAAAATCGGGACGTGAAAATGCGCCCGCCACTCAACCTGATCATCGGTGAAACCGGCTAATGCTTCGGGCATATCGGCGAACCGAAGCAACGCATCATCTGTCGCCCGGTCGAGTCCACCGGTACGCCGGAGCGTCCGGGCAACAACCTGGTGGAGATAAGTGGGTTCATCGAAACGGGCAAAGGATTCTTTCACGGCGTTTCGGCCCGCCGGATCGGTCTGTGCCGACGGAAATTCGGCTTTCAGGGCCGCGCTGATCTGAATTTTACCCACTTTCAGCCCGTACTGCCGGAGTTTTTCCAGCACCTCGGCCGGGCGTTCGTAACCCACCGCAAAATGACAGACATCATAACACAGCCGAACGTGTTCAACCAGAGCCTGTTCGGCAGCTTCGTCGTTCATGCCAAACGTTTCAGTCAGGTCTTCGAGGCCCATCGGCAGCAGGTAATCGGTGAACCAACTGATAAATTCGTCGGCCGTTTCAATTACGCCGTCGGGTTCGGGTTCGAGGTCGAGGTGCATCAGGTGACCCGTTTCCTGCCGGATACGGATCAGGTCTTTCACAACTTCCAGTATGTTCTGGGTCGTCTGCGAAAAAATATAGTCCCGGGCGGGCGGCTGTTCCCACTCAAACCAACGCCGATAGGAGAGGGGCGAGGTTGAGATACCACCCACCGTACTGCCGGGCAGCAACTCCGCCAGAATTCGAAAGAGCCGGATGGTATAGTCGACGCGGGCTTCGGTGGTCCAGTCGGGCGTATGTACCTGATCCTTTACCCGAACGCGGTGAAAACCGCCAAATGGAAAGCCGTTCATGGTAAAGACGTAACAGTTCGTCTCGGCCAGCCATGATTTAAACTCGGTGAGGGCAGCCGGTTCGGCCAGCTCTTCACTGGCAACGTTGGATAAACGCAGCCCGATGCCAAACGGCTCGTGGGCATCGGGCAAATGCAACTGAGCAATCACCGCCGGAACAATCTGCCGGAGTTGAGCAAAATGGTCGGCCCAGTGTTCGCCGGGGTGAATGTTCGAGCAGTACGTCAGGTGACCGAGGGCTGTTTTCATGCGGGCTGGCCTTCAGTTTCTTTTAGGGTAGCAATCGCCTGACGAATACGGCCCGCGTCCATATCGTGCACATCAATACCCCGGCCAATGCCTTCCAGGAGCAGAATGGTAAGCCGTCCGCCGAGGTGTTCGCGGAATTCGCTCAGGCCTTTAAGGATGCCCGCACTGTCGTCGGCATCCAGCGCGGGATGATAAAGCGAAAAGCCCAGCGTTTGCAGCACGCCCATAATCCGGTGCAGGTCGGCATCGGACAGCCAGCCGAGCTGATTGGCATACAAACAATCAATGGCCATACCAATGGCCACCGCTTCGCCATGTCGGATCTCGAAATCGGTCAACTGTTCGAGTTTGTGGGCGCTCCAGTGTCCAAAATCCAGCGGACGCGAGGAGCCTTGCTCAAACGGATCACCACTGGCAATGTGTTCCAGATGCAGCTCAGCGCAGCGATGCACCAGGTACTGCATGGCGGCCTGATCGCGCTGCGCCAGTTTTTCGGCGTTGGTTTCGATGAAGTCGAAAAAGGCCGGGTCTTTAATGAGCGCTACTTTGATGGCCTCCGAAATTCCCGCCCGCCAGTCGCGGTCCGACAGTGTATTTAGAAATGTAAAGTCATTGAAGACGGCAACGGGGGGCGCAAACGTGCCGAGAAAGTTCTTTTTACCCCGGTAGTTGATGCCGTTTTTAACGCCAATCCCCGAGTCGTTCTGCGACAGGACCGTTGTTGGGATGCGGACATGGCGGATGCCCCGGTGCGAAATGGCGGCTGCGTAGCCCACCAGATCGAGTACAGAACCGCCCCCAATGGCCACTACGAACGAATGCCGGTCGATGCCGAACCGATCCACCGCATCGACCAGTTTGTCGACCAGGAGCGGATCGTTTTTGGCGGGTTCTCCCCCCG
This sequence comes from uncultured Cytophagales bacterium, assembly GCA_964251665.1. GTDB lineage: Bacteria > Bacteroidota > Bacteroidia > Cytophagales > Spirosomataceae > JBBQLG01. The sequence continues at coordinate 364,702 of CAXUKO010000006.1, forward strand.
GCACAAGCACTAACTCGCTGATCAACTCTACATTGGGTCGTTGCGCGAAGTAAGCCCTAATCTGTTCGGGCAGGAGCGGGCAATGGTCTACCACGCCGGCGTCGAGCACGAAAAGTAATTTCTTCCGGGTACCGTCGGCCTGATTGGCACTAAAGAAATCAGAAAGAACAGAATTGTCTACATCGAACAGATGTTCGGTAAACAGCACATCGTAGGTGAACCGAACGCTGAACGACTGGTGAAGAGTCTGCATAAACTAATGGTCAATTGTATTGACAAAAAACCAAAATTAAACAGAAATGGCTCGTCGCGGGCTGAATTCTCTAACATTTTGGCTTTGGTCGGTATAAACTTGGCTAAAAGAAAGACCCGTTCGTTAAACCCTGCGGTCATTTTTGCATCAAAAACCGGAAAACTAACACAACCGACTCCATGAAAACGACTCATATCGCGGCATGCATTTTATTAGTAGTGGGCACGACTGCATTCGCCCAGACGCCAGCCGCCACCTCCAGTGTGCCGGGGCCGAGTGTACATAAAGCGAAGATCGACCCGGCCCCGGCGGGCGCTATGACGATTAAGGAGGAGCATAAAGCCGAGAAGAAAGCGAAACTGGCCGCCATGTCGCCGGATGAACGCAAGGCCTACAAAGCCGACCGGAAGGCAAAGAAAGAAGCCAAATTAGCGGCCATGACGCCGGAGCAGCGCAAACAGCACGATCAGCGCAAAGCTGACAAGAAAGCCGCCCGGACTAAAGGGAAGTAAGAGAGAAGCAGAACAGACAACGGCTTACTGAAGCACTGCAGTGCTTCAGTAAGCCGTTGTTGTAACTGGCGCTTAGCTTAATAGGAGTGTCTTTTCGATAAGTAGTGCAGTGAAAATACATTAGCGTATTTTTTGTCATGCTGACCGGTCCG
>CAXUKO010000007.1:0-308715 GCA_964251665.1 uncultured Cytophagales bacterium
ACACTCTTGAAATCGTTCAACGTTTTGGCCCCTCTCCCATTTTACCCATTTTGTTGTACTTCTCCAGGAATGACCCACCGTGGACCGCTTCTTTTTTTAGGCTAAATTCGGCATAGGACAAGTTCGGTTGGAATGCCAGTCTTGTCGCCGGTCAGGGCCGCTTTCATGGAGGCTACTATATAGGTCACGCCCCGGATGTGGATTTTGCGCCGAAACGAAAACAGGGCCAGATCAGCGGCCGTCAGGTAGACCAGCTTCGTCACCGAAAACGTATCTCCCTTGAACGTCTCGAAACGCCGGTAGCCACCATCGACCAGGTTATTCGGCCCGCTCCAGAGCAGACTGCGGTTACCCTGGCTGTTGGTCGCCCGGGGCAACCCACCGACTACCCCATTCCAGAACAGCAGTTTGGGCGAAGTGCCGTTTTTGTTGTCCTTATTATTTGGCGAGATACCGGCCTGCTGGGTGATGGCCAGCCCCGACGCCGTATTTGTCAACAGTGTCGAGATACGGGATTGAATCGGTAACAGCGTGCCCCCCTGGTTAATGGTCGTTTCGGCGGTGGTGTATTTATCCATCGAGGGCGGTACCGGTTTGAGCAGCCCGTCATTCGAATCAATTACGTAGCCTAGCTCCAGGCGGTTGACCAGCTCCGGCGACTTCACATGATCCGGGCGGGCTTTCTCTGTCCAGTCTACCACATCACCGCTCGCCAGCACGCTATCGCCAAAATCCATCGTGCAGACCTGCCGGCGCACATCGAACTCCAGATACAGGTTGAACAATTTCCGCAGATCGATCAACAGGTTGGTCAGTGTCAGGTCGGGCAGGTGATTGTTGCTGTTGATACTGCTCAATCCATCCAGGCTAAACAGGTTATAGACGATCAGCCGGACTAAATCAGGGTCCTGCCAGAACTGCCCGGAAAAGCTCCAGCCCGTCAGGGCACTGAACTGAGTAAACACCCACCGCACAAACGGCATCGGTACCCGGGCGACGCCATTATAGGTGGACGTGTTCACATCGTAATCATTCATCTTGCCCGAAAAGCCAGACACGGCCTGATTGCCATAAAAGGCATCGTTCAGAATGGTCGGGTAACAATACCGGTCGGTCAGGTGATTAGCCGCCAGCACCGGCGCAACCGGTGCGGCTTCGAGGCCAAAATCAAGCCCGGAGAGCAGCACGGTCTGTGCGTCGCCGAAGATCTCGCCTAAATTCTGGGTAAAAAACAAACTGAATCCGTCGGGCTTCACCTCGTGAATCATCACAAAGCCCTGCTCGATGAGTTGACTATGCACGTATTTTTCACAGCGAAACTTACGGGCCCGGTAGCCAACCTGGTCCTGATAGAAATAACCCAGCACCCGGCGATTGGTCGGCGTGTTGGGTAAATCGAAGCCATACACCCGGCTGCCCTGAATGGTATCAAAGTCGAGCAGGGGATTGAACCGCTCCAGTGTGAGATTAATGCCGGGCGCCAGTTCGACCGTTTGCCCATCGATGCGAATGTTAAGCATACTATTTCAGGTTAGACTTCTCAACGACCACATCGATCTGATTGAAGACGTTGACAAAGGATTGAACACTTACCGACAAATTCTTATCGGCGATTACACCCAGCAAACCGGTTTGCCCCTGCTGTTCGCGGTGGCTCTGATCCAGCCGCCCCTGCACACTACGCAGCTCGGTGCGGGTAGTATCGTTCAGGGTGGCCAGGTCGGTATGCGTGGCCAGGCGCAGGGTGGTCAGCTGGGAGTCGAGCAGCTGCTTGGTCTGCTCGAAGAAGCCCCCCAAACTCAGTTGTAGTGCGAGACCGCGCCGGGCGGCATTCTGTTCACTGGTCAGAAACTCCTGATGGGCGTTGGCCTGCGCGGTGGTCAACTCCTCAACCAGACCCGTCCGGAGGGCATCGAGTATCGTGACCATGTTGGTTTCGTACAGCTGTAGCCAGGCCGATAGATTGGCTTGGAAGGCAGCCTGATCAACATGAGTTGACTGCTTGAGGTCCATCAGGTCGAAATGCTCATTGAGGGCCATATCCGCCAAACTGGTCAATACCGACTGATTCTGCGTCTGCAAGTCCGTACGCAGGTTGGCCAGTTGCTGGCCACTGCTCGACTGGCTATCGACCAAATCAGCATGTACCCCCTGTTGCAGGGCGGTCAGGTCATCATGCGCCGAAAGTTTAATTTCCATCAGGTCCATGTGCATCGACACGGACTGGCCGGCCAGCATGCGCTGCACGTCGAGGAACTGCGCAACAATCGTACTCTCCAGGGTGGCCGAATCATTGGAGGCCTGCACGCCCAGGTTACCCATCAGCACCGCCATATCACGCAGGGCATTGGTATTGATGGCCAGCTGATCACCAATCTCCGAACCCATTGACGGCAGTTCCGTGCGGAAGGCATCGCCTAAATTAGCCATGGACTGTGCGAGTGAAGTCCCTAACTGGTTGAGGGCGCTAATCTGATTGGCCCCCTGTGTATCCACCAGCATCACCAGTTTGGCAATAGCGTCGACGGTGGCCAGCGTATTCTTGCCAATGGCCTCCATCAGCGCGGTCGATTTGTCCACTTCAGCCTGGTAGCTGGAATTGTCCATATCGGTAGCGGAATCATTAGCCTGGCTCATCCAGTCGGTACCGCCCATATCACCACTGCCCGCATCCGATGCAGGAGCCGGTTCAGCGGTTTCGCTGGTACCACCCGGACCGTTGTAGCTGGTCGATCCGGACGAACCGGAACCGTATACCGACTGCTCGTGATCCTGGTAATTATAGGCACCACCCTCCTCAAACATGATACCACCCTGCTGCATGATCGGTGCGCCATTGCGGTGTAGGGAGCTATGCAGCAGCGAATCGACCGTACGCCGATTATTCTTGTAGGTGTTGCGGCTCAGCACCATAACGGGCTCGCCACCCTCCATCTCGGCAACCTCTTCGCCGGTGTCGCGCCGGGTGATGGATAAACCACTATCCCCGTACCGGCTACCATGGGCGGGACCATCCGGCACGCCGGCGTTTTGAATGGTACCCCCCCGTTTCATCGACGGTGGCTGCTGGCTTTTAATCATGGCGATCTGCACACCAGCCGCCACAGCAGCACCAGCGGCACCTATTAATCCGAACGGCCAGCCGAACATAGCGAGTGACTTCAGAGCGGCCTGAATACCATTTATGACCGCCATAATGATGTCAAGCTTCTGTTGCCGACGGAACGATTCCAGCTTAGCCTGTTTCTCTTTGGCGTCAGCCTCCTTGTTGATTTTATCGACGCCCTTTTCGTACTGGTCTTTGTTGATCAGGCCCTTATCGTACTTATCCTTCCAGCTTGCCAGTTGCGTGGTACGCTCTTTATTGATGTTGCCCAATTCTTTATTCAGGGCAGCAGCATTCAACGCAGTGAGCGCCTGAACACCCATTACGGCGTACCCACCGACTTTGTCAATTTTATCTACGTTCGCTTTCTGGGCGTCCGTGAGTTGTTTTTTCTCGCCGGTTAGTTTCTTGGTCAACAGGTCGGTGAACGTGGTAAAGTCGCCGTTCATCATGCCCTTCATGGCCGAGAAGAAGTCCTGCTGATTTTTCTGACGAGCGGCAGTCTTCTCTTCCGTCAGGGTCGTTTTGGCCGTTTCGTACTGAATGTCGTTGGACTTCAGCTGCGACTTCAGGCGATCATCAATGGCCTTATCCGCGAGGGCACGTTTATCGTGGTCCTGAATCAGTTCCTGATTCTTGGTTTTCTCCTCCTGGGCTTCCCGCTCCAGCTTCTGTTTGTTGTACTGATACTCGGCGTCGAGCCGGTCTTTTTTGGCCGAATAGATTTTATTGGCATTATCACGGGCCATCAACAACCGGGCATCCGTATCGGCAACGGTGGCCTGAAACTGCGCGTCCTGGAGGGCTTTTGTTTCGGCTTCGTTCTTTTTCCGGTATTCCTGCTCAACCTTTTCTTTACCACTGATCAGGTTGTCATTGATTTGTTTGAGCAGGGCCGCTTTCTGGGTTTCACCCTGCACATCTTTAGCCACCTGCGCCCGCTGGGCACTGGCCACGTCTTCGAGGCTTTGCAGCTTATCCGCTTTTTCATCACCCGACAGTTTAATTTTCAGGTCGAGCGTTCGTTTGGCGGCATCGGCTTCATCCTTCTCATTTTTCACCCGATCTTTTTCCCGGGCATCGGCAACGTCCCGAATCATTTTCTCGTTCAAGGCCTGCTCCCACACGGCCTTGACTTCAGCACTGGCCTTGCTGGTTATCATCGCTTCTACCTCCGAATCTCGTTTGGCCCGGATGGTCGCAATGGCGCGGTCGAGATCGTCCTTAATCGACGAAATCCGCAGGGTCTCAATCTGTTTTAGGGCATCACTGCTGGCCTTAACCGCTTCATCAGCCTCTTTTTTGGCTGCATCCTGTGCTTTCTTAGCCTCCTGCGCCCGGTGTTTATCATTCTGAGCAGCCTTTTTGTCCAGGGCTTTTTGCTCTGAATCGGTAACGACGGTTACTAACTCATTAGCGGCTTTGGTTTCAGCCACCTTCTTTTTATCCAGCTGCTGCTGGTGAGCGGCTAACTGTTTAGGCCGGTCAGCGTCCAGTTTATCGCCATAACCCTTATTGAAGGCATCCCCGATCTGACCCGCGGCCGCTTTGGTTTTGGCAACTACGTCATCGACGTGCAGGAACGAACTGATGGCAGACCCGATACTTTTAATCTTGGTAATGCCCGTATCGATCAGGTTCCAGAAGCTGGTCAGGGCTGAGCGTACCGGCTCCAGCGCCGTACTGATGCGCCCCAGGCCATTGCCAATAAAATTGATAAACGCCTGATTCAGACTCGACACGAACCCGGCACCGGTTTTAAGGGCATCCCAGACTACGCCAAACCAACGCGCGAGTGTTTCCAGCGCGGGCCGTAGGGGTTCGATGGCTTTCTGGACAAATCCAATACACTTTTCGGTAATGTCGCCGATGATGCCTACCCCGACTTTAATGGCCTCCCACAACCCGGATATGATTCCACGAACGGTGGTACTGTTGTTATACACAGCGACCAGGCCAGCGACCAACAGGGCAAAAGCCGCTACGATCAGACCAACGGGATTGGCACTCATGGCCGCATTCAACAGCCACTGAGCTGCGGTGCCGGATTGGGTCCAGATCAACCGGGCTTTTTCGGCAGCGGCATGGGCAATACTGGTTGCTGTGGCGGCAATCAGGTTCGTATTCATGGCCAGCACAGCCACACCCAGCGCGGCAAAGCTGGTCCGGTTCTCACTCAGAAACTCCGGTACCGCCCGCAGGACACCCACGAACGTAACCACCCCGCGCGTGACGGCGGTGATGCCTGGCAACAGGCCCTGACCAATTTCGGTCGCTATGCCACTCAATGCCTTCTCCGACTTTGCATATTCAGCTGCGGCCGTCGAGTTCATGATGTTGAACTCCTTTTGCAGGCTGGTACCGTCCTGAAATGATTTGTTGGCCAGTTCCTGCTTCTGGCGGACCAGATCGGTCTGGTCTTTCAGGAGCGACATGACTTTTCTGGCTTCGTCAGAGTTGACACCCAACTCTTTTAAGCGCTTGGCCAGTTCATCAGCAGGAACATTTTTCAGGCTTTCAGCCAGTTTCAGCAGGAATTCGTTCGGGTTGGTGTTGATGAGATTTTTCATCTCATTTTCCGTGATACCCAACTGTTGAGCGAATAGGCCAGTAGATACGGCGGCTGTGCTGAGAATATTGGAAAGCCCGCCGGCGCCGACTTCGGCCGACAAACCAAGTTCCTGGAAGGCAGCACCCAGGCCCATCGTTTGGGTGATCTGAGGGCTTAGGTCGCCGAGTTGACCCATCCGGGCCGTGAAATCAGCCACGACCGGCGCAGTCGCTGAACCCGATGCGCCGAGGTCGTTCAGGGCTGAGCCAATACGCTCGATGCTTTCACCGGCTTTGAGATCCGCCGTTTCTTTGAAGAGTTTTTGCAAACTACCCAGTTTGGAAGAGGCTTCTTCAGCACCACCGGTAAATTCATCCCCTAGGGCGACGGTAGCCTTGTCGGTGGACTGAATAAAGCCAAGCAATTCTTCATTGGCCACGCCCAACTGCCCGCCGATCTGGGCAATCTCCATCAAACTTTCCTGCGTAGTGCGGGTGTCGATCTTATTGATTTCGTCGGCCAGCGCCTTCACCTGCTCAGCACTCTGACCGGTAGCTTTGCTGACGGTACCCATCGTATCCGACAGCGCGAGGGCCGATTTGATGCCGTCCTGCACGAAGGAAAATGCCCGCTCCAGCATTTCAGTGGCCCCGAACGCGGCCAGGTATCCGACGGCCGTTGCTTTAGCCCGCTCCCAAAGCGACGGTTGTTTTTCGATTTCTTCGGCTACCCCCCGGATGGTCTGTCGGTGCGTGGCCAGCGCGGCATTGACTTCTACGATTTCGGCGGCTTTTTTGTTGTAGGCGTCGGTACCGGGCGTCAGCTTCTCAATCTCGCTATTAAGCTCACGATAATAGCCCCGGAGTTGCTGAACGGTCATCCCCGACACGCCCATCTCCTCCCGAACCTGTTTGATGCTGGCCTGAAGTTCTTTGATCAGGGCCTTGTTTTCGGCCCACTCTTTGGTTCCCTTATCGACCTCTTTCTGGGCGTCTTTGACGTCAGCGAGTTTTTTTTCCAGTTCGCCCAACTCATTGATGACCGGCTTACCATCGAATTTGAGCGTAAAAAGGGCTTCTTCCTTAAGTTGCATAGTGCTGTTGGCAGTTTACCAGCAGCGAAGGAATCACGGGTGAGAGGGAGTTAGTAGGACAAAAAAAGCCCTGCTCATTGAGCAGGGCTACATAAACTGGAGAACTATCCACCGAATCAGACTACTCAAGATACCAATCCATATCAGCCAGGCGAAGCCATCTTTGAGCCACTTAGGCCAGTGGCGGTAGGGTCCTTCGTAACTCATCTGGGATAGTTAGTCGTCATAAATCGCTCAACTTCGGGACGATTCTTATCTGACACGGCGAATACAATAACGCCGTCATCATGTGTGATGCTCAGAACATTCTCAGGGGTTTCGGACGTTCTCACTGCTTTGGTACCAATGCCACTCATACCACCGACAATGGCACCAACAGGCCCTAACAGTATACCACCAATCAGCGCACGGCCAACAACAGATTTTTCTTTCTGCTCATAAATCTGCTCCTGTGCTTCTAATGCCCAAGATTTTAGCTCGTTATTCATCAGAGCCACATATATATAAGCAAGGCCGGTCATCTTTGTTATGAGTAAGCCATTCGGCTTGGCGAGTAAGTTCACCGGCGAATTAGTACTTAATTCGCCAAACTCAGGGACTCCACCCAAGTAAGGCGTTTTACCAACAACCTGCTTTTTAGCATCGGGAAACCAGAAACTGGTCTTACCCATAACCGACTCAATTTGATCTTTTGTAAGGGTCTTCATGTAGTGAATTTTGCCACAAACCTACAGCAATTACCTTTCCAACTGTTCCTTGATGCCCCGAAGAATTGGCTCAGGCAACGATTCGAGCATTCGGTAGCTGGTTTCGTAGATAAGCTTACCCCGAGTTGGATTGTAGAAGGCATTCCGTTTGTAGTTTCGGATTTTAGCCGTAAAAATCCTCGACCGGGCTACCCCCCATGCAATCCGGGTAATCGCCCGGCTGTCTGGAATGACCACCCTTCGTTTAGCATCAGTCAGATAGCCAGGCACGTAGTCAAATGCCTCCACCCCGAGCTTTTTCACGAACTCTTCCATCACATCGATGGGCGGCATTTTCTCATACAGCAGCTGCCGCATGTCTTTAAACCGGCCATATCCGGCAAAACCGATGCTGAATTCGGCGTACAGGTCACGGCCGACGATAACCGCCTGATGCCGGAGCGAGTCCATCAACTCACCCGTCAGTACGTAGCCGGCCGCCTGAATTTTGCGCTGCATCACCAGGGTCGCTTCGGCAACAATAGCCCCGACTACATCTGAAGCGACCTCCTCAAATTGCTCCTGGGTCAGGTTAACGGTGAATCCCATCCTTATAGATCAGTTAACTGAACGTACAATCGGTCGCCACTGGCCACAGCATAAGCCGTTCCACCCGTATCAGCCAGCAGGCTATGCAGTTCAAAGCCGTCGTTGTTGTAGGTAAACGAGACGTCTTTTCTCAGAGCACCATTGAGCCATACCCGCAATCGGCCTGGTACATTAGGCGTTCCATACACAAACACCAGCCAGTTGCCACTATTGCCAATCGGAAAATCAAGATCATTACTCCCCTGGGCAAAGATGTAGGCTCCGCCCTGACCCTGTACGCTCCAGCTGTTACCCATTGCTGGATTGCCATTGAAACTTACGCCCAACCGACCGGGTAGGTTACCCCGGTAGTGGAAACAACCGGCCGTAACAGCGGTCGCGTACCCAGCTGGATTCACCAAACAGGCACCATTTGTATTGGCATACGCCTGCGTATCCATATCCGACAGGGCCTGACTGATGCGGGCATTGAGCAACTCTACCGTTTCGGCTCCGTAGGTGCCGGCCGGAATGGTCAGCGTGGCCACGGCTCCTTCCTGATCAGTCGGGCAGTTGTTGCGCCGGTACCGACCGGCCTGCTGAATCAGGACATTGACAAAGGGGGTAACCGAGCATACCGATGAGAGGGCCGGCCGGGTGTAGCCGTCTGTACCGGGCGTATTGGTTTTGGAGCGAAGGGGCTTTACCAGTGTACCATCATCGACATACCGAAGCTCCAGTTTAGCAGCCGCCATATAACCCGTGCGCAGGCCATGCTCATCGATCAGACAGAACGTGTTGACAGGTACCCACCGCGTGGCCCGGGCGGGTAATTTGGGTGGCGTAGGCAACGCCGAATAGCCAACCTCATTCTTGGCATACCGGAACGTAAGCGTTCGGTTGGCCAGGTCTTCGCCATCGGTGCGGCCGGTCAGCGGGGCATCGGTTGGTACCAGTGAGACTAAGCCCTCCTGCGTTACCACGTACACCTCGTCCGAAAGGGTCACTTCGCCCAGATAATCAACCGCATCACCGTCGATCACACCGGTATTTACCGTCAGGATACGCTCGCCCAGACGGTTCAGGCTAAAAAGCTCAGCCGTAGTTGGCAGGTAATTGGGATCTAACGCACGTTGTGCAGCTGTACCTGTTACGGTCAGCGCACGGCTGGCCTGACCCGTGCAGCGCAGGGTATCGTAACCACCCAGTGAGTTGGCATACACCAGGTACAACACGTTGGGCTGGTAGTCCTGCTCGATATAATACGTCCTGACCTGACTAAGCCGGGCATTGGTTTCGTTGGCGACCCATACCCGGTAGGAGTGAATGTATTTTCCTGTCGCCGTTTCACGAGCGGCCAGTCCCAGGGCCGTATAGCCAACGGGCAAGCTGTAGACGGTGTACTGACTCACGGTCTGCACGGTAAGAGCCGTTAGGGTTTCAACTGTACCGTCGAGGTAGGTGATTTCAGCACGCAAACGCAGTTCAGTGGGTTTTGGCGTGGCATTGACCAGCCAGTAGAGCCATTCGGGCTGCTGTGAATCGACCCATTTTTCACACGGTTGCCAGGTCAGAAATTGCCGGGCGGTGGATTGATAGGTTGTAAAAAACTGGTCTCGCCAACCGGCAAACTGCTCGACCGACAGGGCACCTTTAAGGGCATATTCCATTGGCAGCGTCTTATCGGTGCCAGCGATCAGCACGCCGGCGTTTGTGACGCGCGTACGAACGAAGAACGGGCTCACCAATTCGGCGCAGGTCATGATGGCAACCTGATCCAGGGCGGGTGGCAGTCGATTCAGAAAGTCATCGACGAACACACCCACGTCGAACGCGGCACCCGGATACACATCGGCACCAAACTCCTGGCGTTTGGGCAGTTCCCGACCGGGCAGACTGATCAGTTCAGTGAACTCTCCGGAGCCAACGGCTTTAGGCGTATTCAGGCTGAGCTGATACAGCAGATCCTGACGGGCAACAATGCTGTCCGATGCCGCATCGAGGACGTAGGCAATGGGGTTGCGGGACAACCGCAGGGGTAAAAACGTAAGTGAGGCTAAAGCGTCCATTAGGCAGGATAAAGCAAGTGGCTGGCAGGAATCGTGACGTCGATATCAATATAATGGCCTTCCAGGTTAACGTTGGCCAGCATCCCGATCGGGAATATCCGTTCGGCGGGTTCGATGCTCAATTCATAGCTTTCTCCCAGCTCTTCAATCTCTTCCTGGCTTTCTTCAGCCTTGATTTCGATCTGACCCAGGATGTTCAGGAGCAGTTTCATCGTCTGATCACGGGTGACCAAGCCAGCGTGGGCGCCCACGTCGAGCGGCTTTTCGGCCACGGTCAGTGAGCAATAGAATGTCAGGCTTTCAACCCCGGAGCCGTTGTTTTTACGAACCGCTTCAGCGACCTGGAAAAAGGCAGTCGTGCCTTTATAGTCGTTGTCATAGTAGGCCGAAATCTCATCGACCGCTTTTTCTCCGTTAGAGAGTGGCAGAAAGTGAGCAATAAACGGGGTGTTATTGACGATTTCTTCAAAGAAATTGGTCAGACTCAGCAGATCCGTAATCATATCAGTGTTGGTTTTGCCCCTCCTGGGTTTTGGCATCTTCAGCATCGAGCATATCGTCGAGCATGGTGGCAAACAGTAAGTGGGCAGGAGTTTGACAAACCTTGTCGAAATCACCCAGATAGCCCTGTTTAGCCACATTCTTAAGCAGCATGACCCATCCGCGTCCGTCGCCATAGCGGGGTTGTTTATCAGCCCCGAACAACTCACCGTATTCGGTCAGGAACGCATTGTTCATCCGCTCGAAGTAATCCAGCACGAGTAGCTTCATGGGCAAGTCGAGTCTGGCCAGCTTTTTCGCGTGCTCGATCATCCGGGCCTCGTTGAATGGTTCGCGCACGTCGCCGTTCCAGTTTGCCGACTTCTGGAACTTGCGCCAGTCGGTCCGACGTGGCCGGCACAGCGTGGCCACCAACCGGTCCAGTGCGGACGGATCGGGTTCGTCCGGATTGGCAAAGGCCAGGTACGCTATGTTGGCATACGACAACTCCACGGCGGATGTATCGGCGAACTCATTGGCAGGCAGGTGGTAGGTAAGACCACCGGCGGCAATCGTGTCGATAGGCGGTTTACCGGTTGGCGTGGTTTTGAAGAGCCAGGCACATTGCTGCCGCAGCTGCCCCCACTGCCAGTGCGCCAGTTGCAGAGCAGCCCAGTTTTTTGGGCTCATACCCAGCCATACCCGGCAGGCTGCTGCTTCGTTTTCGATGGTATCATACGACCCATTGGCTGATAGCCGGGGACACATGATGAGTTGGCGGTACTGCTCCGGGGTCAGTTCGCTCCAGGTTTCGGCAACCTGGTATTTCTTACGGCCGGCCGGCGATCCGGCGAGTTCAATGGTTTTCATGAGGTTTTTGGGGGGTTGTGGTGGGTCTGGGTGGTATGGTGTGTTGTCCTTCCTGACAGGGCTTATCCATACCAAATTCCCTGCGCATTTCTTCGCGTACCTCCAGTCGGTGCAGGCGACGCTCAAGGTCCTGGATCTTTTCCAGTTTCTTTTGGAAGAACTGCCAAATGAAAGCGGCCAGACCCATTGATAGGGCCTGGCCAGCCAGCGTAGCAATCAAATTTGTCAGGTTTTGCGACATCAGGCCAATGGTTTGATCTTTCTCAAGTTTTGAAAAGCCAAATCTAAACGACCTCGATACACCGGGTTAGGACAGAACCGCCGACAGATATGATCGACGTAAGCTTGCTGGGTGTACAGGCCGTGCTTCCGAATTACGTAGGCTTCGTACATTTTGTAATCGGCCATACTATCCCACTCGTTGTCATACACTGCGTAGCCTGACGCATCACAACGCACATACAGACTGAGCCACGGATGCCTCCGGGATGCCGTACCACGGTTAATCTTCAGGGCAAACAGATTATGATTCTGCATAATCCGCGCGCGGGGTGCCCAATAACCGGTTTCGACCGCGCTGATGGCCCAGGCCACATCGGGATAGGTGTAGGCTAACCGGTCAATCAGTCGCCAGTACTTTAGATTAATTTGAACCTGACCACTATATACAACACGACGGCGCCCCGCCATATCCAGTTTTCCCGTCTGGCTGCGCGCCATTTCTTCTGGTAGTCGGCGGCTTCCTGATTCGACACGCTGCCGGCGTTGCTGGCCTTCTGCTGTTGATGGTTGATTGTCGATATCAGGTTGTTCTGCCGGGCGATTACTCCCTTTTGCTGGGTCAACAGGGTATCCTGGGATTGGACTAAGCCGGTTAGGTATATCAGGGTTTCCCGGTCCTTGAGGACCTGACGCGCCCCGGCCTCGGTTAGCAGAATTGGTTTTGACGGTCCGCCGCGCGGAACCAGCCGGGCGGGTGTTGGCAGGCTGTCCGACGGTGTTGTACAGGCTGTCGAGTTCGTGCTGAAGGCCATCAGCAGACAGGCTGTCAATATGCCGATAACGAGCCCGACGTTTTTTGTCAAGCTTCCCCAATCGTGCTTCGTGGGCCTGTTGGTAGGTGAACAGATCATAATTGATTTTGCCCTGTTGGTACAGGTTTTTGTAGTACGTGGTCGAGTCCAGCGCCCAACCGTTGATTACCGGGGCATGCAGTCGGTTCCAGACCAGGTGAGCGTTCAGGCCCAGGCTGACCACTATGCACAGCAGCTGCGCGAAAATGACGGCACCGATTACCCAGGCCGGCCACTCCAGTATGCGGGTAAAGATTTGCTTCATCAGGATTCAGGGATAAACCGCACGACGTTCCGCACATAGCTTTTGGGTCGAGGGATGTTGATATAAACACCGTGGATTGAATTGCCAGCAGTCGTGTTGCCACCACTGGCGTAGAAGATGCGGATGCGGGGGTCAAGCGGCCATTGGCTGACAAATTCGACATGGCTCCAGGTTCGATACGTGACCAGATCACCAGCCAGCACACGGCCGGTTACCACCCTGTTTTTCTTCATCGCATCGAAGGAGGCTACGGCCGCCAGATTTGCCCCCTTTGGCGTTTGGACACCGCACTTTTTCAGCACCCAGCCAACGAATGCACCACACCAGGGTTTGGCACTGGCCGCTACCCGCTCAGGATGAGCCCAGCCGATAGCCCGGAAATAGACGTCGATCTGCGGATGATCATTCCGGTTGGTCTTTTCCTTCACGTAGAGCTGGCTGGTAGCGGTTTCCAGCAGGCACATTCGCTTTTTATTCAGCGAGTCTATGCGTACATCGCCTGGTAGTAGCTGGCAAAAAGATGCATGAACGTGTAGAACAAGCCAAGCAAGGCCAGCAATACGGCCCAGGCGGGAGCCTCGTTGAGTAACGTGTCGAGCGAACGCTCGGAATCGATTCGATTGTGCCATATACGATATAGTTGAGGGAAACAAACTCGGATGAAGAAGACCGATACTAGGAACGTCAGAAAGGTCAGGGTGAAGGATAGCAGCGCGCGCAGTGGAGCGTTGTTCATCATACTCTGACCCATCGAGTTGCCCGGATCACTGGCCAGGGGGGCACCAAAAAAGTACGTCAGCCCCACAAACAGCAGAAACAGCCCAATGACCATCACAATGGCCTTGTTCGTGGACAGCAGCTGAAAGGACCGGGGAGCATCATCGGTGCTGATCGAAGGCACATTCAGATTTAATTCCGCTGCGAGTTGGGCCGCTTCGCGCTCAGCCAGTTTCGAGCGACGGAAGTAGTCCTTCGTTTTTTCGTGGTCGGTCGATTCTTTGGCGATTTCGGCATAGTCAGCGGCATCGTCCATCTTCTGGCGCCATTCGCTGAGTTTACCCTGACGGACGGCTTCAGCGGCCTTCTGCGCTTTATCAGCCAGTTCGGCCCGGCGCTCCTTAAGCTGTTCTTCAGCAGCGGCCAATTCAGTTTCTTCCGCAGAGACCTCCAGTAGCAGATCGGCGGCCGGGCTGGTTTCAGGTTCGGATTTTTGCACGGTGAACGTGCTTCGGGGTGCTTCGGTACGAGCGACCATGTCTTTGATTTTATCGTTAGGTTTCATAAAAAATAGAGGTTAGTGCATACGAAAAATGCCTTTGTAGCCCGAATTATCAGGTAATTCGTTGGGCCCCTTAGCGGTGAAACGGTCGCTGTTTTTATACAGCGGGTACTGATCAGCGTTGGCCGTTAGAAATGCTTTCAACGTGGTCAGGCTGGCAGCTGCTTCGGTATCGGCCCGGCGCTGGGCCTGCTCCAGTTCGCGGGGGGCAACAGCCTTCTGGTTGTAAATACCGTCGAAATCGGACAGTACGCGCAGACTGCCACCCGATGTCTGCACCACATTGAGGTAGTACAGCGCTTTGGCGTACCCTACGGTAGCCGTTGCCTGGCACACTTTATCGAGCAGCCGTTTATCCTCAGGCGTAATCGAACCAGTGCCAGTCGTGATGGCTTTGAGAGCGTCGAATTGAGCCGCACCGATCAGGGGCAGCACGTCGTTGCGCTCAGCCAGATCCAAATACGGTTTGAGCGTCAGGAACAGCCGGTAACTGCCTGCTGCCTGGGGCAGGTAGTGCGTAAGCCCGGTGGCCGAGTAAACAAACAGCTTTTTTGAGGTGGTATAAGCCTCCGATTGCCGCCATGTGGGGTAGTTGGGCGCAAATTCGTGGAGGAACATCAGGGCTCTTTCCAAGGCATTGGCGGCATTTTCTGCCGATTCCCGCTGCCGTTTATCCAGCACACCCATGCGCACCGGCGTGGTCTTATCAGTACCCTGCTCCTGCAAGCCGAAATCGCCATCGGTACCCAGCGAAAAGGGCAGGTATTTGGCATAGGTGTAGAAAGCCAGCGCGCGCTGCAGCTGTTGAATCAGCAATTTATTGGCAGGGCTCAGCGCTACCGGATTGGCGTTGTACTGGCTATCCAGTTCGGCCAGCATCTCCCGGCCAATAGCGGGTAAGATGTATTCATCTTCAGCCAGTTGAATATACGGCTGGATAAATGCCAGCGTCGATGCCTGACTAATGGCCCGGCCCAGGTATAACTTTAACGAGTCGATGGAATTGAGAATCATTTGCCAGCAGGTTTAGCGGTGGTCGTTTCCTTCTTGGGATCAGTCGGGGGCGGGGTGCTCTTGCCTGCCGTGTTGCCGGTGGACGTGGTTTTGCTGCTGGAGCCTGACTTTTCCTTGTCGAGCGTCTCCAGTAAGATGTTTTTGAAGCCGAAAAACACGTCATCCGGCAAGCCCAATTCCTTTTTAATGACCCGGTTGAAGTAGCTTTCCACCGCCTGCCGTTCGCGGGGTGTCCGGTAAAACTGCTGATACTCGGCCGACACGCGCAGTTCGGAGCCAGAGCCGCCCAGCATCTTGCCGTCGGATACACCGGCGAGTCCCGAAAGAATGCCTGACGCATTAGCGAACGCTGTCACGGCCATCTGATAGAGTTCGGTGTACTCTTTACCGGTCAGGCTGCTGGGAATGGTCTCAAACTCAATGTAGGGTTGCATTTTCCCATCAGAGCCAATGCTGCACTCGTCGAAGATTACCCGCCGTTTACCTTCGCCACCAAACAGAATATCATCGACCTGTTTGTAGAATTTATCCCGGAAGGCATCTTTCGTTTCGTCGGTT
Organism: uncultured Cytophagales bacterium; assembly: GCA_964251665.1. Lineage (GTDB taxonomy): Bacteria > Bacteroidota > Bacteroidia > Cytophagales > Spirosomataceae > JBBQLG01. The sequence continues at coordinate 15,633 of CAXUKO010000007.1, forward strand.
TCCCCGCCGAATTTGTCAATGAAGGCATCGGCAACCCGGCATATTTTGTTGGCATTGTACTCGGTATCGAGACCATTATTGTGGAAATCAGGCACCCGGTTAGCCAGTCTGATCCATTTGGCAGCTGCCCACCAGATACTGAAGCCATAGTAGAACTGACCGGTCTGCTGGCGTTTGAGCTGGTAAATGGTTTCCGGGGCATCCTTGGTTTCTTCCGTCCAGGCCGGTACCGCTACCGCGTTTTTGGGTCGGCTCCAGTCGGGAGCCAAGAGCCAGGTATCCACAAAACCTTTAGTCGCTTCCACCGCCCGGACGGTCAGACTATCCCGTAGCGTGATCAGCAGCTTGCCGGTATCGCGGCTGTGATTAATGAACGCATTGCCCGACTCGACGAAGTAGGTCAGTATACCGTTGCCCAGGGCCTGCAAATCGTTGTTATCATCGAACGCCTTGGTTTTTTCGTCGCTGTAGGGCGTCATTACCAGGTCTTTTCCGTCGATGCTGTGCCTGAACCAACCCACACCTGAGCCATACAGAAAGTCGATTCGGGTCTGAACCAGGTTCATCACGTCGCCATTGGTCCGATACAGGTCGATCATTTCATTGGGCAGCAGGTTGTTCGAGCCCCAGGGATAGATTTTGTAGGTAACCTCCCCTACTCTGACCGAGCGTTTAACGGTGCCTTTAACGCTGTTGGCATCCTGATTACCTTCAGGATAGAAGACCGCAGCAGCTGGTTGGCTATTGGTCAGGAATGCAGCGGTACCGAGTTTTGTAATCATTAGAAGCGGTGGTCAATGAGTTTGCCGTTGAATGATACCAGGAGTGGGATATGCAGCTCGAACGCCCGTTCGCCAGCATCTACCAGGTGTAGCTTTCCGGCCTGACGATTCTCGACTTTGATGCTGGTCAGGTCCTTTTTCTCAACCGGCTTTTCACCGGATCGACGTCGAACCCGCCGTTTCTCGCCAAAACTGCCGTCGGCTTTCCGATAGGTAAAATCCATGTCCGGTGAGTGGCCACTGGTGCCGCTTGCCCGGTATTCGTGAATGACCTGAGAGAGATAAATGCCGAATCCCATCCTGTTTTTTTGGACAATATTCGACTTTGGGCATCCGGGTCGGTAGGACGAAACTTTTTAGGGGCTGTTTTCCGGGCTTTTCCGGTCAGTTAGCCGCCAATGAAATTCATAATCAATGAATTGGGTCCGGGCGGGGGGCATTTTATTCCGGTGTACTAAGAGAAGACTGCCCGCACTATAGCGGAATCGGCGACCGCCAAATCACAAAAAATGAATATATGCCGACCACTTGGGGGCGGTCGGCATGCATGGTTAGCGAATCACGATGCCACCGGTGCGGATGCCGTTGTGTGCAACGTATTTTGAGAATTTCTTAAATAGAATGTAATCGAAGCCATCACTTAAGTGCGTGGCGTATTCCTGAGGTAAGGCTTTGTCACGTTCAGAGAGCTTGATCTTTTCGTAGGTAGTGCCGTCGATGGGCGCGTTCTGGAGGGAGATGAGTAGCGGCTTGCAAGTCGATTCATTGATGCGAATCTTGGGCAATCGAACATTCGTCTCCTGAAGCAATGAATTAATGACGCGATACCGGACATGATAGGCTGGGTACGAGTCCTGTACTTTATCCACAACAGTCCAACCTTTCGCTGTCAAGGCTGCTTTAATGAGTTGGAAGTATGTCTTGTTGCGTCCAGCGTCACGCTTGTTGGCTCCATTGTCGCCATAGATGTTTATAACCTTTTTACGATGGGTAGCATACTTGGCTAAGAAGTCAGCACATAGCTTTTCGACAAGGGATTCAGTAGCCTCCTTAACATACATCGCATCAATAAAGCGGTACTCTGAAGTATGGTCCTGTGCAATGAGCATGGACGTAAATTCAGCGTTAAAATCCCAGCTGGAATCAAGGGGCTTATTGGGGTCGTAGTCCGTACGCTGGTGTACGTAGAGCCGTTTTACATCATCAAATTCGTACCCATAGCCCTGTGAGTAGGTGTGCTTACTGGCATCCAGGCTGTGGTAAAAGCCGTTTTTAACCCTTGTCAAACGGTGATTCAGAATCTCGATATTGAACGTCAACTCATCCCCGCAGGCCTCGCGCTGATCTTCGATAAACGAACCTGGCAAAAAGGCCAGATTATCGTAGGCGGTAGACTCCAGGAAGTAGTACTTACTGGCGTTAGCTTTCTGAAGCTCCTCCGTTTTATAGACCCATTGCCCCTGGGGGAGCCAGGGAGCAGACGTAAAATCAGCAATCAGCCAGTGTAGGGGGTGATTGAAATTCCTGCGTCCGGGACGGGGATCTTTATAAACGTGCTTGTTGGCCCGGACCGTTGGCCGCAGTACCTTGTTGTAAAACGGCTCTTTAATGGTCGCCGACTCGTCGATAAACAACTGGTCGAAGTTGGCACCACGTATGGTTTCCTCCCGATCAGCAGATACGAACTGCACAGTATAGCCATTAGCGAATACCAGGCAGTTATCATAGGTTCTGACTGTATTGAGGGCCTGCTTCCAGTGCTCCGGGGGCCGGTGGTTAATGACGTAATGCCCAAAGCCGGTTTTTGAGTTGTACTCATACAAGCCATGCTCCTCGAAGACAGCGTTCGATTGAGACAGGATAATGTCCTGAACCTGCCGGTAGGTCAGACCGGCTAACCCTGCTTTCGCCCTGGGGAGCTGGAAGGCCGATTCAGCCAACAGGTGAATCAGCGTTCTGGACTTCCCCGAACCCCTACCCCCCTGAAATGTCGCCCGAAAACCACCCTGGTAGGCAATATCATCCTTCATAAAATCCGCCTGGTTACTGGTAGCGGCCTGGTGAAATTCGAGTTGCTTGGCGTTGAGTTGAATAATGGCCTCCTTATTCATTCGGCTGGCCCTCCGAACCGTAATTATTCACAACCACGTTGTTTTGCACGTACTTGGCCACCCGCGCCGGCATCAGCTCATCAGGGGTCAGGGGTGACTGTTCATCATGCACTTTGGAGAGTTTGGCAATCTCCCGAGTCGCAGCAATGATGGCATCGGCATTCTTTTCCTTCACCGCAATCGACATGGCCACGTACAGACCTTCAATCAGCACTTTTCGGGTGCCCTCCCGGTCGATATCCTCCACCTTGCCGTACAGTTTAGAGGATTCAGCCATTAGCTGGTAAGCCTGGGAGTAGCGCAGGTTGTATTCCTGCATCAGCATACTGACCACCTGTTGCGGGGAAAACAGCTTACACCGCCAGCCGAAGCATTTTCGGTATTTCTCCAGCGTTTCCAACTCCGATGGCTTAAGCGGGGTGCGGTGCAGTAAATGATCTCGAAACTTGTCGAGCTTGTCTGAGGCTTTGGGGCTGAGTTCAGTTGACATACAAAAAAAGCTACCCTGCAATGATGCAGGGTAGCTTTTCAGGTTGGTAGGACATTAATCAAACAGGCTGTTACTACTCGGGTCGCTAATCGCCTTCATGGCCTGTATCCGCATCTCACCCTCACCCTCCACATCGCAATGCGGGTGCAGCAGGGTGCCTTCGTCGAAGAAATGCGCCCAGCTGCGTTTAAGTAGCCGTCCTCGGGCATTATGCTTGTCGAAAGCAAAGTCGGGCACGTCGGGCTTTTTAAAGGGGTGGGTGAGCCAGTGATAAATCAGGCTCCAGTCGATCAGTCGGGACTTTCGGCAGCGGCACAACAGCAGTACGGCGTGGGTCATAAACAGGCGCTGTGGCTCGTTCTTATCGTCCTTTTTCTTGGCCTGCTCACGGAACGACTCGTACAGCGCCCAAATGGTTGCGGGCATCATTGGCTCAGCTAAACCAACATCCTCACTGCTCATGATGCGCAGCCGCTTCCAAACGTACTCAGAAAAGCCAGAATCGTACAGTTCAACCGCCCAAAACATAGCCTGATCCTCAATTCCGCGCCGAATCGACTTCTGCATGGCGCTCGAAACCTCAAAGAAATCGTACCCCTTTTTAGTCTTTATATCGTATTTGCTCATTGCTCGATTGTGATTTTCCCATTAGTGACTGATACCCGTACCTGTTGCCCGATCTGGAAGCCGGCCTGCTCCATCCAGCGGCCGGCCAGGTTCAGCGATGGCATAAAGATTAATTGACGTTGGACATTTTTGCGGGCCATTGACCCCAGCTTTCGATTTTTCGCGTACATTCGCACTGTCAGATTATTGGTTATTGAACATTCCTGGTATTTGACAGAGGCCCAGCGTTCGCGCGCTGGGCCTCATTCGTTTAGAACAGGCTCACCTGAGCCACATTAATCGCTTTCCGACGCATGCCCGACCGGATATTCATCCAGGCATCGCGCAGGCACTCACCGAAAAACAGCCAGATCTTCTTTTTCCAGAGCCGGTGAGCTTCCTTCATCACCAGGCGCAACAGGTTCTTTTTCTTGGTCATTTTGGGGTTCTCAAACTTCGGTTTCTTGAACATTCCTTGCTTGTAATCAGGGGTTTTTGAGTGGCTGACTACTCTGTAATATTCTCCCAGCAGAACGGATAGACAATGCGTCGATTCTGATATATTTTTCCACAATCGAGCCTAAAATAGACTCATCTGACCGGCATATTTGGCCGGAATTGCCACCGGTTTGGCTGCCTGGGGCACCGGTGGTGGCAGATCAGGCTGCACCTTTTTTCGGGCCGCCCATTCCACCTTTTCCTGCTGCCAGCCCCGCCACACCCTACATTCCTCTTTTGTCAACGGTTCGATGGTCGGGATGCCCGTATGACCCAGCTTACGGTTGATATGATAGCCAAACCGCCAGTCATCCGGGTCAAGTGAGTTCATACAGACAGCCTGGCCGACGCAGCCGTGCAGACACATGTTAACGGCCGTCATCTTTGCGCAGATTTGGTCCAGATCGGCCCCGAATTGATAGTTGCCCGGCGCGTGGGCGTGGAACGATACCAGCATACGGCCGGAGCCACTGCACGGGTCGTTTACCGTCAGGCCCTTCCCTTTGATGGAATCATTCACACCCTGCATTTGAGTCATCAGGTCGCACAGGTCCGGGGGCGTGAAGAACTGACCCATGATCTGACGTTTGCCATTGCTGGCTAGTACCTCGTAGAATGTCCCGAGCGCGTCATACCAGTCGTTATTACCAACAATCTGCTGATGTTGCACCCGTACCCATTCGTGAGTCATACGCACGAACCAGTCCAGGTCGCCGTGTTTCTTTTTCAGCTGCTCGTAAATGCCCTGACGCACTGGCATAAACGATTCGGTCAGGAAGTCCACCCAATCCCGGAATGAGTCAGCGTAATCCCATTTATAGTCTTTTTCAGAAAATAGCTTATTGAGTGCCCGCAGTTCGTGCGGCACGTCGGTCGATTTTGGCATTGCAGTAAAATGAGAAAGCCCCTCGTTTGAGGGGCTTGGGTTGGTTTAGAACGGGACGGCAATTTCTTCAGTGGCAGTGGTCTCAATCAGGCTGGTCAAACTCTCAGCGTATTTCCGGGATAGTTTGAAGCCGAACAGATTAAACCAGCGGCTTTCCAGCTCATCCAGCTGACGGCGGAACACCGTCCGGTACCGGCCCGGCTTCCACATCCGCACGTACTCAATCAGGTCATTCTCGGTAACCTCACCGCTGAAGTACTCGCTGATCTCCATGGCCTGCGCGTCGAGCGCGATACCTTCCTTGTGGAACCATGAGCTGGCCACGTCGCTCAGCCAGTTCTTATCACCCCAGCGCAGGAAATCATCTTTGGGAAATGGCCGCAGGCAGTCATTGATTGCCCCCTCCATGCTGTAATCATTGCGTTCCTCCAGCAGCAGGTCCAAATAGATTTTGGCCAGTTCCAGCGGGTGTTCACTGGTTGTCCGCAGCAGATCGTCGGCTTCGCTGGGCTCAAAGAACTCAGGAATGACTGTGGGGGGCATGAATTTCATCGCAAACCGCAGCAGCTGCTGATGCTTGTGCGAGTTGTCAATTTTGTGACCTACGTTGGTCGAGAAGCTGGCGTAATCGGCTTCGGTGGCGCCCTGGTGGCGTTGCAGGTAAGTGGCTTTCGCTGACATTATTAACAGAGTTATTAGTTATTGAACTCTGTAAACTTCTCCCAGCAGAACGGATAGACAATGCGCCTATTCTGATATATTTTCCCCTTTTACCTATATTTTACTCCCCGATCGGAAGCCGCAGCGGGCCGATTTTCCGAATAATCTTCTGTACAGTTGACGGCCGTTGAGGTTTACAGCAGATCTGCTGCCAAATAAAAATAGCCCGGTCAGTTGGCCGGGCTATCCTCAATTTAAAATCATTAAATGAAGCTGTAATCAAAATCACCATCAGGCTTTCGGGGCACTTCCTTCAGGTAAACGATCAGGCTCAACTCACTTGTATTCATGTGTTCAAACCGTGAACCGCTATTAACATTTACGCTGAACCTTGTTCTTACAACCTTGTACTTCTTCTCGTTGAGATTAACACCAGATTCAACACTCTGAGCAATGCTAAAATCGATTTGATCACCCGTTTGAAAAGTAGGGTAAAAACTGACCTCATCTTGGTGGATGACATTCTCTAAAGGGGTGATGCTATCGCTTTGCTCCAGGGCGAAAATGATAGTAAGTAGTTTTCCAGATTGTGACATACGTTTGGGTTAAAATCCGGTGCAACTTAACCAAATAAAAGCCCCCGAACCGGAATGGTCGGGGGCAATGGATATTCATTTTCACAATCAACAACCGTTATACATGTTCGTTAGCTAACTGTGGACTCGAATTCTAAATAGATAGCTTCAGACGTTTCTTCAACAAAACGAAAAAGGACTTCACCGTCCATCAGTTCGGGTTTGCACTTGTAAGCTATAGCCACATACCCTTCCTCTGGCTGACCACCATTATCAAAAAATTCTTGGGCAGCATCTGTTACCTCACCAGCGTTCCGGTAAATGTCACTCTGCTCATCCCCCATTATTTCCTTCAGGTAGCTGTAATTTTTTACAAATACTCGCTTACTCATTGTTGTTCAAAAGGGTAGTTTTAAGGTTTTTTGAAACGGGTGCTTCAACTTTGATTTAGCACTCGACTTTTTCAAAGTAACCACTTCTTTCCCAAAAACCCGCTGGAGCATATTGAAATCCTGCTCCTCAGCTGCCACATTTCGGAACTCCGACAGCCCGCCCGGATTTACAAAGGTGTCTTTCTGCTGAAAGTAAAACCGGGTATCCTTCCAGCTGTGGCGGTGCTCGTAAGCGTTAAGGCAACTAATCCAGTAATCTTCATTCACCGCAATATCAGACGAGTACCACAGCTTAGAGCCTGATAGTATTCCATGCGCACAGCCCGTATGGTATCCGGCCAAATCAAGGGGTTTCATCGGATTATAGAGCACCGGTGCCGGCACGTGAGCGAACGAGAACAAAAAGGCTCCAGCCTGACGGCAGGCATCGGCCGCCACCTGAATCAGTTCATAGGCCGTCGCTGGGTCCACCGCTGACCGCTCGCCGGGTTCGGTATACACCCGCTGCATCGTATCAATGTCATCGTCGAGCATGAACACGTCGCCGAAGTGCCGCACAATCCAATCCCGCTTCCTGGCCAGGCCTACAACCGAATCCGGATGGGTAACAATTTCATCCCTGGGATTACAAAGCCGATAAGCAGCCAGTTGGCTTTCTGGCACACAGATAATGGCATGATCGACCACCGATGTCGTTCGAACCCGCGTGGCCCGCTTGTGTGAGGGAATTACAACTTTGCAGACTTCCATGCCTCCATGAACTGTTTAGCACTGATTACGTTGGTCCGGCCTACCCGCTCGCTCTTGTAACTTTTCGCCGTATCCACCTTCAATAACTCATCCACGTGGTTCTCGTCGATGGCGTTGGTGCAGACAATGATAAACGCATTGTACTGCTCCGAAAATTTCTGAACAATTGGCATTTCGGGCGTTTCCTCCTTAGCTGCGGCCTGCTCGTGCAGATCCTCCATTTCAGCCAGGCTAATCCCAAAATCAGCCAGATCGACATCATCAAAGTGCTCGCGCAGAATGTCATCCACCCAATCACCTTTAATGGCATTGGAGGCAATGTTGTACTCCTTGAACTCCTGATCGGTAAGTTGTCGGTTCGGGACGCGCACGTCCACCACATCATCGCCTTTGCCTAACTGAACAAGGGCCTTGCAGCGCTGATGACCTGCGAGTAAAATACCGTCAAAATTGATAACGGGAATTTCTACCAACCCGAATTTCTCCAGCGATTCACGCAGTTTCCTGCTCTGCTGAGCCGTCATCTTACGAGGGTTATACTCGTAAGGCAGCAGGTCGATTACCCGACGCGGCTGTGTACTCCAAACTAATTGTTCCATTGTAATGCGGTGCTAACCCAGTTTTACGTCGATTTCCAAAATCTCCAGTTCCGCTTTGGCCAGTTCCTGCTCCCATTCATACCGCTTGCCCGGCTTAGCCTTGGGGTCAGCCAATTTCCGCTTCAGCTTCGAGCGCAGATCGATCAGCCGCCGTTTCTGATAGGCCAACTCAAACCGGCCGGCATCTTCCAGGGTTGATGGCCGCTCGGCCTGATCAGCGCCGGGTGTTGGCTCCTCAGGTAGTACCCGGTTCCGCTCGATGTAGCGCTTCTTGTCCCAGACCGTTTCGATTTCCGCTTTCAACTGGAGAATGGGGCGGGTCAGTTCGGGGCAATTCGCGCCGGTCGGTACCTGGTGCAATTTGTTGCTGAGGTCGGCCATCTTCCGGTTTAGCAGGTCAGCCTGCCGGGATAGGTCAGCCTGAATGCTGATGTACTCATCGCCCTCGAGCACGCGGCCGGTGGGTACTGGCTCCGGGGCAGGTGCTACCAGTGGCCACTGGGTCGCTGGCTGCAATCCGGGATAAGCCGGTTTGAAGGACTCCTGCTGCTGAAGGTCAGCTAACCGACTCTTAGCCTGGTCTACTTCGACCTGACTGCACCGTTTGGCTTTCACCAACTTCTCAAGCATTTGAACAGTCGACTGCTGCTGGCGTATTTGGCTCTGAAGATTCATTGACACAAAAAAAACCGGCGTTGGCCGGTTTCAGTAGGACGCGCACAGCATCCGGCTCCACGAAGGTGAAAACGTCGCTAATGTTGGGTGAACAGCCATAGAATGATTGCTCGGCGGGTTTCGTGTGCCAAATTGAACGCCCCTTTTGGCTAACTTGCCAAAACAAATAGCCTACCCAAGTTTCCCGACCTGATGGGCTTTTCACTAATCACTTTACTATTGAAAAGTTAATGAAAAAGACAATACCTGTGGCTGTGTGGCAGAAGATACAACCAATACTTGACAAACATAAGCATCTTTTTGACCCCATAGATAGCCCTAATTTCGCTTTAGTGCTATTCGATAAAGATGCTTTTGTTGACAACAGTTTTTCCTTCGAGTGCGGTTTTCAGGACGAAAGCGGAAATTTTCGAATCAGGTATAAGCCTATGAATTATAACCTAAATTTTCCATCCGAGGAACTGGTCAACATAGACGGTTTAGCTCACAGACTAGAAGTGTGGTTGAATATCCTTCAAGCCTACGCCGATACGCCAACTATCTACGACAATGACCCATTCGTGAAAAATTATGAGCATGAGTTTGCCGGTTTTTTTCAAACCGCAGATGAAGATGCAGACACAAGTGCGTTCGACATGCCACAACAGTTACTATTAGCACAGTACATCGACAAAGCAATAGAGAAGCTGGAAAGCCACAAAGAATCGGCTAACGTGCGGGAAAGTTTTGAGCTTGACAACCTGATCGAGGATGCTAAATCGTTAAAGGGTATCCTGACTAAACTTACGAAGAAACAGACTTTTGCCAAACTGAATAAGTTTTGGGCTAAATCCCGCAAGTTCAGCATTGATTTGATAAAGGATCTGCTGACCGAATTCAAGAAGGAAGCTATCAAAACACTCACTGAAAAGACATTGAAAGGTGAACTATCGTGGGAAACTATAGCGGGTTATCTTTCTTAATCATTCCAGTCACCAGCGTCGGGTTGGAGCTACTCATCCTCATCCCCATTCCCCTCCTCCGGTTTTTCCTCCACCATTCCCCGAAACGTGTTGATGGCTTCCCGGAAGGCCCACGCCTGGTGATCATCGTGGGGGTCCATAAACCAGTCCTGCTGAGGCATATTGGCCGGTAGGTTCAAATACTGCTCCAGCGTTAAACTCAGGAAAGCCGCATCGATGCCGGCACTGTGAAGGTGTTCCCGAAAATCGGTAAAGCAGGCAGGTGCAGGGATGGGCATATATGAAGCCGGTTGGTCACTGCTAACTTCCGCCCGAGGACGACCGTGTTGAACTTGCATCAACGTGCCAACCGGCCGTGTCTTGGAACACTGGCCGGTTGGTCGTACTCGGGAATAAACAGAAGTTAGCCCTGCAAAGAACGAGAAAGCCCCGTCTGTTTCCAAACGGGGCTTTCGTGGTTTTTGACGGCGACTATTGATTTTGGTCACTATCAGGTATTTCAGGAGTTTCGGCTTCCGGCTCCTGTGGCTGACGGGCAGCCAGCTTCTCCTGCACCAACTTTTGCAGATCCTCTTTCTCAGCTTCCCGTTCCGCTTCCTGCAACTGGGCCACTTCGTCTTCGTTCAGCCCTTCGTACCTGGCATTAGCAGCCGCCTGCGTTTTGGCTGTTTGCAGAATGAAGGCTATTGACCCAATGTTGGCCAGGGGGTCTTTCTCCAGAACAGACCCCTTAAACTCATTATTGGTCATTTCGTTTAACGACCGAACCGCGCCCTTGGCAGCGTTTTCGAGTTGCTTCAACGTACTGTCGATCTTCTTACTTTCCAGTCCCATTGTCGAGAGTTTGTGCAGCTGCGGCAGTGGCAGCCACTAATTCAATAAATCCTTTTCCCAGCACCGATGTGTTGTGCAGTTTCGCCAGCACGTCCTGAGTTGTATGCTCGTCGAGCAGGGTCGAACCCTTGCCGTCCTCCAGCTTTACTTTGCCGAGGTATTCCTTTTTGACCTGGTACATTTTCTTCCTGCGATTTACCATGATAAGAAAAAAGGCCCCTCTCGGTGGAGAGAGGCCCATTATAAGGGTATGTAGCCTGCTACTATGCCGGCAGCGGAATCACCACCGTATCAGCCAGTACTGGCGGGTGGAAGGCGTAGCCATCGCCCTTGAATTTGAAGTCGATCTGGAGCTTATCGTCCGCCTTAGCACCTGAATCAGTCGAATCTTCAAACATCAACGGCTCGTAGCTCGTACCCAACACTTTGCGCATACCATTCTTGTAGTACGCAATGGCAACGCCACCCTGGTTAAAAGTTTTGTCGATAGCGGCCATCTGAGCAGCTTCATAACCAGCGAACTTACATTCACCACTCACGCCCACATTCTGATAGCCCAGATCGCCTTTACGGTCCGATTTCGCCCGGGCCGTGTTGAGGTCGAATTTCAGGACAGCACCCACTACCCCTACTTTCAGCGGTGGCGCAATGGACAAAACGCCGTCAGTAATGTCCGACTTCTTGGGCCAATCATCGGTAAAGTCATCTTCGGCAAACAAGACAATCTTCTTCAGACCACCCAGGTTATCGCCACCCCGGGCCTTGCGGCTAATACCGGCGAAGGTTACCGTACCCGCGGCCAGCGTGACCCCATCCGGGCCAAAAAACAAATCATGCACCGAGGGCGGTACCATCGCCTGTACTTCAGCCGGTGCCAGTACGCTGGCCACGATGAACAGGGCAAACAAAATCGAACTGATAATCCGTAAACGCTTCATTGTGAAAAAGATAAAAAGTGAAGTTGAAGACTCGGCAAACTGAACATTCCCGGCATTATGACCCATTAATCAGCATAGCCAGACCGGCTACTATTTACTGTTCATGAACAGCATCCGACCATCGCAGTAGTTGATACCGAACTCGCCATCGATAAAGATTTTGATGTTCCGGTCAGCCTTCTCGATGTCAATACTTGGGATATCCTCAGTGGTATCTTCGGGTCCAAGTACCGCCAGGTTACCCACCACGGTCATAAAGATTTTGCTGGTACCCTTCAGCCACGAGCGGGGCTCAATGGATACGTTCGGCAGAATCGACAACCGGTACACCCCGCTTGGATCGCGGAAAACGATCTGCGAACCGTTGCTCAGCTGAGCCGCCAGTGCGTTGATCATGTGGGCGTACAGCAGCGGGTCAATGGCCATTACACCATCTTCTTCCAACGGCTCGTCCATCACCTCGAAGAAACGCATCGCCAGGGCCTGCATCTCCGTGAGCACGTTAGCCTGGTTGATGGTCGCAGCTGCGGTCACCATGTTGTCGGCCGGGATGTCACCCACAAAACCGGCACCCGACGTGGCATAACCCTGATCGAACAACAGGTCCAAACCATCGGTAATATCCACACCGCTGTCGCCGGTCGGGTTGTGTACCCCTTTGTAGATCGCACCGTGCACGTCCTTGCCAATCTGCCGGGTTACCTGCTCCATGTACCAGTTAATGGCTGGAAACGAATAGATGTCCGACGAGTCGGTTACCTGACGCTTGGCCAGATACGTTTTGCTCCAGGCGTAGATCTGCACCTCATCCAGTTTCAGATTGACCTGAAATGGCAGCAGGATACCCCAGCGGTTGGCCATCGATACACCGCCCTTAAAGTTGGGTGTTCCACCTTTGCGGCCTGGCTGTACCATTGGGTCGCTGCTGGCCCGGATCAGGGGCACTTTATCGCGAACCTGGAAGCCTGTAAACAGGCGGTCCTGCTTGATGTTGAAGCCATTGGATTGCTTCAGGAGGAAAATCTGCGAGTAGTCCGCAATGTTTTCCTTGAGTTTTTCAGCTAATTTGCTGAGATCGAGAGACGTAGTAGCCACTGAATGAAACAGTTAAACGTGAATGAAAAATTAGTGTCGCCAGGGACGATTAAGCTTCCTGAGCCGGTACGTCGATGTCGGCCATCAGCCCGGGGTATTTGGCTTTCAGTTCGGTCAGCCGCTCCAGGTGTGCCTGATCTTTAGCCGACAGCCCCGAATCGGTGGTAGTCTTACCAGTCTTGCCGTTCGTCGAATCACCGGTAACACCGGCACCGGCGAGTGCGGCTTTGTGGGCATCCCAGGCCGTTGCCTTGGGCGTCAGGGTCGCAATGGTCGCATTCGCAGTGGCCAGTTCCGTAGTAGCAGTGGCCAGGGCTGCCGTCGCAGTAGCAAGGTCGGCCTGCGCCTGGGTCAAGCTGGCATTGGCTGCGGTCAGATCATCCGCCACGGCCTGATTACCGGTAGCTTGCGCGTCGAGCCGTTCCTGCGTTTCCTGCGCTTCAGTGGCGAAGGCGTTAAACTCCTCCTGGGTGAGTTTCTCCGAAATAGCCTTCTCGCTAGTCGGAAACAAGGCGGCTACTATAGCCGCCACTGTTTTTGTTGGTTTGGTCATCGTTATTTAGAAAGGGAAATTGCGCGTTGAACGGCCTGTTGTAGGGTGCCTTTACGGTCAGCCAGGCCCAGCCGAACCGCATCAGAAGCATTGTACATTTTGCCGCTGAAGACCTCATTACTGGTAATCTTGCCCGCCCGACCGCGCCGGACGTAGCCCACAAACTCATTACGGCAGGCATTCAGGGTCGCCTTCAGGTCCGCCATTGTTTCATCCGAAACCGGCTCTACCCCATTAATGAGGGCTTTGTGCTGACTGCCATCGGCCCGGATGATCTGCACCTTGATCCCCTGCTTTTCCAGCGCACCCGACTGGTCGGCCAGAATCATCAGCACCCCAATTGAGCCTACCCCACCAACCAGCTGATCTTCCACCATAATTTCAGTGCACTGGCTGGCCACGAAGTAGGCGGCACTGGCAGCAAAGGGTGTCCAGGCAACAACTGGCTTCTGCACCTTTCGAACCGCATCGGCAAACGCTCTGGTGCTGTCAACCGTACCACCCGGCGAGTTGATCTTCAGTACGATGGCATTGGTGTTATCATCCCGGCTCAGGATGTCGAGCCAGGACATCAGCGTTTCGTTGCCGTACGAACACATCTCTCCGGAGCGTGACATGGCTCCGTTGATCGGCAGAATGCCAACTCCAGCCTCATTCCGGAAGTAATCAGCCACCCACTGCTCGTTGCGGCTCAGTTTAGCGTCGATGGGAGGATTGAGCGTAAGCAGTGAAGCCGGAAAAGGGTCTTTCCCAGCTTCGAGCCGGGGCCGAATAACCTGTTCCATGCGCTCAGCATAGCCCGGTTCGATGTACCATTGTCCTGCAAAAGAAAAACCCGTCATGCTTGCTGTCGTAGATTAAGACGATACAAACATCACGGGCCAAATAGCCAATCAATAGGACAAAAAAGCCTGTTACCAGCGGCAACAGGCTTTCATTAACGGCAGCGGCCGACCGCCCACCTTAACAAATCTCTAATTGACCCACCAGCGCCGGCCAAACCACCGGCAGGCGAGGTACATGCACACATTGCGCAGGGGCTTATGCGGCTCTACAGCCTTCAACCGTTCGTATAACTCTATATCGGCCATCCGACGGGCCACTTTCTCACCAACTTCTTCCTCAAACAACCGGTTATCGTACCACCAGTCGTGCAGTACCGTCGCCCGGTTATGTCGGCCAATTGGCGGAAAGAACCCCCACAACACCATTGGTACTGAGGCAAAGTCAGTGGTAAAGCCCTTGGGCACCGTGATTTTTCCCGCCCTGGTCTGATACGTCACCGACCGCCATAGCTCCCACCGATCAGCTTTCACGAGATCTTCTTCCTTATAGCGAACGATGATGGGCTGTGTCATAGCTGACCACGCGCATCGATGTTGCCAATTTCATTGCCCATCATGGCGTAGATCAACCCGATGACAGACGTTTTATCGGTAACAGGCAACCCCAGTTTTTTGAGATCACCCAGCGTAATGGCCTGGAAATAATCGCGCTGGCTGATCGCATCCGGCGTGTCGGCATCAACTACCTGACCCTGCGCATTAACGAAAGCGCCCGCCGTTTGGCGCGTGACCACTTGATCAGCATAGCGTTGCCCAATGACCTGTTTCTGCTCAGCAGACAGTGATTCATCAGCAGCTATCACTTCCAGGAGCGGTTTGCCACTTTCGTGCATGGTGACCACCCGCACCTGCTGCACCATGTCAAGGTCAGCCAGAATAACAAAATTCTCATGACGGGCTACCCGTGCAAAACCCGTAATGGGTTCGTTAGAGACCGGTTTTTCAATAGCATTCATTGAGTGTATTGATTAAAAGTGAGATTACCAGGCAGCGCCCCAGGGTGTACGTCGCCAGCCTGCTGCGGTTTTGATGTAGAAGTAAGTTGCATCCCAGGCCACCTGGCCCACCGCTCCGTTAGCATCTGCACTGGAAGTTGGTGTGTAGGGCGTTTCCAGCCGAAACTGATAATGGCCTGCCGATGCTTTGAGGTGTAGTTTAGAGGTTGGCGCTGAAACACCTAACCCCATATTACCCAGGGTATCTATCCGTAAATATTCAGGATACGCACCGCCCTGGTAGCCTTCAATAATGAATGCATCAGTATCGGCGGGCTGACCGATACGCCAGATCGCTACGCCCTCCTGATGAAATGACTGTCTCACCCCCGTTCGGCCTGCGGTAGCGCGGGGGTTGATCAGGCGGGCGATGATACCCGACGCCGGATTATTGTCCTGAACGTCCAGTTTGACGGTAGGCACCGATATATTGATACCCACGTTTCCGTTAGTATCAATCCGTAAGCGTTCGGGATACGCTCCACCACCCCATCCCTCAATGACAAAGGCATCCAAGTCTCCAGACAAACCCATCCTCCAGGCTGCAATCCCGGTGGTGCTCAATATGATTTTTGTGCCAGTTCGGCCCGCCGTGGATCTTGCATTTTCAATCAGCAATAGACCGCCATCTTGCGGATTATTTAGCGAAACGTTAAAGCCATAGGTTAGTACCGTTTTTCCTATACCCACTTTGCCATCTCCCTGAATACGCATGAGTTCGAGCGACGTGGCTGGTGATACCCCTGAATAGAACACATGGCCGGCCGTTGGTCCACCTACCTGATAGCGTAAAACATTGGAATCAACCCCGAACCCGAAAAACTGATTGTCGTTTGTATTGCCACCGTACAAGGCGATTTTACGACTGGCAACCACATCAGGAAACCGCAACATGCCGTCCAACAGCGCATTTCCCAGCACATGAAGCCGCTCCAGGGGAATCGCCACGTTGATGCCGACATATCCACCAGTACCGCTGTTTAATAAAATGTAACTGCCGTCGATGAGCAAGGGCTTGTATGCGCCTGCCGTTCGGTCGTATACGTAGATGGAACCAGAATTCGGGACCGCTCCGTATTGCACCTCTACGCCCGCACCTGCCGATGGAATGGCGGCACCCCGAAACTGGGTACCCATCAAACTCGTTACGCCCTGTACCTGCATAATCGCCCCGCTGCCGTCGTCCGTCGTCCTGCCAACAATCACCTTGCCGGTATGATAGATTACATCGGCTACCGCCCCACTGGGTGTGCCATCGCTGGCCTTGAGCCAGGTCGAGAGGTTACTATTGATCGCCGAGGTGACCCAATCCACCGTATTTTTCAGGGCCGTGATTACGCTGGTTATGCGTATGCCACGATAGCCCTTGTTGGCCAAGTTATTGTCGATATCGTTTTTGATACCGGTACCGTCCGCTGCCATAGTCTAAGAGAAAAAGTCGTAAGAGAATCCAAAGGAGAAGTCAGCCCCGAGTAGGCCAAGTATCAGGCCATCGTCATTGAGGGTATAGGCGGGCTGTCTGGTCTGGCACGTCCAGCTGAATTGCCAGGCATTGGGCGAGGTCTTCTGTTCCGCAGCAAACCGAAGCGGTTGTTTGGGACTGCCGATCACCCGCAGCTGGTCGTTGGCATCCTGATAAATGGCAACCCATTTACGGCCAGTCATGCGCTGCACAATAAGGGCGGTGGTTGGATGGTCGCGGGGAATGGCCAGCGTCAGGGCCTGATCGTAGCCAACGCCCCAAACCCCCACAGCCGCCTTCTGGGTATAGCTGCCCCGGTCGGCCGGAAATTTGAATTCCTGAATCAGTGCCGATTCACTGAGTTGCAGGCCCTGCGGGGAAAGTATCCAGGTGCTACCAATACAGCCGGGTATCGTGCGCGGGTCGGTCATCCCCAGCAAATGCCGGACTTCCATCAGCCAAAGCCGACGAAGTCCGGGCACATTTGCCTGACCGTGCTGGTTCGATAGTGCAGGAATGACAGATATCCGGTCAATGGGGTTCATGGGGCAAAGTAGGCCCTTCTGTCAGCCAAAAAGTAGGACGCAAAAAAGGCCCTTTCCTACGTAGGAAAGGGCCTGTATGATTAATCAAGCGGGTTTTTCCGCGTGAACAAATTCGCAAACGAGTGAATAACTTGGCAAAATTGGTGAGTACCCTATCAAAATAGGCGAACAACTGCACCAACTTTATTTTTAGGCAGTCTGCATCAGACAGGCTACTTTTTTGGTCATATACCTCTGGTGGTCCCGCCACTTCTTGCGTAGAGTATCGGCCGACACCATTTCTTCAGTGATGCCATACCGTTCCATGAACATGTTCACCGCTTCGTAGTCGGAGATGCCCAGCATAACGGCTGTTTCAATGGCTTCCAGAAATGCCTGCGTGAACACGTAATTCAGCATCTTGGCGACCAACTCCAGCTTGCCGGGGTGGATGAAGTGATTCTTGAGCGAATCGGGGTACAGCAGGGTAATCGAAATGCTCTCGTCGATGTCTGCCTTGGGCAGCACATGCCTGAAGCCGACCTTCTCACAGGCCAGTTCGGTCAGGGCACCGAGCATTGATTTTTTGGTCAGGTCAATGACGGGCGTGTTGTTTCCATAACGTGCGACAACGAACTGACGCACATGCATTTCCTTAATTGGTATACGTGTTTTCAACATATGCGGAAAGTGGGTAAGATTACTTATGTTTAGGGTGCTATTCAGTAACCTTCCCGGGCAATAAAGGCCCATTCAAATCTTATAGAAAGCCCTCCGTTGACGCGGGGGGCTTTTTCACGTTAACAAAGGTGGTTCGCCGATTACCAATCCGTTAGGACTGGGGGTATCTCCTACCGATTCCGCTCATAACCAGCAATGCCTCCCTGTTCAGGATCTTCAATAGCTACCAGCACCTCGCCGGCGTTCAGTGCCTGAATATAGGCCGAGTAATGCTCCAGTGTAGTCACGTCCTGCACGGTGGATAGCTTCCGGGCCATGTCGACCAGGATGTTCCGCATCTGAACGATGGGCGCAATCTCATCGGCTGTGAGCATCGCCCGGAGCCGGGCCTCGTGTTTCTCGGAGGCCTTTGCCATTGCATCCTTCACCGGCGATTTGGCCAGCAGCATAAAGGTCATCTGCGTGAGCAGGTAATTAACAACGTGGTTGGTCTGTGTCGTACTCATAAGTCAATTCTAATCTGATTGTGATGGCGGCCTTTATGTCCGTATCGGCGTCGGTTTGCATTATCCTTGCGGTCATGCGTTAAATGGCACTGCTGGCACATGGCTTTTAAATTCCAGAACCGGTTATTTTTTTCATCATGATCGAGATGGGAAACACCCAGCTTAACCACGCATATTTTCCGTGTGGCGGGGTCGTAGCTCTCCCCGATCTCGTCGTTGTAGGCGTCTACCCAGTCTTTGGCCTGCTGGTAAATAGCAAAGCCGCCGTTGGGCGGGTCGGCATGATCAGGGTTATACCAGACTCGATCATCCCAATACCCAACTGAGTAGTTCAGTACCCCGCAAACTTCACACCGGTTTTCAGCCCTGCGGAACCTGATCAAACGACTGATCAGGCTCCATTTGGGGTGGTACTTCTTTGGGTTGATCGGCATAACTCACTTAAAGAATGCTGCCTGCTCTCCTACCCATCTCTCGGCCCACTCTGGTGTCGCTTTGTAGATCTGCTGCTTCACGGCATCTTCGGATTTCATTCCCAGCGACATCGTGACCTGTGCCCCTGGGGCAAACCAATGAATCCGCAGCACATCTTTGTCATCGTCACTATCCCGGCGTAGGAGCACCTGGCCGCGGGGGGTATCGAAAATTTTAAAATCCATCGTGGTGGGTTGGTTAAAACTCGGTCATCTCGAAAGCCGCTATTACTACCATCGCTTTCCATACTTCCCGCTGATCGGCAGAAAGACTCAAATCAGCATCAAGCATATTAACGAGGTACTCAGCTGCCACTACTGGAGGCAATTCAGGCACCTGGTTTATCACCGCCTGAATACTGGCCTTATGAACAGCCATATTATCCAGGTATTCTTCGGGCGATAGCTGGGATTTTACCTGCTCCCGGAACTGGAGCATCTGCATCGTTTCGGCCACACCGAAGGCGACCATCATTTGGTTAGTAGTCATAAAGGGATTGATTTAGTCGATTAGAGCACCCGTCCGCCGGTTGGCAGCGGACGAGGCCAGTAAGTGTCGTTGTTCAATTTCGTGCTCAATCTGCGCGACGGCTTCGAGCCAGTGAGGTAGCATCATTGAGGTGCCGTCCGCTGCAATGGTCTGCTGATAGCGGGTTAGTTCAGCCATCAGTGCGGCATCGGTGTACCGCAATAATTGTAGGGTCATCGGAAGTGCGGTTTACCTGGTACCCACTGCAATACTTTCGGGTGAGTAATCTCAATCTTACGAAGCAAGCGCCCCAGTACAACAGCCTGCTCAGTGTTACCAAATCGGACCAACATACTTCCATTTTTGCCACGTATGGTCTTCCCATTGGGTTGCAGAATCGCATGGCAACGCCAATGTTTCAGATGCTGTGCCGTCATTGTATCTCCAAGGTAAGCGTAGTGCTGCGGCTGTATGGGCAACTCCTCCAGTAGCTGCCAGGCTTTTTCGTACAGACTATTTAGGGCGTCCTGTTTGCGTTGGTGATATACCTGTTTACGGCTCCAACCGTGCATTACCCAGTTGCCCGGCCGCTCCGACTCAAACCAGTTCCGCCCCTGCACGTCACGAACGCAAATCTGCGTTTCGGGCAAAAGACTCCAGGTAGACCAGTGCTCACAAAAAATACCCATTCGTTTGAACCAGTCGATCCAGGGCATCTGTCCGTTCTGTTCTATCCACAGTTTCGCCAGCCGATATGCCTTTGGATAGAGTTCATTCAATCGCACTTCTTCCAAATTCATCGTCTCCTTTCGCTTAATCGTCATTGCTACCTCCTTCCTTACCTGCCATTCTGCGTAGAATCTCCTCATGTACGTACTTGGCGCACCGGTCCCAGACCTCAGCCGGGTAGGTACGCATCGGCTCTTTCAAGTGCTCACACGGCCGACCTTCACGCCGGGTTTCAGCCATCGCTATGTAGCCCAGCCGCATACTAATCAACTGGCCATCTTCCACACCCGCCAGGTCTTTGACCCAGCAGCCACCGGCCAACTCTTCAATCTCGGCTGCGTTCATAATTCACATCCTTCCTTCACTGGGTAGCTAACCAGGTTAATGAATTTGAGAGGCTCCATAATTAATTTCACCTGGTCGGGATAGCGTCGGTAGTAGTCGGTATCATCACCTTCATCATTCATCTTCAGCCGAATCAACACCGCGAAATCAGTGCTTATGGGAATGGTTATATAACCTGGCTTCCCTACGGCTGCAATGATTTTCTCTTTCAAATCTTTGCAGATCGCACTGACTTCCCTGCTCTCTGTCCGCTCCTCGGGAGTAGGTTTCAATGGCCAGCAGATAAATGATGAGTGGTCGACTAGGTCAATCACTAACTGACGCAACTCTGTGGTTAGCGGCCGATAGTCCGGGTCTTCAACGATATACGCCTGGCGATCCTGGATAACCGTGACGTGCTTGAAATCTTGGTACAACATAATCTTGTGATTTTGGTGGGTGGAACATTATAAAATAAGGCGCAGCGGAATTGCTTCCAGGGCTACCGAGGGCACCCGCTGCTCGGCCAGTTCCTGTTGAAACTCAGCGGTGCGAGTCTCCTGCTCGTCAATAGCCACGCGGGTGATGTAGCAGTGAAACCGAATACCACTTTCGCTCTCTCCTTCCCAGATGCGGGCAGGTACACCATTCAGTTCGACGATTTTAGTTGTCGATTCAATCGTTGCTTTCATATGTAAGGGGGTTATAATTCATCCGTAAACATCACCGCCTGCGCAGGCGGCTCCATTGACTTTTTGTACCGCTGTAGCCGATTAATAGCCGACTCCAAGCGGGCCATCCGCCGGGCGGCTTCGTCGCGTTTGAGAACCGGTTTAATGCCCAATACCAGAGCCGGATACGCGTATTTGCGTTCGGCCAGTTCTCGTTCCAATTCTTCCAATTCTTCGTCGATTGTGATGATTCTTGCCATAATAATTTGGTAGGTTGACTGGTTGACCGGAAAACCCTGTTTTTTGTCCTATTTTATTGCTAACTGCCTGATTCTTAGATTACCCTACCGGTCAACCAGAGTCAACCAAAAACACTTTTTTCAACACGTAACTCATTGATACTCATTCAGCGTAGTCAACTTGTGGTGGTTGACTCAAGTTGACCGCCAGTCAACCCCGGTCAACCACCACAAGTTGACCGCCGAGAATGAGTATCAGGCACTTAGCTCCGCAAAAAAGGCCATTTGGTTGACTCTGGTTGACTGGTAGGGTAAATTGATAATCAGGCACTTGTGGTGAAAATTGTATTTTAAAAGGTCTTTTCTGGTCAACCAGTCAACCCACCGCATCGGCGGTCCGATCAATTATTCTTGGCGTTAAACGCGCCCGGATACCGCTCCGAATAGTCTTTATAGCGCTTGTTAACGGCCTGCTTGGAGACGCCCAGGTGTTCGGCCAGATTCTTCTGGCTGAAGTTGCAGGCCCGCAGCATGGCGGCAAATTCAAGTACCTGGGGTGGGATAATCATCTTCTGCCGTGCGGTCTGATAAGCCTCGTACCCACTATGCAGAAAATAGTCGCAGCACTGGAGGGCTTTCTGTACATCTTCCTCGTTTACCTTACCCACTCTCTTTAGATCAGGCTCGAAAAAAGCGGCATTCATCATCTTAATCAGCACACTCATCCGCAAGCCATATTCCTTCACTTTACCCAGCAATCCGGCCTGCACTCCACGCTCCTGCACACTCTCAATGGCGTTTACCTTTTTGGTCTGCTCATCCTGCCACCGCTGGAAATACTTGATGGCCGCGTCACTTAGCTTGATTACCCTGGCTTTATCGTGCTTGTCGGTCATCGGCAATTCTTCGTAGAGCCGTTTCACCATGTTGTTGTAGGGAGAGACCAGTTCAGCCTCCAGGCGAAAGGAAAGGTTGGGAGAAATAGCCTGGTCCTTATCAGCGAAAGCCCAGAGGAAGCGAAAGACAAAACCGGT
Source organism: uncultured Cytophagales bacterium (assembly GCA_964251665.1). Classification (GTDB taxonomy): domain Bacteria; phylum Bacteroidota; class Bacteroidia; order Cytophagales; family Spirosomataceae; genus JBBQLG01. The sequence goes on from CAXUKO010000007.1 coordinate 37,991, forward strand.
CTCCAGACGGTTTTTCTCAAAGAATCGGTAGAGAATATTGGGCTGGGTCGAGCCGATCACACTGGCACACCAGTGGTCCCGGTTTACGATGGTTAGCTTACCCCCCGCGCGTTGCAGTCGGAATGAGGTTGTTGGCGACCACCCACCGGTCCAGAACGAGGCTTCGGAAGCGCCTGATTTGTAGCGTTCCATATCATCCAGCCACTTCACCAACTCATCTTCGTAGCGGGCAATACCCTTAAAATTGTGGCCGAATACGTCCCGAACGAGGGCTTCAAAGGTGATATCCTGCACGATGACAACCTTCATCGGTGTCACCTCAGACTGCGGGTAAGGCTGGCCAGGTTGCATTTGGTGCATTGGCTTCTGATCGCGCGACTCCAGGCTATCGTAATACTCATTATCGAAGCCTTCCTGCATCTTATAAAAGGGTTTCATCAGCACGCCCTGCACCATCGACTTACCCGAGGAACTGATACCAACGGAGGCTCCCCACATCGACAGGCCTACCTCCCAACTACCGGTCGATGCCCTGAGCGAAGACCCAATGGCAATACTCGCGGCCTGCAACATTGTCAGGCCAATAAAGGCCCGTTCCCCTTTCAGATCACCAACCAGCCCGGCGATCAGGGGCTGAATCGGCTGGGGGAAAACATGCAGCGGAAAGACCAGGCCTTTGCGCCTTTTTTTGGCTTCGGCATCCAGATCATCATCGGTCAGAATAGACGCAAACGGGCTGGTTTCCAATGCCGGTAACTTATGCTGAAACGGCTCAAGGGGTTGGTAGGTCTTCATAAACCGAAGTCGAACGAAAGAAGTGAGAGTAAGCGACAGGCTTCCTGCTCGGTGAGGTCAATGGCTCCGGCGGCTGTCAATAATTTTTTGGATTGGGGGCGCAGTATGAAGTTTCCGCTACTGGACACAATCAGGTCAGCACTGACCTTATACATCGGGTGGGGTTGCCGCTCAACGGTGACCTGGTTATGGATTACCTGCCCGGTGCTGTAATCGGTGTTCTGCCCAATGTATCCCTCGGCATGCACCTCATTTTTGGTGTTATGATTGATCGTATCGCCGTGCACGTGGCGGGGTGTCTGCGTCTGGATTTCGAGGGCTGAAATCAATTCGATGGCCTGATCCATCGCGCGTTCAAGCTTCAGCAAAGGAGGAGAAGCCGCGGGCCGGTGCTGCTCAAAAATCTGCGCGGCTTCACTACTGGCCTGGGCGAAAGCGGCCTTTCGCGCGGCCAGTACATCAATGCGCTGGGGTTGTTTACTGCTCGTATTCATAGAGGTCAATGGGTGTCGGGTTGAGTGAGTGGCAGAGGGATACAACGGCCTTTGGGCAGAGGCAAATCGCTGAAAACAAGAGCAGTAGAATCAACGCGTACATCAATCGAGATAAAAGTAATATCATAGGAGAATAAGATTGAGCGTTAGATAAAGGCCTGGATAGTGGCTTAGCACTGGCAACACCAATACCCAGGCACCAAATCTGAACGTCTTAGATCAAGGGCAAAAGGACAGATTAACCACGTAGGTCGGTCGGCTCAGCGAAGCCAGCAACTCGCTGAGCAGGCCCCAGTACTCGTTGTTATCGAGCATGGGCGTGAGAGGCAGATGGGCTTGCTTAACAATGTACCGTTCGGCCAGAACGAAGCGTTTCAACAGGCTCAGGTGCAGCCCGTCGATAATCAGGTTATGAGCTTCGTCATGCTCCTGACGGACCATCAGGTTGTCTAAGCTGATCAGGTTTGTCTGGCTTAAATCGTAGGGGATTGATTGACCGTAGAACTTGTGCAGCAGCACAGTATATATTCGTTTCTGAAGCACAGGCATTAGTTGGGCGGGCATGGCCACCGCATAGCGGTTAAAGTGGTTTTGAGCGCAGGGCTTAGCCTTGGCCGGAAACAGAAGATTGGATGCGAGTTTGAACATTTCGGTATTTGATTTAATCGTTTACTTAGTCGTTACATCCATAGCGGACGGTTAGCAGGTGGTCGAGAAAATTGATCACTTTAGTCAGCGTATCCAGATCAGGAATCGCATTGCCTTTGTACTCAGGGTTATTCGATAGCCAGCCGTGATGTATCTGAATCAGAGAGAGCGCCTGCAGCAGTACAGGATCAGCTTCGTCGGCCAGCGTACCATCCCGGTAGCGGGCAACAATCAGAGCCAGGGTCAGCATATCGCGGCCTCGGTACAGGTGACTTCCCGAATACCAAAATCAGGGTAGACGTAGGTAATCCGGCCGGTGCTGTCGGTCTCCTTAATGGCGAAGTTGAAGGCCGTAGCCCCGGCATCGACCGCCAGGCGTACCTGCTCGTTCAGGCTCAGGCCCTTCTCCATCCACTCAATACCGTCGAGCGTCCGGCTCCAGCCTTTGCCCGGCAGGGCTACTTCCCGCAGGCCCACGACCTGGCCACTGCGGGCATACGCATGCACCCGTTTGAGGTCGATCACCACCGGCCCCGCCACCGGCGTGAAATCCAGTTCGGGCAGTTTGTCCACCGTGACCGCAGCCGTCGGCGTACTATCGTCCGTCAGTGCGGTCAGCGTAATAAAATTGGCTACCTCGTCTTCCAGAGTATCCATTTCAGGCAGTCGAACAGTCACCGTGACCACCGAATTAGGTCCGCTCCGATGCGTGGACAGGTTTTCTACCCTCAACCCGTGCGACCCGGCATAGCACAGACCAGACAGCTCCAGCGACTTGCCTTTGAATAGCAGGCACCGGCGGTTCGGGTCGGGCCGACCAAAGGATACATGCGGCCGGATTGTCACCTCAGCGTAAAAATTCTGCTCCTTCATTTCATCCAGGAGCGAGGCAATAGGGGCATCCAGGCACCCTTCTTCTGCGGTAATTGTCATTGGTTTACTTGGTTTATACGGGGTCGCCCCCGCGATTGAACATTCACTGAATTCGGTTAGTCAGTTGGCGGGGTGCAGTACTCCGCCAGCAGGGCAAACGCCCTGGTCTCCCTCTCGGCCGTGTATTCGGGCCGGTTCACGCACAGCAGGCCCCGGATTTCTTCGAGTACCGCGCGGGGCAGCGGCATCGTGGTCTGATAGACCCAGTAGACAAAGCCCGCATCCTGACCGGGTTCGTCAGCCAGCCGCTTGAATTTGAAGGGGATCAAAAAAAAGTCTTTCAGCCAGGCCGCGTACTTTTCTTCCTTCGGGTTTGGCTCGCCCTGGTACGGCCCCAGCAGCACGTGCACGTAGCACGACTCGGCATCATCAACCCCATCCTGAATCTTCATCCGCCAGCAGGCCGAGCGGAACGCGCTGCGCGTGGTGGCATCCTCGAACCGCCCTTCGTAAAAAGTGTACAGTTCCATATAAGACTTAGGCGTCAGGTTGGTCATGCCGAAGGCCGTCCGCAGAGATACGCCCAGGTCATAAATGCCCATTGCTGCCGTCTGGAGTTTCTCGACGGCATCAGCCAGCAGTTCCATTTCGGATTTCCGCTTATTCTTTTGCTGAAGGGCGGTGTAGGCTGCTTTGCTCTTAGCCATATTGCTATTGAGTAACCGACTGGTAACATGCTTTCACCAGTGCATCCACTTCGGCTTCCTGCTCCTGCTCGGTGCCGGTGAAAAAGGCCAGGCTCAGGCCCAGGTGATTCATCAGGATGGTTGCGCACTGAACGCGGGTATCGCTCATTTTCCAGCTATCACGCCGGACGCTCTGGCGGTAGTGCTGGTACTGGCCGGCGTCGAGCAAATCGGCTTCGATGGCCTTGCGCTTTACCTCGGCAATCTGCTTGGGCAGCAGATCGAGCAGGTTCACAACTGGGTTTTTACTTAAGATTGCTGTCATACCTTTGACCATTCACATGAAAAATTTGGGTTGCCTTAATCGACTTTGATAGAATTATCTATCTTTACCGTTATTATCTGTGGCAAATATATATGTATTGCTATGATAGTATCAAGCAACTAATATAATTTTGTTAAAATAAATTTATGGCGACAGAGAAGAGTGAAGAATTATCTAAGCGTATAGATCAGATATGCGCCGACAAACAGCTAACATATAATAAGTTAGCAAAGATGTTTGGTATTTCGAGTACGACCTTCTATCAGATTACCTCTGGGAAGACTAAGCAACTATCTGTTGAAGTATTGATAAAATTCTATCAATTGCTTGATGTTGATATTACTTGGTTGGCAACGGGAGAAGGAGAGATGTACGCTAAGCCGCCAGCATTGTCCAATAAATCGGCGGACAATGGCGCATTTGGCGGGAAGGTCGTCGAACAGTTGGAGACGCGAATTGAGGAGTTGAAGGACCAGGTTGACAATCTTAAGTACATCGTTAGCCTGCAAAGACAGATGCTGGAGCAAACAAACGGCGCGGCCGTTTCTGTGGGAAAGCCTGAGGGTGCTATCTATAGACCACTTTCGGCTTCGATGTCATTTGAAGGTATGATGCAGCAGTATAAACAGGCGGTTCTTGGATACCTGCCTACATCATCCTTTTTTTTGGCTTCCGGAGCGGCAAAGTTGGTGGCACCCCGTTCGTTCAAATAACGAACATGGTCTTAATGAAGTGTTTAACAGCTTTTTCAGGAGTACGTAAGAATCCCTCCTCCTCTGCAAAACCGCCAAATTCTAAGAATTTGGCGGTTTTTTGATTTATAGTGACCTCTTTTGCTACCTGCTCTTGAGTCCGTATATAATAAGCTCTCTAATATAAATGGACGTTGGTTTACTTGTAAAGTGAAGCTTAATTATACCCCCAAGTTTATTTCAAGAAATCTAAATTTCGATTTTACAATTAAATGCAAGACGAAAGAGGTAGTATCTGGAGGAAATGGGATTTACACTTACACACCTTCATCATATGATTACGCAAATAAGCAGGTATCTAATCAAGATATAATAGATGAATTAGTAAGTAAAAACGTCGAGGTAATTGCAATTACAGACCATCACTTTATTGATGTTGAGAGAATATTAGATTTACAAGAAATAAGTAAAGGGAAAATTACTGTTCTGCCAGGAATAGAATTTTTAGGAGATTCAAGAGGTAAAGAACCAATTCACTTTATTGGCATTTTTTCAGAAGATTGTAATATCAGTCATATTTGGGGACAGATTGAAAACCTTACCCCTATAAACAGAATTCGTAGCGAACAGAGAAACCCAAATCAAATATATTGCAATATTATTGACACTTGTAATTTAATAAAGAGATTAGGAGGAATTATAACTATTCATGCAGGCGAAAAAAACAATAGCATTGAAAATATAACTCATTCTTTACCTCAACATGCAGCGCAAAAAATTGACATAGCTAACGCAGTTGATATATATGAATTGGGGAAAGTAACTGATGTTGATGGCTATAATAAAGTTGTCATGCCTTTTTTAGAAAGAACAATAAATAAAAGACTGCCTCTAATACTTTGTTCTGATAATCACGATATAAAAAATTATAAAATTAAACAAAATTTATGGATAAAGGGAGATCCTAATTTTTCTACTCTTAAACAACTTATAAATCAAACTGACAGAGCTTTTATTGGAACTAAGCCACCAAATCTGGATATTATCGAAAACAATCCTACAAAATATATTGACAAATTAAAGGTAAACAAGAAAGCAGATTCTTCATTTGAAGAAATATGGTTTAACAATACGGAGATTTTGTTGAATCCCGGATTAGTAGCTATAATCGGCAACAAAGGGAACGGTAAAAGTGCAATAACAGACATTTTAGGATTGTGTGGTAATACTCACAATCAAGATGGCTTTTCGTTTTTAAACATTAACAAATTTTATAAAAATAGACAAGAAAAAGCTATAAATTTTGAAGCTACACTAACTTGGAAAAGCGGCAGAGAAGTATCTTATTGCCTGTCTCACTTAATTGACAAAAACCAAGAAGAACGCATTAAGTATATACCTCAAAGCTATTTAGAGAAACTTTGTGTATCAATTGAGGGAAAGGATTTTGAGAATGAATTAAAGGCAATTATTTTTTCTCACATTCCACAAAATGAGAGATTAGGAAAAAATAGCTTAGATGAGCGGATAAATCACAAAACGAGTATAATAAGAAGTAATATTGAAGAAATAAAATCGGAAATTTCTATACTAAATAGCGAAATTTTATTATTGGAAGAAAAAAACAGCCCCCTATTCTTATTGAGGTTAAATGAGAGTTTAACGAAGAAAAACGAAGAACTTGAATCTCATTTTAAATTAAAACCTGATGAAATACACCCTCCAACTTATGAGGTCGGAGGAATCCATGAAGAACTTAACTTATATATTAGTTCACTAAGGTCTGAAAACGAACAATTAATTCAAGAATTCAATAACGCTGATTTAGAGATTGGAAATCTACATAAGGTGATTGAATCTTTGAGTCAAGTAAAACAAAAGTATGAATATTTGAAAATTGAGTTGGATTCGCAAATTGAAGAAAGTAGAGCAAAATTAGAGCAATTCGGCTTAAGTATTAATGCCATTTTTAGCTATCAGGTCGATTTAGAATCCATTAATAATCTTATTGCTAAAAACAGTAAGTTAGTTGAAGATTACAAATTGATTACAGCTGAAGACAGCGAGAATATTTCTCGACGGAAGTCTATTAATTCGGAATTATTGGATTTGCAATCTAGACTAGATCTTCCTGCTAAACAGTACCAAGAGTATCTAACTCAGCTAGATAAATGGGAATTGGGCAAAACTGCAATTGAGGGTGAAATCGATATTGAGGGTTCTATACATAATATCCAGTTTGTAATTAGTTACGTCAAGGATCAACTAAAAAGTGACATAAAGGAAAAGTATCAGAAAAGGAAAATATTAGTCAAAGAAATTTTCCAAAAAAAGCAACTGATTTTGTCTATTTATAAGGGTTTTTACAAATCAGTTACAGATTTTATTGATAATCATGATGACTTGATGAACTCCTACAAAATATCTTTCGATACTTTATTTAAAGAAAATGATTTATATAAGAAGTTTGAATCTTTTATTAATTTTAGCTCAAGGGGCAGTTTTAGCGGAGTTGTTGATGGTTTGACTATTGTTAGAGACCTATTTGAAAATTGCAATTTTTCAAGTGAACATGAAGCATATTTCTTTGTCAATTCTATATTTGATCGTATAAGAAATGATAATAGAAATGGGGAGAGTTTTTACGTTGAAGTCAAGCCTCAACTTAAATCAGGAAACACTCCACTAGAATTTTATAATTTTATTAGCGGATTAGATTATTTAGCTCCCGTTTATGATTTAAAATTAAGCAATAAGAATGTTTCTCTTCTATCTCCTGGAGAAAGAGGGGCTTTATTATTGATATTTTATTTGATACTTGATAATAACAACATTCCCCTAATAATAGATCAACCTGAAGAAAATTTAGATAACCAGAGTGTATATAACACGTTAGTTCCATTTATAAAAATGGCAAAATATAATCGACAAGTCATCATTGTCACACATAATCCAAACCTAGCTGTGGTATGTGATGCAGACCAGATTATTCATGTTCGTATGGACAAGGAAAACAAAAATGAAATATTTATTAAATCAGGAGGATTAGAAAACTCAGAAATATCCAACAAATAGTAGAAATTCTTGAAGGCACTTACCCTGATTTTAATATGCGAACCAACACCTATAAAAATTAGCTATTGCCGGATAAATAACACATATTTTTTTGCGTTATTAGAGAAAAAGATTACTCTTTATAAAATGAGTGAAGAAACACTTAATATGCTTAACCTTGCTAGTCATCATGAAGCAGGGCATGTTGCATATGGATACTTTGTTGGCTGGGCTGTCGAAAGCGTCGATGTTTTTATAGAGAATGATATATATAAAGGAGCAAGCACGATTTATGATTTTAAAGCAGATAATGATTTTTTGGTACTTCTAAATAACAATTTAAATTTAGTTTTGACCGAATCAAATAAAAGTTCTCTTATAAAGAGATTTATTACGACCCTTGGTGGTTCAATTGCTGAATCAAAATTTCTTAATAAAGATTTTATAAAAGTTTTGACGCGAAACGAAAGTGATCTACGGAAAGTGCTTTATTTTTCTAAAGCCATAATCTCTTTAACAGATAACAAGGAATTGCCTCAAAAAATAACGCAAAATGCTACTACATTAATTAATCTTGATGCAGTTGAAAGTGCAGTCGAAAGAATTAGCCAGCTTGTGGTTAGTTCAGACAATTATCATGTAAATAGAAGTGATATAGAAATTATAATTAATGATTGCAAGATACCTCTGTTGGATATGAAAATCTATTTATAAAAATGCTCAGGGTTAAAGTTATAACTTTAACCCTGAGCATTTTTATAAGCTTTTTCGTTTCCGTCTTGATGCTTTAGCACACCCTATACAACAGAAAGCTGAATCCATTCGTATGCTTGCATACTCTCTATTACAATGGACACATTCCTTTTGATAACGAACTCTCCATTCTCCTCTAAAGGCATACAGGTACTTAAAATTTCGTACTGGCTTACTTTTTTCTTGTGTTTCCATTTTCAATAAAAGTTAATTTAATTTGTTTACGTTTCGGTCTAAATAATGGTGGGGAAAATGGTTTAGATAATGGTAAGTATGTCACGAATCGTGTCCAGTACTCACATTTTTAGCCTTTCCCTGAATCATCTCATTAAAATCATTGAATGGACTATACAGGTTTGAACGATCATTTACAGCAAGTCCGAGTGATTTAAGTTTTTCAACGGCTTTACCTCCAGTCGGGTCATTATCCAGAAAGCAGTTAATCCACTTGGCGTCTTGTAGGGTAGGCAATACTTGGTTTAGATTAGTCGTAGAGTTGAGTATGACCGTTGTCAAGTTGGGAACTGATAGTCGGTAGTATGTCAGTGCTGATAAAAAGTCGAAGAAGCCTTCAACACGTTAACTGTTAGCGAATCTTCAACGCGAACGGTAGTGTACATACTTTGCCCTAACCAGCCTTTAAACTTAGCATTACGCAAAGCGTAGCTACCAATGTCCGTTTTAAATCCTAGGGAGAAGTAACGTTCTCCCTTATTCGTGTAATGTATCTCTTGTAAGTATTTAGTTGCCAGCGAAAACGGTATTCCCCTGTGATGTACATAGGCTAACAAACTACTGTGTTCAAGCGGTTTGGCTTGAATCAAATGCATTCCGTCTTTTAGTGTTGACTGACTATTAACTGAAGTTGGGCCGCTAAAAGAAAAAAGTACGATAAACCACTCCGACCCCTATATTCTATGCAATAAACATTCGATGTGGGCATACCCTTGCCATGCAGTTTTTAACCGCTGCCCACGCAGATGATTATTATATACGGTCTCCGCATTCACTTCAGGATTGCTTAGGTTGGCCGAGTACCACCTGTTCTATCTGCCTCAATCCGACTCAGCTGCCAGCAGGTCTTTAAATACCAGCGCATCCTGCGTCATGTGGATATTGTTGAAGAATACATACCCCGGCTTACCGGCGGGCAGCAACTCCGTCAAGTCGGCTAATTCGGCCCGCTCAAATTTATAGCGCCAGCCACCACGGCCATGCAGCCGGAAATAACACTGCTCCGGCGTCAGGGTCATGGTGGTAAATGGATCAACCACGTGCCACAACTGCAGGTCAGTGCACAGGTCTTTCACCAACTCTTTATCCCAGTTACCCCGGGGTTCCCAGCCTAAGGTCAGGCCGGTTCGCTTAATCCGGGAAAAGAAGGCAGTCAGATTGGCAACATGAGCGGCCGTCTGCGTAAAACTGGCGGGGCATTGAAACAGAATGGTTGTTGCCCGTAAAGCGGTGGCGCAGGCCAGTGTGCGTTCCCAGGCTTCATCGACGACGGACGTGGGCTGGAACGAGCCGGCTTCGGCCCGCTCCGACTCAGTAAGTTTTCTGGTCAGGCGTTTATACGTCGGACTTTTGGCCGAGTGGGTAATCAATTGCCAGGCTTTCAGGGTAAATTCAAAGTCAGCAGGCACCTCATCCCGCCAGCGCGCCAGGGTAGTCAGTTGCGGAGGCTGGTAAAACGTATGCTGCACCTCCACGCAGGAGAAGCGCTGAACATAATCGGCTTTGGTGCCATTGAAACCACAGGTACCTACCTGTATCGTATTGGTCATAGAACCCGGAATCTGGTTTTGTGACAGGATCGGTTAAAGGGACTAACCAACCTACAGCACCACGTTCAGTCCATTGCCGGGCGACTGTCAGCGGCCACATCCGAACAACGCCATCTGGCCGCAAACGCTGTTTGCTGCCGGGCAAGCAGCAATCGGCTCTGTCTGGTTCTGGTTAACTGCTCGCGGTACAGTGCCAGCACGTTTTCGCACTGGCCAAGCAATTTAGACCGGGAAGCCTCCTGGGAAAACGTTAGCTGGATTTTTTCAATGTTTTGCTCAACCACCCGAATCGCGTCTTCTAATCGACTGAGGTGAGCGTCCTTCGCCTTGATTTGATTATGGATGAGTTCAATCAGCAGTCTGCCGGAATCAACACCGGCATAAACTGGCTCGTTTAGTACCTGCTGCCATTCGCATTCTAATTGCTGCAATGGTTTTGTCAGGCTGACACCGTCAAACGCTTCGGTAGGCAGCGAAATACGTTTAGCATCATCAAGAATTTCGGCCCTGAGTAGGTGATCCCCTTTTCGGACAATCGAAGTCAGAAATATGAAAGCCGCTTCGAGACTATCAATTGAACAGGAGAACGTACGAAACCCGGTGTATTGATCAATAGCAGTCAAAACCAGAATCATAGCGGCACAACCTCAATATATGTTTTAAAATCAGTAACTAATATAACGTTCTACATTTGATATGTAAGGTAAGTAGTCGATATTTTAATCAGTATATGCCCCTACTTGTACTATTGGTGAGCAGGCACGGCTGTTACTCCTTCTGAAATAAATATGAAGTAATCTGTTACTATATCCCGATAGTGCGTCGTAAGGGTAAACAGCGGCTCTGGTGAGGGCCAACTACCTGATGCAAACAATCTGGTAACATGCCGAGCCGATGAACCGATCATAGCCGATGCGCTGATGCCGTTTAGTAAACGTATGACGGCCTGATTGGGTAAAAAGGTGGGGAAGCAGACAACCGGGAAAGTGAACAACAGTGTACCTCTTGCTAAATAACAAAAAAAAATAACACAGTAAGACATTAAATCCAGTACCTTGATAGAGATTATGTCGTTATATTGTCAACATACCGCATAACTTACTCACGATGAGAAACATAAATATTACTTCAGTAACAAATAGCTTACCAATAAGGGATTTTAGATCCAAATTGGTGAAAGAGATGGCTAACATCAACACGATCAGCGATTATAATCTGACAACAGCTGACCACCTGCTTTATTTAAAAGATCAGTTGGATCAGGGGCTCATTGATTATGCCCAGTTTCGGATGCTTCGTGATAAGTTGACGTACGGCGATCATGACAAGTATGTGAGCTAATCGGGTAGTCAGGCTGCCAGAACAAGCCAATTTAATGACCCGAATGGGCAGGCTGGATTTAATCGGACAACTGCCGGACAACCAATTAGTTCACCCCTCCCGGAACGTCTAACCGGATGGAGAGGCCGTCTTTGTTCTCTGCTCAATACATGAAAATAGTATCCATAGTACATAAAGCCCGGCCGCATAGCAGCCGGGCTTTCGTTATCCACACCAAATTACTTTCACCTAATTTTATAATCAATCCATTGACTGTTGAACCCGTGAATGGCTGGGTAGAATGACCAGATGCACTTGACCTACAGGACCTGATCATACAGCATTTATTTACTGACCGAAATATAGGAAAAGTCATTTTATTTACAAATAGAATTAAAAGTATATTTTTAGTTTATTTTTCTTCTACACTAACAACAAGACAAACTGCTGCTGTCTTCTGTTAACGAACACCCCCACAACTTCCGGCCAAACCCGAAATTACCTAAGAAATAGGTTGGAAGATCATCACCGTCTTCTGACATACGTCTCTACTTTATGGACTGTTTCTGGGCCGCGCGTTGTCGGTTGTGAATGGCAAGGCCATAATTATGCCTATTTTTGCCTGTCCTGACGGGGTACCGTTTAGTGCAAGCTGACTTTGCCCGGCAGACGCCCATCGATTGCTTAACCTGATTCGCCACCGTGCCGCTCCCCAACGATCATATCCGCCTGTTGTTTGGCCTTAAACTGCGCCAGTTACGCATAGACAAAGGCCTGTCGGCCAGTGATCTGGCACAGCGGGCCGGTTTGTCGGTCTCTTACATCACCGAAATCGAGAAGGGCCGCAAGTATCCTAAAGCCGACAAAATTCAGGCGCTGGCTACCGCTATGGATGTCGACTACGACTCGCTGGTATCGCTTAAACTGAGCAAAAAGCTGTCGCCGATCTCGGACCTGCTGCGGTCTAAATTCCTGACCGAAATTCCCCTTGAACTCTTCGGTATCGACCCGTCTGACCTCCTGGAACTCCTGGCCGAAGCACCGGCTAAAGTTAGTGCCATGGTGCGCACCTTTATGGATATTGCGCTGAGTTACAACATGAGCGTCGAGCGGCTTTACCTGACCATGCTGCGGTCATATCAGGAACTGCTCGATAACCACTTTGAGGACATTGAAGCCGAGGCTGACCGGTTTTTAACCGAATACGCCCCCAACGGGCAAACCGTTACCGAAGGCTTACTGACTAATATACTAAAAACCCGGTTTGAGGTTGTGCTGCGGCCCTTCGACCCGGTCACTCAGCCTGATCTGGCTTCTATTCGGTCGACGTACCGGCCTGCTACCCGGACGCTGCACCTGAATGCAGGCTTATCGACCGAGCAGCGACTATTTGTGCTGGCACGTGAGGTGGGTTTTTTGTACCTCGGCCTGAAAGCCCGCCCGCTCACGTACGCTTACGTGGAAGCAGAATCGTTTGAACAGATCCTGAACAATTACAAAGCGTCTTATTTTGCCGGTGCCGTACTGATTCGCCGGGCCGATTTAGTCGCCAGTTTAACCGCCCTGTTTGCCCGCGAGACATGGAGTAACGAGGCTTTCCTGGCCTTAATTGAGGAGTTTGGGGCCACACCGGAGCGGTTTTTCTACCGGTTGAGCAACGTGCTGCCGCGCGATTTCGGTATCGACCAACTGTTCTTCTACCGGATTAACCACACGGCTGGCGAAACGAACTTTCAGATTACCAAGGAAATGCACTTATCGCGGGAGTCGGGGCCGCGCGGTTTCATGGATGAGCACTATTGTCGCCGGTGGGTGGCCCTGACGCTGTTGCAGGAGTTGACCGTTCGCCAGCGGCAGGGCTTTACCGGCGCACTCTGCCAGACGCAGCTTTCGCAGTACGCCAATGCGGGAACGACATACTTTATCGTGTCGGTCGCTCACCCCTTTCATCAGGGTATCCAGCCCAATACCGTTCAGGATAACATGAGCGTGTCGATGTGCTTTGTGATGAACGATGCCCTCCGTCAACAGATGCGCTTTCTGACCAGTCCGGCCAGTCCCATCCCCCACCGGGTGGTTAATGAGGCCTGCGAACGCTGCGGCATCTTCGACTGTAAGGAACGCGTGGCCGCTCCGACGGTGCTCCAGAAGAAACGGCAGATCGACGCCATGAAGGCTGCGGTCGCCAGATTGACGGAATAAATACCCATTTAGACAGATTCTTCCATCGTATGGCAATTGGTATAGTAACTGACCCGGCCGGGACTCTTTTACTTCCAATTCTATCCACATTGCCTTCCTAACCAAACGAGCCTCCCAACATAGGAGGCTCGTTTGGTTAGGAAGGCTTAGCATTACTTATACGCCGTAATTCCGGTAATCTCTGCTCCCAAAATCAGCAGGTGAATATCCTGCGTCCCCTCGTAGGTAACCACCGATTCGAGGTTCATCAGGTGACGCATAATGGGGTAATCGCCCGTAATGCCCATGCCACCCAGAATCTGCCGGGCGTCGCGGGCTACGCTCAGGGCCAGGTCTACATTGTTGCGCTTGGCCAGCGAAATCTGAGCGGTTGTGGCTCTGTCCTCATTTTTGAGTGTGCCGAGCCGCCAGCACAGCAACTGGGCCTGGGTAATGCCCGTCAGCATTTCGGCGAGCTTTTTCTGAACCAGTTGAAAACTGGCGATGGGTTTGCCAAACTGAATGCGCTCGATGGAATACCGCCGGGCCACTTCGTAGCAGTCCATCGCGGCCCCGAGTGCCCCCCACGAAATGCCGTATCGCGCCTGATCCAGGCACTTTAGGGGTGCTTTCAGGCCGCTGGCATCGGGCAGGAGGTTTTCTTTGGGCACCTTCACATCCTGAAACACCAGTTCGCCCGTGGCACTGGCCCGCAGCGACCATTTATTCTGAATCTCGTTGGTGGTGAACCCCTCCATACCCCGCTCTACAATCAGCCCCCGGATTTTGCCAACGTCGTTTTTAGCCCAGACAATGGCAATATCGGCGATGGGGGCATTGGTAATCCAGAGTTTAGACCCGTTCAGCAGGTAATAGTCGCTGCGCTCGATAAAGCTGGTTTCCATGCCGCCGGGGTCCGAGCCATGATTCGCTTCGGTCAGGCCGAAACAACCCAGCAATTCGCCTTTCGCCAGCCGGGGCAGGTACTTTCGTTTCTGTTCTTCGGTGCCATAGGTGGCAATCGGATACATCACCAATGAACTCTGCACCGATACCACAGAGCGCATACCGGAGTCGCCCCGTTCAATTTCCTGCATCATCAGTCCGTACGAAATGGCATCGAGCCCTCCCCCGCCGTACTCCGCCGGGATGGTCGGGCCAAAGGCACCGATCTGGGCAAATTTCTTTACAATATGAGCCGGAAATTCACCGCGCTGGGCGTACTCTTCGATGATGGGCGTGATCTCGCGCTTCACGAAATCGCGCATCGACGCCCGTACTAACCGGTGTTCGGGGTTTAGTAAATCATCGAACTGATAAAAATCCGGCGACTCAAACAGGTCCGGGCGGGTGATGGGGGCGGTAGCGATTGGGGTTGCGGGCTGCATGGTTTGAGGAGTGTTTAGGAAGGAACGCAAAAAAAAGGTCGCTTGTTGATTAATTAACGGTCTTTCGGTCCGTTCGTATTTATTTTTGCACCGATCTGCGGGGATAACTACCCCGCCAACTTCTTATGATTCATACGCTTTCCCTCGCCCTGACGCCCGAACAGGCTTTCGACGAAACCGCCTTCCGGGCTTATATAGTAAAGGAACTGCACCTCGCTCCCACCGATCCGGTATTGCTGCGGAAACGGCGGCAATCCATCGACGCTCGCGGCCGTCAGGTACGGGTTCATGTCGAAACCGACGTATTTGTCGGCGAAACACCCCCACCCCTGATTCGCTACCAGAAACCGGAAACGGATGTCAGCCGTGCCCCACAGGCCATTGTGGTAGGTGCCGGTCCGGCCGGTCTGTTCGCGGCCCTGCGCCTGATCGAACTTGGCATCAAACCCGTTGTTATCGAACGGGGCAGTGATGTGCGGGCGCGTCGGCGCGACCTGGCGGCTATCAACAAAGACCATATTGTTAACCCGGAGTCCAATTACTGCTTTGGCGAAGGGGGAGCCGGTACGTATTCCGACGGCAAGCTGTACACACGGTCCACCAAGCGGGGCGATGTCCGGCGCATTCTCGAGATCTTTGTTGCTCACGGCGCTACGGAGCAGATTCTGGTCGATGCCCATCCTCATATCGGCACCAACAAGCTCCCGAACGTTGTGGCTGACCTCCGCGAAAGTATTCTCCGTGCGGGTGGCGACATCCGGTTCGACACGAAGGTAACCGACCTGATTATTGACAATGGGGTGATGCGCGGGGTCATTACCGCAACGGGTGACGAACTAACGGGGCTGGGTGTTATTCTGGCAACTGGTCATTCGGCCCGGGATGTGTTCACCCTTCTCCACAAGCGAAATGTGCTGATCGAAGCCAAATCGTTCGCCATGGGCGTCCGCATCGAACATCAGCAATCCCTGATTGATGCCCTGCAATACCATCAGCCACGCGGTACTCTGCACCGCAACGACTACCTGCCCGCAGCCTCCTATAGTTTAGTTACCCAAACGCGGCATAAGGGTATTGAACGGGGCGTATTTTCGTTTTGTATGTGTCCGGGTGGTTTCATTGTCCCGGCCGCTACCGCTCCCGGTGAGTTGGTCGTGAACGGCATGTCGCCCTCGCGCCGGGACTCGAAGTTTGCCAACTCGGGTCTGGTTGTCGCCATCACCGAAACCGACCTGAAGCCTTATGCTGAACACGGCCCGCTGGCGGGGTTGATGCTGCAGCAGGCGGTAGAGCAGCGGGCCTGCCAGCTGACGGAGAATGGGCAACCGACGCAAATAGCTCCGGCCCAGCGGGTAGCCGATTTTGTGAATGGTACCGTTTCATCCCATTTACTGCCAACCTCCTATCAGCCGGGTTTAGTATCGGTAAATATGGCTGATGTGTTGCCTGATCATATTGCCCGGCCGTTGCAGCAGGGCCTGCGTGAATTCGGCAAAAAGATGCCCGGCTACCTGAGCAACGACGGTCAGTTAATCGGCATCGAAAGCCGTACGTCGTCGCCCGTACGTATCCCGCGCGACCGGGATACCTGTGAGCACGTTCAGATCCGGCGGTTATTTCCCTGTGGCGAGGGAGCCGGTTACGCGGGTGGCATCGTCTCGGCCGCGATGGATGGTGAACGCTGCGCCGAAGAGTTGGCCAACTTATATAGTTAGTGGTTTGTAATTCGTAGTTGCTCAGGGCACTACCTACAGGCGGTCAGGCTGCGATCGGCAGTTCGTCCGCTACGAACCACAAACTACAACCTACAAACCTATACCCATGATCGACACCAGCTTTGACCTGTTTACCGAATCCCTCTACCAGCGTCTGCAACAACCCCTGCCGGGCGAGGATGCCCATCGGGTGATGGCTTCCTCATCGCGCTACCGCATGAACGTCCGGCCCAACGAACGCACCCGAAAAAGTGCCGTCCTGATTTTATTTTATCCCTATCAGAATGGCATCTGGCTCCCGCTGATCCTTCGCCCGCAATATGATGGTGTTCATGCCGGGCAGATGGCCTTTCCCGGCGGCCGCGCCGAACGTACCGACCGCGACCTGATTCAGACGGCCCTGCGCGAAGCACAGGAAGAGATCGGCATTCGGGTACACGATGTCCGGGTGCTGGGGCCGCTGACCGAGTTATTTATCCCGCCGAGTAACTTCTTTGTCCTGCCGGTGGTCGGTGTGATGAAACACCGGCCCGATTTTTATCCCGACCCGCACGAGGTTGATCAGGTGATTGAGGTGTCGCTGGATGCCCTTATGGATACGACCATCGTGGGCGACAGTCAGATTGAGGTACGGGGCGCGATGATCGACGCACCGTTCTACCAGATTCAGGAATTTCGGGTGTGGGGAGCGACGGCCATGATGATCAGCGAACTGCTCACCGTCATCCGGTCGGCGGTATAAGCCCAGGCCGGTCCGGTTTGTTCGGGCGGTACAGTTTGGTATATTCGGCCCGGCTCACGTTGCGAAAATCGTTCTCTTTCCTCCTCGTGTCCTCACAGTCGCGCGGAAGGGGACAGTGGAAACGGCGCAGTGCCGCACCCCGGCGCAATCTCCATTCCTGCCCTGATTTCAAGGTTTTTCGGACTTTTTTGCGTATATTTAAGCTACAAATGACGGGCTGACTTTACCCGTACTATCCATAATTTCACTGTAACAAGTCAATGCTGAACGGAGCCGAACAGGAACCTACTGACGATACCCCAACCACCCCTGCCACCGAGCAGCTCCAGGACCAGACGGTGGTTTCGGGGTTGTACGAAAACTATTTTCTCGACTACGCGTCCTACGTTATTCTCGAACGTGCCGTACCCGCCGTTGAAGACGGCCTGAAACCGGTGCAGCGCCGGATTCTGCACGCCATGAAAGAGATGGACGATGGCCGCTTTAACAAGGTAGCCAACGTGATTGGGCAGACCATGCAGTTTCACCCCCACGGTGATGCCTCCATCAATGACGCCTTAGTTAACATTGGCCAGAAAAACCTGCTGTTCGATATGCAGGGCAACTGGGGTAACGTGGCGCTGGGCGACGGTGCAGCGGCCCCCCGATACATCGAGGTGCGGCTCTCCAAGTTTGCCCAGGATATTCTTTACAACGACAAGACAACGGAGTGGCAGCTCTCCTACGATGGCCGCAAACGCGAGCCGGTAACGCTCCCGGCCAAGTTCCCGCTCCTGCTGGCGATGGGCGTAGAAGGTATTGCGGTGGGCCTGTCCACCAAAATGCTGCCCCACAACTTTAACGAACTCATCGACGCGTCGATTGCTCTGCTGAAAGAGAAGCCGGTGGTGCTCTATCCCGACTTTCCGACGGGCGGCTCCATCGACGTCAGCAATTATAACGATGGCGCACGCGGTGGCAAAGTACGTATTCGCGCCCGCATTGAGGAGTTCGACAAAAAGACGCTCGTGATCCGCGATGTGCCCTACGGCGTAACGACGCCCCAACTGATCGAATCCATCGTGAAGGCGGCCGAGCTGGGCAAAATCCGAATCAAGTCGCCGGCTAAGAACGTAGCGGCTGTGGTCGACAATACAGCCGAGGATGTTGAGATTCTGGTGCACCTCCAGCCCGGTGTCTCACCCGACGTGACCATCGACGCGCTTTATGCCTTCACCGACTGCGAAGTATCGGTTTCGCCCAATGCCTGCGTCATTATCGGCGACAAGCCGCACTTTGTCAGCGTGCTGGACATCCTCCGTATCAACACCGATCAGACGGTGCGGCTGTTGCGGCAGGAACTGGAGATTCGCCGGGGGGAACTCATGGAACGGCTGTTATACAGTTCGCTCGAAAAGATTTTCATTGAGAAGCGCATCTACCGGAAAATTGAAGAGTGCGAAACCTTCGAGGCCGTCATCGATACCATCGACAAAGCCCTGAAGCCCTACAAAAAGGAGTTTTACCGAGAGATTGTCGAAGATGATATTCTGCGGCTGACCGAGATTCGCATCAAACGGATTTCCAAGTACGATGCCTTCAAGGCGGATGAACTGATGCGTCGGCTCGAAGCGGAACTGGTCGAAACCGACGATCACCTCGCCAACATGACCCGGTTTGCCATTGCCTACTATAAAGATCTGCAAAAGAAGTACGGCAAGGGACGCGATCGCCAAACCGAAATCCGGGCGTTTAATACCATTTCGGCCAATATAGTAGCGGCCGCGAACCAGAAACTCTACGTCGACCGGGAGGGCGGCTTTATAGGTTATGGCCTCAAGAAAGATGAGTTCGTGAGCGACTGTTCCGATATTGACGACATCATTATCTTCCGGCGCGATGGCAAGTGCATGGTCACGAAGATTCAGGAAAAAGTATTCGTGGGGAAAGACATCATCTACGTGTCGGTGTTCAAGAAAAACGACGAACGGAAGATCTATAACCTGGTTTACTTAGATGGCAAATCCGGTATCTCGATGGCCAAACGGTTCCCCATTACCGCCGTTACGCGCGACCGGGAGTATGACCTGACGATGGGCAATCCAAAGTCGAAGATCACGTATTTCACCGCCAATGTGAATGGAGAAGCCGAGGTGATTACGGTGAACCTGACGGCTCAGAGTTCAGCCAAGATCAAGCAGTTCGACTTCGACTTTACTTCGGTGGGCGTTAAAGGCCGGGCGGCTCAGGGAAATATCCTGACCAAATACCCGGTTCGTAAGACCACCCAGAAAACCGGTGGCGTGTCGACGCTGGGTGGAGTTGGCATCTGGTACGACGATCACCTGGGCCGGCTGAACCGCGATGAACGGGGCCGTTTCCTCGGTACGTTCGACGCCAAGGACAGTATTCTGGTTGTTTACAAAGACGGGCAGTACGAGCTGACCAGCTTTGATCTGACGAATCGCTACGAGCCGAACGACATCGTTGTTCTCCAGAAGTTCGATCCCGAAACCGTATTGTCGGTGGTGTATTACGAAGCAACGCAGAAAGCCTGGTACGTGAAACGGTTCAAGGTCGAGACGACATCGCTGGATAAGAAGTTCAGCTTTATCGGCGATACCAAAGGCTCCAAAGCAGCCGCGATTACGGCCGACCGGCATCCGCGCATTGAAATCATTCACCAGGTAAAAGACCGGGCACCGGTTGAGAAAATGGTGCTACAGCCCGACGGCTTCATTGACGTTCGGGGTTGGAAAGCACTGGGTAAGCCGTTGCCGTTCGCGAAGGTAAAAGAAGTAAAGTTGCTGGCACCCCGCGTGGTGAAAGAAGTAGAAACCATACCGGTGCTGGCCGATGACATTGACCCGGACCTCACCGACCCGGAGCCGGACGCAGATGACCAGCCGGTGGAGGATGCGTCAGAAGCAGCACCGGTTGGCGCCGGTCAGTTAGGGCTTTTTTAACGAAATAAGTTTACCGCCATGTACCCGACGTGGTTCACGACCAACTCATCCGGCGGCCATCGCCACCGTTATCCCAGGCGTCCTGGAGCGACCGAAACGCATCGGTCGCTCCGGCAGTCACGGGTGCGGGCGATGCACCGGGTTCAGTTCGTGAAGAACGTGATAAAAGGTGGAATTATGGTGGCATTCGGGGGACTTACCGTGGTGCTGCTCTGCAACTGGTGGGTGGTGCATACAACTCAGAAACAGATCTTCTTCAATATCCATCAACTGCCGGCTAACGACATGGCATTGGTGCTGGGGACGAGTCGATTCGTGAAGAGTGGCAAGGAGAATCTGTTTTTCCGCTACCGGATGGAAGCAACCGCCCGGCTCTGGAAGGAAGGCAAAATCAAATATATCATTCTAAGCGGCAACAACGATTCGGAGTACTACAACGAACCGTCGGACATGCGGAAGGCACTGGTCCGGCTGGGGGTTCCCGCTTCGGTAATGACCCTCGACTACGCGGGCTTCCGTACGTTCGACTCGGTACTGCGCTGCAAGGAAGTGTTCAATCAGGATAAGATCACGATCATTTCCCAGAACTTTCACAATGCCCGCGCCCTGTACATTGGCAACCACGAGGGTATCGACGCTGTGGCGTTTGCGGCACAGGACGTGCCGCAGGGGTATTCACTGCAAACCCTCATTCGTGAATACCTCGCCCGGCCCCGCGCTATGCTCGACGTGTACCTGATACGTCCCAAAGCCGAGAAAGGCAACCGGGAGATTACACGAACTATCACAGCCCCCTGATTACATTCATAAAAAATCCCCGTCGAGCTTTTCGACGGGGATTTTTTATGAATGTACAATGCTTGCTTGTCAGGACACTCAATTCTCCACCAGTTGCCGGGTCATGGTGCGGTCGGGCGTAGAGTTGTCGCTGAGGGTGGCCCGGCCCCGCTCCTTGCGAACAATGCGGGAGTACAGGCTGATCTCCTGATCGAACAGGAACCGGAAGAACAGGCTCGTGTACGACGTATGGGCCAGCAGCGGCTCGTAAAACTCCGGGGCCAGTGTCTTCAGCTTAGGCAGGTTGTTCCAGGGAATAGACGGCATATCGTGGTGCTCGTTGTGGAAACCCACGTTAAGATTCACGCCGTTCAGCGGGCCGTAATAACTGTATGTTTCCTGATTGGGATCGAGCGTGAGGTAGTGCTCCTGAATCCAGCGCGCTCCCAGCGGATGCAGCCCCACCGAAAACCAGAAACTCAGAAACAGGTACAGGATAGACGTCCAGCCAAAGAAATAAACGATGGCGACGTCGAACAGGACCTGCGCTGCAATGTTGGCGATAACGTAGCGATCAAACGCAACTACTTCGCGGCAACGCATGGTCCGAATGGCCTGAAACAGGGGAAAAAAGAACAGCCAGATGGCTTTGCCCAGCGAGTAATTACGAATCAGTTTCGCTTCGTACCAGTCCGGCAGGTCGGCGTCCAGTTCGTGAACCCCCTGAAAGACGTGGTGCTTAATGTGAAAGTTCTTGAAGGTAATGGCCGTTGGTACCAGCGACGGGAAGTTAGCCAGAATACCGGCAGCCACGTTTGATCCTATTTTTTTAAAGATCAGGTTATGAGCCGCTTCGTGAATGGTTACGAACAGCGTGTGGGAGAAAAAAGCCCCTACGCCATATGCAGCCAGGGCAACCCAATACCAGGCGGTATCGCGAAGGGCCCAGGCAATAGCGGTTTGTGCCACCACGCAACCGACGATGATAGCGAACGTCGTCGGGTTACGGGTCATAAGCTGCTTTACCTCGGGATGCGCTTTAATAATCTGCCGGGTACGAATACGATGGGGTTCTGGCGTGTTAACTTCTCGAAACGCGTTTACTGAGACGGACATAAGACAACTATACAGTTATAGGATAATGCACATATTAGGGTCGATTATACCAAATTTACGTGCTAATTTGGTGTTTTGATGCAACACACCCCAAAAGAATGCATCTTTTGGGAAAACCAACCATGGTATCGTATGAAATCAGTCCTGTTTCTTCTGCTAACGGCGGGTAGCCTGTCCGTTGTTCACGCCCAAAACTGGAAAGAAGACCGGCCCGTATCCAATCTGTCGGGGGTGCAGGTAGCGACTGGTATCGACCTCATTCTGACGCAGGGCGGCTCCGAAAAGCTGACCATTGAAGCGGCCGGTTTTGAGAAAGAAGATGTCTTGTCAGTTATCAAAAATGGGGTGTTACAGCTTTCTATCAACCGGCGGAATGGCGGTAATTGGGGCCGAAACCGCCATGTGAAAGCATACCTGAGTTTCCGGCAGCTAAAGAGTCTCGACGCCAGCAGCGGGGCCGAGGTCAGCAGTCAGGGGCCGTTATCGTTCGGTAACCTCAGCCTTGGCGCTTCCAGCGGGGCCGATGTAAACCTCGATATCAAAACAGATGACCTGAACGTAGACGTTTCCAGCGGAGCCGACGCGACCCTGCGGGGATCGGCCCGGATGCTCTCAGTTCGGGTGTCGGGCGGGGCGGAACTGGATGCCGTCAAACTCACCACCGAAACCTGCAATGCCCAGGCCAGTGGCGGAGCCGATGCCACGGTGTATGCTACCAAAGAACTCCGGCTTCAGGCCAGCGGTGGGGCCGATCTGTACTATGCCGGACCAGCCTCCGTTGTCTCGCAGCATAAATCGGGGGGAGCCGATATTTCAAAGCGGTAACCATCCACACGTTCGGTAACTAAAACGGGCGCATGACCAACACTAAACCTGTTGGTCATGCGCCCGTTTTGATGGGTACATGTTTAGCACCGAGTCCGACTACTCTTTGGTTTTATTGGCCTTTCCCATAAAATCGTCGCCATGGTTTTGCTCGCCCAGGCCGGTTTGCTGTTTATCGAGTTCGTCGGGGTCTACAGTCACGCCTTCTGTTTTCTCACTCACTAAATAATGACCGGCGCTGGCTCCCGACGAAGGCGCGTTTTCGGGGTTATTTGTCGCTGGCTCCTGGTTGTAATGGGTATCTTCGTTGCTTTCCATCGCGTTGATTAGGTTTTATGTACGTAGTAAACCAATCGGCAGGCTAAAGGTTAGGGGCCTTAAGTATGTACTTGCCAAAAGTATCAGGTCTGCGCCGAAACCTCAGCATCCAGCCGTTTAAGCGTGTTGAGATGCGCTTCAGCCTGTTTGAGATGCACCCAGCCCCGCCTGAACGACCAGCACGGAAGTCCGTTAATGCGGTTATCACGGGAGATTTTGTACAATACATTCCAATGATGCAGCACAATTCTGTAGGCCTCCCAGAGCGAATGGCCGTTGCCATACACATGATGCGGGGCCGCGCCACTGCCGTTAAATTCAAGGATTGTGAAGTTCTCGCCCAGCTTCAGGTCGGCAACGGAGCGGCATTTAATGTCGTAACGCCCGAAATAAAAGTGCCCCGCATAGTGACTCAACTCGTCAAAGACCCGCAAGAGTTGTTCGTCTTTCTCGTGAGCCAGACTTACTAACCGGCTACCTCTGGTTAGATTAAGGGCGTGGTTCAGGCAATAAATTTCGTCTTCCGGCACAACATAGTTCAGCCTGTTGGCATGTCGGTCCTGCATCTCGTCAAGTCGAAAGCGTACGCGTTCGTAAGCATTTATGAGTTCCCACAGCGTACGCTTACCGTCGCCCACAACTTCCAGAAACTCTTTCTTCACAAAGCCGGTGATCGTTCCTTTGGCCGCATCAGGAAACCGGTAGTAAAATACGCTGACCTCGAGGGGATGGCGGGCTAACTCCTGAACGAGGTACTCTACCGGCATCTGCTCGTGATACGCCCGAAATGCGGCTGCCGATTCGATCCGGCGAAATAGCAATCCCATCATCCCCACATCGGGTTTAACGGCAAACGGATACGTGAACTGCTGGGCGGCTACCTGCTCTTCGGCGGCTTCGACAGCTATTGCGGGTGACAGATAAATCGTTCGGGGGTAACTGCCCGGCGGCAGTTGCTCATACATCTCCCGCTTACTTTCGCCCTGGAATCCGCCGAAAGTCAGGGTCGGATTGGAGGGTGTGAAGAACCACCAGGAGCCAGAGCGCAGACAATGCCAGAGCCAGACCGGAATCAGAGGAATTAATTTAACGCGATAGTCCCAGGTTTCCCAGTGCGTGATGCGGTAGAACAAATTTCGAAACGCCATACCCCTAAAGATAAACGGATTTTCTCAAAACGTATCCTTACCTTGGTCTTTCGCCACCAGGAACCTAATTAACACAAAAACAGGCGACTGATGAGGTCGCCTGTTTTTGTGTGGTTAGCTGGAATCCGAAGTTTCCTTACGTCCAGCCGGGTTTACCCGCGTGGTCGGCGCGGGGCTCCGCCAGCCGGAGCGGCCTGCTGCTGACCACCGGCATCGCCCCCGCCTTCACCACCTTTTACGTCGTCGTTATTAACCGACTTCTTCTGGCGCTGCGGCTGATCGAAACTGAGTTTACCAAACTTATAGCTAAAGTTCACCCGAATACCGGCGTTGTAGAAGCTGGTACTGCTGCTTTGTTTGAAAAGACTCGACTGGAGTTCAGTTTTGACCGTAAAGGGGAAGTTGAAAAAGTTTTCACCCGCCAGACCGATGCTCCCGCGCTTGTCGGCGATGTCTTTCTTGATACCCAGGCTGTAAAAAGCGAAGCCGCCCTGGTAACCCTGCAACTGTACCTGCCGTCCGCGAATGAAAGCAAATCCCTGCACGCCCCACCCGTTTTTGAGGGTCAGGTTGGTGAACAGGCGCCCCGAAACAACAAAGCCGGAGTTTGACGCATTGTAAGCGGGAATAGACCCGTTGTTGGTCAGATATGCATAGTAAGCATCGAAGCCGCCCCCAATCTGCCACTTCGAGAACAGCGTGGCATTAATGAACACGTTGGTGCCGTACGCCTGTTGCTTACCGATATTCTGGTACGATGTCGTGATGACCCCGGGCTGCACCGGCACCGTGATGTCGCTGGTGGAACTCTGCCGACTGGTATCACGGATGCTCTCGATGGAGTTGTTGGTTACGCGGGCAAACAGCGCGGCTGTAATGAAAACCGACTTCACGTAGGTACTCGTACTGAATTCGATGTTGTCGGTCAGTTCCGGCGACAGGTTTGGATTTCCTTTCGAGATCTGCGTCGGGTTCGACTGGGTTACGTTTGGGTTCAGAAACTGAATACCCGGCCGCTGTAACCGTCGGTTATAGGCTAACTTAATGGTTTTACCTCCTTTGAGCGTCTTCGAGATATTGATGCTGGGTACCAGATTACCGTAGTTCGGAATCGCCAGCCGCGAGGTGGCACGGTCGGTCCGGTTGGTGAGCGTATCGGCGTTGATCGTCGTATGTTCGTAGCGGGCACCCGCTTTAATGGTATACTTATTTTTGGTAGCGTAGGTGTACGACACATACCCGGCGGCCACGTTCTGGTCGTAGTTCAGGGCGTTGTTCGGGCGCGTATCAACGTAGGCTCCGCTCTCACCAACCGCCCCTAAATAGCGGTATTTACTCTCGACCTGCCGGAAAATACCCTTGCCGCCAAACTCGATCTGCTGGTTGGTGCGGATGGGTGTCTGGTAGTCGAACTGCACCGTCGATTCCTGATTGTAGCTGTTGTTATCGTTTCGCAGCCGACTCGCAATCGACGCCGTGCTGACCCCGTTCAGCAGATCAGCAATGTAATTGTTCGTGCGGTTATTGAGACTGTACTGACTCGATACGCTCAGTTCCTGCTGTGGCTTTTCGAACGTACGGGTATAATCCACATTGACATCGACCGTACCCGACACGTCCTTTACATCGACATTGCGCGTACTCCCCGAAGGCGTCGGAACGAGCGTCTGCGTGGTAACCGTCTTTAAGTTGTCCTGATACGAGTAGTTATTCCGTGCCCCATAACGCACCGACGCCGTAATGGAACTGTGCTTGCTGATGTCGTAATCCCAGCCGAGTGTATACTGGCCGAATACCCCATTACTGCGCGTATCGGCGGTCTGGATGTTGGTTACCGTATTCGTTGATCCAAATGTGGTCTGCTCATTTCGGTAGTTACCGTGGATATTATAGTTGGCCCGCCCGAAACCGCTCAGCGAAAAGCCCATTTTACCGGTACGCAGGTTACCATTCAGGCCGAGGTTACCGCCCCGGTTCCCAACACCCGAATCCACATTCAGCGTAAAGCCCTGCAACGTGTTTTTCTTGGTTACGATGTTGATAATCCCGGCCGACCCTTCGGCGTCGTACTTGGCCGAAGGCGAGGTAATTACTTCCACCGATTTAATCATGTCGGCGGGAATCTGCTTGAGGGCGTCGGCCACACTGCTGGCCACAATAGTCGAGGGTTTGTTGTTGATCAGCACCCGCACGTTGGAACTGCCCCGCAGCGATACGTTCCCATCCAGATCGACCGACAGCATCGGTACCTTGCGCATCACGTCCGTGGCATCGCCCCCCTTGTTGGTAATATCCTTTTCGGCATTATACACCATCCGGTCTACTTTCTCCTCCACCAGCGACGTCTGACCAACCACCTGCACTTCCTTAAGTGTCCGCACGTCGGAGCCAAGCCGGATAATGCCGACATTGATATCGTCGCTTTTGCGGTCGATTTTCACGTTGGACACAATCCGATTCTTGTAGCCAACAAATGAGACCAGCAGCCGAAAATCGCCGGTGGTCACTTTATTGATAACAAAGCGGCCTTTATCGTCGCAAACCGTGCCATCGATGGGTTTGTTGGATGTGGTGCTGATGAGCGCCACACTGGCGTATTCGACGGGTTTTCCCGACGCCGAATCCAGTACGATACCGGCAATTTTAGCACTGCCTTTAGGCGATGTATCCGTAGCCGTACCGGGAATAACGGCCGGTTTCGGCGCACTGCCACCAAAAAAAGAATCCATGCCGCCACCTGCTGCGGGTCTGGCTCCGCTCGCAGCGGGCGACTGCGAACGGGCTCCGGCGGGCTGGGTCGAATCGGCGGCTTTCGGGGCTGGCGTGCTATCCGGTTTAGTCTGAGCTGCCGGTTGCGCGGGCAGGGTATCAGTTGCTGCTTTTGGTGCGGATTGAGGCTTCAGCGTATCCCGCAGCACCGGTGTGGCGGGTGGCTGGGGCAGGCTGTCAGGGCGGGTTGGCACCTGCGCTACAGACAGCGTAGACCCGCCGAGCAACATAAAAAGTAAAACGTTTTTCATAGAATGTAGTCCCAAAGTGGTATCAACGGAGTTGACTACCACAAAGGTAAACTGGCCAATCCGGGAAAAACGCCTTAGTTGATGAACGTTCCGTTCGTTTTGGTGAAAGGGCAAATAAACCGGACAAACGGATGTATGTCACGCAAACAGGGCTTTGTTTCCGGCCAGTTCGGGGTAATCGACCGGTGCCATCACCTCGGGAACGTCGCTCGGGGCGGTGCGGGATGTGATGAGTTTACTCACGGGATGGCTGTGCATCCGTTCTGCCGGATAGGGCGTGCCGGTTAATTCAAGCACCTGCTGTTCGGTCAGGTTTTCGTGCAGCCAGGCGTGTTCGGCATCGGGCGTCAGCACCACCGGCATCCGTTTTTTGTCGTTATGAATGGCGGCCAGCAGTGGGTTGGCTTCGGTAGTCAGCAGGCTGTAGGTCTGAACTAACTCGCCGGTCTCGGGGTCGGGCCACTCATCCCAGATACCGGCAATGGCGAAAATGGGCTGATCTTTCGTGCTGATATAGAACGGGTATTTCTTCCGGCCCTGCGTATGCCATTCGTAGAAACCCGTTACCGGAATCAGACACCGCTGCCCTTTCTGGATAGCGGTCCGAAACGAGGGCTTTTCGTAGAGGCTTTCGGAGCGGGCATTGAGCGTCCTGGCCCGAATCTGATCGGCATCGGCCGACGTTTTTACCCAGCGTGGAATAAGTCCCCAGCGCAACATCTGTAATTTTCCCGGCTCCTGATGCGTCTGAATCGGCCATTTGGGGAATTGATAGGCATTGGTGTGGTACGCAGGCAGAAGCACGACGGCCGGGTCAAGGGCGGCATCGAAGCGGGCCTCGAGCGCCGGACCATCAACGACCAGTGACGTATGATAGCACATGAAATTTTGGTTTTAAGGGTCTGTTTCGTTCAGTCAGGCCAATAGCAAAGAGCGACAGCCTTCCTGCTATAAACCACAAACGGGTTTACAGAGTTATTCCGGGTATGCATCCGAATACCGCCACTGTTCGCATTAATGAGTTGTCGTATACCCTTGAGGAGTTAGAACGCGACACCTGGAAACAGCTTCTATCCGCTCCCGCCCGCAGGCAGGATGCGTTTAAGACCATGACCCTGGCTACCCATACCCTCGACGAAGGGGTTGATGCCCGGACCGTCGTGCTGCGTCAGGCTGACGAAGCCCACCGCCGTCTCTGGTTTCATACCGATGTGCGGGCCAGAAAAATTTTACAACTCGAAGCTTTCCCTAATGCTATTCTGCTGTTCTGGGATGACAAACGGCAGGTACAACTGCGGCTTCAGGTCGAAACCAGCCTTCATATTGATGACGATGTAGCCGACGACCAGTGGAAAAAACTCTGGGTTGGCAGCCGGAAGATGTACTTATCGGAGCAGAAGCCGGGCACCGAAGTCGATCATCCCTACCCCGGCTTTCCTGAAGTACTGGGCGAAGCACTCCCCTCAGAAGCCGACAGCGAAGCCGGTCGGCCGCACTTTGCGGTGGTTGAGTGCCGGGTGCTTACGCTGGAGTATCTGCACCTGAGCCGCAGTGGACAAGCCCGCGCGCTGTTCACCTACGAGCCGGATCTGCTGTTCAGTTGGCTGGTGCCGTGAGTCAGCCTTATTTATTCCCGGTTAGCATCTCGTCAAATGCTAAAATCATCTGGGCACGGTGGGGATTATCATCCCGAAAGATGAGAGCGGCCCGGTACACCTTTCCATCCGATTCCATTGCTAATGGTATGTCGTGTCGGGTATAGAAGACGCCGGCAAACTCATCAAACCAACGGTCGAACTTGCGTTTTCGGGCTTCGGCCCGCGAGTCAGTGTCGTCGCAGATGTACACCATTACCCGTTCATGCTGAATAAAAAAGTCAGCGACAATGCGGGCAATAGTAGGCGGAATTAACCTGTCGGATGGAATTTTGATTGAGAAAGGCGCTTCGATTAAGTCAATGGCCATCTCAAAAACAGGTGATCCCAATCAGGATTATCAAGTAAATAACCGCTTGATTTGAAGCGAACCTGGTACGAAATGCCTGTATCCGTGGTAAACAGATAAATGGGATTTTCGCCGTCAACCACTACGATGTCATAACCTAACAACGGCGGTCCCACGGTCGGCATTTCTTTG
The DNA here is from genome assembly GCA_964251665.1 of uncultured Cytophagales bacterium. Classification (GTDB taxonomy): domain Bacteria; phylum Bacteroidota; class Bacteroidia; order Cytophagales; family Spirosomataceae; genus JBBQLG01. The sequence goes on from CAXUKO010000007.1 coordinate 67,726, forward strand.
TTTTAACTCGTTCAGGGCCTCCCGTATCCTTGGCTCATCAATTGATGCCCGTATCTCAGCCTGCGTTTTCTGCTTAGTTTGCATAAGCTTATGCGCAAACTTCAGGCGCCGTTCGTTACGGAGTTGCTGTTCAGGCGTAAGTTCGTAGAGTTGCATGACTGGCTTGACGTAAACTGTACAAGAATAATCAACTTAATGCTATAACACCAAAAGCGGGCTGGTCAGTTGCAAGGCTAAACATGATCACATTGTAATGAATTGACGACTTGCTGTCAACCAGTCACTGCCAGCCAACATTTTTAAGGTACAAATCCTCCACCTTTTGCCTTGCCCAGGGCGTTTTGCGCAGGAACGTCAGGCTGGATTTGATGCTGGGGTCGATGCGGAAGCAGTTGATCGGAATTCGTTCACCGAGTTCTTCCCAGCCGTAGGCCGCCACTAAGTGGTTGACAATAGCTTCCAGGGTTTTGCCGTGCAGCGGGTTGTTGGGTTGTTCAGCCATGTGGCAGTGGTTTTGGTATTTGTTATTACGATTGGCAAAATTACGAACCACAAACCAACTGCATTGTATATAGTTTGAGCGTATATGCCCGACAAAGCCTTTAACTACGACCTTGACTACCGCAGCCTGAACCTGCGCGAACAACCCGAACTGTACCGCGTGGGTAAGGGCGAAATGGGCGTTTTGCTCGTGCAGCCGTATAAAGCTGAAATTCTCCCCTACTGGCGCTTTAAAACGCCGGACATCGCCCGTGAGTCGTCGGAGAAGATTTACCAGCTATTTCTGGAGTATAAAGCCAACGACGACTTTATTGGTATGGACATGGCCCGCAAGTTTCTGCAAATGGGCTATACCCGCTCCCGGCGATACGCCAATCACGCTACGGGCCAGAAATACGACGGCCCCGTGCCCGACGATAAAAAAGGCCAGTCGGGCGCCCACGGTCGGGAGCAACTTCCTCAGGATACCGACCCCGTTAAAGCTGAATCGGCGCGGATTTTCTACGCCAAATACCTCGAAGCCCGCGAGGATGCCGATTACAAACGACTGAAAAAAGCGTGGCAGGAGAAGTACGGATAATCTTTGCGAACTTTGCGCCCTGTCTTTGCGCCTTTGCGGTTAAAAACAGTAACCGCAAAGGCGCGAAGGTTTCGCTAAGAACGCTAAGAAACGTATGCAACTCCTTGACGGTAAATTTCTCTCCCAGCAGATCAAGCAGGAAATCGCGGCTGAAGTCGCTCAAATCAAAACCAGTGGCGGCAAGATTCCGCATCTGGTTGCCATTCTCGTGGGCAGCAACGGGGCTTCGGAGACGTATGTGGCCAGTAAGATGAAAAACTGCGAGGAAGTCGGCATGACCTCCACGCTCATCCGCTTTGAGCCAACGGTTTCAGAAAACGAACTGCTGAATAAAGTCCGCGAGGTGAACAACAACCCCGATATGGACGGGCTGATTGTGCAACTGCCCCTCCCGGCTCATATCTCGGCCGATAAAGTGATGGAAACCATCGACCCGGCTAAAGATGTGGATGGTTTTCACCCCATCAACATCGGGCGCATGGCCAAAGGACTACCGGCCTATATCTCGGCCACACCGCAGGGCGTGCTGGAGATGCTGTCCCGCTACAAGATAGAAACAGCGGGCAAGCACTGCGTAGTAGTGGGCCGAAGCCAGATCGTTGGTCTGCCCATGAGTATTCTGATGCAGCGCAATACCTATCCCGGTAACTGTACCGTCACGCTGACACACTCGCGCACCACGAACCTCGCCGAAATCTGCCGCTCGGCCGATATTCTGGTAGCGGCCCTCGGCAAACCCGAATTCGTCACGGCTGACATGGTAAAGGAAGGGGCCGTTGTGATCGACGTGGGTCTGGAACGGGTACCGGATGCCACTAAAAAAAGCGGTTTCGCGCTGAAAGGCGACGTAAAATTTGATGAGGTTGCCCCAAAAACCAGTTTCATCACCCCCGTTCCCGGTGGTGTGGGCCTGATGACCATCTGCTCACTAATGCAGAATACGGTGAAAGCCGCGCGGAAGGAAGTTTTTTCGTAAACTCCACTCATCTGTCACCAACAATAGTCCATTAAGTTAGTTGGATATGTAACACAAAACCAACTAACGTTATGCAGGCTGCGACCTTAAAACCCCACGAGTTCGATGAATTGAAGGAGAAGATTAAAGATATCCGTATCGCCATGCTCACTACGCAGGAGGATGACGGTGATTTTCACAGTCGTCCGATGGCTACCCACGACATAGATGAAGATGGCACCATGTGGTTCTTCACTTATGAAAGCTCTAATAAAGTACAGGAGATTCGGCAGAACGAGCGCATAAGCTTAACCTTTTCAGATACCGATGCCGAAACTTACGTGTCAACATCCGGTGTAGCGGAGGTAGTAGCGGACAAGAACAAAATTGACGCCCTCTGGAACGATGGCCTGAAAGCCTGGTTTCCGAACGGAAAGAATGACCCTAACATCCGTTTGATCAAAGCCCGTGTACACCGGGGTGAATACTGGGACCGGCCCGGGGGTAAGATGGTTACCCTGTTCGAGATGGCCAAAGCGGCCATTACCGGGCAACCCGACCGTAGTGGCCGCGACGTTAAGCTCGGCGACGAGAAGATTTAATCCGACCGTATTACAAGCCCATACTACAAAAAGAGCCGCACTAATGGTGCGGCTCTTTTTGTATCAGCGTCAGGATGTACTTACTCTACCTGCCTGTCGTGGCCGGTTTCAAAAGCCGGATCTTTTACTTTTACCGGCCGCATCTTAATAATTTGCAGTTTCTCCAGCATTTTAATAACGGGATACGTCGGGTCAAATTCGTACCAGCGGGCACCAAAGTTAGCCGAGTTCGGGCGCTTGTGGTGGTTGTTCTGGAACAGTTCGCCGAGCATCAGCACGTCGAGCATCAGCGAATTTTTCGACTTGTCGTGGTTGTCAAAATTAGCGTAGCCGTACTTGTGGCCGCTCCAGTTAACGATGGCACCATGAATGGGTCCCATCAGGAAGTGAATCGGTAACAGGAAGAAAAATACCCAGTGCATATCGAGGTAGATGTACGCGAAGATGTAAAACACCGCGTACAACACGCCCCAGCCTAAGCGGGAAATCCACGAATCGCCTATTTTTTCAATGGTTTTCCAAACGGGGTAATTCTTGTCGAACTGCTGCTCTACGGTTTGTTTCCGGTGCAGCACAGCGTTATAAATGTCTTTCGTTTTCCACATCATCGTAAACAGATTCTTCGTGTGATGAGGTGAGTGTGGGTCGCGGGGCGTATCGCTGAAAGCGTGGTGCATCCGGTGCAGCACCGCATACGCCCGTGGGCTGAGGTACGACGAGCCTTGGGACAGATAGGTCAACAGGTAAAAGAAACGCTCCCAGAACTTGTTCATCGAGAACATTTTGTGGGCGGAGTAGCGATGCAGGAAAAAGGTTTGGCAGAACAGGGACAGATACCAATGTCCGATAAAAGCAGCCAGTACAATCACGAGTGAAGTTTATTAAAGTGTTCTTTATCTAACAGGAATACCACAAAATTAAGTCAATTGTTAGCAGAAAAGCCCGGATTGACTGAAAAAAGCGTCCTAATTAGTCGTGGTAGCGTATTGCAGCAGATTGGCTCCCATCCGCAGAGCCTGTTGCCGGGTCGCTTCGGGATCGTTGTACACACTCTGATCCTCCCAGCCGTTGCCCAGGTCGCATTCGTAGCTGTAAAAACACACCAGCCGCCCCTGATAGATCAATCCAAACCCCTGCGGTGCTTTGCCATCATGTTCATGCACCTTGGGCAACCCATTCGGAAAAGGAAATTTCTGGTGATACACCGGGTGATTAAACGGCAATTCAACAAAAGACAATTCAGGGAAGACCTTTTTCATTTCCCGCCGGATAAACTTGTCTAAGCCGTAGTTATCATCGACGTGCAGGAAGCCGCCCGACATCAGATACCGGCGCATATTCTGCACTTCGGTATCGTTGAAAACAATGTTGCCATGACCGGTTATGTGCACAAACGGGTACGAAAAAATATCAGGGCTACCGGCTTCTACGATGTCCTCTTCGGGGAAAATATTCATTCGGAGGTTCGTATTGGCAAACTTGATCAGGTTGGGCAATGAGGTCTTGTTGGCGTACCAGTCGCCCCCGCCGTTGTACTTCAGTTTGGCAATTTTGTAGGCGTACTGCGCCTGAGCCGGGGTCAGCAATGCACAAACGGCGAGTACGAGAAGAAATGTTACTTGTTTCATAGATTCACAAAAGTCAAAATCTGACAGGCGGTTAGGGCGGCCGTTTCGGTGCGGAGCCGGTTCGTGCCCAGCGTCACCAGCTGAAAACCAGCGGCCACAGCCTGCGTTAATTCAGTTGTCGAAAAATCACCTTCCGGCCCGATCAGTACGGCATACGATTGATTGGGCAGCGCGGCTTTGGCTAAATGCAGCGGTACTTCGTTGGCTGGTAAATGCGCAATGAACCGCTGCGACTCCTCCACACGCCCTACCAATTTATCGAAAGAAACGGCTTCGTCAATCACGGGCAACCAGCTTTGCAGCGACTGCTTCATGGCGGCAATAGCAATCTTTACGAGCCGTTCGTTTTTCAGCACTCGTCGTTCGGAGTGTTGACTTACGAAAAAACTGATCCGTTCGATGCCAATCTCGACCGCTTTCTCAATAAACCACTCAATCCGATCCAGATTCTTGGTTGGTGCTACGCACAGCCGGACCGAAAAAGGTCGGGCGGGCGTCGTTTCCTCGGCCGTAATCCGAAAGGCACACTGCCGCACATCCGCTTTGGTAATAACGCCCAGAAACCGGATTCCGTGTCCGTTGGTAACAGCAATTGGGTCGCCAACTCCCAGCCGCAGCGTTTTCACGGCATGGCGCGAATCCTCTTCGGTCAGGTATAAAACAGGGTCGGGCTGATAAAATAAATGCATTGTATTTGACTACTCCGTAATGGGGCTACCGTCGACTTTGCCGGGTTAGCCCAACAATCAATAAACCTTTGACCGAATCCAGCAGTAGGTTATCCGGCTTGCCGAACGCCACGTAAATGCCGATACCGATTCCAATCCACCAAAAACCCAGCAGGTAACAAAGTGTTGGGTAACCGGCGTCGTTTTGCCACACCTGCCAGATCGCCAGGGCGCAAACCAGCGAGACGAACAGCAGCGTCCAGGCCAGCACATAGCCCAGGAATGAGGTGTCCGGCGTAAGCTGTACGCCAAATTGCTGCAACGTGGCCGACCGGGCAAAGAACGCGCCCAGCGTCAGTACGATTTCAATCAGCAGGGCCAGTGCGAGAATACCTAAAAGTAGTTTTCGGGTCATGGTAGTATACTTGGTGCGAAGCCATCACCCAACATACGTAATTTTTGGGTTCTTCAGCGATTTCATCGCCTGTGTGAGTCCCCCGAGGGTGAGCGGAAACATCCGGTTGCCCGACCAGTCGCGCAGCAGGCTGGTGCTGTGCGTGTAGTGCCAGTAGGCGGCCGGATTTGGATTCAGCCACACTAAGTGCGGGTAGTTCTGCTTGAACCGGTCGAGCCAGACAATACCCGCTTCGGGGTTATAATGCTCCACACTGCCCTTGGGCGTGGTAATTTCGTAAGGCCCCATCATGGCGTCACCCACAAAAATCACCTTGTAGTCGCGGTTGTACTTATGCAGCACCTCCCAGGTTGGTACCCGGCTGCTGCGCCGTTGGTTATCTTTCCAGAGGGTTTCGTACACGCAGTTATGGAAATACAGAAACTCCAGATGCTTGAACTGGTAGCGGGCCGCCGAGAACAGTTCCGAACACAAATCAATATGCTCATCCATCGAGCCGCCCACGTCGAACAGCATCAGCACTTTTACCCGATTCTGCCTTGATGCCCGCAACTTCACATCCAGAACGCCCCCGTTTCGGCTGGTTTCATCAATCGTGCCATCCATATCGAGTTCGTCTTCCGCCCCTTCTCGGGTTAGAATCCGCAACCGGCGCAGGGCCATTTTCATGTTGCGGGTATTCAGTTCGACCGTATCATCTAAGTTCTTATACTCCCGGTTTTCCCAGACTTTAGCCGCCGTGCGCCCGCCCGATTCCGGTGGCCCTTTGTCCAGTTTGAACCCCTCCGGATTAGCACCCGACGCATCGAATGGCGATGTGCCGCCGGTACCGATCCAGCGATTAGCCGAAGCGTCGGACCGGCCCTCGTGCCGTTCATTCTGTTCCGCTAACAGGGCGCGGAGCCGTTGCCAGAGTTCCTCCAGGCCGCCATCGGTCTCAAGTTGCGCCCGTTCCTCGTCGGTCAGGTTCTGTTGCAGGGCGTTCGCCAGCCAATCCGGTGGCACGGTAGGTAGCGGATCAGCCGGTTTTGCCTGCATACCCGCTATATAGTCGCTGAACAGACGGTCGAACAGGTCTAAATGCTGCTCATGCTTTACCAACGTCGTTCGGCTCAGAAAATAAAAGTCCTCGACGCTGGTGCCGCCCGCATCACTTCGCAACCCCTCCAGCAGCATCAGATACTCCGGCAGGGTCACCGGTAGCGAATGCTGACGCAGAAGCAGAAAGAAGTCGAGAAACATAGTGTCATAAGGGGTAAGAGTAGTAAGGGGTACGTAAAAAGACTGAGCGAGAAGGAGCAATTAACGTAGCTCTTACTACTTATTCCTTCCTGCTTCCTCCCTCCTCCTATTTATAGCCTTTGATACGGAGGGCGGTGAAGAGATCAGTATCCTGCTCATTCTTCAACAGCGAACCGAGGTAGGGCGGCAGTTCATTGAGTGCGTTTAGGTCCACCAGATCATCGGCAGAAATGCCGGCGACCAGCAGCAACTGAATCCAGTCGATGAGTTCGCTGGTCGACGGCTTTTTCCTGAGCGCTTTCACATCGCGGATGCCGTAAAACATGGACAGGGCTTTTGTCATCAGGTCGTGGGCGATGGTCGGAAAGTGAACCGATACGATTTGCTGCATCGTGTCGCGGTCGGGGAAGCGGATGTAGTGGAAGAAACACCGGCGTAAAAACGCATCGGGCAGTTCTTTCTCGTTATTTGATGTAATAATTACGACCGGGCGGTGCCGGGCCTGGATCGTGCGCCGAAGCTCATAGCAGTAAAACTCCATCCGGTCCAGTTCCTGCAACAGATCATTGGGGAACTCGATGTCAGCCTTATCAATCTCATCAATGAGCAATACGGCCTGCTCGTCGGACTCGAAGGCTTCCCACATCTTACCTTTTCGGATGTACCTGGCCAGGTCGCTGATATCCGTTCCGTCGTTCCGGCTATCGCCGAGTTGCGAGTCACGCAGGCGCGAAACGGCATCGTACTCATACAGGCCCTGCTGTGCCGATGTGGTCGATTTAACATGCCAGGTGTAGAGCGGCTTGCCGAGCGACCGGGCTATCTCAAAGGCCAGCAACGTTTTACCCGTGCCGGGTTCTCCCTTGATCAGCAGTGGTTTTTGCAGTTGGATAGCCGCATTAACGGCCGTACTCAACTCGCGCGTGGCAATGTAGTTTGCGGTACCGGTAAACTGGTTCAAGCGTAGCTGTTGAGTTAATGGGTGTGGCTCGTTTTTGCCCGAAACTTCAGCAAAAACGAGCCACAACACACAGTCTTACCTTAGTTTTCTTCCCCGTCACTGGTAAACGAATACAGGGTATTGTCAAGCGAAATGGCGTTGCTGTTGAAATTGCGGATAAACTGCTCGATCACATCATCGTCAATTTCTTCGGTGTTCAGGCATACATCCAACCCGATTCCGTACTCGAAATCGGTATCCATCTCGATATGCTCCTGCACCTTAACGGCTTCGGTTTCTTCGATCTCTTCGATCAGTTCCGTCAGCGCCATTTCGGCTTCTTCTTCGTCTTTAGGGTCAATTTTGTACGATGTCCCCCGCTCTTCGGGTGGTACATACGACGGAAAGCTTTTTTTCACCTGCTCCACGGCCATTTCGTAGACCATACTGCTGTGGTGCAGCCGAAGGGTATAAATTACGGCGTCATAAATAACATCATCGCCCTTGTACTGGCCGACAAACTGCACGTGAACGCATTCGCCGGAGTCGAGCACGTCGATTTCGTCGTCTTCGACGTGTACGAACGGTTTGCCTTCTTTCTGGCACTCCTCGCGCAGAGCCTGAATTTCCTCGGGCTCGTAGCCTTCGTTTTTATACGCTGCCATAATTAGGATGTCTGTCTTTGGTTTGGTCAGACATTCGGCAAAACTACGGGTTCCAACCGGCGAAACCAACAGGCATCTGCGGTCTGACCCACCGTCTGCTAACTTTACGCACGTAGCTCTCCTGAAGCCCGCTAACCGGTCATCGGGTCAGGATTGGAGTAAGATTGGGTGTATTGCCAATAAAGCTGTATACTTTCGCCGTATTCGGGCGATTTTGCTCCTGCACGGCTACAACGTTCCGGCACCCATTGGGGTCTATGACTCAAACGAACCCTTACTTATCGTATGAAGCGTTTATTCGTGCTTTTCTGCCTGCTTACGGCGACAACCGCTTGTGACCTGTTCGACCATGGATTTTCGCAGGGAACGTTTCCCGAGACGCCGGTCAACCTCGCCGATATTAACTCGGAACACGACGATTACAATTCAACCAGCCATGTTATTGGAAACACAATGGCCTTGATTTTCTCGTCCAAACAGGGAGGCCGTACTGATTTCAACCTGATTTATGAGCGAATGATCTATAATTTCGATCTAAAAAAAGGGACATTTGGATTGGGTAGAAATTCTCTTTTGGGCTCAAATGGGTATGGCGATCAAGACCCCTTAACCCTGGCTCTGCAACAGGCCAACTCCGGGGCGAATGAATTAGGTCCTTATCTGCTTTCGTACGATAGCGATTTGCTGCCCACTAAATTTAACAACCACTACGGCGAGTACCTGATGCTCTTCGCGTCGGACCGGACGGGTGACATCGATGTGACGGGTGACCTGGATATCTATATGCTGGATAATTCCCAACCCGTCTCCACCTCCTTACCGACAGGGACCAGTCCGATACCTGCCAAGCTCTTTACAAAACCAGTATCGGTATCCTTCTTAAATTCGTCGGCCGACGACGCTTACCCAACCTTCGACCAAACTTATAGTTCGATCTTCTTCACCTCTAATCGGGGCGGTTCATTCGATATTTACAAGGCGACTCTGCCTACCCTCCCCCCTGCAGAGTTTCATACCCGCTTGTCCAGCTTAGCTAATATTCCCATCGAACGTGTAGTGAATCTATCATCGTCAGCCGACGATAAATGCCCGTTTATCAGCGGTAACACAGTAGTTTTCACCTCGAACCGGCCCGGTGGGTACGGTGGCTACGATCTGTATTATAGTAAGTGGGACGGGGAACAATGGCTGACCCCAGTCAATTTTGGGCCGACTATTAACACGGCATACGATGAGTACCGCCCTATCCTGAGCACCGCTCAGGAATTCACCAACCAGTTGATGATCTTCTCCTCGAACCGGCCCGGTGGTAAAGGCGGGTTCGATCTGTACCGGGTAGGCATATCAAAATAAGCTTAGCCTCATGAATTGGAACGCTGACCTCTATACCCAAAAACACGCCTTTGTCTTTCACTACGGCACCGGCCTGATTGACCTGCTGGCTCCGCAGCCGGGCGAACGCATTATCGACGTTGGCTGCGGTACCGGCGAACTAACCCGGCAACTTGCCGACCGGGGCGCTTCGGTCGTGGGTATCGACGCGGCCGAACCCATGATTGCCAAAGCCCGGATGCAGTTTCCCGACCTCGATCTACGGGTTGCCGACATCACAACCGTTGAATTACCCGAGCGTTTCGACGCCATTTTCTCCAACGCCGTTCTGCACTGGGTAACTGACTACGACCCGGCCATTCGTCAGATGAAGAAGCACCTCAAACCGGGCGGGCGGTTGGTGGCGGAGTTCGGCGGGCAGAATAACGTAAAGCAAATCACGGATGAAGTCCTGCGTCAACTCCAAAAACGGGGGTATACGCAAGACATAGACTGGTGGTATTTCCCTTCGGTGGGCGAGTATGCCAGTGCATTGGAGCGGCACGGGTTTCGCGTTCAGTTGGCCCAGCACTACGACCGCGATACGCTGTTAGACGATCCCAATTCGGGCCTGATGGATTGGCTTGACCAGTTTGGTCTTTATTTTTTCAGGGATGTTTTACCCGCCGACAAAACGGCCGTTCTGGAAGCGACCCAGGCGGCACTACGCCCGGTGCTCTTCCGCGATGGGCGCTGGTATGCCGATTATAAGCGGCTGCGGGTGGTGGCTACGGTGTAAACCTTCGATGAACAAGCGGCTACCTAAAACAGAAAGGGAGCCTCATGGAGGCTCCCTTTCTGTTAATCAAGCTACTTGACCGCTTATTTCACGAACAGCAACTCGCGGTATTTCACCAATGGCCAGTCTTCATCATCAACGATCTGTTCGAGTTTGTCAACTTCATAACGGATAACGTCGAAGAAGTCTTTTACTTCCGTAGCGTATACCTTCGCTGTAGCCGCCGTATCGCCCAGGTTGTTGGCCTTCTTGCGGGTTTCGGTCATGGCCTCCACCTTGCTCTTGATTACAATCACCCGGGTCGAAATCTCACGCAGGATGTCTTTCACCGGCTCGGCTTCGGCTTCCATACCCAGGTCAACCAGTGCTTTGGCCGTTTGTGCCAGTTTATGCTGATATTTCAGGGCGGTCGATACCACGTGGTTCAGGGCGAGGTCACCAATAACACGCGACTCGATCTGCACTTTCTTGATGTACTTTTCCAGTTCGATTTCGTACCGTGATTCTACTTCGGCGTGGCTCAATACACCCGTCCGCTCGAACAGGGCCAGCGACTCAGGCTTCATGTAAACGCCTAACGCTTCGGGGCTGGATTTGATGTTCGACAGACCACGTTTAGCCGCTTCTTCGACCCACTCATCCGAGTAGCCGTTACCTTCAAACAGAATCCGTTTCGAGGCCGAGTAGTACGCTTTCAGAATGTCGACAATGGCCAGCTCTTTCTTCTCACCGTTCGCCAGACGGGCGTCCAGGTCAACCTTGAACTGCGTCAACTGATCGGCTACAATGGCGTTCAGCACCGTCATGGTCGAGGCCGAATTGGCGCCACCACCCACGGCCCGGAACTCAAATTTATTACCCGTGAAGGCAAATGGCGAGGTCCGGTTCCGGTCGGTATTGTCGCGGATCAGCGATGGAATCCGGTTCAGCCCCAGTTTGTAATAAACGTTATCGCCTTTGTTCAGCGATACCTCCGATTTCGTTTCGAGATCGTTCAACGCCTGCGTCAGCGATTCGCCCAGGAAGATCGACACAATAGCCGGTGGCGCTTCATTGGCACCCAGCCGGTGTTCGTTACCCGCCGAGGCAATGGATGCCCGCAACAGGTCGGCATTGTCGTGGACGGCTTTGATTACGTTTACCAGGAACGTCAGAAAGCGCAGGCTTTCTTTTGGTTTCGTGCTGGGAGCCAGCAGGTTAACACCCGTATTGGTGCCCAGCGACCAGTTGTTGTGCTTACCGCTGCCATTGATACCGGCAAACGGTTTTTCGTGGAACAGAACTTTCAGGTTATGCCGCTCAGCCACTTTTTCCATCAGGTCCATCAACAGGGCATTGTGGTCGATGGCTAAGTTAACCTCTTCAAACGTCGGCGCTACCTCGAACTGACCCGGGGCTACCTCATTGTGGCGCGTCCGAACGGGCATACCCAGTTTCATGGCTTCAAACTCAAAGTCGACCATGAACGCGTTAACCCGTGGCGGAATTGACCCGAAATAGTGGTCTTCCAGCTGCTGCCCGCGGGCAGGGGCATGACCAAATACCGTGCGACCGGCCAGCACCAGATCCGGGCGGGCATAGAACAGGGCACGGTCAACGACAAAATATTCCTGCTCGGGACCGAGCGTTGGCGTAATTTTCGTTACGTTCCGATCAAAATACTGGCAAACAGCAACGGCCGCTTTATCGATAGCCGACAGCGCTTTCAGCAGCGGTGTTTTGTAATCGAGTGCTTCGCCGGTATACGAAATAAAGACAGATGGAATGCACAGCGTTTTACCACCGGCACCGTTGTCCATCAAAAAGGCGGGCGATGATGGGTCCCAGCCGGTATAGCCGCGAGCTTCAAACGTGTTCCGCAGACCACCGTTTGGAAACGACGAGGCATCGGGTTCCTGCTGTACCAAGGCACCACCCTTAAATTTTTCGATGGCTTTACCGTCCATCGTAATGTCAAAAAAGGCATCGTGTTTTTCAGCAGTCTCACCCGTCAGCGGCTGAAACCAGTGTGTGTAGTGGGTAGCGCCTTTCGAGGTAGCCCATGATTTCATGGCTTGTGCTACTTCATCAGCAATATCACGGTCGATGCGGCCGCCGGTGTCGATGGCCTCCGTAATTTTGATGTAAGCCTCCGGCGAGAGCAACGCCCGCATGACATCATTGCTGAACGTGTAGGAACCATAAAAATCAGCTACACGCTCAGCGGGCGGAGCCACGGGTAACGCTTGCCGGCTTTGTGCAATTTCGAGCGCTTTAAAACGGAAGTTGGCCATTGGAGGTATTAGGTGGTTTCTGGTGAAAAATCAGTCAAACATACATAAAAACAGACTGGTTTCGCAAAGAAATACACAAAATTTAAGCTGTTTTTCATCAAAAGCCGGTAAAATCTGTATGTTATACTAAAATTTACCAACGATTATTCCGAATATCAAAATAACTATTCTCCTAAAAAATTGACTATATTCAAGTAGCTCAACGATTCGTTGAGAGCACTGTAGTCGGCCATTTTTTACCTTAAATCGCCGTGTCGTTGCCAGGATTTTGCCCCGAACTACTCGTCCTGATAAATAGTTGTATTTTTGGGGTTTATAATCCCCGAAATAGACGTTGTGACCGGGTCAGACAGGTCTTCGTCCCCCGGCATCAGTAAGACTGTTCATTACTTCACATGAAGAAAATTGCTTTTTATACACTCGGCTGCAAGCTGAATTTTTCGGAAACGTCAACGCTGGCCCGCACCTTGGAAACTCGCGGCTATGAGCGCGTAGAATTCAACCAGCAGCCTGATATATTTATCATCAATACCTGCTCGGTGACGGATAATGCGGATAAAAAATGCCGCAAAATCGTTCGGGAAGCGCAAAAGATCAACCCTGATGGCTATGTGGCTATTGTGGGCTGCTACGCTCAGCTGAAGCCACAGGAGATTGCCGGCATTCCGGGGGTTGATGCCGTGTTGGGTGCCGCCGAAAAATTCCGGCTCGCCGATTTGCTCGGCGATTTCGTGAAGGAGCCGACGGGCCGGGCGCAGGTCTTTAATTCACCCATCGAAACCGCACTGGATTACCACGCTTCGTATTCGCTCAATGACCGGACGCGAACGTTTCTGAAGGTACAGGACGGCTGCGACTACCCCTGCGCCTACTGCACCATTCCGCTCGCCCGCGGGAAAAGCCGCTCAGACAGCATCGACAATGTGGTACGCTCGGCGCAGGAAATTGCGGGCCGGGGGCGGACGGCCGGGGCCGTGAAGGAGATTGTGCTGACGGGCGTGAACATCGGCGATTTTGGGATTCAGAACGGCATTCGTACCGAACGGTTCGCTGATCTGGTTCGGGCCTTAGACGAGGTCGAAGCCATCGAGCGTTTTCGCATTTCGTCTATCGAACCCAACCTGCTGACGGATGAGGTACTGACGTTTGTTGCCCAGTCGAAACGGTTTGTGCCGCATTTTCACGTACCACTGCAATCAGGCAGCAACTCGGTACTGAGCCTGATGCGCCGTCGCTACAAACGCGAACTCTACGCCGACCGCGTAGCGCGGATTAAAGCCCTGATGCCGGATGCCTGCATCGGCGTCGATGTCATTGTGGGGCATCCCGGCGAAACCGACGAAGCTTTCCGGGAAACGTACCAGTTTCTCATGGATTTGCCGGTGTCTTACCTGCACGTCTTTACGTATTCGGAGCGGCCCGATACACAGGCCGTGTCGATTCGGCCTGTCGTGCCCCAACACGTCCGGGCCGAGCGGTCGAAGATGCTGCATAGTCTGTCGGAGAAGAAACGACGGGCTTTTTACGAATCACAGGTCGGGCGGGAGGCCACGGTTTTATTTGAGGAAGATGCCACCGGCGACGCGGGACAAGCTGGTATGATGCAGGGATTTACGGAGAACTACATCCGGGTGATCGCCAAATACGACCCGTTGCTGATTAACGAACTCATGCCCGTTCAGTTAACAGCCATTAATCCGGACGGCCTCATGGAGGTGGCTGAACTGGAGCGGGTGTATTAGCGTACACCACACCTGTATATCGTTAGGCTGGTGTGTATCACCGGCCTTTTTTATGCGGGCATCACGTACTCAGACAGTGACACTCACAGACCCAAACAAGCATGAAAACTCCGGCAGACTGCCAGAACATTTCGGAAATCCGGCAGGCAATTGATGAAATCGACAAGGCTGTGATTGACGCCTTAGGGAACCGGTTCGACTACGTAAAAGCCGCTTCCAAATTTAAAACCAACGTTGACTCCGTAAAAGCGGCCGACCGCTTCGCCACTATGCTGAATCAACGGCGGAACTGGGCCGAAGCCGCTGGTCTTAACCCCGACGTGATTGAAACGATGTACCGCGATCTGGTTAACTACTTTATCCGCGAAGAACTACAACACTGGACCTCGACCAACACCAGTGGCGAAAGTGAGTAAACACGTTCAACAAGCCCCTCTTTTAGTCGGCCCATTCATAAACGAATGAAGGTATCCGCCAGGGGCAGATACCTTCCACGAGTACAACAAAACCACAGTCGGGCTAAACGAATCAGCCAAGTCTGCGGCTCTGTCGAATATGTATGAACGGGGCCGCTGGTTGCAGCAGCCCCGTTTTTATTAGGCTTCGATCATGAATTCGTCGTGCTGACTCACGTCCAGACCAACTTTTTCATCATCCTCCGACACGCGCAGCGGCAGAATAGCGTTGGTAACCATCAGCAGCAGGTAGGACATGCCAAACGCAAAGGCCGACACAATTACCAGTGCTTCCATGTGGGTGATGAACAGCGACGTTTGACCAAACGCCAGCCCTTCGCTGCCTTCTGCCACTGCCGAGTTAACCCCCCGGCTGGCGAAAATACCCGTCATGATCATACCAACCATACCGCCTACACCGTGGCAGGGGAACACGTCCAGCGTATCGTCCAGACGCGATTTCGAGCGCAGGTGAGCAACGTAGTTACTGGTCATGGCCGCTACCGTACCAATGAAAATCGAGGTAGGAATAGTGACGAAACCAGCCGCCGGAGTAATGGCAACCAGACCCACAACAGCACCGATACAGAACCCAAGTGCCGACACTTTCTTGCCTTTAGCCGAGTCGAACAGGACCCATGCCAGACCAGCCGCAGCCGCAGCCGTGTTCGTCGTGGCAAATGCCGACGCAGCCAGCGGAGAAGCGGCAACGGCCGAACCCGCGTTGAAACCAAACCAGCCGAACCACAGCAGCCCCGTGCCCAGCAATACAAATGGAATGTTAGCGGGTGGCAGCAGATTGGCTTCCAGATGCGATTTCCGACGTTTCAGGTAGATCGCACCCGCCAGCGCGGCCCAGCCAGCCGACATGTGAACAACCGTACCACCGGCAAAATCAAGCACACCCATTTTAAATAGAAATCCTTCGGGATGCCAGGTCCAGTGGGCCAGTGGTGCATAAACCAACAGGCTGAACAGGATCATGAACAGAACGTACGACCGGAAATTAACCCGCTCGGCCATCGAACCCGTTACCAGGGCCGGGGTGATTACGGCAAATTTCAACTGGAAAAACGCGAAGACGACCAGCGGAATCGAAGCGGCCAGCGACCAGGGCTTACCATCGAGCACCCCTTTGAACATGAAGAAGGTAGTTGGATCACCGATGAAGCCGCCGATTGACGTACCAAAGGCCAAACTAAAGCCAACCACTACCCACAGAATGCTGATCACACCCATGGCAATGAAGCTTTGCAGCATGGTCGAAATCACGTTTTTGTTGTTCACCATACCGCCGTAGAAATAGGCAAGTCCCGGTGTCATGAGCAGTACAAGGGCAGTCGCCACCAGCATCCAGGCGGTGTCACCGGCGTTGATGCCCTCCGTTACAATCTGCGTAGGTACCGAGGGTTGCAGAATGCCCAGCACACTGACGCCTAAGAGCAAAATGAGTGGTAGATAATTTGGCTTTTGCATAGCGGTAGAAAGATTTTTGTTGTACCAGATATTTGATTATGAAGAAGTTAGGTTAATACTTGAAAATGGCCGCCAACCCCAGCGTTGTCTGGCTCTTCGTCAGCGCACCGTCGCCGTCAATGAATTTGTTTTTGCTATAGCTGTCGACGCGCAGTTCCGGCTTGAGCAGCAGATGCCCGTCGGCCAGCGTTACATTACCCGTAATAGTGAGCGAGTTAACGCTTACTCCGCTCCCATCGGCCGCCACCAATGCCCGGGCGCCATTGGTATTGTCGAACACCTCGTACCGGGCGCCCAGACCGAAGTTATCGGAGATAGCATAGTTACCGTACAACGCCACCCCGCCCCAGCTTTTCGCGCTTTGTCCGTCGGGAACCTGCGTGCCGGTGAAGTACGGATTACCCTGCTGATACCCGCCCTTCTGCGAGCCCATCGCGGCATTCAGACCCAGAAAGAATTTAGGGGTAATCTGATAGGTCGTTGTCAGGTCAAACAGGGAGTAGTTGCCGGTCGAGTCTTTACCATTTGCCTTTATGTTGGCTTCGTTACTGACAATCGCATTCAGGTAGACATTCCAGCCCGAAACGGGGGCAAAAAACAACTGAGAGATAAAGCCTTTGGCGCGGTTGTTATCGAAGTTGCGGTCGACGTTGTTGACGATACCAGCCATCAAATACACCTTATCGCTGAAATTATACTGCGCCTTCAGGCCCAGGTGATAGAAAGGGCCATTGTTGAACAGGTTCGAGAGCGAGTAATTGTAGTTGACCGGTGCGTCGATTACCTCGTAACCGATGTGCGTACCAAACTGACCGGCGGTGAAACTAAGTTTTGGTGTCGCCTTCAGGGTAATGTACGCCTGCTTGATTACCAGTGCCGTTGACGTAGCGGCCCCCGTATTGAGCGAAACCGTATTACCGTAATTGCCAAGATCGGCATGATTGCCAAATGTCAGGTCCATTACAGCGTCTAATTTGTCGGATGTGTACGTGCCTTTTGTCTGAATTAACCCTATCTGAAACTGACCCGCCCGCTGATCGAAGGCCCGGGCAGCCCCATTAACGCCCGTATTGAGCCGATCCAGTGGATTATTGAAGTTTGCTATGTAATAGGTATCCATATATCCCGAAAAGGTAAATTTTCCGGGTGCAGGAGCCGCACTGTCAGCAGGCATAATCCCTGCATTAGCTAAAACTGTATTGGCAAGACAAGTTAAAAGTAAAAGTCTTTTTTTCATAATTAAATTTTGCTTGGTAGGGACAGGTGGTCGATTGTTTGAGCGCACAAATCTTACCCACAAAAAGCATTTTTGCAACAATTTGCCCTAAAGTTTAAAAGTTTTATTTCTAAAACAGGTGTTATTTGGAATTTGTGGTAGTTAAAATGACTTTATTTCGTTTAAAAAAGGCATTTATTAAGATTTTAATATATTTTGAAGAACTCAACTTTATGCAAATATTATGTAGGTTATCATTTGAGTCGATATGGGGCATTTTCTTGTAAAAATTATATTTTATTATAGAATCATTTTAAATCATTAATTTCATAAAAAAACCCGACCGTTTTAAAACGGTCGGGTTTTTTCGGCAGCAAACTGCCTGCTTCGTGTCTATCTTACTCTTCGGCGTGCAGCCAGGCCTTTTTGCCTACCAGTGTGTCTTCATCCTCTTCATGTTCAGGATCGGGCACGCAACAATCAACCGGGCAGACAGCGGCACACTGCGGCTCCTCGTGAAAGCCTACACATTCAGTGCACTTATCAGAAACGATGTAATAAAATTCATTGGAAACGGGAGTCTGCGGGGCTTTACCGCTCACCACGGTGCCGTCGCCGAAATCAACCTCAGACAGGCTGGTGCCTCCGCCCCAGGTCCACTCGACACCACCTTCGTAAATAGCGGTGTTGGGGCATTCGGGTTCGCAGGCACCACAGTTGATGCACTCCTCGGTAATCATGATGGCCATACGCTGTACCAGTTTAAAGACGAAATAGAACTGCCTTTTTGTAATGGAACAACAAATATAATTATTTAAAGGTTGAGGCCAAACTTAAAATAATTTTCAGCCGTTGAAATAAATGGCCCCGTCAGTCAGCAACCTGCCCGCGAGCTTACTTACACCGACGCGGACACGGTGTTCTTACCGATTGCTGCTGACTATCCGGCCCCAACACTGTATGCGCCTATCTGAACGAATTGAAACGTTTGCCGCCCTGGGTGATTACCTGCGCTCGCCGGCTCACGAGGCCGAATTAACGGAGATTGCGGAACTGGCCAACCGCCGAAATAATTGGTTTATACCAGCTAATTCCCGCAAGGCACTACGGGCCATTGCCGACGAATTTCTATCCATCGACAAACTGACTGCCTGGACAGCCGCTTACCCGTCTGCCACCAACAGCGATATAGCGGCAGTACCGGCTACCTCCGCCAAACGAGTTGGCGTCGTGATGGCCGGTAACATTCCGGCCGTTGGTTTCCATGACCTGCTCAGTGTGCTTATCAGCGGTCATCACCTGCTGGCTAAACTCAGTACCCAGGATTTTGTATTAATGCAATATTTAATACAAAAAATAAAGGATATAAATCCGACTTTCGCGGAGTACATAACCGTAGCTGAACGCCTGAACGACGCCGATGCCTTCATCACGACGGGCAGCGACAACACCGCCCGGTACTTCGACTATTACTTTGGCAAACGGCCGCACATTATCCGCAAAAACCGCACGTCGGTCGGGCTGCTGATGGGAGCCGAAATGGATGGCGACCTTGACAGGCTGGGCGACGACATCCTGAGCTACTTCGGGCTGGGTTGCCGGAACGTATCGACACTGCTGGTGCCCGACGATGAAGATGGTACACGCTATGTGTTTGACCGGCTGCTGCGTACGCTCGAACCCCGCGCTCCGGACTTTCTGAATCACCACAAATACCTGAATAACTACGACTACAACAAGTCGATTTACCTGGTGAACCGGGTACCGCATTTAGACAACGGCTTTTTGCTGGTGACGCAGAACGAAACGGGGCTGGTTTCGCCAATTTCAGTGGTTTATTTCCAGACGTATGCCACGCAGGACGATGCAGCGGCTATTCTGACCCGAAATGCCGACAAAATTCAGGTTGTTGCTTCAGCCGACCGGGGCGATGGACAAGGCTGGTTTACCAGTACAACCTCACCGGTTGTCGCCTTCGGACAAACGCAGCGTCCCAGCCTCACCGACTACGCCGATGGTGTAGATACGATGGCGTTTCTGGCGTCGCTGTAGGTGCTTTTTATTTGTTAAACACCGGGGCAGCAGAGAATTTTATCCTTCGCTGTTGCCCCGGTGCTGCCTCTGTTGGCGCTGTGTTTATCTTTTGTTAGCTTACACCTGAAAACCAACGTTTGGCCATGATCAGCACCGAACAGCGCATCTATACCGCAGACGAATACCTCGAACTGGAGAAACAGTCGGAAGAAAAGCACGAGTATGTAGATGGAATCCTACTTGAAATGCCGGGAGAATCGAAACGAGCAAACAAAATTGCGGGCAACCTGTACGTCGCCCTGCGTACTGCGCTGACAGGCCAGGCTTTTGAAGCCTATAGTCACGATGTTAAACTGCGCACTGAAGCGGGTCGAAAGTATCGGTATCCCGACCTGATGGTTGTGCCTATCAGCGACCAGGACGATGTGTACGTAGTGCATCAGGCAGTGTTGACGATTGAGGTCACGTCACCCAGTTCAGTGGAGACGGACTCCCACACGAAACTGCTCGAGTACTCGGCGATGCCATCCATGCAGTGCTACCTGATTGTTGCCCAGACGGAAACCCTGATCGAAGTTTATCAGCGGAGTCAGGCAGGTAGCCCGAAATGGGAGTACACCTGGTACAACCAGCTAACCGACACGTTTGAGATCACCTCGCTCGGCATTAGTCTTGCCCTTACCGACGTATACGCAGGAATTGCCTTCTGAATGTATGCCGGAGCATGGTTGCTGTACGGTAAATCCCGGTGTAACCCGGTAGTTCCTCTGTGCATCTCCGTGTTATCCCCTATTTTCCAAATGCCCAGGTCAGGAAATCGGGCATGACCCCGCGCCAGGTATCCGGGTTATGCTGCCCTCCTTTCACCTCCACATACCGAATATCGCGATTCCAGCGGTAGCCTTTTCGTTCGAGTTCAGCAATCAGGTCGAGCGTGTCATCGATGGAGTCGATGATTCCATCGTGATCCCGGTCGTCGGTTTCATCGTCGGTACCGGTTTCAAACCAGAAGGTAAGGTTCGGCGCGCGTTTTCCCTTACGAACCAGACTGTGCATAATGCGGTCGACTTCGTCGGAATAGCCTTTGTCCAGCCCTTTGCTGCGCCACCAGAAGGAACCCGAAAAGACGCCCGCCCGGCTGAATACCTGCGGATGACTCCAGACAATATCAAACGCGGATAATCCGCCCAGCGAAAAACCGGCGAAGACCGACTGCGTCGGGTCGTTCGTAACCCGGAAGTGTTTCTGAATATACGGGAGCAGTTCGGTCAGCACAAAGTCGGTGTAGGCAGCGGCTTTGCTGCCCCGGTTCATGTAGTCGGCACGGGCCGCCGTTCCATACTCCTGAATGCGGTCGCCCGCGTGAATGGCAACCAGCACAAACGGCCGCACCCGTTGCTGCCGGATCAGCGAATCCATAATAGAACGCAGTTGCAACCGGGGTAAATCCTGCCCGTCGTTGAGGTACAGCACCGGGTAGGGTGCATCGGCTTCGCAATAATCGAGGGGCAGCAGCACATCGAGCCGAACGGTACGTTTGAGGGGCACCGACACTAACGAATCATCACGAATAACTGTAATGCCCGCCGACCCAGACGGCCCGGCTGAAGCAGGCAACCAATGGGCCATACACCAAATTAAGCAGAGTAAACAACGTTTCACAGTCCGCAAAATAGCCAATTTTTCGGGTTCGCCCGATTTCTACCCCTGCGTTTTTCTTTTTTCACTACTTTTCCCGGAGCAACGCATAGACAACCGTCAAACCAACCTGATTTTGAAAGAAGATTATCGAAAATGGTATTCCCGCCACCTCGGCCGCGATATTGAAATGCTCGTTTACGGGCACTGGGGCTACCCGATTCTGCTGTTCCCGACGTCGATGGGCCGGTATTACGAAGCCAAAGACTTTAAGCTCATTGAAGCCGCACGGGGCCATATCGAGGCCGGAAAGGTAAAAATCTATTGCATCGACAGCATCGACAAGGACAGCTGGTACGCCCGGCATTTACCCCCCGGCACCCGCATTTATAACCACACGCTCTACGACCGGATGGTGAACGATGAACTGGTGCCGCAATTACAACGGGAGTGCGGTGTTCATAAAATCGGGGTTGCCGGCTGTAGTTTTGGTGGCTATCAGGCGCTGAATTTTGCGTTCCGGCATCCCGACAAAGTGGCGCATCTCTGGACAATGGGGGCCGCTTTCGACATCCGGCGGTTCATGCACGGCTACTACGACGACAACGTTTTCTACAACAACCCGCCGGATTATATGCCCAATGCCCACAACGATAATTTTTATCAGATGGACATTGTGCTGGGTACGTCGGCCTATGATTTCTGTCGGCCCGACAGCGAACGGATGGCTCATATTTTAGGCCAGAAAAACATACCGCACTGGCTGGATGTAAAGCCCTGGGGTGAACACGACTGGCCCGTCTGGCGCGATCAGTTTCCGCAGTACCTGAATCGAATTTAGTCATCTAAGCCGTCCACGGCTGTTTTTAGTCAGTTCCAGCCGTGGACAGCTGGGCGACTCTACCTATGTGGCCCGAAAAACAATATGCCGAACCCGGCCTGACTTTGGCGAACGCATTAACCCGATTAGACCAGCATATCGGGCAACTTCCGGCTCATTTATCCCTGCTGACGCCGAATGAATTACAGGCGCATCCGCCCGGTAAGTGGTCTAAACAGCAGATTGTCGGTCATTTAGTCGACTCGGCGCTGAACAACCTCAGACGGTTCACCGAAGCCCAGTTTTCGCCCCTGCCGTACCAAATTCAGTCCTACGCGCAGGACGACCTGGTCCGGGTTAATCAGTACGGACAGATGCCGCTGACTGAATTGCTGGCGTTATGGCAGGCACTGAACCGACAGATTTTGCGGGTAGCCAGAGCGATACCGGATGAGACGCTGACCAACTCAATCAGCTTTCCCGACAGCGAACGGATTGAGACACTGTCGTGGCTGGTCGAGGATTATGTGGCGCATCTGGAACACCACCTGCGGCAGGTAGGCGCTGCCGGTACAGGCTATTAATCCATTGTCAGTCCGGTTGCAGTACACTTTTCCACCTATCACCAGCTATTCATGGGACGTATTGAACAGAAGGCAGCCGACTTACAGCAGGCCCGGCAACAGGTTGAAACGAACCGGGCGCAGTGGACAACTGTGCTTAAACCGTTACTGATTGAGCAGTTAACGGCGGTCAAGAACGCGTTTCCGTTGGGTTGGTCGCTGTCGCACGGCGATTCGGCCTGGACCAATATCGACCATGTATCACTCAGTTTCGACAATACTAACTCCGGCATTGTCGAAATTAAAACGGGACAACCTGTTGTAAGACAGGGCGGTGGATTGTTTTTTGGGCAGCTCGCGAACGGCAAAATTGTTGTACTGATCGTTTACCCGGCCATTGGCGACTTTGCCAAAGCCAGTACGCCCAAGCAACTCGGCCCTTTTGACCCCGCTGAAATCGACGCAGATTTTGTGGAAGAGATGCTGGTTGAGTTTCTGGATGAGATGATAAAGTGGGAACAGAACGGCGAGCCGGACGAACCGCACATTGGCTTCCGAAGCTAAGCAGACACGACCCTGCCTACAGCCGTTTAAGGCGTAAGCAGGCGTTGGCGTAAATCACTGATAACCTGACGGGTAGCGTCAATCCGGCTTTTGAGTCCCCGTTTATAGTACCAGGCACGATATTCAGGTTCGTCCCGGTGAGTTTCGAGTTCCTGCTCCAGTTCGGTGAGATACTGCTCACTTTGGGTTAAATACGTACCCACCGTCTGCGGATTATGGAAACCTCCCCCATCGACAGTGATGTACACCGGCGTGGTATGGGCCGCCTGTGTGGAATCTCCATAACACCGGGCGGCAATCCACTGCCCCTGCTTAAGGGAGTCCAGCGTTAGCTTAATGGATAAATGGCTGGCTGACTGTCCCGACTCCTGATGGGTAACCCGGCCCACAACCCGGCCATGTGCTACCAATTCGAGTGCCTGCAGGGGCACCTGTTTGGGGTGACCATACGCATGAGCCACAAGGGTTACTTTGTCTCCTTTGGTCAACGCAAGCCTGTCGCCCGGCAGGGCATCATTGACCTTCAATTCCAGGATTGGGCCACTGGTGACGAATGTATGGCCAGCCGCCACACTGGCCTGCCAGGCCGCCGGACTTAATAACTCCTTGATATAGGCATAAAACCGGGCGTTCCCGATCTGCGCCGAGTGCTCGGGCGAGCCATGATCGTGGTCCTGCCCGCACCAAGGAAAGTCCGACCCTGCTGTCGCCGTCAGGGGAAAGCCCAGTTCAAGCAGGTGATAATAATATTGAGTCCGCAGGGGATTCGGAGAAACGCAGTACTGAAGAATTTCGAGCATGTCCACTTTACCCCGCAGACCATCCAGCGTCAACCCCCGATATCCGTGAAAAGACTCGGCCTGATGGGCATAGCCGGTGAGTCCCCCGCGCCGATGAATGGCATCGAAGACCTGGTCATAATAGTAGTATGTCTCCCGGTTGCGCACCGCAGCGGTAGCACCATACCCCAGCGCATGGCCCAGTTCGGGAGTTCGGGGGTCTTCCTGACCGGGAACAAGCAAATAGTTTCCCTGCTGGCAGGCACCTTTCGGGCCAAAAGCATACTGCGGATAATAGGTTTCCCAAAAATCACCCATGCGCAACAGGACACCCACGTTAACGTCCTCGGCCTGTAGCCACGTCAGCAGTGGCTTATTCTCCCCAGGCGAACGCCGGATATGAATATGACCGTCGGCCGAATACCAGTGCCGGGTAGCCATGTTTATCCAGCGTTTCAGGTGATAGGTACGCTGCAACCGCTGTCCCGGTCTAACGTGCAATTGATGGGTCTGGCTGAGGTACTCATTGCCTTTGGAGAGGACCAGTTGGTAAGTACCTGGGGATAGCGTAAGATTAAATGCCCCTGACACATAAAAGGCACTGTCGGGCTGAAAGGCATAGCCGTCGGCATGGTCCCACAGCCCGTAGGACACGGCAACGGCCTGATCGGGACAAACAGGCAGGGGTTTACCCGCCCGGGTCAGCCGGACACGAACCGGCGTTAGCTGACCCGTAGCGGCCTCGCGCACCTGAATACGCAGCTGCGCGGTCGGCTGGGCGTAAACGCCTGCTCCCAGCAGTAGGGTAAACAGCACAGCAGGGTACAGGTATAGTAGTATGGGGTGGGGCATGCACACGGAGTTTTTAAAAAAAACTAACAAATTGGAGACAGACCGGCAAATTGCTGCACAAACCGTGCATTGACGTTCGTCGTTCGGAATGGGTTAGCGACACCGTTGCCGATGACTCAGCACACCCGACTTTTTTGTTTGCCATTGATTCCACATCTTTACCCGCCAGCAACAAAAGATCCGTCTTCTGTCGGGCAATAGTTAACCCTTTCATGTATAATCAGCACTCAACCGATCTATTATGAGTAAACTCACCAAAATTGGCATCTTATTCGGGCAGGAGAACACCTTCCCACAGGCGTTTATCGACCGCGTTAACGAGAAGCAGAGCGAATTTAAAGCCGAAGCCGTGGCCATCGGTATGGTTAGTCAGGGCGAACCAACCGACTATGCCGTTATCATCGACCGGATCTCGCAGGACGTTCCCTTTTATAAAGCCTACCTCAAAAACGCGGCCCTGACCGGTACAGCGGTGATTAATAACCCGTTCTGGTGGAGCGCCGATGAAAAGTTTTTCAATAACTGTCTGGCCGTGCAACTCGGCGTACCGGTGCCCAAAACCGTGCTCCTCCCCTCCCACGACCGGCCCGACGATACCACCGAAAAATCGTTCCGCAACCTGAACTGGATGAACTGGGATGAGATTTTTGCCCATATCGGTTTCCCGGCTTACATGAAACCCCACTCGGGCGGGGGCTGGAAAAGCGTTTATAAACTCCACGATGGGCACGATTTCTTCAAGAAATTTAAGGAGACGAATCAACTGGTGATGATGCTACAGGAAGAAATCGTATTCGACGATTACTTTCGTTGCTACTGCATCGGCGGCAAAGACGTCCTGATGATGCCCTACGAGCCGCGCAATCCGCACCACCTGCGCTACGCCACCGAGCCAAAAACCACCGGACCGGCGGGCGAAAAGCTGATGGCAACCATGAAAGATTACGTCCTGAAACTGAACCACGCGCTGGGCTACGATTTCAACACGGTCGAGTTCGCCATTCGTGACGGGATTCCCTACGCCATCGACTTTTGCAATCCCGCTCCCGACGCCGACGTACACTCGGTCGGTCAGGCCAATTTCGACTGGGTGGTCGAGGCCGCAGCCAACATGGCCATTGAGCGCGCCCGTGCCAACCGCCCCGGGGCCGATAACCTGACCTGGGGTACCTTTGTACGGGATTCGGCCATGGCTCCGACACCAGGCGTTAAGCCGCCTAAACCGGGTGATGAACCGAAGCCGGAGAAAAAGAAAAAAGACGAGAAGCCAAAGGGTGAGAAAGACGAAAAGCCCGGCAAGGCCAAGCCCGAAAAAGACAAAAAAGCGAAGAAGGATAAGTAAGTAAAACGGGGACGGACCATCAAGTCCGTTCCCGTTTTTGGGCAACCCGGCTGCTTACAGTCGATCCAGTCGCCCGCCATCCACCCGTACTTCTGCGCCCTGCACAAAAGCCGCATCGTCCGATGCCAGGTACGCAATGGCAGCGGCAATGTCTTCGGGTTTCCCCACATCGGCCCGGTCGATCTTTTCCACCCCGGACTTTACGTTCGGGTTATCCCAGAGCATCGGCGTATCAATAGCACCCGGTAAAACGGCATTAATCCGCAGCCCTTTCGGCTTGCCTTCCAGTGCCGACGACCGCGTGAGCGACAGCACGGCCGCTTTAGCCGCAGCGTAAGGCGCAACCAACGGACTCGTTTCGATGGCGTGAATACTGGAGACGTTGACGATGCTGCCGCCGGGTTTCATGTGCAGAAACCCCTGCTTGGTGAAGTAGAACGTACCCAGCAAATCCACGTTCAGAATACGCATCCAGTCGTCGCCGGTCAGTTGCTCCAGCGGCTTAAACTGCATCAGACCGGCGTTGTTGACAATTACGTCCAGCCGCCCGAATTTTTCCAGGGTGCCGTTTACGGTCGCTTCCACCTGCGCTTCAACGGCCACGTTACAAACGCTACCCCACACGTCGGGCGCACCGGCCGCTTTCACGTCGGGCAGGGCTTTGTTGAGGTTATCCTGATTTAAATCGGCCAGCACGACCCGTGCCCCTTCCGAGGCCAGCCGCCTGGCTACGGCAAGACCGATGCCACTGGCTCCACCGGTGACGATGGCTACTTTATCCTGAAATCGCATAGTAGTTAGGCGTTTGATGGATTGGTTTGAGATGAACGGCGGTCGGCATGTTGCCGGGCCATTTTAGCATCGTTCTGTTTTTTATGCGCCCAGGGTTCGTCGCTTTCGCTGGGCATGACAATGGGCACCTGCAAGCAGACGCTATGCGCGGGGAGTACCTGCTGCCAGTCCTGAATGAGCTGCTTGTAGGCCGTACCTACCGGCCGGATCTTACGATTCAGGTCGTACAGCCCCAGCGGATTCACGTTGCCGTTGTTTTCCCGCAGGGCCGAATCCCAATCGACCTGATCGGTGAGCGAATACCAGGTAAATCCAACAATGGGTACGCCATCGTTACGGACGCGGAGCACGTTGGCCCATTCTTTCCAGAGCCAGTTTACGGCTTCGTCGCCGTTGGGTCCCTGCCACAGATTGGTTTCGGTATGCATCACCGGCAGACGGTACCGGTCGTGGTATTGCGTAGTAATAACGTGATAGCCAAACACTTCGCCCGACGCCCGGGTACTCCCGTCGGCCGATACGCGATGCTCATTGGTCTGGTAATAGTCATTGCCCATAATGCAGTACTGCTTCAGGTTATGACTGAGAAAGAAATGGTATTCGTCGCGGGTCAGGCCGTTGTCCATCAGGTATTCGTACATCTCCGAATCGACACGAAGTCCGTAGTTAAGGTCCAGCGACAGAAAGCGTTTGGCGTTGAGCAGTTCAGCGGACCGGATAGCAGCCGGATTTTCGGCATGAAAATATTCCGACGATTCGCTCTGGATGAAAATAGCATCGGGCCGCACCTCCAGAATGGCATTCATGGCCAGTACATTGGCTTTCACGATGTATTTCAGGGCCGTCACAAACGCCTGATCGCTGCTCAGTTGCTCGTTCCACCAGCCGTACAGGGCCGAAAACTCGGCACAGATGTACATTTCATTCACGGGCGTGTAGAGCTGTACCCAGGGAAAGCGTTCAGCAAAGGCGTGGGCATATTGACCGAAAAGGGCCGGAAAATCGGGGTTCTGAAAGTTACCGATCCAGTCGGGTACGCCGAAGTGGCACAGATCCACAATAGGTACAATATCCCGTCGGCGCAGTTCGCGAAAGGTTTCGTCGGCGAATGACCAATCATACTTACCCGGTCCCAGAAACGTCGTATGAATCGGCGGGCCGTAGCGCAGAAAGCGAATACCCAGCTCCTCAACCAGATCAAAATCAGTACGCCAGTGTTGATAATGACCGCATTTGGCCAGCTCATCCTGCCGGACTTTACCGTTCTGAATCGTGGGGTTACTGTTTTCAATGCCGGTGGCAAACAAAAATTGAGGAGTCATCTCTGGGATTGCTAAAAGCGTATAACCGCCCCACCGTATGAGTGTTCGATAATGTGAGTTGCTGGCATGGTAAATCAGCAGCACGGGAGATTGCACCATCCGCCAAAAACGCCCACCTTTGGGTTACGTACCGACTAACTACGCACCATGAACTTTCGCCCAATGCCCGTTTCGCACCGCAACCGCCCCTTCCGCCCGCTGAGGGATTTATCGGGCGCGTGGGGCGTTGGCGTGCTGGCCCTTGGCCTGGTGTATTACCTGTATGGGCCAACCAGCGCTGGCTCACCCCAACTCAACTCAGTGAGCAACCGGGGGATACCGGCAAGCGTTAGTCAAACGGCAAAAGCGTCAGTTCAACCCCAGCCAACGTACTGGCGGCCACCCGGCGATGCGCAACTACCAGCCGGTGAAGCGGGCCGGGAAATTCGCTACGGCCGCGAATTGATTGCCCATACGGCTGCCTACCTCGGCCCGGCGGGGTCTGTAAAGCGCATCGCCAACGGCATGAACTGCCAGAACTGCCACCTCGATGCGGGTACTAAAGTGCTGGGAAACAACTACGCGGCCGTGTTTTCGACCTACCCCAAATTTCGGTATCGGTCGGGCGGCATTGAAACGATTACCAAACGTATCAGTGATTGCTTTGAGCGGAGTCTGAACGGAAAAGCCCCCGATAGCAGCAGTCGGGAAATGAAGGCCATACTGGCTTACATCACCTGGCTCGGTACGGATGTACCTAAGGGTAAACGACCCGAAGGAACCGGCCTGGCTAAACTGCCTTACCTCGACCGGGCGGCCGACTCCGTTCAAGGGCGGCTGGTGTACGCAGCCAAATGCCAGAGTTGCCACGGCGCAACGGGCGAAGGCATCCGGGTGGCGGGCAATACGCAGTATGCCTACCCGCCCTTATGGGGAGCGCATAGCTACAACGATGGTGCAGGCCTCTTCCGGTTATCGGGGTTTGCCGGTTACGTGAAGAACAACATGCCCTACGGTGCCAGTTATCAGCGTCCGTTGCTGACCGATGCCGAAGCCTGGGATGTGGCGGCTTATGTAAATTCCATGCCCCGGCCTCATAAAGATCAAAGCCGCGACTGGCCAAATCGCAGTACCAAGCCGGTAGATTTTCCGTTTGCCCCGTATGCCGACGCATTTAGCGAAAAACAGCATAAATTCGGTCCGTATCAACCCATCGCCAATGCCAAAAAGGCAGTCGAGCCAGCCTCCAGATAATTTATCACCTGCGTAATCAGCCAACCTCATGAAAACGATCCACCTGTTCGTCAGTAGCCTCTTTTTGAGCGTAGCCATCCCGGCTATGGCTCAGACCCCAACACCCAGCGCATTCCACGGGGCCGAAGCCACCAAACCCCGTTATTACGCGGCTTATCAACTCAATACCGACGATTCAACCAAGATACAGGGCACCCTTCGGAACATTCAGAACGCGATCAACGACCCACGGTTGAAGGGAAAACTCGATATTGAATTAGTCGTGCACGGATCGGGTGTGGCCCTTTTCAAGAAAGATCATCCCTACGAGAAACTGGTTCAGGACCTGCAAAAGCAGGGGGTTATTCTGGCCATGTGCGAGAACACGATGCGTGCCCTCAAGCTAAGCCGCGACGAACTCTTCCCATTTATCAGCTACGTACCCAGCGGTAACGGGGAGTTAATTATCCGTGAACAGAATGGCTGGGCCGTGATTCATCCCTGAAGCTATGACAGGCACCTACCGATTTCGTTCGTTTACCGTCTGTATCGTCAGTATAGCCGGGCTGATTGCTCTTGAAGCGTACCTCGTTCATTCGCCCGTATTTACCCGGCGACTCATGCTGTTATCAGGCGCGGTACTTTTCGACCTGACTGTACTACCTACACTTTTGGTTTACTGGCTGATTGCCCGGCCGCAGGGCTGGCCCATCAGCCGGACACTGCTGGTGGCCTTGCTGATGCTACGGGTTGCGCTGTTCATTTTGCCCGAAACCAGTTCCCTATCAGGCCGGTTAAGCTGGCCGCTATTGCTGGCACTAACCGAAGGAGCCGTCCTGCTTATGGCTGTAGTCCGCCTGCGTACAATCGTGCGTAGTTATCGTCAACTTCGTCCGGCAACCGATTCGGTCACCGCACTGCACGGCAGCCTGACCCCCATTTTTGGCGAGCGGGCAAGCCAACTCCTCCTGAGTGAAGCTCAATTGATGTATTACGCCCTGCTCGGCTGGCGATTAACATCCGACGCTCCTGCCGGATCGCGGGTAATAACCACTCATCGGGAGTCGGGGCAGGTTGCGCTACTGATTGGGCTGGGCATGGCGGGCCTGATCGAGTTGGGTGGTGCTCATCTGTTGCTGGCTCGCTGGAACCCGGTCGTTGCCTGGTGGGTAACGGCGCTGAGCGGGTATAGCCTGTTGTTTCTGGCAGCGGAAGTGGTCGCTACGCTTAAACGCCCGTCGTACTTACTTCCCCAAACCCTGCACCTGCGGCTCGGCGTTCGGTGGCGGGTAACGCTCAACCGCACGAATATCGCGACGATCCAGCCGATTCACGAAAAGCCCGCCAAAGCGGCTGATCTGCTGAACGGGTCGATGTTAACGGCTCCCAACCTGTTACTGACGCTGCACGAACCAGTGCAGATTGATGGTCCCTACGGCCTGACCAAAACCGTTACCCGCATCGCTCTGTTTGTAGACAGGCGGACCGAGTTAGTGCAAATTTTACCGGCCTGAACCTTCTTCACGTCTCTATAGTCGGCCTGGATCATGCTGTTATTGGGTGATTGAGCGAATAGATCATGGTCAAAAGCAGACCAGCCGGTACTGTTTGTAATCACTTCAAGGAAATTGACTATAGCACATATAGAAATGGCCCGTGCAACTACACGGGCCATTTCTATGCTATTTATCCTGTACGAACGCTTACTTACCACGGGGTCGGCCACCGCCGTTTCCACCCGCTGGTGCGGTTTGCTGCTGGGGCTGATCTCCTCCGCCTTCACTTTTCTCATCGTCGTTATTGATGGATTTCTTCCGGCGCTGCGGCTGATCGAAACTCATCTTACCGATGCGGTAGCTGAAGTTAACCCGGAAACCGGCGTTGTAAAAACTGGTCAACTGATTCTGGCTCAGGATGGGCGAATTAAACTCCGACCGCACGGTAAAGGGGTGATTCAGGAAGTTTTCGGCCGCTAAACCGATGGTGCCGCGTTTCTCGTTGAACTCCTTCCGCAGACCGAAGCTATAGAAGGCAAACGTACCCTGATAGCCCTGCAACTGAACCTGTTTACCACGCATCCCGCCGAAGCCCTGGAACGCCCAACCCTTCGACAGGGTAACCGACGTGTTGACCCGGCCACCCACAACCCAGCCCGCGTTACTGGCCCGCAGGGTGGGGTCCAACACATTGTTGGTCAGGCTGACGTGGTAGATGTCGACGCCACCGCCAAGCTGCCATTTCGAAAACAGGGTAATGTTCGTGAACAGGTTAACCCCCACGGCATCCTCCTGCCCAATGTTCGCATAACTGGTTTTGATTACCCGCTGATAAACCGGATTGGTTGGGTCACCGACGCTGGAACTATCGACCGTACGAACGCTGGTGATTTCGCCGGTAGTCCGGCGGGCAAACAATGTAGCACTGAGGTACAGCGCCTTGACCTGACCACTTAACCCCAGTTCAAGGTTGTCCGTCTTCTCCGGCGACAGCGTTGGGTTACCCACGCTGATGTTCGTTGGGTTCGATGCGTTGATGTTCGGATTCAGGAACTGAATACCCGGCCGCTGAATCCGGCGGTTATAGCCCAGTTTCAGCGTTTTACCGCCTTTCAAGCCTTTCGATACGTTAATACTGGGCACCAGAAGACCATAGTTCGGAATTGATCCCACGGCCGAGGCCGACGAAGTACCCGTTGTGATGGGCGTTGATGAGGACGTGCCTTCGTTGGTGAAGTTAGCGTTGATAAACGTGTATTCGTACCGGGCACCCGCCTTGATAGTATACTTGGATTTGCTGGTGTAGGTGTACGAAAAGTAGCCGGCGGCAATATTCTGGTTGTAGTTAAGCCCGTTGGCCGGCCGGGTTGGATCGAGCTGGTAGCCAGCCTCAGGGCTGAGCGCCCGGTAATACTGGTACTGACTCTCGACCTGCCGGAAAATACCTTTACCCCCAAATTCGAGCAGTTGATTGGCTTTTATGGGTGTCTGGTAGTCTACCTGCAACGTCGATTCCTGGTTATAACTCGGGTTATCATTCTTCTGCCGACTCGTTATGGTCTGAAAGTCCGTACCGCCCAGAATGTCGGCCACGAAGTTGTTGGTGCGGTTGTTACGGCTGAACAGGGCCAGTACGCTCAGTTCCTGCTGCGGCTTTGCGTAGGTCCGGGTGTAGGTTACGTTGGCATCCACCGTACCCGACCGATCAATCGTATTTACATTGCGCCGGGCATCTGAATAACTCAGGTTAGGTCCGAGTGGCGCATAAGTCTGCGTCCGTAGTCCATCCTGATAACTGTTGCCGTTCCTGGCACCGTAACGAAGTGAGGCCGTCAGCGACGAGTTCTTACTGATGTCATAATCCCAGCCCAACTGATAGTTACCGAATAGCCGCGACTGACGGGTTGCTGCCGACTGAATCTGCGTCGTGGTCATGCCGGTCGACTGATTCAGGGTCGTCTGATTATTCTCGAACTGACCGTGAATGTTGTACTCCGCCCGGCCAAAACCGCCTAAGCTGAAGCCCATCTTTCCCTGCCGGTACGACCCGTTCACGTTCAGGCTCGTGCCCCGGTTTCCCTGCCCCACGTCGGTGTTGAGCGTAAAGCCCTGCAACGTGTTTTTCTTGGTGATGATGTTGATAATCCCGGCAGACCCTTCAGCGTCGTACTTGGCCGAGGGCGAGGTAATCACCTCTACCGTCTTGATCATGTCGGCGGGAATCTGCTTGAGGGCGTCGGCCACACTACTGGCCACAATGGTCGACGGCTTGTTGTTGATCAGCACCCGCACGTTGGAACTGCCCCGCAGGGTCACGTTGCCGTCAAGATCGACGGACAGCATCGGCACCCTGCGCATAATATCGCTGGCATCCCCCCCTTTAGCGGTAATATCCTTATCCGCATTGTAGACCAGCCGGTCCACTTTTTCTTCTACCAGCGCGGCCTGACCCACTACCTGTACTTCGTTCAGGGTTCTGACATCGGCCGACAATTTGGTCATGCCCAGCATCAGTTCAGTGCCTTTGTCGATTTTGACGATGCCGGTTTCTTTGTTCTTATAACCGACAAACCCAAACTGAACCCGGTATTCGCCCGGTGCAATCTTCGTCAGGGTATAGCGCCCTTTATCGTCGGAGGTAGTCCCGTCAATGGGTTTGCCCGTCTGCGGATTCAGCAGGGCTACGGTTGCAAACTCGACGGGCTTGTTCGTGGTCGAATCCATGAGAACACCCGAGATTTTGCCATTGCCTTTGGGCCGGTCGTCGGTGCTGGTGCCGGGGATAACCGGCGGGCGCTGCGTGCCGGAACCGGGCATTCCCCCCGGCATACCGCCCCCTGGGAATTGCGCAAAACCGGCAGTAGTCAGGCCGGTAAAGAGCAGAAAAAGAATAAAATTTTTCATGAAAGTATATGGTTGCTCAATATCAAACCCAAAACAACCGGTTCCGGCGCGGGCAAAAAAAACCAATAGATGAATGCGGTACGAATACCGATGAACAGGGCATTTTTACCGACTGACCGGGCCTGTCAATAGCTTGGCAGGCTGTTGAGGTTGCTGACTCCACGCCCGCCGGTTGCGTTTCCGCAGCGAGCGGATGTGGAGTAAACAGGTTTAGCGGGAAGCCAAGGTCCGGGTGGTGGCGGGCGTTTGCAGGTTGATGGCTTTGGTTTCGGAATGCGTGCCATCGCTGATAACAACCGTGTACCGGCCGTCGGGCAGGGCCGTCAGATCGAAGCGGGTACGGGCCGCGCTTTCTCCTTTACTCACCGTCTGAAAAGCCAGTACCTGCCCGCTGGCATCCAGCAGCTCAACCGTCAGGCGGGCATCGGTGGGTTTCTCAACAACAACATCTACTTTCAGGGCATCCGTACGGGGCAGCACCTGCGAACGGAAGGTGGCGGGCGTTTCGGCAGAACAGAGCGAAGCCGTGCTCAGTGATAAAACAATCAGGGCGGAAGCGAAAAACGTTTTCATAATAGTCGGATGTGATTAGTTGGTTGGTAGACGAGCCATCACTCGGTGGCCGTTTGACTGATACAAAGGAATAGGGGAATGTCAGCGCAACAAAATGCGATAGATCAATACCGGCTATTCACCGATCAACCCCTTGATTTTCACCGACTAAACGCAAATAAGCCTTCCTATACCCGCCAGACAGGCATTGGTCGGCTCAGAAGGGGAAGCTGTCGGCAAAGGCGGGTAGTTCATCGGTTAAGGGCCTTTGTTTGGGTAATTCTTCGTAGGCTTGTACCTTGTTATGCCTTATAATTCGTCACATGGCCGTTTCGCAATTCCGTCGCTCGTTTCCGTTACTGATTCACGTGTTGGTGTGGGCTGTGCTGGGGGGGTCGATTTTCCTGGTGCATCCCCTGTCCTGGGGCATCGTGCTGCCAACTGAGTTCTGGATTAAACAGACGGTGCAGTTCAGTATGCTGGTTGGCATCTTCTACCTCAACGCCCTGGTTTTTGTGCCCAGACTGTTATTCCAGAACAGGATGGGCTGGTTTGTCCTCACCGTTGTTGCCTCCATCGCACTTATCATTCTGCTCCGACAGGAACTCGACAGCTACCTGAACCTGCGCGAACTGATGCACAAGGCGTTTCACCCTGAAGGCAAACCGCGTCCCGGCCCGCGCCGAAACGAGCACGAATTCGATTTATACGGCCTGCTGATAACCCTCGGTATTCTGGGCGTCAGCACGAGCATGGCCGTGGTCCAGAAATGGCAGAAGGATGCCCAGATCCGGCTCGCGCTGGAGCAGGAAAAACTGGCGTCGGAACTCTCGTTTCTGAAAGCGCAGATCAACCCGCACTTCTTTTTCAATACCCTCAACAACATCTACGCCCTGACGCTGATCGACGCCGATACAGCCCGCGAAGCCATTCACCGGCTCTCGCGCATGATGCGGTACGTACTCTACGAAACTCAGTCGGGCCATACGCTGCTGAGCAAGGAAATCGCCTTTGTGCAGGATTACATTCAACTGATGCAGCTCCGGCTGACGGATAAAGTTACCGTCACCTTCGACCCGCCCGCGCCCCTGCACGACGGCCCGATTGCCCCGATGCTGCTGCTGCCGTTTGTCGAAAATGCCTTTAAACATGGCGTCAGTGCGCTCGAATCCAGCATCATCTACATCGGCATCAACCAGTTCGGGCTTGAACTGACGGTCGAAGTGCGCAACTCCCTCTTCCCCGACAAGCGCCCATCGGTCGATGAAAGCAGTGGTATCGGCCTCGCCAACACCCGGCGACGGCTGGACTTGCTCTATCCCGGCCAGTATACGCTGGACGTCACCGAACAGAATTCCGAAAACGAATACGTGGTGATCCTCACGCTGCAACTGTCCGAAATTGTCAAGAGCAGCCAGTCAGCCTCCCCCATCATTGCCTGAGCCGGGTGATCGGTGGTGTTTTTGCGGGCGCGGGTGTGGGTATTCCGACTCGGAACGACGAACTTGCGCTCAACAAACCGCTCCCCATGACCCTGAACTGCATTGCCGTCGACGACGAGCCACTGGCCCTCGGGCTGGTGTGTGCCTTCATTGAAAAAACTCCGTTTCTGAACTTAGCCGGTCGGTATAGCAGTGCCGTAGCGGCCTTGCAGGGCCTGAATGACCTGCCTGTAGATGTCATTTTTCTGGACATCCAGATGCCCGACCTGACCGGTATTGAACTCGCCCGCGTGCTCGAAAAAGCGGCCTCTGGTCGCGGAGGGGGTAAGTCCGGGCCGCGTATCATCTTTACGACGGCCTTTAATCAGTTTGCGCTGGACGGCTTTCGGGTCGATGCGCTCGACTACCTGCTCAAGCCTTTCAACTACGAGGAGTTTCTGGGGGCGGCCACCAAAGCCCGCACGTATTTTGAGTTAGTGAACCGGGCCAACGCCCAGCCAGCATCCGGCCCCACCAGTGAACTGGCCGCCCGCGACCAGTCGGCAGAGCCGCCAGCTCAGCCCGATGCGCACCGGTCCGACGTCTCGCGGTCCGACGTCTCGGTTGAATACCTGTTCCTCAAAGTTGAGTATCAGCTGGTTCGGGTGGCGTTCAGCGACATCTGTTACATCGAAGGGCTGAAAGATTATGCGAAAGTTCATCTGGTCAGCACGCCCAAACCCCTGCTGTCGCTCACCAGCCTGAAAGCCCTCGAAGAAAAACTGCCCCCCGCCCGGTTCATGCGGGTACACCGGTCGTTTATCGTTTCGCTCGAAAAGATCAGTGCCGTCACCAAAAACACCATCCAGATCGGGCAGACCACCATTCCGGTCAGCGAGCAGTACAAGGATGCGTTTACCCTGTTTTTGAGTCGCTGGGTATGATTCTCCAATCGTAGCCGGTAGCCTGATCCTGCGTAGTGATTTTATTTTAGTCATCCAGTAAAACCCTTTGTTCGGTGGGCGAATCGGGGCGCTCATCTCCTTTTTATTGCTAAGGTAGACGCAGTAAACAACCTTTGCCAGCCCACTCGTTTATCCACCTTTGCAGGTATTGTTTTCCAACCATATATGACGAACCGGCTGACCTCGAAGCAGAAATGGCAGTTAGCCCTGCGGTTATTAATCCTCTATTCGCCGTTACTGCTCTACGTCAACATGCCCCGAACGGCCTGGTCCAGCGAGAGTCTGGTCAGGATTCTCCCCATTTTTCTGGGATTTTGCGTGGTTGCCATTGGCATGTACTTCGTCTGGATTACGGTAATGGACTGGGTGCAGGATTACCTGTTTCGCCGGTTTGGCCAGGAATTTCTGTTTCAGTTCGACTGGTTGGCGGTTCTCCTGCCCATCCTGATCTCGTTAGGCTTAGCCATTCTCTACGCGGTTACCCTGGAACTCCTCGGCAGGTTGCTGATCTCTCTCATTTTTGACGGGCTCTTTGGCCCGCGTCCCGGCACGGAAAATCCGCTGCCACCCGAAGTATTTAGCTTCATTCAGCGGGCCAATAATGGTTTTTCGGTCGCCATCATGCTGTCTTTATTTTACCTCACCCTGACAACCCGTTCGTATCAGCAGCTCAAAAATGTGCAGTTCAGGGCCGAACGCCTGGAGAAAGAAGCGTTACTGAGCCAGTTTGAAGCACTCAAAAGTCAGCTTAGCCCGCATTTTCTCTTCAACAGCCTGAGTATCCTAACCTCGCTGATTCACGAAGACATCGACCTATCCGAACAGTTTATCAAGCGGCTTTCCAGGGCGTACCGGTATATTCTGGAGCAGCGCGATCAGGATCTGGTGCCCCTCAGGACGGAGTTGGACTTTATCGACTCGTACACGTTTCTGCTCAGGATTCGCTTTGAGAACAAATTTGATGTGCGCATCGACATGCCCCCCGCCGTTCAGAACCAGTATCGAATTGCGCCCCTGACGTTGCAGCTACTGGTCGAAAACGCCGTTAAACACAACCGAATGTCGCTCCGGGAACCGCTACAGGTGCGCATTTACGTTCAGGATGATTGGCTCGTTGTGGAGAATCCACGGCAGGCCCGCGACCAACCCGAGCCATCAACCGGTGTAGGGCTTACCAACATCATTAACCGATACGCCCTCTTTACCGACCGTCGTGTCGGGGTTTCCCAGGAGTCTGGTTTGTTTGTCGTCAAAATCCCCCTGTTGTCATGAATGTTCTCATCATTGAAGACGAAGAGCGCAGCGCCCGCCAACTGGAGCGGCTGCTGAAAAAATACGATCCGGCAGTGCAGGTACTGGCCCAGCTCCCTTCGGTTCGGGAGTCGGTAGCCTGGCTAAGCAAACCGGGCAACGGTCAACCGCCACTACCGGAACTGATCTTGATGGATATTCACCTCGAAGACGGGCTGGCGTTCTCGATTTTTGACCAGATTTCGTTAACCGTACCGATCATCTTTACCACGGCCTACGACGAATACACCATTAAAGCCTTCAAGGTTAATAGCATCGATTACCTGCTCAAACCCATTGATTATGAGGAACTGGCCGCTGCACTGGACAAGTTTAAGAGCCTGCGCTCTGTAGCCGCCAGCCCGGATGTTGCCAGCCTGCTGCAACTGATGCAGCAATTTCGGGAGCCGCCCTATAAAGAGCGGTTTATGATCAGTATTGGTACCAAAATCCGCAGTGTCGAAACGGGTGACATCGCTTACTTTTTTTCCGAAGAGAAAGCCACCTTCCTGATGACCAGAGAAGGTCAGCTCCTGGCCCTTGAGTACAGCCTCGACCAGTTGACCGGTATGGTGAACCCAACCCAGTTTTTCCGGGTAAACCGGCAGTTCCTGGTCGCCCGATCCGGTATTCAGTTGATTCATACCTACTCGGCGGGGAAGCTGAAAGTGGATCTTCGGCCGGTTTCGCGGCAGGAAGTGTTTGTGAGCCAGAGCCGACTGTCTGATTTTAAAGACTGGCTGGGTCGCTGAGGGGTTTCATTCGTCGCCCGAAAACCGATGCTCATCGGGTTCATCGTTAGGCTCATCGCCTTTTTATTTCAGGCATCCCGCCGGGGTTTCACCTTTGAGCCATCAAACGAAACCCCAATGAAAACGAACCTACTTCTTATCGCCGGCTGTCTTATGTCGATGGGCCTTTTCGCGCCGGCTCAGGCACAGTCCCCCATGTCGGGCGATGCGGCTCAGGCCAAAGCGCTGCCCGGTACTGCGGGCGACCAAAGCCCTAAGGGAACGGCCCGGATTACCGGTTACGTGATGGATTCGGCGCAGGCAAAGCCGGTCGAGTTTGCCAGTGTTGCGCTTTATACGCTGTCCACGAACAAGGCCGTAGACGGTACGGTAGCCGATGAGAAAGGCCGGTTTTCCCTGAATAAGCTCGTCGCCGGTGACTATCAACTGTTGGTCAGTTTTGTTGGTTTCGGAACTAAAACCCTCCGGCGGGTTACGCTCACCAACGGGCAAAGTCTTGATCTGGGGACGATTAACCTTAGTTCGAACGTAAAAACACTGGACGAAGTAACCGTTGTGGGTCAGGCCACCATGATCGAAGAAAAAGTAGATCGGCTCGTTTATAATGCCGATAAAGACATTCTGGCAAAAGGCGGAGACGCCACCGATATTCTGCGCAAAGTACCGCTGCTTACCGTCGATCTGGACGGCAACGTCTCGATCCGGGGCAGTCAGAACATCCGGGTGCTGATCAACAATAAGCCATCAACCATCGTGGCCAGCAGCGTGGCCGATGCTCTCAAGCAGATTCCCGCCGATCAGATTAAAACCGTTGAAGTCATCACCAGCCCATCGGCCAAATACGATGCGGAAGGGTCGGGCGGAATCATCAACATCATCACCAAAAAGAACAGTTTGCAGGGACTGAACCTCAATATTGACTCGGGGGTGGGCAACCGGGGGTCGATTCTATCCCTGAACGGCAACTATCGGAAGGGGAAGATCGGCTTTACCCTGGGCGGCTTCGGTCGGGCGAGCTACAATACGCCCACCCTGTCGAACCTTGACCAGACGAGCCGGATAAACGGCGTATCGACGCTCTCGCGGCAGACGGGCACCGGCAACACCTCGGGTTTGTTCGGGCAGTACAACCTCGGTTTCGATTATGACCTGGCGCCCAACCAGAGCCTGACCGCCGGGGTGCGGTATGGCGTACGCAACATGCTGACGCAACAGGACCTGGTGACTCAACTCTTTAGGGATGGCACGACGGAAGGGACCTCTAAACGCAGCGTAGACACGAAAAACCTGTCGGGCACGGTCGATGCGAATGTCGATTACCTGCATACCTACAAACCCGGCCAGGAATGGAGTATCTCGACGCTCTACAGCCGTAACGACCTGACCAATAACTTCAACGCGGACCTGCTGGGCAGCAGCGATGCGCTGACCGGCCGACAGCGTAACCTGAATAAAAACGTGAATCAGGAGTTTACCCTGCAAACGGATTACCAGACCCCGATCAGAAAAAACCAGATGCTGGAGTTTGGCGCAAAAGCCATCTTCCGGCAGGTAGACAGCGACTATCGCTACCTGATGGCTGGCCCGTCGGGCGCATTTACGACCGAAACCAACGGCACTACGGGGAACCTCTTGTACCACCAAAACATTGCCGCAGCCTACACTTCGTATACGTACACGACGAAAAACCGTTACACGTTTAAGGGTGGCCTGCGCTATGAGCACACCTTTATCGACGCCAGCACCCGCGAAGGCGGCAACCTCGGCATTGGTGATTACGGAGTGCTGGTTCCCAGCCTGAATGCCTCCAGGACCATTCTCGGAACAACCGTTAAACTGGGTTTTAACCGGCGCATTCAGCGACCAGGCCTGCAGCAGCTGAACCCGAATGTCAACTCGGCAAACCCGCAGAACATCACCATCGGGAACCCATCGCTGCGCCCCGAACTGACCAACAACATCGAGCTGGGTCTGAGCCGAACCATTCAGAAGGCGTTCATCAACGCTACCTTCTTCGGCCGCATTACCAACAACGCTATCACGCAGGTCAGCCATCCTTCTGACACCTTGCCGGGTGCCATTGTGACGACGTATCAGAACATCGGCCATCAGCAGTCGTACGGTACCAACCTCTTCGCCAACCTGGCTGTAACGGCCAAAATCAGCGTGGGTCTGTTCTTAAATTCCTTCTATACCAGCCTAACGGGTCAGGTGATGGGAACAGACGGCACATCGGCGACTCTGACCAATACGGGCTTTACGGTGGGTGGCGGCACGTTCGCGTCAGCCCAGCTAAAAAACGGCTGGGGTATCCAGGGCTTTGGGTTTATGCAGGGCACTCAGGTGCAGCTACAGGGACGGCAGGGCGGCTTTGGCTTCTACTCGCTGGGGGTGAAGAAAGACATTGTCAACAAGCAGGGCAGCATCGGGTTGGCCGCCGAGAACTTTCTGGCTAACCGCTACCATGTCCAAACGGTGCTGAACTCCCCGCAGTTTGATCAGGTCAACGACACGTATTTATACAACCGGGGCATTCGCCTGACCTTCACCTATAAACTGGGTAAAATGTCGGTAGAGGGCAACCGGAAGAAAGCTAAGTCGGTCACGAACGACGATGTAAAAGGAGATGGCGGCAATCAGACGCCGGCAACAGGCAGCACGCCAGCCGGGAGTAGCCAGCCCCGGCAATAACGGCAGATCGGCATACGGCAAACCCCTCCTACGAACCGGCACCGGGTAAAGCCCGGTGCCGGTTATTTATTTTTCCTCTGCAAATTATCCAGAATTACCGCTGTGGCGATGCCCACGTTCAGCGATTCGGCCGCACCGTAGCGCGGGATGGTGATCCGCCGGGTAATCACCGCTTCCAGTTCCGGCCGGATGCCGTTCGATTCATTCCCCATCACCACGTACCCCCCGGCACCAAAAACGGTCTGGTGCACGTCGTCGCCATCCAGAAAAGCCCCATAGATTGACTGATTAAATGATTGAATGGTTGAGTGACTGGTCGCAAAAAAATCGACCAGATCGCCGTACCACCACCGCACCCGCGTGAAGGAGCCTTTACTGGCAGCAATCACTTTGGGGTTGTAGACATCGGCGGTGGTTTCGGAGCAGGCAATTTTCTGGATACCGTACCAGTCGGCGATGCGCAGGATGGTGCCGAGGTTACCCGGATCGCGGATATCGTCCAGCACGAGCATAAATTCACCGGCATCAGCTACTAACGGACGGTTTTCCTTCGTTCTGACCACAGCCAGGGCCGCATTATTGGTTTCGAGCGTTCCGGCCCGGGTCAGTTCGTCGGCAGTCGCGATTTCAAGGCGTGGCCGTTGGTGGTCTGGCTGGGTTGGGTTTTCTTTGTAGAATGCTTCGGTCATCACCAGCACCTCGACCCGGAAATCCGATGCCAGCACCTCCTGCACGCTTTTGGCCCCTTCGACCAGAAACGCGCCTTCGGTCAGCCGGTTTTTTTTCTGGTGCAGCGACTGAATATACTTGCTTAGATTTTTAGACAGCATTGAGTGTTTTTAAAACATATCGGATTTGGCTGATAGCCGCCATCGGCCTTAGCCTGTCGGGTTGCCTGAACACGGGACGGCTCCGCAGTAATGAGTACCTGCTCTACGGACAGACGTTCCGGGGGAATCGCAGCCTGACCAAAGACGAGTTATCCCTGTTGCTGCCCCAGAAGCCCAACCGCCGGTTTCTGGGTATTCCCGGTCTGACGACCCGGCTCTGGTTTTACCAGCTTGGCTCCCGGAGCTTCAACCGCGACGCGGTACAGCGCCAACTGGAAGCCAAAACTACCGAATTCGAGCAGAAAAGTCAGCTACTGAGCGACCAGCCCAAACAACTCAAGAAACTCAACCGGCGCTTTGCCCGGCAGGCCAAACGCCTGCGCCGGGAAGTGGAACAGGGTAACTTTGTG
This sequence comes from uncultured Cytophagales bacterium, assembly GCA_964251665.1. Classification (GTDB taxonomy): domain Bacteria; phylum Bacteroidota; class Bacteroidia; order Cytophagales; family Spirosomataceae; genus JBBQLG01. The sequence goes on from CAXUKO010000007.1 coordinate 110,423, forward strand.
ATGCGGGCCTTTGGCGAACCACCCGCCTATTTCAGCGAGGCTGACGCTAAAACGAATACCGGAAAAATTCGTAAGTACCTGTTCGACAAAGGGTTCTTTAACGTCCGGGTTGGTTATTCACTCGATACGCTGCTCGAACGGGGCGTCCGGGTGAACTACCGCATCGACGAACATTCGGGGTTTTACCTGCGCCATATTAGCTACGATATTCCCGATCACCGCATTGATTCGCTGGTTCGGCAATCGCTCGGCGCAACCAAACTACGCCCCGGCGAACGCTATGACGCGGCCAACCTTACGGCCGAAAAAGTGCGGATTGAGGAACTACTGCGTAACAATGGCTACTACGGCTTTTCGCGGCAGTACATTCCCGTGGCCGATGCGGATGCCGATACCACGCTCGGTGGCCGCGATTCGACCCGGCGCGCCCTCGACTTACGGCTTCGCATCGTTAACCCGCCCGGTCAGTCCAGCCATCCGCTGTACCGCGTCGGCGAGGTGACCATGAGCATCGGCAGCGTGGGGGCTGCCCGCATCGGCAGCCCGCCGGTTAAACCCGATACCGTTGTTCGCAATGGGATTACCTACTTTTTGACCGACCGCAACATTGCAACCCGCATTCTGGAAACCAAGATTCACCTGCGGCCGGGTCAGTTATTTAGTCAGACCGACTACCGCGAAACGCAGCGGCAACTGTTTCTGCTGAACCAGTTTAAGTTTGCCAACCTGAACCTTGTTGTCGATACGACCCATCGGCGACTGCGTACCGACATTACCGCGCTGCCCCTGGACCGCTACGAAGTCACGGCCGAGGGTGGCCTGAACATCGGTTACCTGGCGTATCCGGGGCCGTTTGCCAACCTGACGTTCCGGGTGCGCAACGTATTCGGGGGGCTGGAAACGCTCGAAACATCGGTTCGGGGCGGCATCGAAGGGCAGGCCGGGCTGGGTCGCGACAGTGTGTACGTGAGCAGCGAACTGGGCATCAACACTTCGCTTATTTTCCCGCAGATTCTCTTTCCGGGATCGCTGCGGTTTCGGTTCAACGACTATAACCCGCGCACCCAGGTCAGCTTAGGCTTTAACCTGACGAGTCGGCCTGAGTTTGCCCGGCAGACGTTTCGCACGACCATGAGTTATAGCTGGCAGGTAACGCCCAACAAGCAATTCACCTTCTTTCTGGCGGATGTGAACCTGATTAAAACCCGCTTTGCCACCACGGCTCTGGGCCAGTCCTTCCAGAAATTCATCGAAGAGCAGCAGCAGTACGCCCGTTCGCTGTATAACGGTTACCGGAGTTCATTTGCGTCGGACGTGAGCTTAACCTACACCTACAACACCAACGTGGTGGGGCAGAACCGCAAGGCCAACTTCCTGCGCATCGCCCTTGAATCGGGCGGTACGACGCTGAATTTCCTGACCGACACCCTGATCCGTAAGCTATCGCGCGAAACCGGTCTGCAATTTTATAAGTACGTCCGGGCTAACGTCGACTTCCGGCATTATATCCCCATCCGGTCCCGCACCACCCTGGCGTTCCGGGCGAATGGCGGCATTGTGGCCGGGTATGGCGAAAACAAAGATGCCCCCTACGAAAAACTGTTCTTTGCCGGTGGCCCCAACAGTGTGCGGGCCTGGCAGCTGCGCCGGTTAGGGCCGGGTTCGGCGGTGCCGCAGCTGACGTTTTCCAGCGATCCGACTGCTCAGTTAAAGCCATCGTTTAATTCAGATCACACAGAGCAGTTTGACTACCGGCGGGAGCAGCCCGGCGCGGTTCTGCTCGAAGGCTCTGCGGAGTTACGCAGCCGGTTGTTTCACCTCGGTGCCGACTTTAACGGGGCAGTGTTTATCGACGCCGGCAACGTGTGGACCTTGCAGGATGAACCCACCCGAACGGGCGAAAATTTTCGTTTCGACAACTTCCTGACCCAGATAGCGGTTGGTACAGGGGTGGGCCTCCGCATCGACTTCTCCTTTTTTGTGATCCGGGTCGATGGTGGCATCAAAGTATACGATCCGGCCCGGCGGTACATCAACACCAAAGATCAACTCGTTGATGAACGATTCATTCTGCCCAAATTCTCATTCCGGCAGCTCACCACCGGCCCTAACCCCCTCGTTGTCCAGTTTGGTATTGGGTATCCATTCTGAGAAATTGTCGTCCTAACCTGCTAAAGGAGGCTTATTTCAACGTCGGACGGAGCCCCCTTAGGGGGATGGGGGTATTGGGGGTATTGTCTGGCAGGCTTTAATTTCCTACCAACTTCTGAGGCCATTAATCCTGGCATTCCACCGGTCTTTAATTACTTAAGTCCACGACTTTAGTCGTGGTCTGATAAAACTCATTCTGACAATCTGTCAGCAACTTTGGCCGAAATCGTGTAATTTTGTGCGCTGCATACACGGTGGATACCTTCTGTAAAACGTCACCGGTAGTGCCTTTTAGTTATGAGCAAATTCCCTGAATTAACCATACTTACCCCAGCCGATAAGGAAGCGATTGACCTGCCCCGGACGCTGGAAGACGAACCTGTAATTGGCAAAAAGCGGCTTTACATCGAAAGCTACGGCTGCCAGATGAACTTCGCCGATAGTGAGATTGTGGCTGCGGTGATGCGTAATGCCGGTTTTGCCACGACCTCATCGGCCGCCGATGCCGACGTTATTTTCCTGAATACCTGCGCCATTCGTGAAAACGCCGAACAGAAAGTGCGCAACCGGCTGGTTCACCTTAATGTCTTCAAAAAGCGCAAACCAGAACTGATAATCGGGTTGCTGGGCTGCATGGCCGAACGGCTGAAAACCAACCTGCTGGAAGAAGAAAAAACGGTAGATATTGTGGCTGGTCCCGACGCCTACCGCGATATTCCCCGGCTGGTCGAAGAAGCAGAATCCGGCCAAAAAGCGGTTAATGTGTTTCTGTCGCGCGAGGAAACTTACGCTGATATCGCACCCATCCGCCTGAATTCCAACGGTGTTACGGCCTTCATTTCCATCATGCGCGGCTGCAACAACATGTGTTCCTTCTGCGTCGTGCCGTACACACGCGGTCGGGAGCGCAGCCGTGATCCATATTCCATTGTCCGCGAAGCCGAGCAGCTCTTCGCCGACGGCTACCGTGAAGTGACGCTGCTGGGCCAGAATGTAGATTCGTATAAGTGGGAAGCAGGCCCCTCTTCCCTCGCCTTCAGTTTTGCTAACCTTCTCGAAATGGTGGCGCAAATCAGTCCCGAACTACGGGTTCGATTCTCGACGTCGCATCCTAAAGACATCACGGATGAGGTGCTGTACACTATGAAGCGGTACGATAACATCTGTAACTATATCCACCTGCCCGCACAAAGCGGCAACAGCCGGGTGCTGAAACTGATGAACCGTACCTACGACCGGGACTGGTACATGGCCAAAATTGACCGGGTGCGGGCCATTCTAGGTGAGGATTGCGGCATCTCGACCGATATGATTTCGGGGTTCTGCTCCGAAACCGAAGCGGAACATCAGGAGACGCTGTCGCTGATGGAATACGTTCATTACGACTATGCCTATATGTTCGCCTACTCGGAGCGTCCCGGCACCCCGGCGGCTAAGAAACTGGCTGATGATATCCCGGAAATCGTTAAGCAGCAGCGCCTTGCTGAAATCATTGCCCTACAGCGGCACCACTCGGCGCTGCGCAATGAACGGCATATCGGGCAGGTGCAGCGGGTCCTGATCGAAGGGCCGTCGAAACGCTCCGACGCCGAACTCTGCGGGCGGAATGACCAGAACAAGATGGTTATTTTCCCGCGTGGCAACTGGCAGAAAGGCCAATACGTGGATGTGCTGGTGACGGAGTGTTCGTCGGCCACGCTGCGGGGCAACGTGGTTTGTGGTGTGTAGTTTGTCATTCCGTTAGCCATTGTTCGTGGTGTCGGGTTTGATTACCCGACACACAATCATTCGGGAGAGTCGGGTTTAAGAACCCGACTCCACACAAAAAGGCGTCTGTTTTAAGTAACTGACCCCAGAGCAGACGAACTCACCTATGAATCTATCCGAAATTCAAAGCGTAAAACAACGCTTCGGTATAATTGGCAATGCGCCCGCGCTTAACTACGCGATCAGCGTGGCAACGCAGGTAGCGGCCACCGACCTGACCGTCCTGATTACGGGCGAAAGCGGCAGTGGTAAAGAATCCTTTTCCAAGATCATCCATAGCCTGAGTGCCCGCAAACATGGTCAGTTTATCGCCATCAACTGCGGAGCGATTCCCGAAGGTACCATCGACTCGGAACTGTTCGGCCACGAGAAAGGCTCGTTTACCGGCGCGGTCGATTCGCGGAAAGGTTACTTCGAAACCACCAACGGCGGAACGATTTTTCTGGATGAAATTGGTGAAATGCCCCTCGGTACCCAGGCCCGGCTGTTGCGTGTGCTCGAAAACGGCGAATTTATCCGTGTTGGCTCGTCCAAAGTGCTTAAGACCGACACCCGAGTGGTGGCCGCTACCAATGTCAATCTGCTTGATGCCGTGGAGCGGGGTAAATTTAGGGAGGATCTGTACTACCGACTGAACACGGTACCCATTTTTGTGCCGCCCCTGCGCGAACGGGGCGAAGACATCGAACTGCTGTTCCGTAAGTTCACATCGGACTTCGCCGAGCGCTACCGCATTCCGCCTATTCAGCTCACCGCCGACGCCAAGCAGGTGTTGCTGCGCTACCCGTTTCCGGGTAACATCCGGCAACTGAAAAACCTGGCCGAGCAGATTTCGATTCTGGAATCGGAGCAGAACACCCCCATTACGGGCGAAACGCTGACCCGTTACCTGCCCCAGCCGCAACCCAGCAGCAGACCGTCGTTATCGCTGGCACCAACGGGGCATTCGGGTGGAGCAGCCGACAGCTTTTCAGAGCGCGAACTGCTCTATAAAGTCCTGTTCGATATGCGCCGGGACATGAATGACCTCAAGCGGCTGGTACTCGACGTGCTGAGCGATGAGCAGAACGGCAGTCAGATCCTGAATAACCATAAAGAGCTGTTCGACACGCTGCAAACGGACCCTTATCCCGAAGCACCCCGTCCTGTCAGTCCCGCCGATCCCTCGCGGCTCCTGCCACCGGGTCATACCGAATCGGGCCGGTCGGCTGGTCCGGCGGCACCGGCCTACGTGGCCCCTGAACCTTACAACAACTACGACGACGATGAACCCGCCGTGGTGACGGTAGAAGACATTACGCACGAAACGGAGGAAGACGATTCGCTGTCGCTGGAGAAAAAGGAGCGCGAAATGATCGAAAAAGCCCTTCGGCGGAACAACAATAAACGAAAGTATGCCGCTCAGGCACTCGGTATCTCGGAGCGGACGTTATACCGGAAGATTAAACAGTATCAGATTGATGAAGACTAAACACTTGGGGGTACTACGCAATGGGCTGTGGCTGGTCGTGATGGGCTGGTTGCTGACATCGTGCGGAGTCTACTCCTTCACGGGTACCACGCTCTCACCGGCCCTGAAGACAATTACGATCAATAACTTTACGCTGCAAACGGCGGGCGGACCGGCCAACCTGCCCCTCACCCTGAATGAGCGGCTGCGGGAATATTACCAGCGTTACACCAACCTGAAGGTAGTACCGGCCAACGGCGATTTGCTGATTGAGGGCACCATCTCGGGCTACGAAGTGCTGGCTATTGCGCCCACGGCTCAGGATCAGGCGGGCGTTAACCGGCTCCAGATTACCGTACAGGTGCGGTTCACCAACAATAAAGACGACACCAAGAACTTCGACCAGGCGTTTTCGTTCTATAAAGATTTCCCGCAGAACCAGACCCTGACGCAGAACGAGCCCCGGCTGGTGCCCCTCATTCTGGACCAGATCGTCCTGGACGTTTTCAATAAAACAGCCGCCGACTGGTAATCTTTAGTGATAAGTAGTAAGTTGGTAAGGCGGTAAGTGGTAAGGTATAAGTCGGTAAGTGCTTCGCCATGGTAGCTGACTTACTTACCACTTACTGACTTACACCTTACCACTTACCGCCTTACCGACTCCCTTATGCAGGCTCTCGATAAAGAAACGTTTTCGTATTGGGTTACCCGCCCCGACGACCTCACCCTCACCGACTACCGGCAGTTGCAGGAGAGCGTAAAAGCCTATCCGTACTGTCAGGCACTGTACACACTGGCGGCTAAAGGCGCGTCGATTCATCAGAAAAGCCAGACCATTCCGCTGGTGCGGGAAGCCGCAGCGCACGCCCTCAGCCGCAATGCCCTGCGAAAACTGATCGACAATGAGTTTCAGTGGTCCGACAATCTGCTCTCCAAATTAAATGAGCTTTCGTTACGGCACGTACCCATCCCGGACGATTACGAGCAGGAGAGTTATGCGCTGTTCAAAGCCAAAACAGGACTGAGCGATGGGTTTCCCCGTTTGCCATTGATTCGGGTGCCCAAACCGGCGTTTTCCGAAGACATTCAGCCGCTTATTCCCGACGACACGACGCTGACCGAAACAACGCTGCAAAACGACCTGGAACAGCAGGCCGCTCCCGATGCCGCCCGGTCTGAAAGCAGTAACTCCGGCGATGCTACGGGGGGAGATGCACAGTCCGGCGCTTTGGTAACGGGTACAGAACCCCAGTCTGATCCTGAACGACTGCGTCAATTGGAGATTATCGAGATGTTTATCCGCAATGAACCCCGGATTTCGCCCGTTCGCAGCAAACTCGACGGGGTGCCCGAGCAGGAGGACCTGACCCGGCGCAATACCGCCACCATCGACGGGCTGGCGACCGAGAGCCTGGCTAAAATCATGGTGAAGCAGGGCAAAACGGCGAAAGCCATCGAGATATATGAAAAGTTGATCTTGAAATATCCCGACAAAAACGCGTACTTTGCGGGTAAAATCAGAGAACTGCGGGGCAATTGAGTAACATGGCAAACCGATAAAACCTCCTCTCCTACTGATAACTATCTATTGACAACCGCGCCGGCGTTCCGGTGATAACTGATTTTATGGTAACGGCATGTATTGTCCTGATTTGTATTCTGACCCTTCTGTTAATTCTGATCGTACTGGTCCAAAACTCCAAGGGCGGTGGACTCGCCGGTGAGTTTGGCGGGCTTGGCTCAAACCAGTTGATGGGCGTCAAAAAAACCACTGACCTGCTGGAACAGATTACCTGGGGCCTGGGGGTTGGCGTGATGGTACTGACGCTGGCAACCTACGTTTTGGTTGACCGCACCGGCGGTGACCTGCTGAACAGTGTCAACGTAGAGAAGGCACAAACCAAAACCCTGCCCGGCAGTGGCTTAACGGCTCCCGCCCCTGGTGGTGCAGCGCCAGCCACGCAACCCGCCCCGGTGAACAATCCGACGCAGGCACCCGGTGCAGGCACACCCGCTCCGCAGAAATAGGGCATTCAACACTCTCCTCTAAAAAAGGCCGCTCCTCAATGGGTAGCGGCCTTTTTTGCGTTCAGAACCTGAGCAAATAAACGGTCTGATCCTTGTTTTACGCCATTTTCTCCCGGCAAAAGGCTGTTTTTAGTGAACTGGTTATGGGGTATATTTCCGGCCCGTTCTGGTGCCGGTTTTGCATCTGGACGGATACAACCTCATCAATCAACCGCTTAACGCCTTATGCGCAACTACTACCTTATTCTTCTGATTGGTTTTATTCACACCGCCACCCTGGGGCAGATAACGCCACCCGGACAAACCACATCCGCAGCCCCCGACCTGAACGAGCGGGTCAGGATGATGGAGGAAAATACACGCTTCGCTGATCAGGGGCTGACCAAAACCATTGATGACCTGCTCTGGTACCAGAAACTCGGCGATGTAGCCGTGATCGACAAGGTACTCTACACCAGTAAGCCACCCCACGTTATCAAAAACCCGACCGGACAGGGAGCCAACAACCCGGTTGTGATTCCGGCGTATACATTTGCAGCTAAGAAGTTTGCGTCGGCCAAAAAGCTGCCGCTGCTGGTTATGGTTCACGACGGTATTCACGGTGATTTCAGCACACTCTACGCCCATATTGTGCGCGAACTACTTGATCAGGGCTACTTGATTATCGCGCCCGAATACCGGGGCAGTGTCGGTTATGGCGGAGTCTTTTATAACCAGATCGACTACGGCGATTATGAAAATGACGACGTGCTGGCCGGGAAGCAGTGGGCCGTTGAGAACCTGCCCCAGGCCGACGCCGACCGAACCGGCATTATCGGCTGGAGTCATGGCGGCATGATTTCGCTGATGAACATCTTCGACCACCCCGACGACTACAAAGTGGCGTATGCCGGGGTGCCTGTCACGGACATCATCGCCCGGCTGGGCTACAAACCCCAAGCCTACCGGACTATCTTTTCGGAGGCTACCCACATTGGCAAAGACCCTGCCGACAACGTAGCCGAATACCGTCGGCGGTCACCGGTCTGGAACGCCCAGAAGCTCAAAACACCCCTGCTGATTCATACCAACACCAACGATGAGGACGTGAATGTGCTGGAAGTCGAATCACTAATTAATGCGCTGAAAGCCCACGAAAAGAAGTTCGAGTACAAGATTTATCAGGATGCGCCGGGTGGGCACAGTTTCAACCGGCTCGATACGAAACTGGCCCGTGAGTCGCGCGGAGAGATCTACCGGTTTCTGGCCCGCTACCTGACACCACCCAACCCGGCAAAATAAGCAGCAGGTACCAGTTCTCTTACCGGGCGGGTTTGCCTATCCCTGCATTCTCCGACACCTCTCCGGCAAACCCGGCCCAATCGATGTCGTTTCTGCCTTTGGCTACCATCGCCGTCATTTGCTGAAACACAATATTGGCGAACGGCATGGGCACTAAGGCTTTTTGAGCCTCGTCCAGCACGAGCCGTATATCCTTACGAATCAGCGACGGCGGGGCACCAACGGGCATATAGACTTCTTCGGCAATGAGTTTTCCGTAGTTTTTGTAGACCGGCGAGGCAAACAGCGTTTCGGTAAAAAAGTCGTACACCTGCGCGCGGGCAATGCCATTTTTCTCGGCCAGTGTAAAGGCTTCGGCCATGGCCTCAATGGCGCAGCCGAGCAGAAAGTTGCCGCTTAATTTGACCACGTTAGCGGCTCCGGCATCATCGCCAAAATCGTACACGCCCTGCCCGATCAAATCCAGCAGCGGCCGAACCGTAGCCTTAGCTTCGGCATCGCCCGATGTAGCCAGCCAGAGTTTGGCCGCCTGAGCCGCTTCGGGTTTACCGAATACCGGACACGCCACATAACAGGTTTTAGCCTGCTTGTGAGCCTCGGCTAATTGCCGGGCCGTGTCGGGTGCTACCGTACTGTGCGACAGGTGAATGGCTCCTTCGGGCATACGGGGTAACAGCCCGAACTCACCAGTCGTGACTTCGCGCAGAGCCGCATCATCAGTTACCATTGTGCATACCACATCCGCATTTTCGACAGCCTCAGCGGGGGTAGCCGCCCACTTCGCCCCCGATTTTAACAGGGGTAGTGCCCTGGCTTTAGTGCGATTATACACCGTTAATTCATGACCACCGCTGAGCAGATGGCGGGCGATGGCTTCGCCCATGTTTCCTAAACCAATGAAAGCAATTTGCATGATACAAAGATATTAAACAGCACTCAGGGCGCGATAAACGAGAATCGGCGTCTCGGTCAGAATGACCATACGGTCCGTTTGACTGGGGTTAAACAGGCCCGACAGAAAATCATGCTCGATGGTGGTCATCACCAGCAGGTCGGGCTGATGGCTGGTGAGATAGTCCGTGATGCCCTCGGTTACGGTAGGGGCCTGTATCTGTTCGGTGTGTAACGGCCCATCAGCCAGCGTCTGCAACGAGGCAGTAGCGACAGGGTTAGCTGCCACATCAGGCTGATTCTGCGCCTGAACAGTGAGCGCACTGACGGTTGCGCCAAAGGTCTGGGCCAGGTCAACGAGTTGGCTGAATTCAGTTCGTTGATCAACGGCCATGGGCGTCGCGAAGACAATAGTTTTCAGCTGAACCGGTCGGGTGTCACCCGTTGGCACAACCAGCACCGGGCAATGCGCTTCCCGAACTACACCGGTCGCTTCGGTGCCTACCAACCGCTCGAAAAAGTTAGTCAGCTGACCGCGTCCCGTAATAATCAGGTCGGCCCGATGCTCATCTGCTGCGGACAGGATGCCTTCTTTCACCGCTCCCCACCGAAAATCGGTTTGGCAATTGATCCCTTCCGACTGAAGCTGCGCAGCCAGTTTAGTTAGCTGCTCCCGGTCGACGGATTCGATAGCGCCGGTTTCTACGGGCATGGTCAGGCCAGGATTCATATCCCCCGCCGTCAGGAACGACGGATCGGGCATGGGCTGAGGTTGCACGTGAACCAGCACGAGCGTGGCCTTATACTGGCGGGCGAACAGCCGGGCCCAGTTGAGCGCGGGCGTGGCTGCTTCCGTAAAGTCGGTCGGAAAAAGAATCGTTTTCATGGTGGCGGTCAGGTTAGGATAAACCATAACAACAGGCTACCCGTATCGGCCAGCCTGTTGCGGATTAAGTAGCAATACGTCAGGATTTTTTGGGGTGAAACACCAATACCGGCACTTTGGCCGTACTCAGCACCCGGTCGGCGGGGTTCGTCGAAAACAGACCACCTTTTTTATAGTCTGTTACCACAATCAGATCAGCCGAACTGGCCCCGACTTCGTCCGTTGATTTATAGTCGACCGGCACGTCGAAGGCATCCGTCAGGTCGCTTAGTTGGTCACTCATTTCAGCCTGTGAGGAGTCGGGCTGCATGGCGTAGAGGATGGAGCGAACCTGAGCAGGCAGGTGCAGATCGGTGTCGGTTAACTGCGGCAGGACCAGTACCGGGCAGGTTGCCGCGTGAGCAACTTCATCGGCTACACTCCCTGCTAACCGGTCGAATATGGTCCGAATACCGCTGTGACCGGCAATTATCAGGTCAGCGCCGTACTGACGGGCTGCGGCCATAATTTCATCGTCGATTGATCCCATACGCCAGTCGGCTTGTGCCGCAAAGCCAGCCGTCTGCAACTCATCGGCGAGTTCGGTCAGGCGATGCTGCCCGATGATTTCCAGATCATGCGATGCGGCCATACCCACGCCCATGTCGCCCATAGCGGGGAGCGTGGTGTCGGCGAGCATGGGCTGGTAAACGTGCAGCAGCGTGATGGATGCCCCGGTTTTACGGGCAAAAAGGCGTGCCCAGTCGATGGCTGCTGTGGTGGTGTCGGTGAAATCTGTGGGAAGCAGGATGCTTTTCATAACGTGCTGTTAGTTTGTAGTTTGTGGTTTGCTGTTGATTGTCAATGACAGAATCTCTATGCAGCCGGGCGGAAGCGCAAACGTCAGCCCGGCACAAACCACGAACTACAAACCACGAACGGCTCGTCTATGTTTACCGCACAGGCGGTGGCAGCAGCGGGTTCTGGCCCGGTCCGCTGTTCGTATTCATCTTCTCAACGGCCAGCAGTTGCCGCATTGTTTTGTCCATTCCTTCGGTAGAGCCGTCTAAGAAAATGACATTGCCTTTGCTGTTTTCGGCGAAATGCTTAATCGCTTCGGTCCAGATCGAGAACAGAATCAGCGAGGCATCCAGGTTTGCTTCGGTCATTACCTTGGCCGACTCGGCCATACCCTTGGCCACTTCCTCCCGGAACAGTGCCACGCCCTGCCCCCGTAATTGAGATGCTGTTTTTTCGGCTTCGGCCGATATTTTAATGGCATTCCCTTCCGCTTCGGCCGCCTTGGTTTTGGTAATCAGCAGGGCCTGTCCTTCGTTTTCGGCGGCCGCTTTCAGGTTAGACGACGCCACGACCTGCGCCATCGAGCGCATAATCACTTCATCGAAGGCAATGTCATTCAGTTGCAGATCGGTGAGGTGATAGCCCCAGCTTTCGAGCAGCGTATCAATCTGATCCTTAACGTGTTCGATGATTTCGCCCCGCAACGCCAGAATCTCGGCCTGCCGTTTGGTAGCGACAAACGAACGGATGGAACCTTCGATAGTGCGGATAAGCGCCTGCATAAATGATCGCTCATCGATGAATTTAAAGGCTACGTTTTTGATCGTTTCGTCCTCCTGATTCAATACGGAGTAGACCAGCATAGCCTTGAAATTGACGTTGGCCTGATCGGCAGTGATGGCCTGAAATTCCAGTTCGGCGGAGCGGTTCTGAATGGAAATGCGTCGGTAGATGACCTCGACAAACGGAATTTTGAAGTTTAGTCCCGGACGCAACACCCGGTTGTATTTGCCAAAAACGGTGATGACGGCCACGGTGCCCTGCTGCACAACCACGATGGACAGGAAAACGACGACAAGGGCCAGCACGACTAAAATACCCAGGAAACTCATAAGGAACGATGGTTAAGAATAAGGAGATAGTAAGAACTGTTTCAAAGTAATAAATTCCGGGTATATCATCCTATATAAACCGGATGATTGGTACCCTATAAAAAATGCGTGGGTTGTTTCCCGGAGCGGGCGACTTAAGTCGCCCGCTCCGGGAAACAACCCACGCGGTCATGCTCACAAACCAAGGCGGCTTACTCCGCTTTCTTTGGCTTCTTGCCAACCGATGTTTTCGCGGGCTGGCTTCCATCCGTAGCCGGTGCCGTATCGGTAGCAACGGGTGTTGTTCCGGCCACCACAACCGGATTACCTTCTTTATCCAGCTCGATCACCTCGTAGCCCAGTTTCTTCAGACCGGGTTCGATCAACTGCTTATTCCCTACTACGGCAATGACCATGTTGCTGACAGGCAACCGTTTCCGGGCGATCGCATCGATCTCGGCTTTGGTCATCTTCCGCAGAATCTCGTTCTGCTGCTCCACAAAATTGCGGGGCAGGTTGTACTCGATCACCCGGTTCAGAAAAAACGCCTTTTGCAGGGATGTTTCGTAGTTACGGGCGTCGCTCTGCCCCAGCGAACTCTTCACAAACGCCAGTTCCGGCTCGGTAATGCCCGACTTACCGAAGTTGGTAATCTCTTTGATAAATTCTACCACCGAACTGTCCGTTGCGCCTGCTTTCACGCCCGCCTGAGCCGTGAACGGGCCGGGGGTGTGCGTGCTCGAGAACCCGGAACGTGCCCCGTAGGTATAGCCTTTGTCTTCGCGCAGGTTCATGTTAATGCGGCTGCTAAAGGCACCACCCAGCATGTAATTTAGTAAGCCAGCGCGGTAATAATCGCCCGTGGCGTCGTAGGGCATATCGGTCAGGTAGCCAATGCGGATTTCTGACTGAGCCGCCTGCTCTTTGTCGACTAAATAAATGCGGGTTTTGTCCACTTTTTTGGCGATTGTGGTAGCCGGAATTTTTACGGGTTTAGCCGCCCACTTAGTCAGGAAAGCCAGTTTCGGCATGAAGGCGGCCTGGTCAATATCGCCCACAACCACCATATTCGTGACCGACGGCGACAGGTTAGCCTGGTAAAATGCTTTTACGTCGTCGAGCGTGATGGACTCTACGGTTTTAGCCGTTCCGCTCACCGGCACCGCCCGAATGTTATCGGCCCCGTACAGCAGTTTGTTGTACGCTTTATTGGCGATCACAACGGGCTGGGTGCTCTGATTGGCGATGCCTTCCAGTTGTTGTTTCTTGATCCGCTCAAAGTCATCGGGGGCGAATTTAGGACGGAACAGTTTTTCTTCTACCAGTGCCAGTGTCGAATCGAGGTTCTTCACCAAGGACTGTACCGAGATGGTAATCTCTTCGGTATTGGCGCGAATGTCGATGCTGCTGCCTAATTTTTCCAGCTTCGTGTTAAGCTGTTCATTGCTGTAGCGCTGGGTGGCTTCGTTCATCAGCGACGCCGTCAGTTGGGCAATACCGGCCTTTGATGGATCGTTCGCCGACAGTAGGTGACCGCCTTTGATGGTAAACAGCATGGTAACGGTTGGAATTTCGTCGTTGCGGGTACCAATTACCTTCAGGCCGTTGGGCAGTTTATCGGTCCAGAACGGGGGCACTTTCAACACCGGATTTGCGCCGGGAGCAGGCTTTACGCTTCGGTCGAACGTATCTTTTGGCTTGCTATACGTCAGGCCGTTATACCCGTAATCAGGCGCTTTGTAGCCGGTTGTTACCACGGTATAGTCATCCGGTTTAGCCACAATCTCCGCTTTGCCTTTTGGGTAAACGGTTAATACCACTGCATTTTTGCCTTTGATATACTGGTTATACACCCGCATCACATCGGCCTTTGTTACGCTCTGATACCGTTTCAGTTCGGTCGGCAGGTAATTCGGATTCCCAAGATACGTCTGATAAGCAGCGAGTTGCGACACTTTACCCGCTACGCTGGATAAGCCGTTGATTAGATCAGCCTCGCGGGTGGCCCGAAACTGAGCAATGTCATCGTCGGTAACGCCACGGCGTTCAAATTCAGCCAGCGTCCGGCGCATCACGGCTTCGGTACTATCCAGCCGCTTCGCCGGGAACGGCAGCACGACCATCGTTAATTGCCCGGCCAGTTCATTCGTCGGGTGCGATGCATTCGCCTGTACCGCCAACTGATTCTTCACCAGGTTTTTGTAGAAGAGCGAGTTTTTGCCACCGCCCAGTATTTCGGCCAGCGCATCGAGCGGAGCCTCGTCGGGGTGGTAGTTCGGCACCGTCGGAAACACCATTTGCAGCATCGGGAACCGGACATTGTCCTCGTAGGAAATATACCGGTCTTTGACCAGAACGGCGGGCGGCACCTGGGTTTTAGTCACTTCAGGACCGCGCGGAATCGAGCCAAAATACTTTTCGGTCATGGCCACAACCTGTTTCGTGGTCACGTCACCCCCGATGGTCAACACGGCATTGTTGGGACCGTACCACCGCAGAAAGAAGTTTTTCAGGTCGTTTACGTTTACCCGGTTGAGGTCTTCGATGTAGCCGATGGTCAGCCAGGAATACGGATGACCGTACGGATACAGGTTTTTAGACACGTACTCCCGGGCCAGGCCGTAAGGGCGGTTGTCGTAGTTCTGCCCGCGTTCGTTTTTGACGGTGGCCCGCTGAATCTCGAATTTCTTCTGCGTAACAGCGTCGAGCAAAAAACCCATCCGGTCGGCTTCGAGCCAAAGTGCCCGTTCGAGCTGGTTGCTGGGCAGCGTTTCGTAATAGTTGGTACGGTCGGTGTTGGTAGAGCCGTTGAGCGTCCCCCCTGATTCGGTGACGATCTTGAAATGCTGATCGTCGGCGACGTGGTCGGACCCCTGGAACATCATGTGCTCGAAGAAGTGGGCAAAGCCGGATTTCCCGATTTCTTCGCGGGCGGAGCCAGCGTGGTACGTCACATCGACGTGAACAACGGGGTCGGAATGGTCTTCGTGTACGACCAGCGTCAGGCCGTTGGGGAGTACGTATTTCTCGTACGGGATAACCAGTTCGTTGCCCTGGCGGGTTACTTTCTCGACCAGCTTTGTTTGCGGAAACGCTACCCCGACGGATAACAGGCCGGCAACGGCGGCTGGCATTAGTGTACTCAGTCTCATGTTGATGGTTAGATCGGTTTACGTGTACAAATTACAAAAAATAAGGCCGTTCGGGTAGAACGGCCTTTGAAATTGAATGCACATTGAGCGGAAGCGCAATAAAATCGCAACTACCTCCCACATTAAACAACAGGCCTGGATGGCAGCATGGCATTCATGTGAGTACGAAATTCAGTTGTTAGCTGATCCGCCAAGAGTAATGGATCAATTGCCAGCGCGTTGCAAATTCTGAAAACGGTCGGCATAGTAGGTTTACTGTCGCCACGTTCTATCCGGTCAAGATGAGACTGTCTAATACCTGCCAATTCTGATAACTGCGCCTGCGTTAATCCTTTTTGCTCGCGTTGCTCAGTCAATAGTTGCGCCAATGTTTTCATGCGTATTATTCGTTTAAGCATCACATGCGGTGATGAAACAAAAATATGTCTATACGGTCAGTTAGGTTTTCGAGTAGTGGCTGATGAAGCTTTGGCAATCGAGTCTGCGCATGCAGCAATCTGCTTTGCAATGCGGCCAGTGCCATAAACACCTCTTCAATTTGAGCATCTGATGGGTCATTCATTGCCTCCAGGTCATCGAGAGCGGCTTGCAGCCGGGCCAACGTTCGCTCAATCTCGACATCAAAACCTATTACTTCGGTAAGCAACCAGGTCGATTCTATGCTAATCTGGCGTATTCGTTCAATCATTTAGCCTGATAATTTTCCGAATATAAGCTAAACGACCTTAACGTCATACGTCAGTGCGCTTCGAGCCAGTTCTTACCCACGCCGATGCCCGTTTCCATCTGAACACCCATCGGAATGGCGTTTTTCATGATGTGATCGACACCAGCGCGTAACTGCTCCAGTTCGTCAATATGGGCATCGAAAACGAGTTCGTCATGCACGGTCAGGATCATTTTCGATTTGAGCCGCTCCCGAATCATAAACTCGTGAATCTGGATCATGGCGATCTTGAGCATGTCGGCCGCTGACCCCTGAATCGGTGCATTTACGGCGTTACGTTCGGCGAACATCCGGTCGGTCATGTTGCGGGAGTTGATATCGCGCAGGTACCGGCGACGGCCCAGAATGGTCTCTGCGTAGCCAAAGCCCCGTGCCTTTTCGATGCTCTGATCCATGTAGGCTTTCACAGACGGAAACTCGGTGAAATATTCATCGATGATTTGAGCCGCTTCTTTGCGCGGAATCTTCAGGCGCTGACTTAGGCCGAAGGAAGATATGCCGTAGATGATGCCAAAATTGATGGTCTTGGCTTTCCGGCGCATGTCGCCCGTCACCTCATCCAGCCCCACGTGAAAGACCTTGCTGGCCGTCTGGGTGTGAATATCGACGTTGTTATTGAACGCGTTCAGCATCGTTTCGTCGCCACTGAAGGCTGCCATAATGCGTAGTTCGATCTGCGAGTAATCGGCCGACATGATCAGAAACTCGGGGCCACGCGGTACAAATGCCTTGCGGATTTCCTGCCCGCGTGGGGTGCGAATGGGAATGTTCTGCAGGTTCGGGTTAGCCGACGACAGCCGCCCGGTGGACGCAACGGCCTGATTAAATGAGGTATGAATCCGACCCGTACGCTTGGAAATCAGCAGTGGCAGGGCATCGACGTACGTATTTTTGAGTTTGATCAGCTCCCGGTAATCCAGAATCTTCCGGGCGATTTCGTGCTCGGCTTCCAGCTTCGACAGAATCTCTTCACCCGTGGCGTACTGGCCGGTTTTGGTCTTTTTTGCTTTGTCATCTAATTTGAGTCGTTCAAACAAAATTTCACCCAGTTGCTTCGGCGAACCGATGTTGAACTCACTCCCGGCGATGGCGAAAATCTCCTGCTGCACCTGACGCATATCCACTTCCAGCGTGGCCGAGAGTTCGGCCAGGGCGTTGGTGTCCAGTGCAATGCCCTCCAACTCCAGATCGGCCAGCACCTGCACCAGTGGCATCTCGACCTGCTCGAACAGTTTGTTCAGGTTATCTTTAGCCAGCATAGGCGCAAAGGTGTGCTTCAGTTGCAGCGTAATATCGGCATCTTCACCTGCGTATTCCACAACCTTTTTCACATCGATTTCGCGCATGGTAGCCTGTCCCTTGCCTTTCTTGCCAATCAGCGACTCGATAGAAACCGGCGAGTAATTCAGGTACTTTTCGGACATAGCGTCCATGTTATGGCGCATTTCCGGCTCAATCAGGTAGTGGGCCAGCATGGTATCGAACAGTTTGCCCTGTACCTCAACGCCATACTTTTTCAGCATGAGCAAGTCATACTTCAGGTTCTGCCCGATTTTTTCGATGGCCGGGTTCTCCAGCACCGGTCGGAATTCGTCGACAACGGCCTGCGCTGCGGCCCGGTCTTCGGGCACGGGTACGTAAAAGGCTTCACCGGTTTTATACGCAAAGGACAGACCAACCAGATCCGCTTCGACGGGGTCAATGGCGGTGGTTTCGGAATCAAAACACAGGCTCGGCTGAAGGCTCAGGTAATGGATCAGGCTGGCCCGCAGTTCGGGCGTATCCACCAGCCGGTAATCGTGCAGGGTCGAGTAGATCGTTTTCCGGCGCTCGGGTTGAACTTCGTCAATTTCGTAGTCGGGGTAAACATCCAGATAGGCGGGTTCTTCGGTTACTTCCGCCCCCCGGACATCGTCCGTCGTGATGGTTTCCGAGACTCCATCGGGCGTCGCGGCTTCCCCCGATGCTACGGGCACACTGACGGGTACACCCGCCGATTTAGCTTTACGGGATTTCGGTTTCGCTGCCGGCGCTTCAACCGCCGGAGCCGTGGTATCATCCTCATCGAACGAGAACGGTAGCTCATCGGCCCCTGACGGATTGGCTGCGGCCGTTGGAAACGGCAAAAAAGCTGGTTCAGCAGCATTGCCGCCAAACAAATTCATTTGTCCGGCCGACTCTTTCTCTTTAACGGGCTTCGGCGCGGCAAACTGAGCCGGTATGTCATCGTCATCCCCCAAAAGCCGGGTTTTCATCTGCCGGAATTCGAGTTCATCCAGCAACGCGGCCAGTCGCGGACGGTCGTAGTCGCTATGGCGCAGGTGCTCCTCATCAAACGGCACCGGCACATCTAAGTGAATGGTAGCCAGCTGCTTGGAGAGTATCCCCTGATCGGCGTAGGTAATCACGTTTTCCTTAAGCTTGCCCTTGAGCTGATCGGCATTGGCAATCAGGTTCTCGATGGAGCCAAAGTCGGCAATAAGTTTCTGGGCCGTTTTCTCGCCGACGCTGGGAATACCGGGGATATTGTCAACGGAGTCGCCAACCAGACCGAGCATGTCCGTTACCTGATCCACGCGCTCAATCTGCCAGCGTTCCAGCACCTCTTTCACGCCGAGTTTTTCGGCTGCTTTGCCCATAAACGCGGGCTTGTAGATGTAGACATGCTCCTCGACCAACTGCCCGTAATCTTTGTCGGGCGTCATCATAAACACCTCGAAACCAGCTTCCGACGCCCGTTTAGCCAGTGTACCGATAATGTCATCGGCTTCGTAGCCGTCCATAATCAGCATGGGGATGTGCATGGCCTCGACCAGTTTCTTGATATATGGCATGGCCACGCTGATGTCTTCAGGCTGTTTCTGACGGGTGGCCTTGTACATCGGAAACTGCTCATGCCGGAAGGTCTTCTTCGACGAGTCGAAGGCCACCCCGATATGCGAGGGTTTCTCTTTGGTAAGTACCTCCATCATGGCATTCATAAAGCCGAATACCGCGCTGGTATTCATGCCTTTTGAGTTAATGCGGGGGTTCTTGTTGAAAGCAAAGTGAGCGCGGTAAATGAGGGCCAGCGCGTCTAACAGGAACAGTTTTTTTTCGGGTTTCGCCATGCGTCAGGGTAACTAAACAAGCCGGATCAGGAGTAGGATCGGCCAGTTCAAAGAACGGGAAAATGAAGATGTGTATCAACTAAAAACGTTCTGTACGGGCTTTTGATTCCGGCGCAGGCTAGATAAACGGGCAATCAGCGTACGCGTTTGCCGGGTATATCGCGTCCATTCTGATGCAGAACGAGGTGATCGATTTCCCCTTTTTCGTTCTTGACAAACGAAACCTGCGCATCCACTACCTTGTAGTAAAACTCAGCGGCCGACCGGGCGAACAATTCGAACTTTTCCTGGCCGGTGGCCTGCGCGAAAAGTCGGTCATTCTCTGTTGAAACGGTAATCGAAAAGGTGGGGGCCAGCTCATACTGACCGACGTAAGTGGCTAAAACGCTGGTTCCTACAGCCACATCTTTGGGTTGCGCCACAACCTCACCGAGTTGTTTCAGTTTGGCAATTCCACCCGTATTTTGCGGGTTAAGTTCGACCGATTTTTTATAATCACGGATGGCAGCGGCTTTGTCGCCCGCCGTCATGTAGGCCTCGCCCCGGCTGTCATAAACATTGTACGACGCCGGAAACGCTTCGGCATTGAGCGTAAACACGGCTATCGACTCCGGCAATTTCTTATCCCCCAAGAATTCATAGCCGAGGTTATTCATGTCATTTTCATTTAAATCATACGCTTTATTTGCCTTCCAGACTGCAAACTTCTGCCTGGCTACCGCGATTGACTCTGTAGTAATTGACTGACGAAGCAAGTCGGCAATGGGCTTTTTCGGGGTTTCAACGGGTTGGTCGTACAGAATGCGGAGAATATTCTGCCGCATGGCGCTGAGCGGAGCCCGGCCCGTGTTATTGAGCAGCACTACCAGTTGCTTATCCTGAGGCACGCGGCTTATCAGTGTGTTGAAGCCGTTGATACCGCCCCCGTGTTCAATTAGTTGGAGGCTGTCTTTACGGTCACCCACTTTTGTTTCCCCGACAATCCAGCCGTAGGCGTACCCAAATCCCTCTTCATAACTACCCGGAAATGGCGTAAACAACGTCTTTTTCGACGCAGCCGACAGCAATTTATCGGTGTACAAAGCCTGATCCCAACGGTGTAGATCTTCCACGGTCGAGTACAGCGACCCGGCCGCGTAGGGAATCGACATGTCTAAATAAGGCGCATTTACGTAGTCGCCCCGCTCTTTTTCGTAGCCTGCCGCCCGTTTGGCCAGTATTGGGCTAAAGAGGTCATAACCTGTGTCGCGCAGTTGCAGGGGTGTCAGAATGTTTTCCTGCAACACCTGCACGTAGGGCTTACCCGCTACTTTCTCGATCAGTACGCCCAGCAGAAAATAACCCGAGTTGCTGTACGAAAATTTGGTACCCGGCTCGAAGTCCAGCGGCAGATCCTGAAACTTCTTCAGGAAGGCATTGGGCGTGTACGGGTCGCGGGCCATCGTCTCGAAAAACCGGGGAAAGTTGGTGTAGTTTGGAACGCCCGACGTGTGCGTCAGCAGGTGGTGAACAGTAATTTTATCACCGGTCGATTTTGGGTAATCGGGCAGGTAGGTGGTGACGTTGTCGGTCAGTTTCAGCTTTCCTTTTTCGACCAGTTGCATAATGAGCATAGCCGTAAACTGCTTGGTGATCGACCCAAGCCGGAATTTGGTGTCGGGCATATTGACAATGTTCCACTCCATATTGGCCATGCCATATCCCTTCTTGAAAATCACCTGCCCGTTTTCGGCTACTAAC
Organism: uncultured Cytophagales bacterium; assembly: GCA_964251665.1. Lineage (GTDB taxonomy): Bacteria > Bacteroidota > Bacteroidia > Cytophagales > Spirosomataceae > JBBQLG01. The sequence continues at coordinate 131,477 of CAXUKO010000007.1, forward strand.
ACGGTCCCGTTAAACTGTTTGTTCTCGACATATTGCCGGACGAGGGCGTCAATTTTGGCCGCTTTAGTTTGGGCCAGCGCCGTCAGATTCATCAGCAACAGGCACCCGGCCAATAGTGCAGTAGTTCGGTTCGTTATAGTTGTTTTCATGCGTGGAAAGGAGGATTAGATGCGCCACCAAGGTAAGGCCTTCACCGGGGGATGAAAACAAAAAAAGGATGAATGGAGTGAACGGGTTATGATTTTGTCATAGCTGTTTTGTCATCCTGAAGAATGAAGGATCTTAGCTACCACATTTCTAAGATCCTTCATTCTTCAGGATGACAAAAGCTACTATAACATAAACGCTGTCAAAAACCTCAGATAGGGTAAAAATCAGCCCGTTTCTGCTTAGAACGTGTAGAAAAGACACCATACCCGTTCGGCTTTTTTACACGCACACCAGCCTATGATTCCGCAGCAAGCAAGATTCTCCTTATTAACCACAATCGCCCTCTCCTGCCTGGTCCTGTCCCTGCTAACTATGCCGAAAAGCGTGGCCCAGCCGTCACCCGCTCCGGTTGATATTCGGGTTGATTTCACCAAAACAAAAGGGCCGGTGCAGCCTATCTGGTCATGGTTTGGCTACGACGAACCGAATTACACCTACATGAAAGATGGCAAAAAATTGCTCACCGAAATTGCCAGCCTGAGTAAAGTACCGGTATTTGTCCGGGCGCACAGCCTGCTGGTTACCGGCGATGGCACAGCCGCCCTGAAATGGGGTTCCACGAATGCCTACACCGAAGATGCACAAGGCAAACCCGTGTACAACTGGACCATCGTCGACAAAATATTCGATACGTACATCGAACGCGGCATGAAGCCCATTGCCCAGATCGGCTTCATGCCCGAGTCCATGTCGTCGCACCCGCAGCCCTACCGCCATTACTGGAAACCCGGCGATAACTACAACGACATTTACACCGGCTGGGCCTATCCGCCCAAAGACTACACCAAGTTTGCCAAACTCGTGGAGGAATGGGTGAAGCATTCGGTAGCGCGGTACGGCAAAAAAGAGGTCGAAAGCTGGTACTGGGAACTATGGAATGAGCCGAACATCGGGTACTGGAAAGGCACCACTGAGGAATACATCAAACTCTACGATTACACCGCCGATGCCGTGAAACGCACTCTGCCCACGGCCATGATCGGCGGGCCGGAAGTGACGGGGCCAAACTGGGAAGTGTCGGCCAAATTCTTTCGGACATTCCTGGACCATATCGTTAGCGGCAAAAACTACGCGACGGGCAAAACCGGTGCTCCGCTCGACTTTATCACCTTCCACGCGAAAGGTGCTCCAAAAGTTGTCGATGGCGTGGTTCGCATGGACATGGGCGCCCAGTTCCGTGATCTCGATAAGGGGTTTGAGATTGTGGCGGCCTATCCCACCCTAAAGAAGCTACCCATCATCATCGGCGAGTCGGACCCCGAGGGCTGTGCGGCCTGTTCGGAGGATCTGCACCCGCAGAACGCGTACCGTAATGGCACCATGTATTCCAGCTACACGGCAGCGGCCTTCGCCCGGAAATCGGACATGGCCTCGGCGCGGGGTGTCAACCTGAAGGGGGCCGTTACGTGGGCGTTTGAGTTTGAAGATCAGGCGTGGTTTCGGGGCTTCCGCGATCTGGCTACCAACGGGGTCGACAAACCGGTGCTGAACGTGTTTCGCATGTTTGGTATGATGTCCGGCAACCGCGTTGAGGTGCAACCGGCGCTGGCGTATGGTTATGAGAAAATCCGGGATGGCAGCGTGCGGGGTGAGCCGGACATCAACGCCTTTGCCGCCAAAGATGCCCAATCCGCTACGGTGATGGTCTGGAACTACCACGACGACAACAAACCCGCGCCCGACTCGCCGGTGGCGGTGCATCTCAAGGGCCTGCCGGGACAGCGCGTGCTGGTGGAGCATTACCGCATCGACCAGCAGTTCAGCAACGCCTACGAAGTGTGGAAGAAACTGGGCTCGCCCAAAAACCCAACCCCCGCGCAGGTGGCCGAACTGGAAAAAGCCGGTCAGCTTCAACTCCTCACCTCTCCAACCTGGCTGACCCCTAAAAACGGCGAAGCGGTCCTAAATTTCGCCCTACCGCGTCAGGGGATTTCGTTAGTGAAGGTATCTTGGTTGTGAGGGGGTGGGTTTAAAGGTGTTTAGTGTAGAGCACGCTTGTTTACGTAGAAGGTTATGTTGTGATGCCCAACGCCCGCAGGGGTTGATGGCGAGGTACGAGCCTTTACACCCCTGCGGGCGTTGGGCTGAAAACGCTGACCTCGCGGCCTGCTGCCTGTCGCACGAGACCCGCCCACGCGGACCTTATACTTTGAAAATATATGCAATTTTACGTGTATTTTACTAATGAAGGCACTAATATTGCACCAAGTATAACCAAAAAGCCAGCAAGGTAAGTCCCTCACTGGCTAACTAAACTGTCAAAAAAGACGGTTATCGTTTGGCTCTACGCGACCTGTGATTAGGTCTTACGTTGACACCTTCGCGCGAAACACCCTGTTTAGCGCGGTAAGCCGAAACACATGGAAGTCCCCAATGGGTTTCGACGATTGATACTTTAACCTTTTTTGCTGACATAGAGCAATTCGGTTAGGGTGAAACAAGTCCGGGAATGCCCGGTCAATTATTGCCCCGTCAAGGAGAGGAAACCGCCAAGTTTTAAACTCAACCTTGAACGGGGCAATGCCTTTATAAGTCTGAGTCAGTTTCCTGCTCAGAGAATCCCAATTCATTTAAAGCCTTATTTTTTGCTTCTTCAAATTCTGGCTTTATTACTTCGCCACTTACATCACCGAAAATTTCAGGCAAACCATACATGGCAGTATTAAACAAGCTACCATGTTGAGCGTGTACCCGCTGAACAGTGATAGTGGCCAGCAAACCACGCTGTTTCATGCTGGTTAACATACGTCTGATAGTGGCGTTTTTATCTTTAGGAGTTTCTTTACCTAAAAATTTTGCAACTTGTGAATGGTGAGCCACGGTAAGGTTACCATTTTTGAAAGCGTTCAGAATTTTGTTTTCCAGCGAAATTTTTGGGTGATCTGCCACACGAGATTTAAACGTGTACTTCTTTCTAACTTTCGGTGGCTGACCACTATCAACGGAAGGTGATTTCTTAGGGTTAGTTACCGGAGGGGATGGTTTTATGGCATTGGCAATCCCTGGTGGTTCGTAAAGCTTGACAAAAGCTTCAAGTTGAGCACGCTCGTTAGTTAGCCCCTGAATTGCTTCGTCAATAACCAAGATACGTTCCCGGACTTCGGCCAGAAAGTCTTTTTGACCTGAAAATAAACGATCTAACAAGGAATTGTCCATACCGAGGGAAATTTTAAATCGCCCAAAAGTACGTTTTCAGATTGTAGGGTGCAAATAAAATCATTAACATTTTCACCCTACATATTATACACCCTACTAAATCTACAGTATGCAACCAACAAAAAAGCCCCGACAAGCGTCAGGGCTGTAAGATTCAGTATGTTAACTTGTCAGAGGAAAACCGCCTAACTCACTTGGGCTTTCCTGTCGGAACGTTCCCCCTGTCGCACAGACGCTGCCCCGCAAACCCAAGCGATCACTTTTGGGGCGTTCGCTTTGTCAGCCGAAGCCCGGAAATGGAAGCCCAAACTTGCCCACGCGGGGCGGTCAACCTGTCGTCCGAAAGCGGGAATTTGAAGCCCGGCATTGACTACCACCCAACATATAAATGGACGACAATTCGCGCAATTATTTGTTACTGACTATCAGCTATTTCTAATTCTGCGAGGCATCAATCAAACAGCACGAGCCTTAATTTTTCATCAGTAAAAAAGTAGCTTTATCGTGGCACCTCCTAACACGGGTTATCATACGATTTATCGAATTGATTATCCGGTAGTTAAATTTTTTAAAGAGCGAGAAATGCTCTCCTATCCGCCACTCTTACACAGCTACGGGCTATTTACGCAGCATTGGTCTACTGCTCCTTCTACAAACGCCCAAGCATCTAATCCACAAGCACCCTCTGTCACAAAAACTCCCAACCCGCCAACCTATCAACTCCTGTTGATTTATTATTGAACCTCCCGGGTACTTTGGAATAAATTTTGTTTACTATTTTTCAATTCGGTAGCTTATCAGGCATACGGGCCATTGTCTCCCTTTGGTAGACACGTACCCAACACGCCGAATCTATCCGTTTCCCGATGAGTTTACCCCGCTCCTACCGCTTTCTCTTGGCAAGCAGGAAGCGGGTTAGCTGTCTTTCATCCGATTATTATAAATGACCCGACCGGTACTGTTTTTAGTGTGGCGTTTTGTATTCATAGTACTGGTTAGTTTGTGGGGAGACATAGCCTGGGGACAACTCATTCCAGTCCAACCCGCGCCCGGTTCCTGTGGTATCAGTGCCCCCACCGCCGTACAGGAGCGGGTGATGCGCCAAATGCTGGCACGGATGGGCCAACAGGGGCCTTTCACTCAGGCCGTTACGTATATTCCGCTGAAGGTCCACGTGCTCCGGCGGAGCGATGGCAGCGGGGGCATCAGCAACGCCGACCTTAATCAGACCATTGTCAGCGCGAACATCAATTACTACCCCGCTTCCATTCAGTTTTACCTCTGCGGAGAGCCTGACTATATTAACAGCGATACGTATTACGACTATAACTACAATCAGGAAGATGGCCTGTGCGCAGGAAATGATGTAGTAAATGCCATCAACGTTTATTACCTCGATAGCATCACCTTCGGCACCGATGGCAACGTATCGGGTTACGCCTACTACCCGTCGTCGATGCGGCAGTCGAACCGGGTGTTTGTGACGAACACCGGATCGGATGGTAGCCGGGCACTGTCCCACGAGATGGGGCATTATTTTGGGTTGTACCACACCTTCAACAACAATGCCAATGCCGACGTCAGTCAGCGGGAACTGGTACGGCGCGACGCGGGCGCTAATTGCAGCACGGCGGGTGATTTTGTCTGCGACACCCCCGCTGACCCGTTTCAGCTGCCGGGCGCTACCGTCTCTACCGCTACCTGCACCTACAGCGGCACCATCGTCGACGCGCAGACGATGCCCTTCACACCGGCACTCGATAACATCATGTCGTATTATTACGGCTGCGGCAACGTCTTCACGGCGGGGCAGTTCGAGCGCATCCGGGCCGGTATGCAAATCCGGCTTACGCCCGACCCAAACCCAGCCATTGCGTACCATCTTGATTGCGCCCCCGCTACCATAGCCGGGCCAACCGGTCTTTCAGCGTCACCCGGCTCAACGGGCGTTACGCTGCACTGGACCAACAGCAGTTCGGCGGGGCTGGGCCTCATGGTCGAGCGGTCAACCAATACCCCGGATAACTTTAGAATTGTGGGCGGGACCACCGTGAGCAGCAACACGTTTACAGATTTTCAGGTAGCCAGTCAAACGACGTACCATTACCGGGTGAAGCCCAGCAGCAGTACGACCAATGGCTACAGCAACGTGGCGCTGGCGGCCGTCGACCTGGTGTATTGCGTGCCGGTTTATTCGGTCGGGTGCCCGGCGGGGCCGGTTCTGGCGGATTTTTCGCTGGCCAATACGCCCCTGGCTAATCTGAATTCCGGCTGTTCACCCAATAGCTACGGCGATTTTACGACGACATCCACCACCGTTACGGCGGGTCAGGCGTATACATTTACGGCCACTTTTGCGCCGAATACCAACCAGCCCGGTCAGCATACGTACTACCCGCAGTACGTTGCGCTCTGGTTAGATACCAATCAGGACGGTGTCTTCTCTCCTACCGAACAACTCTACGCCAGTGGTCCAGGACCAGCGGTTTCCGTGATTGCTTCCTTTACCATCCCGGCCGGTTCGGCGACTGGCCTTACCCGGATGCGGGTGCGGACGCGCAGTACCATCGAAGGCCCGGCAACGGACGCCTGCACCGCCTATCAGTTTGGCGAAACCGAAGACTATGCCCTGTTTATCCAGACCCCGGCTCCCGCTCCGCAACCGGTCTGTCTATCGGTAAAGGTCTTGTTAGAAGGCCCCCTCAACCCAACCACCGGTCTGATGCGGACGACCCTGAACCAGCGGGGCTTACTGCCGGGACAGACACCCATCGGCGAATTTGGCGTGCCAACCCCTGCCGGACAACCTTACAATCGGGCACCGTGGAATTATACGGTCACAGCCTCGCCCACTACCTACGCCACTGATGTTGTCGACTGGGTACTGGTATCCCTGCGGAGCAGTACGGCCAGCCCGGCCACCAGCCAGGTTTACCGCACGGCGGGTTTGCTGAAGCGCAATGGCACCATCGACTTTGGGCAGGGATGCCCCGTTCTGGACCCGGCCAAATCGTACTATGTCGTTGTTGAACATCGGAATCACCTCGGAGCCATGTCGCCGACGGCACTCCCGGTTGTGAATGGCCTGATCACATTCGATTTTACCACCACTGATACCTACCGCACGGGCGATCCGCTCTCGAACGGGCAGCGGTTGGTGAACGGGAGATATGCCCTCTACGCGGCTGACGTGAACAAAACCACGCGGGCCGATAACTTCGACATCAATTATAATGACAATGCCACGTACCGACTCGACAGCAACCGGTTCGATACGTATTTATCGACTGACTTTAACCTCGATGCGGACGTGAACTTTACCGATAAGGGAATCTGGCGCCGTAACAGCGGCAATTATTCATCGGTTGCCCACTAACAAAAACACTATACTACCATGACTACTATTCACCGAATTATCCTTGTTTTGACCCTGCTCACCAGTGTTATTGGTGCCGCCCGGGCGCAGTCGGGTCGCTACGATACGCGGCTGATTCTAAAACAAGCCGACTGTCCGGGGCAGAAAGTGTCGGCACAGCTCCAGATTCGGGCGACGGCTGCCAACACAGCGTTTAAACTGAGCGATGCGACGCTGCGGCTCTCTTTTCTACTGAGTGAACTGGCCAATCCAGTCCTGCTCGAAGAAACGAATTTCTCGGTCAATGCACCCGTTTCTGATGCGGCCTACGACGCGCAGATCTTCGTCACCCAGACCGGAATTACCAAAGGCGCGATTGGCCTGACCCTTGTGGGTGGTACAACACCCGCTGCGCTACGGCAGGTAGGCACCGACTGGATCACCGTAGCGGTCATTGGCTTTGATGTAGTTAAACCACGCGGATGCTTCAATCTGTCGATCAACACCACCGACGATTTCCCGGCATCCGGCGTCAGCGAAGCGTATCTGGCTGGCAGCAGTTATGCCTACACCGACGCCACGGCATCGGGCGTTTTCGAGAAGTTATCTGCCTGTCTGGGTACGCCCGCCAGTTGCCTCGTTATTTCGTACGAACGCATCCGGTAGCTTTAACCCATACCTAAAAAGCCCCGGAACCCAGTCTTAAGACTGGGTTCCGGGGCTTTTTAGGTAATACAGTGCTTAGAACCCGAGTTTTAGTCGACCACCCGCCTGTATCTGAAGTCGCCCTCCGGTGGTGTAGGTTATCCGTTTACTGATGGCCGTATACTGAGCGGGCAGGGTAATGAGGTGACGCACTTCCACGCTGTCGGTTGGACTGGGAACCTGGTTGCACGACCATGTAGCCGGGTCCGACCAAAGCCCGGCCTTCACGGAATAGATTGCCGTACAGGCCGGTGCTACCGTAAGCGTGTAGTCTTCGGCTTCGCCGTAGGAGTAGTACCCGCAGGGCTCAAAGGTGAGCGTACTGTACACAACCATCACCCGAAGGGCCAATGTACCGGGAGCCGTTCCTGCCGGAATGGTCAGGCTAGCCCGGATGGAATCGGTCACCAGGTCCGGTGCCCGAAAGAGCATCTCACCCGGTTCAAAAGTGTCATTGCGGTTCAAATCCGCCCAGATTGCTAACCCTTCCTCAAAGGATTTCCCTAACATCACGGCCGAAAACGTGTACGTCTGCCCGGCCGATACGGTGGCGGTTGTCGCCGTGAACTGGCCATACCCGCTCACGGAGCAGCCCGAATTTGTGCTGAGGGGCACATTGTTCAGCGTAAAATTCCGTAGCCCATCGTCCTGATCGCAGGAATAGACGAACGACGGCCGACATCCGCCCGTGGTGAAATCTGCACCCGTTATCCAGTCGGATGGGTTCGTCGCGGAACAGACCGACCGTACCTGCCACTGGTAGGCAGTGCCTCGCAGCAGGCCGGTCAACTGATACGCCGGACTGGTAAGGCCCGTGACCGTTGTCCAGGCCGCTGTGTCTTTCTGTCGCCATTGCAGTTCGAACGGCCCGGTACCGGCCCACGTAAACTGCGCCGATGAAAGCGTTATGCCGGGTACCGCCAGATTCGCCGGTGCCTGACAGCGGGTCAGAAAACCCGGCCCATTCACCGTGGCCGACACCCCCGATGAGCCGCAGCTGGTCCGTACGAGCCAGTTGTAAGCTGTGTTGGCCGACAGGCCCGTAAGCGACAGAGCGCTGCCGGTAAGGCCGGATTGCGTATTCCAGACCGAACCGCCCGCAACCTGCCATTGCACGGTATAGGTAACGCCCGGCCCGATGGATGTCCAGGCCAGAACCACACTGGTAGGGCCGGGACTGGTAACGGTCAGATTCGTCGGGGCGGCACAACCCGTTACCGTTGTAAACGCAGCGGGAGCCGAAAATGCGGATGCGGTACCCGCTGCACAGACCGTGCGTACCTGCCACTGGTACCCGGCACCGGGCTGTAAACCCGTTAGCCCATACGCAGCCGCCGACAGGTTAGCTACGGTCGTCCAGGCAGGGGCACCCACCGCCCGCCATTGCAGGTCGTAGCGGAGTCCGTCGCCAATCGTGGCCCAGGTCAGCTGCGCTCCACCCGGGGTGATGCCCGCGCTGGTCAGCGCAGCCGGAACAGGACAGGTAGCCAGTATGGTCAAGCCATAGTCATGCGTTTCGCCGGCCGTATACGTCCCGCAGGCATTCGTCGGATATCCCTGCGCTGCGCTGTTGACCATCACCCGGAGCGAAACCGGCCCGGCAGCCTGACTGGCTGGTATGGTGAGTGTACCGGAGAAAACGCTGCTGCCGGTGCCCTGTACTAATCGTTCTGCTGTTTCGTACGCGCCGTTACGGTTCAGGTCGGCCCAGAGCGTCACCGTTTCGGCGTTTGCAGACAGCAGCGTGGCCGTGAAGGAATACGGTTGTCCGGCCAGCAGCGTTGTGCGCCGGGGAGCTATCTCCTCATAAGCTATTGCCGTGCAATCGGTTGAGTCATTCAGTTTATCGCCGTTGACTGTCAACGTGGCCAGTCCATCGCCCCCGTAACAGCCCGACGTATACACGGGCAGACAGGCAATCACGCTAACCGGCACCGGCAGGACCGGGCTTAAACTGCCGGTTGTTGTATTAGAAGGCCGAATGCGGTAATAATAGGTCTGACCCGACTGCACGGTCTGGTCGGTAAAAACGGCCGTATTGGGTGCCACACCACCCACCGCCCTGAAGGGACCGGTCGAAGCGGTGGCCCGCTCCACAAAATAACCCGTTTCATTGGTGGCGTTGTCCTGCCAGGTGAGTTGAACAAAGCCGCGCGGGCTGAACGTAACCGCCAGATTGCCGGGTGCCGTCACGGCCGAAGCGGGGTAGGTCAGCGAGTAGGCCGTATGGCTCTGCCGCAGGGCCAGTCCGGCCTGTATACGGTCGTATTGCCCGGCCGTAAAGTCGTGCGAACAGGGAAAGTAGTACGACATAATGTTCGTAATCGACGGCGTATAGGCGGCACCGGTTGGGTCGGTAGCCGTACCCGTATACACCGGGCAGCCACTCACGTAGGTAGTGCTGGCACCCGACCGGTTATACGGATCGGCGGGGGTATCGCAGAGCAGGTCACCGGCGGTTGTGCAGTTGGCCCCCGCCCCCCGCGTCACTAACTCAACCTCGGCCGCATTGGCACTGGTGCTCCCCTGAAAGGTATGGTACAGGTTAAAATTATGCCCCAGTTCGTGCGGAATCAGGCGGTTTCCCAGATCGTCGTTGCTCTCGCCGGAGCCGGTCAGGATAAACGACCGCGTTGTCTGTATATCATTCGCCGGAAAGTAGGCGTAGCCACCCAGACTGGTTTGATCGAACTGATTAACGAGGTAAATATTCATGGCGTTGACGGCGTCGTGGCCATTGATGCTGGTCTCGTTAAATGCCGTAAAGCTATTGTACAGCCCATCATCATCGATGTAATCCGGCGATTCACCGGCCAGATAAAACTGGATACCGGTATCATTCAGCAGGTAATAACTATTAACGGAGGCCATCACGCTGTTCAGGCTGGCCAGACTGAAACCACCACTGCCGTTGGTGGCGCGAAAGATATGAGGACGAATGGGTACGTAGGTGATGCCGGTGATTAACTTCCCGGCCGATTTTTTACCCTGTAGGGCCGTGGCAGCCTGTTGCTCCAGCGCAGTACGCTGCACGCTGGTCAGATCGGGGGTAGCGCACTGTAGTGTGGCCGGGCGACGATGTGGCTGGCCCAGCACAGTTGCCATACCCATGAGCCAGATGCAAACTGTCAGTAAATAACAGGAACAGTACTTCATCGTATAACCAAAAAGTATACCTAACCCGACAATAGATTAATAGTTCATATTTATTGTAAATATAGCAGAGCGTTTCAGTTTAGCCAGCCTTTTCCTATGAATTTAGGAGAGAATCCGGTAAGGTAGTCTGTTACGCCGGTTTGTGAACCGGCCATCAACAAAATGCCTTCACTTCCCAACGGGAAATGAAGGCATTGCAGAGCGCGGATCGGTTTACTTGGTATAGGTCACAAACAGACGGAGCCTGATCGGATCTGTCTGGCTGTTACGGTCGCCGATGGTCAGGCGCTCCATCGTGGTAGCTCCAACCGGCGAAGGCAAACTAAGCAGGAAGGGCTGATAAGACCGCTGACGACGCAATACCTGAAGAATGTACATTGTCAGATCGAAGGTATAACTGTCCTGAAGGTCCAGGGCGTTTGTGTTGTACGCATACGGTACCGAAGTACCGTTTATGGCGGTGCTACCCAGCAACTCGTTGTTGTTATTGGTTTCATACAACGCCAGCGGGGCCGGTGTCTGCCCAAATAAATAGCTATTGGGGTTATACGGCTTCCCTGAAAACGGTACAGGTCCAAACAGGAAACTCCGCTGCGTTTTAAAGACCGGCTGAATCGTCAGTTCGGCCCGGTTAATGCCCGCGTAGGCTGGATTGGTCAGCAGGGCCGTTAAACCCGGAATATCAATTCGCGTCCGCAGGGCGGGGGCTGCCGTCAGAAACGTTACGTGGTTCGTTGCCGTACTTGGCACCCGGTCAGCCCGGGTCCGTAGCGTTTGCAGCGGTGTTCCGGTAAAATTATTCTGCACCCGGTTAAAGCGGGCACCGGCAAACGGAAAGCGCAGCACCGTTTTGGTCTGACTCGCATCGTTCAGGTGGTAGTACAGCGCAATACTGGACCGGTTGGCACTGAAGCTCATGAACAGGTTTGCCGCCGAGGTGGTGGTGAACGCCAGTCCCGGCAGAAACGCCTGAAACTCATCGACGTTTTCAATGGACCGGTTGCGAATCTTCGTGTACAACTGCCGTCCCAGATCGTCGGGTAACCGCATACGGACCAGACCGGCCTCCCGCCCGGTTCGGGCACGGGGGTAGAATGTCCGCTGCGCAAAGGGCGTCGTTTGGTACGGCACGGTGTTATTGCTGTAATAAATCCGGTCATTTCGCAGGGGTGTCGTCAACCGGAAGGTTTGCAGCGTCACCAGTTGCGTTGTATCGCCGTATACATACGAGTAAGGCAGTTCAAAAACCAGCGAATCATAGTCTACGTCAGCGTCGGTCAGATCGGCCAGGCTGTTGCCGACGTAGACCGGTGTACCAAAACTTGAGGCATCGGTAGCCCCCGCCTGCGGATCGCGCCAGTGACCCACCAGCAGGGTTGAATCGCCCGAAGTGGCAAAGCTATCCGGCGTGGCAACGGTTGAGGTAAAGACCGAAACCGTATCAATAAACTGGATTTCAAGCTGATTGGGCGTAATAATGTTCTGCCCCACGTCGGGGTCTCCTGACTGACAGGACCAGCCCACCCAGCCTGCCAGCATCATCAGCAGCAATCCGGTTTTTATTGGAATCGAACGCATGTATCGTGAAAGAAAATGGTGAACCGGTAGTCCGGTTCGTGAAAGGTCACCGGCATCAGGGCCGGTGCGTGCCGCAGATGCTGTTGCCTGCTAATGACTACGCCGACGACACGGGGCCATTCAGCCCGGAACCATCGGCGTAGCAGCAGACAAAGCCCGCTCTATTGATTATCGAGATCCTGCGTAATGGCGGGATCAAACTCCCACAGATCGTCGAACCGGCTCGTACCCGAGCTACCCGTTGTTACGTAGCCTTTAGCGCCAATGCCAAAGCCAATACCAAAGCTGCGGTTGGTGCCTTCGAAGGTGCCGCGCTCGGTCCAGGTGTCGGCCGCCGGATCATACTCCCAGATGGTTTTGTTGTTGGCATCGCCCTGCGAGAGGTACCCTTTGTTGTTGATCACAAACGAAACACCGTAGCTGCGCTGAATCGACGCCCGCTGATCGGTATTGAACTGTGCTTTCTCCACCCAGGTATCTTCGGTGGGGTTGTATGCCCACCAGTCGTACTGTGGCGTGCCATTGTTATTACCCGTGCCTACGTACCCGAGGTTATTGATGACAAAGGCAACGGCACCGATGCGTTTCGAGCCGCTGTACGACGCTACTTTGGTCCAGACGTTGGTGGCAGGATTGTACGACCAGAAATCTTTGGTGTAGTTTCCGTCGTTCCCCGTGCCCACGTAGCCTAAGTTGCCGATGTTGAATGCAACCGCATTGGTACGGCCCGTGCCGCCAAAATCGGCAATCTTCCGCCAAGTACCCAGATCCGTACTACTCGTTGTAGTCGGGGGCGTAAATTCGTAGAAGTCTTTCAGCCGGTTGCCGTTTTCGTCCAGACCGAGGCCAACGTAGCCTTTGGTACCCACCGAAAAACCAACGCCACCGTAGCGCGGTACACCGGGGAAGTTAGCCAGCTGTTTCCAGGCATTACGGGTCTGGTCATAGACCCAAAAATCGTTCAGGCGGTTATTACTGTTGTCAGAACCCGTACCTAAGTACGACATAGTACCGATGGTGAAACCAGCGGCAGCGTTGCGGGCAATGCCCTCAAAATCGGAACGTCTCCGCCAGTCGCCCAGCATACCAACAGAATTGTTGTTTTTACAGCCCATAGCCATTACCAGCAGAAGCGGCAGGTAAACGGCAGTTTGGCGGATGGTTCGGCGGAACGAAAGGGAAGCAAGCAAACCCTGAATTCGATTAGTCATGTAATGGGGTAAACTAAGTTTGGTATGTGGTATTCAGTCAAAAAAACGAGAAACAACCCGAATTTATTACGCCGCAGGCAATCGCCGGACTACTAACACACTGGAGTCCGGCAACGGGCTAAGGGTTGGAATGGGCCGGCTGTTTTTTTAGCCGGAGCACTTCGCCGTTCGGATGCTTCTTTCAAATCAGGCCGCAATTTACGGCCTTACCCGGTTAATTACCACACCCCCTCCTTTTTTCTGCCCGTTATCCCCCGCTACTCAACTGTTTTCGGCACCGTTTTAACCTTTTTTAACAGGCTGGTCAGCGCCGTACGTTACCCTGCTTGTTGGCCCGTTAGCGTACCGGAAAGGCTGTTAACGGGGTTGGAGCAGTTGAGACCGACAAAAAAGATGTCACGAACAAACGCCCATTCATTCATAAACCGGCCCGGTCTTTGAGGAGTAATCGAACGGAACAGACTCGCTACCGGCGAAAGGGCCTTAAAACATTGTTTTCATAGATCAGGTTAATTGTTTTTTACTATATTCGTAAAAAATTAACACCAATTAAATAATTGTTTTACTTACGAATACTAATACACGGTAGTTCAGACAACGTCCCAGGCGACACAAATCCGCTTCTTCTTACAACACACTTACATAATTATGGAACAGAATCTACTCTACAAAACTGTAAACTACGACGATGCCCCGGCCGAGGTGCGCGAGATTTACGACGAAACCAAGCGGGATTTAGGACTGCCTTTTGTGCTAAACTGGTTTAAATGCCAGGGCAGTAACCCGGTACTTTTACGGGGAAACTGGGCCAAACTGCGCTCTACCCTGATCCAGGGTTCCGTGCCAAACATCATCAAGCAGCTCATTATTTATAACGTCTCCTCGCAACGGGGCTGCCAGTACTGCGCCAAGGCGCATTCGGTTTTTGCCAATACTATGGGTAAATCCTTCGGGGAGAACTTCGTAATTACCGAAAATTTAGACAGCGACCTGATTCCGCTCAGCTACCGGACGGCGGTAAAAGTGGTAACCAATGCCGCTCTGCATTCATCGTCGGTCACCGCGACCGATTTTCAGCAGCTCTTCGAGGTGGGTTTCGACGAACATGAAATTCAGGAACTGATGGCCCAGGCCGATCTGGTCAATATGCTCAATACCATTGCCGACATTTCGGGTATTAAAATCGATAATGAGCTACTGGAAATAGACGTTTAATCCTGCACCTTGTCGACGACCCTGGATTTTAAGTACCGCATTATTTACGAGTCCTTATCGCGCTTTTCGAGTACCCTCAGCCGCTCGGCTACGCTGGAGGAAGTAACCCGCTGCCTGCAGCGGCAGGTGAAGTACCTGTTTGATTTTCAGCTTGTCCGCTTCTGTTTCTATCAGCAGGGGTATTACATTATTTATTCCCTCGTGGCTACCGACTGTATCCTGCAGTGCGGAGACGTCAGTTTTTTGTGTGAACATGAACGGCGGTTGCGAATCCAGGACGTGCCGGCCCTCATCGACGATGCCAGCCTCATTACCGACAGCCTGCAGCAGTGCCCGGTTGCCCTGCCGAACACGCCCACCCAGATCTGGGGCTGGAACGTAGGATTCAGTACCGGCTCGGGCATGGTGGTATCCGTATTCTCGGACAGTACCCGGCAGTTTCAACCCGCCGACGTGCCAATTCTGAAGATTGCACTGGAAAACCTCTACGCCAAACTCCTCTCAATCCGGCTGATCGAAGAACTCGGTCAGAGCAAAAAAGACGTGGAGCAGGCCCTGCTTGGTCTTCAGGAAAAGAGCGACGTCATTACGCGGCTGGTGGCTACCCAAGAGGAGATTATCCAGAGCCGTACGCGGGAGCTGGCCATCAAAAATACCAAGCTCCTCCACCTGTCCCGGCAGCACGCCCATACCATTCGCGAGCCGCTGACCCGCATTCTCAGCCTGGCCTATCTGATTGAAGTGCTGCCGCCCGAAGAAGTAATCAGCGACATTATACCCGTTCTGGTAACGACCACAACCGATCTGGACGTGGCTCTGCGCCAGGTTATTCAACAAATCGACACCGAAATAGCATTGCCGGGCTGATCACCCGCTCCTACTTCTATGGCTACTAAAATTATGCTGGTTGATGACAGCAGCATCTGCAACCTGATTATGCAGAAAGTACTGACCCGGCTCCCGCTCGACGTTGAAATCTTTGACTTCACCAATCCGCTGACGGCCTTTGCGGAGTTACCCGCTCTGAACCCGGCTGTCATTTTTCTGGACCTGAACATGCCCGAACTCGATGGCTGGGGGTTCTTACAGCGGATGAAAGACACCGCCCAGCCGCATCCGGTGATCATACTTACCTCCTCAACCAGTGCGCTGGACAGATCCCGCTGCGCCGAATTTCCCAATGTGCTGGCTTACCAGACTAAACCCGTAACGAAAGATACGGTAAGCACCCTCTTTGATACCTTCCGGGCGAATCTGCTTCTGTGAGTTTATAATGCCATTAAAAAATGTAAATTCACGAATTAAACGCCCCCAACTGCGGTTAGTAAGGTATCCCCTTAGTCTATCGTAAACCTCAGATCGAGCCCATGAAAAAGGCCCTCTTCACGCTTTTTGCCCTGCTCAGTTTTGCCACCGTTGGCCACACAACAATCGGAACCCGCGATAACGCGGGACTGTATTTGCAGGCCTACGATGACCTGCACTTAGCCAGTACCGGCCTGCGGAAAGAAGTATTTGAGTATGCCCTGCGCGGATTGCAGAAAATGAGTAAAGCCCGGCCCATTCTGTCCATTGTCGACATGAGCCAGCCCTCAACCAGCAAACGACTCTATGTGATTGATCTCCTGAGCCGCAAACTGCTGTTCAATACCTACGTGTCGCACGGCCGGAATACCGGCGATCTGGCGGCCAAACGATTCTCCAATACAAACGAGTCCTTTCAGTCGAGTTTAGGATTTTACCAGACGCTGGGTACCTATCAGGGCAAGCACGGCCTGTCGCTTAAACTACAGGGACTCGAAAAAGGATTTAACGACAATGCCTACGACCGGGCCATCGTGGTGCACGGTGCCGACTACGTTTGCGAAGATTTCATTAAGCGGACGGGGCGGCTGGGCCGGAGTCAGGGTTGCCCGGCGGTGCCGAATGCCCTCTCCAAAGGCATCATTCAGGCCATCAAAAACGGTTCGTGCCTGTTTGTTTACTACCCCGACCCGACTTACCTGAAACGCTCCAGCTACCTGTCTAACGCGTAGATGTCGTTATAGAACCGGAGTTTACCGGCGGCATCCACATCGGCCGTGTTGTAGACGATAAAGACCGGGAAGGGCTTCGGCAGCTTCAGCGTCTTCGGTTTCTGGTCGATCAGGCAGCGATCCATATATCCCTTGTCGAATACCGGCGCACCCAGCACGAAGTTGGCCAGTTCAACGGGTTTCTGCACCCGCACGCAGCCATGACTGCGAAAGCGGTCGGTCGTTTCGGTGAACAGATCGCGGCTGTTGGTGTCGTGCAGGTAGATGGCAAACGGGTTATTCAGATCGAATTTGATCAGCCCGAGCGAATTACTGCAACCCGATGCCTGCCGGATGCGGTAGGGAAAGTTGGTAGCCGACAGCTCATCCCAATTAACGGTGCCCGGATCAACCGGCTGTTCGCGGCTGTCGAGCACTTCCAGGTTCTGGTGATCCAGATAACTCAGATCGGCCTGAATTTTGGGGAGCATCTCCTTAATGGCAATGCTCTTGGGCACGTTCCAGTACGGATACGTGACAATATCATTCATGGTCGTGACCATGCAGGGCGTTTTCTTGTCTTTCTTGCCCACGATCACCTGCATTGGCAGGAGCCGCTGCCCGCTCCGGTCAAACACGTTCAGCTCACCCGATGGAATATTGACGACCACGAACTTGTCCATCTGGAACCGGTTGAGGTACCGGTAGAAGTTAAGCGTCTGCCGGATCAGCCGCAGCGAATCGGGCGAGGCCTTCTCTTTTCGCAACTGATTGTAATAGCCCACCAACTGATTATACGGACCAAACGTCGATGCTGTAACCCTGGCAGGGGCCGTATCGCTGGAGTCTACGGTTTCGCGCAACCCATCGAAGGTTAACCGGGACGGTTTTTTGCCGTACCGTATCTCCATTGCCAGTCGCTTTTGCTTGTCCAGCAACTGCGGGACCGCTTCCGAACCAGCAGCAAACCGGGTTGTATCAATGCCCAGCGAATCAGCCTGAGTGCATAACCGGTGCAGTGCCAGCAGGGCCTGACTCTGTTTTTGCCGGTCCTGCGCTTCGGTCGTTTCCACGGCACGGCGGTTGAGATACATTCGGCCAACAAAAATCAGCCCCAGCACAACCACTACGACTGCCGCGCCAATACTTAGTGTCCGATTGTTCATAGTTCAGTCCGTTGAGATGATGGTTCTCTGCTAACAACGTCCAAATGGCGTTGCCGGTTATGAATTCATAGGATAGACCGTGAATTTGGGAACCGGATTAGACGTACCCATGAATTTATTGGCTTCCAGCCGTACTGCTGACAGTGGGTTCCCGAAATCCAGTATCTTACCGGAGTAACCCCAAACGGCTATGATTCCACGGCTTACGCTCACCTGCCTGCTTATGGGCAGTCTGCTTTTCCCCCTTCTGACGCTGGCTCAGTCGCCCGGCAAGCCGACAACCGCGACTATTGCCTATGGCAACAATAAAGCAGCCGGGCATTATGCCGCCATCCGGGGGATTGATCTCTATTACGAAACCTACGGCAAGGGAAAACCCGTGCTCTTTATTCACGGCAACGGCGGTAACATCGACGATTTTACGGACCAGATCCCTTACTTCGCCAGCCGTTACCGGGTTATCGTGCCCGACAGCCGGGCGCAGGGTAAATCCACGGACCCCGGCGATTCGCTGACGTATGACATGATGGCCGAAGACTTGAACGCTCTGCTCAACACGCTGCATCTGGACTCCTGCTACGTAATCGGCTGGAGCGACGGCGGTATCAACGGTCTGCTGCTGGCGATGCGTCATCCCGAAAAGGTTAAAAAGTTAGTCATCACCGGCGCGAATCTGTGGCCCGACACTACGGCGCTGGTACCGGCGATTTACCACGGCATTGAACAGGCCTACCGCGATCTGCAAAAACGGGAGCAGACGGCAGCCGTGAAAAACATGGCCAAGCTGAACCGGATGATGCTCATTGAACCGCACATCACGACGGAGCAATTACAGGCCGTGCAGTGCCCGACGCTGGTTATTAGTGGCGATCATGACGTGATTCGGCCGCAGCATACGCTAACCATTGCCGAGTCCATTTCGAAGTCATATTTGTGGATAGTACCCAACTCCGGCCACTCGACGCTGATCACTTACAAAAACCAGTTCAACCAACAGGTACATACGTTTTTCCAGACCCCTTACCGACGCATTGACGGTTTCAACCGATTCCATTAACCTCATCCACATTTTATCACTGCCCGATGCAAAAACGATTACTTCTCCTTCTTCTGGGTTATTATTGGCTAACCGGTTCGGCACAGGCCCAGTCATTCACGCCCGAAAAACTACGTGAAGCCACCATCACCAGTCTGCACACGGCTATGCAGACCGGCAGGCTCACAGCAACAGAACTGGTACAGCGCTACCTCGACCGGATTGAGGCCTACGACAAGCAGGGGCCGTTTATCAACGCCATTATCATGGTCAACCCAAGGGCGTTGCTGGAGGCTCACCGGCTGGATTCCATCTACCGGATGACGGGTAAATTTGTGGGACCACTGCACGGTATTCCGGTCATCGTGAAGGATAATTACGATACCTACGACATGCCCACTACCAACGGGACACTGGCGATGAAGAACTCCATTCCGCCCGATGATGCCTTTGTGGTGCGGAAGATTCGGGAGGCCGGAGCCATCATTATTGCCAAATCGAATCTGGCGGAGTTTGCCTATACGGGCAACTTCTCGGTTAGCTCCATTCTGCCGGGCTACTCCCGCAACCCCTACGACACCCGGCGGACAACGGCCGGTTCGAGCGGGGGCACCGCAGCCGCTGTAGCCGCCGATTTTGGTACGATTGGTCTGGGTACCGATACGGGTAGTTCCATTCGCGGCCCGGCGGCTCATCAGAGTCTGGTTGGCTTCCGGTGTACCCTGGGATTGATCAGCCGCGACGGCATTGCCCCGCTGGCCCTGAGCAGCGATACCGGTGGCCCCATCTGCCGAACCGTTGAGGATGCTGTTCGGGTGCTGGACGTGATCGCGGGCTACGATAAAGCCGATACGATTACCCGGCGCGGTGAGGGAAAAATCCCGGCGACATACCAGGCGTTTATGGATAAAGATGGCCTGAACGGTGCCCGGATTGGCGTATTTCGTCAGCTCATCACGTCCCGGAAATCCGACCCGCAGGTGTACGCACTGTTCAACCGGGCACTGGACGAACTTCGGGCGGCCGGGGCTACTGTCATCGACTCCATTGCCGTACCGCAGTTGGATACCATCACCAAATCCCGCGATACCATTCCGCAGCTACGGCGCGACTTCAACCAGTACTTGGCGAATCTGGGGCCGAACGCTCCGCACAAAACCCTCGGGTCAATCATCAAATCAAAGCAGTTTCACCCGTATCTCGAAAAGGCGCTGTTGGACGCCAACGCCGATACGCTGGCACCCGAAAAGCATAAAGGATGGGCCAAAAACATGGCGCTGAACGAGCAGCTGCGGCAGTTGCTGCTCCGGGCAATGGATTCGATGCAGGTGGATGTGCTGGTGTATCCCTCGTTCAGTTACCCGCCCCGGTTCATCGGGGATCTGAACACACCGTCGGGCACCAATAATAATGCGCTCTCGCCCCCAACGGGCTTTCCGGCGTTCACCGTGCCGATGGGCTTTACCTACGGCACCCTCCCCGCCGGGCTTCAGTTCTTTGGGCGGCCCTTCAGCGAGCCGACGCTCATTAAACTCGCTTATGCCTATGAACAGGCCACGCACCACCGGGTACCGCCAGCCAGCACGCCACCGCTGCCCAAACGAAAGCGGAAGGTGTAACTGTCCGTTCTCTTCCCCATAGTCCCGGACTTAAGTCCGGGACTATGGGGAAGAGAACGGATCACTCCACAAAAAATCGGTATCTTAGACCTCGATACACCTGTTAATCCAATCCTGAAACTAATTTTTCGCATGCTTCATCGTTCCATCTGGCCACCCGTTCGGCTCGCCACCGGCCTGTTAGTCACCTTACTTTCCATCCATCAACCGGGCTTTTCCCAGTCTAAACCCAAGGCCACGGCGAAAGCATCCTACGCTGCCGATGCACAGTCAGCCATTAAAGAAAGCGACCTGAAACGGGATTTATTTTCCCTCTCCGATGATCATTACCGGGGTCGTCAGGCGGGTTCGCTGGATGAATTGAAAGCGTCCATGTGGATTGCCGAGCAGGCCCGCGCCATCGGCCTTCAGCCCGCCGGGGACGATGGTACATTCTTCCAGTTTTTTCACCTCCAACGCACCCGCATCAGCGAAACCAGCCGGTTTATCATCGGCACCCGCCAACTGGTCTACGGTCGCGACGCCCTGGTTATTACCCCGGCCATTGCGTCGGTCGATGCGCCGATGGTGTTTGTCGGCAAGGGCACACCCGACGATATGGCTAAGGTCGACGTCAAGGGAAAAGCCGTGGCGCTGGAGTTTTCGGGGACGCCCCCGGCTGACATGAGTTTCCGCCGGTTCATGAACACCACCTTTCAGCGCCGGTCCGCCGAACTGATCAAAGCGGGTGCCGTGGCCGTGCTGTTCGTTTCTGACGACCGGGCGCAAAAGGTATTTGACACCTTTGGCAGTGCGCTCGAACTGGGTCGCTACGACTTACCGGGTGGCCCCAATACCCGCGTCTTTTCGCAGGCACCCACCATCTGGTTGCCCGCCCGGGCGCTGGACTGGGTACAGCAGCCCAATCAGCAATTCACCAACGTTGTTAACGTCGAAAGTTTTAGCTACCCCTCGGTGAACATCATCGCCAAAGTGCCGGGCACCGATCCCAAGCTCAAAGACGAATACGTGCTGTTCAGTACGCACCAGGATCACGACGGGATTCGCCGGGCGGTGGCAGGAGACTCGATCTTCAACGGGGCCGACGACAATGCAACGGGCTGTGCGGCTACCCTTGCCATCATGCGGGCGTTTGCGCAGAAGCCCGGAAAACGGACGGCTTTGTTTGTTTTTCACGGTGCCGAAGAACGCGGCTTGCTGGGCTCCCGCTATTTCACGGTGAACCCGACGGTGCCTAAGGAGTCCATTGTGGCCGTACTGAACGCCGAGATGATCGGCCGGAATGCGCCCGACAGTGCGGCTCTGCTGGGTTCGCAGCCGCCCCACCGCAACTCGCTCGCGCTGGTTAATGATGCCATGGCCGCCAATCAGATGGGGCCGAAGTTTAAGCTGGACACGTTATGGGACAAACCGACTCACCCCGAAGGCTGGTATTTCCGCTCGGACCATCTCCCCTACGCCCGCCTGAATATTCCGGCCATCTGTTTCACTACGCTGCTGCACGCCGACTACCACACGCCCAAGGACGAACCGGACCGCATCAACATTCAGAAACTGGCCAACATGACGCGCTGGATTTACCAGACCGGCTGGATGGTGGCCAACAAACCCGAACGACCGGCTATTGACCCCGGTTTCAAATTAGAGCGTTAATCAGTTGCATTAACCCAGCCTTACCTGCACGTTTCAATCGCCAGCCTATTCTCATGGGTTGGCGATTGTCGTTTTAGTCCATCGGCCGCTTGCGAACTTTTCTCTTTGTGTGTATGCCGAACAGCTTGGAAAGTAGTTTCTGACCATGCCTAAATCCGGCAAAACAGATAGACCTAAACCTGTTCAGTATGGAACAAACGCGCGACAGTATTGCCGATATCTGGGGTGAACGCACCCCGCACTATGGCGATTGGCCCGTCCGGGTTGATCGGCGAACCTCAGCCGAGCCTGATCACTGGATTCAATCCGCCTGCGTGCTCTGCTCGAATGGCTGCGGTCTGGAAATCGGCGTGAAAGACGGACGCATCGTCGGTGTTCGCGGCCTCGACCGGGACCCTGTTAATCACGGTCGACTTGGCCCCAAGGGGCTGCACGGCTGGGAAGCCAACCACAGCCCCGACCGGCTGACCAAACCCCTCATCCGGCGCAACGGCCAACTGGAAGAAGCCACCTGGGATGAAGCCATGAACCTGATTGTTGAGCGGTCGCGGGATATTATCCAGAAACACACGAGTCTGGCTATGGGCTTCTACACCTCCGGGCAACTGTTTCTGGAAGAGTATTATACGCTGGCGGTCCTGGGCAAGGCGGGGCTGAATACGCCCCACATGGATGGTAATACGCGCCTGTGTACGGCCACCGCTGCGGCCGCGCTCAAACAATCGTTCGGCTCCGACGGACAGCCCGGCTCTTACATCGACCTCGACATTGCCGAAACCATCATGCACGTCGGCCACAACATAGCCTCGCAGCATACCGTCCTCTGGATGCGGATTCTCGACCGCCTGGCCGGACCGAACCCACCCAAACTCATTGTCATTGACCCCCGCCGGACCTTCACGGCAGAAAAAGCCCATATTCACCTGATGCCCCGCGTCGGCACCAACGTTCCGGTACTGAACGGGTTACTCAATCTGATTATCGAAGCCGGGCAGATCGATCAGGCATTCATCGACGCGCATACCGTTGGCTTCGATGAACTGAAGAAAACGGTTGCCAAATGGACACCGGGCCGGGTGGAGGAACTGACCGGCGTTCCGGCCGAACAACTCCGGGCGGCTGCTCACCTGCTTGGCACTTCCAATACACTGGTAAGCAGCGCGTTGCAGGGCGTGTATCAGTCGATGCAGGCCACGGCAGCGGCCGTTCAGGTCAATAACCTCCACCTGATACGGGGACTGATTGGGCGACCGGGCTGCGGTATCTACCAGATGAACGGGCAGCCTACTGCCCAGAACACCCGCGAAACCGGAGCGGATGGTGATATGCCCGCCTTCCGCAATTCGGGCAATCCTGAGCACATGAACCAGTTGGCCCGGCTCTGGAATGTGGATGTTCGCAACATTCCGCACTGGTCACCGCCCACGCACGCCATGCAGATCTGGCGGTACGCCGAGCAGGGGTCCATCAAATTTTTGTGGATCAGTGCCACCAACCCGGCCGTTTCCATGCCCGATCTGGCCCGGGTTCGGAAGATTCTGCAAAAAGAAGGTTTGTTCGTCGTCGTGCAGGACGCGTTTATGACGGAAACCGCCCGGTACGCGGATGTGGTGCTGCCAGCCGCCATCTGGGGCGAGAAAACGGGCTGCATGACCAACGTCGACCGAACCGTACACCTCACGCAAAAGGCCATTGAGCCACCGGGTGAAGCCAAAGCTGACCTTGATATTTTCGTCGATTATTCCAGGCGGATGGACTTCCGGGACAAAGACGGCGCCCCGCTGATTAAGTGGGATACGGCCGAGGGTGCGTTTGATGCCTGGCGGGAATGCACGCGGGGCCGTCCCTGCGATTATACCGGCATGACGTACGAAAAACTGCGCCGGGGTGGTATTCAGTGGCCCTGCAACGAGGAACACCCCGATGGCACCCCGCATCTGTACACAGACGGGGTCTTTCATACCGGTGCGGACGACTGCGAAGCCTATGGCTTCGACATGACGACCGGCGGGGCCGTAACGCCGGAGGAATACAAAGCCAACGACCCAAAGGGCAAAGCGTTTATCCGCGCGGCCGACTACGAGCCACCCCACGAACAGCCCGACGAAGCGTACCCGTTATGGCTCACGACGGGTCGGTTGGTGTATCACTTCCACACCCGCACCAAAACGGGTCGCTCCGCCGACCTGGCCAAGGCAGCCCCGGATTCCTTCGTGCAGATTGCGGCCGAAGATGCTACCCGCTACGGTATTGCGGAGGGCGATCTGATCGAGGTCGAGTCGCGCCGGGGGCGGGTACTCGAACCGGTTCGTATTGGTGATATTGAGCCGGGTCTGGTTTTCATTCCGTTCCACTTTGGCTACTGGGACGACCCCAAACGGAGCCGGGCCGCCAACGAACTGACGCTCACCGAGTGGGACCCGGTCAGCAAACAGCCGCACTTTAAGTACGCGGCCGTTCGTATTCGCAAGGCAACGCCAACCGACGAAACGGAACTGGTTTCAGACCTTGCCGGGCAGGTGCCCCAAACGGGCAGTGATACACTAAAATCGAGAGCGTAGTCATGCACATTGGCAATTATTTAACCCTTGTTCAACAGAGCGAACAGCAGTTGGCCCGCGCCTTTATGCAGGTGGCCAACCATCATGGCGACGAGCCGGATATTTATCAGGTCTGCCAGACGCTGAGCACCTGGTCGCGGGAGCACGCAACGGCGCTACAGCCGCTGGTCGACCGGTACGCCGATGCGAAAAGTGATGAGCCCGAACGGCTCAGTCAGCCGTTGTTCGACCAGCCGCGCACGGGTAGTCTGGCCCTGCTCCGCGATTTGCACGACCTTTACCTGCTGGCCAACGAAGTGGAATTATGCTGGGTGGTGCTGTTGCAGGCTGCCCGTGGCCTGCGCGATGCCGATCTGGAAGCCCAGTGCACGGATTTCGACAAAACCACCAAACGGCAGCTTACCTGGCTGATGACCCGCATTAAACAGGCCGCCCCCCAAACGCTGATTGTCGCGGAGTGACCCCACCCCAACCCCTCCCTAACGGGGAGGGGTTGGGGTGGGGTATAAACTCACGACCATCCCGACAAACGTACCAACCCAGGCCACCAGCGCGACGTAGATAAAGCCCCCAGCCAGGGGACGCAGAAAATCCATACGCAGGGCTTCCGACAGCCGCCAGGTACAGACCATGTACATGCCCAGCGGGAAGACAAAACTCCAGTACTGCGGAGTATACGTCACCGGCACTCTTTTGTACACATACCGCCATCCTTCGAGCAGGACGATCAGCGGAATCCACCACGTTGCCGTTGCCCAGGCCAGTAGACTGATGCCTTTAATAAACGGCAGACAATCAGCCAGTCCGGTGCCGATTGTCGCCTGAATCCCCTGAATCAGCGTGGCCCCCGCCAGTGTAGTAATCGACACCGCACCCATATCGATCCAGTAGGGCGGTGTGAAGTCATCGGCTTTTTCGGGCAGAAACAGCAGCCGGTACAGAATCAGGGTGATAAAAACCAGGTAGAATACAAACCCCAGCAGGAACATACAAAGGGTGCCGAACAAAATGAGCGCGGGCGGATACGGCAGCTGCGGAGCCAGCAGCGTACCCAGAATAGCCAGCGATTGCGTCGATACAGTAATTAACAACCAGGTTCCGTTGATGCCTTGCGCCAGCGTCGGTTTTTTCGGGGCGATGACCATACCGACAAAAAACGCGTAGATCAGCACGAGCCAGACCCCCAGCCCGAACACCCAAAGACCAATGGCGACGGTAGCCTCATGCGCCAGCAACTGATACTGAATGCCCAGCACACACGAACCCGCCACAACGGTAAAAAAGCCGGGGCCTTTGGCATGAGCCGTCAGGTCGGCCAGAAAATCAGGAAAGAACAACAGCAGACGCAGGATCAACAGGAGCAGCAACAGGCCAAATGCCAGTTTATTGACCCAGAACAGGGCGGTGCTGATTGCTTCCATCCCCGCCAGATGCGCCCCGACAGACACGATACCGGTAGCCATGACAAGGGCAAAATAAGCGGGTGGCAGGGTCTTGACTGGCTCAATCAGCCTGGATGGAAGAGGCATAGAACGTACTGGTTTAGGTGCTTCCCATTCGAAACAACGAATGGTGAACCAGTGGCTACCAACCCGTTCAGTTTCTTCGGCTATGGTCCTCAACCCACGGAGGGTGGCGGTTACGGGCATGTCGTCGCCTTTGAATAAATACCTCGCCCGTTCTCTCAAATCGGCAACGCGTAACGGCACCGGCTGGTGTACTTTAGCCCTACTTCCGTGCGGTTCAGCACGAGATTTATGCGTATCTTATCCGGTAAAAAACGTACTGCATGGAAGCCCGAAAAGACAGCCCGGACCCGAATGACCCTAAGCCCGTTGAGAAACTGACCGTCGATAAACAGGAGCAGAAATCCCGATTTTCGACTGACACCTTAGATAGAACCGTTATTGCCATTCCGCTCCTTGATCTGATGGAGGCTGACCGCAAAAAACGGGGCAAGCCCCGGAAAACACAGCCGACCGGAACAGCAGCCGACGCCCCGATGTCAGCGGTTCCGGCTGGCTACAACGTGATTATCGACTTAAACCTCCGCTACGATCAGGGGCGCGATGAAGCCGCCAACCGGGTGACCCAGTTAATTAAGGATGTAACGACGGAGTTGCCCAACCGAACGGAATCTAAAATCAATCAGGCCAAGAGCGACTTTAGTCAGCAGTACATTTTCGCCTGGCTGCATGGTGATGTGATTCAGGAGATTGTCCGGCGGGACGCTGAAGAAGCCCGGAAAGATGGTGGAAAACGAGCCATTCACCGCATCTGGCCCGATTTCAAGATACAGGCGTTCATCAATAAATCCATTAGTACCATCAAAGCCGATGCCGCTCACTACTCGTTTTCGGCCCTGGGCAAAGACATCACCTGGGCGGTCATGGATTCGGGCATCGACCGGACGCACCGCCATTTCAGGCTGCACGACAACCTGCACGCCAACGCCACGTATCATTTCGATTTCACCGGCAGCAACGATCCGTTTCGCGACGATTTCGGGCATGGCACCCACGTAGCGGGCATTATCGCGGGTGAAGTCGTTGTCAAAGACGCCGAAGCCGCCACAAAGACAGAAGTCGACGCGGGGGTGACACAGCCTATCATCGCCGTTTCGCGGCAGCGCGACGATCAGGGCATTACCACCTTCGTACCGGAAAGCCTGACCACCATTTCGGGCATGGCCCCGCGCTGTAAGCTGGTCAGCCTGAAGGTACTCGATCAGGAAGGAAGCGGGCAGGCCAGTAGTCTGATTGCGGCCATCGCCAAAATTCAGGAAATCAACGGCTACGGCCGCGACGTAAAGATTCACGGCGTCAACCTGAGTCTGGGCTATAATTTCGAACCGGAGTGGTTCGCCTGCGGACAAAGCCCGCTTTGTGTGGAGGTCGACCGGCTGGTTAAATCAGGCGTTGTAGTGGTCGTAGCGGCTGGCAACACGGGTTATGGCGTGGCCAAGTCGATGTTTCGGGGCAGCGTAGCCGCCGGGATGCCCCTCAGCATTAACGACCCCGGCAACGCCGAACTGGCTATTACCGTTGGCTCTACCCATCGCGACAGTCCGCATACCTACGGGGTATCGTACTTTTCGTCTAAAGGGCCAACCGGCGACGGTCGACTGAAACCGGACCTGCTGGCTCCCGGCGAAAAAATCATCTCCTGCGCGGCCGGGGCAAAAAAAGCCTCCGCCACCACCGACCAACCCTTCGACTACATCGAAGATAGCGGCACCAGTATGGCCGCTCCGCACGTGTCGGGTGTCATCGCGGCTTTTCTGTCCATTCGCCGGGAGTACATCGGCAACCCCGAAGCCGTTAAAGACCTCTTTTTATCTACCGCCACCGACCTGAAACGGGACCGTTATTTTCAGGGGCACGGCCTCATCGACCTGATGCGGGCCATTCAATCCGTCTAATCCACCAATTCGTATGGCTACGCTTGCCGACTATCCCTACCTCGAACTTGAATGCACCAAAGACGGCACCGTTTCGGACCCGGCCTCTGTTGATGCCCTGCTGACCGAACTGACCACCGCCCAAACCACTGACTTGCTGGTTATATCGCACGGCTGGAACAACGACATTGCCGATGCCCGCCAACTCTACCAGCATCTGGTACCGCTCATAGCCGCCGAAGTGGTAAAACGGCCGGACCTGACGAGCCGGAAATTTGCCGTGCTGGGCGTGCTATGGCCGTCGAAGAAATTTGCCGACGCAGACCTGACGGCGGGGGGCGCGGCCAGCCTCACGCCATCCGGCAGTGACGAACTGGTTGACCGGCTGCGGGAACTACAGGATTTTTTCGATGGGCCTGAATCGGACGCTACCATTCAGCAAGCCATCGCCGAAGCGACCCAACTGGACCATGACCCCAATGCCCGCATCCGGTACGTGGCACTCATGAAAACAATTGTGGCCGGGATGATGCACATCCCGGATAGTGAACCGGAAGACATAGCCGCCAGCCACCTGAACAAAGAGACGCCCGATGCCCTGCTGACCCGCCTTTCGGAAGTCGAACTCACCGAGCCGGTGGGTGGTTCGACGGGAGGAGCCGAATCTATCGGCACTTCCGTTGACATGATAGCTGGTAATGAGTCCGGTGGGGCCGAGGGGTTCCTGGATTTTAGCGGCTTCATCGACGGTGCCCGGAACTTGCTCAATTTCACGACGTACTATCAGATGAAAGCGCGGGCCGGGCAGGTGGGTGTACTGGGACTGCATCCGGTGTTAGCGCAGGTTAAGCAGACCTTACCCTCATGCCGGCTGCACCTGATCGGGCATAGCTTCGGGGCACGATTAGTCACAGCTGCCACCGCTGGCCCTGATACGCAGTCAGTGTTGCCGGTGGCTACGCTGAGTTTGTTGCAAGGCGCGTTTTCGCACTACGGCTTTGCCGATGATTATCTACCCGGAAAAGATGGATTTTTTCGCAGCGTACTGACCCAGCAGAAAGTGACCGGCCCCATTATCATCAGCCAGACCCATAACGATAAGGCGGTTGGTCTGGCCTATGCCGTTGCCTCCCGCATTGCCGGGCAAACCGCCGAGGCCATCGGCGACGCAAACGATTTATACGGGGGCATGGGCGCCAACGGGGCGCAGAAATCGGGGGCCAGTACCCAATTCACCCTAAACGCCGGAACCACCTATACCTTCCAGCCCGGCACCCTCTACAACCTCAACGCCGACGCCACCATCCACGACCACTCGGACATCTGCCACCCGCAGGTCGCCGTCGCGATTGTGAGTGCGATTGAGGTCGGCGTATAGCTCGGTGTTTCCTGCTACTGAACAGCACTAACACTGGCCTTGTGCTGTAAACCGCCGGTCTGACACAGTGAAATACGGTAGGTGTTGGGTTGCCGACATTGAGAAGTCGGCGAGCGCCCTGTGAGCGGGAACACGGCCCACGCGGAGCGGACAAAACGCACGGTCCAAGCCCAGCCTCCAGGGCTGGATTTCGATTACTGAACTGGGGTTAATAGCAACTGCTCATCCTCTCGTGTAATTAAAAAGCCATTCTGCTCTCTTTTTACCGTGTAAAAACGAGGTTCCAAGCCGCTACCACGATTTAACTGTAACGAGTCACCCACAAAACGCCAAATTAAAGGCTTGGCAATCAATTTATTGGCTACAGCGATTTGAAATATGCCTGTTGTATCTTGATTGAAACTTGCTGTTACCTCAACATCTTTTATTTCCGGCGAGTCAGGGACAATAACTCTAAGTTCAAATTTTTTCCGCTAATGTCTCTGGGTGAAGTAACTACATTTTTAACGGCATCTTGGCTTTCACTTGTAGAGCATGCAGTCAAAATAGAGAGCAAAAAAGTAATACAGGAAATAGTTGGTTCATATTTTATGTACTGACGGGCCAATCTAAACAACGCACGATCCATCTCTTATACCGCGTCTTGTCAAACCTCGACTGTTGGGACGTGCCACCTGTCATTGAGGGCTTGCCTAACGCATTATGGCTAACCTGTCAGGACGCGCGTGTTGTCACACAAAACCCGGAAATTGAGCCATAAAGCCTGGCTTCTGAGCCGCGCTGTTTGTCACCAAGACGCCGGCACACAAGCACATTTTAGACGAACACCCAACGAACGCAGGTGTTGATGGTGAGGAATGAACCTTTACACACTTGTCTGGTTGGGCTACCCACGTTGACCTTGCGGCCTGCAACCTGTCGTCGGGGATTTGGAATTTAAGGAGCAACTCGTTTCCGACTCGGCAACTTCGCCGTTTTTAGCATTTCGTTGGCCTTTATCAGTTTTTCCGGAAAGAGTCCCTTGTCACGGTACTGCTCCAAGGAGGGGTCAATCCGCACAATAGGGGCTTTGCTATTATTGAGTTCCTGAACTGTTCTCATGGTGTTTAAAATTAAGCAAATTTCCGTTGTGCTAAAAAACCCGCGTATTCCTTACCAACCTCAAATTCATAAAATTCATCTCCAATTTGCCCGTAAAGCTCAAAATCCTGAACCATTTCCTCATAGAACCGGGTAATACCGATTCGATACAACCTTGTTCGCGCTTTAGTACTGCCAGTAGCATAGACGAATGCGTCGGGATGCTTGTCGAAGAACGCATATAAAGCAGCAACAACGGTAGCCAATACTTTGTCGGTATCACTATTGTTAGAGACGACTAAATCATCAATTTCGCCTGTATCTGCATTTTTATCGCCAAATGCCAAGTTATATACATCTGGCTGATTGGTTTGCTGAAATTGAATGAGTTTACGGATGAGGCCGTTTGGCCCTTCGCTCACAAACTCAAAAACGGTCAGGCTACTTTCCGCTTTGAGCGAATACTTGTCAATCTTCATACTTGGTAAAGGTAGGGAAGAAGCGTTTTTCTCACGTACCTAACCGCAGGAATTTGTCACAGTGCGACCTATTGGTACGTTCGCCTTGTCGCACGAACGCTGGCCCACAAACCTAAACCTGCCTACCCCGGGCGTTCAATTTGTCGCCTTGAAGCTGGACTTTAAAGCACTTTTTGTTGAAAACACCCAACATATACATGTACGCGAATTTGCGGAACTAATGGCTCTTGATGTCTTGATTCATAGCAAGTTTTAGTTCCGCATTATTTCAGACCTATAATTGTTATATGCGCCCTTCTACAAATGAATATATTTTGCCTTAGCTTAACAAAATATGATTCGGCCAACTGAGTGAGCGGTATGTTCAGGTTCCAGTTAGGCAAGCTTGTGATGTTGAGGTATGTCCTGACTGCCTCTGTATCTTTCCCGCAGTCTTTGTCTTCAGGGAATGAGGAAAAAGAAATGCTGTATCCCGGACGCCCATGTCCGGAATACAGTGCTACTCCTACAACTTCCTCCCCGGCAGCGGATACGTAAACTCATACGAGCCCGAACCGACGTCCATCACCACCCGGCCCGCTTCCTGACGCACATTGCGTAGGTCAGACACCTGGGCAAGGGGTTTACCGCCCTCCATCACACGGCTGGCCTCGGCATCGGGGAGCCGGATGGTCGCCGTGGTGTTGGCCGGAATTTTAACCCGCACCGTCATCGTCTGACCGGTGCGCTCCCAACCCGCTCCAATCTCGCCATAGGCTGAATTATAACCCGATTTAGCGTAGGTGAGCCGCTCGGTCGGCTGGGGCTGAATGAGAATGTGCTTGTAGCCCGGTTTCCCGATTTCAATACCCGTCGTGACCCGGTACATCCAGTCGCCGATGGCCCCGTACGCGTAGTGATTGAACGAGTTCATGCCTTCATCCTGAAACGTGCTGTCGGGCTTCTGCCCATCCCACCGCTCCCAGATCGTCGTTGCACCCATCTTTACTGGATACAGCCACGATGGGTACGACTCCTGCAACAACAGATCATACCCCACACTGGTGTAACCGTTATCTGACAATACATGGCAGAGATAGGGCGTGCCGAGAAACCCCGTTGACAGGTGGTTTTTCCGGCTTTTGATATCTTCGACTAAATGCTTAGCCGCCATCGGACGCAGTTCGTCGGGAACCAGCCCGATCATCAGCGCCAGCACATACGCCGTCTG
This sequence comes from uncultured Cytophagales bacterium, assembly GCA_964251665.1. GTDB lineage: Bacteria > Bacteroidota > Bacteroidia > Cytophagales > Spirosomataceae > JBBQLG01. The sequence goes on from CAXUKO010000007.1 coordinate 163,660, forward strand.
CGAATCCGAGGCAATCCGGCCCGAGGGCGTGACGTATTCCTGCATGAACGCCGTACGGATCTGCCCGAACAGCGTTTGGTAAGTGGCAGCTTCGTCGGTTTTACCCAGTGCAGTAGCAGCCTGTTGCAACAGCTTGGTCGAGTACGCGTAAAAAGCCGTAGCGATCAAATCGCCGTTTGTGTACCCATCCGGCGCGGGGTGGTCGTTCACCTGCGGGTGGTAAAACAGCCAGTCGCCAAACACCGAGCCGTTTTTCCAGAGGTTACTCGCTCCGGCCTTGCGGTGCATGTACTCCACCCAGGCTTTCATGCCCGGATACTGCCGGGCCAGCAGGCGTTTGTCGCCGTAAACCTGATACATTGTCCACGGAGCGACCACGGCCACATCGCCCCAACCCGCCGAACCACCCACCGCCGAATCGGCTGTAGCGACCTTATCAATGACGTTAGGCACCACAAAGGGCACGACGCCATTTGGTCGCTGATCGGCACTAACGTCGCGCAGCCACTTGGTAAAAAACGAAGCGACGTCCATGTTGTAAGCAGCAGTGCGGCAAAACACCTGCGCATCGCCGGTCCAGCCCAGCCGTTCGTCGCGTTGGGGGCAGTCGGTGGGTACATCCACGAAATTCCCCTTCTGGCCCCACAGAATGTTGTGCTGCAACTGATTCACCAGCGGGTTGGAGCAGTCGAATGTCCCGGTCGGCGTCATGGCTGAATGCACCACTACCCCCGTCAGGTTATCCGCCGTGGGGAGTTTACCCTCCGCCATGCCGGGGAAGCCGTCGATGGCGACGTACCGGAAGCCCATGAACGTGAAGCAGGGTTCGTACGTTTCGGGGGCCTCGGGCGTGCTGCCTTTGAGTGTGTACGTGAGCGTTACTTTAGCCGAACGCAGGTTACCGATGTAGAAATTACCTTTCTTGTCCAGCACCTCGCCGTGTCGTAAGGTGACGGTTGTATTGGCCGGACCACTAACCCTGAGCCGCATCCAGCCAACCATGTTCTGGCCCATATCGGCCACGACCGTACCACCCGGCGTCCGGAAAATACGCACCGGTTTGATTTCTTCGATCTTGCGAACCGGCACACTCGCCGAGGCAACCAGATTGGTATTTGGGTAGGTAGCCGTTCGTACCACCGTCCAGTTCGTGTCGTTATAACCGGGCTTATCCCAGCCTCTCTGCTCACGCCGGGCGTCGTAGGTTTCGCCGTTGTAAATGTCATTCATACGAATGGGGCCATCCTTGGAGGCTTTCCAGCTCCCATCAGAGGTTATCCATTCGTCGGTGCCATCGGCGTAAGTGAGGTGAAGCTGGCAGAGTAAACCGGTCTTTTTGCCGTAGAAAGCCCAGTTATTGTCGAAACCCATCGTACCCCGAAACCAGCCTTCGCCCAGCAGAGCCCCCAGCGCATTAACACCCGGTTTAAGGCTGGCCGTTACGTCGTAGACCTGGTACTGCAATCGTTTAGGATACACCGTCCAGCCGGGAGTCAGCACGTCCTCGCCCACTTTTTGGCCGTTCAGATGCAGTTCGTATAGACCATGACTGGTGACGTACACGCGGGCAGCAGCGACTTTACCTTTTACCCGAAATTCTTTACGCAGCGTAGCGGCCGGGGCGTAGCGTTTGACGGTGCTGTCGATTTCCGGCTCAATCCAGGTAGCCCGCCAGTTGGCAGGGGTCAGCAGGCCGGTTTCCCAGTAGGCTGCGTCACTCCAGGCACTTTCCTTACCGGCAGCGTCCCAGACTTTCACGCGCCAGTAGTAGCGTTGCCCCGGTTGCAGATTGCCCCCCGCGTACTCCTGCAAAACAGATTCGTCGGAGGGTAGCTTTTTGGAGGACCAGACTAACCCCGTCCCGGAAAATTTGGGTGACGTCGCCACGTCAATCTGATAGGCCGATTGCCTTAGATTACGACCAGGTCCGGTCAGTTTCCAACTGAAGCGGGGCGTTGGTTCGTCCAAACCCATGGGGTTCGTGCGGTGTTCGCAGGTTAAGTCGATGACGCGAACCTGCGCCAGCCCCGGCAGAGCCAGGAGCAGGAAAAGTACTATTTTTTTCATGAGAACAGCGGAGTTTAGGCGTATGGAATCAGGATGGCCATTGCCGTTAGGCATTACCCCATAAAGTCATTGACTGCCTGTTCCTTACTATTGATCAGCCTCACCTGATTGCGTACCTCCTTCCCAAACCGCCTTCTGCTGCCCATGAAACTACTATATTTGCCGATGGGCCTGCGCCGAATGACTCAGCTACAGACCCTCCCTATAGATCCAAAGACCCGTTATGTCAACCGAAACACCTGAACAGGCCTTTGCCCGAACCGGCCTTATCCTCCCTCCTGCTCCCCAGCCCATGGGCGTTTACAAACCCTGTCTCATTGACGGAAACCACCTTTATGTCTCTGGTCATGGGCCTTTTCTGCCCGACAGTAGCCTGATTATCGGCCGCATCGGCGACGATCTCGACATTGACCAGGGCAAGGCAGCGGCCCGTCAGGTGGGACTGGCAATTTTATCCACCATCCGAACGCAGTTGGGTAGTCTCGACCGGGTAAAGCGGGTGATTAAAGTGCTGGGCATGGTCAATTGTACGTCCGATTTTGGGCGGCATCCCTACGTCATTAACGGGTGCAGTGAACTGTTCTCCGAAGTCTGGGGTACGAAAAACGGCATCGGCGTCCGGTCGGCCGTGGGCATGGGTACACTACCGGATAACATTCCGGTCGAGATTGAAGCCCTGTTTGAACTGGCCTGAGCAATGGAGCAAACACCCTGGTATGTACTCAGTCAGCCCGACCAGCTCGACTCACCGGCCCTGCTGGTGTACCCCGACCGGGTGCAGCAGAATATTTACTTCCTCATCGCAGCTATCGACGATGTAAGCCGGTTGCGCCCTCACGTAAAAACGCACAAGACCCGGGAGGCTACCCAGCTGATGATGGCAGCAGGCATCCAGAAATTCAAGTGCGCCACCATCGCCGAGGCCGAGATGCTGGCGCAGTGTGGGGCAGAAGACATACTGCTGGCGTACCAGCCCGTTGGTCAGAAAATTCACCGGTTGCTTGACCTAATGCGGGCTTACCCGAACACCCGCTTTTCCTGCTTAGTCGATAACCTGCCGACTGCCCGGTCGATTGCCGAACAGGCCGTTTCTGCCGGGCTGGAGGTGCCGATTTATATAGACCTGAATGTAGGCATGAATCGGACGGGCACCGCACCTGACGCATCGGTTCTGGCCCTCTACGCCGATCTGGATAAACTGACTGGTGTGCATCCCGTCGGCTTGCACGCGTACGATGGTCACCTGCGCCATCCCGATCTGGCCATTCGGACCCAGGACTGCGATGCTGCGTTTGAACCCGTTCAGCAACTCAGCGATCAACTGACCGGGCTTGGTTTTCCAACGCCCATTCTTGTCATCGGTGGTAGTCCTACGTTTCCGATTCATGCCCGGCGTCAGGGCGTCGAATGTAGTCCGGGGACGTTTATTTACTGGGATAAAGGCTACGGAACGACGTTAGCTGAGCAACCGTTTCGTCCGGCGGCTCTCCTGCTGACGCGGGTAATTTCCCTGCCCGACGCCACCAAACTCTGTCTGGACCTCGGGCATAAGTCCGTAGCCGCCGAGTGCGACCTTAGCCTGCGGGTTAGCTTTCTGAACGCACCGGAACTACAGGCGGTCAGCCAGAGCGAGGAGCATCTGGTGGTCGAAGCTGGTCCCGGACATGGTTACCAGATCGGTGATATTTTGTATGGATTACCCAATCACATCTGCCCGACCTGCGCCCTGTACGAACGGGCTTTCACCATCGAAAACGGCACCGTCACGGGCGAATGGCGCACCGTAGCCCGCGACCGGATACTGACGGTTTGACTAGTGCTTCTGCAAATTAAAATTTAGACTATGAAAGGATGCCGGATGGCTGTAGCCCGGACGTAGGCGTCCGGTTGCCGCCAGTAACTAAGATACCGGTCGTTACCGGACGTAGGCGTCCAGGCTACAGCCATCCGGCATCATCTACCAATTAATTTGGACGAGTACTAGTTTGTGGTGGTGTCGGTTTCTTCCTGTGGTGTCGGTTTTGAGAAACCGACACCACAGGAAGGCGAAGCCACTTACTGACTTACTGACTTACCAACTTACCAACTCCCCTATGTTTATCATCGACGCCCACCTTGATCTGAGTATGAACGCGATGGAGTGGAACCGCGACCTGCGTCAACCCGTCAGTCAACTTCGCGAACGGGAAGCGGGCATGACTGATAAACCCGACCGGGGCAAGGGTACAGTTTCCCTGCCCGACCTGCGCCGGGGCAACGTTGGGCTGGTTGTGGCGACGCAGATTGCCCGCTACGTGGCACCGGGCGGCACGTTGCCGGGCTGGCAGTCGCCCGAGCAGGCCTGGGCACAAACGCAGGGCCAACGGTATTGGTACGAAGGCATGGAAGCTGCCGGGGAGATGGTGCAGATTCGCGACCTCGCTGGACTGGACAAACATCTGGCGCTCTGGCAGGACGGTACACCTAACGATCAGAAACCAGTTGGCTACATCCTGAGTCTCGAAGGTGCCGACTCGCTGGTGACCCCGGCCTACGTGGAACGGGCTCATGCCTACGGCTTGCGGGCCATCGGACCCGCTCATTACGGCCCGGGTCGGTACGCACCGGGCACCGATGCCACCGGCTTTATGGGGGCCGCCGGGCGAGCGCTTCTCAGCGAAATGGCACGATTCAATATTATTCTGGATGCGACGCACCTCTGCGACGACAGCTTCTGGGAGGCTCTGGACTATTTTACCGGACCGGTTTGGGCCAGCCATAACAACTGCCGCACGCTGGTGAATCACAATCGTCAGTTTAACGATGTCCAGCTTCGGGAGCTTATTGCGCGGGGTGCCGTAATTGGCGGAGCGCTGGATGCCTGGATGATGGTGCCTGGCTGGGTGCGCGGCCAGTCGACGCCCGAAGGCATGAACTGCCGGTTGGAAACGCTGTTGGATCACCTCGATCATATCTGTCAGCTGGCGGGTAACGCCCTGCACATTGGCATCGGCTCCGACCTCGACGGGGCGTTCGGTCGGGAACAGTCCCCCGCCGACCTCGACACTATCGCCGACCTACAGACGATTCCGGCGCTGCTGCAAAAGCGCGGCTACACTGATGTGGACATTCAGAACGTGATGCATGGCAACTGGCTACGGTTTCTGCGCCGGGCGTGGGGTGCGTCGGCATAATTTACTTTCCTGAACGCGTCCTATATTTACCCATACAACCTGAATCATATCATGAAGCAACTTCTCCTGGTCATCAACTGCTTATTGCTCACACCGGCGTTTAGCCAGACACCCGCCCCGGCGGCTTCGCAGCAGCAAACGTATCAGCCTCCTATGTTTACCGATCCCGACCGGTTAAAGAAGATCGAAGCCCTGTTTCCGGCCATTGAGAAAATCTACCGCGAGTATGCCGCCAAAAATCACTTTCCGGGCCTGGCCTTCGGTGTTGTCGTCGACGGAAAGCTTGTGCATTCGGGTGGGTATGGGTATACCGATGTAGCGAAGAAAACCCCGGCTACGCCCCAATCGGTGTTTCGAATTGCGTCGATGACTAAAAGCGTCACGGCGATGGCTATTCTGAAACTGCGCGATGCCGCAAAGCTCCGTCTCGATGATCCCGTTAGCCAGTACGTTCCTGAAGTAGCGAAACTTGCCTACCTGACCGCCGATGCGCCGGTGCTGACCATTCGCAACCTGCTGACCCACTCGGGCGGCTTCCCCGAAGACAATCCGTGGGGTGATCGTCAACTGGCCGATAGCGACGCTGAATTTATGACCTTCCTCAAGGGGGGCGTTTCGTTTGCCAACGTGCCCGGTATCGCCTACGAATACAGCAACCTCGGCTTCGCCCTGCTGGGCCGTATCATTACCAATGTATCGGGTAAACCGTACCAGCAATACATCACCGACGCCATTCTGAAACCGCTCGGCATGACGCATACCGAGTGGGAATATACCAGGGTGTCCGCCGATCAACTGGCCCTCGGCTACCGCTGGCTCGATGGGAACTGGGTGGCCGAGCCATTGCTGCACGATGGAGCCTACGGAGCAATGGGTGGTCTGCTCACGTCTATCGACGATTTCAGTAAATACGTGGCGTTTCATCAGGCTGCCTGGCCACCGCGCAATGGACCCGAAGTAACGTCAACGGGTACGCCCGCACCGGTAAAGCGGAGTTCGGTGCGGGAAATGCAGTTGCCACGCACATTCAGGAGTTTCAACCCAAAATTCCGCTTTCCAGGTGGCGGTGCCACGCCTGGACGGGTTACGCCGATGGTCAGCCATTACGCCTACGGCCTGAGCTGGACCCGCGACGGCGAGGGCCATGAATATGTAGCTCACAGTGGCGGTCTGCCTGGCTTTGGCAGCCAATGGCAGTTTTTGCCCGATTATGGCATTGGCATTATTGCCTACGGCAACCTGACCTACGCCAACCTCGGCGCGGTCAACTGGGCGGTGATCGATACCTTGCTTTCCGGGGCTACTCTGCAACCGCGTCAGGTACCGGTTTCTCCTATTTTAAGTCAGCGCAAAGCAGAACTGGTTAGTCTGCTGCCAGACTGGAAAACCGCCGATCAGTCCCGGATTTTTGCCGAAAACTTCTTCCCTGATCAATCCCTCGATGCTCGCCGGAAAGGAGCGCAGGCCCTGTTTGCCAAAGCGGGTAAGATTGTGCGGGTGGGTGAGTTGGTTCCCGAAAATCAGTTGCGCGGGCGGTTCCGGCTGGAGGGTGAGCAAGGGGCCATAGATGTATTTTTCACGCTCACCCCCGAAAACCCTGCCCTGATTCAGCAGTTGGATCTAACTTCAGTCAGTCAGTAAGTCGGTAAGTCGGTAAGTGGCTGCGCCTAAGTCGGTAAGTCAGTAAGTGGAGTCAGACAAGTTCAGTAGCGGGCGCCTTCAGTCGCCCGTATAGTCGTAATGTTTGTGGTGGTTTTGTGGTGGTTTTGTGGTGTCGGTTTTGAGAAACCGACACCACAAAACCGACTGACCAACTTACCCCTTCAATAGAAATCAGTTTGTTAACCCGATCACCGCCATCGGGCGTGGGCTGGAAGTTCCCATTTAGTAAAATCGCTCAAATTGATCGTAACAGCACAGTCATATATGAAACTAAGCTATTATTTTTGGTCTGGCGAAAATCTTCACCCAACGCCCTAACTATCAGGTAAGTACCATGAAAATCAGCCGTAAAGAGTACGATAAGCTGCCGTTCGCCGTTCGCGAAGGCGCGCTTCACTTATGGGGCAAAGCGCTGACTTCGTACTCCCGGCATGGCGAATTCCGGCAAGTTTACCGCTTTAACGACTTCTACGTTGAGACGTGTTATCAGAACCAGCACTTAACCTGCATCTGCTCCTTCGCCACCATCCGACGACTGGAACCGTATATTCAGGCCGGGCAGTAGGCAGCCCGTCAGGCCCGCTGCTGCGTTCGCTTACCCGGCCTAAGGGCCAACGAACGCGTTGTCCGCCAACTAATTCACCGCTACTCAGTTATTACGGGAATAAGGCGCTTACCCTGCCCTCAAATGCAGGCTCCACACCAACGCCCAACTCCTGTAGCATGAACGCTCCCCCAACCCCGTCGGCGATTCCATTTATGAGCGGGGGTGGGGAAATGGGTACGCTGATCCGCTCATTCGACTGGGCCGCCACCGCCATTGGCCCGCCCGGGCAGTGGCCCGTGAGTTTGCAAACCATGGTCAGTGTGATTCTCCACTCCCGGTTTCCTATGTTTTTGTGGTGGGGCAACGAGCTGATCCAGTTCTACAACGACGCGTACCGGCCCAGTCTGGGCGATTCGGGCAAACACCCCGGCGCACTGGGGCAGCGGGCGGCCGACTGCTGGCCCGAAATTTGGCCTACGATCAGTCCGCTGATCAACGAGGTGATGGCTGGTGGCGAATCGGTCTGGAGTGAAAATCAACTGGTGCCCATCTACCGCAATGGGCGGCTCGACGATGTGTACTGGACATTCAGCTACAGTCCCGTGCCGGACGAAGCCGGTCACGTAGGTGGCGTACTGGTGATCTGTCAGGAAACAACGGCCCTCGTCCATTCCCTTGAGCTGCTGGCCCGGCAGGAGGCCGACATGCAGCACATGGTTAAAGAAGCACCCGTGGGCATTGCCATGCTGCGCGGCCCCGAGTATACCTTCACGCTGGCGAATGATGCCTACCTGACATTGGCAGACCGTACGCACCCCGGCGACCTGGTAGGTAAACCGCTGCTGACAGCGATGCCCGAACTGAAAAGTCAGGGCGTTGAGGCATTACTGGCCGATAGTATGCGCTCGGGAGAACCCATAGTAACCCACGAGCAGCCGGTTCCCATTACCCGCAATGGACCCGCCCGAACGGCCTACTACACGACCCGGTATAAACCCCTGTACGAAGCCGATGGCCGTCCGGCCGGCGTGCTGGTCGTGGGCACCGACGTAACCGATACTGTGGTAGCCCGTCAGCAGATTCAGGCGCAGCAGCAACGACTGTACACCCTCTTTGAGCAGGCACCGGTCGCCATCGCTATCGTTCGCGGGCCGCAGTTTGTGGTTGAGTTTGCCAATTCAACGGTATGTCAACTCTGGGGCCGTACCGCAGAACAGGTACGCAACAGGCCGCTGTTTGACACCCTGACCGAAACCGCCGGGCAGGGATTTGAAGAACGCCTGACGGGGGTGCTGCACACCGGCAACCCTTTTGTCGGCAACGAACTGCCCTCGTTAATCGACCGTAATGGCCGACGGGAAACCGTCTACTGGAACTTTACTTACGCCCCCCTCTACGAAAATGGGCTTATCACCGGCGTGACAATCGTGGCTGCCGATGTGAGTGAGCAGGTAGCGGCCCGCAATGCAGTCGAGCACTCCGAGCAGGCGTACCGGGAGTTGACCGATGCCTTAAGCGAGCGCGTAGAGCAGCGTACCCGGCAATTAAAGGAGGCCAATGCGCAGCTGGAACAGACAAACCGCGAGTTGAGCCAGACGGCCGACCTTCTGCAAAGTGTGCTCAATGGGGTACCGGCCAGCATCACCATGATGGAGGCTGTCCGCAACGACGATGGCGATGCAGTCGACTTCACGACATCGGCCTTCAACAGGCAGGCACTCGACCTGACGGGGCAGTCGGCCGGTGACATGGGGCGCCATACCTTGCTGGAAGCGCAGCCGGAACTACGCACCAATGGCCTGTTCGACTGTTACCTTACGGTACTCGCCAGTGGCGAACCGGCCTACCGCGAACTGGAACTGGATCGGCCAGTGCCCGGCTGTTACGCCTTTTTTATTACCCGCCAGGTCGACACCAATGGCGTGGTCGTGACGATTCTGAACATTACCGACCGCAAACAGGCAGAGGCCGAAGTGCGGGAGCTGGCCGACAGCCTGCAGGCCGTATTAGACGCTTCGCCCGCGTCAATCGGGATGTTGAAAGCCAGCCGCAACGAAGCCGGTGACGTTGTTGACTTTATCCTGTCGGCCTGCAATCAGAAATTTGTGGAGCTGGCCGGGCAATCCTCCGCCGAACTGATTGGCTCATCGGTAACAACCTTTGCCGATACGCTCTGGTACGCCGAAACGTTTGCCAATCTCCTGCATGTTCTGACCACGCACGAGCCTTTGTACGAAGAACGCTCCGACACCCGCGAAGGCACCGAACGCTGGCTGGCCCTTTCGTTCAGTAAACACGACGATGGCGTGGTGGTAACGGGGCTGGATATAACTGTCCTCCGGCGGGCCGAACAGCAGCAGATTTCGTGGCTGCAGGAGCTGGAACGTTCGGCAGAGATGGTACAAACCCTGGTCGGTATGCGGGAGCATATCCGGCAGCGGGGCGAATTTCTGCGGGCTACCTCCCACGACCTGCGCGGCAGTTTCGGCGTTATCGAAGGTGCCGCCACCCTGCTGCACATGATGGACACCGAGGAGGAGCGGGCCGAACTGCTGTCTATGCTGCAGCGCAACCTGCGGCAGGCCACCCAGATGCTGAACCAGCTGCTGGACTATTCGCGGCTGGAAGCGGGGCAGGAAGAACTGCGTACCGGCTCCTTCGACGCAGCCCGCGTACTGCGTGAATTAGTGGCCGGACTTCAGCCAATGGCCGCCGAACGAACGATAGTGCTGCGGGGCGTCGGGGCAGAAACCCTGCCCGTAGAAGGCGACGTTGTGAAATGCAGCCGGATTGCTCAGAACCTGGTGCTGAATGCCCTGAAATACACGAAAACCGGCACCATCAGCGTAACCTGGGAGTCGGCCGAAACAGCCGATGCCTGGCGTTTCATTGTACACGATTCCGGCCCCGGTCTGCCCCCCGCCATGCTCCACCTGCTGACCGGTACCGGCGGTGACGGTGCTGGCAGCCCACCCGGAGACACCGTTGCGAACCGGTTGAGCGCATCGGGCGAAGGCATTGGCCTGTTCATTGTCCGGCGCCTGAGCGACCTCTTGGGCGGTAAACTGACCGTAGCCAGCAGCCCCGATAGCGGTACCCGCATTGTGGTCGAACTGCCGGGTCGTTACGAAAATTCCCAGCCGGGATAACCGGCTTCCGATTACGTATACAGGGCCAGAACCGGCGCTGCCAGCTATAAACAGTACCCACGTATGCCCAATCAGGAAATTTACATTATCGACGATACGGCCGATTACCGCTTCCTGCTGGAACAGGTGTTCGCCCGGTTTCTGTCCCAGTACACAGTTCGATTTTTCACGGGGGGCGACGCACTGAATGAATACCGGCAACAGCCGGACCTGTCCCGGCCGGACCCATCCAGGCCGGCCCTCATCATACTGGATCTGAAAATGCCCGGCCTGAGCGGTTACCAGACGCTGGTTCAGTTAAAGCAATCGCCCTGGCAGGCTATTCCGGTCGTGATGATGAGCAACGACGGCTCCGGGCGCGAGATTGAACAATGCTACGAAGCCGGGGCCAATTCATTCCTGACCAAACCAATAGACCTGGACTCTACCCGGCAACTCATGACCGACATTTGCCGCTACTGGCTGGAACTGAACCAGCTGCCCGGCGCAACCAACCCGGTATAGTTAGCTGCCGGCCGGCAGATAAATCGTGAACGTAGCCCCCTCGCCTTCGCGGCTGTCGGCCACCACCACGCCGTTATGCTGTTCGATCACTTTGCGCACAATAGCCAGACCAATACCCGTACCACTGTATTGACTGCTGCGGCCGTGCAGCCGCTCGAATGCGCCAAAAATTTTATCGCGGTAAGCCGCGTCGAATCCAATCCCGTTATCAGACACAGTGATCTGCCAGTAGGGCGTGCCCGGTGGCCCCGGCAACCGGATCTCAGCGGGCATAGTTGAGAGCCGACTGTCGGGCCGGTTCACCGGGGCCGCTTTGATAACCACACGGGGTGGCCGGTCGGGGTCGCCCGGTCGGCTGAACTTAAGCGCATTGGACAGCAGATTCTGAAATACCTGCTGTAGCTGCAGGGCATTGCCGGGCAGGATGGGCAGATTACCGACGTCTACCACCGCGCCTTTCTCCTGAATCATCATCTCCAGATCGACCAGCACCTCACCCACCAGCCGGTTCATATCGACCGCCCCCCGGGGCATCGACTGATCGCCGGACAGCCGCGAATAGGTCAGCAACGCCCGAATAAGGGTCTGCATCCGGTCGGCCGCCTGATCCATCCGGCGGAGCAAATCGGCCCCGTCGCCCAGTGCGGAGCCGTACTGTGTCTGCAACAGGTTGCCAAAGGATTTGATCTTGCGCAGCGGCTCCTGCAAATCGTGCGACGCCACCGACGCGAACTGATCCAGACTGGCGTTCGACTCCAGCAGTTGCTGCTCCTGCCGCTTGTTATCGGTCACGTTCATGAAGGTAATCACGACCCGGTCCGGCCCCTGCTGCACGGCCGACACCTGAAACCAGGCATTAAACCCATTCACGTCGGTATAGTGCAGGGTAGCTCCTTCCGGCACGCCCGTGTCAGTCACGCGGGCGTAGATCGCGAAGAACCCATTTTCGACATTGCCGGGAAAGACCTCCAGCAGCCGACGCCCTTCCAGCTGGTCGGGCCGCATAAATAAATCCCGCTCAACGGCCCGGTTCGCCGTTTCCATCATAAAGTCGACGATGGGTCCGGGCTGCCCATCGGGGCCGGGCTCCCGGATGGCCGTCATCGCCACAATACTGTTGAGCGATGCGTCGAGCGTGGCCCGAAGCTGATCGGCCTTTTGCGCCCGCTCCAGCTCCGCCCATTTGCGGTCGCTGATGTCGAGAAACGTCAGCACCAGGCCATCATCCCGTTTAACGGCCGATATGTCGAACCAGACGTTCAGGCCGTCGGTCTGATAGCAGATTTCAAACTGCTGCGGCTGGCCGGTTTCGACAACCGATACGAACCGACTGAAGGTACCGGCTTCGCGGTTGCCCGGAAACACCGTCAGCATCCGCTGCCCCACGAGTTCTTCGGCCGACCGACCCGTTAACCGGCCAGCCGCAGCATTGGCAGACAGAAACACAAAGTCGGTGATTGTGCCCGATGGTCCCTCTGCGCCATCGGAGCGAACGGCCCGGTAAGCAGCAATACCCGCCTGCGCCCCGTCGAGTACCGCCCCGATCATGGTGTTGGCCTGAATAACCTGTTTTTCGGCGCGTTGCTCGGCGGTTTTATCCTGCACGGTCAATACCATGCCATCGCCCCGTTTCACCACCGAATACGCAAAAAAGCCCTGCTGCTTATCGTAGGTAAACTCCTGCTCGAAACGCAGCGGCTCCCCCGTTTGGACTACCTGCACGTACTCGTCCAGCAGCCCGCTGGCAGCCACCTGTGGAAAAAACTCAAGCATGGTGCGCCCCAGCAGTAATTCGTCCGGCCGGCCGACCCGCTGCCGGTTCGCTTCGTTCTGCAGAACATACCGGAAGTCGATAATCTGCCGGCTCTCCGGGTCCCGAACGGCGTCGAAGGCAATGATGGCGTTTTGCGACCCATCCAGTACCGAGCGGAGTAATTCGGCCTGTTGCTGCTGCTGCTGTTCGCGCTGTCGCTGTTCGGTTACATCAATGAAGGTAGAGACGGTACCGTCGCCAAAGCGCGCAATGATGTTGTAGAAGACGCGGCCATTGGGCAGGGTCGCGTCGAAACTGGTGGGTTGGCCGGTTTCCACCACGCGGGCCATCCGGGCAATGGTCTGCCCGACATTCGTGGCAAAATGCATCTCACCCACCGTTCGGCCCACTACAGACTGCCAGTCGGCAACGGGCAGCCAGATGCGGGCCTGTTCGTTGAAATACGTGTAGCGGAAATCAACGATCTGACCGTCGGGTCCGTGAACAGCCGCGTGCGTCGAGACGGCCATCTGCACGGACTGGCTGATCTGGGTGAGCAGCGTGGCCTGGTGCTCGGCCTGGCGTTCGGCCTGTATTACCTGGGCCAGTTGCCGGGCCGTTTGTTCGTCAAGCCCGTTTATCCGGTAAGCCGCCCGGTAGAAGAGTCCGGCCGTGACCAGTACAAACAAGAGCATCAGCATGGCCAGAGCGGTTGCCGACGACAGCAGGTGCTGCCCCGTTACCCACTCGTACAGTACCGTCAGAAAGGGAGGAGTCAGCAGAAAATACGTCCCCACCGACCGGAGCAGTACGCCCCCGCCGTAGGGACTGCGTACCGTTTTTATCAGCCCGTGCTGCGGGTACAGGGCCAGCAGGCCAATGGACAGGGCTAACAGGGAGATACTGGTACCGAGGGCGATGCTGGACATTCGGCCAAAGGCATAGTACTGATTAACGCCAAAGGCGTAGCCCAGCAGCACGGCATAACTGAGCAGCAGCACGATGATTGCTACGGCGTGCCCCCAGTCGTACCGATGTTGGGCGAAGAGCCAGAGTGACAGACCCACCAGTATCAGGCAGCCGGCCGTCAGCACCGACATGCGCCCCGGCGGGCCGTTCAGGTAATTTTGCTGAGGGTCCCGGATAAGCAGCTGGTCGATGCCCAGATCGATGTGCAGGAAGTATTCCAGCAGACTCAGGCTGCTCACACCCAGCACAATACCGGCCAGTAGGTGACTCAGCCGGGCGGCTGCGGGTGTGGTTAAACAGGCTGATACCACTCAGGAGCAGCAACAGGGCGGTATTCATTTTCATGGCCGCCGGTGCCGCCCCCATGCTCCGCAGGGGAACAGATCCCAGCAGCCACCCCAGCATACCAGTAAGCGCAAGCCCAATGGTTAGCAGTGCGGTTATTCGGGCAACACCCGTCCATTGGGCAGTAAACGGATCGACCGGGGGAAGCGGCTGTCGTGTAGCGGGCTGGGTCATGCAATAGAGACAGGTCGTTGAGTACGTGGCAAAATAAGGTGAAACGCAGCCCCCTGCCCGGATTGCCCTTCGGCGCTGATGGAGCCGTTGTGGTTTTCCAGAATCCGACGACAGATGGTCAGGCCAATACCCGTACCCTCGAACCGGCTGCGGCCGTGCAGCCGCTGAAACATACCGAAAATCTTCTCCCGGTACTGCCCGGCAAACCCAATGCCATTATCCCGGATGGTAATAACCACATGGTCGTCGTCGGGCAGGCCAAAATTGGCCAGTTGTTCCGCAGTGGCCGGTCTGGTTTCGATGGTGATACGGGGGGTACGGTCGGCGGTAAATTTCAGGGCGTTGCTGATGAGATTCTGAAACAGCTGGTGCATCTGCCCCGATATGGCGTCGAGAACGGGCAGTTCATCAACCTCGATCAGCGCGCCCTTTTCCCTGATAACGATGTCAAGATCGTCCAGAATCCGGGCGATGATCTGGTTGAGGTCAACGGGCTCATACCGAATATCACTTCTGGATAGTCTGGACAGCCGCAGCACATCGTCAACCAGGGCCTGCATGCGGGCAGCGGAGCGCACAATCCGCTCAAAGTGTTCGCGCTCCTCCCCGTTCAGTTTCTCACCGAGCGATTGAGCGAGCAGGTTACTGAAGGTTTGAATTTTACGCAAGGGCTCTTTCAGGTCATGGCTGGCTACGGAAGCAAACTGCAGCAGATCGAAATTGGACCGTTCGAGATCGGCGTTCAGGTTGCGCAGCGATTCGGTCCGTTCAGCCACCACGCGTTCCAGCCGTTCGGTTTCGGTTTTCTGATCGTGAATATCGGTGCAGGTACCGAACCACTTGGTTATTGCCCCGGTGGCATCGCGTACGGGTGCCGCCCGGCCCATAAACCAGCGGTACTGACCGGGATTACGCCGGTCGGCAAAGCGGTATTCAATCTGGTAGGGTTCGCCGGTCTGGACAGCGTGGTACCAGGTGTCGATGCACAACTGAACATCGTCGGGGTGCAGAATCGGAAGCCAGCTCTGGTCGCCGAAACCCTCCACAAAACCCGTATAGTCGTACCAGGTCTGATTGTAGTAATCTAAGTAGCCATCGGGCCGGGCCGTCCACAAAATTTGCGGCACCAGGTCGGTCAGCTGCTTAAACTGCTGGCGGCTTTCCTCAATTTTTTGCCGGGCTTCTACCATCTCCGTCACATCGCTGGCGACAACCACAATGCCGGTTATTCGGCCGTCCGGCTCGTGCAGTGGTTCGTAGATAAAGTTTACGGGCACCAGTTTGGTCTGACCATCGCGGATAAGGGGAACCGGCACTTCATTACCAACAAAGGCAACGCCGGTTTCCAGCACTCCCGTCAGCAATTCTTCAAAGCCCTGTCCGGCAGCCTCCGTCAGTACGTCAAAAATCGGGTACCCCATCAGTTGCTCCCTCGTTCGGTTCCAGATCGCACAGATACCCGGGTTGGCCAGCTCGACCGTGAACCCCGTACCCCGCAGGATGGCAATGGCCACGGGAGCCTGTTCAAAGAGGTTTTGCAGTTGCTGGGTGCTTTCTTCCAGTTGCTGCCAGGCCGTGCGCTGGCTGGTTACTTCAGTAGCGACCAGAATAATACGGTCTACCTTCCCGTCGGCAACAAACGGGGCATACATGAAATCGAAATAAACGGTTTCGAGCCGCCCCGCGCGCCGGAGGGTAACGGGCAACTCTTTACCAATAAAGGGCTTTCCCGTTTGCAGTACCTCCTGCAAATAGCCTTCGTACCCCTGACCAGCGGCTTCGGTCAGAGCCTCGAAGAGCGGTCGGCCAAGTACCTGCTCCTGCGTGCGTCCCCACAACTGGCATACCAGCGGATTGGCCAGTTCAATAATAAAGTCATTCCCCCGGAAGATTGCCATAGCGGTGGGAATCTGTTGCAACACCTGCTCATTACGCTGCCGTTCGGCCTGTAAGGCCAGGATTGTCCCGGCTTCGCTGCCAATCTGATCGGTCACTAACCGGCAGAACCGGGCGTACGCGTCATCAAACAGCAGGTGTGGACTCAGGCCTATCAGCAGGACGGCACCGGGCCGCGTCTGGCCACCAGCCACAACCGGCATGACCAGCACCTGATCTGGTGCCTGCTCCCAAAAGCCACCTGCCTCAGGAAGGCCAGCGCGGGCCACGTTATCGACCCGGGCAGGGCTGCCGGTACGCACGACCTCCGCAACCGGCCACGGAGTCGTATCGTCGGCGGTGAGGCTGATGGTATCGGGAAATCCAGGCAGCGACGCGCCTAAGCGACTGGCGGTTGTCCCGTTTATGGCGTAGACCTGCACAAACGGGAAGTCGGGTTCGGCATGCAGCCGCTGCCCGGCCCGCTCGTAAAGCAGCGCGGTAGTTTCCTGCCCTTTGAGCCGGGCATTCAACTCACTCAGCAGCCGCAGCCGCCGGGCGTCAATCACGCTGGACGTTGTTTCGGTGATGGCGCTGTAGACCCCGCCAATCTCGCCCGACTCGGTGTGGATGGGGCTGTAGGAAAACGTAAAATAGCTCTCTTCGAGGTAACCATTTCGGTCTACCAGCAACCGCTGATCCTCCGACCAGGTGGCCTGACCGGTCTGGAGTACGCTGGTCAGCATGGGGCCGACGATATGCCATATTTCGGGCCATACCAGTTGCCCCCGGTTACCCAGGGCGTTGGGATGTTTATTGCCAAGAATGCGCTGGTACGCATCATTATACAGCATAACCAGGTCGGGTCCCCACCAGAGCAGAATGGGCGCGTGTGAGTTGAGGCAGATACTGACGGCCGTACGCAGGCTCTGGGGCCAGTTGGCAGGCGGGCCGATGGGACGCTGCGACCAGTCGATGGTTCGCATTAATGCGCCGGTTGCGCCACCACCGGCCAGAAAGCCGGGCAAGAAAGTATCAGGACTCATAACGGAAAGGTGCTTACCTCATAGATAGTGCAGGTAAAGCGACCAAAAATATTACTTATTTCCGTACATTTGCCTATACCTTGTACATGACCATGCAACAGCCGTTACACATTTTACTGGTTGACGATGATGAAGACGACATCGCTTTCTTTGAGCTTGCTCTGAAGCGACAGTCGAATCCAACACGGCTCACCACCTTGATGGAGGGCGATCATGTGCTGACGCATTTAGAGACGACCGCCACCCGGCCCGATCTCCTGATTTTAGACCTGAATTTACCTCGATTACACGGCCGTGATGTGCTGCTTCAGGTCCGAAACTCACCCGTTGGCCAGTCCATCCCCGTTGTGATGCTGACCACCTCCTCGGCCCAGGAAGATAAAGATTTCTGCCTGGCGCACGGAGCCGTAGCCTTCCTGACCAAACCTACGTCGCTCACTACTTTAAGCACCATGCTGGCCGATGTTATGGCTACAGCGGTTCAATAGTCAGTTGGTCAGTCAGTAAGTGGCTGCGCCCAAGTCAGTAAGCCTTCCAGAGCGAAGCACTTACCAACTTGGGCGCAGCCACTTACTAACTTAAACCTGATCAGTGACGGGGCTGGTGCTGCATTAGCGTATTGATCAGGGCCTGTACATCGGCCACCGGCCTGCGTTCGACCAGATACCGATGCCCCTGCTTCCCCACATCCCAGCCGTTGGCCCCGTCAGCCAGTATCGTTATCCGGCCGGAGCGGGTTGTATAATAGGGCGATGGTCCCTTTATGGCCACCAGCACGGCCGTCTGATCCCAGCTCATGCGGCCGTCGCGGTCGTTTTTGTCTAATGGAATAGAGATACGAAACACATCTTTAACCGGGCTGTGCTGAATCCGGTCATTCTGAATCAGGGGTAAGCCCGACTTGATTTTTTCGCCGATTTCGAAGCCGCTCAGCAGCACGGGCGTCGGCCACTCAGCCAGTACGGATTTTGACGCAGGTATGTCTTTGTACACGTTAAATTCCCGACCCGCTGGAAACGTACCAGCCATGCTGACCAGCTGCCTGACTTTACGGCGCACCAGATCCCGACCCGATAACGGTGAGTTCGCATCCGGGGCCGACCGCAGCAGGTTGGCCAGATTGGTAAAAAAGCCCACAGTCACCACCGTTACGCTCCCATCCGGCTGCGCGGCCAGTACCCGCCGGTACAGCGCCACGGCATCGGGCAGTTCGTCATTCGTTTTAACGGCATGCGGATAGCGGGCTACCAGTGTATCGGACCAGTGCTGCCGGTCGGCCTCGTCGACAGCCTCTCCTTTGGGTACGCCAATGGGTATGGATGGGCGGCCAAAATACGTGTTCAGGACGCTGAGCACAGGGCCGACGCGGGGATACTTAGTACTGGCGATGGTGGCCAGAATGCGGGCCTGTCCACTGTCGGCCAGGGCGTGCAGCAGCGTAATGGCCCCGACATCATCGTAGTCCGGCCCCATATCTGTATCAAAAATAACAGAAACGGGTTTAGCCGGTCGGGGTGCCTGCGCCCAACTAAGTTGCAGACAACTTAGGATAACCAGAAGGAGTAAGAGAGAACGGCGCATAGAATAATTGGGGTTGAGGGGCTTATGGAACGTACCGAATGCAATACTATCTTTTTATAGCATCTCCTGTTGATCGTATTTCGTTTCGCTGACCGGCCTGGTACCGGCACTTAACAACAGAAAAGAGTTTTCAGATTATCGGCCAGACGACCTGCCATTCGATAAGTGTTTAAACCATACGGACGTATTTCTCTTAAGGGTATTGTACTAAGTAAGTACTTCACCAAACCCCTGTTCGTATGAACTTTCTATTTTCAATCATCCTGGGCGGAATCGCCGGGTACATCGCCAGTCGCCTGATGGACTCGCACAACTCCGCATTAGTCAACATTATACTGGGCATTGTTGGCGGTCTGGTAGGCGGTTTCGTGGCCCGTCAGTTGGGTAACCGCTCCGAGAATGATGGGCTGATCATGCACTTGCTGATCTCGGTTGTGGGTGCCGTTATTATCATCTTCGTGGGGAGGCTTTTCTAAACCCTCCCCTTCAATGTACCTGGCCCCGACGCAACACGTCGGGGCTTTTTATTGGTCACCAATTGGTTAAAGCCTGGCCCGGCTGCGGACAGTAATTGGATACCGGGCACTGCTGAACCGGCCATCGGCAGTCATGCCCTGCACCACAATCAGGTAGTTACCATCCTGATCCGAGGTGTAAAATGTCAGATCGGCCTTGCCCGGAGCGCCGGTCCGTACCTGCGGGTTCCAATGCAGCAGGGTACGAAAGTCGGGCAGTCGGTTTTCGAGTTGCTGAGGAGTTGCGTACTGCGGAGCGTAAAATTCGCGCCGGGCCTGCAGACCGTCGTATTCAAGCTGGACCGCCCGCGGGTCCAGCTGAAATCCGGCTAAATCGCCTTTGTACGTCCTGAAACTGATGATACCAGGCAGCGTGGTATAACCCAGAAAGTACCGGCGGGTTATCACGTCCAGCGTCCTGATTTTTAGCGGGCTGAAGGCCATCAGTCGGTCGGTATCGAACACCGGAACGCCGTCGAGCAGCAGCAACGGGTCTTCCGAGAAGACTTCCTTATAAGGCTGGTTCATTACACGCAGCACAAAGTGTTTATCGCGCCGACGAACCAGTACGCCCGGCACGTATTCGCTGAGCACCTCTTCCATGACCGTGAACCGGGTAAACGCATCCAGCGCGTACCGCTCGTCGGCGACGCCATAAAAAGCGGCACTATCGCCCGGTGGTTGCGCCGGTACGGTGTACGGATAATAACTGCGCTGTACCTGCATGGCCAGACTGCGGGCAACGAGCTGATCTTTACCCGCTTGGTCCAGATCAAAAACGGGCAGGTGGGTTGTGGCGGGTGACTCGGTATAGGGGTTGATCAGGTCGACACGGTAGGTACTATCCGGAGTTGCCGTTTGCAGCACGACATCTCTGCTGCCGTAGAAGTTGGCCATCTCGAATCGCACCAGCCCCTGTTCATTGCTCCGCACGCTGTATAGCTGAACCGCCTTTCCCGGCACGGACAGGTGGGTGGTCACCCCGTTGGCTGGTGCGCCCGTTCGGGCATTGGTTATGCGTCCCCAGATCGTCAGGCCACCGTGTTCCGGTACAGCCGTACTGGTCAGTGGTTTGGGCTGCAGCGCGGTCTCCCAGCGAAAACGACGCCAGCCGTGCGTGAGCATGAGGTTGTCGATTGCAGCATCGGCTTCGGAGCCGGTATGGGTCAGGTAATACCCCGGCGATTCGATGGTACCCCGTAATTCCGACGTCAGCCACAGGTAATCAGGCAGGTTGATCGGTTCGCCGGATTCCAGGGAATCGAGCCGGTAGACCGACACCGAGACGTCGGCAGGAACGGGCTTCCCGGCCGGGTCTACCGTTGTCAGAGCGAGGGCAACCGGCGCGCGGGTGGTGTACTCATTCCTGTCTGGTTTTAGCTGAATAGTCAAGTTAGGCTGAGGCCGTTTAAAATACAGCCGTTCGCAAACAGGCTGGGCAGCGGCATCGAACACGGTGAGGTGTGAAATACCCTCACCCAGGCCATTTTTCGCGATCAGAAATGTCGCCTGACCGCTTTGCAGCGTCCGCACATCTGCCACCTTAACCACCTGCCGCGTGTGCCCAATCAGGTAAACGGCCGGATTTTGACTATTAGCGGGCTGATTAGTCCGCACGGTGACCCGGAGTTGACTGGCATCCACATCCTCAAGTTGCAGGGTGTATCCTCGCTCATACATCGCCGGCAAGGCGCGGTTCAGGCTGCGGCCCCGGCCATCTTTTAGCTGAACACGGTAGGAAGTAGCCCCGGATGGCGTGAACGCAAACGTTCCCATCCCGAAGTTGAGCGACGTAAACCGGGCGATCGTGTCATTGGCCTGATTCAGCAGTACACCTTTACAATCCACACCGCGACCGGTCCTGGGATCAACGACTTTAAACGCCACCTTTGCCGGTAAGCCAGTTACCAGATTACCGCCTTCAGGGAAAAACTGTACGTCATAGTTTAATGAATCAGTCAGGACGGGTAGCCCCAGTTTACGGAAGGGGTTCACGATGGTAATCGCTTTTTCGAAGAGAAAATCCGGACTAACCGTTTTCATCCAGTAGGTGTACGCCCGGAGTACATACTGACCGGAAAGCAACGATACCGGCAGGCTCAGCGAGCCCATGCCACTGCCGGTATCGATCGGCACTTTGGTCTGCAACACTGATTTCTGATTCGTATCCAGCAGTTCGAGGTAGGCGATCTTGCTCACGTCGAGCGGCCGGTGAAACACCCCATCCACGTAGAAAAGCCGGAACCACATAACGTCACCCGACAGGTAGAACTGGCGGTCCGTATGCACAAACAGTTTTTCCTGTAGTGTTTGATTCCGATGCGTATCGACCTGTTGCTGCAACCGGGCCAACGCCGGATGCTGGGCCAGCACACCGGTACCGAACGCTACAACCAGCAGCACGGCCAGCAAAAATGAATAGCGGAAGTGAGAAACGTTGTTCATTGAGTCGTGTAGCAGATATGTCGCTTATGGCCAGTAAGCGGGCTTGGTAGTAGTTCCTAAGGTCCGGCAATCCGCACAGGGTATCGACGTGGCGAGATACCGACCGTTGTCCAGCGGCTGAATGGCAGCATAGCCGCCACCCGGCCCCAGGAAAGCCGAAAGGGGCTGCTTGGGATACGGAATGGTATCCAGCGGACACGTTTCGTAGCCCGTCACCAGCAGGCTGCGGGACAAGGCAGCAGGCCGGTCGATGAACACGCGGAATTGCTCGGTCGAATGGCCATCCACAAACCCGAGTACCGGCTCCGCCGGATTGGTCAGGCTGTGCAGGTTCCCACCCACCTGCGAGGGTAAGGGATCGAACAGGCTCCCCAGCTGCTCCGTATTTTTTTGCAGATTCTCCCAATAGCTATAGGCTTCCGGCGACAGGGCATATTGCTTCACCAGAATGCTGTACTTGATCCAGAGTTTGGGCGAACTGCCGGGAATGAACAAAAGGGGTGCCTGTCTGAGAATGTCCTGCGTAAGTCGGGCCGTCGATCCCAGTATGATGTTAGTGGACGACTGCGTTCGCCAGCAATGATTGATATTGGTTTCGGTGCGGGGCACCACCTGATCATTCCGGTACTCGAACGGCGACTGGTAGGGGGTCAGGATCTCGTACGTATCCTCGTATTCCCAGCGGTAGTACCGCGTTTTGTTGGCCGGGTCATGGGTGTTGACATAGACCTGGAGGCCGCTGTTCTCGACCGCCCAGGTCAGGCTGTCGATCTTCGGCGTTTGCCTGATCGTGATCGGGTCAGACAGGTATTCATGTCCATCGGTGGTTTTGATGCGAACCTGATAACTGCCCCCGAAGGGCAGCGTAGCCGACGCCAACGTATAGGTGCCGCTGGCGCTTTCCGTGAAGGCGAAGGCCGCTCCCCCCTGCCCTTCCACGCGCACTGTAGCCTTCGACTCGGGTGTTGGCGCACTGAAATTCCCGATGTTCTGCGTACGCGACAGCCTGATCACGCTACTACCCGTACCCCCGTTCAGGTAGCCATCCACCACCAGGTACCGGTTGGGTGCCGTGATCTCCGGGGGCGTAAATGGATCGACACAACTGCCAGCAAACAGCAGCAGCGCGCCATGCAGTAGATACCGCCAGTGTTTGGTCCTGCTCATACGTTAAAATCTAAAATTATAAGTCAGCGTCGGAATGGGCTGACCGAAGATGGATAGTTTGTAGCCCTTGACGTAGCCCCCGGTGGAGTTAAAATAAACCGAATAGGCATTGTGCCGACCGGTGAGGTTGTAGACACCCAGCGTCCACGAGCTATGCGCCAGCTTTTTGATCTTATGATTACCTTCGACGTTGATGGACAGGTCGGTACGGAAATAATCGGGAATGCGGTACTGATTTCGTTCGGAATAATACAGCCGCTCGGCACCGCCCAGCACGTACTTGGCCAGGGGCAGCGTAATGGGTCGGCCGGTGCTGTAGGTGGCATTGAACGAGATACTGAACCGGCGATTTATCTTATAATTACCCACCAGCGTCACGTCATGCGGTTTGTCGTAGCTACTGGGGTAAAACTTCCCCCCGTTCACTACGTCCGACGCCAGGGTTGTAGGTGTGCGGAGCAATGACCGGGAGTAGGTGTAGCTAAGCCAGCCGTTGAGTTTACCGGTCAGTTTTTTCACCATCAGTTCAACGCCGTACGCTACACCCTCGGCCTGCACTACATCGGTTTCGAGATGGTGATTGAGCAGCAGGGTGGCACCTCCCTTATAATCGAGCTGGTTTTGCAGGGTGCGGTAGTAGCCCTCCGCCGACAGTTCAATGGTGTTGGCCCGCAGGTTCTGGTACACCCCCACCGAATACTGATCGCCGATTTGCGGCTTCACGTACGAATCGCTGAGTTTGTAAATATCCAGGGGCGAGACGGCTACCGTATTCGAGAGCATATTCAGGTACTGACGCATCCGGTTGTAGCTGGCTTTCACCGAGACATTATCCGTCAACGCATACCGAAGGGCCACCCGGTATTCTGGTCCCTGATACGTTTTCACAACGCTGCCCGCCGGGTACGAAACGGTGTCCTGAATGGTGTTTTCTGACCGGGATAGACCCGGCGTATACGAGAACACCTGACCGGGACCGAGATTCATAAAGAGCGAATACCGAAGCCCCACATTGACTGACAGCCGGGGTGTAACCTCGAACCGGTCACTAATGTAGAGGGCATTTTCCAGCCCCTGTTCGGTCGGCACTACATCCGGGTTGATCAGCGATTCGGCGTTGGTAGGTTGCAGGCTCCCCGGCCGGAGTTTGTACTGTGTGCTGCTGATGCCGAAGTCAAGCGTGTGCCGGGCATCATGGTAGTAGGTAAAGTCGGCTTTGGCGGTCATCTGCCGAATGGCAAACCCGAACTGGAACGCTTCCAGTGGCTTTTTATCGCTCGCCACCGTGTATTCGTACCGGCTGTAACTACCGGTAAATACGCCGTACAACTTATTCGTGAAAATGTGTTTCCACTTCAGCGAAGCCGTCTGGTTGAGGTAGTTGTACAGGCTGTCGCTGTTGAGCCGGAACCGGTCGCGGCTGAGGTAACCCGTCAGGTAAAAGCTGTTTTTGTCGTTGGCTTCGTGGGTGATATGCAGGTTTAGATCATAAAACGAAGCCTGACTGTTTTTGTAGGCACCGTTCGGCAACTGCTTCAGCAGCCAGTCCGAATAGCTGGTGCGGCCACCGATCAGGAACGATGTTTTGTCGTTGATAATCGGCCCTTCCAGCGTCAGACGCCCGGTCAGCGGCCCGATACCACCCGCCCCGGCCAGCTTTTTGCGGTTGCCATCGCGCGTTGTCACGTCCAGCACCGACGACAACCGGCCGCCATACCTTGCGGGAATGGCGCTTTTATAGAGATCGACAGTTTTGATGATGTCGGGGTTGAAGGCCGAGAAAAAGCCGAACAGATGCGACGGATTGTAGATAACCGCGTCATTAAACAGAATCAGGTTCTGGCCCGCCGATCCGCCCCGGACGTTGAAACCAACCGTGCCCTCCCCCACCGACTTCACCCCCGGCAGGGTCAGCACCACACGCAGCAGATCGGCCTCACCAAGTACGGTCGGCACCTGCTTAATGGTCTTAATGTCGAGCCGCTCCGATCCCATCTGTAAACCCGATACGTTGGCATCTTTCTGAGCGCCGACGATGACCTCTTTCAACGGGATCACCTCTTCGTCCATGTCAATATCCAGCCGGCCATCGGCAAACAGCAGAATCTGCCGCCGGGTGTCTTTCAGGCCGATGCTCCTGATTTTGAGTTCGTGGCGACCGCGCGGTAACGAGATGGAGTAATACCCATACTGATCCGTCAGTACCCCGATGCGCGGTTTCTCCAGCAGCACCGCAACGCCAACGGCTGGCTCGCCGGTACTGGTGCTTCGGATGCGGCCCGCCAGCGTGGCATAGCCCGCCTTTCCGGCACCACTCCGTGACCCGATTTCGAACAATTTGGTTTCCAGCGACAGGCGGGCGGTTTCTTTCCCGGCTCCGTAGTTGACGCCCGCTGTATCGTCGGCCGCTGCGGGCTGGCCCCGCTCGAAAAAACCAATGGGCAGGTCAGTTCGAATAGGCTGATCGACGGTGATAAAGACCCGGTTCCGACCGTCGATAGCATACCGAAGGGACGTCCCCTCGAACACCTGATTAAGAATAGCCGGGAGCGGCTTATTCGTGACTTGTAATCGGACCCGCAGGCTGTCTACTTCGCGGGGGTTATAAAAGAACCGGTAGTCGGTGCGGGCCTCGATCTCATTGACGAACTGCCCGAAGGTGATGTCGGTAAACTGCCCGCTGATGGCGGTGTTCCGACTGGTCTGGCCGAGGGTTAGCTGCGCCATACCGATTCCGAAGGTGAAAAGAAGCGTGCAGTACAGGTTCTTCATAACGGCTTGTTGAGTTCATCATATTGTTGAGTCAGCTTTATGATGGCTTGTTCCGGATCGGGCCGGAAGCGCAGTTTCTGCTTCCGGGCGTAGGCAACGAGTTCCTTTTTCCGGTCGCTCAGCACCTCCAGCACCATCTTTTTATTTTTCACCGGATAGTAGCGGTCCTTGTCCTTCTTACGGATGTAATAGGTCGTTTTCGGATCGAATACTCCATAGTCGCCGTTCGACGTCGTATTGATCTGAATGGTTTTGATTCGCCGGGCCAGTAGCTGTGAGGGACCCGTGTAGAGCAAGTCGTAAAAGCCCGTTGTCAGGCCGGGGTTGGCCCGTTCCAGCAGCCGGACGTAGGTATGGCTCAACCACGAAAAAGACTCGATTTCGGCGCTTTGCAGGGCCACCCGGTACGCCGAGGGGTGCCTGACCACAATCACATCGCTGACGATATCGTAGAGCATAGGCACCGAAAAGGTCTTGCCCCCATGCTGCACGAAGCCCGTCTGAAAGCTGTCTGATGCAAAATAAGGATGAACCTTCAGGCGGGTATCGTAGCCGATGTACTCGATGCCATTGTAGAGTTGCTCCACGTTGCTGCTGGCCTCCTGGTAGCGTGCCAGGGCGTACTGCGCGGTCGACTCTGAGCTGTCGGGCGGGATAGTCTGTCCACTGGCCGCAGTGAGGAGCCAGCCGTAGAGAAAAAGCAAAAGTTCATAACGCATAGAGTCACCAGAAAAGCATCGCAATTTATCAATGCTTCTCAAAGTTTATGCATTGTGATACAGACATCTTTGCCGGAGCCCGCTGCTACGTATCCCGGACGCCTGCGTCCGTTGCAATCAGTTGCTTAGTTACCGGTCATAACCGAACGTGGGCGTCGGAATGCCTCCGTAGTCCGGCCGTACCACGGGGCTACAGCACCTACGTCGGCAGGTTCGGCGCGGAAACCCCCGGATTGAAGCGGTAGAGGTACGGTGCTTTATGGGGCGTACCCGCCCGGCGTTCCGAGAGCCGTTCTAGGGTGCCCGACGCCATAATCTTCTTGTAGAAATTACGGGCATCGAGCGGATACCCTAATATAGTTTCGTGCAGCCGCTGTAGTTCGGGTATCGTGAACGTATCGGGCAGCAAATGGCTGATCGGCTGGTCATTAAACTGCTTCCGTAACGATTGAATCGCTACGGTTATAATATGGTTGTGATCGAAAAGGAGAGCCGGAATCTGATCCAGGCTCCACCAGCGGCACTCGTCCGTCAGAAAATCGGGCGTTGGAACAACCTTCGAGTGTTCGACCAGGGCGTAATATCCCAGCGAAATAGTCCGCTCTGACCAGTTACTGGCCAGGAGCGGCAGGTTAATTCGGCGCCACGTATCTTCCTGATCGTAGCGCATCACCTCACCGAAAATGTGAAACTGCTGCAGATACAGGTGTTCCAGTCCCGTTCGTTCGCGCACAACCCGCTGGGCGGCTACGTCGACCGATTCCGCTTTTTTGATGAATCCCCCCGGCAGGCTCCATTCAGTTGTTCCCTTCCAGCGCAACAGCAGGACATTCAGCTGATTCTCATGAAAGCCAAAGATCACACCGTCGATGGACAGGTATGGGATGTACTCCCCGGTTGAATACTGATCGTGACGAACTACTGAATTGTTATAGTCGATCATAAAATCTTACAAAATAGTCTGTCAGGCAGCTAAGGTGCGAAATCTTTACGTACTTTTGACGTAAAGACAGTCTTTATTCCGACGAACGGCTTTGTCTCAGGTATAACTTCCTGCGTGTAAGTCATTTTACCAAATCGCCTTTTCCTCTATGAAACTAACCCGTTTACTAACCTGTATCAGCCTGCTGGCGTTACCCCTATCGGCCATCTGCGCGAAGACGGATACGCTCGATGTGCCCAGTGCCGCCATGAAGCGGAATCTGCGGGCGGGCATCGTCCTGCCGGACTCGTATGCTAAAAGTAAAGCCAATTATCCGGTACTGTACCTGCTGCACGGGGGTGGCGGACAGTTCAGCGACTGGCTAAAGCAAACGCCCGACAAAGGGCTGGTGCAGAAACTGGCTGACCAGTACAACCTCATCATCGTGATGCCGGAAGGCGACCGGCTGGGCGGCTACCTGGATAGCCCCATCCAGAAAGACAACCTCTTTGAGACGTACATCACCAAAGAAGTCATCGATAAAATCGATAATACCTACCGCACCATCCGCGACCGCAAAGGCAGGGTCATTACCGGTCTGAGCATGGGCGGTCACGGCGCTCTTTACCTCGCCACCCGGCACCCAGACCTATATTGTGCCGCTGGCAGCATGAGTGGTGCCCTCGATTTGAATGTGTCTACCTGGCGTATCGCGCCCGAAACGGCCAAACAGTTTGAACCCGCCTTCGCCCGCATTCTGGGACCGATTGGGTCAACCCCTGATCTGTACACAGCTAACTCCGTGGTGTATATGACGGATAAAATCAAAGCCAGCGGATTGAAACTGATTATTGACTGCGGTGTTGATGACTTCTTGATCGAGCCAAATCGGGAACTGCACCGTCGGCTGGTGTATAACAAAACGGAGCACGACTATACCGAACGGCCTGGTGCTCATACGTGGGCGTACTGGCAGAACTCGCTGCCGAGTCACTTGCTGTTCTTTACCAATGTTCTGAAAACCAACGGATCTGTCGCCCAATAACCGATGCTGCACCCTAAACTGTCCATAAAAACGCTTCTCCTTGCCGTTGGCTGCCTGCTGTCACTACACGTAGCTGCGGCTAAAGTTGATACCATTGATGTACCCAGCGCGAGCATGAATCGTACGCTGCGGGCGGCCATTGTGCTGCCGGATCGGTACGGGAACGAGAAAAAACGAAAGGAGCAGTCCGCCTTTCCGGTGCTGTATCTGCTCCACGGTGGCTCGGGGAGTTTCCGCGACTGGCTAACCAAAACGCCCGATAAAACGCTGCTTCAGCGGATGGCCGATCAATACAACATAATCATCGTCACACCCGACGGTGATCCGACCAGCTATTATTTCGATAGTCCACAGGTTAAAAACAGCCAGTTTGAGACCTTTATATCGAAAGAACTGATTGATAAAATTGACAACAGCTACCGCACGGTTCGCGACCGCAAAGGCCGGGTTATTGCGGGCTTGTCGATGGGTGGTCACGGGGCCATGTTCATCTCCAGCCGCCATCCAGACCTGTACGCGGCCGCTGGCAGTATGAGTGGCGTCATGAACATAAACACGGCCACCTGGAAAGTACCCGCTGATTTTGCCAAGTCCCGCATGGACAATTTTGCCAAACTGCTGGGTCCGGCCGCAGCCGGTGATGCCCCCTACCCCGGCCTGACGATGGTAACGCTCGCCGACAAGCTACAGGCGAACAAACTGCCACTGATCTTCGACATCGGCGTGGATGATTTCCTGATCGAAACAAACCGCGACCTGCACCGCCAGCTGATGGCGAACAAAACCCCGCATGATTACACCGAACGACCGGGCGGCCATACCTGGGAGTACTGGGAGAATGCGCTGCCCTACCAACTGCTGTTCTTCAGCAAAATTTTGAAAGCAAATCAAGTACTCATTCCTCAATGATTCGTATGAACAACTCATTAGCCGTTTGTCTGACTGGTTTGTCCCTCCTGGGCGTTGCAGCGTTTACGGGTGTCGAACGCGATGTGGATACCGTAAAAACGACCGGGGGGCTGGTGTCGGGCACGTTAAACAAGACCGGTGATGTACACATTTTTCGCGGTATTCCGTTTGCGGCTCCGCCCGTGGGCAACCTCCGCTGGAAAGCCCCCCAACCCGTTACGCCCTGGTCGGGTGTTCGTACATGCGACCAGTTTGGCCCCAGCCCCATCCAGGCAAAACCGGCTCCGTTTGGACCGTGGAGCGCGGAGTATTTAATCCCGGCCGAACCCATCAGCGAAGATTGCCTGTACCTGAATGTGTGGAGCGGGGCTAAAGCAGCTACCGAGAAACGCCCTCAGGAACGCCTGCCGGTACTCGTTTGGATCTACGGGGGCGGATTCAGCAGCGGTGGCAGTGGCGTACCCATTTATGACGGTGAAGCGACGGCTAAAAAAGGAGTCGTGTTCGTCAGCATTAATTACCGGGTTGGCCCCTTTGGTTTTCTGGCTCACCCAGAGCTGACCAAAGAGTCGGGGCATAATGCATCGGGGAATTATGGGCTGATGGACCAGATTGCCGCTTTACAGTGGGTGAAGCAGAATATTGCCGCCTTCGGTGGTGACCCCGGCAACGTTACCATTGCCGGTCAGTCGGCTGGCTCCATGAGCGTTAACTGCCTGGTGGCGTCGCCGTTGGCAAAGGGCCTGTTCACGAAAGCTATTGCCGAAAGTGGTGCGAACTTTACCCGCTCCAACCCTACGCTGCAGCAGGCGGAGCAAAGCGGCCTGAAGGTGATGCAGACACTCGGTGCTTCCTCGCTGGCGGAACTGCGCGCTAAACCCGCCGAGGAGATTCTACAGAAAGGACAGGGCATGCGCGGCCCCATCATCGATGGATACGTACTACCCCAGGCCGTGGCTGATATTTTTGCGGCTGGTCAACAAAATAACGTGGCGCTGCTGACTGGCTGGAATGAGGACGAGGGTATGTCATTCGGGCCAGCGAAAAAGGCGGATGAATACCGAAAACAGATTGACACCCAGTACGGGGCCGACGCGCAAAACTTTCTGAAATACTATCCGGGTGATACCGATGAACACGCAGCTACGTCACAACTGAACATGTCGCGCGATATGACGTTTGGCGCGCAGAATTATGCCTGGGCCAATGTACAGAGCCAACAGGGGAAGCCGGTGTACGTGTACCGGTTCACCCGGAAGCTGCCGGCCGTAGGTGAGTACGCTAAGTACGGTGCTTTCCATACGGGTGAGGTCGCCTATGCCTTTGATAATCTCCCGTTCGTTGATCATACGCTTCGTCCCCTGGAACCGAAGGATACGGAACTGGCAACGACGATATCGACCTATTGGGTAAACTTCATGAAAACGGGCCATCCCGATGGCAAGGGGTTGCCGAAGTGGCCAGCCTACTCCGTAAGCAATAAGCAGGTGATGATGCTCGGCGATAAGGTACAAGCCCAGCCCCTACCGGATGCAGCCTCACTGGACTTCATGCTTGGCCTGATGAATAAACGCCAGGCCAGCCATAATTAATCGTTCTTACCTTATCCCAACGCGTAAAAAACCGAATGAAAACCAACGCCATTTTTTTATCGCTCAGTGTGCTTATGCTACCGCTGCTGGTAGCCGGGCAAGCCTAGAAAGAAGCCGCCACGCCCATCATGGCGGGCAAAGACATTGCTACGGTGCAAACCGAATCCGGTAAAGTACGGGGCTATATTCACAATGGCACGTTCACCTTCAAGGGAATTCCCTACGCTAAGGCCGTACGCTTTGAAGCACCGACCAAACCCGATTCCTGGACGAATGTCCGCAGTTCGATGACGTACGGACCCGTTTGCCCGATGGATGCCACGACGGCAACAAACGACGAGATCGAGTTTCCGTTTCACCACGACTGGGGCTACACCAACGAAAATTGCCTTAGCCTGAACGTCTGGACCCCGCAACTGGCAGCGGCCCCCAAAGGCCGCCCTGTCATGGTTTGGTTGCACGGTGGTGGTTTTACGGCGGGTTCGTCGGTTGAGCTGCCTTCGTACGATGGCGAGAACCTGACAAAAAAGGGTGATGTCGTGGTCGTATCGATCAATCACCGGCTTAACATTCTGGGTTTCCTGGACCTGTCGGGTTACGGCGAGAAGTACAAAAACTCACCAAACGCGGGTTTGCTGGATTTAGTAGCCTCGTTGCAGTGGGTGAAGCAGAACATTGCCGCGTTTGGTGGCGACCCCAATAACGTTACCATCTTCGGTCAGTCGGGCGGGGGCGGTAAAGTAACGTCGCTGATGAACGCACCGTCGGCCAAAGGGTTATTCCACAAAGCCATCGTACAAAGCGGCAGCTACCTGACCAGCTTTACCGAACCGGAGCTGGCGAAGAAGGTCAGTGCTGCGCTGCTGGAGGAGTTAAAACTGCAACCCAATCAGGTTGACTCCCTGCAGAAGATTTCCTATGAGCGGTTGAACGAAGCCGGAAAACGGGCGCTGCGTAAAGTCAGCGAAAGCCTGAAAAGCGAAAATAAACCTGCGTTTGGCTTAGGCTGGGGACCCATCCACGATGGCAATTTTCTGCCCTATCAACCGTCAGAAGTAGCGGCAATGGCAATCTCGAAAAGCATCCCCCTGCTGGTTGGTTCGACCAAAACAGAATTTGGCCCCTTCAATCCCACCAATCGTGTAGCGGATATGGAAGCAGCCAAAGCCAGCCTGCAAAAACGGTTTGCCGATAAAACCGAGTCGTACATAACGGCGATGAAAAAGGCCTACCCACAAACGACAAACCCTTCGGATTACATGGATGTAGACATCGGTTTCCGGGCTGGATCGATCCGGCAGGCCAGCCAGAAGGCCGTTGCTGGCGCGGCTCCCGTGTATGCGTACCTGTTTACGTGGAGTTCGCCGGTAAACGATGGCAAGTATAAGTCAATGCACTGCATGGAAATTCCGTTTGTGTTCGACAACATCAGCCGTTGCGAAGAAATGACGGGTGGCGGGAAAGAGGCCCAGGTGCTGGCCGATAAGATGAGCCGTGCCTGGATTGCCTTTGCCCACACCGGTAACCCAAACCACAAGGGTCTGCCTACCTGGCCGCAATACACCGCCGAAAACGGGGCTACTATGTTGTTCGATACCGTAAATCAGGTGAAGAACCACCACGATAAAGAGTTACTGGAAGTGGCTTCCGGCAAAGCGATGTAAGGGTAATTGCTCTTTAAACGCACATTTTGTCAGGCTGAAGAATGAAGCATCTCAGCTACTAAATCGCTAAGATGCTTCATTCTTCAGCCTGACAAAATCAACATAATAAAATCATAATTTTTAAAGTACCAAAATCAACTAACCAGCTACTCAAATGACGTCTAGAAGACATTTTCTCCGCGATGCCAGCGCATTAACCCTTGGCGGTCTGGTGCTACCCCGGCTTACGCAGGCCCACGATCTATTTGGCGGGGCGGCTTCGTACCCGATTGGTATTCAGTTGTTCACCCTGTTCAAGTCGATGAACGACGACCCCAAAGGCACGTTGGAAAAGGTAGCCGCTGTCGGCTACAAGGAGATCGAATCCGCGTTCAACACCCGGGGTGGTTACTATGGCTATTCGGCCAAAGAGTTTAAGAAGGTCGTGAATGATCTGGGCATGACCTGGCGGGCGCACCATGCCGGGGGAGCACCGTTCCGGCCACGGCCTGCGCCCGCCCCGGCTGCGGGCGGAGGGGCCCCAGCGGCTGGCGCTAACCAGCGTCCGGCCATGGACTTCTCTAAAATGCCCCCCATGCTGAACCTGCGCGATAACTATCAGGAACTGGTCGACCAGGCCGCTGAAGGTGGACTTTCGTATCTGGTCTGCGCCAGTACACCCGTTTCAACGCTCGACGAAATCCAGAAGTCCATCGAGGTATTCCAGAAAACGGGCGAAGCCGCCAAAAAAGCAGGAATCGGCTTTGCCTACCATAACCACGCCACCGAATTTGATGCGGTCGAAGGTGGCAAAACACCATATGAACTGATCCTGTCGCAGACCGACAAAGAACTCGTAAAGATGGAGCTGGACCTGGCCTGGGCCACCAAAGCAGGCAAAGACCCCGTTGCGCTGTTCAACGAGCAGCCGGGCCGTTTCCCGCTCTGGCATGTCAAGGATATCAAGGACGACCGGAAAACGATTACGGAAGTCGGGAATGGCATCGTTGATTTCAAGCGGGCATTCGCGGCTGCGAAAACGGCGGGCATGAAGTACTTCTTCGTTGAGCAGGACATGGCGCCCGATCCGATTGCTAACATCACGACGAGTTACACCAACCTGAAAAAGGTTCTGGCGTAGCACGAACTTCATTTAACGTGTATTGCCTGCCAACCCAACAGCCGCTTCCGTAGTGGCTGTTGGGTTATTTTATGCACCCTCATTCGGCAGGCTGAAAGGCGGACTCAGCCCGATGCTCCTTTGCAAACCGGGAGAATCAGGCTTTAGTTGGCTTTAAGGCGTAGTTGCCTCTCTGCCGGTCATCATCGGCCAATTCCAGGAATCAACCCTTATGCGCACGCTGCTACCACTTCTTTGCCTCACCCTGACTGGTTTTGCCCAGGCCCCAACGCCCCGTAAGCAACTTGTGGCCTATGTAAATCCCCTGATCGGCTCGGCCCCCAGTCAGACACCGACGGCCAAACGCCATGCCGAAGCGGGCAGCGAACTACGGGGTCAGATAGCCCCCGCCATTGGTCGGCCCCACGCCATGACTACGTGGACACCGCAGACGCAGGCGACCGAAGTGAAGTGCATTGCCCCCTATTATTACAACGATCAGAAAATCAACGGCTTTCGGGGCACCCACTGGCTCAATGGCAGTTGCGTGCAGGATTACGGGAGCCTGACCATCATGCCAATTGCCGGTAAACTGGCCCTGCGCCCGGCTGAGCGCGGCTCTCACTTTACGCATACCACGGAAACGGTCACGCCCGCCTACTACCGCGTCCGGTTGACCGACTACGCCATCGACGCCGAACTGGCGGCTCACACCCGGGCGGGCCTGCTTCAGTTTACCTATCAGCAAGGCGGGGAAAGTGCCCTGCTCATCGAACCCAACAGCGACGAAGGGGAAGGCTACGTGGCGATTCACCCCGAGCGCCGTGAGATTGTCGGCTATAACCCCGTTCACCGCATTTACCAGGGCGCGGGGCAGTCAGCAGGATTCAGCGGGTACTTTGTGGTACAGTTCGACCGCCCGCTGAGTCAGTTCGGCACCTGGACCAATGATGCGCCCAAAGACGGCTCAACACAAGCCCGGGGCAGCGGCAAAAAAGAATCCGTTGGGGCGTATGTGCGCTGGACACTCAGGCCGGGCGACGTGGTGCGGGTTCGGGTCGGGACATCGTTTGTCAGTGAAGCAGGTGCCCGCCGGAACCTGAAGGCCGAAATTCCCGACTGGAATCTGGCCCATGTACGGCAGCAAACCGAAGCGGCCTGGAACCGGGAACTGGGCACCATGCAGGCCACCGGCACAGAGGCCGACAAAACCCTGTTTTACACGGCCCTCTACCACACCAACCTGACGCCCCGCATCTATTCCGACATCGACGGTGCTTACCCCGGTTTTGCCGATGACACGACTACGCACTACGCCCGGGGTTTCGACTATTACTGCGATTTTA
Organism: uncultured Cytophagales bacterium; assembly: GCA_964251665.1. Classification (GTDB taxonomy): domain Bacteria; phylum Bacteroidota; class Bacteroidia; order Cytophagales; family Spirosomataceae; genus JBBQLG01. The sequence continues at coordinate 198,700 of CAXUKO010000007.1, forward strand.
GCCTTTGGGATACCTTTCGGGCGGGTCAGCCGCTACAAACGCTGCTGAACCCGAAGCGGGCCGGTGACCAGATGGAGTCGCTGGTAAAAAAAGCGGAGCAGGGCGGCTGGATGCCCATCTTTCCGTGCTGGAACAGCTACACAGCCGCCATGATCGGCGACCACGCCCAGTCGGCCATCGCCGATGCGTACGGAAAAGGCATCCGAAATTTCGACGTAAAAACGGCCTATCAGTATTTGCGCAAGAATGCTTTCGACGCGAATGCCAACGCGCAGAGCTACGCCAACGGGCAGGGTCGGCGGGCACTGGCTTCGTACCTGACGTATCATTACATTCCCCTGGAAGATTCGGTCTGGCAGGCGTTTCACAAGCGCGAACAGGTTTCCCGAACGCTGGAGTATGCCTACGACGACTTCTGCCTGAGTCAGTTGGCCGGGCAGTTGGGGCATCATCAGGACGCTGTGGCCCTCCGGCAACGGGTCCTGAACTACCGGAACGTGATCGACCCCGGTACTGGCTACGCCCGGGGCCGTTACGCCGATAAGCGGTGGATCGAGCCGTTCAACCCATTTGCCGGGCGGGCCTCATTTATTACCGAAGGGTCACCGGCACAGTACACGTTTTTTGTCCCGCAGGATGTAGCCGGACTGATTAAACAGGTAGGTGGCCGCGCCCGGTTCATTGCCAAACTGGATACGCTTTTTGCGGGTGGTCACTACTGGCATGGCAACGAGCCCAACAATCAGATTGCCTATCTGTACGCTTATGCCGGGGTTCCTTACAAAACGCAGGCCCACATCCGGCAGATCATACGCGATGAATATGACACCTCGCCGGGTGGTTTAAGCGGCAACGAAGATGGTGGGCAGATGTCGGCCTGGCTCGTTTTCAGCATGGCGGGTTTGTATCCGGTATGCCCCGGTACGCCATATTACGTGCTGGGCAGTCCAACGCTGGAGCGCGTCACCATTAACGCCCCGGCGGGGAAACCCTTCACCATCGAGAGCGTACAGAATTCTCCTCAGAACGTTTACATTCAGTCGGTAACGCTTAATGGACGGCCCTTTACGCGTACGTACCTTTCGCATGACGAAATCCTGCGGGGCGGCACTCTACAACTGCGCATGGGACCCGCTGCCAATCCGACCTGGGGCAGCCGACCCGCCGACGCTCCTCCCTCCTTATCTACTTCGGAGCAACCCTGACCCCTACCGCTCCGGCGCTACGCCCATTATTGCCGGAATACCAGTCGCCGAACGTATCGTTCAGTGGTTTCCCCTGCCCTTCCCGCCCCCTTTTCCGGCGGTACCAACTGCCTGCTGACGACTTGCCGGAACCACCGGATAAGACACTCATTTCGTGGCTAAAATTAAGTATACAAGATAAGTAGATTATAAAACCCCTTTTCTTCCTGCCGTACAAACGCCCCCGTTCAGGGACCCGCGTTTGTATTGTCTGTTTTTCCAAACTAAACCTTTACCTGTATGCATCAACGTTTACGCTCAGCGATCCACATCTGGCTATGGCTCGCGGCCGTTCTTCCGGGGTATACTGCTCTGGCAAACGGTGCTTCTACTTTACCTGCGCCCGTTATTACGGTTTCGCACTCCTCCCTGACGGTTGTCAACTACAGCGAGTATGAGGGGCAATTTCCGGCCTCGTACACCGTATCGGCCAGCGGCTTAACCAGTGATCTGGTTGTAACAGCCCCGCCTTATTTTCTGCTTAACGCCAATGGCATAACGGGGCCGAACATCACGATACCCGCTGCCAATGGCGTAGTGACACCCACCAAAATCAACGTAATCCTGCTCAGTTCGTCACCGGGTACGGTCAGCGGAGTGGTCACGAACGTCAGTGGTACGGCTACGGCCAGCATTCCGGTTAGCGGCACGGCGGTGGGTCAATCGGTGGCGGTTAGCCCCACCGCCCTGAGTGGCTTTACCACAACCGTCGGTACGCCCTCGGCCAGCCAGTCGTACACCGTCACGAGTCGGGGGGGCTTACAGGTGCTGGTGTCCGCCCCCACCGGATTCGAAATCAGGACGGGCAGCAACCCATTTGGTCCATCACTGACCATTCCGCCCGCTTTATCTTTCGTAAACACGACGGTCGAGGTGCGGCTGAACAACACAGTGACCGGCCCTGTTTCGGGCTCGATTTCCCATGATACTTACTATCACTCGTCGCATGGCGTTTATCGCGTAGCTGTGAGCGGGGTGACGGCACCCAATCCATCGCCCCCGGTCCTGAGTGTATTGCACCTCGACGCTGATTACGGCAACCGCACCGACCATATTATCCGGCCCTACCTCCAGCTGAGTAACGAAGGCAACGTGCCCGTTTCGTACAGTCAGATCACGCTCCGGTACTGGTTTACCGCCGAAGGCAGTTCGCCCCCGGTCGACTTTCAGATCTACTACGCCCAGATCGGTAAGGAAAAGGTCAGGATGAAGTACGTGCCGCTGGCTCAGCCCCGGGCAGGCGCACTGGGATACGTAGCGTACAGTTTTGATGCATCGGCGGGTATGTTGGGGCCTAACAGCCGGTCGGGCACCATCGAGAATGGTATCCTCAAACAGAACCGCTCCAATTTCAACGAATCCGACGACTACTCCTACGCCCCACCGACCACGTTCACGAAAAACCCACACATCACGGCGTACGTCAACGGGGTGTTGGTGTGGGGTCAGGAGCCTGCCGTCGTTCCCGTGGAGCAGCGCGTCAGGGTATTTTCGGCGGCCAAAAACAGTACTATCACCAGCAGCATCAGCACGGCCGTCGACATCCGAAACGAAGGCAATGTGGCGATTCCATTCCAGGCGCTGAAGGCCCGTTACTGGTTCACCTCCGAGAGCAGCCAGCCGCTGAACATCTTTGTGGACTGGGCGCAGCCCGGCGCGGGCAACATTCAGCGCAGCGTTGTGCGACTGGCCACGCCGGTGCAGGGCGCTGACAGTTACGCCGAACTGGGTTTTTCGCCTGCGCTGACCACTTTAGCCCCCCTGAGCAGCACCGGCGACATCCTGTTCCGGCTCGTCAAGCCCGACTTCTCCCTGCTGAATCAGGCCAACGACTATTCCAGCGGGCCGGTGAACGTGGTCGAGAATCCGCACATAACGGTATACCTATACGGTCAACTGATTTATGGCACCGAGCCGTCAGGCGTAATGGCGCGGATTGGTGCCGCCGAAGCCGACATTCCCCTACAGGCGGTACTGCTGGGTAATCCGCTGACGGGCAACCAGGCCGAGGTAGAAATCCGCGGAGCGCAGGGTCAGCCCCTCCGGCTTCAGCTCTTCGATGGACAGGGCCGTGGGGTGATCGAGCAGCAGATTCACCAGGCTGGTAGTGTAGAACGGCAGCGGCTGGAGTTGACTCAGCAACCGGCGGGCCTCTACATGCTTCGGGTAAGTACGCCTACCCAGTGGCAGGTACTGAAAGTGCTTAAACCGTAACCAGTCGGCTTATCAGGCGGGCCGTCCGGGAAACAGTTTTCGTCGGGCGGCCCGTTTAACCGGCTCCTTATCCTTCTCCCTCCGCAGCCGGGGCGGCTGTCGGGAAATAAATAGTAAAGACAGCGCCCTGGTCAGGCTGGCCCTGCGCCATGATGTAGCCCCCGTGATTCTCCGCCACTTTTCTGGCAATGGCTAACCCAATCCCCGTGCCCGGATACTGCCCCTTACCATGCAGACGTTGAAAAGCCCCGAAGATCTGCTCGGCCTGACCGGGTTCAAAGCCAATCCCGTTATCGCTGACCCGGATTGCACAAAATGACTCCTGCCCGGCCGACGGCTGAAAACCAGGTGGCAAACCGGCGCGGGCAACCGGCGCGCTGCTGATCTGGATATGCGGGGGGCAATCCGGCCGGGCGAATTTAAGCGCATTGGTCAGCAGGTTTTGAAACAGCTGCGCCAGTTGCGTGGCATCGCCGGTCAGCGTACCCAGCGAGCCCACCTCTACCACGGCTCCCTTCTCGGCTACGACCAGTTCCAGCGCGGTCAGCACCCCATCCACCACCTGATTCAGTTCCTGCAGCCGAACCGTTTCGGGCTGTCGGCTCAGCCGGGAGTAGTCGAGCAGGTCGCGGATCAGAGCCGACATACGCACGGATGCGGCCTGCATCCGCCGAACCAGGTCCACGGCCTGCTCGTTCAGATCCGGGGCAAACTGCCGGAGGAGAATATCACTGAACTGATTGATTTTCCGGAGCGGCTCCTGCAGGTCGTGGCTGGCCACGTAGGAGAACTCCATCAGGCTTTCGTTGGAGCGCTGCAGCTCCTGATTCAGGCGCTGCAGTTCGTGCGCCTGATACTGCTGAGCCGATTCAGCCTCTTTACGCTCGCTCACATCGTCGATGATGACCAGAAAACCATCCTGCCACCGGGTGCCCGATACATCCAGCCACCTGTCCAGATGCGGATAGTAGCGCTCACGCCGAAATGGTACGCCTGTTTCGACAAGCCGGACGTAAAAACCGAATAAATCCCGATAGGCCTCATCCACAAACCGTTCGCGGAAGCTGTACCGGTGAATTTCCTCCGTCGGCTGGCCAAAGATGTGCGCATAGGCGGCATTACTGAACACCGAACGGAAGTCGACTATTTCGCCCCGGCTACCAGCCTGAGCCGCTTCGTCGGTACCGGCACGACGGACGGCTTCATACACAATAATACCGCTGGGCGATGTTTGCAGCAGCCCCTGTAGAAAATCAGCCTGCTGCTGCTGATCGAGCTGCGTATGTTTAATGGCCGTTACCTCCGTAAACATCATCACCAGCTGGCCATCGAACCGACTCACCTGCATATCGAACCAGCCGTTGACGCCATCCCAGTTGTAGGCCAGTTCAGGATTGTGATACGTCTGTCCCGTTTGCATAACGGTCGTCAGGGCGTCGAACAGACCAATTACCCGGGCCGTGGGAAACAGCTGCAGGTAAAAAACCGTCCCGTCGGTCAGGTCGGCCTTAGCCTGACCAAAAAGGTCAATAGCCACCGGGTTGGCGTAGGTCAGTCTGAAATCCCCGATCTGATGAAGCTCCTTAAAAACCGGTTCAAGTACGGCCACACCCGTCCGCGTAGTATCCAGCAAGTGCGTCAGGAATGTAGTCTGGTTAAGCAACGTAGTGGGCAAAACAGTCATATAGCATCGGGTAGTTCATCCGTAAATTACTCAGTTCGGGCCATTGCTGAAAGCTCCGCTATGGTAAACCCTTATCGAACGGATCGCGGATAAACCATTGTACCGGCAGCGGGCGGCTCCTGCTGTTTAACAAAAAAGTGGCGAAAATGGCTTGCCTAACGGCTTTTTTGCCCTGAATCTATTGGCCGTGTTGCTCGGCACTCGGGCGTGACTACATTAAAACGGCCCCGGCAGGGTGCCGGGGCCGTTTCGTTCAGTTCTGCAAGTACGCGCTTCCTCATAAACTACGTACCTGATACAGATCGAGTTGCAGGCGCGTGACCTGGTTCCGGCAGTAATTCAGCAGGTCTGTGGGGGCGTGGGTATCCTGCAAATGATCGAGCAGACGAAGCCATTCGTCCAGATGCTGTTCGGTCAGCGTTACCGGCGTTATTTTATCGAAATCCAGTTGGTCAATTTCCCCATTAAGTTGATTAGCCATAGTGGTAAACAGTTATAGGATGGCACTACAATCACCTGCTAAAGACTAACTTGATTTAAGGTCCGGCAGTATCTCCATCATACCTAAAGTCAATTTATCCTTACCATTGTCCTATAACATACAGAAAGGGATTTGTTCACAGGAATAAACCAAAAAGTTAGTTTACCCCGTTGCATGCCACCAAGACCGGGTAAATCCGGCCGCATTACTGATGGCGGTCCATCCGGGATGGCTGTTCCAAGCGATATCAGATGGGCTTCTGGCCTTCCAGTTCTTTGATCTGATAAGCGACGGAGTGGGCACCCGGTTCGGCACCAGCATTAATCCATTGGGCGTACTGGCGGGTGAAACTCGCACCATAGTAGAAAATCAGCGAGGAGTAGAAAACAAAGAGCAACACTAAAATGATGGCCCCCGACGAACCGTACAATGTCCGGACCGGGCTGTTAATCAGCAGCCGGTCCAGCACCTGCTCCCCCATCTCGACCAGTATCGCCGTAACCAGACCACCCACCCAAACCGCCTGCCACCGAATGCGGATATTGGGCAGGTACTTGAAAACGACCCCAAACCAAACGGTCAGGGCCAGCACCGACAAGGCATGCAACACGCCCTGCCTCGCCCATTCTACCGTATCAGCATTCAGGGCTACGTGCTCTTTCAGCATTGCCAGCGCCCGGTGCACCGCCATAGACGCCCCAAACAGCAGCCCCGTGAAGACAATGATGCCCAGCGCAACTACCTTATCGAGTAGGGCATACAGGAAGCGGCTCCGGGCAACAGGCTTCACATTCCAGAGCTGGTTGAGTGAGTTTTTAATAATGGCGAACAGCGTAGTCGATGCCAGCAGCAACACAACTACGGTCAGGATGGACAACACCGGACTGGAGCGCGGCTGCTGAAGATTCCGGGAAATATCCTGTAGCTGTTTGGCCCCCTGATAGCCGAACAGTTCGGCCAGTTTCCTGAATAGCTGCCCGCTAACCCATTGCTCGTTGCCCGTCAGCAGCCCGCCATACACCTGACTGAGAATAATAACGATGGGTGGCAGGGCAAAGAAGGTAAAAAAAGCCGTAGCAGCCGCCATCCGAATGGGGTCATTGGCTTTCAGATTCGTGAAAGCACGGGCAGCCAATTGAAAAACAGAAACAACTTTTTTCACAATCCGTGGCAGAACAATCTACGACACTAACGGTCAGGCAAGCCGCATAGTTTTAGGTCCACCATTCTCAACCAGCTTACCCCCTATTTACCGATCAGGAGATCAATTATTAGCAGCACATGCACGTCACCTCCGTGGACATCAACCCCTGTTGCATCCACATAGCGTATCTATAATTCGGTCTGTTGTCTTGACTGTAACGCAATACTTACAGTAGTCAAAACGCACAAACCCCAGCGGATGAGGCCGGGGTTTGAAGCATATGGCTAAATAAGTAAATTGCAGTGCTGATCAACTGTTTGCAGCAGCCGATCAGCTCGGAGGCACACCCGGAGGTGTATGCCTACTTCCTCATACTCAAAACATGAACGACCATGCAGAGAGCAAAGATGAGTGCTTTAGTACGACGAATACTAAAGTGGCTCAAAACGTATCAGCCATTGATCCAAACGATCTTTGGTGTGATACGGACTGGCTTTTCGATGTTGATGTCTTGGCATCGACACCTCTAAGCTAGTTTCTTGAACGGCGCTTCACCCTGCCAGGGGTGGGGCGTTTTTTGTCCTGAATTCAGAACAAATATAACTTGAAAAGCAATACTTTTCAAGTTCTGAAAAAGATTTTTTCGTCGACCTCCTTGCTTTTATCAAAAATACTTTTTCTGGCCGCATCAGACTTGCCTTACAGCTTTGGCGAGTTATTCTCAGACAAACCGCTGAAGTTTACCCCCGTTCGCAGTAAAGTGCAAAAACAGGCCAACAGTCAAAATAACAGATTTTCAAGAGTGTGAAGCTATTTTAGAGATTTGCTTACTGACTTACCACTTTTACTTCAATGCAAACAGGTCCGTTACACCAAGGGTGCGTTTGGTTAAAAACCCCTCGCCGAACGTTGACCCGATCATGTGGCCATGTTCGCGGGAGCGAGCTTCCAGAAAATTAAGGAATGCCTCACCCGAGATATACGTCTGCGGCTCATTGTTGTTGGGATCGGCCGAAAAAAACTGACTTGTATACGCCTGAATCGCGGCCAGTTTCTGGGGCCAGTACGGTGTAATATCAACCACAAAATCGGGTTTGAGGGTACGGTCCTGAATAAAATGATACACAAACGAGGGACGGTGAGCCTCCTGCACCTGACCGTCGCGGCTGGTTTCGATCATGCGCAGGCCCGCGTAAAAACAGGCATCAATCACAAGCTGCGCAGCCCGGCCGTGGTCGGGATGGCGTTCTTCGGGGGCATTCGTGATCACGATTGTGGGCCGGTAGTGACGGATAACGGCAATCAACGCCCGTTGATGAGTTTCGTCGTTTCGGAAAAAGCCGTCCGCAAAACCCATATTTTCCCGAGCGGATAACTGCATAATCCGGGACCCTTCGGCGGCTTCCTGCGCCCTGATCTCGGGGGTACCCCGCGTACCGAGTTCACCCCGCGTCAGATCGACTGCGGCCACTGTTTTACCCTGTGCCACGAGCGATAACAGCGTACCGGCACAAGACATTTCAATATCATCGGGGTGAGCCGCAATGGCTAATACGTCCACATTCATACTAAACAGCAAGTTGAGTTGATTTACGGGGCAAAACTACTGCGATTTAGGACGAAGTACGAAACGAATCTGTCTTATCTTGCGGTCATAAACCACCGTAACGGCTCCTGTATCAGTGCGCTCACAGGAGCCACCGGCCTCAGCATTAGCCGAAGGTTAGTACTCATCTTAGTCTCGACACCCTTAAACAGCCGTCAACTTTCTCCTATTCCGAATGTACAAAGCCCTTGCCCTGCAACTCACCTGCCAGACTGTAAATCACTGTTCCACGCGGGAAGAAGCCGAGAATCAGATGCTTCAGTCCCTCCACCGCATCGAACAAACGCTGGATGCGTCCATTAATGCCATCGGGCGTGATACCCTGCTCGTTACAGTGCCGGAACACTTCCTGACCGGGGCTCCCACCACCGAAACCCTGGACGAATGGCGCGAAAAAGCCGCTTTGGAAATCGACGGGCCGGTGTACGAAGCCATCAGCGCCATGACACAGCGGCTGAAAATCTATTTTGCAGGGAACGCATACGAACAGGACCCGCACTTCCCCGAACTCTATTTCCAGACCAGTTTCCTGATTGGTCCGACGGGCAATTTACTGCTGCGCTACCGGCGGCTCAACGCCCTGAACGCGCCCACACCCCACGATGTGTGGGCCTATTACCTCGAAGCCTATGGCTACGACGCTATATTTCCGGTGGTGAAAACCAACATTGGTAATCTGGCCTGCATTGCCTCCGAAGACATGCTCTACCCTGAAGTAGCCCGCTGTCTGGCCATGCGGGGGGCTGAAGTGCTGCTGCATTCGTCGGCGGATAACAGCAGTCCCCTCCTGATGCCGGGCCGGGTAGCCAAACAGGCACGGGCGGCCGAAAACGGCCTGTTCATTGTCTCGGCTAATTCGGCAGGGCAGGTGGGTGGTGCGCTGCCGGGCCACTCGGCCGATGGCGGTTCGCTGGTGGTCGATTACCGGGGTCTCCCCCTCGCCGAAGCAGGTCCCGGCGAAAGCCTGGTCGCTCATGCCGATATTGATCTGGAAGCCCTGCGTCAGCACCGTCAGCGCCCGGCGGCTACCAACCGGCTGGCCCGCCAACGGTTCGAACTCTACGCCGACAGCTACACCGACCACAGTTTTTACCCCCCCAATACGCTGCTGGCTGACGCCCCCGACCGCACTCATTTCAGCCGTACGCAGCAGGAAGTAATTGAGAAGTTAAAGCGGGAAGTATTTTGATTGGCTTGCTGAGGGATTGAAGGGTTGAATGTTTGAGTGATTGAATGTTTGAGTGATTGAATGTTTGAGTGATTGAATGGGTAAGGAGTATTGATTTATAAGCGGGTTAATTGAGCCTATTCAATCACTCAATCATTCAACAAGTCAATCCTTCAATTCCTCCCCCTTGCCTTCCTGCCGGAAAATCACAAACTTTGAGGTACGATAACTCGCTAGCTCAATGACACCCATCTCCCTGACAATCAACGGTAAAAAACGCACCTTTACCGCCGACCCACAAATGCCACTCCTGTGGGCCGTCCGCGACGTCGTCGGCCTGAAAGGGTCTAAATTTGGCTGTGGCATCGGCCAATGTGGCGCCTGCACCATGCACGTCGACGGTAAAGCCGTACGTACCTGCATTTTGCCGGTGTCGGAAGCCGTCGGCAAAAAGATTACCACCATTGAAGGCGTCGGTACCGAAGCCCATCTCCATCCGGTTCAGCAAGCCTGGATTGCCGAGCAGGTACCGCAATGCGGTTACTGCCAAACGGGTCAGATCATGTCGGCCGTAGCGCTGCTCAAAAACAAGCCTAACCCAACCGATGCCGACATTGATACGGCCATGAGTGGCAACATCTGCCGGTGTGGTACGTACCCGCGCATTCGTAAAGCCATTCATACCGCATCGGGCCTGATGCACGACACCTCAACTTCCCGGAAAGCATGAAACCACAAAAAACACCGGCTGTCGACCGCCGTTCATTTCTGAAAGTAGGTGGTTTTGCGGCTACATCGCTGGTATTAGGGATCGGTCAGGCTGAAGCCGCTACCGGGCTAACCAACCTAAGCGGACTTCCAAAAACGCTCGTTTCGCTGGAAGTCAACCCGCTGATTATCCTCGAAAACAGCGGTAAAATTATCCTGATGGCCCATAAGCCCGAAATCGGGCAGGGTACCTACCAGTCGATGCCGCTACTGGTGGCCGAAGAACTGGAAGTTTCCCTGGAACAGGTTGAAATTCGGCAGGCCCCTGCCGATAAAAAGTACGGTAACATGGGCGTGGGAGGCAGTTACAGCGTCCGGGGTGAGTGGACCAACCTGCGTAAGGCTGGTGCTACCGCCCGGGAGATGCTCACGCAGGCAGCCGCACAAACCTGGAAGGTACCCGTTAGCGAGTGCTACGCCAGCAAAGGGACCATCATCCACAAACCAACCGGTAAGAGCCTACCCTACGGCGACCTGACCGAGATTGCCAAAACCCTCCCCGTCCCGAAAGAGCCCAAACTGAAAGAAGCCAAAGACTTTAAGCTGATCGGCAAAGTCAGTAAGCGGCCTGATATTCCGGCTAAAGTTACGGGGACGGCCAAGTTTGGTATCGACGTCGAGGTACCGAATATGCTGTACGCGTCTGTGGAGCGGGCACCGGTGTTCGGCGCTACGCTGAAATCGTTCGACGCTACGGCGGCCAAGAAAGTACCCGGTGTTCGGCAGGTAGTAGCCGCCGAGCGGAAGATGTATAAGAATACCTACCCCGGCGTAGCCGGACTGGCCGATAACTACTGGGCTGCCTTGCAGGGACGCCGACTCTTGAAAGTCGATTGGGACAACGGCGCGTTCGGTTCGCTGGATTCGGCCAAACTAACCGCCCAGTTCAAACAACTCAGCGAAACCGAAGGCCATATCGATACGCAAAAAGGTGATTTCGATACCGCTTTTGCCGGATCAGCTAAAAAGGTAGAAGCAGCCTACGAACTTCCCTTTGCGGCCCATGCTCCAATGGAGCCTCAAAACTGTGTGGCCTCGGTGGTGGGCGATACAGCCGAAATCTGGACCTCTACCCAGTTGCCCGAGGACGTTCAGAAGGAAACAGCGAAGTACCTGGACATCAAACCCGAAAATGTAACGGTCCACATCATGTTTGTGGGTGGCGGCTTCGGTCGACGCCTGTTTCTGGATCAGGTGCTTGAGGCCGTTAATTTGTCCAAGCAGGTCAAGCGCCCGGTAAAAGTGGTCTGGACACGCGAAGACGATATGGCGGGTGGCCCTTTCCGGCCAGCTACCTACAGCGTACTAAAAGCGGGTTTCGATGCAGCGGGCAAACCTGTAGCCTTTCAGCATAAGGTGGTGGCCCCCTCCATTTCCGACAGTATGTTCGGTAGTAAAGACCCCGCGAAACGGCAGGATGATGGGGCTATGGAAGGCCTGAAAGAAGCACCTTACGAAATTCCGAACCTGAAGTTAAACAATGTCTTTGCCGACGTGCCCATGCCGATGGGCTGGTGGCGGGCGGTATATTCGTCCACGACCTGCTTCGCCCACGAGAGCTTCGTCGATGAGATGGCCCATGCCGTTGGACAGGACCCGATGGATTTCCGGCTGAGTCTGATCCACGAAAATACCCGCATGAAAACCTTGCTCACTTTCCTGCGCGATAAAAGTGACTGGGATAAGCCCCTACCCGCCGGCTGGAGCAAGGGTGTGGCGCTCTGGCAGTTTTTTGCCGGGCAAGCGGGTCATGTGGTCTACGTCTCTAAGAGCTCAAAAGGCATCAAGATTGAGAAGATTGTAGCGGCTATCGACTGCGGTACGGCGGTTAACCCCGACAACGTGCGCTCGCAGGTGGAAGGCGGTACAGTAATGGCCCTGTCGGCCGCGCTAAAAAATGAATTGATGTTTACGGAAGGGCGGGCGCAGCAAACAAACTTCCACGACTACCAGATGACGCGGATCAACGAGACGCCCCCCATTGTGGTACATATTCTACCCAGTACCGAAGATCCCATTGGCGTGGGTGAACCCGGTTTACCACCAGCCGCTCCGGCGTTGGCCAATGCCATTTTTGCCGCCACGGGTAACCGTATTCGTAAGCTGCCGTTTACGTTGAGTTGATAAATACTGCGCGGCTAAGTCGCTGAAGACAACTGACTTCGCTGTTAGCATTGATTGCGACGGTATTACTGGTTTATAAAACTCCCGTTTATGATCGCCATTGGTGATATAAACGGGAGTTTTATTATTACTTTAGCTTACCCAGATTTAATACTCCTCCGAAGTAGCCATCAGCCTACACTATCATTCATGTCTGACAACAGCCCACCGCCTGCGTCATCCCTCACGTCTGACGAGCAGGACAAGCTTCGGGAATTAACCACCCAGAGCTGGAACCTCGAATTAGCCATTTCCGGGGTTGCGATGTTCGCCATTCTGCAATTGCCCGACCTGCTCGAATCGGCGTTTAGCTCCCTCCGGTTTAATTACATGACCCAAACCACTGGCGTAGCGGATATGTTACCGTCGCTGGCCTACAGCCTGATCCGGGCCACTTGTCACGTCCTGTTTACGGCTTTTCTGATCAATTTTGTGATGCGGGCGTTTTGGGTGGGACTGGTGGGTCTCCTGGCCGTTTTTCCGTCGGGCATACGCTACGACCGTATTCCGTTCACCACACCCTATTCGCAGCAACGCCTTGCCGACGAGCTGGGGCCCCTGGACCGCTATATCCTCTGGCTCGACAAACGGTGTAACATCGTATTCGCGCTCGCCTTTCAGTTTGTCTTTTATCTGATCGTGGTGGCCCTGCTCTACGTGGTGGTGCTGGTGATCTACTTAGGTATTCAGCCCAATGTACCCACCGGCGTTTGGTTTGGGGTCAAAATTGCCTTAGGAGCACTGGTAGCGGTGTTCTACCTGGCCATTATTGTGCTAAATCTGAAAAAGGTAAAAGAAACACCCAGGGGCACTGAGTTAAATTACCGGTTAACGAAGTTTGGGCAAATGATGATGCTGGGCATGTATAAGCACACGTCCTACGTTACCAACACGTTTTACAGCAATATCCGGCCCGGCAAGCTGTTTCAAACGTTTGCCATTTTCATGCTGGTGTTTTTTGTGGTGTTCTTCATAGAGTACGCCAACGATCTATCCCGTGCCAACGGGCGGGCAACGCTTTTCAACAGCCGACACCTTTACTCAGCCCGTGTCGATAGTCTTTACATCGAGCCTACGGCCTACGATAACCAACGCCCCGAGGGTGCGTATGTCGGCGTGGCTTCCATCCAGTCAGACGTGATTCGGGAACCGTACCTGCGCCTGTTCATCGCCTATCCCAAAGCCCTAGACACGATCCTCAAGCAGGTTGCACCCGAACCAGTCTGGAGCGATACCCTATCAAGGCAGGCACGTCGGCAGCAGTATGCTATCTGGAGCAGCCAGCAGATCAATCGGATGATTCGTATCATCGTCAACGATTCGGTCTACGCCCGGCCTGATCTTTTTTTTGCCAAAGCCGGCGTTCAGGAGCAACGCGGCTGGCAAACGGTGCTAGTGCCGGGCAATCTCAAAACGGGCCGTAACCTGCTCCGCGTGGCTCTGCAAGACCCCCGAAAAAAAGAAGCCGATGAGTTGGTGGCTATTCCGTTTTGGTACGTACCTGAGCCGTAATTTACCTGCTCGCGGGTTAGCCACATACACCCGCTAAGTGCACAAAAAGCGGCTCCTGACAGGTCAGGAGCCGCTTTTTATTTAGACCGTTACAGTTGCGCGATCAGTTCCTTCGCTTCGGTGACTGTGTATGTATCGTCTAACCGATGCGTCTCGAATACCATGAAATATCGGTATGATTTACCAGCCTGAGCAGCCCAGGTCCTCCCCAGCCGGTTCTTGGCCGCGCTGTCGGAGTTGTCGCGGTCGTCGCCTTTGGTTTCGAGCACAAGGACGGTGCCGCTTTGGGTATAGAGGATAAAATCAGGGTAGTGATTCGATTTGAACCCATTGATAGCAAATCCCTTACTGCGCCCCAGATTACGATGCCAAAAAACCACGTTAGGCAGAGCCACGAGTTCGCTGATGACGCGCTCCTCGAACCCGTTCATGCTACCCTCCCGCTCGTACAGCGATTTACCCAGTGACTTGCCCAGCGGCCCCGGCACAATGGTTTTACCGAACGTGAAACCTTGTTCAGCCGTAATCTTGCCGACTTCGAGTAGTCTACCGAACTGCTTCTCGGCGTGTTTGTCGGCTAATGTCCTGATTTTCTTTTTGATTTTGTCTTTATAAACGAATTCCCGCGAAAGCATATCCCGTATGCGCTCGGCGTCGAAGCTGGCAATGATACGTTCGAGATAGGCTCTGATTTGGCTATCAGCAATGGGATACATGTTGCCGATTTGCTGAAGCATCCGGTAGGCTAAGTCTTTTACCTGCCCTTGTTTGGGCTTTGTCAGAATGTAATCGACCAGCGCATCCCGCACCTGGATATTGTCGATTTGCAGGTAAACCGGCTGATACTGATTGCCGGACGCCCGCTCCAGGTCAATTTTGTAGAGTTCGCTATCAACCGAATCCCAGTCGATTTTGATGTCTTCATCGGCGAGTTTAAAGCCACTCAGCAAACTTTCCTGGTTGAGCAGTACGCGTTCGCCAGTACTGAACATACCGATAGCGGGTACATTCATGTAGAACTGCGGTAGCCGCAGGCCCTGAGCAATGGCTTCGTAATCATCTTTCAAGCTGATCTTTTTCACCTTATCGCCGAGTTCCTGAAAAGTAGGGTTAGGTTCTGCCTTCGCCTGATTACTGATTTCCTGCTCAAACGCCTGATTCTTCTCCGTTGCCAGCTTCGTAATGGCAACTACCGACTCGGGCAAGCTGGCATACTCGTCTGTTGGTGCATTCAGCGCGTCCGGGTCGAACTGAACGCGGGCCGGGTCGATGTCGTCGGGCGATAGTTCGCTGGCCGTAGCATCAACCGGCGTATCGGGCGGAAACAGAAAGCCCGATAATGCCTGCGCGGTTGTTTTGGGCGGTTCCGCATTTATCTGCTCATTGCCAATTGCCCGGTAATCGTTCTTGCTGAAGCCAGCCGATTCTAAACCCCGGATAATGCTTTGTAATGTCTCGTTGAACTTAGCCGAAGCCGTTAGCACGTACGCTACGTTCAGCAGATCATTGGTGTGGCGCATGACGTAGGGCTGTCGCAGCACCCGACCCAGAATCTGCTCAATGTCAACCGCCGACGACCGATCGGCCAGCGACGCCAGGATATAGGCAAACGGACAGTCCCAGCCCTCTTTCAGCGCGTTGACAGTGATGATGTACCGTACCGGGCATTTGGGACTTAGCAAATCGACCCCGTTGAGTTCGTTGATGTCGGCGGTTTTAATTTTGATCTGCTCTTCGGGAATCTTCAGTGTCAACAACTGCTCTTTCAGCTTTTGAAAGGTCGTCTTGTCATCACCCGTTCGGGGTTGCGCCTGGAACAGTATGATGGGCCGGATGTAGCGACCGCCCGCTTTCTGTTCGGCTTTGGCCAATGTCTCCAACTGCCGCCGGAGATTTAGGGCACTCTCTACCACCTGCGATTTTTCCCGGTGGTTGTAGGCAATCACCGGCAGTTTAACCATGTGCTCCTTCTTCAACTCGATGGCCGGAACGAAGCTGACGATGTTGGCATTTTTCTTCGGTGTGGCGGTCAGGTCCAGAATGAACGATGGGTTCAGGTTGCGCAGCATATCAACGCTCAGGTCGCTTTCGGCGTTGTGGCTTTCGTCGACCACCACTACGGGTGTCAGGCTGCGAATCACATTTATCAGAGCCGTTTCGTCGGTGTCGGCCAGTACGTGAGGGGCAGGCGACCCATCGGCCAGGCGGCTCTGCGTGGCAAACGCAGCTAAAGCCCCATTTTCCTCAAAAATCTTGCGGTCTTCCTTCTTCGTAGCCCGCAAACTACCGAAACTCAGCACAAACACACTCAGTTGCGTCTTTACGGATGCCGGGTTAAAACTCGCACCCTGCAACAGGTCTTTTTTCTGGTAAACCGCCACCTGGTGATTGAACAGACTGTCGAGTTTCTGCCGGTAGGGGTGCGCTGGGTTCGAGAGGTTACGTACGGTCTGCTCCAGGAGGTTACTCCAGGGTACGAGCCACACCACGGCTTTAGGCCGGTCAGGGGCAAAAGCGTCGAATACGGTGCGCAGGGCATTGACGGCAATAAACGTTTTACCGCCTGCCGTGGGCACCTTCACGCAGACGTGCGGCACCCCGGGCACGTTGTTCTGGTAAGGACGCATACCCGTGCCATTCAGCGGGTCATACTCCCCTACCGCATCCTGCCAGAACTGGTCATAAGCGGTCTTGTAATCTTTCTGCCCGGCTACCCGTGCTAAATAGCGGTCGAGGTCGCGAATAACGCCAGCCTGATACGGTTTCAGTTCCATGAGTTGCTCCCCTCTCCTTTTTTAAGGAGAGGGGTAGGGGGTGAGGTTAAAATCTTGAAATATCACGCGGAATCTTCTTGAATATAATTCGATGCTCCTGTAACCACTCGCGGGCAATCAGACAGTTATCGGCGTAGATTATATACTGACCCGCCCGTGTTTGCAGGGTGCTCAAATAGTCATAATCCAGCGTAGTAAGGGCAGCAGGCTCGTAGTAGAAATAGTAGGCCGTTTCGTGTAATAGACCCAGAAAATAGGGTATTTCCTCATTGGTAGTCACGGGTGAAGGCAACGGCGTCCGGGTTTCTGAATACCAGATGTACTCGCGGATGCGGTCTACGGGGAGGTCTGCGTTCAGAAGGCCATCGTCGTTGAACAGCGGTTCTCCCAGTTCGTAGTAAGTGAAACCGCCCCCGGTGCCGGGCGTGGAGCCATAGCCATCCATTACCCGCCGAACCCGCTCGGCAGTGATAGTTTCGGCGTAATCTTCCATCTCAACTAGAATAAACCTCCGATTACCGCCATCGTGTTTGTTCAGATTAAGAACCGCATGAGCTGTGGTACCCGAGCCAGCGAAAGAATCAAGGATGATGTCGTCGGGACCGGTGGCGATTTGTAATAAGAATTGTAGAGTAACAGATGGTTTCGGGTGATCGAAAATTTTGCTGCCGAATATTGTCGTCAATTCCTGCATTCCGTCTGAATTCAATCCTTGCTTATCCCACCAAGTCTCGGTCTTTTTAGTAAGGCTATTTCTTTCTTCGAGAAACACCCTCTGTACAGGACGTGACGCCCCATTTTTGCCAAAAATTATTCTCCCTTCAAGAATTCTCCGATTAACTTCAGCTTCATTAAATACCCAATACCTACCTTTTGGAGGCAAAAATTTCTCACCAGTCAGAGGGTTAATTATCTCAAAGTAAGGACCTTTATGATTCGCGGAAAGGTCAGTAACCTTCCAAGGTCCTTTAGGGTGATTATCTGGATTAGAATAGCTTTTGGTTATATATTCTTCTTCTAAAGGCGTTCCTAAGAAAACAGCTTTATTGATATTCTTTGAATAGCATACTATGAAGTCGTGAACAGGAGGAATGTGACCCATGTTATTACCGTTAGTCTTTTTCTTCCATAAAATATTTGCTACAAAATTCCCCACACCCCAAATCTCATCCATCATTAGTTTCAAACTGGCTTGCTCATTGTCGTCAATGGATACGAAAACAGCCCCATCATCCGCTAAAAGCCTGTGCAACAACACTAACCGGGGATACATCATGCAGAGCCATTTGTCGTGGCGGCTGAGGTCTTCGCTTTCCTTGCCTACGACTTTACCAAGCCAGCGCTTGATCTTGGGATCATTGACGTTATCATTGTAGACCCAGTTTTCGTTACCGGTATTATACGGAGGATCGATGTAGATGCACTTGATACGTCCTTCGTAGTAGGGCAGCAGGGCTTTCAGGGCTTCGAGATTGTCGCCGTGAATGATGCGGTTGCCACTGTCGGGTGTACCAACTGTATATTGAGGGTCCAGGACGCGAAACGGTACGTCGAGGTGATGATTGACTACTTTCTCTTTTCCAAGCCAGCGGAGTTCGGGCATTTTGAGCGTCGGGCAATTGCGGTGAGTCGCCCCGAGGCTCAGTAGAGGGCATAAAAAACGGGCGGCCTCCGCTGCGTAATGTACTCAGTCTGAGGTATCCGCATACCTTGAAAGGAATACAAACAGCAAGAGGACACGCCCTTTCGAGCGCGTCCTGCTAAGCTGCCTCTTCCTCTCATTTTGAAATTGCGGATTTTCAGACTGAGGAAACGGTTAGCAACGCTAAATCTTTATGTGTAAGCTGTTTATAATTTCGATTTTCGGTCAGAATTTGTCTGATATTTTGTCATCCTGAGGAACGAAGGATCTTAGCGATTAAGTAACTAAGATTCTTCGTTCCTCAGGATGACAAAATCTCTCTCTCTACAAACTTAAGAGCAAAATTCTAAACAGCTTTATCAGAATAAGTTGTCTTTTTTCGGTTGTTTCCAGGTTTGTTCAGGCCCGCAAGATACGGGGAATGGGCGGATTGGGCAACCCGTGCCAAGCCCATTCTGCGTGTAGACGGCCTATTATAAACTGGTTGATTACGCCCTCTGAGCCGCCTATAAATGTTCCCTGAAAAAGGTTAGTGTCCGTTCCCAGGCATCGGCGGCCGCTTCGGGATTGTAGGCCGACTGGCTCTCGTTCATAAAGGAATGTTTCGCGCCCGGATAGACTTTGATGTCGTGAGGTACGTTCGCCTTCGTCAGGTCGGCATCTAATTTACGGCCCTGCTTAGCCGTGAAGTCCTTCTCGGGGTAAGAGCCCACAACAGGGCATAAACCCGATACATTGGTTTTCAGGGGTTTCGGCGTCAGGCCATAAAAGGGAGCAATGGTTTTCACCCGCTTATCTTCATTGGCTAAGGCCAGCGCAAAGTTGCCGCCCATGCAGAAGCCAATGGCCCCCAGCCGGTTCGCATCCGCGTAGGGCTGTTGCCCTAAATAGGTCAGGGCATTACGGAGGTGCCGGGTGCCGTAGTTATCGGTGTTACTGCTCAACACGGCCCGCAGGGTTTGCAAAATGCACAGAACCTTTATACCGCCCGAATAGAGGTCGACCGCCAGTGCAGCATATCCCTCCTGCGCTAATCGGCGACAAACACCCCGGATATTATCGTTCAGCCCGAATACTTCCTGAATAACGACCAGCGCGGGCAGCGAGCCGACACCGGCCGGCCGCGCGGTAAACGCATTCAATGCCTTTCCCTCGCTGATGATCGTCAATGTGTTTTCCTGGATGTTCATGGGTAAAACTGGATTAAGTCGCTTATGGAATAGCCTGTTCGGATATCAGTTGCCCGCTTGCTGACTTTCCCACTTCTCCACATCGGCCCAGGAATCCAGGTCAACAGCGGCTGGTTCAAAGTCGATTTCGGCCAGATTATCCCGGCGTTTTTGAAGCAGATAGCGGGCACCTTTGTCACCATCAAGGGCCAGTAAATCGTCGAAGACAGCCCGGGCAAACAGCGCCGGCACCCCTACCCCACCGTTGTAGCGACAGGCGACCATTGGCTTACCCGTTTCGACAAATGTGTCGACCAGGTGCCGGATCAGGTCGGGCGTGATCAGGGGCTGATCGCAGAGTAAAACGACAACGGCATCCACACGAACGGGAGCCTGATTGAACGCCTGCAATCCCGCTTTCAGGGATGTAGACATTCCCTCGGCCCAGTCCGGGTTGTCAAGTACCTGAATGGGCAAGCCGGGCAAGTCGGTTCTTATACGCTCCTGATTCGCCCCCAGCACCACGGCAACCGGGCCGTTCAATTGCGCGGCCAGTGCCGTTTCGGTAATCCGACGAATGAGCGTCTTTCCCTCAATTTCCAGCAGTTGCTTCGCCTGCCCGCCAAAGCGCCTTGATGCGCCAGCCGCCAGAATAAGTACACCAACGGTTGGAGGATTAGCCATACATCAATACGTTTCAGGCTGAGAGTTGAGCCTCACCGGGCACACTCACCTTCTGATGAATCGGAGCATCTTTAAACTTAAGCGGCTGTGCCGTCGTTTGCCGAAATACGGTCTGAATTTCGGCAACAATCGACAAGGCAATTTCAGCGGGAGTTTCGGCCCCGACGTCTAAGCCGATAGGCGCAAAAATCCGGTTGTGGTCAGCGGGTTGTACTACGTCGGCCAGGTCATTTAACAGAGCGTCACCCCGTTTCCGGGGACCAAGAATACCGATGTAGGGAATGGCCGTTTGCAGCAGATCGCGCAGCACCGCCAGATCGAACTTGTAGTTATGGGAAATCAGCACAGCCGCCGAATAGGGGTCGATGGCAATAGATTGCTGCACGTTGTCGCGCTGAACGGTAACCAACTGATCGGCCTGCGAAAACCGCTTTGGGTTGAGATGCGCCACGCAATCATCGGCCACCACCACCGGCCAGCCGAGCAATTTAGCCTGACTTACGAGCGGGACAGCGTCATAACCAGCCCCGAAAACGAGTAGCTGAACGTCGGGGCGCAGGTGCTCCGTAAACTCCGTGCCGTTGGGCAATATCCGCGTGAGTGTCAGCGGTTGCCGTCCCTGCAACACCCGGTCCAGCGTTTCGAGGGGATTATCGGCATCCGTCGGGTCCAGGGCTTCAATCAGCACGTCCAGTACGCCATGACAGCCCAGGCCAATGCCGAAATTATCCCCGTCGGGTTGGGAGGTATCGTAGGTAACAATTCGTGACTCCCGGGTCTGCATCACCTCGCGGGCTTTGCGCAGGGCGTCGCCTTCCAGACAACCACCACTGATGGCCCCGGTCCAATGCCCGCTGTCTAAAATCAGCATTCGGGCACCGGGACGCCGGTAACCAGAACCTTTCAAGCCAACAACCGTAGCCAAAGCGGCCCGTCGCTGACTAAAATCGACTTCCCGATAGGTGTCGATTATATGCCTGAACTCGTTGATCACGTCCGAAAAATTTATAGGAAACGCCGTCGAAACAAAGGAGAAAGTTACAGCAAATAGGCCAAACTAACACCAGTCAGCCTAATTTGGGTTCGGCCCAGAGGGCAGTAAAGCAACCGATCAATAACACGAACCAGACCCATTCGGTTATCGCCGATTCAACCGGTTGAGGTGTTGTTTCAGTATGGCTGCTGACGAAGCTGGCTTCGTGCGCGAGTACATACGAACGAACCAGTTGATTTTTAGCCACCGAACTACCCTGTGTTGTGTTCACGAATAGGCTTAGCGAATCGGCCACAGGTACCCAGCCCGCGCGGTTGAACCGATACTCGCCTTCGGCTGACAAGGGGTTAATCGGCGATGGAATCAGTCGGGCAGTATCCGTATCAACCCGCATCAACGCAGCATTTCCCGTTGCATTATTCACACGAATGGGGCGACGCAGTCCGCTCACTACCGGCGCATCAATCAATACATTATTCCGACCAGCCTTCTGGAACGAAGACAACAGGGCGTACCACAGCCGCGCATATCCAGTGCTATCGCCACTGAGTGCCAGCGGAAAAGTTTCGCTCAGTAAACTGATCCCAACAAGGCCGCTTGTTCGCTGTACGGCTACCGGATAGCCGGGAACACCCTGCTGACTGAGCAGCGTATTAAACTGAAAGGGCAGCGCCGTCAGGTCTTTGCCTACGGGTACCGTCTCGGTGTTACCGATCTTACGCACGCTAAATCGACTTCCCAGCGCCTGATTTATCGTACGAACGTCAGCATCAGGGTTTATCAGGTTGATAAATAACACTCGTTTACCCTCCAGCATGGCTCGCTTCACAATCGGATTAGCCGCGTTGCCGGGGTCCGTAATGACCATGTCAGGTTTACGTTCTTTCGATTGGTTGATGGTCACGCTATTACGTATATTCGTCGAAACCGTACTCGTAAGCTGCACGGCCTGACCCATCCGACCCAGCCAGTCCGCCAGCGTTTTAGTCTCAAAATCGGGATTATTCAGGATAAACTGGTAGGCCATCGGCTCGGCGGGACGGGCAAAAAAACGAACCGTATCCAACGGAGTGCCGCCTAGTGTGAGTTCGAGTTCCGTGCGCCCCCGGGCGAAGGCTGGAAACTGCAGGGCAAACGATCTATCGTTCGGAGTCAGGGTAATGCTGTCGAGCGTTTGACCAGCATAACTAAGTTTGAGCCACTGCTTACGGGATAAGCGAATCCGACCCGAAACCCGCTGCATCTCCCCCTGCCGTACAAGACCCTTCCAATGAATCGACTCCAATTGGTCAGGCTCCTCATAGGGAATCCACTGCACGTTCGATCCACTTAACCGGCTTAGTAACTCCGGAGAAAATGTCTCTCCGAGCAGGGTTACATTGGCAAAGTTACCGGTAAAATTTCGGGCCGTGAACCGCTCGGAAACACCCAGTCTAGCCTGAACCTCCCGTGCTTTGTCTGCGGGAACCTCTTCGCCTACCAGCAGCGCACGAGTACTGGGCGTAGTCGTCTGCCATACCGGTTGCAACACGTACCCGACGATGAGTAACCAGAGCAGGATATTCAACGCCACGCGCAGGCTACGCCGGACCCCTGATTGCGTCTGGTTTCGAATCAGGAACCAAATCTGCACAACCAGCAAGGCCACTAATGCGGCAACAATAGCCCAGTTAAGCGGTTTTGACCAATCGAAATTACTGTGAATCATTACGGAACGCTGGTTAGTATGATGGGTATGGTCTGATGTGATTTATAATGTCGCTTGATCAGACAATGATCGATACCGGATTTTGTCATCCTGACGGAGGAAGGATCTTAGCAGTTCAGTACCTAAGATCCTTCCTCCGTCAGGATGACAAAATCCAGTATCAAAACGAGATCTTAAACAAATTCACTATCATGGCTTTTATAATTTACCTAAGTTGAACGCCCCAGCATTCGTGCTATTAAAATTATACTTGCCCTTACTATTTGTTCGGGTTATCAACTCGGGACTAATCACTTGAGGTGTCGCCAGAAGGCGCGTTCTAAAGTCCGTTCGCTCACGTAGGCAGGGGCCGCACCCGCGCGTGATTTATTACCCGTAAGCCGGAACATTTGCGTTTTAATGGCTTGTTTTTCCGACGCCGACAATGGCTTATTGCCCGCCAGTTTCTGCAGCGCCTGCAACACCGTCCAGTTTGGCAGTCCGTTTTCGCTCAGATACGTTGCCAGTTGTTGCACCGTTCGTTGCTGAATAGCCGTTAACTTAGTCAGCTCCAGATAACCCGCTACATCGGCCGCCAACGATTCCATACGCTCCTGGCTGAATGTTCGATCCTGCCGAACGTCGGTATTGACGTTCTTGAACTCACCCGTCAGGCGGGTTTCTTTTTCTTTAATCGGTGGAGGATCGAGACCTGTTTTCTTGGCGTACGAACGGGACTTTTGCTGAACAATCTTCAAATACTCCAACGCCTTTGTCTCGAATGGCAGCGCCTTTTCGGGCTCGTACATGCGCAAGTGCAACTCCGACTGCCACATCTGCTCCAGCGACATTTTAAGCAGGCTCCGCGTCGACTGTTCATGGAACGTGTTCGTTTCGGCATTATCGTGGGAATGAACATACTGGGACATCAAGGCCGCCATTGGGTCCTCGTTGCCATCTCCTTTTGGAGCTTCACCATGGTCATGGTGTTCTTCATGGGTTTCGCCCCCACCGGGTTCGCCTTTACCCGTATCATGGTCGTGCCGGAAACCCGCCAGGGGATCGTCCTCGTTGAACCCAGCTTCGCCACCGCCCCCACCGATTGATGTTTCAAACTCCTCACCTAAAAACTGCCCGTAGCGTAGCCGCAGCACCTTCTGATCGTAGCCAATCTCGTTTGATGTGCTGTTGAAGGTTTGCTTGGGCAACTTCTTGCGTTTAGCAATCAACTTCTCGGTATCAATGATGATTTGCCGCTGACTCCGGAAATACTCCGGCATAGCGTTAACCGCCATTGTTGCCAACTCCGAATCCTCAACTTTCGTGGTGTCTTTATAGACCAGAAAGTACGTATCTGACTTAGAAAAATTGGGCTCGGGCTGCCGGTTATCGAAAGCCGCCCAGTAGTAATACAGTTCATCACCCGGGGTGAAATTCAGCGCGGCCAGGTCAATGGTTTTATTGAGCGTTGACGATTTAAAATTGACCGGTCCCAGGGGAAGCTTCACCTCCCGAAACTTCACATTCTCACCCGAACCCCGGGCGAGCGTAGCCACAATGTAGGCATGCGTTACACTGAAATCATCGGAGATTTTAGCCGAAATACTGATCTGTTTTTTATCCTTGAGGTAGTGGTACCGGTAGAGTTCTTTAGAATCCGGTTCGATTTTGGGAGCCAGATCGGGCTGCGCTTCCAGCCGGTAAAAGTCAGATTGATAGACCAGCGACGATTTACCACTGGGGTTACGCCAATACGCTTTAATCGCGTACAGGCCTGAATTTGTGAGCTTATCATGATACAAAAATTGATCACCCGACGGCGTAAATTTCACTTCAACGCCCCGACTGTTAGCCAATCGAACGGATAGCTGACGAGTATCGCTGAACCGAAGTTGCCAGTTCAGCAGGGAACCCGTGATAGCTACAGCATTTAAATCGGCCGATTGGGTTGTTGGCAAACGGGTGTAGGCGGGTGGCTGAATCTGTAGTTTAGCGGATTGGAACGTGGGCGGTACGGGTGGTTTTGCAGGCTCAGAAGCAGTTACTCCCAGCAGTGCTTTCTGTATGGGCGACTGCGTTTTAGTGAGCAACGGGTAGCCAATGTAAAGCAGCACCGACGCCAATAATACGGCGATATACGTGCCTAATCCGGCGAAAGCCACGGTTGGCATTTCTACACGTTGAAGCCGTTCGTTTAATCGGTCGAGCTGAAGCTGATCGGCAATATTCAGATCGGATTTATCCAGCAGATGCAGGCTGTATTCCGAATCCGACACGCGCTGGTGGATCAACTGAATAGCCTGTGGCCGCTTGTTCTGATCAATCCGTCTCAGTGCCAGACCCGCCATCAAACCGAACAATCCGGCCAGAAACGCGATGGGCTGCCACTTCGTAAAGGTGGCTGTAATGAGGTAGGCCGATACGCCCAATAATACGCTCACCAACAAGGCGTTGGTGTAGAGCTGATACAGCACGGATGATAGGGTGCGTTTGAGTTCGTTCATGCGTTTTTTGTCAAAGCAAGCCAGCGTTCAACACCAATCAAGATCACAAATACCAGCAGTAGTCCGCCGTGAATAGGGGCTGAATCATCAGCGTCCGTATGCTTATTCCCTGTTTGTTTAGCCGGCACAAACAGCGCATTAAGCTGCTGTTGACTCAGCGGTAAACGTGTTGTATTCAGCCCGAAATACGAAACCAGCCGCTCACCCAGCCACTCGGGCAGTTGCCCCCCGGCAACTATATCCGACGTTTGCGGATTGAACGACCCGCTAACGTGAACAATATTGGCCGCCATGGACGGCTGGTCGGCCCCAGAGACTATATACAACGTTTTTGATGCTGGCATAGCTGGCGACTGGTCCGTAAATACAACGTCGTAGCGCTTATTTGGCACGACCTGCGCATCTGTAGACAGGTTAAGTTTGTAGACGTCGTTCAGAGCGTCGAGAGCCGCCTGAACCGTCTGCTGTTCCACTTTATTACGAAAATTGAGTGAAACCGCCAGCGCCCCTTCGTTGGCGGGTGCCGTGGTATACCGCACTGCCTGCGGCAAAGCCGCTCCGTTTGTTAGTTGGCCCGACGCGTTCACAAACAGCTTCGTTTGATTCAGGGCCAGGAATCGGCGCTGTCCACTGACTGAGTCCACCAGCGTGTGCAACCGAAAACGGGTTGGTACGTAGATGAACGGCACATCGGCTAGCTGCTGCGTGTTAAGCACATACAGATGCAATTGTCCTTTCTGCTTCTGAAGTTTGTTTATGGCTGACTGCAGCGTCAGGACGGTAAACCTCTCCGAACGTTGTGGCAATGTAAGAGCCGTAACAGGCGCTGTTTCTACGTTAGCCCAGTATACAGGCTCCCCCTTTTTCAGGGCCTCCTCCAGTTCAAAGCGGAAGTTATTGACCAGTAACGCATCCGGCTGCACCAGATGAATCTGCTGGATAGCTTCGCCTTTAACTGACCCGTTCAGTATGGGTTGGCTTAGCATAACAGCCAGCAAAATCACGATCAGTGCCCGCAGCAGTAACAGCAGCAGATTGTCGAATTTCAGGCCGCGCTGTTGTTGCTGATTCTTCTCGACGAGCCACTGCGTAGCGGCCCACTCAATCACCTTGCCCCGTTTCTGATGCCAGAAATGGATAAGGATCGGAATAGCAACGGCGACGCTGCCCCACAGCAGGTACGGATTGATGAAGGACATTGGATTAGTTTATGGTTTGTCGTTCGTGGCTTGTGGTTTGTCGTTGGCTTCAACGACAAACCACAAACTATAAACTAAACTGTATTTGTCAGGTACTGCCGTAGCACCAGGGCTATGGGCTCGCTCAGTTTCGCCCGAATTAACCGAACGTGCGGCATGCGCAATGCTTCTTCCAGTTTCGTCAGGTAGTCGGTGGCGGTGGCCTGAAAAGCGTCGCGTACGGCTTCTGCCTGTAGTTCGATTTCCCGGCCGGTTTCCAGATCCTGAAACCGGTAAAAGCCCCGTAAATCGAATTCGGTTTCCTGGTCGCCCAGAATCTGGAAAATGACGATCTCCCGACGAGGTCCAGCCAGGCTTTTTATCAGCGAGAGCCACTCATCGCCCACCTGCAAAAAGTCGGAGGCCAGGATCAGTAGTTCCTTCTGTTTATGCTGAAACTCAGGAAAGCGCGGCTGTTTACCAACCCATGGCCCGGAAGCCTGCGCGGTTTGCAGGGCGTAAAGTATCTTTTGAAACCCGACCGATGGACCGCCTTTCCCGTCCGTTGGCACCATCGCCTGCACTGCCCCATTTTGCAGGGTGTACAGACTGAGCTGATCATTCTGCCGGTAGCCCAGATACGCCAGCGATGCCAATATCAGTTTAGCGTAGTTCAACCGACTTACACCCGCTTCCGCGTAATTCATCGACCCCGACAAGTCCAGCACAAACCGGATTTGCTGATTACTTTCCGTCGACGATTCACGAATCAGGTGCTTACCCGTACTGGCAAAGCGTTTCCAGTCGATGCGCTTCGGATCGTCGCCGGGCGTATAGTGGCGATACTGCTCAAATTCGGTCCCGACGCCAATGCGCTTACTAGCCTGAATACCCAACAACAACTCATCGCTGACCAGTTTCCCGGCTAGTTGCAGGTTGTTGAGCTTAATAAGGTCTGTGCTGAGTGTTGCCATTTGGTTGTCATTTAGTAGTCATTCCTGGTCCTTGAGTAGTTATTGACTGCCACATCTGGTACGACAATCAATGCTCACTCACGGCTATTTAATGACAGTAAGCAACTCCCTAATTACGCGGTCAGTAGTAATACCTTCGGCTTCCGCGCGGAAATTCAGCGCCAAACGGTGTCGCAAAATCGGAAAAGCCAGCGCCTGAATATCGTCGGGAACAACCGAGAACCGTTCGTTCAGCACCGCCCGGGCTTTAGCGCAAAGCACCAGCGCCTGACCCGCACGTGGTCCCGCACCCCAGTCGCACCACTCCTTCACAAAGGCTGACGGACTGTCCGCCGAACCGTCGGACCGTGGCCGCGTAGCCCGAACGAGTCGGTTGATGTAGCTAATGAGTTCCTCGCTGATGTGCACCTGACGCGTTAGTTTCTGCAAATCCAGGATATCCTCATCGGTTAATACTGTCTGCAACTGCGTTTTGGCCGTGCCGGTAGTGCGTTGCAGGACCTGCAACTCCTCCTGCTCGGACGGGTAGCTGAGGTTGATGTAGAGCAGAAAGCGATCCAACTGGGCTTCGGGCAATGGGTAGGTACCTGCCTGCTCAATCGGGTTTTGGGTGGCAATGATAAGGAAGGGCTTGGGCAGCGGATAATCGATACCACCGTACGTAACCCGTCCCTCCTGCATGGCCTCCAGCAGGGCCGACTGCGTTTTGGGCGGTGTTCGGTTAATCTCATCGGCCAGCACCACATTCGCGAACAGTGGTCCCTGGTTGAATTTGAAGAACTTCTTCCCCGTCTCGTGGTCTTCTTCCAGAATTTCAGTCCCGACAATGTCACCGGGCATCAGATCGGGCGTAAACTGGACACGTTTGAACGACATCGCCAGGGCATCCGACATGGTCTTCACCATCAGGGTTTTGGCCAGGCCGGGAACGCCTTCGAGCAGGCAATGCCCACCCGCTAACAACGAAATGAGTACTTCGTCGATGGCTTCCTGTTGCCCAACTATGACTTTGCCGATCTCCTGTTTCAGTGTGGGTAGCTTGGCTACCAGGGTTTTGTAATGGTTTAGTTGCTGAGTTTCCAAATTATCTATTTATCAGGTTGTATCAGAAGCAGGGGGCCGTTGGTGGTTTGTCGTTAGTGGTTAAAACCGCCAACTACAAACCACTAACGGCGGTCAGGGCGTAGGTCACGATGTTGACGCCAAACTTGGTATTATCTTCGGCCAGGAAGCGCTTATTGCGGAAGTCGTAATCCCACTCGCAGCCGTAATCTTTGTTGCTGTATAAAACCCCGATTCGGCCGTTAACGGTAATGGCTTTCAGGTAGTCATGCACCAGATCATCCCCCCAGCCATTCAATTCAAACGATGTGGTTGGCGGGCCATCTTCAAACTTAAAAAAACAAGTATAAATCGGGTGGTTTTTAGGGATCTTCTGTAAAGCCTTTGGCCCAAATGTCCGCTCCATTTCCTGTTCAAACGACTTGGCAAACAGACCGTCAATGTCGTGGTTACAATCATCCACGAACACAAACCCGCCGTTTTGCACATACCGCTTAAAGTGGTCGCGCTCCAGACTCGAAAACTCGACCAGTTTGTGGCCACTCAGGTAGCAGAACGGACTTTTAAAAATCTCGGCACTGCTCAACTGAACGACTTTTTCCTTCTGGTCAACCGGAATGGTTGTGTACTCCACCAGCGAATGCAGCAGATTCGACGGCATCCGCTGGTCGGTATCCCAGTTCCCGGAGGTGTATTGGATTCGGGTAAAAAAGAACGGTTTCATCGTGTTGAGACGTTTCAGTTGAGTTAGTACGAAAAGACTTTCTGACTCAGGTCTGCTATACATCGCAGTCAGGTCTTTCTGATGAAAATGGGCCGCGGATAAACAGGATGCTTCGCAGGGCGGATTAATACGGATTTTTAAAAATCAGCGCAAATTCGCGCTGCGAAGCATCCAGTTTATCCGCGGCTCAACTGGCAATAGTTTACTCCCATTTATTGAGAAACCACAGCTAGCCTACTTTAGTACACGAATAAAGATAACACATTATCACTCGACGATATACAGTCAGTATGCCGTCGAGTCATGAGGCTACACTGCGTCGGACAAACTCGTAAAGGTGAATTCCCGAATTTTCATTGGCGGCACCAGGTAGCTTTGGTTCGATTCCGTACTTAAGACCCGCTCCGTTTTGCCCAGCGATTCGAGATTATTCAGCATGATTACCGGACTTTCGTTGAACCGGAAGTTCTTAACGGCATGTTTGATCTTACCGTTTTCGATGTAGAACGTCCCGTCGCGGGTTAGGCCGGTCAGCAGGATTGTTTGCGGGTCCACTTCGCGGATGTACCAGAGCTTAGTCACGAGAATACCGCGCTGCGTACTTTTAATCATCTCTTCCAGCGACGAGTTACCACCCATCATAATCACGTTGTTAGGATATGGCAGGGCTTTTTTACCCTGCTTCTGCGCCCAGTACCGTGAATACGCCAGATTTTTAACCACGCCTTTTTCGATCCACATCGTTTTAGCCTGCGCCTGCCCATCGCCCGCCCAGGTCGAAGCGGGTAGTTCAGGGTTGGTAGGATCGGAGTAAATCGTGACGCGTTCGTCCACGATCTTCTCGCCTAACCGAGACTTGTTACCAGCTTTACTGAAATACGACCGCCCTTCATCGGCCGAGCGGGCGTCCATGTTGTAATAGATATTTTCCAGCAGGACAACAGCCGCTGTTGGCTCCAGAATAACGGTGTATTTACCCGGCTCCAGGGCTTTGTCCTCGCGCGAACCAGCCGCTTTCTGGGCGGCAATCCGACTGGCAGCGGCCGTATCCAGCTTGCTAAAATCACTGTAGCCCCGCGCTACATAACCAGACCCTTTGCCATCATCGGTGCGGACGGTGAGGGTAAAGTTGACATTCGTGCTGGGATAGTAAGCAAACAAGCCTTTGGAATTCATCAGGGCGTTGTAGCCCCGTTGATCTTCCAGAAAACCAGCCGCGATCAGTTTTTGATCACTGATCGGAGCCAGACTTTTTGCTACGGCTTCGGCCCGCGTACCTGGAGTGATATTGGCGGTCGACTCGAAGAATCCGTTCGATTTCAGGTATTGCTGTTGACCTATGATACCCACATATTCTGGATTTTCGGGTGCCAACCGGGCGAGCTCTTCGGACCGGCGTACGACTTTTTCCAGCGATGCGTCATCAAATTCATCAATGGTGGCCGTACCGACCTTCTTGCCAAAGGCAGACTGCACCACTAAATTCTGGTTGGTTAAGGCACCGCTCGTGGACACTTCATTGCGGGCATAACGCAGGTTTCCCCGCTCTTCGCCCGACAAATTTACTTCGCACTCATCGGCTTTTGAATAGCTAAGCACTTTCTGTAACAGCACTTTAGCTTCTGCTTCGGTTAGGATAGTAGCCATATGTTTTGGGTCACAGGGATTTAAATTTTACGACCTGTGTTGATCACATTAACACCATTAAAGCGAGCTGTCGAGCTACCGTGCGAGACCGCGCTACTCTGCGAAGGCTGGCCTTTTCCGTCGAAGAACGACCCGCCGAGTCGATAATCGCTTTCGTCGCAAACGGCCACGCAGGAGTTCCAGAATTCCTGCGTGTTCGACTGATACGCTACATCCTTGAGCATCCCAGCGATCTGTCCATCCTTGATTTCGTAGAACAGTTGACCACCAAACTGGAAGTTGTACCGCTGCTGATCGATGGAGAATGAGCCATCACCGATGATATAAATACCCTTCTTAACGTCTTTAATCATGTCCTGCACGGACAGGGGCGTTTTACCGGCTGCCAGCGATACGTTGGCCATGCGCTGAAACTGCACCGAACTCCAGTTATCGGCGTAACAACAACCCTGCGATTCGTTTTCGCCGATGATGTGTACCTGATCGCGGATGGCCTGGTAATTTACCAGTGTTCCGTCTTTTACCAGATCCCACTTCTTGGTGGCGACGCCCTCATCATCCCAACCAACAGCACCGAGTGAACCGACCTGCGTTTTGTCGGCAATCAGGTTCACCCGCTTGCTGCCGTAGTTGAAGTTTTTCGACTTCCATTTATCCAGCGTGGCAAATGAGGTACCGGCAAAGTTGGCTTCGTAGCCCAGTACGCGGTCGAGTTCCAGCGGGTGGCCAACCGATTCATGAATGGTTAACCAGAGGTGAGAAGGGTCCAGAACAAGGTCGTACTTGCCCGCTTCTACCGACTTGGCCGCATGTTTTGCCCGGGCCTGCTTAGCCGCAGCCGTTACATCTTCGAGCATATCATAGCCCTTACCATACCGGGTAGTGATACCCGTAACCTTGTCGGCGGGGTTCACCTGCAGGTAATCGTAGCCCATCCCCATCGGCGCGCTCAATGAGTTCCTCGTCTCGAACTTACCAGTCTTTGGGTCGATGGCCGTCACCGTAAAGGTCGGCCAGATCCGGTGAATATCCTGGTCGGCATACGTGCCATCAGTTGACGCAAAGTACTTCTGCTCGTTGACCATGAATAGCACCGAGTTGACATAGTTGGCACCGTTTTGCAGTGCCGAGGCATTCACGCCCATCAGCAGATCGACTTTTTCTTTGATAGGTACCTCGAAGGCGTTTTTCTTGATGGGTGCCTTCCAGCTTACTTCGCCATAGCCCTTCTGCGGAGCCAGTTGTACCGGCTCTTTCATCAGTTGGGCGTTCGCTTTAGCAATGGCTACAGCTTGCTCAGCGGCTTTGGCCATTGCAGCTTCATCTTTGGCATCGACGATGGCGGCAAAGCCCCAGCAGCCGTTGGCAATTACCCGAACACCGACCCCGTAGGACTCGGTATTCAAAATGTTTTGCACTTTATCTTCCCGCGTCACAACGAACTGGTTCAGGTAACGACCAATTCGTACGTCCGCGTACGTGGCCCCTTTCGACTTGGCCGCATTAAGAGCCGCATCAGCCAGTCGCTTTTTAAGGGCCACATCGATGTGATTGTCTAACAGGGCTTCGGGCGATACCGAACGAGAAAAAGCAGGTAGCGTCGGCATCAGTATGCCTGCGGCTCCCATGCCAAAAAGCTGATTAAAATTCCGGCGGTTCAAGAGCGTGGGTGGTTTATGGGTGTAGTATTTCGGAAGGCTGGGATACGACCGTCCGGGATACGTGATTTTATACGGCGTCTGATAAACTGGTAAAGGTAAATTCCCGAATCTTCATCGGTGGAATCAGGTAATTCTGGTCAGATTCTGTACTAACCACGCGCTCCGGTTTACCCAGCGATTCGAGGTTATTCAACATAATGATAGGGCTCTCATTGAAGCGGAAGTTCTTAACAGCATGCTTGATCTTGCCGTTTTCGATGTAAAACGTTCCATCACGGGTGAGGCCGGTCAACAGGATCGTTTGCGGGTCTACCGGGCGGATATACCAGAGTTTGGTCACCAAAATACCGCGTTGTGTACTTTTGATCATCTCTTCCAGCGACGAGTCGCCACCCGCCATAATCATGTTACCCGGAAATGGCAGCGCGGTTTTGCCCTGTTTCTGTGCCCAAAACCGGGAATAGGCCAGGTTCTTAACGACTCCGTTTTCGATCCAGGTCGTCTTGCCCTGCGGCTGTCCGTCGCCCGCCCAGGGCGAAGCAGGCAGGTCTGGATTGGTTGGATCAGAGTACAGGGTAACCCGTTCGTCTACGATCTTCTCGCCCAGTCGTGACTTACCACCTGCCTTACTGAAATACGACCGCCCTTCGTCGGCCGATCGCGCGTCAATATTGCGAAAAATACCCTCCAGCAGCACAACAGCCGCCGTGGGTTCCAGAATAACGGTGTACTTACCCGGCTCCAGCGCCTGCGCCGTTTTCGAGCCAATGCCTTTCTGCATGGCAATCCGGGTAGCCGCAACGGTATCCAGTTTACTGAAGTCACTATATCCCTTAGCCACATATCCCGAACCCTTGCCATCGTCGGTACGAACCGTTAATGAAAAGTTAGCGCGGGTACTGGGGTAGTAGGCAAACAGTCCTTTGGAATTCATCAGGGCCGAGTATACCCGGTTATCCTCTAAATACCCGGCGGCATTCACGTCCTGCCCCTTCAACAAAGCCAGACTTTTAGCGACAGCCTCCGCACGTTGGTCGGGCGTGATGTTGGCGGTACTATCAAAAAAGCCGTTCGATTTAACGTACGTCTGTGGTCCCAGCATCGGCATATACTCCGGATTTTCGGGAGCCAGCTGTGCCAGTTCTTCCGCCCGACGCACTACTTTCTCCAGCGACGCATCGTCAAATTCGCTGATGGTAGCGACGCCTGTGCGCTTGCCAAAAGCTGACTGTACGGCGAGTGTCTGGTTGACTGTAATACCGCTGGTAGATACCTGATTACGGGCATAGCGGATGTTGCCAATCTGTCCGCCATTCAGGCGCACTTCGCATTCGTCGGCCTTTGAATAACTTAAGGCCTTTTGCAGCAACGTTTTAGCTTCGGTTTCGGTGAGAATTATAGCCATTATTTTTGGGTCACAGAGTTTCACGGAGACGCACGGAGGTGCACGGAGAAAAGTAAAATCTCTGTGTCCCTCCGTGCGTCTCCGTGAAACTCTGTGGCATGACGATTTAGATTTTCCGAGCCGTATTGATCACGTTGACACCGTTAAAACGAGCCGTGGCGCTGCCGTGCGAGACCGCACTTGACTGCGAAGGCTGGCCTTTTCCGTCGTTGAAGGCACCGCCCAGCCGATAGTCTTTCTCGTCGCAAACCGCTACACACGAATTCCAGAACTCCCGCGTGTTTGCTTGGTAGGCCACGTCTTTCAGCATCCCGACGATCTGTCCATCCTTGATTTCGTAGAACAGCTGACCACCAAACTGGAAGTTGTACCGCTGCTGATCGATGGAGAATGAGCCATCACCGATGATGTAAACCCCTTTCTTCACATCCTTGATCATGTCCTGTACGGACAGGGGCGTTTTACCGGCTTCCAGCGATACGTTGGCCATGCGCTGGAACTGCACCGAACTCCAGTTATCGGCGTAGCAGCAGCCCTGTGATTGTTTCTCGCCGAGAATGTGTACCTGGTCACGAATCGCCTGGTAGTTTACCAGAATACCATCCCGGACCAGATCCCATTTTTGGGTAGCGACACCTTCATCATCATAGCCAACGGCCCCGAGAGAACCGACCTGTGTTTTATCGGCAACCAGGTTTACCTGCTTGCTTCCGTAGCTAAAGTCTTTCGACTTCCATTTATCCAGCGTCACAAACGACGTTCCGGCATAGTTGGCTTCGTAGCCCAGTACACGGTCAAGTTCGAGCGGATGACCAACCGATTCGTGGATGGTCAGCCACAGGTGAGACGGATCCAGAACGAGGTCATATTTACCGGCCTCCACGGACTTTGCCGTTAGTTTTTCTTTTGCCTGCTTAGCTGCCAACGTGATATCCTCCAGCATGTCATACCCTTTATTGTACCGGGTGGTGACGCCGGCTACTTTATCACTTGGGTTGACTTGCAGGTAATCATAGCCCATTCCCATTGGTGCGCTCAGCGAGTTCCGGGTGGAGAACTTTCCGCTTTGCGGATCAACCGCAGTTACCGTGAAACTGGGCCCGATGCGGTGAATATCCTGGTCGGCATACGTACCATCGCTCGAGGCAAAGTATTTCTGTTCGTTGACCATGAACAGTACTGAATTCACGAAGTTGGCGCCGTTTTGCATGGCAGCCGCGTTGGATGTCAGGAGCAAATCGACCTTTTCTTTAATAGGCACCTCGAAGGCGTTCTTCTTGATGGGTGCTTTCCAGCTTACCTCGCCGAAGCCTTTTTGTGGGGCCAGTTGCACCGGCTCAATCAATAGCCGGGAGTTTGCTTTGGCGATAGCCACGGCGGTTTCGGCCGCTTTAGCCACAGTTGCTTCATCGCGGGCATCGGCCACGGCGGCAAAGCCCCAGCAGCCATTGGCAATCACCCGAACACCAACCCCGTAAGACTCGGTATTGACAATGCCCTGCACTTTGTTTTCGCGCGTGAGAACGAACTGATTCAGGTAACGACCAATCCGCACATCAGTGTAGGTAGCGCCTTTTGCCTTAGCTGCATTGAGAGCGGCATCGGCCAGCCGTTTTTTAAGGGCCACATCAATATGATTATCCAACAGGGCTTCGGGCGCTATCGAACGGGAGAAAGCTGGTACCGCTGGCATGAGTATGCCTGCGGTACCCATACTTAGGAGTTGATTAAAATCTCGACGATTCATGTTTTTTTAGTTGGGGTCACAGAGATTCACAAAGACACGCGGAGATTCACAGAGAAAAATTTGAGAAACGTTTAATGCCATCCTTGAGTATTTTGACACGGAAGTTAATCAGCAACCCTAAGCGATAATGACCAAATTTCAGATAAGTTAGAATTTGAGCCATATGCAAGTCATTCAAAGCCTCTACAGTTTTGAGTTCAATAACCAGCTTATTTTCAACTAACAGATCTAATCGATAGCCATGCTCCAGAGCAACATCTTTGTAGACGATAGGCATTGGTTTCTCTCGTTCAACAGACAATCCTGCTTACTGAAGTTCGTAGCATAAACATTCCTGATAGGCCGATTCCAGCAAGCCAGGTCCTAATGCCCTGTGTACCTCAATGGCCTTTCCGATAGTAATTGTAGCTAATGAATCCTCTGTGTGTCTCAGTGTCTCTTGGTGCATCTTTGTGGAGAAAGTTTATACAGCGTCGGAGAGTGACGAGAACGTGAAATCCCGAATCTTCATCGGCGGAATCAGGTTACCACCAACCCGGATAGGCTTACCCATCGCTTCGAGGTTGTTGAGCATGATGACCGGGCTCTCGTTGAAGCGGAAGTTCTTCACCGGATATTTGATTTGACCGTTTTCAATGTAAAACGTCCCGTCGCGGGTTAGGCCGGTGTAGAGCAGGGTTTGTGGATCAACGGCGCGGATGTACCACAGCCGCGTCACCAGGATTCCCTTTTCCGTACTCTTGATCATCTCTGCCAGTGACTGGGTGCCACCTGGTATGATAAATCCTCCTGGAGGGGGTATGGCTTTCACGCCTTTTTTGTCAGCCCAGTAGCGGGAATAGTACATGTTTTTAACGATACCATTCTCGACCCAGGTCACCTTTTCCTGCGGGCGACCATCAGGTCCGCCACCACCGCGCCGGCCACCACCACCGCCACCTCCTCCACCAAAGGCGGAATCAGGTATTTCAAGGTTGGTTGGATCGGAGTAAATCGTGATCCGCTCATCGAACAATTTCTCGCCCAGACGGGTACCACCCCCTTTTTTGCTCAGGAAACTACGCCCTTCGTCCGCATTCCGAGCGTCCATGCTGCCCATCATATTGCCAAGCAGCTCTACTGTAGCAGCAGGCTCCATAATTACGGTGTATTTACCCGGCTCCAGTGCCCGCGCATTTACCGATGCCAGCGCTTTCTGCATAGCCACTTCGGTAGCGTCCTTAGTGCTGAGTTTCGACACGTCGGTTACGTCACGAATGGCGTATCCCGAACCTAACCCATCAGCCGTACGAACGGTAATTGTAAAATCGACGGATGTGGCTCTGTTGTAAGCCACTAACCCTTTACTGTTGCCAAGCGCCGTAAACGAGGTTGAATCTTCCAGATAGCCAGCCGCCGTCAGGTTCTTTTTCCGGCAGGGGTCAAGGCTCTCGAAAGCGGCCTGCGCCCGGTAGTCAGGGTCGATCTTTGCCGTAGTTTCTGCGTACGGGTTTGTATTCAGGTACGTCTGCGGCCCAAGCATGGGCATGTACTCCGGGTTTTCGGGAGCCAGCCGAGCAATCTCTTCTGCCCGACGTACTGTTTTCTCCAGCGACGCATCATCAAACTCGTTGATGGTGGCCGTACCAGACTTTTTACCGAATACCGACGTAACCGCCAGTGCCAGGTTATTGCTTTCGCCACTGGTCGATACCGAGTTACGGGCATACCGGATATTCCCCGTGCGCCCGCCCGAAATGCTTACGGCGGTTTCATCCGCTTTGGCGTAGCCAAGCACTTTGTCAATTATCTTTTTTGCTTCTTCTTTTGTTAGGATGGCCATTGTTGTAAAAGTTGGATCACAGCGGTTCACAGAGACGCACTGTGGCATAAGTAGTTTAAATCTTCCGTCCGGTATTGATCACATTGACGCCATTGAAGCGGGTAGTCGCGCTGCCGTGCGAGACCGCACTCACCTGAGAAGGTTGCCCTTTCCCATCGAAAAACGAGCCGAACGTGCGGTAATCGTCCTTGTCACAGAGCTGAACGCAGGAGTTCCAGAATTCCTGTGTGTTCGACTGATACGCTACGTCATCGAGCATACCGGCAATTTCGCCGTTCTTGATCTCATAAAACAGCTGACCACCAAACTGGAAGTTATAGCGCTGCTGATCAATGGAGTACGAACCCCGGCCGATAATATAGATACCTTTCTCGACTCCTTTAATCATATCCAGCACCGAGCGTTTTTCGGTACCCGGTTTCAGCGATACATTCGGCATTCGCTGGAATTGAACAGAATCCCAGTTGTCGGCGTAACAGCAACCGTTCGATTCTTTTTCACCCAGAATAGACACCTGATCGCGGATGGCCTGGTAGTTCACCAGAATACCGTCTTTAATTAAATCCCACTCCTTGCTGGGTACGCCTTCGTCATCGTAGCCGACGGTACCCAGGGTATAAGGTTGTTTCTTATCGGCAACGATGTTAACGAATTTGCTACCGTAGTTGAAGTTCTTTGATTTCCATTTATCCAGGGTGGCAAACGACGTTCCGGCGTAGTTGGCTTCGTAGCCCAGCACCCGGTCGAGTTCCGTGGGGTGACCAACCGATTCGTGGATGGTCAGGCCGAGGTGGTTGGGATCGAGCACCAGGTCGTACTTACCCGGTTGTACTGGCTTGGCCGTCATCTTTTCCTTAGCCTGCTTAGCCGCCAGGATCGCATCTTCGACCATGTCGTACGAATTGCGGTAGCCAACCAATCCGTTCGGGCCGGGGATTTTTTCCGACGCCAGTCCATCCAGATACTCGTAGCCCATACCCATTGGTGAGCTAATGGCGTCGCGGGTTTTGAACTTACCAGCCGCTCGGTCGACGGCCGTTACGGTAAACGTCGGCCAGATCCGGTGCACGTCCTGATCGATGTACGAGCCATCCGTCGACGCGAAATATTTCTGCTCGTTAACGAAAAAGAGATTAGAGGTGACGAAACCAGCGCCATTTTTCATGGCTTCGGAGTTGACCTTCATCAGCAAGTCAACTTTCTCCTGTACCGGAATCTGGAAGGCATTTTTAGTTAAAGGGGTCTTCCAGGTCACCTCGCCAACACCGGCCTGCGGAGCCAATACCACCGGTTCGGTCTGAACGCGGGCGTTGGCTTTAGCAATGGCAACGGCGGTCTGGGCGCATTTGGCAATGCCGTCGGGTGTAACGTCGCTGGTAGCGGCAAAGCCCCAGGTTCCATTGGCGATAACCCGGATACCCACGCCATACGACTCGGCATTGGTGATATTCTGCACCTGCT
Source organism: uncultured Cytophagales bacterium (assembly GCA_964251665.1). Lineage (GTDB taxonomy): Bacteria > Bacteroidota > Bacteroidia > Cytophagales > Spirosomataceae > JBBQLG01. The sequence goes on from CAXUKO010000007.1 coordinate 237,819, forward strand.
TTTCCCGCGTGAAGAGGAACTGTTGCAGGTACCGGCCAATGCGCACATCGGCATACGTTGCGCCTTTGCTTTTGGCGGCATTGAGCGCAATGTCGGCCATTCGCTTCTTCGCTGCTACATCGGCCCGGGGTTCCAGCAGTTGTTCCAGCGGTACGGCATGACCCAGAATCGGTACCGATGCGCCCATCAGCGCGCCAACACCCAGACCGGCCTGCTGGATAAAATTCCTTCGTTTCATTGATGAGTATTTATGACTAAAGTGGGGTAAAGAAGTAATATAATATTTGGCAAAAACATAAATTATCAACGAATTCTATTGCCTGCAATTACAAACATACTCGCAAAAAGCCAGTTTAGCGCCGTTTACCGTACATTTTCATACTTCTTTTTGATGTACGACCGAAAATGCATGATGAGCGGCACCCCCTCTTTTACCAATCCGAACGATCCGCCTGCCGACTGCCTGACGCTTGGTCACGACCTCACGTATACCCCATTACCTTCCGTCCATTCAGGCAGCAATGCCTGCCGACAACCGGGCGTAGGGTATGAATTTGAAACATTGTACGGAAGGCCATGTTGTTTTCTCTGGAACGCTCCGGCGTAAGCAACAAACTCAACGTAAACAATGACAACTAACCTGTTAACACTGCTCGAAGAGCAGTTCGACGACAACGCCATCAATCACCTGAGCCAAACGCTGGGTGAAACGCCCGCCGTGATCAGTAAAGCGCTCGACGGTGTATTGCCCGCTGTGGTGGGTGGTGTGGCGCAGCACAGTAAAGATCCCGGCGCACCGGCATCACTGCTGTCTCTTTTGCAGGCATCTGCCCCGTACCCCAGCCTGGGCGAGTCGTTTACGGACTCTACCCGTACCCAAACGGCCGTTACGACCGGAAACACCCTGCTGACACGCATCTTCGGGAATAAAATCAATCGCATCGTCGATACCATCGCTACTTACAGCGGAGCCAAATCGACCTCCATCACCTCGTTGCTTGGACTGGCAGCTTCAAGCCTCATGGGACTCCTGACCCGACAGTCAACGGGCACGTCGGCACTGACGGCTGGCGGACTGACCAGCACGCTGGAAGGACAGGCCGATATTGTGGGTAATGCCATGCCCGTCGCCCTGCGAAGTCTGCTGAGTCTGATCGGCATAACGGTAGTTGGTACCGAAACGACAACCATCAAGCACTCGACGCCAACTACGCCCGTGGCTGCGGTGGAGCCGGACAAGGGAACCCCCTGGCTGCGGTGGCTGCTGATTCTGCTGGGTATTCTTCTGCTGCTGTGGCTGCTGCGCAGCTGCCTGGGTGGCGACAAGAAAGAAACAACGACTGTTGTCACTGACTCGACCACAACAATGGCCACTCCGCCAGTGACGGCCGACACGGTAGCTTCGGCAACGGGTGGTGCCATGACGGACAGCGCGCAAACCAACGGACCCGCCGTTCAGGTTGATGTGGAACTGCCCGGTGGCCGACGCCTGAAAGTAGCCGAGCGGTCGTTTAACGCGGCCTTAGCCGATTATCTGTCCACCAAGCCCCGCGCGCCGTTCCGCACGTTTACGTTCGATAACCTGAAGTTTGCGACCAACTCGGCGGCCATTGATGCGGAGTCACAAACACACGTCAACGAACTGATCGAGATCATGAAAGCCTATCCGGCGCTGGTCATTCGCATCGAGGGTCATACCGACAATACAGGTAGTGAGGCCACCAACGAGACGCTCTCGCAGGAACGGGCCGACGCCGTGAAAGCCGCTCTGGTGAAGGCAGGCGTTACCGCCGACCGGGTTAGCACGAAAGGGTTCGCGGCCGAAAAACCAACGGCAACGAACAAAACCTCGGAAGGGCGGCACGAAAACCGCCGGATCGATGTGGTCGTGGTAAATGCATAACTCAACTTCTTTTCAGCTATGAAGCATACCAGAAAACCATTGCTCCTCCCCTCGATAGTCGTTGGGATGGGCCTGTTGGCGGGCAGCTCGCTGCTGAGCTGTTCGGGCAATAAAAACACCGAACAGGCAACGGTGAACAGCACCGTCGACACCACAAAGGGTGTGTTGGGCCGACAGGGTGATACAACAGGGAGCAACCCAACGATGGATCAGCAAGCCCCGCCCGACAGCGCGCAGATGTCAGGCCCGACGGTGATTGAGGACATAAAAGTCCGCCCGAAAAAGTAAACGCAAACAGGCCGGTTCATGATGAACCGGCCTGTTTTGTTTTTAGTCAATCGCCCCGCCCGGCGCGTCTCAGCGCGCAGTTCAGTTTTGGCAGGTGTCTGCAAACCGGCCTAAGCTGTAACGAGCATGCCCTGTTCCGCCAGTTCGCGTTCGGCATCGGCGGTGATCGCCCGCAGAAAGGCTACCTCACGGTCGTCGAACGAGGAGCCGTCGGCCCGGAAAATGTCGTGGAACCAGACGGCGGGCTCCCCCGTATGGGTTGCCTCGGGCGAACCCCAGGCATAAATCGTATTGGAGCGGCCACTAACCAGGCCCCAGTTCAGCGCACCGATGCCCGCCCGCCGGAGTATCGGCATATGCGTTTCAAAGAAGTTATAGTTCGTGCGAGCCATGTATTCCGTACAGATCACCGGCCGCTGATACGCCTGACATTTCCGAATGATGGTTTCCAGATGGGGAATGTCAGTATAATGGTGAAAAGTGATGACGTCAGAGTAGAACAGCGACATGGTATTGAGCAGGTCGAACTCCGGGATAAAATTCCAGATGCCCACCGTCAGCGGCTGCGACGGCCGTACTGACCAGGCCCACTCAAACACCTTCTTCAGCAGCGGAACCGACTCGTTGTTATGCCCTGAGTTGCCCGGCTCATTGTAAAGATCCCACATGAGTATGCGGTCGTCGTCGGCAAAGTGGGTCATAATATCGGTCAGGTATGCCTGTAGCACCGGGTAGAGCGTGGTGTCGGTCACCCCCCGATGGCCGGGACACTGCACCCAGCCCGAGTTATGCACACCCGGCACCGGATCGGGCTGCGGACCCGATTCGGGTTCTTTATTCCAGCAATCATCGAAAAAGACAAACATCGTACGGATGCCGTGCCGCATCGAGATGGTCAGGTATTCGTCCATGCGCTGCTTCAGACCCGTTGGGTCCTGCTGCCAGACCAGATAGTGCAGAAATACCCGCATGGTGTTGAAACCCAGGCTCTTTGCCCATCCCAACTCCCGGTCGATGGTGCCTGGATCGAACGTTTCGGCCTGCCACATTTCCAGCTGGTTAATGGCCGTGCTGGGGTTGAAATTGCAGCCCGTCAGCCAGGGCTGCTGTTCGTACCATTCGTTGGCCTGTTCTTCGGCCCACTGACTACTGATTTGATTGGACAGACCGGCCTGAAAGCGGTAGGTCTGTAAAGACGAGATGACGTTTGTTTTCATTTAAGTCGTTACGATTGGGTGCTTAAATGTACTACCCACTTTGCTCATATAACAAACAGATAGTACAAAAAATTATGGATATCCTATTATTTTAATCTCGCAGGAATTATGTTACCGATTTTGAGCAAAAATAAAAAAACCGCCTTGTTTAGCAACAATGCGGTGAAATTTATTTCTACACAGGTCAAAGGAGACTTAAGCCCCGCTCGTACCGGGGCTGGTACAAAGTACGCTACAGCAGTCTTTAAAATGGATTGACCGGCAAACTTATACGGCCTCAGCAGGTTGTTGACATATCCTAAACGCTACACTTCATGAAAGCAACTCCGTTTATTATAGCCCTGCTGACAACTCCGGCTTTTTTCGCCTGTAAGTCGGTTGAAAAGGATGAACCAATCGTCTGCCAGCAACCCACTATGGCTATTGCCCAAGGGCCCTGCGAAAACAGTTATGCCGATGGGGTACTAATTCGGGTTTCCGGCTATGACAGTGGTGGCCAGCCCCGTCAATTCACCTACAGCACATACCCCCAGAAAGATACTACCTCAAGCGACCTGACAAAGTCGGGTTACAGCAACGCATCGACCGACGAAATCATTATTCCACTGGCCAAACTGAACAACGCCCCTAAGTTTATGGTGACGGTTTCTATGCACTGCGACGGCATAGCGTCTCACACGGGTGTATCCGTCTTCGCCTTTGTGAAACGACCAACGGCCAATGCCGCCTGTTACATCTGGGCGTTACAAAAGCAGTAGTCAGGCCTTTGGCTTAGTGCGCGGCCACGGATGCGGGTACGTCTGCGGCTGGGGTGGCCTCTTTAACAACCTCTTCGGTCTTCGCCAGCTGCCCTTTTTCTTCGGCTTCTTCGATCTCCAGGCGCTTGTTCTGCTTCTCAAATACTTTAATCAGCACGATAAAATACGACAGCAGTAATGGCCCGATAACCAGGCCTACGATGCCGAAAATAGGAACGCCCAACAGAATGCCGGTTAGCGTGATCAACGGGTGAATGTCGCCCATGCGTTTGGCTAATGTGATGCGCAGCAGATTGTCGATGGTCGTCAGCACGAGGGCACCAACCAGTAAAATCCCGACACCCTGCGTTGTGTTCCCCTGCGAAAGCTGAATCAGGCCGGCCGGCACCCAGACGACGGGTGTACCCAGGACGGGTACGAACGACGTAAAGAAGCAGACGATCCCCCAGAATGGCGCATCCGGGATACCAAATATCCAGAGCATCACCCCCGTTAGTGCCCCCTGCGCCATACAGACCAGCAACTGCCCGATCACATTGGCATTTACGTTGTTCTGAAGAGAATCGCCCAGTTCGTTCATGACACTTCGCTTGAAGGGCAGATACCGCTCCAGACCTCGCAGAAACGTTTCTTCTTCCGCAAACATGTAATAGAGCGCGAAGAACAGCATGCCCAGTACCACCACAAAATCCAGTGCCCCGCCCGCTACAGACGGCAATGCACTGGAGGCAAAGGAAGCGCCCCGGCTAATGAGGGTCTGAATATTTTTCTGATCGGTCAGTTTAAAGTTAGTGAGCTGTTCAAGCTTGGTAGCCAATCCCAGAATCTGCTCTGAGTGCTGGCTATAATACTGAATCCGGTCGATCAGCATCAAACTCAAGGCCAGAAAGGGCAGTACAATAACCAAGAGTGAGAAAACAATGAGGCCAATCGTAACTAAAGTCCGGTTCCATTTGCGCCGATGTACCAGCGCTGTGAACCAGGGACGCAGGACCACGTACAGAATGCCTGCACCCAGAAATGATGTAACGTAACCGCTCAGTCCGACAATGATAAACCCGCCGATAATGAGCAGACTGACGATCAGCAAAACACGCTGCTGACGGGCGGTATAGATCGTTGCCATGATTTTGTTCTGATTGGTGGATTAACGTTGCGATTACCTTTTTAATCCGTTCCTAACCCCAATTGTTTCGGCGGCACCGCCCGGAAGCCAATCATACGCTACCTATCCAGGCCCTATTCGACCCAGAGTACCAGCCCTTTCAGGTAGCTGCCTTCCGAATGAAACAGATTTACGGGATGGTCGGCGGGCTGACTCAGGTGATGCAACACCCGCACCTGCCGACCAGCCTCGATGGCAGCCGCCACAATGGTGTTATAGAACAACTCCCGGTCGACGACCTGCGAACACGAGAAGGTGAACAGAATACCGCCCTTCGCGAGTCGCCTGAGCCCCTCGGCGTTCAGGCGTTTATAGCCCTGCACGGCCCGGTGCCTTGCGGACAGGCTTTTGGCAAAAGCGGGCGGATCGAGTACCATCACATCATACTCATGGTTATGCGCTTTCAGGTACGCCATCACATCCTGAGCGTAAGCCTGGTGCGCGGGCGTTTCGCCAAAATTAGCCGTTACGTTCCGGTTGGTCAGGTCAATGGCTTTCTGGGACACGTCGACCGAGTGAACCAGACTGGCCCCGGCTGCGAGGGCGTAGACCGAAAAACCACCCGAGTAGCAGAACGCATTCAGCACCCGTTTCCCGGCCGAATACCGGCCCAGCAACGCCCGGTTCTCGCGCTGATCGAGGAAAAAACCGGTTTTCTGCCCCGTAACCCAATCGATCAGAAACGTATGGCCGTACTCCTGAACCGGATGCGGAATGGGTACCTCACCGAAGACATACCCATTGGTCAGGCTGGTGCTGTAGCTGTCTGGAAGCGTTTCGCTGCTCTTGTCGTAAACCGCCGTCAGCTCATCGCCAAACACATTTTTCAGGGCTTCCACAATGGTGTTCCGGTTGCGGTGCATCCCGATGGAGTGCGCCTGAAACACCGCTACTCCGTTGTAAATATCGATGATCAGGCCCGAGCAGCCATCGCCCTCGCCGTGCACAAACCGGTAACAGTTGGTGGCGGGTGGCAGCAGCTGGGCCCGCACGGCGCGGATGGCCCGAAGCTTCTCCGTCCAGAACGCAACGTCATTGAGGGTGGGCTGAAACGAGAAAATTCGCACCGCAATGTTGCTGTCGTGGTAATGGCCGGTGCCGAGGTACTTCTCTTTTTTATCGAACACCTCCACTACATCCCCTTCCGTGAGGTCGCCGTCGATGCGGGCGACAGCCCCCGAAAACACCCACGGATGAAATCGCCGAACTGCCTGATCTTTACCTGACTGCAAATATATCCTGGGAAAATTCATTCGTTTAGTAGAGTAGAAAGGACAAAAATCGCAACTTTCCGCTTTAAAACCCCTATTGATAATGCAACTCGAACGACGCGACTTCATGAAACAAGCCGGTGCGCTTGCCGCCGGTGCCTTTGCTTTTTCCCGGACCGACCTTTTGGCCGGCCCCAGTGCCAGCATTAAAACCTTTGGTGTGCAGTTGTACAGCGTTCGGGCTGACCTGCCCAAAGACCCCAAAGGCGTGATGACTCAGCTGGCCAAAATGGGCTACAAACAATTTGAGAGCTATTCGGGCGCACAGGGCTTTTTGTGGGGTATGCAGCCGAAAGAAATCAAGGCGTTTTTGAACGATCAGGGCGTTAAGATGGTCAGCACCCATTTTAACTACGGCGGTCAGGTGAACAAACCCGACGAGCTGAAGAAAAGTATCGACATGGCTTCCGAAGCGGGTTTAACGTACCTGCTCTGCCCCTACCTGGGTCCGCAGAAATCGTGGGATGCCTGGAAAAAGATTACCGACGACTTTAACCGGGTGGGCGAAGAAGTGAGCAAAGGCGGACTGAAGTTCGGCTACCACAACCACGATTACTCGTTTAAGCCGCTGGAGGGCAAACTGCCCCAGGATTACCTGCTGGCCAACACCGATCCTAAACACGTGATGTTTGAACTGGATATGTGCTGGAGCGAGGCCGCCGGAGAGGATACCATTGCTCACCTTAAGAAGTACGGCAAACGTTACGAACTCTGCCACGTAAAAGACTACAAAAAAGAAGGGGATAAAGTGGTACAGCAGGACTTGGGTCAGGGCGTGGTGAACTACAAGCAGATCCTGCGCACCGCCATGGACAACGGCATGAAATACTTTATCATCGAGCAGGAAGATTATCCCGCTGCTCCGCTCGCGAGTCTCCAGACCGATGCCAACTACATGAAAAAGTTGACAGTATAAGATTAGTACCCAGTCAATCCATGAATCGGCGGACCTGTAAGCAGGTCCGCCGATTTCTTTTAGTCCTCTTTCTTATCACTCACCCAGATACGCTGTTAAGCACATGTGGGTTTCCGCCACATCAATCCCCGCTCAGATGCCAGTAATAGGGCACCGGGTAGGCAGACGCCAGCAGTTTATGTTCCAGCAGTGGTATGGCACTGAAAATAGTCGTGGCCTGTTGCAGTTCTTCATCCGACACCATCAGGCCAAACTGGTGCTCCAGTGTCAGCAGCAAATCCAGGCCACTGGCGGTAGCCGGGTCTGCCGGCTGGGCGAAGTACAGGCCAAGGAGATGCGCAGCCGACTGGTCGACACCCAACTGACGCAGCACGGCGACTAATCGATGGGCCGCATCAGCATGGCTCAGTGGTGGTTGTGGTGTATGCATACGTCGCAGCTAACCGACAGATTTTGGTACGAGGCTTCAATGTCATTAAACGCGTCTGTCATCTCGACAATCATCGCCTGTACGACCGGATGCGCCTGTTTCAGCCGTTGGTACAGGGTTTCATTACCAGCGTCGGTTCGAAGCTGATTGGCGGTGCTGGTCAGCATGGTCGTCATACGGCCAAAAAACCGGATGCGATGGCCCATGCAATTCCGCAGGTAGTTACTCAGGAAACTCAGATGCGGAAAATCGTGGCTGATTTGCGCCAGCTGCTGATCGTACCGGCGGGTGGTGCGCCGGGCCATTTTCAGAAACGCCAGCCAGCGGTCGTAGTCGTCCAGAAGGGTTGCTGACGGCGACAGCGGGGACACTTGGGATGGGGTCGTTACCATAAAGAATACCGTTTAAAAATAGTGAGTGAAGGGTGAGATGCAGGGGCAGACTTAGCCCAGTGACAAATAATCGGAAAACGTACTGGTAAGGTCACGCCTGATCTGTTTGTTATTCAGCAGGTGAACGATTGCCCGCAGATCCGTAAAAGCGGGGTACTCCTCCTGCCCAATCTGAATATGAAACGAGTGCTCGGCCATCCGCGCCAGTTCGGCGATGTCGCGGGTATCGTAGCGCAGATCGTCGGTCAGATGAGCGGTCGGGTGAATGAAGGATGCTGTGACAATACCCTGTGCCACAATGAGGTCTTTCAATTGTTGGTAGGTGCTCATGGTATTAGCTGAGTAAGGTTAAAAGTAGCCAGCCCCGAACCAGGACTGGCTATCCCGTTAGCGTTCAACAACCGGTGTATGTGCGCGTACCGGCGTCGATTTGGCACTGGCAACCCGCTGGGCAAACCACTCCTGCGTCCGGTCGACGAGGTAATACACCATCGGCACCAGAAAGATGGTCAGAACCATCGAACTGCTCAGCCCACCAATGAGCACCCAGGCCAGCGAGTTTTTCCACTCGGCCCCGGCACCCGACGCCGTAGCAATGGGAATCATCCCGATCACCATAGCGATGGTCGTCATCAGGATCGGGCGCAACCGTTCTTCGCCCGCGTGCAGAATCGCCTGCTGGTAGGGAACCCCCTGCGCTTTCTGCTGATTGGCAAAGTCGACGATCAGAATGGCGTTTTTAATCACCAGTCCAATCAGCATCAGGAAGCCCAGCAGGGAGAAAATACCAATATCCTGCGAGGTCAGGGCCAGCACCAACAAGGCACCCACCACCGCCACCGGCACCGAGAACATGACTACCAGCGGGTAAATGAAACTGTCGTAGAGCAGCACCATGATAAAGTACACCAGCATCAGCCCCACCAGCATGGCCAGCCCCAGCGATCCGAAGCCTTCGCTCTGATTTTTGGCATCGCCACCCCAGCTTACCGCAACCCCGGCGGGCATCGGATTCCTGAGTAAGTCGGCCTGGATGGCGCTGATCAGCGTACCTGATCCCGTACCCAGCATGTTGGCGGTGACGGTAACGGCCGACCGGCGATTTTTCCGTTCCAGCAGCGAGGGACTGCTGCTCTGCGTCACGGTGGCAAACTCCGCCAGCCGCACGGGCCGGTTGGCCGACGGACTGATGAAGTTGATGCTTTTTACGTCGTCGGGGTTCTTGCGGTCGAAGGCATCCAGCATCACGCGGATGTCGTAATCTTCGCCCTTGTCGCGAAATTTAGAGTCGTCGTTACCGGCAAAGGCGTTTTGCAGCGTTCCGCCCACGGTGGCAATATCAAGCCCGAGTTTGGCCATTTTCTCGCGGTCGATTTCCACGCGCACTTCGGGGTTGCCCGATTCAATGGATACGTTGACGTCGTTGGCACCGGGTGTTTTTCGAATCCGGTTGGCCAGATTTTCGGCCGCAGTCAGGTTCTGGTCGAGGTCGTCGCCACTGAGGAAAATCTCGATGGGCGCTCCACCCGTATTCACAAGCCCCACAACCGACGAGTTAAATTCAATGGCGGGAAAACGATCTTCCAGTTCTTTCCGAACGTCGATCATGTACTGCTCCGTGAGCTTGTGTCCCGGCCGCAGATCTGCTTCTGCCAGTTGTACGGTTAGCTCCGTCCGGTTGGTTTCGCCCTGACCCGTGCTGTTCACGCCCGTACTGGCCCCGCCCACGTTGGCGAAAATAGTCTGCACTTCGGGCTTTTTCCGCAGGTACTCCTCAATACGCCGGGCCGTCAGGTTATTCTGTTGCAGCGACGCACTTTTGTCCACTTTCATCGTCAGCAGAAATTTCCCCTGATCGCCCTGCGCCACAAACTGCGAGCCGATAATTCCCAGACTCATCACCCAGCCGGTGAAGGCAAAAATGGCGATCAGGATACCGGTAAAGGCCAGTTTGTGGCTCAACACCCATTCCAGACTGCCGTGATACCACTTGGTCAGACTGGTCAGCCCGCCCTCGAACCAGAGCAAAAAAGCCCCAAACGGATTCTTCGGATTCAGGTGCTCCAGTTTGGCCAGTCGCGAGGTCATCCAGGGAGTCAGCGTGAAACTGGCCAGCAAACTAACCATCGTAGCGAAGGCCACCGTGAGTGAAAACTGACGCAGCAAGTCGGCGACGACCGAGTTTACGAACGTGATAGGCACGAACACCACCACAATTACCAGGGTGATGGCCACGGCCGCAAAGCCAATCTCCTTCATACCGTCCAGCGTAGCCTGCCAGCGGTCTTTCCGGTTGGCCGGCCCTCCCATTTCCAGGTGTCGCTGTATGTTTTCGAGCACTACAATGGAGTCATCGACCAGGATACCAATCACCAGCGACAGAGCCAGCAGGGTCATCAGGTTGAGCGAATAGCCCATCACGTACATGAACAGGAAAGCCGAAATCAGCGACGCCGGTACCGATACCATCACGATAAAGGCATTGCGGAAACTGTGCAGGAAGAGCAGCATCACCACCGCCACCAGCGCAATTGCCAGCATCAGATCGTGCGTAACGGCTTCCACCGAGGCCAGGGTGGTAATACTGGTGTCCTCCGCAATGGCAAACCTGACCTGGTCTTTGACGTTTTCCTTTGAGATAATGGCCAGTTTCTCCTGCACGATCCGGCTGATGTCGACGGCGTTGGCGTCCGATTGTTTTTTGATGAATAACCCTATTCCGTCCCGTCCATTGTAGCGGCTGATGCTGGTTGGTTCGGTCAGTCCGTCAGTTACGTTGGCGACGTCGCCCACCCGGATGGGACTGCCGTTTACCGGCGTAACGATCACTAATTTCCGAATATCATCCAGCGACGTGAATTTACCCGCCAGCCGCAGCGTCATGGTTTCAGTCGTGTTTTTTACTTTCCCCGTCGGGAAGTCTACGTTGGCCTGGTTGATGGCCTGCGTTACCTGGAGCAGCGACAAGCCGTAGTAGTTTAACTTATCGTCATTCACGTTGATACGGATCTCGCGCTTATCGCCACCAACCAGCGTAATCTCGGCTACCCCGCCAATTTGCTGGAGCTGAGGCAGGTACCGGTCTTCCATCTGCTGGTAGAATACTTCGTTGGGTAGCGTTGAGGTCGCCAGAATCTGCATGATCGGCTGGTCGCTGGGCGAAATTTTTGCCAGCGACGGCGTTTCGGCATCGTCGGGCAGGTCGCTCTGCATTTTGTTGATTTCCCGCTGGGCATCCTGCATGGACAGGTCAATGTCGGTGCCCGCCTTAAACTGGACGACGACTACGGAGGCATTCTCGAACGAGTTGGATTTTATATCGTCCAGATTATCGAGTCCCGACATGGCATCCTCGATCTTCTTACTCACTTCGGTTTCTACCTCCGAGGGGGCTGCACCGGGGTACGCCGTAGTAATGGTGATGGTTGGCACCGAGAATTCCGGCAGCAACTCATAACTCAGCAAATTATAACTAAACAGGCCACCAATGGTCAGAATCGCGAACAGCACGATAATGAGCGAGGGGCGTTTGATGATGGTTTCGACGAAGTTCATAGCTTTTCAATTAGTGAATGAGTAATTGAGTGAATGAGCAGTATACCGTTTTGGTACCTGAGTGATTAGCCAAAATTCACTCATCGCACCGGTGACCCGGTCGCTCATTCGCCATTCGCTCATTGAGCGGTTACCAATGTGCCGTTTTGCAGGTTGATCTGACCGCTGGTCACTACCCGGTCGCCGATTTTCAGGCCCTTCGTGATCTCGTAGTATTCGTTGGTCGTTGCGCCAATTTCAACCGTCTTTATCATTGCCCTGCCGTTCTCAATTACATAAATCTGCGGTTCCTTGGCCGATCCCAGGATAGCCTGACGCGGCACGGCCAGTGTCTGCTTTTTCAGGGTGGACGTATTGGCAATGGACCCGTACATCCCCGCCCGCAACGGGTATTTACCGGAATTAGTGACCGTAATCTGAACGGGGTAGTTGTGGGCGGCATCGCCTTCAGCAGCAATCATCGATACCCGACCGGTGAAACGGGCGTCGGGATAGACCTCCGTTTCGATGGGAATCGTCTGGCCCGTCCAAAACTGATTGATGGCTTTTTCCGGCACATCGACCATCAGTTTGAGCGATGAGATGTCGGTGATCTTCGCGATGGGTGACCCCATCGATACCACAGAGCCTTTCTCGACCAGTTTGTCGGTGATGATGCCGGAAAAGGGTGCCGTGATGGTGGTGTTGGCAATCTGCTTCTGCAATTGCTTGATCTGGGCCTGCGTTGAGCGGATGCTGAGTTGCGTGCGTTCCAGATTGACAGCGGGTGTGGCATCGCCTTTCACCAGCACCTCGTAGCGTTTCAAATCGTTTTGATAGCCTTCCAGCGTCACCTGCAGGGCTTCAACCTGGTAGCGGAGCTGCTCATCGTCCAGCTTGGCCATCAGCTGGCCAGCGCTAATAGTTTGGCCTTCCTCAAACGGAAGGGAGATAATTTGCCCGCCTGCCTGCGGACTTACCTCGGCTTCGCGGTTAGGCGAGAACGAACCCAGAAACTCAGTTTCCTGCGCCAGATTGCGCAATTCGGCAATGGCGGTGCGGACCCCCACCCGGGCGTCAGGATTAGGCTTATATACTTTGGCCTCCACTTTTTCTTTGTTTTTCAACAGCGTCCAGGCGGTCAGGCCCAGCGTACTCAGGAGCGCAAGCACAATGATGATGCGTTTCATAATTTTTCAAGTTGTTTGGTTATTGTTTCGTGATGAGATTACCAGTTGCTTTTTTCCAGTCGAGTTCGGCCGAGCGGAGGTTGACCAGGGTAGTGAGGTAGTTGTTCTGGGCTTCGCGGAGGGAATTCTCCGCCTGGATCACTTCGGTTAGCGAGGCCGTTCCTTCTTTGAATTGCAGTTGCGTCTGGGTGTAGACTTTCTCAGCCAAGCCTACCTGTGCGCGGCTGGCGTCGAGGTTGCGCTGCTCCACCTGAAACCGGTTGCGGCCGTTGATGACGTCCATCGTTACCGATTCGCGAGTCTGTGCCAGTTGGATCGTGTACTTCTGATTCTCAATCTTCTGCTGGAGTAATTTCGATTTCCGGGCCGAACCATCGTAGATATTCCAGTTCAGTTGCAGACCAAACCAATAGCCCGGCAGGTTTTTGATGTACGAGTTATCGCCACCAATGGCGTATACCGTGCTGTTGCCGGTGCCATAAGCCGAGACCGTTGGCAGAAAACCAGCCTTCGTGTTTTGCTGACTCAACTCATTAATCGACTTCTGACGGTCCAGCAACAGCAGGTCGGTCCGGTTAATGGGCTGATCGCCCAGCGAAGCAGGTGCGTCGGCAATCTGGTCGATGTCCGTTTTTACCCGGAGCGAATCGGCCTGTGGCGTGCCGGTCAGGAATTTCAGCATGTTGACTAATTGCTGATAGGTGGCCTGCTGCGATTCAAGCTGAGTCTGATACTGGGTGCGGTTAATCCGCAGCCGGTCAACGTCAATACCCTGCGACAGCTTGTTCTGATACAGCAGGTCGGTCAGTTTAATCAGGCGGTCGCTGGAGGCTATGTTGCTGCGCAGAAACGTCATCTGCGCCGATACCGTTTGTAAATTGTAGTAGGTGGTTGATACCTGATACGCGACGTCTTCCTTCGTCTTTACAGTTTGTAGTTCTGATACATTCTGATTCAGTTTAGCGATTTTCAGACCGAGTCCCAGTGATGGATTATACAGTGCCTGCGTTACCTGCAGCGAGGTCGATAAATTATACGGTAAGCCAAACGCGAGTGCCGTATACGTGCCTTCCGGGCCACCAAATGCACTGGCCGGCACGACCTGTCCCGGAATTTTCAGGTAACGTTTGTAATCACCCTGGAGATTTACCAGTGGCCGGGCATTGGCTTTCACCTGATTAATCTGGGCATCGGTCTGGCGCTCATTGAGTTGAGACACCTGCACATCCTGGTTGCTCTTGAGCGCCTGCTCAATCAGCTGATCAAGCGTAAGCTCTTGAGCCTGAGTTAATGAGGCTGCTATAGTGAAAGCCGAAGCCAGCACCCATCGAATGATTTTCATACGTTCTTATCGGTTTGTTTTAATGATATGGTTTAACCATTTGTTTAATAACCGGACAAAAAAAGAGCAGCGCGGCAAATACATCAGGACGGGTATTGCTCAGAATAAACTGTACAAAGCCCGACCGGTTAGTAACAATGAACATACCGGAATTCCTGGATGCCTTCACGGACCTGCCGCGCTATCAATTCAACTAATCATTTACTTTAATCATTTGTTTAAAACAAGTGCAAAAAAAATTCAGGCGGTAGACTGGGGCGAAAAAAGATACGTGCAGATCATATCCTTTACGTATTCCATATGGCGAACCGCAAACTCATTGAAGCCTTCTTCATCCAAGCCCTGCGATTGCATAGTTATAGGCTTGGAAACGAATAAAAACTGTGTGTTAGCGATGATCATCGTCATGATGTGCTGGGCATCAACCGGTCGTATTTGTCCGGCAGCGATGGCCTCATCGACCTGCTGCTGAAAAACAGATTCGGGAAGTTTCTTGGCCAGACCAATCGTTTCAAAAAGTCGTTCCGGATTACGGTGCAGTTCATTCATGATGAAATTGGCCAGGTTAGGATTGTTGTTCATCATCTGAAACTCATGATCAATGAAAGCTGACACTTTTTCTTTCAGACTAATTGGCTGATTAAAGATGGTCAGCATCCCTTCAAACATGAGCGTACACATGTCGTTGAAGATCGACTGAAACAGCTTCTCTTTACTACGAAAATAGTAGTTCATCAGCGCGCTGTTAATGCCAGCGGCCTGTGCAATGTCCCGCGTAGTCGTACCATCGAAGCCCTTTTCGAGAAAAACCGTTTTGGCGGCTTCCTTAATGCGTTCTTCGGTTGGTAAGACGAGGCAATTCATTTCCTTTTTCATTAAGACGCTCAAAAGTATGTTGTAAATAAACAACGACCAAAGATTTTGTAAAGTTTTTAATCAATTGATTAAATCAAACGAATAATGCACAAATCCTGTAAATTAATCTTTAAATAGTCATCAATTGGTTTTGTATGGGTTTGCCTGTTCAGCTAAGGTGACAATGCAGCACAACCACGCCCCACAAAGCGCTTGACTTTTCGCAACAATCCCGAACTTAGGGCCAGATTGGCCATCGGCTATGCGTTGAACTGATGCTTCACTATCCTGCTAACCTCGAATTATAGCACACTGACCACCCGATGGCGGTATGTTTGCGTAAATTTCACTACAGACAATGATCAATAAAGTGATTTCCGGTGCCGATGCCGCCGTAGCCGACATCCCCGACGGGGCAATATTAATGCTCGGCGGCTTTGGGTTATGCGGTATTCCTGAAAACTGCATTGCGGCCCTGCTCCGAACGGGCGTTAAAAACCTGACCTGCATCTCCAACAATGCCGGGGTCGATGAGTTCGGTATCGGGCTGATGCTCAAAACGAGGCAGGTCAAAAAAATGATCTCGTCCTACGTGGGCGAAAACCAGGAATTCGAGCGGCAACTTCTATCGGGCGAACTGGAAGTTGACCTGATTCCGCAGGGAACGCTGGCCGAGCGTATCCGGGCCGGTGGGGCCGGTATTCCGGCGTTTTTTACCCCGGCGGGCGTGGGCACCGAAATTGCGGAAGGTAAAGAGGTTCGGGAATACGCCGGTAAATTGTACCTGCTTGAAGAGTGGTTACGGGCCGATTTTGCCCTTGTAAAAGCCTGGAAGGGCGACACGGCGGGCAACCTGATTTTTAACGGTACGGCCCGCAACTTCAACCCCATGATGGCTACGGCGGGTAAAATTACCATTGCCGAAGTGGAAGAACTCGTTCCGGCGGGGGAATTGGACCCGAACCAGATTCATACGCCGGGCATCTTTGTAAACCGGATTTTTCAGGGTACTAATTACGAAAAACGCATCGAACAACGGACCACATCAGTTAGTAAGTTGGTAAGTCCGTAAGTCAGCAAATCGGTAAGTGCTTCGTTTGGGAGTACTTACCGACTTACCGACTTGCTGATTTACCAAACTTACTGACTTACCGACTATCATGTTAGACAAACACCAGATTGCCCGGCGCATTGCCCGCGAACTCCGCGATGGCTACTACGTAAACCTCGGCATCGGCATCCCCACGCTGGTCGCTAATTATATCCCCGCCGGTATTAATGTCGTGCTGCAATCCGAAAATGGACTGCTCGGCATTGGCCCCTTCCCAACAGAAGCGGAAGTGGATGCCGACCTGATCAATGCCGGAAAGCAAACCGTTACCATGCTGGCCGGTTCGTCGCTGTTCAGCTCGGCGGAGAGTTTTGCCATGATCCGGGGAGGCCACGTCGACCTGACGATTCTGGGCGCGATGGAAGTCTCGGAGAACGGCGACATTGCCAACTGGAAAATTCCCGGCAAGATGGTGAAAGGGATGGGCGGGGCGATGGACCTGGTGGCCTCCGCCGAAAACATCATTGTAGCCATGCAGCATGTCAACAAAGCCGGTCAATCAAAACTACTAAAGACGTGCTCGCTACCGCTGACGGGTCTGCGCTGCGTCAAAAAAATAGTGACTGAACTGGCGGTACTGGATATACTGCCTGAAGGCGGATTTCGCCTGCTCGAAACGGCACCGGGCGTATCCGTAGACGAAGTCAGAAATGCAACCGAGGGGAGACTGGTTGTTGAAGGAGAGGTACCGGAGATGACGTTTTAGCGTAAATGGCAAAAAAACGGTATTTTCAACGTATGGAATACATAGCTGAACGGATTACGCTGGACCCGGATTTGTGTAACGGGAAACCTACAATACGGGGGAAACGCATTACGGTGCAAACGATTTTGGAATTCCTGGGCGCGGGTGAAAGTGCCGAGGAGATACTGCTTCAATATCCGTCTCTGGAACCCGACGATATTGCGGCCTGCATGCGATTTGCGGCCCAACTGATGAATCGGCACTACGTCATTCGCCCGCTTCAGGCCGCCTGATATGCCCACTTACTTAATTGACGCTAATCTACCCTATTACTTCTCGCTTTGGCGTTCCGATCAATACATCCACCAGAACGACATTGATGATGAATGGTCTGACAGTCAAATATGGAACTATGCCAAAGACAACGCCCTCACTATCATCACGAAAGACACGGATTTTTCAAACCGAATTTTACTAAAGGAGCCGCCCCCGCGTGTAATTTTGATTAGTTTTGGCAACCTGAAAATGCGTCCTTTTTTTGAACGGATCAGTAGTTGCTGGCAGACAGTTTGTGAGCTGAGTAACGAGAACAAACTGGTTACTGTCTATCTTGATCGGGTGGAAGCAATTGAATGACAATAAGCGGGTAAGAGAGCAGTTACAGCCCGAGGCTTGGGAACGCTACCAACACGAACCCGAGTAACGGGGGTATCTTTGAAAAATTACGGGAAGAAAATGCGGAGTAGCGCGTTAATCAGTAGAAGCTGTTTAGACTTTATAAAACCACGTTGCTTTTGAGATTACTCCTGATGTCAGAATGACAAAAGCAACGTGGTTTTGGATAGAAAAGTATAGCTTTAAATACTCCAGCCGCTTCGTCGAGTTGTCCAACAAGTTGGGAGAAGGCATCAAATGACCTATCACTATGGTCTCTGATGCTCCATCGTATCAGCCAAAAAATGCAGTCTCTACTCCCGCCCGGAACGCTTCGTCGCCCACCTGTAGCCGCTGCGCATACATTCCTTGGGCATCTTCGCCTGCTACATAGCGTAACTGATTCTTGCCATCGGTAGCCGCTTCATAGACAACATCAGCAATCTGTTCGGCCGTTGACCCGTTCGACTGCCGGGCGGGGTCGGAGAATCGGGCCATTACTTTATTCACTAAGTCCGTGTATGCGTTGTGCTGCGCCAGCACCAGCGAACGACCGGCAAAATCGGTGCGAATACCACCCGGCGAAACGGTTTTGATGCCGATGCCGAATTTCCCGAGTTCAAACGCCATGCTCTCACTCCACCCTTCCAGCGCCCATTTTGTGGCATGATACACTGAGTTAAAGGGGAACGCTACCAACCCGCCAATCGACGTTGTGGCAATAAACAGGCCCGCCCGATTCTCCCTGAAATGCGGGATGAACGCCTGCGTTACCCGAATCACACCCAGCAGGTTGGTATTGATTTCCTGCACAAGCTGCTCATCGGTCGTGCCTTCCAGCGGACCCGCCAGCCCATAACCGGCATTATTAAAGACGACATCCACCCTACCCGAATCGAGCACTTCCTGCACGGTAGCCCGTATCTGATCCAGGCTGGTAACGTCCAGCGGCAGCAGCCGGATGTTCTCAACCTGAGCCAGTTCGGTGGCCTGCTCAGGTTTCCGCATGGTGGCAATCACGTTCCAGCCTTTGCCGGCAAACAGCAGAGCGGTGGCTTTTCCTAAGCCGGTGGAGGCTCCGGTGATAAAAATAGTTTGTGACATGGGCGAGAATTAAGTTGATTGTTATAATTCGGTTTTACGAGACGCTAAACCCTATTTAGCGGCCATGCGGATAGCCCCATCCAGCCGGATAACTTCGCCGTTGAGCATCTGATTTTCGATGATGTGTTTAGCCAGCGCGGCATACTCACGGGGTTGACCCAGCCGGGGCGGGAATGGTACCTGCTGACCAAGTGATGCTTTTACTTCATCGGACATACCCGCCATCATGGGTGTCTCGAAAATACCGGGCGCAATAGCCATCACCCGAATGCCGAAGCGGGCCAGTTCGCGGGCAATGGGCAGGGTCATACTGACGATACCGCCTTTTGAGGCCGAATACGCTGCCTGTCCGATCTGCCCGTCAAAAGCCGCTACGGATGCCGTTGCTATCAATACCCCCCGCTCCCCGCCTTCATCCGGTTCGTTGGTTTGCAACACCGCCGATACCAGCCGGATCACGTTAAAAGTGCCAATCAAGTTGACGGTAATGGTTTTGGTGAAATTTGCCAGCGAGTGCGGCCCATTTTTACCCACTACCCGTTCACCGGGAGCCACGCCAGCGCAGTTTATGGCACCGTGTAACCCCCCAAACTGATTCCGGGCCACAGCAATGGCCTGCTGAACGCTGTCGTCATTCGTAACATCAGTCTGAACAAATCGGGCATTGGGGCCCAGCTGTCGTTCGGCCTGTGCGCCCGCAGTGGCGTTAATGTCAAGCAGCACGGCGTTACTACCATTATCAACCAGCAGTTGTGCGGTGGCCAGCCCCAGACCCGATGCGCCACCGGTAATGAGAAATGTTTTGTTGGTAAGGATCATGTGCGTGTTTGATTATTATTCACCCCCAACCCCCTTCAGGGGGTTGGGGTATTTTTGATTATGTTGCCTGTAGCAGCAGCATTTGCTGGCCATAAGTGACGTTCGATTATTGCCAACATATCATCGATTTGACTAAAAACCTCCTCATTTCGGAATCGGATGACGGTTAAGCCAAACTCTTCAAGAAGAGCGGTACGGTTAGCATCATATAATTGTTGCTCCAATGGGTCGTGACTGTTACCATCAAGTTCGACAACCAGCCGCGCTGTGTGGCAATAGAAATCAGTAATAAAATAGCTGATTGGATGCTGCGGTTTGAATCGAAACCCATTAAATCGCCTGGCTCTTAAACGTTCCCAAAGCAGTATCTCTGCCGATGTCATAGCCTTACGAAGTTTCCTGGCGTTTTCAAACAATTGGGGAGATGCCCTATAAACCATATCAGTTGCCATACGCGGGCAAGTTAGAATGATTTTTCAACTCCAGTGCCCCTGCTAAAACAACCCCAAATCCTGCTGATTCCGTACTGGTTTAGCATGGAGTTACTTATCAGGCGCGGCCATACCGGCCCGAAAGGCTTTGGGTGACTGGCCGGTATGCTGCCGGAACAGCCGCGAGAAATACGCCGGGTCCTCAAAATTCAGCGCATAAGCTATTTCCGATATGCTGAACGAAGTATGCAGCAGGTAACGCTGCGCTTCGGCCATAAAATAGCCCTGCACCACCTGCACAGCCGATTTCTGGGCCACCGTCCGGCAAATCCGGTTCAGGTGAACGGGTGAGATACACAGCTCACCGGCGTAATCCGTGATGGTTTTTCGGGGCGTGCGGGCGTCTTTAATCCGTTTTAGAAAATCCCGGAACAGGGCTAAACTGCGATTGGTTTGGGTCATCCCCAGCGCCGTCTGTAGGGCATAGAACCGAAAAATAGTGGTCAGTAGCGTCGTAAAAAGGGCCTGAAGCATGATTTCCCGTTCGGGCAGGCTGTCGAACAGTTCGGCTCTGATTTTTTCGATCAGAAGCAGACCGTCGGCAAACAGCGCGGGTTCGCTACTGGCAGACAGGATGCACAGGCGGCTCAATTCCAGCGTGATCAGCGACGACTGACTGAACAGCTTCTCGATGTAGGCAACGGACAGCGTCAGAACCGTTCCCCGTACGCCAGCCTGGAAAACAAACCCGTGCAGTGTGT
The DNA here is from genome assembly GCA_964251665.1 of uncultured Cytophagales bacterium. Lineage (GTDB taxonomy): Bacteria > Bacteroidota > Bacteroidia > Cytophagales > Spirosomataceae > JBBQLG01. The sequence continues at coordinate 258,645 of CAXUKO010000007.1, forward strand.
TTTCGGGGATGACAAGGAAACAGGGGCCGCAGAAGGTGATTTCCTGCTGCTCGATCAACAGCGTACCGCTCCCGGTTTCGATGCAGAATACCTGAAACAGGTAAGCGTGGATATGGCGTTTAATAACCCAGTTGTACTGCTGACTGCGCGTTTCGAGGGGTTCACAATGCACAAAATCCGGCAGAATCGCCTGGCCCATCTCGCCGTACAACCCGTTGAAATTTAAAAAATCAGCCATCTGAAAAGTATTAAACGCGGAGTTTACGGATACCTGCGGCAATACGAATAAAAACGGATTTGAACAGATTTTACAATCACCCTTTTTATCCGCCCTTACCCGCGTTGCGTCAGCATCCGCCCAATCCGCGTTCCAACAATGTTTATTCTGTCCAAAAAGTAGACAAATATTTCCAAGTATAAGTCTATCGCCCATCCTACTTTTGTTTCATGCATCAGAAAACACAAGTCGGCATCATTGGCGCGGGACCCGCCGGGTTAACCCTCGCGCTTTTGCTGCAGCGGCAGGGTATCGACGCGGTGATCCTCGAAAACCACGACCGGCACTATGTCGAATCGCGCGTTCGGGCGGGCCTGCTGGAGCAGAACACCGTTGACCTGCTCACCGAACTGGGCGTTGCCGACCGACTGCATGCCGAAGGATTACAGCACCACGGCGTGTATCTGAGCTTTAACGGCGTTCGCCAGCGGATACCCTTTACAGAACTCACCAACGGACGATGCATTACAATTTACGGGCAGCAGGAGGTGGTAAAAGACCTTATCCGGGCTACCCTCGAACGGGGTACGCCCGTTCAGTTTGGAGCCATTGCCACGCGAATCGACGGGCTGGAAACGGACACACCGGTGATTTACTACACGCAACATGGTGAACAGCACACGCTGGCCTGCGATTTTGTGGCCGGGTGCGACGGTTACCATGGCATCAGCCGGAAACACCTGCCCAGTGAGCAGTACCACGAGTTTCGGATTGAGTATCCGTTTAGCTGGCTCGGCATTCTGGCCCATGTCGCGCCCTCGTCCGATGAGTTAATTTATGCCTACCACGAACGGGGGTTTGCCCTGCTTAGCCTGCGCTCGCCCACCGTCAGCCGACTGTACATTCAGGTAGCCAACAACGACCACATCGAAAACTGGCCCGATGACCGTATCTGGGACGAGCTGGAAACCCGGCTGGCCTCGGAGGGCTTTACCCTGAAACGCGGGCCGATTTTCGAGAAAAGCATCACGCCCATGCGCAGTTTTATGATCGATACCATGCAGTATGGGCGGCTGTTTCTGGCCGGTGATGCCGCTCATATTGTTCCACCAACGGGTGGTAAAGGCCTGAATTTAGCCATCGCCGACATTCGGTTGCTGGCCGACGGACTGGTCGACTTTTATTCAGCCGACCAGCCTGAGCAGCTGGTTCACTACTCCGAAAACTGCCTGAAACGCATCTGGCGGGTGCAGGATTTCTCTAATTTCATGACGTACCTGTTCCACAAACAGGCCGAACACGGTTCGTTTGAAAACCTGATGCAGAAGGCAAAATTCGACTACATTGGCCTGTCCAATGCACAGGCAACTACCATTGCCGAAAACTACGTGGGCCTGAAAGAGCTATGAACTTCCTGACCATCAACAACCACAGCATTCATTACCAGCACCTTACGGGCGCGGGCGAACGCACGTTTGTGTTTATTAATTCGCTGGGTACGGACTTCCGAATCTGGGATGAGGTGGTAGCCCGGCTTCAACCCCACGGTGCCATTCTGCGCTTCGATAAGCCCGGGCATGGCCTGTCCGAAACGCCGAAAACCGCGCTGACCATCAGCGACTACGGGGCTATAGTGGTTGGGTTACTGGATCAACTGCACATCGACCGATGCGTATTGGTAGGTCTATCCATCGGCGGTGTCATTGGTCAGCACCTGGCCCTGACCCATCCCGACCGCATTGAAAAACTGGTACTGAGCAACACAGCCCCGAAAATAGGGACGGCCGATGGCTGGAACGACCGGATGCAGACCGTACGGACATCGGGCATGGCGGCCGTTTCGGACGGGGTGCTGGAACGCTGGTTTCCGCCGGTATTTCGGAACGCGAACCAGGCCCGGGTAGCCGGATACCGGGCTATGATCGAACAAACCGACCCGGTCGGCTATAACCGGGCCTGTGAAGCCATTCGTGATGAAGACATGACCGACCAGATTCAGGAAATCACCCTGCCAACACTGGTTATCGGCGGCACCGACGACCTCGCCACCCCACCCGAACTGGTACAGGCGATGGCCGATAAGATCGCTGGTGCCACCTGCCACATGATTGCTGGCGTCGGTCATATTCCCTGTGTACAAACGCCGGAGATCGTTGCTCAATTTATCCTTGACTTTACCTCCGACGATAAGCCTTCCGGGGTTGTTGCTTCCACTGATCACTCCCGCGAGAACCTGTACGAAACGGGTATGAAAACCCGCCGGTCCGTGCTGGGCGACGCCCACGTGGATCGGTCGGAGGCTAACAAAACAGATTTGGACGTCGATTTTCAGCGATATATCACCGAAAACGCCTGGGGTATGGTCTGGTCGCGGCCCGGTCTGACCAAGCGCGAACGCAGTATGCTGACTATTGGACTAATGGCTGCACTTGGATTTAAGGAAGAACTGGCCATGCACATCCGGGCAACGCCCAACACCGGTACATCGCCTAATGATGTGAAAGAGGTACTGCTGCAAACGGCCGTGTACGCCGGAGCACCGGCTGCCCTGAGTGCCCTGAAAATTGCCAAAGAAGTTTTAAACGAACTGGGCACCCCGGTCTGATACACTGTGCAACTGATCGGTTTTTGTCATCCTGACGCAGGAAGGATCTTCGCTACCAAGCTTCTAAGATCCTTCCTGCGTCAGGATGACAAAAAAATTCTCAATAAATTATTCAAATAGCTTTTCTCTTACACTGGGTTTCGACCGGATGTAGTCAATCAGCTTATTCCCGACATGGAAACAATCAATCTCGACGTACAGCCCCCGCATCTGTACCCCGATTATAAATCGACAATCTACCGAAGCCCGACCCGGCCACTACTGCCCGTTCGCGAGCTGATTCGGGATTTGAGTCTGCCGGTTTTCGGCGCGTCAGTGCTACAGCAATTTGATAACGACCTCACCAAAAACGCCCGTATCAACGGCGAACCAATTGGCGAACGCATTAAGGTTGCGGGCCGGGTGCTGGACGACACCGGCCGGGCGTTACCCAACGTGCTGATCGAAATCTGGCAGGCCAATTCGGCGGGTCGGTATGTTCATAAAGCTGAAATTCACGATGCCCCGCTCGACCCTAATTTTCTGGGTGGGGGCCGCGTGTTGACCGACAGCGAAGGCAACTATTCGTTCTACACCATCAAGCCGGGGGCCTATCCGTGGGGCAATCACTACAATGCCTGGCGGCCCAATCATATCCATTTTTCGGTGCTGGGGCATCAGATCGAGCATCGGCTGGTAACACAGATGTACTTCCCCGGCGACCCGCTGTTCGACTATGATCCTATTTTTCAATCTGTACCCAAACATGCCCGTGACCTGCTGATTGCCAAATTCCGCATGGACTGGACTGACCCCGAATTTGCGCTGGCGTACCAGTTCGACATGGTGCTCAACGGCCGCCACAGAACCCCTTTCGAGTAATGGAACGACTACGCCAAACCCCCTCCCAGACGGTCGGGCCCTTCTTTGCTTACAGCCTGACCGCCGTACAATATGGCTACCCCTACGATAGCATCGTCAATCACGCGTTACTTGGTCCCGACACGCCGGGCGAGCGGATTTTCATCACCGGACGGGTGCTGGATGGTCACGGCAACCCCGTTCCCGACGCCGTAATCGAACTCTGGCAGGCCGATGCAGCGGGGCAGTACCGCACCGCACCCATCAGTCCGACCGATGCCGACGGCGCCGATTTCACCGGTTTTGGCCGCGTCGGAACAGGTACGCAACCGGGAGCCGTATTCCGGTTTGAAACAATAAAACCGGGCTCAACGGGCGCAGGGCAATCTCCGCACATTAATGTTATCCTGTTCATGCGGGGATCGCTGCGGACCTTGTATACCCGGCTCTATTTTTCGGACGAAGCGACCGCCAACAGCGAAGACGACCTCCTGAACGCTATCCCCGCAGAACGACGGCAGACCTTAATCGCCAATAAGAGTAACGCACCCGGCGGTGTCGTATATCACCTCGATATTCAGCTTCAGGGGGATCAGGAGACGGTATTTTTTGATATATAAACGATGGCACGCGGATTAGACGGATGCCTGCGGCAGGGCGGATTCTCGGTTGTCTGACCCGCTAAGGTTAGTTTTAAGTTGCTGTTCAGAATGGGAAACCAGACAGTTGATTTGTCATCCTGAGGCACGAAGGATCTTAAAGGCTGGTTACTAAGATCCTTCGTGCCTCAGGATGACAAACTCACCGGTGATTTTGATGCCGGCAATTGAACCATAAAACAGCTTTTAAATCCGCCTTTATCCGCGCTGCCGCAGGCATCCGCCCAATCCGCGTGCCAATAATTAATCCGAAAACGAATGAAGCAGGTACCTCAGATAACCCCGGCTGAAGCAGCCGCTAAAGTCAATGACGGCGACGTGCTGCTTGGCGGTGGATTCGGCATGACCGGCAATCCCGTTCACCTGCTCAATGCCCTCGCCGACACGCAGACCCGCAACCTTACCTTTATCGGCAATAACGTCGGCGAACCGGGTTTGGGGGGCGGCAAACTGCTGCTGAACGGGCAGATCAGGAAGATGATCGGCTCGTTTTTCACCAGCAACCCCGATGCCGTGAAAGCCGCCCAATCCGGTCAGGTAGCGTACGAACTGCTGCCGCAGGGCACCTTAGCCGAAGCCATCCGGGCCGGGGGCGCGGGGATCGGCGGTTTCTACACACCCACGTCGGCCGGTACGCTGCTGGCGCAGGGCCGCGACACCCGGACGATTAACGGCCGGGAGCAGGTATTTATCGAAGGCATTCGGGGTAACGTGGCCTTTGTGCGGGCGTGGAAAGCCGATACGGCGGGCAATCTCACCTACCGCATGACTGAACAGAATTTTAACCGGGCGATGGCCGCAGCCGCCGATCTGGTCATTGCCGAAGTAGAAGAAATCGTACCCGTTGGCACTATCGACCCCAATAACATTCATACCCCCGGCTGCTTCGTGGATTTTCTGGTGCAGGCCACCCTATCACCGGCCGATCTGGGTTCGTCAGCCTCGGTAAACACGGCCCGGAAGCCATCCGAATCGCGGCTCAACATGGCCAGGCGCGCCTTCGCCGAACTCCAAAAAGGCGACGTCGTAAACCTCGGCATCGGTATTCCAACGCTGGTTGCCGACCTGATAAAGCCCGAAGACGGCATTATTCTGCATACCGAAAACGGGATGCTGGGCGTTGGACCAACCCCGGCCGATGGCGGTGGGGCGCTGGACTACCCGGTCAATGCGGGTAAGATGCCCGTCACGGCCCTGCCCGGCAGCAGCTACTTCGACAGTGCCGATTCGTTCGGGATGATTCGCGGGGGCCACGTCGATGTGGCAGTCATGGGTGGTTTAGAGGTTGATGAACAGGGTAATCTGGCCAACTGGGCCGTACCCGGCAAGCCCCTGCTGGGCGTGGGTGGTGCGATGGATCTGGCGTCGGGTGCCCGAAAACTCATCATCACCCTCACCCACGCCGACCCCGACGGCACCTCGAAAGTAGTACCCCAATGTACCTTACCGCTCACTGCCGAGGGTGTCGTTGATCTGGTCATCACCGATTTAGCCGTATTTGCGTACCCGAACGGTCAACTTACTTTACTCGAACTCATGCCCGGTGCCACACTCGACGACGTTCGGGCAAAGACAGCGGCCCGGTTCATCGAAAAACTTTCCTGATTATGCCCGAAGCCTATATCTGTGATTATATCCGCACGCCCATTGGCCGCTACGGCGGTAGTTTAGCCTCCGTCCGGCCCGACGACCTGGCCGCTATCGTGCTGAAAAGCCTGATGGAACGCAACCCCGCCGTGGACTGGTCGCGGGTGGACGATGTCATTCTCGGCTGTGCCAACCAGGCGGGCGAAGACAACCGGAACATCGCCCGCATGGCGGCTCTGCTGGCTGGTTTTCCCGTTAACGTGAGTGGCACAACGATCAACCGGCTCTGTGGGTCGGGTATGGAGGCCGTCAGCACGGCCTCCCGGCAGATCAAATCCGGCGAGGCTGATCTGGTCATTGCCGGGGGCGTTGAGAGTATGTCCCGCGCCCCGTTTGTCATGCCCAAAGCCGAAAGTGCCTACGCCCGTTCCGCCGAAATTTTTGATACAACCATCGGCTGGCGGTTTGTGAATTCGCAGATGAAGGCCCTGTACGGCGTAGATTCCATGCCCGAAACCGGCGAAAACGTAGCCGCCGATTTCGACGTATCGCGCGACGATCAGGACTTGTTTGCCCTCCGCAGTCAGCAGAAAGCAGGTGCCGCTATTGCCCGGGGTCGATTCAGTCAGGAGATTGTGCCGGTCACGGTGAAACAGGGCAAAACGACCGTTGTGGTCGATACCGATGAACACCCGCGCCCAAACACCACGCTGGAGCAGTTGGCGAAATTAGGAACGCCCTTTAAGGCCAACGGCACCGTCACGGCGGGGAACGCGTCGGGTGTGAACGACGGGGCCGCCGGGTTACTGATCGCGTCCGAAGCCGCCATCAAGCAATACGGCCTCACCCCGATAGCACGAATTTTAGGCGGAGCCACGGCGGGAGTTCCACCCCGCGTGATGGGTATTGGTCCCGTACCGGCCACGCAGAAATTACTGGCTATCCTCGGGCTAACCCTCGCCGATTTCGATCTAATCGAACTAAATGAAGCCTTCGCCAGTCAAAGCCTGGCAGTGTTGCGGCAGTTGGGTATTGCCGACGATGATACGCGGGTAAACCCCAATGGCGGAGCGATTGCGCTGGGTCATCCGCTGGGTATGTCGGGGGCCAGATTGGTCGGTACGGCCGCGCTGGATCTGCGGGAGCGGCAGGCTGGCCGGGCACTCACGACCATGTGCATCGGCGTGGGTCAGGGTATTTCACTGGCGATGGAACGGGTATAAACACCAACAAAACATGGCTACGGTTTTCGATTCGCCTATTTTCTCGCAGTACCTGTCCGACGAAGCGACCGTCCGCCTGTTATCCGACGAGCAGCAGATCGCGATGCTGCTCCGGGTCGAAATTGCGCTGGCAAAGGCGCAAGCAACGGTCGGTCTAATCCCTGCCGAAGCCGCCCAGACTATTGCCGACCGGTTAGCCAATTTCCGGCCCGATCCGCAAGTACTGGCCGACAGTACCCGTCAGAACGGCGTACCGATCATCGGGCTGCTGGCTTTAGCGAAAAAACAGTTACCCGAATCAGCCGTGGGCTACCTTCACTTCGGCGCAACCTCGCAGGACATTATTGATACAGCCTCTGTGCTGACCATGCAGGCTGTTATTACCCTTCAGGAAGCCCGCATTCGGGAAATCATTCAGGGATTGGCCAACCTCATCGAGCGTCATTCCCACACGATAGCTATTGCCCGCACCCGTACGCAGCAGGCGGTTCCGGTGCTGTTCGGGCTGAAAGTCAGTGCATGGATCAGTCCGTTGCTGCGTCACCTCACCCGGCTGGAGCAACTCAGGCCCCGGCTGCTGGTTGTGCAGTTGGGTGGTTCGGCGGGATCGCTGGCGGCAATGGGCGATAACGGGTTGCAGGTGAGCGAACGGCTGGCAGCAGAGTTACAGCTTGGCTTTTTGCCCACGCAATGGCATAGTCAGCGCGACGCGATAGTCGAATACGGGAGCTGGCTGGCGCTGGTGACGGGAACGCTGGGCAAATTTGGCCAGGATATGCTCACAATGGCCCAGTCGGAAGTGGGCGAAGTGGCCGAAGGCGGAGCTGGCGATACGGGCAAGTCGAGCACGATGCCCCATAAAAGCAACCCCGTGCTGAGCGAAACGCTGGTTGCTTTAGCCCGGTTTAATGCGGGGCTGGCCGCGAATCTGTTCCATAGCCTGATTCACGGCAACGAGCGCGACGGCACCGCCTGGCTCCTCGAATGGCTGAGTCTGCCGCCGATGATGACAGCCGCCGGCACGGCCCTCAAACACGCATCGGAACTGAGCCGGTCGCTGGTCATCAACGAACGGGCGATGGCCAAAAACGTAGCCCTGTCGCACGGGCTGGTCATGTCCGAAGCCGCCACGTTTGCGCTGACTGACTTCATGCCCCGCGCCGATGCGCAAAATCTCGTTCAGAAAGCCTGCCAGTTGGTTGATACAGATAGCATTGACCTGACCGACGCCCTGCACCGGCTAACGCCCGATCTGCGTATCGACTGGCGGGTTATTCTCCAGCCGGAAAACTACCTGGGGTCGGCGCGGCAGATGATTGCGGGGGTGCTGGACGAGGTTAGGAAAACCCCAACCCCTGAAGGGGCTTCACGGAGTTAGATACCGGTATCTAACTCCGTGAAGCCCCTTCAGGGGTTGGGGTTTTGCGGGTATATGTCTATTTAATCGCCTTTAACTCCTTACCGGCGATATCCTCCCAGCGGTAGAGTTCAAACGTTTTGTTGTCGCTCATGGCGACGAACAGGCCATGCCGGGTTTTCTCATTCAGGGAAACAGACACCGTTTCGGAGCCGTCGCTTTGCCGAGCCGTTACCGTTACGACTTTCAGCAGCGTATGGTTGAACGGGTTCCGGGCGGTACCCTCCCGACTGAAGATATGAAACTTGTTCGCGCCCTGATCTGATACCAGAATGTAGCCCGTGCTATCGGTAAGGTTATAAATCGAAATGCCCTCATGGTCCTGCGTAAAGCCCGTTGTGGCAAACAGAGCCAGTTCTTTATTTCCTTTTTCAGGGTCGGCGTAGTATTGGTGAACGCCCTTACCTTCATCCGAATAATAGACGAAACCCAACTGATCATCTACGGCGATGGATTCGATTTCTTTTAGCCCGCTGTAGTTACCGAATTTCCGAACCAGCGTTGCCTGCACCTGTCCGCTGCCATTATCGTCCAGCCGGTATTGCCAGAGGTATGTCCCATCCGTGGGGCCGCTTTTTCGCCCGACAATCGCGTAAATCACGCCCGCTTTCGTCCGGTACAGGGAGATGCCCATCAGGTCGCGGTAGTCAGTACCCGTTTCGCCGACGAACATATCCAGCCCACCACCATCGACCGGTTTCATATCCGGCAGGGAGTAGATGCGCAGTTTGTGGGTGAACCGCTCCGTTGTAACGGCAATGTCAGTTGGTTTGCCCTGCAATAAAAGCCCGTACTCAACGTCCACATTATCCGGGCGTTGCAATCCTCTAACGACTTTATCCGACTGGGTTTTACCGTTTAGATCAAACACGTACAAACCGCCGTCCTGATCTTTGTCCGTACCGATAATGAGGCTTTTAGCCGGGTCCTTAGGGTCAACCCATACCGCCGGGTCGTCGGTGTCGTGCCCGACCGGGTCGGTAATGGCAAAGGGTTTTATTACAGTGGTCGTACCCAGAACGCCGGTAGCCGGTGCATTGGTCTGCAACGCCTGTTTCTGGCAGGCTACCACTGTCAGCACACTACCGATCAGCAACAGAACTTTCATGATAGGAAACAATAAAGTGGGGAAACGGCTAACCCCGGCCTGTGTTGTAGCCAGAACCAGGGTTAGCCGTCAATTACTTATTTGGTACCGTAGGCCCCTACATAGGCCGCCGGAGCCGGTGATTTGTAAGAGATGCCGTTCACCACCAGTCCGGCCGCGTACTGCGGCACGAAGGTCGTATTGCCTTTGGTCAGGGCCGGAGAGCCAGCCTGTAAGTGAAAATCCCAGGCCGGGTTATAGGTCTGATTCAGCGACGGGTTGTCGAGCGGGAAGTTCACGAATTTAGGGTCGTTTGTACCAACCGTGGTGCTGATAACGTCGTTCGTTCCCGCTACAATCTCTGCCGTTGGCTGGAACTGCGTAACACCGGCTTGCGTGTAGCCATAGTAATAGTTGTTACTTACTTTAGTCCGGGAATCTTCTGGCAATTTCGGGTCGCGCTTAATGCCGAACCGGTCGTTTACCAGCAGGTTATTATATAGATCAGCCCGAACGCTGGCCTCCACCCAGATTGACCCGCCTTTGATACTTGGCCGACGCCAGCCTGCGTTGACAATCGTATTGTTATAGGCTACCACATAGGCCTGGGGAGTACGGTCGCCCGCATTCGAGAGTTTCAGCGCGTTGGTATTCGGGCTATACACCAGGTTAAAGGCCACGTCAGCCTGCACCCCTGATTTAACATTAATGGCGTCGCCACCCGATACGCCCTGCGTGTAGATCACGTTATTGGCAATCAGTATCTTCCCACCCTCGAGGTAAAAACCGTCTTCATTCTGGTTGTTCAACCGGCTGTTAATAATTACCAGTTTCCCATTTACATTCGAGTAGTACAGGGCGGGTACATGGCTACCGGCTGCTGCTTTATAAAGGCCCGCTTTTACGGATGGTGAGCTCTCAGTTGTTACCGCGCCACCGTATTCCAGAATGGCGTTTTGCAGAATAATCTCTTCACTTTTTGGCCCGGCAATAATACCGCCCCACAGGCTGCCGAATTCGTTTTTAGCTACTTTCCACGCGTCGGGCACGGTGAATTTTACCGGGCTGGCAGTCGAACCAAGCACGTACAGATTCCCTTTCACGATGAACTCCGGCTTTACTGTCGAGTCGCTGAATACGACGTTCACTCCCTCCTGGATCGTCAGGGACTTTCCTTCGGCAATCTGGAGGTGATTGGTAATTTTGTACGTGCTTCCTTTCAGCCACACACCCGATACGTCCCCTCCTACGTTTTCCTGCGTTACCGGAGTCGGGACCGGTGTAGACGTTGTATCGTCTTTTGAGCTACAGCCCATCAGCACGGCAGCGAGCAAAGCAGTTGACAGAACTAAGTTTTTCATGATTTTTAAGCGAGTTGTAAATTGACGTTAGGTATTGATTATAGTTTGTAGCGCACGCCAAGCAGGTAGGATTGCTGGTGGTAATCGCGCCGAATCAGTGTTTTTCCCGAGGCTACATCCTGATACGGTATCCCTGCGTTTTTGGCATTGGCGTTCTTCACAAAGACTTCCGTTGGCGTATTGAGCAGGTTATTGGCTTTGGCGAAGAGGATAAATCCGTTACCCAGCCGTTTCTCCACGGAAGCATCCATCTGAACGAACCCCTTCTGCCAGAGATCGTTATCTACGAACTGCGACACCGTATTGATGCGTTCGCCCGTGAAGCTGGCGGCCAACTGCCCATCCCAGCCGTGCTGCGTGTCTTTGTACAGCAGCGACAGGTTAGCGATATGTGCCGACTGACCGTAGAGCGGCCGGGACTGACTCACCGTAATTGTTTGCAGATCGCCAACCTCATTGCGGATACGCTTCGATTTTGGCGTGGTTATGTTGGAATTCGTGTAGGTGTAGTTGGCCTTAATACCCCACTGCCGGAAGTACTTGATGGCGTCGATCTCAATACCGTAATTGGTCGCCGTACCGAAGTTACCCGGTCCGTAATACAGGTCCTGCCCCCGGACGGCGTCCTTCTGTAGGGTGTATTCGATGGGATTCTGAATTTTCTTGTAGAAAACGCCCACCATAAACTGCTCCAGCGGACGCGGGAAAAACTCATAGCGCAGGTCAAGATTATCGGCGATGGCGCGTTTCAGATTCGGATTGCCGCGTTCCTGGTATTCTTCGTTGACGATGCGGTACGGCACAATCTCGAAGAAACCCGGCCGGTTGAGCGACCGGAAATACGACGCCCGCAGGTTAGTCCGGGTGTCGGCTAATCTGTAACGAAAGTGCAGGCTGGGCAGGTAATCCGTATAAAGCTGGCTGCCCGTCGGGAAGTCCTCGCCGATGGGAAACTTCATGGTGTATCCCTGGTTGGTATGTTCAACGCGCACCCCACCCACCACTTCAAGGGGTCGGTCAATGGTACGGAATTGCAAATACCCGGACGAGGTCTGCTCCGTTGCGTCGTAGTTCAGGGCCGACGCTACCGAGCCGAGCGGGTTCTGAACGATCCATTTAATCTGGTTGTAATCGGTAAAATCAGTGCCGTACTGAGCAAATACGTTCGCTGGACGAAGCTGGTAGTTATTGTAGAAATTGGTGCGCTGTTTATCCCGATATAAGCCGCCGATCATCCACTCGATGGGCAGGTTGGCTACGGCCCGGCGATACGTCAGATTAAGGTAGCCCGCCAGATCCTGATCGGAGTTATGGTCCCACCGGCGCGACCCGTCACTGACTGTCGTGCGGCTTTCCACAAAGCGTTGCCGTACCCCCAGCAGGGGCACATTTGTCTGATCGGGCACGTCGTTGGTCGCTTTAGAGTACACCGCCGACCATTGCGCCGTAAGATCGTCTGCCAGTTGATGCGTCCCCTGGAGGGTGCTGGTAAAAATCTGCTGCTTCGTCAGCCGCGACCGGGTCGCAAAGCCAAGTGACGCATTGCCAAGTTCAGGACTGTAGCCACCAATGCCCAGTTCGGTCGACTTCGTTTCCCGGATTTGTGCATTGGTCAGGTTAATGAAGGCATTATACCACTGTAATTTCGTCCGGTCCGAGAGCCGAAAATCCAGTTTGCTGTGCAGGCCGTAGCGGGTTTGCCGCTCCGAATACTGCCGGTCGCTGAGGTTGGTCAGCACCGTACCCCGCAGCGTATCCACCACATCGCCATTAAAAAACAGGCTGTTGCTGCCCCGGTAGGTATTCTGAAAACTTCCGGCCAGCATGACGCCCAGCCGCTGATTCAGGAACCGGTCGCCGATGGCAAAGCCGCCAATCAGGTTCGGGGCTGGTTTACCCGTTTTGTAGGTTGTGGGAGCCGTATTGAAATCGCCCGGTGTAGCGCTGTACTGATTGCCACGCTGCTCGTAGGGTGATCTGGCGTTGATGTTGCCGGTATTAAAACTGGTAAAGTCCCGGTTCAGAAACAGCCCTGAATAACCCGTGGCGAGGTTCGCCTGTGCCGTCCGGTGGCTTGGGGCATCTTTCATCACGAGGTTCACTGCCCCCCCGATGGCGTCGCCCTCCTGACTCGGAATCAGGGCTTTATACACTTCCAGCCGGTCCAGCAGTTCAGACGGAAAAATATCGAGTGGCACGTAGCGGTAGCGGTTATCCGGGCTGGGGATTTTTACGCCGTTTACCAGCGTGTAGTTGTACCGCTTGTCCATCCCGCGTAGAATAGCGTACTGTCCGTCGCCATTGCTGTTGCGCTCGATGGAGATGCCGGACACACGCTGAATGACGTTGGCAACGGTCAGATCGGGCGACAACTCGATGCTCCGTCCCGATACAATGTTGGTAACCTGCGGGGCCGTGCGTTCAAAATCGCGGGCTGTGTTTTCGCTGGAACCATCGCGTTTACCAACTACCGTTACTTCGGTGAGGGAACGGGCATCGGCCGATTCCAAAGCAAAATCGACAGTTACGTCTCCCTGTCCTATGGTAACCTCCTTAACAATGGCTTTGTACGTGATGTAGCTAATCCGAATTTGATACGTGCCGGGCTTTACGTTCCGAATTACATATGAGCCATCCAGCCCGGAGACATCATTTTGGTTTGTATTACCTAACATCAGCGCGGCACCAATCACGGCCTCGCCCGTTGCGGCATCCACAACCCGGCCTTTTATCGTGCCTGCGAGCCCATAGAGGGAGAGGAAAAGCAGGCAGGTAAACAGTGAGCAGCCTTTTTTTAGCATTGTTGGCATCCGTATTTTTTGACGGTGCGAAGGTCAGCTAAAACCGGGCAGACGGGCAAGTCAAGACCGTAAGCAAAAAGGCAACAACGCCTTAACAGGTGTTAACAGACAGGCAACAAGGCAATTTTATCGCCCACAATTGGCTGATAATCAATGATATGAAATTCCACTTTCCAGCCATTATCATTGTGTTACCGTAACATTACCCAAATGTGATGCGCCGTTAACCCTGGCGTGGGTTTAGTACAGCCAGTTGCCCGACCTAGTCTGATTTCTGCTCTGTTTTCATACCCGTTGCCGCAACCTGCCTATAGGCCTACCTGAGTTACTGTGTTTGGCTACTGTATTCCCTACACCCGTTTACCTTTCGATTTCACAATCTTATGGTCACTAAAGTAGACAAGTCTACTCCTTGTCCTTTTGATAGAAGCTGTTAGAGGGGTGAACCCCTCCAGTCGGCTATTTTGCGACATTCCGGGAATATCCCTTTAGTACATTATCTGAATACAACTCCTTATGAAAACGAGACGCAATTTTTTGAAAGTATCCGGTTGCCTGGCAGCCACTGCCCTGCTCACCCCCAACCGGCTGCAAGCCGCCAAAGTGAAAAATGTAGGCATCCAATTATACACAGTTCGCAAAGAACTGCTGGCCGATGCACCAGGCACCCTAAACCAGTTGGCCAAAATTGGCTATAAAGAACTGGAGTCAGCCCGGAGTGATAAGGGCAATTTTTACGGTTTACAGCCCAAGGAAATCAAAAAGATTGCGGGTGATTTAGGTATGACCGTACGTAGTGGCCACGTCCATATTGATAATGATTTCCAAAAATCAATCGACATGGCCGCCGAAGCCGGACAGTCCTATCTGGTATGTTCATCGCTGCCATCGGAGGGACAGACGGTTGCCAACTACCAGCGCTGCGCCGATACGTTTAACAAAGCGGCCGAGGCCTGCAAAAAAGCCAACCTCATCTTCGGCTACCACAACCATGAGTACGAGTTCGAGAAAGCCGACGGTCAGGTACTGTACGATATTCTGCTGGACCGCACCGACCCGAATCTGGTAAAAATGGAAATGGACCTGGGCTGGGTCATTGTTACGGGGAACGATCCGCTGGCGTATTTCAAAAAGTATCCGGGTCGTTTTCCGCTTTGGCACCTCAAAGACATGGACAAGGTCAAAAAGGAGAGCACCGAATTTGGCAAGGGGCAGATCAACGTCAAGCAGATGCTCCAGAACATGGATAAGGCTGGTGTGAAATATTTCTTTGTGGAACAGGAAGAATACCCCCATACAGCTCTGGAAAGCGCGAAATACGATTTTGACTACTTAGCCAAACTCGACTACTAACTGAGTGACAATTGCAAAAGCCGGAGCGTAATGTTCCGGCTTTTGTACTGATTCACCATCCCTACTGATGTCAAAATACTACTGCACATTTATTTGCTGTTCCGGCATTGGCGCATGAAACAGCCTGTCTATCAATTACTCAATGCGTTTAAAAAGCAATGAAAAGTCCATCCCGTTCATTCGTTAGTTCAGTAGGCAGTGCCCTGCTGCTCCTGTTCTTAACCGGCTGGCATAGCCGAAAAGACGATAAGCTGCTTATTTTCCTGAAAAACAGCAGCAATCAGCCTGCGGCTACCGTGGCCGCCACTACGTTGCTGGCCCTTGTCGGGCAAAACGGTATCGATGCCGACACAACCAGCAGCCTGGCTTTTATAACTGAGGACTCCCTAAAAAACTACAGGACCCTTATCTTCCTCCAAACGTCGCCCGATGTGCTGGACACCTGGCAGCAGAACGACGTCGAACGGTTTGTGCAGGCCGGTGGTGGACTGGGTGTCGTTAATGCGGGTGGGTTCACGACCTACCAGTGGTCTTGGTATAACGATATGCTGGCGGGTGGCAACAAACCCGCCGATGCCAACAAGCCGGTGTTCTGGACGAAGACCTACGACGGTGGCCCCGTATTTTATGCCGCTGCCGGTAACCTCGCCGACCCAACGCTGGCCAAACAGGTACTGGACGGTCTGAAGCAGTCGATGTCAACCTCAGCCCTGAACTACAGGGAAGCACATACGGCTCGGACACCCGAAGAAAATCGCTTTACGTCGACGGTGCTCGACTCATTCATGGAAGAGCCCATCGAGATGGAGATTATGTCCGATAACCGGGTGCTGTTTATTGAGCGTCGGGGTAACATCAAGCTTTACGACCCGGCAGCCAAGGCCACCAGAGTCATCAACAAACTCCCTGTTCACCTCACCGGCAATTACGAAGACGGCCTGCTGGGGATGGAACTGGACCCAAAATTCGAGAACAATCACTTCGTTTATCTCTACTATTCGCCCGTTGGCACCCAGTCCGTGCAGAACCTGTCGCGCTTTCTGTTCACCGGCGACAGTTTGCAAATGAGTTCAGAGAAGGTTGTTTTACAGGTGCCGGTGCAGCGCGAAACCTGCTGCCACTCGGCGGGTAATGTCTACTTCGGACCAGATGGATTGCTGTATCTGTCAACGGGAGACAACACCAGTTCGAAAGAATCGGACGGCTTCTCCCCCCTCGATGAACGGCCGGGTCGGGGTCCGTTCGACTCCCAGAAATCGTCGGGTAACACAAACGATCTGCGCGGTAAAATACTGCGGGTATCGGTCAAAGACGACGGCTCCTACTCCATTCCCGACGGTAACCTGTTCCCGAAGGATGGCTCGGCGGGGCGTCCTGAGATTTACGTGATGGGAGCCCGCAACCCGTACCGGATCACGGTCGATAAGCGCGGTTTTCTGTACTGGGGCGATGTTGGCCCCGATGGCGGGGTAGCCAGCGAACGTGGCCCCAAGAGCCAGGATGAGTGGAATCAGGCCCGCAAGCCGGGCAATTTCGGCTGGCCCTATTTCGTGGGCGACAACAAACCCTACGCCGATTTCGACTTTGCCACTAACAAGTCCGGTCCACTTTTCGACCCGGCCCGACCCGTTAACGAATCACCGAATAACACTGGTGCCAAGGTGCTGCCACCCGCGCAAAAAGCCATGATCTGGTATCCTTACGATAAATCAGCCGAGTTTCCGATGCTGGGCATTGGTTCACGCAGCGCGATGGCCGGACCGTTCTATTACCAGAATGACTACAAAAAATCGGACGTCCGCTTCCCGGCTTATTATACCAACAAAATGTTCATCTACGAATGGGCACGGAGTTGGATCAAGGTACTGTCGTTCAACGATGCGGGTGATTTAATGAAGATTGAGCCTTTTCTGCCGACCACGTTTATCTCCAAACCCATCGACATGAAGTTCGGACGGGACGGGGCCATGTACGTGCTGGCCTATGGCGCGAATTATTTTGCGCGCAATCCTGATTCACAACTCGTTCGGATCGAGTACTCGGAAGGAAACCGTCGCCCAATCGCTAAAATCAGTGCTTCTAAAACGGTGGGTGCTGCTCCGTTAACGGCTAAACTGTCGGCCAGCGCGTCATTTGATTATGACCGGGGCGATAAGATCACCTATGCCTGGGAGTCCGGCAACGGTCAGAAATCAACCGCCGTCGCGCCCACGTTTACCTACGCTAAACCGGGGATGTACCACGCCAAACTGACCGTTATCGATGCTGAAGGGCAGCGTTCTACGGTAGAGCAACCCATTAAAGTGGGTAATGAAACACCACAGGTAACCATTGCCCTGCGCGGCAACCGGTCGTTCTATTTCGAGAAAATGCCCCTGATCTATACAGTTAGCGTGCGCGATAAGGAAGACGGCAGCCTCGCCAAAGGCATCCTGCCCCGCCAGGTGAAGTTTGCCGTTGATTACCTCGCTCAGGGAAAAGACCTCGCCTTACTGACGACCAATAGCCAGAGCATCGGCGACGTTGGTGCAAAATACATCCAGGGCAAAAACCTGCTGACCAACAGTGATTGTAAATCCTGCCATGCGCTCAACGTGAAATCCATCGGGCCAAGCCTGATGGACGTGTCAAAACGCTACAGCAGCGCGGGGGAATACGCCGTGCCGATGCTGGCTAAAAAAGTGATTACGGGTGGTAATGGTAACTGGGGTAAGAACGTGATGTCGGCGCATCCGCAGCATACCGAAGCTGAAACGGGCGAGATGGTTCGGTATATTCTGTCGCTCACCGATGACGGTACCAAACGCCTGCCCCTTCAGGGAACGTACACCCCCAACCCGCCAGCCGGGAGCACCGAAGAAGGCAGTTACGTAATCTCAGCCAGTTACACGGATAAGGGCAATGCGTTTACCGGCCCATTAACGGCGCGAAAACTTATCATCCTGCGCAACCCGCGCGTACAGGCCGAGTCGTTCACCCTGTCGGCCAACGTCGACCGGAAACACCAGGACGGCAGCGATCAGTCGTGGGTGGGTGATATCAAAGATGGGTCGTACATCGGCTTTACAGACATTGACCTGACGGGCATCAGTAAAGTATCGTTTAACGTAGCGGCAATGCCTTCGCGCGGTGGCCGGATTGATATTCATACCGGTTCGCCAACCGGTAAACTGATTGGCACGGCCACGGTATCTCCGCTGTCAGAAGCCAATGCGGGCAACCGAAAGGGGCCTCAGTGGCAAACGGTCTCCGCGCCGATCACGAATGCGGACGGGTCAGGTGACTTGTTCTTTGTTTTTCACAACGATCAGGTGAAAGACAGGAATCTGCTCATTCTGGATTGGCTACAGTTCGGTAAGCCGTAGTTCGATCACCTATAGTCGTACTTTCTTAAACCAGTGAAATGATACAGTCTCTATCGTATCAGTTCACTGGTCAAACCACCGTTAAAACCACCGTACATATGCTTAAGTAATGATAGATGGGCGCAGGTTTTGTATTATACTTTGTTAAGGCTGTGTTTTAATTAGAAGCCTGTAATAGCCTACATTAGCGTTTTGTAACTACCCTTTCCCTATGCAGACCAAAATTCTTTCGTTTCTGGCCTTTGCCATTGCCCTGACAATCAGTTTCGCCCCCACTAAAAAAATCGGCGTTTTTCAGAAAAATCAGGATATTGGTGCCCCTAAACTTGCTGGTGCATCAGCGTTTGATTCAAAAACTGACGAATACCGGTTAAAAGGCTCCGGGTATAACATCTGGTTTGAACGCGACGAATTTCAATACCTCTTTAAAAAGTTGAGTGGCGACTTCACCGTCACCGCCGACTTTGAATTTGTCGGGGCCGGGAAAGACCCGCACCGGAAAGTGGGCTGGATGGTGCGGGAATCAATGGACGATAACGCGTCGCACATCAGCGCGGTCGATCATGGCGATGGTCTGACGGTATTGCAGTGGCGGGTGAAGAAAGGCATGGCCATGCGCGACCCGGAAGATGAGATTTTCAGCAAGGAGAAGAACATTCAGACCATTCAAATGGAGCGCAAAGGCAATGAGTACACCATGCGCGTCGCCAAAAAAGGGGAGCCGCTGCAAGTCGTCGGTTCGCATACGATGGACAATCTGCCGAAGCAGGTGATGGTGGGCTTGTACATCTGTTCGCACAATCCGGCGGTGGTGGAAGAAGCCATCGTTCGCAACGTACAGATCAAGTAGGAGAATGAAGCTGGTTGGTCTTATAAAATTATTCCTTTGAAGTTTGTCAGACTGTATTTTGTCATCCTGAGGGACGAAGGATCTTAGCTACCAAATCGCTAAGATCCTTCGTCCCTCAGGATGACAAAACACAGGCGGACAAAAATCAAAATCATAAAAAGAGTCAATTCTTCTCCTGCCTAACGACCTTTCATGAAAATACCGTTTAAATGCCTGCTGATCTGTTTGTGGCTCCTTGCCGACGCAGCGACGGGGTTCGCCCAGACGCTGATGAACGTGAGCGGACGCCACCGCCAGTCGTTGAACGGTAAGTGGCAGTACCTGATGGACCCGTTTGATTCGGGTTTCTATGATTACCGCTATAAGGAGAACCCCAACGGTTATTTCAAAGCCACTAAACCCACCGGCAAGAATGATTTTGTGGAGTACGGCTTCGATCCGGGTCGCCAGCTCAACGTGCCGGGCGACTGGAATTCGCAGGACCCGAAGCTACTCTACTACGAAGGTGCCGTCTGGTACCATCGCCGGTTTACGGCCCGAAGACAACCCGGCAAACAGTATTGGCTCCATTTTGGCGCGGTCAACTACTCTGCTACGGTGTACGTAAACGGCCAGAAAGTGGGCAGCCACGCCGGAGGATTTACACCCTTTGCCTTCAACGTGAGCCAGTACCTCACCGATGGCGATAACATGGTGGTGGTCAGGGCTGATAACCGCCGGACCACCGCCCAACTCCCAACCGTCAACTACGACTGGTGGAATTACGGCGGTATCACACGCGACGTTGACCTGATCGAAGTGGCCGACACTCATGTTGTGGATTACCAGATCCAACTGGCCAAAAACAACCCGAATCGGGTAGCGGGCTGGGTGCGAATGAGCCAACCCACGGCCAATCAACCCATCACGGTTAAGATTAGCGGAACCAACATCAGCTACCAGACCAAAACGGATGCTACCGGCATGGCACCCGTTAACTTCGACTGGCCCGCCCGGAAAGGCAGCCGCCCGGCCATCCGCTACTGGTCGCCCGAAAGTCCAGCGCTATATTCGGTTATCATTCAGTCAGCGTCGGACACGATTCAGGAACGGATCGGATTTCGGACGCTGAATGTCCGGGGTAACGATGTGCTGCTCAACGGCAAACCCATTTTTATGCGGGGTGTCTGCCTGCACGAAGAAGTGCCGCAACGCGCCGGGCGGGCCTATTCCGATGCCGACGCCCGAATGCTGCTGACTTGGGCCAAAGAGATGGGCTGTAATTTTGTCCGGCTGGCTCACTACCCGCATAATGAGAACATGATCCGCGTGGCCGATGAAATGGGCATGCTGCTCTGGTCGGAAATCCCCGTTTACTGGACCGTGCAGTTCGACTCGCCGGACGTGCTTAAACTGGCCCAGACGCAGTTGACCGAAAACATTAACCGCGACCGGAACCGGGCCAGTATCGCCCTTTGGTCGGTGGCCAACGAAACGCCCATCAGCCCTACCCGCACGAAATTTTTGGTCGAGCTGGTACGTACGGTACGGGCATTAGACAGCACCCGGCTCGTGACAGCCGCCCTCGAACCAACCCGCAATGATCAGGTTGGGCTGGTACTTGACGATCCGCTGGGGGCTTCCCTCGACGTGATGGGCATGAACCAGTATCTGGGCTGGTATGCCCCCTGGCAGGCACAGTTCGACACTATGACCTGGAAAACACCCTACACCAAGCCACTTATCGTCAGCGAGTTCGGTGCGGAAGCCCTGTATGGCAATCACGGCCCCGACGACGTAGCGAGTAGCTGGAGCGAAGAGTTTCAGGAAAAAGTGTACCAGCGTCAGGTCGCCATGCTGAAGCGGGTACCGTTTCTGCGGGGCACGGCTCCCTGGATTCTGGTGGACTTTCGGTCTCCCAAGCGTAACCTGCCGCAGTTTCAGGACGGCTGGAACCGCAAAGGGCTGTTATCGGAGCAGGGCCAACCCAAAAAAGCTTACTTCGTGATGCAGGATTTTTATCGGCAGATGGCCGAACAGTGGGCATCGCCTGCCCCCGGCCCACCTCCAACACTGTCCAAACGCAATCAGTCTAAATGACATACCTTATGTACCATTATCTGTTAAAGCCTACCCACGCCGTTAGTAGCTGGCCGTTCATGGTAGGTCTACTGGTTACTCTACTCCCCCAAGTAGCACTGGCACAGACGACCGTACCGCTCTGGCCCAACGGTGCCCCCGGCTTCGAGAATCGAAAGAACGAGCCGGAACAGGCGCAGGATTACTGGGTAAAGAACATTAATAATCCCTCGATCACCGTTTATCTTCCCCCTAAAGAGAAGGCAACCGGCGCGGCCGTAGTGATCTGCCCCGGTGGTGGGCATCGCGAACTTGTCTTCAATGCAGAAGGTGTACAACCGGCGCAATTTCTGAACAGCATTGGCGTGGCGGCTTTTGTGTTGAAATACCGGCTGGCTCGCGAAGAAAAATCACCCTACTCGCTGGATAAGCACCCGCGTGAAGATGCTTATCGGGCCATGCGACTGGTGCGTAGCAAAGCCAAAGAATACGGTATCGACCCCAACCGGCTGGGCATGCTGGGTTTTTCGGCCGGTGGCGAAGTGGTCGAGATGGTAGCCTACGCACCCGGTAAGGGACAGCCCGATGCGCCAGATCCCGTTGACCGGCTCGATGGGAAACCTAATTTTCAGATGCTGATTTATCCCGGTCCATTAGGGGTTCCCGAAACAGTTCCGGCTAACGCACCACCCGCTTTTATGCTGGCTGCGAATGACGATATGTGCTGTTCAGGCCCGGTTGTCACGTTGTTGCAGAAATATCGCCAGGCCAATGTGCCCGTCGAAGCCCATATCTATACGCAGGGTAAACACGGCTTTAACATGGGCGACCGATCCAAACTGAAGTCGATTAATACCTGGCCGCAGCGCATGGCAGACTGGATGAGTGACACGAATCTCCTGCAATCTGCTACGGTTCAGTCCGTTAGTAAGTAGGCAATATTGGTTATGACGCTGTTTCGGAACATCGAAAAGCGTTGATTTTTGTCAGGTTGTTTTGTCATCCTGAGGGACGAAGGATCTTAGAAGCCTGGTAGCGAAGATCCTTCGTCCCTCAGGATGACAAAACAACCTGACAAAAAACGCTTAGTTCAGTAATGTTGACCAGTAGATCCGCTAATCCTTAGTGACTTGAATCTGTATTTTCCCGCACTCAATATGATTGAAAGACGAATTGCCCTCAAACAAATGGCGCTGGCGGTTGGCAGCCTGATCGCCCTCCCGGCATGGGCCAGTAACTGGACTCCGGCAACGGCTCAGCCGTTAAAGCCGTTTTTGTCCACCGGACAGGCTGCGCTGCTGGCCGACATCAGTGAAACGCTGATTCCAGCGTCCGACACGCCGGGTGCCAAAGCGCTGGATGTTCCCGCGTTTGTACAGCGGATGCTGGAAGACTGCTACGAAACACCCGTTCAGGAAGCGGTAAAAACCGGCCTGGATACCGTCGAAACGCTGGCCAACGCCCAATTCGGTAAATCCTTCGCAGCGGGAGACGCAACGCAACGGCAAGCCGTCCTGACGGCGATGGCAGCGTCGGCAGAAACGCCCCGGAAAGACTTCATCGCGCTCGTCAAGAATCTTACGATTCAGGGGTATACTACCTCCGAATACGTGATGACCAAGCACCTGCATTACGTGATGGCTCCCGGCCATTATTACGGTTGCGTTCCCGCTGCTATCGCCACTAAATAACCGTCAACGAACATGGCAAATCTTGCAATTGACGCCGTAAAGGCAAATACTTACGACGCCATCGTGATTGGGTCGGGCATCAGCGGGGGCTGGGCCGCTAAGGAGCTGTGCGAAAAAGGGCTGAAAACGCTGGTGCTGGAGCGGGGTCGGGACGTGAAACACGGCGTCGATTATCCCACCGCCAACCTCAACCCCTGGGACTTTGCACACCGGGGCCAGGTGCCGCTGGATACCCGCGCCGAATACGGCAACATTCGCTCGTTCATGCGCGAAGAAACACTCCACTGGGCCATCAAACCCGACGAACAGCCATTTATTGAAGAGCAGCCTTTCACCTGGACCCGTGGTTACCACGTCGGTGGCAAGTCGCTGCTGTGGGCGAGGCAAACCCAACGGTGGAGCGACTTCGACTACGAAGGTCCGGCCCGAGATGGATTCGCTGTTGACTGGCCCATTCGGTACAAAGACATTGCGCCCTGGTATAGCCATGTCGAGAAGTTCTCGGGTATATCCGGCAACAAAGACGGTCTGCCGCACTTGCCCGACGGCGAGTTTCTGCCCCCCATTGAACTGAACTGCGTTGAATCGCACTTACAGGGTACCATCGCCAAAAATTACACAGACCGGCAACTGATTCAGGGTCGGTGCGCTCACCTGACCAAACCCCAGCCTATTCATTACCAGCAGGGCCGGGCGCAGTGTATGCACCGGACGCTGTGCGTACGCGGTTGTCCGCTGGGTGGCTACTTCAGCAGTAATGCTTCTACCCTGCCCTGGGCTGCCAACACCGGAAACCTGACCTTGCGGCCGGATTCGGTGGTGCACTCAGTTATCTATGATGAGAAACTCGGCAAGGCGTCGGGCGTTCGGGTCATTGATGCCCACACGATGCAGATGACGGAATACTACGCCCGCATTATCTTCGTGAATGCCTCTGCCCTGAACAGCAACCTGGTCTTGCTGAACTCAACATCCAGCCGGTTTCCAAATGGCCTGGGTAATGACAGTGGCGTACTGGGTAAATACATCGCCTGGCACAATTACCGGGGTAAAATCTCGGCGCAGTACGATGGGTTTACCGACAAAACGACCGACGGTAAAAACCCCAGCAACGGCTACATTCCCCGCTTCCGCAACGTACACAAACAGGAAACTGATTTTCTGCGCGGCTACGCAACCGGCGTTGGGGGCGGGCGAGGTATGGCACAGAACCGGGACGGCATGGGTCTGGCGCTTAAAGAACACTTGCTGAATCCCGAGTTAGGTCCCTGGAACATCAGCGGCTGGATGCAGGGCGAAACGGTACCGCTCGAAAAAAACCACGTCCGGCTCGATCCGAACTTGAAAGACAAGTACGGCATCCCGCAACTCATCACCTCGGCGGGCTGGTCGGAGAACGACGACAAGATGGCGAAGGACTTTCTGGAGCAGATGACAGAGATGTTTACCCTGGCCGGTTTCAAGAACATCAACGCTGTCGATACGCACTCCAATCCCGGCTCTGACATTCACGAGATGGGTGGCGTCAGGATGGGTAAAGACCCGAAAACGTCGATGCTAAACGCGCACAACCAGCTTCACGCGGTTAAGAACGTGTTCGTAACGGATGGTGCCTGTATGACCTCGACGGGTACCCAGAACCCCTCGCTGACCTATATGGCACTTACCGCCCGAGCCGCCAACTTCGCGGTGGCAGAGATGAAAAAGAAGAATTTGTAAACCTTTGCTGTTTTGTCATCCTGTTTTTTGTCATCCTGAAGTATGAAGGATCTTAGCTACCAAGTCTCTAAGATCCTTCATACTTCAGGATGACAAAAGCGGAATGATAAAAAACAGGATGACAAAAAACAGTACGGTTGGCCGCTGCCACAACAAAAGCATTATAAACCCAATCCCCTCAACCAATGAATAAATCCGTTTATAGCCTGTGCGTAGTAACGGCACTGGGCCTCAGCCTGACCACCGTTTCGGCACAATCGCGCAAATCACTGTACTCATTTCCGCTGGGCGTTGAGTCGTACACTTACCGCAAAAGTTTCCCTGTCAATGTCGTAGCCACGCTGGATACCATCAAAATGCTGGGTTTTACCGAGTTGGAAGGGGGCGTACCAAAAGGGATGACGGCTGAAGCGTACAAAAAGCTGCTGGACGAGCGCGGCATTAAAGTTCCGGCGACCGGCGCGGGTTACGAGCAGATCGTTAAAGAGCCCGAGGAAGTTGTCAAACGAGCCAAGGAACTGGGGGCTTCGTTTGTGATGGTTGCCTGGATACCTCATCAGGGGAGCAACTTTACCCTCGAAAACGCTAAAAAAGCCGTTGACGACTTTAACCGCGTAGGTAAAGTATTGAAAGATAATGGTATAACGCTTTGTTATCATAACCACGGTTACGAATTCAGATCGTTGACGGAGTTTCCCGAAACCGCTGCAACAGCTAAAAAAGACGAAACCTTATTCGACTACATTGCCCAGCACACCAACCCGGACTATGTATCTTTTGAAATGGATATACTGTGGGCGCAGCATGGCGGAGCCGACCCGGTCAAACTGCTGAATAAGTACGGCAGTCGCTGGAAACTAATGCACCTGAAAGACCTGAAGAAAGGAATAAAGGGTGATTTTAGCGGTAATACGCCCCCCGAAAACGATGTGGTACTGGGGACCGGTCAACTGGATATGCCCGGGATTTTAAAAGCGGCCAAGAAGGTTGGCATCAAGCACTATTTCATCGAAGACGAAAGCAATTACGTCAGCACGCAGGTGCCCCAGAGCATCGCTTACCTGAAGGGGTTAACGGAGTAAGGCAATCGTTTTCGTCGACAACCTGTCCAAGTGCCGTAGATACTCGCGTATTTACGGCACATTGCTTTTAAATGAAGCTTACTGACTAATCCATATATGAGGTCGTCCTATACTTTAAGTACGTTACCGGGATTGATGCGCTTACTTTCCATAAGCCTCCTGAGTCTGCTGGGTTGCCACGAAAAGCCTGAACCAGTTGCTGTCCAAACCTATTCGGTACCAGCGGAACTGGAGTCATATGTGCAGGCTTTCCGTACCGAAGCGGCCAGCCGTAGCCAGTCACAACCGGTCACCAATCTGGTGATGGCGTTCGGCCCAACGTCGGGAGCCGATGTCTGTGGCCAATGTCTGCTCGATGCGGGTCAGCCACCCCGAATTGTGTTAAACGCCGATTGCTGGAAGCGGGCCAGCGCCCTTGAGCGCGAATGCCTGGTTTTTCACGAGTTAGGGCACTGCCTGCTGAGCCGCAGCCACCGCACGGAACGGTTTTCGAACAACGCCTACGTAAGTCTGATGAACCCCGACAATATCGGCGTGTATGCCCCCTGCGATTACCCCATCGGCGACGACGTATGCGACAAACGACCACGCCGGTCCTACTACATTGATGAACTCTTCAACCAGAATAGCCCGGCACCGGATTGGGGAAAGTGAGCATCTTCCAGCTTTGGGTCAGTTTCAAATAGACTGAATAAACGCCGTCAGGTTATCACCCTGCTGAATCTTCAGTTTTTTGCGCAGGCGGTAGCGCATTACCCGCAGGCTGTCGGACGAGATGCCCAATAGCGTAGCAATGTCGCCTGAGTTGTAATTCATCTTCAGCAACGACACCAGCCGGAGATCGGTCGCTGTGAGTGCATCGCTATGTTCTTTCAGTTTGTCGAAGAACGACTGATGCACCTGCTCGAAAATCTGGCGAAACTCTTCCCAGTACTGATCGTGGTTAAAATTCTGGTTGATCTGCTGGAGAATCTGTTTCAGCTGCTTTTTCTGATCGCGCTTGTCGTCGGTGACTAATTCTTCCAGCTTAGTACGCAACTCCTCCAGAAGCTGATTCTTCTGGATAATATGCAGAGTATGGGTGGTGAGTTCTTTGGTCTTTGTCTCCAGATCAAGCTTCTGATTTTTCAACTCGGCCTGCATCAGTTCGTGCTGCTTACCAAATAAATGGGCCCTCTGCTCATGCGCCAGCAATTTGGTCTGAATCTTTAAACGCTGTCGGCTCATAAACAGCACCCCGAGTGCGGCCAGTAGACTAAGGACCACAATTACGGAAATGGTGATAATATTGGTTGTCCGGCGGGCATTGGTCAGCTTATCAATCTCGCCGTTTTTTCGCTCAATGTCGTACAGCGTTTGCAGCAGGGCTAACTGTTTGTTGTTCTCCTCCGAGTAGATAGCGGCCTGGTATTTTCGGCTCAGCGTGAGGTAATGATAGGCGCTGTCATTGGCACCCATCAGGTTAAACGCCTTGGCCATATCATTGTAGGCGCTGTTCAACTGGTAATTTTCGCCCGTTTTCAGCGCCAGTGTCAGGGCATTTCGGGTCAGTTGCAGGCCATCGCGGTACTGACCCGTTTTACGCAGTACATCGCCAAGGTTGTTCAGGACTTCGATACTACCCACTTCGTCACCGGTCTGCCGATAGAGCGACAGGGCATTCTGAAAATAATACCGGGCGGAATCGTAGCGGGCTAAATCCTCATAAATACTGCCCACGTTCTCATAAATCTTGGCCATGCCCGGCTTATTATTCAGTTGGCGATAGTAGTGCAGTGCCTGACGCTGGTAATAAAACGCGCTGTCGTAGCGGTGCTGCTTTTCGTACAGATGCCCGATTTTCCCGCTCGTAACGGCGATGCCCACTTCATCATTCAGTGTTCGATTAATGGACAGTGCCTCGTCGTACTGCTGACGGGCGCGGACGGGTTGCCGACTGTAGTAGTACAGAATTCCTACTTCGTTCAGGTTGGCGGCCAACAGGACCGGTTTGCCTTCGCTTCGATAGATTTTACTAGCCTGAAGCATCAGATCAAGCGCCTGCGGGTATCGGCCCAGGTGGTAACAGATCAGGCCCATTTCCTGAAGGCAGTTGGCTGCCCCCACATTATCTTTTTGCTCAACCCGCCGGGCATACGTACTCTTCAGAGCCAGAAACAGTGAGTCAGGGCGTTTTAGATGGGGCTGCGTTCGTAGCTCGGCCGGGAGCGTGGCCGATGGCTGTGCTGATACGGCTAACGGGAGCAGTAAACTGTGTGTAATCAGGATTATAGAGCGAATCCAACCGGAGGTAATGGCAATAGGCATACAAAAACAGACAACGGGCGGGAAGTCAGAAAATGCCAAAATAGGTAAATCTGCCGCGTGTCTGTTTTAAGAAATTGTGAACACGGCTGTTGCTCCATCGGCACAACAGCCGTGTTTATAGTATCGGGTACTTATTGTTTCAACACCTTCACGGTTCGGGTCTGACCGTTGCTGGTCGTATGCAGTAAGAAAACGCCTGGCGACTGCTGCCGTAAATCAAATGTGTGCTGTTCCGTAGCCTGTGCCTGCCCGATGGCCCGATTCTCAACCAGCGCACCCCGGCTGTCGATCAGGCGCATCAGCATCGACTGGCCCTGTACACCCGTAACTTCAACGGTCAGGGCTTCCCGCGCCGGATTGCCCAGCACCGAAACCGTCAGTCCACTGGCGGCTTCATCAGCCCCTATCCGCGCCCGACCGCAAACGGCTTTCAGATCAAACCGGTAGGTTGTTACCTTCCCATTCTGGCGGGCCATCAGGGTAATTGGTTCAATATCGTAGGCATTACGGATGCCGGGCTCTACCACCTGATTGGGATTCGTGGTCCAGTTTGTAATACCGGTGGCAAAATACTCAACCGGGCTCTCATCCCCGCCCGTTGTGTGGAAGGTAAGGGCACCCGTTCGGCAGTTGTAGGTAGGCGCAATCAGCTGGAGCATGGCCGTTGACGCCGATTCTGACGCCGGTTTAGTTACGGGGCAGGCAGCCGCCAGATCGAACGCGTAGCTGACGGTCTTACCGCTTTGCGTGGCCTGAATCGTAATTACTTTGGGGTCTGCGCGCAGGCCCGGCTCTATGGTGCCGACATTATCAGTCAGTTTAGCCCGCACAATGCCCGGCGCGTTATAGGTGATCGGTGAGCCATCGCCCCCGGTCGTGATAAAGGCAATGGAACCGGTCTGGCAGTTGTACGTGGGCGCCTGTAACGTAAGGGACGTTGTCAGTGCCGACGAACCTACTTTAACGAGCCACGGGGCGGGTGTATCCGTTGATTTTCCCGCCACATCGCCATCGGTTGAGGTCGTAGTCCCCAGTGCGAGGTAGCCGCCGTCCGGGGTGACTACTAACGCAGTCGGTCTATCACTCCCCGATCCTCCGAACGATTTTACCCAGTTTACGGCACCCTGCCGGGTTACGTTAATGAGCCGAAAATCACCCTGCCGGTCAGCAATACCGTAGAGAGCCGTAAGGGTACCGGTTGGGTCATTGGCCAGCGCTATCGACCCGACGGCTTCGCCAAACGTCACGAGGGAAGTACCGTCTTCCGGCCTGTTCGGTGCCACCGTAATCGCCTGTCCTCCACCCGCAACACCCAGCCCAACAGCGGTATACGTTCCAGCCGCCGACGGGTTAACCACTACATCGCTCAGGGCTTTCAACGTGGGGTAAGTACGCTGCCAGGTCAGCGCGTTTTGTTTATCCAACTGCAATGCCAGTCCGGTCGTGATGTCGCCGACGACCCGGCCCACCAGCAGATAGCCGCCATTGGGTGTAGTCAGCCCGCTATGAATAACCGGCGTGCCGGACTGACCGGCAACCTCGTATTTAATGCGCCACTCGCCGGTGATGTAGCCTGCTTTAGATAGTTTGGTTAGCGCGAGATACGTTGGTCCGGCGGTAAATGTACCTACCACCAGAAAACTACCATCGGGCGAGGCAATAAGGGCATCAGCCGTGAGCCGAATAGACGGGCCAGTGTTAGCATCGCCTACTGTTTTCACCCACGCCATCGCACCGGCAGCGTTCAGTTTGGCTACATAATAGCGATTGAACATATCCTGCGCGAGCACTACAAAGCCACTGTCGGGCGTGGCTGCTACGGCTATCGATTTGCGAACCGGTACGTAGCCCGACGCACTATCACGGTAGGCACCCGGTATTTCTTTATTCCAGATAACTGTGCCCGTGGCGGACAGGCGAATCAGGTTTTTACCGGCTAAGAAAGCGTACCCGCTGGTACTGGCCTGCACCGCCCCAACGCCGGGCGCCGTTGTTGTATCGGTGCCCTCGACTACGCGCTGCCATTGGATGGTAGTCGGCGGCACCGGTTGTGCCCAGCTACGCACGGCAATGCTCATTACCCACGTCAGTATCAACCACCGGCAAATCTGTTGAATGTACTGGTTTCTCATCGTATCAAGGTGTTTACTTGAAGCTCTTTCTCTCGATTTGACTACCAATTAAGTAGAGAATGGTTAGCCGTTCTGAAGCAAATTGATTGAATGGCCTGCTGCTCAGCCGTAGCCACAAACGAATAGCCAGGTCAGGCATGTCCCTTTGGGTAACGAAACCATTTTTTTAGACTATCTCCATAACCATCAGCACGATAGCCGGTTAAAAACAACGTCAACTCTGTAAATCTACTAATCCTATGGATCGCTTTACCAAACTACTCAAGTCCCTGCTTGATGACCCATCGTCACCACACTCCCGCAAGGCGTTTTTAAAGTTAACCGGCCGAACGCTGGCCGTTGGGGCAACCGGTGGGCTCTTAACCAGCTACGGCCGCGACCAGCCGCCCCGCCTTCATTCCGTGAACGCAGCCCTGCCCACCGACTCCGTCCCGATTATTAAACCAGTTTCGCCACCGGCCCAGATTCCGCCCAAGGTAGACGATCCTATCGTACTCGAACCCATTCGGGGCGATGCCGACCGTCAGTCGGGGCCGACGCCATCGCCCCAACCGCCCGATCAGCGGGTAGGCTACGCCGTAGTCGGACTCGGGCATTTAGCCCTGGAAAATATTCTACCCGCTTTTGGCCGCAGCAAGAAGTCTAAAGTGGTGGCGCTGGTCAGCGGCAACCCCCAGAAGTTGCAGAAAGTAGCGCAGCAGTACGGCGTCAAACCCCAGAACTGTTACAGCTACGACACATACGATCAGTTGAAGGACAACCCGGAAGTGCAGGTTATTTACATCGTGCTGCCCAACGCCATGCACGCCGAATACACCATTCGGGGGGCACAGGCGGGCAAACACATCCTGAGCGAAAAGCCAATGGCGGCCTCGTCGGAGCAGGCTCAGGCCATGATCGACGCCTGTAAAAAGGCCAACCGCAAGTTGATGGTCGCTTACCGGATTCAGTATGAACCGCATAACCGGTACGTCCGCGAGTTGGTCCGGCAGAAGCAGTACGGCGCGCCCAAATTTATTGAGATGCACAACGCTCAGGTAGAAGCCAACCCTAATCACTGGCGGCATATCCGGGCACTGGCCGGGGGCGGTT
Organism: uncultured Cytophagales bacterium; assembly: GCA_964251665.1. Classification (GTDB taxonomy): domain Bacteria; phylum Bacteroidota; class Bacteroidia; order Cytophagales; family Spirosomataceae; genus JBBQLG01. The sequence continues at coordinate 290,091 of CAXUKO010000007.1, forward strand.
CACTGCCCGACATTGGGTTGTACTGCCTCAACACCGCCCGCTTTATTCTGGGCGAAGAGCCAACCGAAGTGTTTGCTTATCAATATAGTACGCCCGGCAATCCGCTGTTTCGGGAGGTCGAAGAACTGATGTCGTGGCAGATGCGCTTTCCGAGCGGGGTCATCGCCAACTGCGGGTCTGATTATTTCGCGCATGAATCCCGCTGGTACCGGGTGTTGAACGAGCGCGGCTGGTTCAATATGGAGAATGCGTTTGCCTACGAAGGTCTCCAGTTAGAGCAGTCATACGCCGTGGGTCAGGCCGAAAACAGGGATGAAATCGAACTGATGGAGCGGGACCAGTTTGCGACCGAAATGGATCATTTTTCGGACTGTGTTCAGCAGGATAAGCAGCCCTTTACGCCCGGCGAAGAAGGGTTGCAGGATCACAAAATTATGGAAGCGATCTACCAGTCGGCGCAGACAGGACTGCCGGTCAAGTTGCCGCTTATCACCAAACTCGACCCCTTCCGGGGGCCGGAGCCGCAGTTGATGTAGGAAGGCATTATTGAGTTTTCAAGTACCAGGGGATAAGCAGCAAGTCAGTAGTTACCGACTTGCTGCTTATCCCTTTCAATCTAAAAAAACGGCTGACTCCCGAATTTTCCGAAGACCGATCAACCCAACCCTCATAGTTTAACCGCCTTCACCGACGTGCTGCCACCCGACAGTTGTACCCGAATCAGGTACATACCCGCGCTCAGTCGGCTACCGGCTACACACTCGTTTTCGCCCTCCCCGGATTCCAGCCGCCGACCCAGGGCGTCGTGAATCTGGTACGTGAATTTACCAGCAGCTTTGATGGCAAACTGATGAACAGCCGGGTTTGGATACACGACGACCGGCTCTACTATAATGGTTTCCACACCCGTCACGAGGGGTGTCAAAACGGTGAGGGGGCTGCCATAGATAATGCCCCGGCCACTCGTGCCGAGGTACACCCGCCCGTAGGTACGCGGGTCAGCGGCAAAGGCGCGAATGCCGAAAAACTGGTGCTGATCGTCGTTGATGCGGGTCCAGGTGGCTCCACTATCATCGGAGCGATAGATGCCGTAGGTGCTGCCGACCGTACCGACGATGTACACAGCCGGGTATGTTTTACCGGGAACGGCTTTGCCCAGCGCGACGCGGGCAGCGGTTTTGGCACTGCTCACCTTGCTGAACGAAATGCCCGAATCCGTCGAGTGGTATAACCCGGCGGGGTTGGTTAGCCAGACATCGCCGACCACGCCAAACGTAGCGGTGAGGGTAGCGAGGTAAAGCTGATAATCGGGCACAGTGGGCAGGCCCGTTGCTTTAGCGGTGAAAGAAGCGCCCCCGTCGGTGCTGACCAGTACCTGCCCGGTCAGGCCATCATAGGCGTAGAACGTCGTGGCGTTTACCCGGTCAGCCACTGGCGTTATCCCCGCTTTGATGCCCGCAGCCCCCTTCCAGGTTGCTCCCCGGTCCGTTGAAAACGATACCGCAGCCCCACCCGGCGACCAGACTATGGTGTTGCCATCGGCCGAAACAGCAATGGTCCCTCCTCCGTTCGTGCCGGTCGGCGCACTGGCAAAGGGCGTCCAGTTAGAGCCGCCATCGGTAGAATAGCCCCCGTATTTTCCCGCCGAATTGTTGTAGCTGCGAACCATGTAGGTCGGCATCGACTGCGCAAAGTCAATTCCGGTTGTTGTGCCGTAGCGGGGTGAGAGCCGTCCGGCTTTGGGCGAAACGTCCAGCGTATCATGCCGAAACCCATCAATATCGCCCAGAATACTGATCAATGGGGCACCGGTGGGTGGGCTAATCAGGCCAGTAGCCACGGTTTCTTCCAGGCCCTTATCCTGAAACAACCAGGTCACGGGCGCTCCGGCGTCGGCACCGGTCAGGTTCGTACTGCCATAGACACCATAACCCGTTACGAACCAGGCATTGGCCGAATTGAACGGGTCGATGTCCACGTCGCCGAGCCAGTGCGGAGTCGATGTGGCCGCGTAGGGAGCCAGCGAATGATCGAAGGTGGCCCCGGCGAGCAGCGGTTTCCAGGTGACGCCATCGTCGGTGCTGCGGAACACTTCATCTTTGGGATACCAGCGGTCAATGGTACTCACCAGCATGGTGCCGGGCTTCTGCGCATCGAGCGAGATTCCGCCGTAGCCGCCCTGTCCGGTTGGTGGACTAATGTTGGTCCATTGTCCGGTGGCGGGCACATATTTCCAGATGGCTCCGGCGGTAATGTTATTCGGGCCGGGACCGTTGCTGTAGGCCAGATACAGCATGCCGTTGGCAGCCAGCGCGGCCTGATGCGGCATCAGTGCCGGTTGACCGGCGACAGCCGCCCAGGTAGTGCCGCCATCCGTGCTTTTATAGAGCGACGGACCAGTTTGCAGCACGCCCACGTATATAGTTTTGGTAGCCGTTCCCGCCGTACCACTGCGTTTATCGAACAGCACAAATGAAATCCCACCCGAACCGATTGGGCTGTTAACTACCGGAAACGTGCTGACTTTGCTCCAGGTTGCGCCGTAATCAAGGCTTTTCCAGAGACCATCGGTGCTGCTACCCATTAGCAACGTACTGCCGAGATTGGGATCGACCTGCAACCGCTCCCCCGCCGACCGGCCGTCTTCGTTGCCGCCCAGTTTGATGGGTACGTTAGTACGCGTCCAAGTCGCACCCCGGTCGGCCGAGGCAAACACGGCACCCGTTCCGGCCCAGGACTGCGTATAAAGTCCCGCAGCCATATAAACCCGGTTTGGGCTGCCGGGGTCGGTAGCGATGCTGAGAATACCGGTATAATTTTCGTCGCTGGCACTCAGAAAATCCGTCAGGGGCATCCAGGTGGCGGTGGCTGCATCCCAGCGATAGGCACCGCCCACATCGGTACGGGCATAGACAAGGTTTTTTTCGGTTGGACTGAAGACAAGGCCACTCACAAAACCGCCCCCCCGTATCTGGACGTTTTTCCATTGATACGTCCCGGCCGTCTGCGCGAGACTCAGAGTTGGCAACAGGATTGAACAGACGCAAAGCATACCGGCCACTGCCCTGTTCAGCATTGAAACGGCGTAATTCTGTCGTTGACAGGATTGTTTACTTTTCATAACGGAACGGGAGTAGTGAATTGAACGGGTACGAAACGCAGGGGCAACAGACTCTTCTACTTTTCTGTTCAGGATGGCAAAAAAACCTTCTTTTTAAGGGAATTTCAGAAGTAGTTTTTTATCGTGGGACCGGCCATCCGGCCTGCCCTTTGTCATCTGCTATTTTGTCATCCTGACGGAGGAAGGATCTTAGCAATTTGGTACCTAAGATCCTTCCTCCGTCAGGATGACAAAATAGCAGATGACAAAAAACGCACTTGTATTTAAACCGGACCGCTCAAACCTGAACAGCTTTTCACCCGGCTGTTACCGGAAATCGAAATACAGTACGCCGGTCTGGGTATCGGTACCGCCATTGGCTGAGGCCATGTTTTTCTGGGCCTGCGGGCCGAGGTCTTCGGGTTTCTGAAACTTGGTACCAATGGCCGGAATACCGTGCATAAACGAGATATTGCCCGCCGGAAAGGGCGGTTTGGTATTGTCATTTGGTGCCCGCTTCGGGCTGGTTGGCGTCAGCATCCGCAGGGCCAGATTTTCACTACCCGACAGTACAGTAAAATCGCCCTCTTTGCTTTGAATCCGGGCACCGTAGAAATCCCGGTAGTACCCTTTAAACTCAGGATAGTCCCACTTCTCACCCGTAACGCCATCGTTGTAGGTTTTGGGCCACAAGTCGATGGTGCCGCCTTTGGTCCGGTTTTTCCAGACCCGATACGGCCCGTTACCCAGCAGCGTCATGCCCTGTACCTGATCTTCGGGGTAATCGAAAGTAATGCCCGGCATGGGTGTGTTGTTCTCCGGCCGGTACTGGTAGAATAATTTAAGCCAGCCCGAGGGGTACATGGTCCAGGTCGCTTTGAACCGGTTACGCCCGTCATAGGTCAGCTCGACTACGTGCGTACCCAGCGTATCGACATGCCGCAGCGACTTGAAATTGGCCTCACCCTCGATCAGCACCGGGCCTTTGGTCAGAGAAACGGGGCTTTTTGCGCCTTTAACCGATTCCAGCAACCCGGTTTTAGTATCCCAGACGGCCGTAACGCCACCGGCCATTAACGACAGCCGGTTGTTTTCTTCGCGGGCCGAAACGGTACCGGTGCCTGCCTGCATCAGGCGGCCAGCCAGCTGATCGGGCAGCGAAATCGGCCATGACCAGGTGAAAATCTCGCGGCCGTAGGGGTCGCGGGCGGTCAGGTAAAGCACGTCGTACTGCTGCCACGCAGTCGGGAGCGGCACGGTCAGCGTTCCGGTGGTGCGCGGTTTGATGTCGGGCGCGGTCAGACTGCCCGTCAGGGCAGTGGTATCGGCGGGGGTCAGGCCACTGAATTTCTTGAGTTTCCAGCGAAACGTGCAGCGGTTCAGGTTGGTCTGGTCAAAGCGGTTTTCGACCGGCAGCTGCCCGTTAAACTGCGGAGTAATGAATCGTTTGGGGAAGAAGATGGGTGCCCAGAGTTCTTTGATCGTGAAAAAGCTCCCCTCCTTCTCGCGGTACGGCCCCACAATGCCATCGGCACCTGAGTTGCCACGCGTGTCCAGCCATCCCCCATCATCCGTCCGAACGACCCCCTGATCGCAGAAGTCCCACAGAAAACCACCCGCCGACAGTGGGTTGGAGCGCATCAGATTCCAGAAATCCTCCAGGCCCGCGCCGTGTCCGCCATCGTACAGACCATGCAGAAACTCGGTCGGGAAAAACACGTCATGCCCGTTAAAAAACGTATTCATGCCGTAGTTGTAATTGATGTAGTGCTTCGTGTTGGTGCCGTAACGGTTGAGCCAGGGGTGAATAACGGGGCGTTTCTGAATATCGTAGCGGGGGTAATCGGGCACCAGATCAAAGTTAAAACCGCCCTCGTTCCCATTGGCCCACAGGACCACGCAGGGATGATTCACATCGCGCAGAATCAGCTCTTTCACCAGTTTTCGACCTACCTGCGTGTCGTAGGGTGGGTACTGCCAGCCTGTCAGCTCGTCGATCACGAACAGCCCCAGCGAGTCGCAGGTTTCCAGAAAATGTTTGTCGGGTGGGTAGTGCGACATCCGAACGGCATTCATATTCATGTCCTTGATCAGGTTTACGTCCATCACGCTGATCTGCCGGTTCGTGGTGCGGCCGGTCGTGGGCCAGAACGTGCCCCGGTTGACACCCCGGAACATAATGTGCTGCCCATTGACGTAAATGCCATCGCGCTCCCGCAGTTCGACGGTGCGAAACCCGAACCGGTCCGTCACGGTATGTACAACCGCCGTTTTATTCTTAAGGCTGACTGTAACCCGGTACAGATTCGGAAATTCGGGCGACCACAGGGCCGGGCTGGCAAACTTGCCGCGCAACCGCACGACGCTGTCGGCGGGTTGTACGGTTGCCGTAATGGGTTGCCCAACCGCCTGACCCCGTTGATTCAGGATACGAGCCTCGACGGTTGCGGCCGCTGTCAGGCCGTTCGTAAACACATCCATGCTGAACGAACCGTCGGCTTTAGCGTCGATAGCCGTACGGACGATGCGCTGTTGGGGGTACGCTTCCAGAAAAACGGGCCGGAAGATGCCGCCGAATACCCAGAAATCGGCACCGCGTTCGGCCTCGTTCACCGACTTGTTGGCCGAGATCTTACTTACCCGGACTTCCAGCAGATTCGCCTGACCCGCTTTCAGCAACGGTGTAATGTCGTAGCGAAAGCGGTAGTACGCGCCCTGATGCACCGGTCCGGCCAGTTGCCCGTTAATCTTTACTTCGGTGTCGGTCATCGACCCGTCGAAAACAATGAAAATCCGCTTCTGCTGCCAGTTCGCCGGGATGGTGAATGCATGTCGATACAGTCCGGTTTCCAGGGAATCCTCTTTTTCGTTGCCGTAATGGTACGTACCGAATCCCTGCAACTCCCAGTTTGAGGGCACCGGAATGGTAGTCCACTGACCGCTGTTGCGGCCCCGGGTACACTGAAAATCCCAGTTGACCGTGTCATCCTTTCCGGTGCCGGACAGGTACTTGATTTCGGTTCGCTGCGCAAACAGCGGCTGAGTCAGGAACAGGGCGAGGAAGAATCCGTAGAGCCGTTTTTTCATGAAAAATAGACGAGTAAGGGTTAAGTTCAATTGCCCGGATTGGCGGAGTTGCTGCCGGTCTGTTTCTGTTGCAGGGCTTCGAGTGCAGCGGCCAGGTAAACGAGCGGGGCGTTCCAGTTGATGGCAATTTCGTTGGACGCGTACGAGCAGTCCGCATCCAGATAGACCTCATCGGCGACGGTGGTGGTGTAGCCGGGGCACTTATCCTGCCGGGCCGCATTGGCGTTGGTACCCCCCGACAGCAGACCCGGTACGGGTGCTTCGATGCCATCGGCTACCGACGGCCGGTGGTGCGGGTGCAGGGTCGATTTGTCGCCGAAGCCCGTAACGAAGCAGTATCCAACGGCATTCCGACCGAGCAGATAATCCAGATTGCTGAGGGCGTATTGCAGGTACCGATTCCGGTTCGGGCTATCCGTCAGCCGGTACGCCTGAATCAACGCGATACCCTGATTGGCCGCTTCGGAGCTGCTGCCCCAAATAAAATCCTTGGCGGACTTACCCATAACGGTCTGAAACGCCTGCTTATCGGCACCCAGCAACAGCGAATCGGCCATGATGGTCAGGCGTTTTTTCAGCATTGGCAGGTCTTTTTTGCCGGTTGCCGTCAGCGTACTGCCATTGCGGGCCAGTGTATAATACGCCAGCGTCCGTACCTGCGGCCAGGACGGCAGCGGCATTTTATCGTCGGGAAACAGATTAACGGCGGTGTAATACGCATCATCTTTCGTGGTCGTGTACAGTTCCGCAGCCGCCCAGATCCATTCGTCGGTCGAGTTTCGGTCTTCGTAGGTACCCGTCGATACGTCCGGGTCGAAACTGGTATTCATCTCGCGCTGATTATACACCGCATTCGGGTTCGCTTTAGCCCACCCCCACGCCTTCATCGCTGCCGACAGGCACGAATCGGCCAGCCCCGGCAGTTCCCGGCTGAAGGGTTTCAGCACCCGGTTAGCCTGCGCCATCACAGCCGCAAAATCGAGCGTAGCCGTAATGCTCTTCGCCACCACATACCGGTCTTTCACCGCTTTATCGGGCATAATCATCGCGTCGAAACTCGGATTGGTCAGCTTGTGATACACGCCCCCGTCGGCCGGGTCCTGCATGGTCAGCATCCAGCGCAGGTTATAGAGCGCTTCGTCCAGCACATCGGGCACGGCATTGCCGCTTTCGGGAATATTCGTATTCAGCACCTTTACGTAATCCGGGAAGTCTTCGCAGAGCGACAGTAGCGTACCCATCGAAATACCCGAATTGACAATGTATTTGTTGTAATCACCGGCATCGTACCAGCCTCTCGGCGACGAAATCACGGTGCCAGCGGGACGATTGGCCGAAGCTGCCGAGGGGTGGATCAGTACCCGCGTATCAGGATGCCCGGCCGGACGCGCCCAGGTACCGGCGTATTTGGCGGGCAGGTCGGTCGAAACGCGCTGGTAATAAAACCCTTTGATAGCGCCAATTGCCAGGGGCCGATGCACATCCGCGCGAATGTCGAACGGATAGGAATGGCCCGTACCGGGAATCACCACTACGTAGGTGCCGGTTTTGGTGAAGCCCGAAAAATCGGCGCTACGGGTAATCTTACCCGAAATCGGATTGGTCCGGGAGTCGCTCAGCGCACCGGAAAATACCACTTTTTTCAGATCCGGGGTCATGATCTGAAATTTGCCCGGCGTATCCCCCACAACCACGGCTATTTTAGCCGCATTGGGGTAAAAGCCGATCTGATTGAGCCGAATTGCTTCGGACAGGTTCTGTCCCTGAACGGAAATCCGGCTCAGGATGAGCAGCAACAGGGTAAACAGGCGATTCGTGTTAAGCCGATTCAGCATACATTTTCAGGTTGTCAGGTAGTAATGTCAGATGAAAGGCGTGTATCTATCCCACGGGTCGGCGGGTTAGCCGGGTGGGAGGATACACGCCTTTCAGGGGTACAGTTATTTCGTCACTTTCATGGTACCCTGCATGACGTAGAAATGACCCGGTACCGAGCATTCGTACATGTAGTCACCGGGTTTTTCGGGGGCAATGAAATAGATGGTTTCGTTGGTGTTCGGCTGGAGCAGGTTGGTGTGGTGCAGCACCTTATCCGACTGCGGAATGTAGTTTCGCTCCTGCCCTTCCAGCCCTAATTTCATGGCCAGTTCGCCCACCGGAATCGCCTGACCGGGCAACACAACCACAAAATTGTGGAGCATATCGTCTTCGTTGTTAAAGACCACGCGAACCTTACTGCCCGCTTTTACCTGAAACAGTTCAGGCGAAAATTTCAGACCCGGCTTGGTACCCATGTTGATGGTATAATCGGCTTCTCCGCCCCAGGAAGCAGGCATCTCCGTAATTCGCTTAGCGGCTGATGAAGCCGTTGCCTTGGACCCACCGGCTTTCGCTGATGTAGCTTTGCCCAGACCGGCCTTCGTACTGACGGGCGGTGCCGAAGAGGTCGATGCGGTCATCATGGCCGAATGATCGTGCTTAGGCGCAGCAGCCGTGATGGCCAGTTTTTCACCATCAGGAATATTATTCAATGTATAGTAGCCGACGTTGTGCAACAGAGTCCGGCCATTAGCCGACCGAACGCCTGCCGTGGTGATCTCGTGGATATACCCCAACCGCAGGCTATCAACCACTAACCGGGCTTTCATGCCATCCGCCGACACCACAATGCCGCGAATGGGGCAGTTGCCACGGTTTATCACCGGACTGCCGTAGGTAGCATGGTACTTATAGTTGAATCCTTTTACGCCGTAAGATTCGGGATCGGCCGCTTTTTCCCGGTCAACCGGGGCGGTAAACTCAATCTCGAATCCGTCGGGCATTGCGTGGATTGTCTTCATCTCGAACGGCATTCGCCCGGTCCAGACCACGCGCTGCAAACTGAACAATTCTTTACCCGTCGACGACCAGCCCCGGCTTGTCATCCCCACGAACATGGACGCATCGTGGCCCCACACCAAGCGGAAAACACCCGACGAGAACCCTTCGCGGAACGGAAAGACAACGCCCTGGTACTGTCCTTTAACCTTCTCTAAATCAACGCGGGACACAATACTTTGTCCCTGATCGCCCACAAAGAGCTGGTTGGCAAACGGCCCGAATTTACCGTTGGTATTATCGCTCAACAAACCCGAGGTAGAAATGCCCAGAATACCGTGTGGCAGCCAGACAGCGGGGGCCTTCAGTTCGGGCAGCCGCTTGGCTACGTCATACAGGGGTTCGCCGGTATTGGGCACATCCTGCGGCTTTATCTTCAGGGGAGAGCCCTGCAAGCCGGTCCAGCGCAGACTCTCGGCATTCCCCATGAAGTTACCCCGTTCCACCTGCGAGATACGCCCCGACCCAACCCAGTCGCCCTGATTTTCGGAATAGAAATAATCACCGGCGGGATTCATGCCGTAGCCAGCGGGCGAACGCATCCCGGCGGCAAATGGCGTCATTTTGCCATCGGGTGTTATTTCCAGTGTCCAGCCGCGCCAGGGCACCAGACTCACGCCATGCCCAAGACTGTTGCTCCAGCCTACGTTCAGCGTCACGAGCATGTTGCCGTTCGGCAGGAAGGTTGGCCCATACGAATACTCGTGGTAGTTACCCGACAGCGGCCAGGAATAGATTTTATCGTACTGATCGGCGCGTCCGTCCTGATCGGTATCGCGCAGGCGGGTAACTTCGCTGCGCTGGGTTACGTAGATATCGCCGTCTTTGTAGGTCAACCCCAGCGGCTCGTGCAGGCCGTAGGCAAAGCGTTTGTACGTCGGCCGCTCCGACCCGCTGATGTACGGATTGGACACCATCCAAACTTCGCCCCGGCGGGTACAAATGGCCAGGCTTCCGTCCGGCATGGTCACGATACCGCCCACTTCCAGAATGACATCTTCGGGAACGGGCAGCGAGATGAGTTTGTAAAAGTCATCCTCTTTTTCGGGATCGGCTTCTACCTTGGCCAGCCCTTTGGGAGCCGGGGCGGGTTGCTTACTGCTCGAACTGACGGGCAGGCCGGTTTTGGATTGAATCTGGGCGTCGGCCAGTTGGCTGATGCAGGCAAGGCCAGCCGCAGCCAGTGCGGTCCGGGCTAAACGTTGTATGGTTTGATGCGCTATGTTCATGATGAGCTACGTCGAACGTTGAGGGTTACCAGATAATTGAATACGTGACGGCACCCGCTTTCACGGGCAGCAGTAACTCTTTCGTATTCTTCGCCGTGTTGCGGATAACCGGCTTTTCGGTGCCGGGCAGTTCAATAAAGTACTGCTTGTCGTTAATGGCGTACAGGCCGTTGGGCAGTTGAGCAATGTCGCTGCCCTCCGCCACTAAGCACCACATCGTGCCCGCAGCACCCGGCGTTGTTACCGTGAACGTGTGCGATAGCTTCTTACCGTCATCAGCCGTGGTGAACGACTCGCGCACGGCCGCAGAGCCCAGCGTGTATTTGAATACGGGCCGGCCACCTTTGTCGATATCATAGCCCAGGTTATTATACGTGGCGTTGGAATCGGGCCAGACCGCATTCTGATCGGCGAGAACGGCCAGCGATGGCTTACCCGACAACTCGATCACGCTGCCGAGGGGCACCGATAACTGGGTTTCGCCCCGACCGTACCACATGGGCGTCGTTTCCAGAAAATCGCCCCGCCAAATTTGCAGGAATTCGCCTTTCTGCAAGTCCACCGTGTAATTTGCTTCGCCCGGCTCACCCACCGAAATGGTGTGCGTATGCTTGATACCGTGGTGATTAACAAACCCGCGCTGCATGGTTGGCTCGTCTTTCGTCAGCACCGTGATTTCGCCCACAGGGTCCTCGGCCCGAATAACCGGGTTCAGCAGCGTGTAGGGAACGCCGGGGCCTTCCAGCGACAGGAGAATATCGTTGCTGCGGGCATACCACAGACCATAATTTTTGTAATAAGCCAGCACCAGCGGGTGATCTCCGGCAGTCAGGTTGACCATAGCCGAAGCCGTACCGCCCGCTTTACCGCTGATGGCCGCAACGGATTTACCGTCAATCAGCAGATCACCCGCGCCGTTGGGCCGCTCCGGGTTGGTTTCGGCCGGAATCCAGCGCAGATTGAGGTTGAGCAGGTACGAACCGGCGCGGGGAATATGCAGCGTACCGGTGATTTTACCGCCAAATTTATCGCGGCTGCCGGGTGCCTGATGCGCCAGCACGTCGAGGTCCATCTCCCGCTTAGCCGTCAGGGTGTTGAAATCGGCGACCGAGGCAAACTTACCTTCGTAGGCACTCAGTTTCATATTGGTGAGCGTAACCGGCTCAATACCGTAGGCTTTGTAGCGGATGTTACGAATAGCAACGGGACCGTGATCGCCCTGAATCATGAGCGGCCCGGTCGGTTTCTCGTCCTGAAAGGCGGCAGCCCGGGTTGGACCGGTCACTTCGACGTTTTCGTGGATGGTAACGCCGTTCTGAATGACTTTAATGAATTTGGCGTTGGCGATTTTCTCGCCTTTTTCGTTGAAACGGGGGGCTTTGAACACAATCTTGTAATGTTGCCACAGGCCCGGCGCTTTGCTCACATTCTGGGCGGGCGGGTGCCCTTCGTAGCCTTTACGCCCTTCGGGGCGGCTCTCATCCCACCGCTCATAAATAGCCCCGCAGTCGGTCGATTTCGGATCTTTCACGCCCCAGCTGTCGAACAGTTGCACCTCATAACGGCCCTGCAGGTATATACCCGAGTTAGAGCCTTTTTCCAGCATAAAGTCCAGCTCCAGTTCAATGTCGCCATGCTCCATGTTGGTGAGGAGCTGTTCATTGTTCTTGCCGGACAATTCGTTTACCAGCACGCCGGTTCCGGCTTTGGTGCTGCTTTTTCCGTCCTTGCGGACATCGTAAAACACGTCGCTGACGATCTTCCAGTTCTTCCCGGTCGGCTTAAAGTCAGTCAGGTTTTGCAGGTTGATGGTCGCTGAGGGTAACTCATTGGGTTGCGCGGACACGCCGGACGTGCGGAGCAACAGGCACAGGAGGAATGGGCAAAAAAAGCGTTGCATAGTTGATGCTAAAACGGGAAACACGTGAAAACGCTGGCGAACGGAGTACCGTACCAAAAACGAAGGTAAGGGCAGAATCAAAACAATACGCCTGTGTGCGATAAAACCAGTTGGCGGGGTGAATCTACTTTACCGCTTCACTGGAATTTGCGACCTTCTAACCGCCTGTCAGACGCTGCCCTTACCTCGTGCCATCAACCGTTTAACTAACGATTTTCGTTTTCACGAATTGACCGGACTCACTAAAAAAAGATTTAGGGTTAGGGAAAAGGAATAGTATTAAACCTATGATTAGTTGCATCAAAGGTAATCATAGGCCCGGGAGCGTGCCGGAGCCGTTTGTTAACGTATAGGGGTTGCTTTGTTAACGCACAGCTAAATTCAGGGCGAAACCACGTCCCGCCTTCTCCAATTGCCTGCTCAATGGCTATTCCAGCTGCGTCGGCCCCGCAGTTACTGATTTTCGCTCGTGGCCACCTCACTCTGTTTGCTCCCTGCGTACTGCGACGGAATGACGCCGTATTCCTGTTTGAAGTACTTCGCGAAGTTTTTGGGGTTATTGAAGCCCACCTGATAGGCGATTTCGGCAACGGTCAGCTGGCTTTTACCCAGCAGTTGAGCCGCCCGGCGCAACCGAATGGTACGGATAAACTCAATGGGCGATTTGTCGGTCAGCGCCATGAGTTTCTTGTACAACTGCACCCGGCTCATGTTTAACTCGTGGCTCAGGTCCTCCACCGAGAAATCGGGGTCGGCAATGTTCGCTTCTACGGCCTGAATGGCTTTCTGAACCAGTTTTTCATCGACAGACGTCACTTCTATCGCGCCGGGTGTAATGTCCATCGGCGGGCGGAGGGACTGCTGAACCAGTTGCTGCTGCGCAATCAGGTTTTTGATACGAGCCGTCAGGATGGCCACATTGAAGGGCTTGGTGATGTAGTCGCTGGCACCGGTTTTGAAGCCCTCCAGGCGCTGCTCCTCGCCCGAGCGGGCCGTCAGCAGCAAAACGGGGATATGGGCGGTGTGCCGGTCGGCTTTAATCCGGCGGCAAAGCGTGATACCGTCCATTTCGGGCATCATCACATCGCTCACCACCAGGTCGGGCCGGTGCTGCTGCACTAACTGCCACCCGTCTTTCCCATTAGCCGCTTCGAGCAGGGTGTATTGCCGACTCAGGTTGTCTTTCAGGTAAAACCGAAAATCTTCGTTGTCTTCTACCAGCAGCACGACCGGCTTGCGGGCAACGTTGCCCGGCGTCATTACCGCCTGAGTGGTCATGGCGGGCGTTTCGGAAACAGGGTCGGCCCCGGGTCGGTCCGATGGGGTCAGGGCATCCCGCACGGGCAGGCGGACCGTAAACGTACTCCCCCGATCCGGCTCACTGTCGATGGACAATGTACCGCCGTGCAACTGGACAAACTCCTTCGCGATGGCCAGCCCGATGCCGCTGCCCTGATTGATCAGGTTATCAGGCAGCTCGCCCTGAAAAAATCGCTCGAACACCTTTTCCTGCTGCGCCGGGGCAATGCCAATACCGGTATCCGTTACCTGAATGGTTAGCCACTGCGCCGGGCTATCGGTCGTCGGCAGGTGCAGCCGCATGGCAACCCGCCCCTGCTCCGGCGTGAACTTAAAGGCATTAGACAGCAGGTTGAATAAAATACGCTCCAGCTTATCCTGGTCGAAAACGATTTCCAGGTCTTCCGCATTCGTCTCGAAGGTGAAGTTAATATGCTTTTTCTCCGACAGGTCCGAAAAGGAGTGATACACCTCCCGGCAAAACGCAACAATGTCCTGACGGGTTGGCCGAAGCGTCAGACCCTGCACGTCCATCTTGCGAAAATCGAGTAATTGGTTTACCAGATGCAGTAACCGTTTGGCATTGCGGTGAATGAGCTGAAGCTGCCGCTGCTGACCCGCCGGACCCTCTTTCTGAATGAGCTGTTCGAGCGGACTGAGTATCAGCGTCAGCGGGGTGCGAAACTCGTGGCTCACATTGGTAAAGAACCGCGTTTTCATTTCATCGACTTCGTGCAGCTGCCGGGCATGTCGGCGCTCCTGCTCCATGCGAAACTTGAGTCGGGCGCGTTCCAGCAGAATCCAGCGGGCCAGCAGGAGCAGACCAAGCAGACTGAGCGCGTATAAAAAGTACGCGACCGGGCTTTTCCAGAACGGCGGCCGAATGGTGATGGCTACCCGGACACTGTCTTCGTTCCAGTCGATGCCATTATTGGTGGCCCGCACCCGGAACACGTACTCGCCCGGATTCAGGTTGGTAAACGACGCTTTCCGAACCCGGCTGTCGGCGGTCAGCCAGTCATCACTGAAGCCTTCGAGTTTGTACTGATACCTGATTTTTTCGGGATGCAGGAAACGCAGGGCCGCAAATTCAAGGGAAAAAACAGTCTGCCGGTGATTAAGCGTAATGGCCCCGCTTTCGGTAATGGAATGGGTCAGTGGCACGGAGGCTTCTACTTCCTGACCGGGCCGGATGGAGTTATTGAATACCTGAAAATCGGTGAGTACCACCGCAGGCTGCACCGTTTTAGGCCGAAACTGATCAGGGTGAAAAATAGTAAAACCGTTCGCTCCACCAAAAACCAGTTCGCCGTGGCTCGTTTTACAGGCGGCATTTTTGTTAAAGCCACCGGGTGGCAGCCCGTCCGTTTCATCGTAATTCTTGAATACATACGTTTCTGCCCCGGTCCTGTTTTTTCGGACGATCAACTGGAGCAGTCCATTAGGCGTCCCCAGCCACAGGGTGTGGTTCGTGTCTTCCACAATGGTCTGAATGGCATTGTCCGGCATGCCCTCGTCCTGCCGAAGGGTGCGAAACGTGCCCGTTGCGGCATCAAATCGGTTCAGTCCTTCGTTGGTGCCCACCCAGATGGTACCCCGGCTGTCCTCGAGCAGGGAGATGATGTTGTTGTTACTCAGACCGGCGGGGTCATTGGTGTAATTGACGTAGTACCGGGACCGGCCCGACCGACTTTCCAGCACATTGATGCCATTGGCCGTGCCGACCCACAGGTTACCGTGCCGGTCTTCGATGATGGCGGATATGTAGTCGGAATGAATGAACGTCCCCTCGCCGTTGCGGTAATGAATAAATCGGTTCTGCTGCCGGTCCAGCCGGTCGAGCCCGCCACCGAGCGTACCAATCCAGAGGATACGCTGCCGGTCCTCAAAAATCTCCCAGATGTTGTTGCTGGCAATACTGGCCGGGTTAGCCGCATCGTGTTTATAAACCGTTACGTTAGTACCCCGGATGGCATACAGGCCGCCGAGGTAGGTTCCTGCCCACAGCGTCTGTTCATGGTCGATGAGCAGGCTGACAACGATACTGTTCGGTCCGGCGGCTTTGGCAAATACCGCCGATGGTACAAACCGGTTGCTGGCCCGGTCAAAATAAGTCAGCCCTCCGCCGTTGGTGCCAATCCAAAGGTTGCCTTTTTTATCCTCCACAAAGCGGTTGACATCCTCGAAGTGCAAGCCGGACGGATCGGCAAGGCGGTGACGGTATACCGGAAAGCGCAGGTTGTTCTTGTGGTAATAGCTGATCCCCTGTTTAAAGGTGCCTACCCAGATAATGCCGCTGCTGTCCCGGTAAAAGTCGTAGACGCTGTTATTCCCCAGGCTGGTTTCATTGGGCGGGGTGTGCAGCAGGTAGCGGGCCGTTTTGTTCTTTTTGTCGAGCAGGGTAATGCCCCCGTGGTCGGTGCCTATCCAGATCATACCCTGCTCATCCTGCGTAATGTCCCGCACGAGGTTATTATTCAGTACCATGCCGGGAGCCGAATCCCCTCCCCGGCCCGGGCGGTTATGCTGAATATGTTGCTGTCTGGTGAGCGTACTGTCGAAGTAAAAAACACCCTGGGGTTCGTCGCTGGCGTAGCACCACAGGTCATCGTCGGCATCGATAAACAGGCGGTAATCATGGGCTTCGCCCCGGTTCGTCTGCATCAGGGCGGTGGTGCGGGCAATGACCCGGTGAGTGCGGGGAGCCAGCTTTTCGATCAGGCCCGACCGGTGTACGAGCCAGACCACACCCCGGCTATTCGCCCGGACGGCCGTCACATTATTGTCGGCGGGCGACTGACCGTCGTTGGGGCGGTGGCGGACGGCTTCGGTACGTTTGGTGGCGGTTCGGTAATAGTAGGCCCCACTGTCGGTTACCATCCAGTAATTGCCCGCCTGGTCCCGCTGCATATCCGTAATTTCGCCCGCCGGTATGCCAAACGCCCGAATTTGGGGCCGTACCTGCCGGATGAAGCGTTCGGTGGCCGGGTCGTACACTGCATCCCCGTTACGGGTTCTCACCCAGATTCGCCCAAAGGGGTCTTCAAACAGTCGGTTGATGTAGTTGTTGGGAATCGAGGTGGTGTCGCGGAACGAGTGCCGGAATACCCGGAATGAGTAGCCATCGTAGCGGTTCAGGCCGGACATGGTAGCGACCCACAGAAAGCCCCGGCGATCCCGGAGCAGACTATTAACCTGGTTGTTGGATAGCCCCTGCGCGGTCGTTAACTGACTAAATCCGTACTGAACCGGCTGCGCCTGCACCTGCCCCGTCAGTTCCCAGAGCAGCACCAGCGTCAGACTTATTCGGTACATTACTGCGTGCATCATTGTTGTTTCGGGCCCACCCGATTTATTCCTTCGATCATCGGGTCGGCAGTCAAACGGTCGATCAGTCCGTCGTCTGCTCCCAATTGACTTATCCTGGTAATTAATAGTAAATATACCATCCATTACGCTATTGTGCTTATTCCGTTGTACAGCGACCGGCTGTTCTCAGAAAAAAGGTGGCGACAATCAGTAGTCTGACAGACATCGTCTACTCCAAAAATAACAATGTAGTACCGTTCCCGCTGCCCGAATGCCCCTTACTTTAAGCCGTAGCCGACCGGTACCGAACGGCCCTTACAGATGCAGGCAGGAGAATGCTGGCTAAGAAAACTTTATCAACCGGAATGACGTATTTATGGTAGCAGAAAATCGATGTCGCTGTCGTTACACCGCCCGTCTGATTAACTGCCCGTTACAAACCAAATCTCATTGACACGTAGTATCAGAATCATGACAAACCAATCATTCCTGCGAACCATCAGCGGGTTGCTGCTCGCGGCTCCGCTGCTGCTTACTTTACCGGCCTTTGCTCCGGCCACTAATCGGCTGGAAGATGGTACCCCTCCACGCCGGGTGGTGAAAACAGAGGCCGAATGGAAGAAAATCCTGACGCCCGACCAGTTCACCGTCACCCGGAAAGAGGGTACCGAACGGCCCTTTACGAGCCCGCTCAACGATATGCACGAGCATGGCGTATTTCGGTGCGTATCGTGCCACGAGCCGCTGTTCAAATCAGAAACGAAGTTTGATTCGGGCACCGGCTGGCCCAGCTTCTACGCGCCCATCAGCAAAAACGTAGTAAAAGAACTGCGCGACACCAGTTTCGGCGCGGTTCGCACCGAAGTGCAGTGCGCCGTCTGCGATGCCCACCTCGGCCACGTTTTCGACGATGGTCCCAAACCTACCGGCCTGCGCTATTGCATGAATGGCGTTGCGCTGGAGTTTGTCAAAAAATAAGATCTCACCAACCGCTTAGTTATCGTCTATCATGAAATTCGTTCAATCTACCACCCTGAGCCTGTTACTGTTCGTGGGCTGTGCGCAGGGGCAGGGGCAGGACACCACGCCCGCCAAACTACCCGCGCTGAAACCCGGTGAAGCTGTTGCTACTTTTGCGGGTGGCTGTTTCTGGGCGCAGGAAGAGGCTTTCGACCAGTTGGCTGGCGTTCGGGAAGTCATTTCCGGGTATGCCGGTGGCACCACTAAAAACCCGACGTATGAAGAGGTTGGTACCGATCAGACCGGCCATGCCGAGTCGGTGCAGGTCTACTACGACCCCAAAGTGATTAGCTACCGCGACTTGCTGGAGGGCTTTTTTTCGTCCCATGACCCCACTACGCTAAACCGGCAGGGTCCCGACGAAGGCCGCGATTATCGCTCGGTAGCGTTTTACCGGACGCCCACGGAGAAACAGGAAATCGAAGCGGCCATCAAACGGGTCAATGCCTCCAAACATTACCCGAACCCAATCGTGACGGAAGTACTGCCGCTCACGGTATTTTACCCCGCCGAGAACTACCATCAGAATTATGTGAAGCTGCACCCCAACCAGCCCTACATCCGGTCGGTATCGCTGCCCAAAGTAGAAAAAATGCGGAAAGCTATGCACGGTAAACTCAAAACCGACGCCTGATTAAGGGGCATCTGAATTTAAAAAGGCCAGCATCCGGGTACAAACCCGGATGCTGGCCTTTTTAATAGCCCACGACTTAAGTCGTGGGCTATTAAAATGCAGCCACTTACTTACCGACCCACTACTTCATGCCAATCTGTCGGACCAGTTCCACCCAGCCCTTGTAGCTC
>CAXUKO010000008.1:0-306397 GCA_964251665.1 uncultured Cytophagales bacterium
AATTAGTGCTCACCAACGGGGGCGATAATTACAACTGCGACCACGGCGATTGGGCCGACGCCCGTCTAACACGTTCGGGGAGTAGCCGGATTGCCGCATCCGGTGCGGGTGATCAGCGCGACGAAGGGAGCGTGCAGGTTTACCCACTACCCGCCCGCGATGAACTACGGATCAGTTACCCGGCGTTAGCGGCCGGTGACCTCTCTCTTGAGTTGATTAACATCACCGGTCAGTCCGTGATGCTCCTAACGCGGTCGGTTGTGCAGGGTCGAAACGAGTTTCGGCTACCGGTAGGGGACTTGAACCGGGGTATGTACCTCCTGTTGCTAACACAAGACAACCTGTGTATCAAGCATAAAGTGTTGCTGACTGAGTGAGTATACTATATAACACTCGCACCATGAAGCTGCTTGGCTCTACCAATAAGTAGGGTGTTATCGTCGTATAGTAAGATACCAGGTTAGGGATGATCATCCCTAACCTGGTATCTGTAACCTAAGCCTTTTACTATGGTTGCGTCGGTACAGTGTACGGCCACAATGAGTTGATTAGTCTGAACACTTCAACTGTACAGCAGAAAATTACTTGTTAGGGATAAAACAGGCATCCCCTTTCCAGCCCATATACCCGCCCCAGCGAACTGTTTTTATGGGTAAACGGGCCAGTTCCTGACGGGCCAGGTGTGTTTTTTTAGGCACCGGATGGTCGGCCGTGACGCCGGGATAGCGCACCGTCGATGCGGCCAGTGAACCGTATAGCACGTCGACAGCACCGTCATTGTCCAGATCGCTCACTTAGGGCGTAATGGCGAAATTGGCTCCGGGCAGCGGTTGGCTCACGGTCAGGCGTTTTTTATTCCTGAAGTCGTAACCGATCAACTGGTTCAGTATCTGCCCGTTCGCGTCGGCATAGTTAACGCTCACCAGCGCATCGTCGTGACCGTCGTTGTTCAGATCGACCGTTAGTGGAGAGGCATATGAAAAACCATTGGAATCAAATTGGTCAACGACCCGGCCGGTAGCGCCATCGAGCAGAAACTGAATACCCCGCTCATACTGCGGATACGTGCCGATGGCGTAACAGACGAAAAAATCAGGCACTTGGTCATTACCCGTGAAATAGCCGACAGCGGGCATACTATACGTTTCTGCATCAGGATGCTGGAAGCCCCAGAGCACCCGGTCGGTTTTTCCGTCGATGGCGAGGGTTCGGGCGGCAACCGTGCTGATGATGTAGTCGAGTATACCGTCAGCGTTAAGGTCACAGAGTAGGGGGGGAGCCACAATGCCTTTGGCCGCTTCGGTAGCCAGAATTTTAGCGTTCGACAGGTCGTTTTTCAGCAGATCACCCAACGTCGCTTTGTAAAAATGGCCACCAATGGCCTCGCCCCCGGTACCAAACAACAACAGCCACACTGCCAGGTCCGACCCATTTTTTACCAGTACCGGCGAGCAGTAGGTTTCTTTCCCGTCGGGCACGCGGGCCTCGTGCAGCACCTTCCCCGTACGGCTGCTCAGGATCAGCAACCGACCAACGGGGCGGGGCGATAGCACATCGCCAATAGTCGCATCACCCCCGTTGGCTATTAATAAATCAGGTAATTTGTCGCGGTCCTGATCGGGTATAAGCTGCGCATTGGAGAAGTTGAACCAACCGGCTTTCTTATGGCCCATGCGGTCGGTAGTCTTCAGGAACTCCCAGAGTTTATGGCCGTTTTTACCGTCGATTGCCTGCAACTCTGCCGACCGGCCACCGATGATTACGTCGGGCGTACCATCACGGTTGATGTCCAGAAACGTAGCCGACCCGTATAGTTGATTGCGGCCTGACGTGTGCCAGAGCAGTTTCCCGGTCTGCCCGTCAAACGCCATGACGGCTGAGTTTGACCGTTCCCACTCATCAGCCCCGCCACCGAGCACCACGTCTTTCACACCGTCGCCGTTCAAGTCGGCCACGCGGGGCGACGACATGGCCAGAACGCTATCGAGATCCGTTTGCCAGTGATCGGCCTGCTGGGTGCAGGTCAGTAACCACGGGCTCAGCAACAGCCAGAATAGGGTGCAGTATTTCATCCAAAAGCGATGTCCACTACGGTTCATGGTGTAGCCTTTGTGGGATGGATAACGTCCGGCGGTTGCCCCGGTAATTGATAAGGGTTACTGATTTTACGCCCATCGGGATAACTAACCGTCGCGACGATTGGGATAAGTACCCGGAGCCGTACGAAAACTCGACCCGGCGCGACAGGCCATTGGCAAAGGTTAGCCGGGCGGCACAATCGTCGGGGTTGAGCCGTTGCACCGTTTCGTTGACCAACCTGGGCCGGGTCTGCCCAAATGTTTGCAGGGTGTCGCTGTTGTTGGCCACCAGGAAGAGCGATTGAGTTGGTGTAGCAACCTCGACCAGACTCCGGGCATCGTGGCCAGCACAAAAACCGCTACGGCTCATGGTGACTGGCAGAAAACTACCCCGGCCATCGCCCCGGAGCAACAGCCCTTTCGACGCATCATACCGGCCAACCAGCACATCGGTTCCGTAGTCGTTGCCTACCAGTAGGACGTCCAGATTCCCATCCAGGTCAATGTCCCTGGCGAGCGTCCCAAAGACCGGCGCGGTCTGGGCCATCATCGGCAAAGGCCGCAGCAGAAAATGGCCATCACCTCGATTTTCGAGATAAACGCTGCGTAACTCCGTGGCCTGCGCGATGTAGGCTCCGGCGAGTTCGTCGGGCTTCAGTATGTCATTGAACGTCATCTGACCGTAAGCCGCGTAGGAGGTGAACCGCTTTTTAAGTCCTGGCACCTGCTCGGCCAACTGGTCGCGGGGTGGTACGGGATAGCATTTGCCCTGGTTGTAACAGCACGTGATTTTCCCGGCGTTTGAGGTGTTTAAAAAGACAACTACAGTACCCGCATGAATCGCCCGGCTTATTTGAAAAACAGTGGTTAAGCAGGACACGCCCCATTCACAGTGAACTGAAACAATCACTTGATTTTGCAAGCAGTACGGGTTTAAGACAAGGTTAGTTCAATCTCCGGATGGGCTTACGGAGAAGTGCCTAACTAACTTTTGTTAGCCAGCGGATACGGAAAGAAGTTCTCTATAATCAGGAAGCCGTCGGCTTCCTGAACCTCGACCTGGTGTCCCACCAGCGCTACTAAACTTACCGCACCTATCTGGACGTTCTTCAACCGGGTACCACGCCTGCACCACAACAGGTCAGGAATTAATACAGGAACTTTAGCCGTAGCCACAGCTCCCTTTACGGCAAAAAGTTGATCAAAGTCGATTCGCATCACTCGCTCAGGTAAGTATGGACCCTACAAATTAGTAAAGGCTCAATACAGGTAAAAACAATCCAAGGAGGCTGCTTCACCATCAAGGTGAACCAGATGCCATAGTCAGGCAATAAAGAGGTCAGTCAATCCAATGAATTAGTAGAATGGCTCCGCTGCCATTCCGTCAGTACGATACCTACGATCAGCCAGCTACTACCGAGTAAATAGCCACCCAGTACATCACTCAGAAAATGAACCCCTAAATAAATGCGGCTAAAGCCCACCACCAGTATCAGGCCTGTAGCACCCAGACCGACCACCACCTGTAACAAATGCGTTGGCAACCGGCGAATCCACCAGTAGGCCAGTAAGCCGTAAAGCGTCATGGCCGTCGCTGAATGGCCGCTGGGGAATGAATACCCCGTTTCAGGGTAGTAGGCTACCTCCAGCGGGCGGGCCCGGTCGAAGGTGCGCTTGCCCAGTTGTACTAACCCGGCAACTCCACCCAACAACAGCCATAGTATACCCACGTACCGGCGTTTGCGTTGCCACAACAACACGACCGATCCCATCAGCGCCAGCCCGACAGTAGCATACTGCGAACCAAACCAGGTCATCGCGTACAAAAACCGGCTCAGTCGGCTCGTTCGGCCCTGAAACAACCAAGTGGTAAAATGGGCATCGACCTGAACCATCGGTTCGGTATTCACGATGTTTTCGGCCACTTCCGACAGCACCAGGCCATTGACGAGCAGCAGGCCAGTCAGTACCGTTAGGGGTAGCCCCTTGAACTGTTTCGCCGATAATCGACCACTAACCCAGCGGGCAACGGCCGGATACCGGCTTCGCAGGGAGTCAAACCCGGATTTAAAAAAGCTACGCATACCAGTCGATACAAGAGGTTTATGTCCTGTTTAAAGGGCAGCGATTCCCCGCTGACAGATGGGGACTGGCTAAAAGACAGCCAGCAGACAAACCCCGGTGCTGTAGCCGGTATACACGGGGACAAGGGCCAGGTTCTTTTTGTGAAAGACGACCCGCTGAAGCCAGGGATAGGTCTGATACACCAGTTCCGTCGACCCGATACCCACCCCTGCACCAAAAAGTACATCGGCCAGCCAGTGCCTGTTTTTCAGCACCCGCAGGGCACCAACGGTCGTAGCGGCTCCATACCCGCCGACGCTGTACCAGCCACTGCGCCCGCCGTACTCATGGGCCAGCAGGGCGGCCCCGGTGAAGGCCAGGGAGGTATGGCCTGAGGGAAAGGACTCCTGGCCCATCCCGTCGGGCCGGGGATAGGCTACGCTATATTTTAATCCCTGCGTAATGGCCTGGGCTACACTGTGTGACAGCAGCGTCAGCACGACCTGATCGCCAAAGTGGTGTTTTCCCTTGACACCAGCCGCGCCCAGCCCCAACACAACCAGCGTAGGCACAAACTGGCCTACATCATCGACATGGGACCGGAAGCCGGGGAATCGATCCACTACCGTAGCCTGAACATGCCGACTAAACGAACCCTGGGTCAGCAAGCCTGCGGTCATCAGCCCCAGTGGAACAAGATACGTGGCTGACCGAACGGGCGACTGAACCACAACCGATGGGACGGCGATGGTATCCGACTGCGCCTGCGCGGCAGGCACAGAGCCCGTGAGCCACAGCAAAAAGAGGAGTCGTTTCATGGTATTGAAAAAAATGGGTCCGGCAGGAACATACTTACCCGACCCGGACGGACTGCGTTTACTGACCAATCTTCGTAACCGGCCTGCCTTGGGCATTGAACAGGTAATCTTTACCCCCGGCTTCGGCTTCGTAATACAGCTTACCGGATGAGTCCGTGATTTCGGCCGCTTCCTTGATGGCCTTTTGCTGTACTTTCATGTACATCCGCACCGTTTCGGGCAGCTTGTCCACCGAAATTTCCATTTCCTCCTCGGTCTGTTTACCCGCTGCCGTGAAGACCGCGGACTTTTTCTTCCCCGTCAACGCAAACGAAGCTTCCCAGGCGCCATCCTCTTTATCCCATCTGACGTGATTCGCGCCAGTATACTTATCCGCAAAAGCCTTTTTCACGGCAGGTGGCACGTTTTGGGTAACTGACTGGGCCGATGCGTGGCCGAGGGCCACGCTTACCAGGGCGGCACTAATGACATTCGCTCTCATGGGTTATGGTATTTAGTTGATTACGGCAGTAAACATAGGACCTGATTCTGAAGCAATGCTGATAGCCCGGCCCGTTACCTAAACGCTCAACGGTTGCCCCTGCTGGAATGGGTTCCGCTGAATCGCAGGGGGCGTTAGTAGCCGCTCAATACCCCCATCAACGGTCAGGCCCCCGGCTACGGCTACCGGACTCAACGCCATTCGGTAGGCCGGTTTGTGGACCAACTTCAGGTTAGCTTCAGCATTGCCGGGTAACTTTGACCAAACTGCCATTTCCCCAGCCCGTATGGTAAGTTGGGCCGCCTTGGCCGATAAATGACCGCCTGATTGCCAATGGCTTATTCAGAGAAATACATTCACCCAACGATGTTATGCAAGTTATCCAGGCCGTGCGAGCCTATTTTGACCTTAGGGTCTGCTGGCTGATCGGGCTCCTGAGCCTGCCGATCAGTCCGCTCCGGGCGCAGGATTCGCTCGAGCGCCGGTCACTGGACTTTTATCTGGAACAGGGGCTGTTTAATAGCCCCTTATTAAAGGAAAATGCCAATGCTATTGGTTTGAACCGGTTAGACAGCCTGCTCAACATCGCCGTCAATAAACCCTACGTACAGGGTATCGGGCAGGTGCTTTATGCCCCGGCCAACCAACGGTTCGGCTACGACCAGAACAATACCAACGGCGGCTTGTATTCGGGCCTGATTCAGGTGAACCGCAACCTGCTCTACCGAAAAAACCTCCGTATCCAGAACAACCTGAACGCAGCCCTGCGCGACTCACTGGTCAATACCATTCGCATCAATGAGAACGACCTGCAAAAATCCATCATCGACCTTTATCTGATTGCCTACCAGGATTATCAGCAGATGACGATCTTCAACGATCTGTTTAAAATCCTCTCCCGCCAGAACGAATTACTGAAAAACCTGCTTCGGTCGGCCATCTTCGCGCAGTCAGACTATCTGGCCTTTCGGGTCGACTTACAGCAAAGCGAAATCAACTACGAAGGGGCCAAAATACAGTTCTTACAGGATCTGCTGGCCCTCAATACCCTCTGCAACATTCCCGACCTCGCGCTGGTCCGGCTCGACAAACCCGCGCTCGCGCTTCGTCCCAATTTTACGCTTGAGAATAACCCCTACCTGCTACGGTTCCAGTTTGACAGCCTGATTGTCGAAGGGAACCGGCGCGTGATCGACATTTTTTATCGGCCTACGCTCGATCTCTACGCCAACGCCGGGAGCAGTGCCATCGCCGTGACCGACATTGGGCGACGCCTTGGCTACAGCATCGGGCTAAACGTGGCCGTTCCGATCTACAATGGGAATCAGCGCCGGTTGCAGTACCAGAAGTTAACCATTGCGCAAGTCAACATCCGTAACTACCGGGGCCAGTATATCAACCGGTTTAACCTCCGGCTCAGAACGGTGAATGAGCAGTTGCGAGTCAATCAGACCCTGCTGGGCCTGACCGAAAAACAGAATACCGACGTCGAAAACCTGTTGACCATCAGTCAGGCCCGGCTTTACCGGGGCGATTTGTCCGCCATCGACTACCTGTTGATTGTGCAGCGGTATCTGAACATCAAACTGACCCTGAACCAATTAGCCATTCAGCGACAACGGCTCGTGAGTGAGTTTAACTACCGCAATTTTTGACCTCCTTCACCGATGAACCGACTTTTGTGTTTCCTGATCCTCGCTTTACCCTGGCTGTTGAGCCGATGCAGTTCGTCCACAACGCCGGATACTACAGGCACTGACAGCACCGCGGACGTACGCCCTAAAACGCCGGTCGACGTGGTGACGATAGGGGCCGACTCCTTCCGGCTGGAAAAAACCTACCGGGGCATGACCTATTACCTTACCAGTGGCGACATCAAATCGCCCATTGCGGGCTACGTCACCAAAGTGTACGTCAAAATTGGCGATCAACTGCGGAAAGGTGCCCCCCTGTTCGGCCTTGAAACCAAAGAGGCTTACGCCCTCGGCGGTAAAAACTACCTCCACGACCCCAGCCTGAAAAATATCGGCCAGTTAGTCATTCGTGCCCCCGACACGGGCATTGTGACGCTGGTTCAGGCGGAGGAACGGGAGTACGTGCAGGATGGCGCCTTGCTGGCCAGTTTTTCGGCCCCCGATATGTTTGTCTTTCTCATCGAAGTGCCCGCCGAGCAGGACTCAGCCGTCCACATTGGCAGTAGATGCCGCATTCAGCTGCCCAATGGTCGGCGCATCGGCGGCCGCATTTCCCGGACGCTGGGCATGGCCGATTCGCTCTCCCAAACGGAGCGGTTCGTGGTGGTACCCGACACGCCGATGGTGCTGCCCGCCCGGTTGCAACTAGCCATCACCTTCACCGATCAGGCGCGTAATCAGGCACAGTCGCTGCCCAAAGACGCGGTGCTGGCCAATGAACTGCAAACCGAATTCTGGGTCATGAAACTCATCAACGACACCACTGCCGTACGGGTACCGGTCAAAACAGGGTTACAGCAGGCGGGCCGCATCGAGATACTCAGCCCCCGGTTTGCTCCCCGCGACCGCCTGGTGAGCCGGGGCGGCTACGGCCTGAGCGACACGGCATCTGTCCTCATAAACCGACCTGCCAATGGCCGCTGACCGTCCCCCATCGTTTGACAGACAGTCCGGTTTTTTCGGGTACCGGAAGCCCATTCTGGCCATCCTGATCCTTCTGCTGACGGGTGGTTTTTTTGCCTACCGCAGCATTCAGGTGTCGCTATTTCCCGAGCGCACTTTTCCTAAAATCAAAATCATTGCCGATAGTGGTGAGCAACCCGTCGAGTTGATGATGGTGGCCATTACGCAGCCATTAGAAAACGTGGTGAATCAAGTGGAGGGCGTGGAGATGGTTCGCAGCACCACCAGCCGTGGCAGTTGTGAGTTGTCGATTTACCTCAACTGGTCGGTGGATATGGACGTGTCGGTGCAACGCGTTAACGCCCGCATCAGCCAGATTCAGAATACCCTGCTGCCCAACACGACGCTGTCGGTGGAGAAAATGTCACCGTCGATTCTGCCGGTGATGGACTTTACCTTAGCCTCGAGAAGCCGGGACCTGATCGAGCTGCGTAAACTGGCCCAGTACACCATCCGGCCCTACCTGAACCGGGTGCCGGGCGTGGCCAACGTGCAGGTGATGGGCGGGCGTACCAAAGAATACTGGATCGTGCTGCAACCCGGCAAACTGGCCAGTCTCAATGTAACGCCGGCGGCCGTAAGTGCGGCCCTGGCGGCCACAAACTTCATCCAGGCCGACGGGTTAGCTTCCGACTACCACCGGCTTTATCTGACCCTCACCGATGCCACCGTCCACTCAAAAGAAGAGGTCGAAAATGTGGTGGTGCGCAGCGACGGGCAGCGGGTGCTACGACTGGCCGATGTCGCTACGGTTGAACTGCATGAGCAGCAGGAGTACACTAAAATCGAAGCGAACGGCAACGAGTCGGTACTGGTCAACGTGGTCAAACAGCCCTCGGCCAATCTGATTACGCTCAGCAACGGCGTAGCTCAGAAGGTAAACGAACTCAAAAATCTGCTACCCGCCGACGTGACCTTATCGCCCACCTACGTGCAGGCTGACTTCGTGAGCGATGCCGTCAAAAGCGTGACCGACAGCATTCTGATTGGGCTGGTGCTGGCCATCATCGTGACCAGTCTGTTTCTGCGCTCACTCAAGGCCAGTGCGGTTATTCTGTTGATTATTCCCGTCATTCTGGCTGCCTCGATGCTGGTACTGTACGCCATCGGCTATACGCTCGACATCATGACACTCGGTGGGATTGCCGCTGCCATTGGCCTGATTATCGATGATGCCGTGGTGATTATCGAGCAGATTCACTCCGAGGAGGAAGAAAACGGCGGGCAGTCGGACCCGCAGACTATCCGAAAGGCGATTGCCTACCTGTTGCCGGCCATGATCGGTTCGTCGCTGAGTACCATCGTTATTTTCATTCCGTTTTCGCTGATGAGTGGCGTCGCCGGGGCATTTTTCAAGGTGCTGGCGACCACGATGGTCATTACGCTGGTCTGTTCGTTTCTGCTGACGTGGCTGGGCCTGCCGGTGCTGTACAGTCTGTTCAGCGGTCCGAAAAAGAAACAGGCCGACCACGCCACGCATCCCGCCGTGGGTCGCTGGCTGGCTGTATTCATCCACCGGCCGCTGCTGGCGCTGGTCCTGTCAGTGGGCATGGCGGCAGCGGTAGGATTAATTTACAGCCGCCTGGAAACGGGCTTTTTACCCGAAATGGACGAAGGGTCCATCGTGCTTGACTACCATTCCGCCCCCGGCACCTCGCTCGATGCGACCAACGCCATGCTCAATGAGGTGGACAAACTGGTCGGGACGATCCCCGAAGTGGGCGCGTTCTCGCGCCGGACGGGGGCACAGATGGGCTTTTTCATCACCGAACCCAATGGAGGGGACTACCTGATTTCGCTTAAAAAAGACCGGTCCCGCTCCACCAATGCCGTAATCGACGACCTGCGGGGTAAAATTGAAACAACGCAGCCCGCCCTGGTGGTCGATTTTGGGCAGGTGCTGGGCGATATGCTGGGCGATCTGATGAGCGAGCCTAACCCCGTGGAAGTAAAAGTTTTTGGAAATAACCCCGCCGAACTGCGCCCGCTGGCCGATAAAATCAGCGCTATCGTCGCGAAGGTGGCCGGTACGGCCGACGTTTTTAACGGCATCACCATTGCCGGGCCGTCGGTGGTGTTTAAACCCAATGCCACCGCACTACTGCAATACGGCCTGACGCCCCTCGACCTGCAAAGCCAGCTTACGACGCGGCTGCGGGGCAACGAAGTCGGTACTATTCTGGAGAATTCCCAGTTCATTCTCATGCGGCTCAAATACCCCGACGCGGGTAGTGACCTCCGGACCCTGGCGGAGAGTCCGATCTTCACCGCCGACGGGCGCAGTCGTCAGTTGTCGGAATTTGCCAGCGTGCAGGTTGATTCAGGCTCGGCCGAAATTCAGCGGGAGAACCTGCAGCCGATGGTCGCCATCACCGCCAGTTTATCGGGTCGCGATCTGGGCAGTGTGATCCGTGAGATTCAGCAGCAGGTGGATAGCCAGGTCACCCTGGCGTCAGGGCAACACATCGAATACGGCGGAGCTTATGCCCAGCAACAGCAATCGTTTCGCGAGCTACTCACGATTCTGTTGTCGGCGTCGCTGCTGGTATTTGTGGTGCTGCTCTTTCTCTTTCGGGACTGGAAAGCCGCCGGGCTCATCCTGTTCATCTCGGTACTGGGTGTGTCGGGCTCGTTCATTGCCCTGTTTATCACCAACACTCCGCTGAACGTTGGCAGCTATACGGGTATCATCATGATTGTGGGCATCATCGCTGAAAACGCCATTTTTACGTTTCAGCAATTCGCGATTCACCACCGGACGGCGCCGGTTGCCGAGTCGATTCAGTTTGCCATTTCGGCCCGCATCCGTCCGAAACTCATGACGGCGACCAGTGCCATCATGGCCTTGCTGCCGCTCGCGCTGGGCATTGGCACCGGGGCGCAACTGCATCAGCCGCTGGCCATTGCCGTGATCGGAGGATTCTGTGCCGCCTTGCCGTTGCTCTTGCTGATCTTTCCGGGCTTGTTGCGGCTGGCATATACGGACAGGTAGGGCACTCTACCTTAGTCACCTTTACAGGTGATTTTGACTGTGCTTTTTAATCAGTACGGCGATAATCACTATTTCTCATTAGTTGCTTTCAGTCAATGGCTTACTTCTTACGGCTCAGAAAAACCATTTATTAGCGAAGCTCATGAGTTACTAAACTGAACGGTTTTTCTGGTAGATGAAAAACCTGTTTAGGCTCATCGAGTACCGGGCACAAAAATTACGTTGCCACTCTGGAACCGCAGTTATACCCTAAAAAGCAGGATGAGTAATGCAGACGCAGAAGCTATTTTATCCACATGGTTTTTGGCATAGGAAGCTACGAATTTGGCTTGTTCACACCCAGATTTTCGCGGCTATACTCCCCGGGTGATCAGCCTGGCTAAGCTTTTCAATGACCGAGCCGCGTTCCGGTTCGCCTTTGCGGGTGGTTTCGTAATCCACTTCATTAGCACTGGTAAACCAGTTGGGGTTGAATTTGAGATCGTACCTCGCCTGGGTCTGCACACGGGCCCGGCAGCAGGTGGTCAGTAAAAACAATAGCGGGGCAACCAGGCAGCTGGTTCGTGAGCGGTCAGATAGCTAACGGGTAGGGGTTTCTGCGTCAGCTAATTCGTGAAACAACAGGATAGTTATTATCTACGCGTAAACAGGACTCCAGCAAGCATTAATTATTGCATTCTGCGTTAAGTAGGCACCAGAGTCAGTTGTTATTGCCGCCCCGATACCAGTCTAACCCGGACACGAGACAAACCTTTTTATGCAGCGCATCACTCAGTATGACGGTTTATACGGCGAAGCCAGAACCGAACCGTTAACCAGCGGTCCGGTCAGTGAGTACTTGTTTTCGGAACTCCTTGAAACGCGGAGCCGTACCTTCAACTGGGTCATTCAGCCGCATACCCACGCCCGTTTGTTTCAGCTATTTTTTCTGGCAACGGGGGAGGTCGAACTTTCGGAAACCGCCCAGAAGCGGCAACTGACGGCCCCGGTGTTGCTCCTGATTCCGCCTACCGTTCCACACGGACTAATTTACATGCCAGATACTACGGGGCGTATCCTGACCCTGTCGGATGTGCTAATCAGCGAGATCTTTCCCACTACCTCGGCGATTGCGCCCATGCTGGAGTCGGTGCAGTGCATTCAAACGTTTGAAGAGCCTTATCCAGCCACGGCAATCGATCAGTTGATTGGCCAGATTGACGAAGAACTGTTCAGTGACCAGCCCGAAAAGCGCACGATGCTGCGGTTGAATGTGCAACGGCTACTGATCGTATTTTACCGGCTCTGGCGGCAGCACGAAACGGCGCAACAAGTAGGTGATAGTCGTAATGCCCAGTATTTTCGGAAGTTCCAGCAGCGGGTCCGGCAAGTGGGTACCACGCAGGATATCAGTCAACTGGCCGACGACCTGGCCATTACGCCTGTTCATCTCAACCGCATCTGCCGGTCGGTGGCGGGCAAATCGGCCAGTCAGTTAGTGCAGGCTCACGTGCTGGATGAAGCCCGAAAGTATCTGATCTACACGACGTATTCAGTTTCGGAAATTGCTTACCTGCTGCACTTCGACTACCCTACTTATTTCGCCAGGTTTTTCCGCAAGCACACTGGCCAGTCGCCGACGGAGTTTCGACAGGGATTGGGCAGGTCATCGTAGTGGCAGGTTGGTCTGTCGTTGCTTCGCTGCCCGGTATTGCACAGGGTGAACCCGCTCATCCTTTCAGTTGCCGCCATAATCGCTGGAGCGGTCGCGCCAGACCGAATGCGGATGGACCGTACCGGGGATGTCGCGGCTGTCCTGCCCCGAGTATTCGATCCAGACCCGGGGACCGTCGATGCGCACATAGTCGCCCGGCTGACTCATGGTGCCGCTACCCGAAAAAGCGATGTACGTTTTGTTGAGGTCGTCGGTGTAACTGGCAAGTACCGACGCTACTGACGTGGGGTCGAGGTCATCGACGTATAACCGGATAGCCTGGAGCACCAGTTTCTTTTGGTCAGCACTTAATTCGCCCACGTTCAGCCCCTGGCGGGTGGCCGGAAACCGCCCGTCCTGACCGGGACCGAGCAGCACGTCGCGGAAAGAAGCCGACAGCCGGGCCGCGTCCTGCTGGGTATTTTTCAGGCTACCCAGCAGCTGGGCAAAAGCCGCACGCTCCTGCTCCATCGACTGGTGCGTGCGGCCATTGACCGTAACGGGAGCAATAGGTTCGACGCCCCGGAAAGAAGGCGTTACGCCGGTCAGTTTCCCCCCGTTGTAGGTATTGGCGACCGCGAAGTGGTGCCCACCGAACTGTAACTCCCAC
The DNA here is from genome assembly GCA_964251665.1 of uncultured Cytophagales bacterium. Lineage (GTDB taxonomy): Bacteria > Bacteroidota > Bacteroidia > Cytophagales > Spirosomataceae > JBBQLG01. Next base: position 13,394 of record CAXUKO010000008.1, read on the forward strand.
AGGCCCGTCGCGCTGGGCGTACCCAGGTAAGCCAGGTAATAATTGCCGGCATTAAAGGTTTCAGTCTTGCTAATCCGCTTACCTAAATACTCGTCGGCGGCCAGATTGCCTTCCAGTTCATCGAAGCCCTCATTCGCTGCATGGCGGGACATGACTGCGGCCAGTAGCGCTTTCGCGGCTTTGAGTTGATCAGCAGTGAGTGATCCCAACCGGATGCCTACCCGCCGGGGGCGTTCCGCAAATTCGGGAAAGTTTGACCATTTGACCGCGTCGGTTTTCGAGTAGTCGCGTTGCACCGTAGCCCGTTGATCGGCAGACAGGGTAGCTTTGAAGGCATCGGCCAGACAAACAATCTGGTCGATACCCTTCATTGAACCGCAGTCGGCGGTTGGTGACGGGGAGGAATGCGTAGCTGGCCCGGCAATCGAAGCAAGCGAAAGCGTGTTGGCCGGGTGGGTACCGGTAAAAATTGTGGTTAGTACGAGTAGGCCAGCGCTGTAGGTAAGTCGTAGGTGTTTCATTCGCTTTACGGGTTGTATGGGTTGAAATTTGTTTTGACCGATAGAAATTGCGGTCTGCTAAAAATCTAATTATAAAATAGATAAGTTGATTTACCACCTTTTCCGTAAGCCGACAAACCCACCTACGATATTGGGCGGGAGTTGCCCCTGATCCATTGCCAGTGAAGCCGTCAACTGCGTTTTAACGAGTTGTGGCAGTAGCCATTGAACGCTGGCCAGGGCGGATAACTGCCCGTAGGGAACGGGGTAGGGGTTAGAAAACGTACCGTAGTTCCGGCTGGCGTGGTGAGCAGTACAGTTCCGTACTGATTCCGCCCAGAGCCAGAACGGCTGCGTTTGTCCCGTGGCAACCCAGCTGCCCGTTTCTACCTGCGCCTGCCACCCGGCTTGGTTCGATGATTGAGCAAAGCCAGCCTGACTGATGAAACAGCCTAATCCGACGACCAGAAACACCTGTCTACGAAGCTGTCGTCTGGCAGGGAGTAAAATCGCCCAGCGTAACAAACCTGAATTTCTTTTCACTTTGTTCCCTTTAGCGGTTACTCCGATTCTGAATTTGCCACACGAAAGCCTTGGTAAATAGACGGGTGTACTGCTTAACCGACTCGGGACGGTTTAGCTTTCAGGACTTCAGGTAGGTTGATGATCCCAGGAGGAGCGTCCGGCGTACTGATCGAGAAGTGGGCATAATTCGCCTACGGTCAGCTTAGGAGTCAGCGACTCGTCGGGCAGCAACACGCCAAACCGGGTTTCCAGCACTACCACCGCTTCAGTAAATTCCCATTCGCTCAATCCTAACGTATCCTATAGTTGCTGGTAGGCGGCAAGCGACCGGCACGGAAGGGTGAACGTTCGGGTTAGATACTGCTGCAGGCAGTAAAAAGCACTCTCGTACGTCGTCATAAGTAAGGAAGTTGTTCGGTCGGGCCGCGTTCGGTCGGGCCGCGTTCGGTCGGGCCGGGTTGGGTCACGTCTGAACTGTCCTGACGTGGCCCAACCTGCTTCATTCGCCACCAGCAAACGAGCGCGAACAGGGCCAGGCCTCCCAGCAGCCACCCGGCTTGCCGGGCCACCTGCTCAATGACCGCAGTAATGATATTTGGCTCACCGGATAGGCGTTCAATAACCCACGCCGTTGCCGCCACAGCCGAAAACACCGCTCCTGCCCGCCGTAAGCCACCGTAATACGGCTTCTGACTCAACAGAATGAGCCAGGGAATGACCAGAGCGATGATACCCACCTGCATGAGTTCGATGCCGAGGTTGAAACCCAGAATGCTCAGGGCCATCGGGACGGTGTCGAGATGCAGGTTCGTGAGTGTTCCGGCGAAGGCGAGACCATGCACCAGCCCGAAGCCAGCGGCCACCACCGCTTCCCGGCCCGGAAACAAAGGTCGAATGGCGTGAACCGCCGATACCAGAATAGACAGGGCAATAAGCACTTCGACGGGTTGGCCGGGCAACCGAACCCAGCCTAAAGCCCCCACCAGCAGGGTGAGCGAATGGCCGAGGGTAAACGCCGTAACGATTAGGAGTATCCGCCTGAGACTGTACCGAACCCCGCCAAACCGGCTCCATCTGAATCGCCGGTCTGACCCGCCAGTGACCAGTAGCGGAGCGGGCAGCAGGAGCGCCAGCAGAAACAGCAGATGGTCCGTGCCTTGGGCAATATGCTGTATACCAAGTTGCACCATTGCCCAAAAAACCGCCCAGGCACTTCCCGTTTCCAGGCTAACCTGTAGGGGCGGTATCCGGTTGTTGACAATATCCAGTTCAATAACGCCCACCTGCGCCGGAGATTCATCGGCAACCTGACCGCGTTCCCAGTCCTGCCGAACCGATACTAATATTTTATGCGTCACCACCTGATGCAGAACCGCGTCATACCGAAAAATAAATCGCCGTACGGCCTCGCCCGGCTGAATTGCCTCCGGCGAGTCGGGGGGCACCATGCGAATTTGCGCCGATAGCTCCCGATACATACCGTTGATCGGGTTCCGGGTTTCATGCACGGAAAGTGCGCCCACCGATACGGTCCAATCCTGTCCGTCGAGGGTTTGGGGGCGAATGTGTCTCATCAGATAGCCCCGCAATTGGGGACCGAGCCGAGCCACCAAACTGCTGGCTGAATCGTTGACCGCATGACCCCAGGCCGCCTGTAATTCACTCAGCGGAATTTGCACGTCAGCGTCAATCCGGTCGCGGTGAATCGTGAGCAGCACGACCGAATTGGGCATGGGGTGCGCCACCGATCTGCCTGGCAGCAGGGTAGCCATAAGGCTCATCAGAAAAATCATCAGCCATCCGGGAGGATAGCTGATGATACGAGGCCGTTGCTTCATGAGCGGAGCGTTACTTAGTACCGCCATAGTCGCCGGTGTGATCGCGCCAAACCGAGTGCGGGTGAGGGGTACCCCGAATGATAATGCCTCCCTGATAGGAAAATTCAATCCACACACTCGGCCCGTCAATACGGACGTAGTCGTTCTGGGAGGCCACACTGGTTGTACCCGAATAAGCAATGTAGGTATTGGCCAATTCGGCAGTGTACTTAGCCAGTATTGTTGAGGCCGTCGCCGTGTTGGCATCCAGATCATTGACATAAAGCTTGATGGCGTTCAACACCAGTGCTTGTTTATCGGCTGTTAGCGTACCAACGCGCAGACCCTGTTTGGTGGCTGGAAACTGTCCGTCTTTACCGGGACCAAGCACCAGGTCCGTAAACGTGGCGGAGAGTTTAGCCGAAGTCTGCTCACTACTGCTTAGCCCCGTCAGCGCACTGGCGAATACCAGCCGCTCCTGCTCGAAGGGCTGGTAGGTGCGATTGTTCGCCGTTACAGCAGCCGCTGGCTCGACACCCCGGAACGCTGGTGTCACACCTGTTACCTGCCCTGCATTAAAGGTAAAGGGTTGGGTATAGTGGTGGCCGGTGAACAGGATTTCCCACAAGCCCGTGGTGCTGGGTGTGCCCAGAAACGATACATAAAAGTTACCGGCTCCGTAATCCGAACCACCCCCGACGGTCGATAAATAATCGTCGGCCACCAAATTGCCCAGCATCTCGTCGTAGCCTTCGTTTGTCGTGTTGAGGGCCAATACCGTTACCATCAGGTCCCGGAAAGCGGCCAGTTGTGTGTCGCTGAGCGAACCCAGCCTGATCCCGATTCGGGAAGAGAGGGCCGCCGGCAGGTTGGACCACCTTTGGGCGTTAGTTTTGCTGTAGGTGAGTTGCATAGTCGACACCTGGCTACTGCTCAGCGTCGCTTTAAAGGCTTCGGCCAGACACACCACGCTGGCTACCCCCGTTGATGAAGAGCAGGTTGTGTTCGCCGACGTAGTGGACGACAAGACCGCTGTAATGCTCGATGATGAGCCGGTTGTGGAAGGTGTTACGGTTGAGTCTCCACTGGACTTACAACTTAACAGAAGAACTATAGCAATCAGAAGACTGCCTGCCGTTTTACCCAGAGTAATCATAAAGCAGATGAAAAATTAATAAATATAAAACCCTATCAATTTTATAGGGTTCACGACTGATCATGCCAATCTGGATACTATTCGAACCATGATGGCAACTAAGGAAACATAGCTGACAGACAGCGGTCTAATCTACTTGTCTATAATGTACTGGATTGCCCCGGCGTTGCAGCCACCTTGGAGACGATGCTAACCAACATGGAGACTATTGACACACGGCAACACCGGTGTAACCTCAACGAATGGTGCCGCCCGGACTGAGTTTGCTGGGCACGCTAACCGGAATGCTTTTGTCGAAGTTCGTGTCGGTTAAGGCGTTGAGAAAGGCGACGATCTGCGCCTGTTCGTTGTTGCGCAGGTTAATGCGCCGAACATCCGCGTCTAACTGTTGCCTTCCCACGTGCGGATTCTGGGAATTCCCATCACCAATCTGGTCATAGAAGTTGACCACCTGAGCCAGCGTCTGGAAGGTACCATTGTGCATGTATGGGGCGGTTAAACTAACATTACGCAGGCTGGGTGTTCGGAAAGCATAAGTCCCGTTGACGCCCGCATCCGAAGTGGCCAGCTTCGCATTGTCGGGTACCGACAGTACGTGGGCTTTATAATCGGAAAACATAGAACCCGAATGACAAACAGCACAGCCTTCGTTAGTAAACGTTTGCATCCCCTGAATCTGGGCCGCCGTCATGGCCGTTTTATCCCCTTTCTGGTAGCGGTCGTAGGGCGAGTTCGTGGCAATCAGGGTTCGCTCGAAAGCAGCGATTGCTTTGCCGACGTTGGTGGCAGTGATGGGCTGCTGCGTCCCAAAGGCTGTCTGGAATAGGTTCTGGTATTCGGTGATGGCCTTCAGGCGGGCGACCAAGCTGTCTAACGCTACGCCTTCGGTGTAGGCATGGCCCCGCATTTCTTCAAACGTTGTCAGCGGGCCAGTCGACTGGAGTTCCAGACTGGCCATGCGCGAATCCCAGAACATGGGGGCGGTGGCCGGATTAAACCCACCGTTGGCATCCATGCCATTATAGGCGGTATTCAACACGGTTGGCGAGTTCCGTTTCGTAAACGAGACATCATTGGGCAGTATAAATCGGCGGGCGCTACCATACCCCACCGCATGTTCGCCTAAGGACAGGTCCAGCCCATCGGTATAGGCATTGTTGGGATGATGGCAGGTAGCACAGGCTACATCCTTGCCGCTCGACAGAATCGGGTCCCAAAATAAGGCTTTGCCCAGGGCAACTTGAGCCAGATTGGCAGGGGCAGCAGCGGTGCCGACTGTGGTGGCGGAGGTAGGTACCGTGGTCAGAACCGCCGGGGTAACCCCATCCGTTTGCCGGTTGCAGGCGTTCAGGGCTACGGCCATAAATAAGCAAACCGAGCCCAGTAGAGAAAAGAAGGACAGTTTGTTCTTCATTGTCAATTGGATTTACTGCGTTAAGGTGTCTAAAAAAGTAAGGGTTGGCCAATGCCTGTTTAACCGGACAAATGCCCGGCCTGCGTGTACTTCCAGGTGTTTCTCTATTTTCCGCAATCGGTAGTCTGACTGGCTAAAGCAAAAAAGAAAGCCAGGCCAATTGACCTGGCTTCTCACCTTTTGTTAAGCATTAGAATTAAATAAGCACACCATTCGCATCGAAATGGATCTGTTTCGTTCGGCCATTGAGGGTAAACTTAACCTCGTAGTAAACCGCACCGGCTGGCGTGGTTCCCTGCTCGGCCTGTACTAAGGTATAACCGGCATAGTTCGTCGTCAGATAGGTCAGGGCGGTTGCGGGCAGTTTGTCCGCCGTTATCACGACCTCAGTAGACGAACTCCCGCCGTAGCCTTTTCCGCCACCTCCTGACGATGCCAGCACGGCACCCGTCATGTCAAAATGCAGTTCCTTAGTGGCGCCATTCAAGGTAAACTTAACCTCATAGTACGTAGCACTATTCCGCAGGTTGGTTCCCTGTTCGGCCTGTACGAGCGTGTAGCCAGCGTAGTTGGTCGTCAGGTAGGTTAGGACCGCAGCAGGGAGTTGGTCGGCCGTAATAACGGTTTCGCTGCTGCCGCAGGTCAGGGTGCCGTTATTACCGGTCGTGCTGGTGACACCCGCAATGCGTGCGCTGGACAACGATGTAGTCGTTGAATCGGTTGGGGATACGCCGTTCTGATTGCAGGAAACGATCCCGATGGCAATAAGGGCTGTTAAAGCCAGGATAAGATACTGTTTCATGTTGTTAGAGTCATTCGTTTTAACGTGAATAAGCGAGGTCTCATCGGGCGCGCTCCGTAAGAACACCGTTCATTAAACATTACGAACGGTGTTCTGTGAGTGTTGCAACGGTCGTGGATACAATTCTAACCTGAACAGAGACTTTTAGAACATGGTCAGCAATTCCCGCTAAGCCAACACCTGCCCGCCTGTGGCTACGCCGACCCCTGCGCCTGCTGGGTGAGCGGGCACCCTTAGACTTGATGGACAGCCCAACGGGTGTTCAGTTAGTAGAAGACATGCTGGGGCGCATTGATTATGGTGTTTTCGATTCAGCCTTATCCGATTGGTCCTCGTTTGCCGACTGCGGTCCTGATATAGTGCCATGAGTACAGTCAATACACTGTACCGCCACAATCACTTGGTTATCTGGATACAGGTATGGCTCCCCGGAATTATTCTCTAATTCATCGTACCAGTCTTGGGCCTCCCAAAAGCCAGAGTTACCCTTAATTTGATACAGTTTTGCCAACGTTTGACGGGTCGCCGTTGCGATTGAATCGTTCCGGCTGATGGGGTAAAGTACCAGGCAGGTATAGTATCCTCCAATGGGTTCTCGCCCACCTCACCGGCTACACCGGGGCGTTCTGAGTACGGTTGATTCCGTGAAGCGGATGAAGTGTCGTTGGCATGGTCAACGTTAGGTGGCCCCACACGTTTAAGGAACACAAACAGCTATTTCCCAATTATTTTTTTGCGGTGTTCTATTCCCCACTCGGTCAGGTTGTTAATAATAGTCTTTAAGGTTTGGCCGTGCTCCGTAAGCTCATACTGCACCGTGATCGGCTGGGTGTTCAAAACGGTTCGCTTTACCAACTGGTTGATTTCCAGCTCTTTCAGTTCCTTGCTGAGCATTTTGTTGGAGATACCGGCCACATCGTTCAGAATGTCCGAGAATCTCCTTTTGTTGTAATAGCAAATAGACGAGATGATCGAAATCTTCCATTTTCCATTCAGCACGTTCATTGAATCCTGGACCGCCATCATTTCCTTTTTGTGTTCTTCCTGCTGACGGGGCTTGCACTGCATATGTTACCTGGTTACCTCGGGGTTACTGTTACTTTTAGATACTAAGTTACTAATATAAACTTGGCCGCCCTACTTTTGCAGCTCAGAATCTTAATGGAGCCCAAAAGTGAGTAAACTAAAAAACAAGGTAGCCGTGGTTACGGGTGCCTCAAAAGGGATAGGCGCTGCAATAGCGAAACAGTTTGCGGCAGAAGGAGCTAACGTGGTTGTGAATTATGCCTCCGGTAAGGACGGGGCAGACAACGTAGTAAAAGCCATAACCGATACCGGCGGCATGGCTATCTCGGTGCAGGGCGATGTGTCGAACCAAGCGGATGTAGTCAGACTGTTTGACGAGACGAAGAACGCGTTTGGCACCCTGGATATTCTCGTAAACAATGCGGGTATTTACCAGTACGCACCGATTGAAGCGGTCTCGGCCGAATCGTTTCATCAGCAATTCAACATCAATGTATGGGGGCTTTTCTTGCCATTCAGGCCTCGTTAAAACTATTTGGCGATACCGGCGGCAACATTATCAACATCAGTTCGCAGGCCGGTAAAACACCGCTTCCCACCGGGTCTACATTGCCTGCACTAATCCATGGATACCGATATTGAAAAAGATGAGCAGGGAAGCAGAAAATAACCCGATGTGGACCTACTACACACTGAATACAGGACACGAGGCTATGATTACCAGTCCTGTTGAGTTAACCAACCTCTTCGTCACCTTAATAGAATAAACAGTAAGTGAATAAACAGCTTTGATGTGCTGGTACATAACACACATTACTAACTAGCTCAGCGGTAATGGCTTAATCAGGAACGCATTAGCCAGCGTGCAATCCGGCCGATGTTTGCCCGAACGAACTTAGTAGATAGCCGGTGTAGATACCCAGGTTTGTTGGCATGACCGAAGATAATTTGTCGACATAGTTCCTTTGCGTAACTTCAGCTATAAGTGCTACATAAATTGTGTAAGAACCGCCAAAGTGAACTCTGAAAAAGCTTGAGCATAGCAGCGAACTGGCGGTCAGCCGCTGCTGCTATGTTCGCCCTTGAGCGGTTTACCTTAATAAAGGTCTCAAATAGCGGTCTGTTTGAATGAATTGAAATTGATCTCGTTGGTATTGTAGAGCAATCAGCTGATTTTCAACACAGTAAATCGCTGCTTAATCAGGCTCACTCGACTTTAGGATACTACTTGAGGAGTGGGACTCCCTGGCTGAGCAAACAAACGGCCATGACTACTTCCCTAATCGTTCGTCAAACTCGTGAGCCAGCACCTCAACTACTTTCACCTGACTCATCTGAGGATGCAACGGATTGATCAGAATGTTGCGTGAAGGCGAGTTCTTCAACACCGCCGAAGGTACCGAGAATGCTAACGCTGGGTAAACCAAAGTGAGTTTGGGGAAGAGAAAAAAGTAAACTATCCGGCTACTTGAGGGCACCCCAACTTGGAGGTAGGTCGGCTAATGATAGCTCCTCAGGCATCTCAATACTGATGTGGACAAAAGGAAGCAGGTCCCGAAGGGGCGTACCATCCAGGTGGATCATCGTTTCCAGCAAGGCCAGTTCAGGCGTGGTGGATGTATACAGTAATGGGATCCCTGGCGGATTCCAGCGCCCTCCATTGCGCCGAGCGCTTTAGCCGGTTAAGACTGAATCGACAAACTGCCGCTCGGCGGTCCGATTCTTTTGAATCCGGTAAACCAGAGGCATAACTTAACTATAAACGCCATACTCAATACGACCCAGGATCTGGTCTACGACCTGGAAACCAGTCGCTGTATCCAGCAATTGTAAAGGGGATTGGCTATTTATGATTTCCAGAGGCCGACGTAACCAGCGGTTAAACTTGCCCTGGTCTTCAAAGACCCGCAGGCCATGAGCCGCCAGGGCTTCCAGGAGAAGAAGCCGTTCAGATTCCACCCTGTTTAAGGAGCCACTCACCAGGCGACGGGCCATGGTCCGCTCGTTCATCGAGCGCAGTACGGCCAATTTACTTACCCAGCCACTCCTTAAAATCGTTGACGCGGTAGGAACTGACAAACACCTCCTGCCGGGGTTTGGGCAGTAAATCCAGCTTGAGTTTACTGCCTGAATAGGTATGAATGGTGTGGATCGAATTGAGCGCCAGCAGAAACGACCGGTTGACCCGAAAAAACCACTGCGGGTCGAGTAGCGTAGCCAGCTTATCCAGACTATACTCAATGGAAATCGGCCGACCATCATAGGTTTGCAACCAGGTCGCCTTTTCCTCGAAAAAGAAGTAGGCAATCTGCTCGGTGGGAATACTCTGAATCTTGGGGCCTATATGCACCATAAATCGGTCCTTATAAATGGCGGTTGGTTTTCGCAGCAACTGGACCAGGGCGTCAACATTACGGGAAGACGCGGGCGAGTTAGCCGACTGAAGGCGCTTGAATTTGTCCAAAGCGGCCTTCAGTTCATCGACATTGATGGGCTTGAGCAGATAGTCGATGCTATTGGCTTTAAACGCCTGGAGCGCGTATTGGTCGTAGGCCGTGGTGAAAATAATGGGCAGGGCTAACTGGGTTTCGTCAATAATCCGAAAGGCATTACCGTCTTCCAGATGAATATCCATAAACACCAGATCCGGCGGGCTATCGGCTTGATGCTCCCCAAACCAGCGTAAGGATTTGGTCACCGAGGGCAGACGGGCAAGGACCTGAATCGTGGGGTCGTACTCGATGAGCATGTTTTCCAGGCGCCGGGCACTGAGCGATTCATCCTCAATAATCAGGACGTTCATGAGAGCAGGGGAAGTTTAACGACAAAAAAACCAGCCACTTCGGCGGCTACGACCGGCCGTTCGGTGAGCAGCCGATACCGATTTTTAATGTTTTGCAGACCGACACCGGTAGAGTTTTGCGGATCGGTTCGTAGCTGAATCGGGTTGGAAATAAGCAACTCATCGCCCTGGGCATAAATCGAGACCGTCAGGGGTTGCTCTTCACTCATTTGATTGTGCTTCACGGCATTTTCGAGCAGTAACTGAAGCGTCAGGGGAGCAATCGAAACCTGGCCAGCCTGCTCGGCGCTCACCCTACGGAGCACCTTCACTTTACCATCGAAACGAATATTTAACAGAAACTCATAGGCATCTAAAAACTCCAGCTCGGTAGCCAGACTAACTTTATCGCTTTCCCGCTGCTCCAGAACATACCGATAGGCCTTGGCCAAGCGGTCGATAAACTGAACCGATAACTTGGTGTCGATTTCGACCAGGGCAGACAGGATACTCAGACTATTGAACAGAAAATGGGGATTAACCTGATTTTTGAGGGCGACTAATTGCGCCTGAGTCGCTTCTCGTTTGAGTTGCTCGGCGTTGAGTCGCAATTCCTGAAGCTGTTGATTGCTACGTCGGTTAGCGGCCAGATAATACGCTGACAGCAAGGCTATAACGACCAGACCTGTATTAATCTTCTCCGTTTGGGTATCCTGGCCATTGGTATCCCTGCCCCAGTAATTCGAGGTATTTCTGGCTCCTGGCTCGTTGTATCGAACCTCCCACTGCCGATCATCCCGGTCCAGGGCATGATATAAACTTCGCCACAAAGCGCCATAGCCACTATTAAATAAAACGGCCAGCAGCCCCGCGATCAATAAGGTAGCGAGTTTAACCGGCAAGGTAGATCCTCCCCAAAAACGGGTTTGAAAGGAGCCAACGAATCGCTGTTCAATCCATTCGGTCACGTTCAGCCAAAACGTAAAATAAAGTACCGTCACCACCAATTCGACCAACCAGATAAGCCAATCGTGCTCAATCGTTTTCCAGCCAAAATAGTCTCGACGGAGATATTGGCGAATGGGCCAGTAGATCGCAAAGACACTCAGGGCTATCCGTATCTTTTGGTTGAGGGTTAAAAACTGGGCATTCTGGATTTCCATAGGCCACAAAGTTAGTAACTTAACTGCCTGAAAATGACCAAACCAATGGGTGACTGTCTTGCTCATTTTCAGGCGCATTCAACTGCATTAGGGGGTTACTAATTACGGCCGATGGCCAATCAACCTGGTCAGCTAAGTAAATTTTTTAGCGTTCACCGGTACTTTTCAGGTCCGAATTGTCGACCCCTTTCCGACTGCGTTGTTTACCCGAGTCGCCAAATTTCCAGTTTAGCGTCAACTTGAACGCCCGGTTAAAGTATTGGCTGGTCATCGTAGAGGTAGAACTGGATGCGAACACCACATCACTCCGACTCACCGATGCTGCGAACGGATTAATGGTCGACAACCCCACCGTAATTTTCGTTTTGGGAAACTCCTTTTTGGCCGCCAGGCTATAATAGAACCAGTCAGTTTGGTGTCCCTGAAGCGTCACTGCCCACGAGTCGTAGTTGCCAAAGGCCTGAACCGTATACTGGCGGGGCAGTTTATAGGTGGTGTTGATGTTGAGACCAGCATTCCAGCCTTCCCGTTGGATACCTAATACCTGGCTCCGGAAATTCAGGTAACTCACCCGTGCATTGCTCCCGATGCTCCAGCCCGGTAAGAGGCTCCAGGAAGTAGACAGATTGAGACCATACTGCTTATTGGCGGCCAGGTTCTGTTTGGTAGCGGTCGAAACACCCGAGGCATCCACCTGAATTACCTCTTCAATGGCGTTATTGGTTTGCCGGGCGAATAGCGTAGCGTTGAAAAACAGACCGGAAGGGGCCGATAAACTGTAGGAAAGCTCGACCTGATGCAGGGCCTCGGGTCGTAGAGAAGGATTGCCGGTTGTTCGGCTTCTGGCATCCCGAGCATCGATGTTTGGATTCAGATCAATGATCGACGGGCGAGAAATCCGTTGCGTATAACTCAGGGTTAAACTATGAATGTCCTGCCATTTTTTGATGAACGTGGCGCTGGGTACCCAGTTGATGAACTGATTCGTGAAGGGGGAGAGGCTCCTCTGAAACCGACCATCCAGAAACGTTCCTTCCAGACGCATGCCTGCCTGAGCAAACCAGCCGGTATTACCCGTCCATTTGGCCTGTACGTACCCCGCTGCCACCTGCTGGCTATACTCGAACACATTGGTTCGATTGGGATTAATCAGCACATTCTCCGGATTTTGCGCTGAACTGACGAGCGTTGAATAGTCACTGGTTACCGCGCGTAAAACCGTTTTTAACCCCATTTCCAACACGTGCTTTCCCGTTTTCGATAGCGGGTGCGTATAGTCCGTCTGGAGTGTCCACTCCCGGCTTTGCTGGTGGTTATTGTTCTGCTCCTGATAGAGCAGGTTATTTTCCAGATCAACCTGACGGGCCAGATAAGTAAAGTCGTCCCGAAAATTGTTGCTATACTGGCCAATAATGAAGAAGGACTGTTCGGGTTTACGCAGTCGTTTGGTATAGCTCAAACTGGCTTCAAGTCCCTCATTGGGGGCGCTCAGGGTCTGGGTCTGTTGCCGATAGGCTTGCTGCTGGCCAGCCTGCCGGATTTGATAATACTGACTGCTGCTAACGGGCCAGTTACCAAACCAGCCTGCCACCGCAAAACTGAATAGTTGGGTCGAATCCGCTTCGTAATTAACCACCACATCGCCCGAGCCGTGTGGATTTACATTGTTAAAGGCCGATTGCTGGTCGAGTTGATAGGCGTCCGTTCCACTCAGGGTTGACTGGCGAGTCAGGCTGGTTTCTGTTTTCACCCGGTATTGGTGCAAATGCGTATATGCGTTGACAGTCCATTTTCCCGTTGACCAGCCGATGCGGGGATTGAACACACGCTCCAGATTACTGATGCTGCCCTCCAGCGCACCACTAAATTGATTCAGGTTCTTTTTGGTGATGATATTGATCACGCCAGCAGCCCCTTCGGCATCGTAGCGGGAGGAAGGACTGGTAATGACTTCTACCGACTGAATGATACTTGAGGGAATCATATTCAGTGCATCGGCCGCGTTTCTGGCCATCTGCCCCGAATAGCGTCCATTGATCAGAATTTTTAAGTTCGAATTACCGCGCATACTCACGTTTCCGTTGGCATCCACACTCAATATGGGCGCTTTGCGTAACACATCGGCCGCCGTTCCGCCCAGATTCGTTACATCGTTCTCCGCGTGGTAGACCAGCATGCCTGGTTTTTGTTCAACCAGTTGTTTGGTTCCTATAACTGTTACACCAGCTAATACCTGCGCATTCGATGCCAGATACATGGGCGGCAACTGAATCGCAGCGGTCGTACTGGTTACCACGACCCGAGTGGTTTGAAGTCCGTAGCCCACAAACGACGCTTGTACTACGTAGGGACCGGTTTGGGGAAGGGTCAACACATACTCACCTTTGGTAGTGGTATAGGTCATCGCCACTGCCTTCCGGGTACTATCGAGCACACTGAGGGTTACAAACTCGACCGGTGCCTTAGCGACCGAATCAAGAATGACGCCTTTCAGGATATACGGACCGGAAGTCCGATTTTGTGACAGGGCCGATTGCCCGCCCATCAGCGTCAGTAGCCATACGCTGAGCAGGGCAAACAGTTTTTGCAAGGGCATTTTATTGGTTGGATTGACCAACTGGCTCTTATTTTCTAATTTCATACGCGGGAAGTTCCAGGCCTGAATGGGTAGTTTAGCTTGTTAGATCGCACCCGAGAAGGGGTGAGACAAAGTTGCCACGCAGGGGACAAGCCAGCCAATAAAAGGCATTGAGTGCTGAAATAAGCCCTATGAATACGAAATTAGGAGGGTTGAGTGCCCGGCGTTAAAACCCGGGGTAAGGCCTCCGTTACTCCCAAGTAGATTTGTTTGTTGAGAACGCCCGACCTCTACCCGATCTTTTACGGGCAAACTTGACGGTTACTGTAATAGTCTCGCCCATAAGGCATCATTGAACCAAGTACTTCAGGAGTTATCCCCATAGTTGAATTATTGGCCGAATACTTTCCGGGACAAGACACATAGCGCTGAAAATGGAGTGGGTTTTAGCTTCTCAACACACTTTTTGGGGAATTGCCGTGCTTTTAACAAGGAGCATACAGTTCTGTTCTTTGAAACAGATGGTCAAAAAGCGTTGCATCTGATGGAGTTGTGCAACAGCCACGAGCGTTTGATGAAACGAACGTTAGCTTGTTATACTGGATGCTTTTTCCTTGAATTGGACTGCTTACTTAAAAGAAAAATCGTCGAAATTACGCAAAGACTGCCGATCCATTCTGAACCTGAGAAGGAAAGGTGAAGCCAGATGACAGCGAGCAGGGTTGCCGAGAGCGGCTCAGCGGAAGCCAGTAAACTTGCTTTCTGACCGCCAATCAGTTTCACGGCGGACATGTAGGCGTAGAAGGCGATCAAGGTACCAAACAAAATAATGAAGCTGACACCCACGTAAGTTTGGCTGTCCCAAATGCCGCCTACATTCCACGGTGCCCTCACGACTGAGAAAACCAAGCCGCCTAAAAGCATCCCCCAGCCTATAACAACAGAGGAGCTGTATTTTTTTAACAGGTTAGCCGGTTGTAATGTATAAATGGCTAACGTAACCGCTGATCCAATACCAAACAGCAAGGCTACGCCCGAAATCGACAGGCTTGTCATATTGCCACGAGTTACCAACAGCACGGTGCCAAGGACGGCTAAAAAGATAGCTACTATTTCTATACCCTTAGGCATCATTCTATTTTTGATAGCCAGGTAACAGGCAATCAAAATAGGCCCTGCATATTGCAACACCGTTGCTGTGGCGGCATTAGAATGTTTAATAGCCGCAAAATAAGTATACTGAACGGCCAGCATACCCGCAATGCTGAAAATGACCAACTGCACCGCATCGCTTTTATTTCGCCAAACCGATAGTAAACTTGATTTTTTGGCAAACTGAGAAAACAGCAAAAGAATAGCGCCTGATACGAGCATTCGCGTGGTGATCAACCATTCAACGTTGATTTCTCGATGCTGAAACAAAAACTGACCCACCGTGCCCGACACGCCCCAGAGAATAGCACCGCCTATAGCAAACGCAAACCCTTTTCCTTCGTTTGATCCCATCTTCGACCTAAGCTACTATGATTCGGGAGTAAATCCGCTCTTCTATCGTACAGTTTTCGTCTATTTCTGACCCCTGATGGTGGCCATCATTGGCGGAGACACGGGCCACCTTAAACAGCTTTTCTGATGTTTACCGGAACATATTTATGGTAGGGCGTTTTGGTAAATGGTTCACAATGGCTGCTCTCTGTAAGCCGGTTTAGCTCCGGCCCGTCTGGTGCATTATCCTTGTACCTGAATCCATATCCATTGGGTAGGGTAACCACTTTTCGTCTAACGGTCGTGTCAACCTCCACGAAAACACGGATACTGCCCCTTGCTGACTCACATACCACTTCCGTCCCCGTTGTCACACCCAACTCCAGCGCGTCATCGGGGTGCATGCGCATACTCCCTTTGGGGTCAGTCTTTCGCCAGCCAGGATTTCTGTAAATCTGGTTGGCATTATAACTCCTTCGTTCGCCCGCCATGAGTACAAAGGGGAAATCGGCATTCTCGTGCGCCTTGTGCTTCAGATCCCGTATAGCGTCGATCATTTCGGGAATTTCCAGATAAATCTTTCTGTCTTTGTTTTTGACCAGTGACCACACTTCATCGTAGGCATGCCTGCTAATAACCAATCCAGACGAATTAGCCAGAATGGCGTTAAAAAGGGCGTTTCCAAGCGTCCGCTTATTGCCCCGAACGGCCGTCCGTTTTACCGCTTCGTAATATCGGGCGGCATAACTCGTTGCCAGACCCAGCATGGGAGCCGCCGACGCAATGGGTTGCGGCAGCGTTTTTCCAAGGGTGCGGTAGAGGATTGAACTGGCAAACCTCTGCAACATGGGTTTCCGTTTGAACAACAACTGCAATCCCAGCAGGTAACCGGATCGGGCCGTAAAGGCAGGCTCATACCGTGCCAAGGCGGTTAACGTGGGGAAGGCCGCGGGCAGTACGCCCATTTTTTCTAAAAGCCGCGTATATATTTCCGGTTCAGGCAGCGACTCTTCCAAAGGCTGAAAAACCGGTTTGCGGAAATGGAAAAAGTTTTCGGGGAACTCCAGGTTGAAGGCAGATGCTTCTAATTTTTCAAATTGGGAAGCGGCCGGTAATACATAATGGGCCAGGCGGGCGGTTTCGGTCATGGCTATATCAACCACAACCAGTAAGTCCAGCTTATCGAATGCATCGATGTAGGCCTGTGTATCGGCAAACGTCAAAACCGGGTTTGAACTATCTACCCAAACGGCTCTGATCCGGTCTTCGCCTTCGTGGTTGATTTCGTCCGGCAAAATATTGGGTGGGTATAAACCACCTATCGGAAACATCTTGTGTTTGGCCGTACGAACCCCCTTTTTTCGTTCATCGGTGTTGCTGGCTAATGGAACCAGGTACGTGTGCAGGTTATTAGCACCCTGTTTGCCAAAATTGCCCGTAATCAGGTAAAGCAATTTTTCTAAATAAGCATTTGCCGTCGTGTTTTTTGAGTGTTGCGTACCCAGATCGACGCGTACACAGGCTCGTTTGGCGTTGGCGAACCCTCTGGCCACGTGTTGAATGGTAGCCAGTGGCACATCGCATCGCTGGGCATAATCGGTTATATCAATCGTCAATAGTTCATCTTTTATGGAGTCGAACCCTGTGCAGTGCTGTTCGATGAAGGAGGTATCGTGCAGGTTTTCTCGTACAATAACCGACAATAGCGCCAGCATCAGATACGCATCGGTGCTGGGTTTGAGTTGCAGGTGTATATCGGCCATTTTAGCCGTTTCCGTAATCTTCGGGTCGATGACGACCATTGTTCGATTCGGGTCTTTCTGGATGGTTTTCAGGGTGTCCCGGGCATTAACGATGCCATGAGCCTGAAACGGATTTGTGCCTATAAACAGCACATAGTCGGCGTGTTCGATATCTTCGGTTGTATGGCATAACTGACTGCCGAACAATCGGCCATTTACCCAAATATCACCTGTTTTTTCCTGGGCCAAGGCCGTGTAGATGAACCGGCTGCCCATAGCGGCCAGCATCTGGCTGCTGTAAACCCCGCCCCAGTGGTTACCCTGGCCTCCACCCCCGACAAAGGCAAATGACTGGCCACCGTGTTCCTTTTTGAGCTGGTTGAGTTGTTGGGCGATCTCGGTCAGCGCCGTTTCCCAACTGACCCGTGCAAACGTACCGTCGGGTTGGCGTTTGAGTGGATACCGCAGGCGGTCGTCATGATCCTGATAAAAGGCCAAACGGGCCGCTTTCTGACAGATATACCCTTTGCTGACCGGATGGTTTTGATCGCCCTTTATTTTAGCGAACTTGCCATCCTGTATATCTACTTCCAGACCACAATTCCTCGAACATAATGGGCAGGCAGTAACGGTCAGTGCCATGGTTTTGGTGATTTTGACGGAAAGAACAAATCCAAACATAAGCATGTACGCCCGAACATAGCCATAGTCTCTATAGTTGTACCAAGTACATTTTTTTAGACTAATGGAAAACGAGCGCAAAAACAAAGAATTCAATCCTCACAAATGCGGTGTTGTGCATTTTTTGAACCTGATTGGCGGTAAGTGGAAAGTACTGATCCTTTATGCGATCAGCAAGGGATATAATCGGTTTAGTATGCTCAAGCGTGAAAGTCCGTTTATCAGTAAGCAGATGCTGGTCAATCAGTTGAGGGAATTGGAGGCTGATAAAGTAATTGAACGAATCATTTATGCTGAAGTACCACCCCGGGTTGAGTACAAACTAACCGCCTACGGCGAGTCCCTGCTACCTGTCATCAAGGTTATACGGGATTGGGGCAAAGCTGATCTGAAAGCAAAGGGAGAAAGCGAACCGTATTTAAACCAGGTCTGAGTTTCACTGACAAGCCAGCACACCCTTAACCAGGCTATCACACGAAGTAAATTATCGTTGATAATCCGATTCCCAGGGCAATGCGGAAGGGGTTGTCCTGACGAGCAAAAAACTAACTTTCATTGATGACCAAAAGGGGAATAGGGCAAACGCATGAACTGGCTCTGTGGCTGATTGTGGGTAAGACCGACAGGCGGCTTAAGCTCCAGTCAAAACCAACTCACTGAAGGGTTAAGGACAGTTGTAAGCAGACAGAATAGCCAAATACGTTAACTCTGTTTCTTACAACGCCCGGATAATACCGTCAGAACGGTTCGCTTCAATGCGTTGCCGGACGGCTTCGTACAGCACTATGCCCGTCGCGACGGATACGTTCAGCGACTCCACGGCTCCCATGAGCGGAATCTTGGCCGAATCGTCACACAGGGCCAGAAACTCATCCGAGATGCCATCTTCTTCCGAACCCAGAATGAACGCCACGGGGCCGGTCAGGTCGGTTGCGAACAGCGACTTGTTCGTTTTTTCGGTACCGGCGATAACCCGTACGCCCGAATCCTGCAAATAGGTAATGGTCGCGCCCAGGTCGTACTCACGGCAGACGGAAATGTGATTCAGCGCGCCCGACGATGTTTTCATGGCGTCGGAGTTGATCATAGCGGCCCGTTTGGCGGGAATTACAATGGCCTGCACACCGGCACATTCCGCCGTACGGGCAATGGCACCGAAGTTGCGCACGTCCGTAATGCGGTCTAAGATCAGCAGAAACGGCGTTTCGCCCCGCTCAAATACATCCGCAATCACGTTCGATAACTTGACGTAGTTAATGGCTGAAATCAGGCAGACGACACCCTGATGGTTTTTGCGCGTGAAGCGGTTGAGCTTCTCGACCGGCACCCGCTGAATCGTTACCCGGCGTTCAAAAGCCAGTTTCTGAATCTCAGGATTGCTCAGGTCTTTCTCCATGAACAGTTTATCAATCTCCTGTCCAGAGCGTAATGTTTCGAGCACCGACTGCGTCCCGAACACCATTTCGTCAGTCTCCGGTTTGAATGAGGGGCGGGGTTTATTACCCTGAAAACGGTTTACTCGTGAATTGCTCCGGTTCTCCATGCTTCGACAATCGGGAACCAAATCGGCTGGTATTCGGCATAGCGCACCAGTTCGTAATGGTCCTCGACAAATTGATTGGGTTTTCTATTAAAGGTAAAATTCAGCTCTGACGTCGTGGCCCGGCGCGAATACACCCAAACTTCACGGTCGCGGCTGCGCTGCACGCGGTCGGGTGCGCCGAGGATGATGTAGATCATGCCTTTGTCGGTTTTCCAGCCCTCTTTGTAGGTGGTAAACAGCAGATTGGCTTCCTCAACGTGCTTGTAATACGTGCGAATGGCCCGCCGGGCGACATCTTCATTGCCCGACATCAAACTAAGCCAATACCGATCCAGTGCCTTTTTGAAATCCGATGTGTTAGTCAACTCGCTGGTTTCCTGGCTGGTACTCATGTACAGAACCGGCTTTACGAGTTTTTCGGGCCGGGTCAGCCGGGGAAAACGGGCATCACCCACCAGAATACCAATTCCGTTGGCGGTAGTTGTGTCGTCCTGAAAGAAGTACAGCCCCTCGCTGGGCAAATGGAAAGGCTTATTGGTCATGATCGTCAGCGACGAGTCAATTTCAAGGGCTTTCGCCACCGGGCGCGACGCCAGATTCATGGGTGATGTGGCCGGGTCGAACTCGTGCCGATACCGAATCACGTGCAGGGGCTTGCTGGTTCCGGCCACATCACGAATAATGAGGGTATCATTTACCGTGGCGAAGTTCCGAAGCCGGGGCAACTGACCAGCCGCATCGAACAACGCAAACCGGTCGGCCAGTCGGGGAGCCAGAAACCGGATGGGCAGGTCATTGAGTGATTTTTTACCGGTGCTGGTTTCCGTAATTTCGGTCAGTAACAGCGCCGTAGCCGTCTTGTTGGCAGGCCGTTTTACGTCAAAAAAGACCGTGAAATGTTCACCGGCGTCATCGGATGGCTCACGAATTACGTTTTGCGCCGTCAGCGGTACGTTCCCGTAGCCCAGCCGTTCGCGGTTACTGTAGTCGGGGTAGACGACGTAGTTGGTAATAAAATGCCCGATCAGATCATCAACGCGGGTTGGCACGGCATCGCTGATGGTGTCAGGCCGTTGCATGGTCAGGCTCAGGTACACCCGGGCCAATGTCGTGTCGATGCTTAAAAAACGACCTTTAATGGCTACAATCGACCATTCGGTTGTTTTCGCCGGTGGTATCGCTACGGCACCGAGAATGGCCGGTGGCACACTGGCCGGGCGTTGAGCCGTAGCTGAACTGCGATCAACCTGATCGGCTGCTGCCCGGTTACGGTCTGAACCATAGGGATTGGACCGGTTCGCCGATTGCGGATCAGCGGACAGACCACGTTGCGAAGGCTGCGAAACACTACAGGCCACGAGCAACGGAAAGGAAAGAAGATAGAGTAAGCGCATAACCTTGGATACCATACGGATAGTCGTTCAATAGAAACGAAAAACAGCCGCTCTTTAGCTGACTACACGCTTATTTTTACCAAACGCCGGGCTTCGCAAAGGTACGGATAAAGTTGTATCCCGGCGGTACGGGATTCCTGCCCAAGACACGTGCTGACCGTACAACCGGATATATCATTACTTCCCTTCCTGTTTGCTGGCCCGGTTCGCCTGCTTAATCGACTCGCCAAT
Source organism: uncultured Cytophagales bacterium (assembly GCA_964251665.1). GTDB lineage: Bacteria > Bacteroidota > Bacteroidia > Cytophagales > Spirosomataceae > JBBQLG01. The sequence goes on from CAXUKO010000008.1 coordinate 34,233, forward strand.
CTGATCCCATTGCTCGGACGTAACATTATCCAAATGGCTGAACTCACCCGCGCCGAGCACTTCTCCACCGTCGATGGTGATGCTTTCGCCGGTGATATAGCCCGAAAAGTCAGACAGGAGAAACGCAGCCAGATTGGCTAATTCGCCATGTTCGCCCACGCGCTTCAGCGGAATCCGGCTGGTTGGGTCCATCATGCTGGCCAATGGCTCGGGAAAAAGCCGGTCCCAGGCACCCTTGGTTGGAAACGGACCCGGTGCAATAGCGTTGAGCCGAATGCCGTATTTGGCCCACTCAGCCGCCAGCGATTTGGTCATAATCAGGGCGCCACCTTTGGCAACGGCACTCGGCACTACGTAACCCGATCCGGTGGTGGCGTAGGTGGTGGAGATGTTCAGGACGGTACCGGGAATCTTGTTTTCGATCCAGTACTTACCTACCGCCAAGGTGAAATAGTACGTGCCACGCAGCACAATATCCACCACCGTATCGAACGCTTTGTAGGACAGCCGCTCGGTCGGACTGATAAAGTTACCCGCCGAGTTGTTCAGCAGGCCATCTACCTGCCCGAAGCGTTCCACCGTCCGGGCAATCACGTTTTCGATCTCCTGAGGATTACGCACATCGCAGGCTACAGCCAGCACCTGCCCGGACGTCTCGGCCATCAGCTCCTGTGCCGTAGCATCCAGCACGGCCTGCCGACGGCTGCAAATGGTAACGTTGGCCCCCAACTGCAAAAAGTAGCGGCTCATTGACTTACCCAAACCTGTACCGCCACCGGTCACTATAATGGTTTTTCCGTTCAGCGCATCGTCGCGCAGCATTCCGGTTGTGTTGTACATATTGAATGATTGAATGGTAGAGGGATTGAGTGATTGACTTATAGAATGATTAAGTGATTAGCCTGAGTTAGCCAATCACTCAATCATTCTATAAGTCAATCAATACCCCCGGTCTATTTTTTTATTGAAGCCGGCCTGACGCCGTTCTACGGTAGCCTCCATAGCTTCGCTGAAATCCGCCGACTGCATCTGACTCGAATTCCAGACGGCCACGTACTGCAAGCCGTCCTCGACGGATTTGCCGAGACTGTAGTTCAGGACTTCTTTGGCACCCTGCACCGCCGACGCGGGGAGTTGGGCAATATCCTGCGCCATCTGCTCGGCGGCTGCGAATAATTCGTCGGCGGTTTCATACACGTGGTTAACCAACCCGATTTTGTCGGCGAAGGCCGCGTCGAAATCTTTGGCAGTAAAGGCCAGTTCGCGGGTGTAGCCCTGCCCGATGAGGTGCGGCAGAAACTGTAGGGCACCAATGTCGGGCGTGATCGCTAATTTGGCTTCCCGGAGGCTGAACCGGGCATCGCGGGAGCAGAGCCGGATATCGGCCGCCGAAACCATATTCAGGCCACCCCCGATACACCAGCCATGAATGGCCGCGATGATGGGTTTGGGCGATTGATGCATTCGCTGAAAACCAAGCTGCATGTACCGGATCTGGGACATGAGTTTGCGACGTTCCAGCGCCATCACGCTGCCGGTAGCCATACCTGCGATGCGGGGTAACATCTTAGCGACATCAAGGCCATAGCTGAAATGCTCGCCCGAACCACGGATAACCACGGCCCGCACGTCGGCCATGCCGGTTATTTCCTCGATAACGACGGGTAGCTCTTCCCAGAACTCGGGACCCATGGCGTTACCCTTGCCAGGGCCGGTCAGCGTCAGTGTCATCACCGCGTCTGTCCGGGTGAGGGTTAATGATTGATACGACTGTGCCATCTTTATAAGTAGTATGCTTGCATACGAGTAGCGGTAAAGGTAACGAAACCCCTATTGTTTTGTCTAAAATGGAGACGAATTTTCGGGCTCCTGGCCTAAAAACAGAGCGTTCGGCACGGCACAGGATTGAGGCAGGCCGAACGCAGAAACGCGGTAATTGGTTACTAAGCCACACTAACTGTATATCCGCAGGCCATGCACTTTGATACCCTTGCTCTTCAGGTTACCCACCAGACCGACGAAACAACCGGTGCCGTGGTGGCTCCATTACACCTCTCGACCACGTTTGAGCGTGATGCGGCCTACGCACCCGTCGGTGATCACGTGTACACCCGCACGAGCAACCCGACCCGACAGGCGCTCGAACAGGCGTTGGCCGCTCTGGAAGGCGGGGCCGTTGGTATGGCGTTCAGTTCGGGGCAGGCGGCAACGATGACGCTGTTTCAGGCGCTACGGCCGGGCGATCATGTTGTAGTGGCACAGGATGCCTACTTTGGTACGCCGTCGCTGCTGGAAGACGTCTTTCATCCCTGGGGGCTGACCTATACACGGGTCGATATGACAGACCATGAAGCTGTTCAGCGGTCGATTCACGAAAACACGCGGGTTGTCTGGTGCGAAACGCCCTCTAATCCAATGCTGGCCATGACCGATCTGCTCACCATTGCCACGATGGCGCATGAGGTCGGTGCCATTTGTGTGTGTGACAATACCTGGGCAACACCGGTCTTACAGCATCCGCTCGAACTGAACTGCGATGTGGTGATGCATTCGACCACCAAGTACCTCAGCGGCCACAGCGATGCGTTGGGTGGTGCCCTTATTTTTAAGCGCGACGATGACTTTGCGAAACGAGTCCGGCTGTTGCAGGGACTGGGCGGGGCGGTATCGTCGCCGTTTGACTGTTACCTGATCACGCGGGGATTGAAAACGCTGGGCGTTCGGGTGCGGGCACAGCAGGCCACCGCGCAGGCCGTTGCCGAATTTCTGGCCGCTCACCCGGCCGTAGAACAGGTAAATTACCCCGGGCTGCCAACGCATCCCGGCTACAGCGTGATGAAGCAGCAAATGAACGGCCCCGGCGCGATGTTATCCGTTCACATTGGTACGGTGCAGGGAAAAACCGGCGCGGCAGCGGCCCTGCACGTGGCGGGAAAACTACAGCTTTTCACCCGTGCCACCAGCATGGGCAGTGTCGAAAGCCTGATCGAGCACCGGGCCAGCGTGGAAGGGCTGAACAGCAAAACGCCCGTCAATCTGCTTCGCCTGTCCATTGGTCTGGAACATGCCGAAGACCTGATTGAAGACCTGAAACAGGCATTGGCGTAAGGTTTCCATAGCGGGCGAAGTACTTCGCCCGCTATGGAAACCTTATGGCCGTCGGCGGAAGCGTAGCCGCAAACTGTCGGGAAGCGGCAATTTATATCGATAGGGGCTGCTCAGTTGCGGGTTCAGCATGGAGTATTCCTGATCGCGACGGGGCGTTTTAACGGGCATATTGTCCAGCGTCGCCCGCATTACGTCCCGGGGGTCACCGGCCCGGCGATAAAAGTCAGTGCCCATACGCCGTACGCCCGGCGAAACGCTATGGCCCGCCGAATCATCAACAACCGGCTGACCGGGTAGGGGCGGGTTAACCGTCTGGGCCAGCGCCGGTAGCTCTATCAGGCTGCACAGTAGGAAAAATAGGCGTGTTTTCATCTGAATCATCCGTTTCAGACAAAGATCCGAAATTTACCGCAAGGGTTGCAAGTCAGGTGGTTACCGGCTGATTTAAATGCGTCAGTTCTTCACTGATGGCCCAGAGCCGTTTGGCATTGTAATCGCTGCGGGCATCGGAACTCGGCGTTACGGGTTTCTTTTTGGCGAAATACAGGCCCGTGACATGCTCCACTTCGGGCGAGGAGGCCAGGTAAATACTCGTTTCGGCTCCTTCTTCAGGTGTGATAAAAAACGGCTTTATCAACTTGAACAGAAACCCTGATACACGGCTGATATCGCTGCCAAAATTCGTGTTGACGCCACCCGGATGCAGGCTGTTCGAGGTAATGCCATCGGCCATCAGCCGCTCGGCCAATTCTTTTGAGAAAAGGATGTTCGCCAGTTTCGAGGCTCCGTAGGCACCCCAGGCACTGTAGGATTTGGGTTTGGCCAGCTCCGCCAGTTTGAAACCGCCATTGAACCGGTGAGCCGCCGACGACACGGTAACGATACGGGCATTCTCGCCCTTGCGCAGTAAATCCAGCAGCAGATTCGTGAGCAGAAACGGGCCGAGGTGATTGGTAGCGAACGTCAACTCAATGCCCTGCGGAGAGTATTGTTCTTTCTCGATGAACAGACCGGCATTATTTACCAGCACGTCGAGGTGATCGTAGCGGTCGATCACTTCGCGGGCGGCCTGCCGAACCGACGTAAAATCAGCAATGTCACACTGGAGCAGATCTACTTTTTTGGTTTGACTCACCTGTTTAATCTCATCGCGCACCGGCCGGGCTTTTTCCAGATTCCGGCAAAGCATGATAATATCGAATCCTTTTTTGGCCAGTTCGAGAGCCGTGACACGGCCAATGCCGGAATTGGCACCGGTAATCAAACAAATGCGGGGCGAAGCCATGGGTTACAGAGTCAGTTGTGCCGGGTAAACCAATTGTAAGAACGGGGGGTTTAGCAATAAACCAAGATTATCTGCAACCGATGACTATTGCCGTAATTTCTACCTCATCGCGCCCGAACAGTAATTCGCTGCGCTTCTGCAACTACGCTCGTAACGTGCTCACTGAGAAAGGCCACGAAGTAACCATCGTGGATTTTGAAGCCTACGATATTCCCTTTGTGGGCCAGGGCTGGCTCAAAAAAGAGACGCTGACGCCCTTTCAGCAGACGCTGATCGCTGCCTGGGAAGCCGCCGATCTGGTGATTTTTGCCATGCCGGAGTACAACTGGACGGCACCACCACAAGCCACAAACCTGATTCATCAGACGGGCGGACCGGCTTTTAAACACCTGTTCGAGAACAAAGTGTTTGCGATGGTTGGCATCTCCAACGGGCGCGGTGGCCGACAACCCGCGCTGGATATGGAGACGGTAACGAGCAAGATCATCAGCTTCACCAATAGCTATTCCATCGTATCACCGAAGCTGTACGAATCGCACGAGACGGACAAGAACCTCGATGAAAACGGCGTCTTCGTTGGTCACGAAGTCTACGACCGTACCGCCCGGGCTTTCCTTGATTATACCCTTGCGGTGGCGCATCGCTGGGTCATACCGACGCTGGTTGAGGAGAAATAGCCAGCTTAAAACTGGCCTGGTGTCCGCGCAGGGGGATTTTCAGTTGCTCTGCGCGGACACTTAGAACAACCCTACCACTCCTTACGGTTAACACTGAATGAACTACACGGATGCCTCTACCGGAACGGCCATTATCCTTCGGCGGGTTTTATGGGCGATACTGGTACTGCTGGGGCCACTGTCGGCGTCAGGGCAGGGGTTGCGGCTGTTGGGTATCCCGCTGGATACCGTACTTAAGACGACCACGCCCCCCGTCGACCGGGACTATATCGCTACGTACTACCGTCGGCTGCATATTTATGTCGTGAGCGACCGACAGGACTATGCCCTTCGTGTAACTGGCCCCCAACAACCCCTGCTTTATAAACCGAATCTGGCCTGGACCCTGGGCGCTGGCATCGACTACAAATGGATCGGTACGGAATTTACGCTAAAACTTCCTTTTCTGGGGTACAACGTCACCGATAAAGGCAAAACCAAACCGTTCGGGCTGACGTTTAATGTCAGCAACCGAAAGCTCTGGTTCTCAACCCAATATCAATACTACAAAGGCTTTTACCTGCGCAATCCCGAAACCGTGGACAAGGATTGGTTCACGCAGCACGAAGCCTATCCGCAACGCAACGATATGCGGAGTCAGACCATCCTCGGTAATGTGATCTATATGTTTAATCCGTTGCAGTTATCCATACCGGCGAGTATGTTACAGCGGGAACGGCAGCGGAAAAACGCTGGGTCCTGGGTTGTTGGCGGATTTCTGACCTATCAGACCATCCGCGCTGATTCGTCCTGGGTACCCGCATCGGTGCAGACCGACTTCTCGCCCGACGCCCAATTGCTGAAGTACAAGTCGGTTGCCCTGGGCGTCGACGCGGGCTATATGCAAACGCTGGTGTTCGGCAACTATTTCTTCACCAGTTTTTCGCTGCGCCCCGGTTTGGGTGTCATGACAGAACACAGTGACCTGGTCGACCAGCGTGCCCCAACGCGCCTGCGGGCCGGTTGGCAGGGCGTCACTACGTTTTCAGTCGGCTACAGCACCGACGGCTATTACGGTGGCTTTTACGCGTCGGCTACCCTCAACAGCCGGGCGCTGTCCGGGAGCGTCGTCAACACCAATGTCGAATACTTCCGAATCGTGATCGGGAAGCGGTTGCGCTACCAGCCCAAAGGCATCATTAAGGAGCTACCGGGGATATGAAGGCCGTGCAGGGGTTAGTGACAGAATGCTGTCCTTGTATATGTGACCAGAAATAGCAAAATTCGCCTTGTTACCTGTTGAAGAGCATCTCGCAAGCAATGAGACTAATACGCATTGAATAGGCTTCACCTGATTACCTCAATAGCTATCCATTGGCTGAGCGCATTATTGACACCATTATCAATTCAATTATGACACCTGACCGCAGACTTGACCAGATAGAACCCCTGATGGCTGACGTGCTACAAAAAGTAGATCGACTAATTGAGGGGCAAGGACAGATTGTAGAATTGGCTGTTCGTGCCAACCAGAAGGCAGATACTATTGCAAAAGGAGTGGCTGACCTGACTCTTACCAGCCAAGACCAAGTCGATCAGTTACGAATTGGTCAGAATGAACTGAAAGCCGGTCAAGCCGAATTAAAAGCTGGTCAGGAACTGATCTTACAACTACTGCGGGAGAAACTCCCTTAACGATATTGACCGAAATGAAAACCCGCCCGTATCGGAGTGCTTTGTTCGCCAGCGTCGTCAACACCAATGTGGAATACTTCCGAATCGTGCTGGGAAAGCGGTTGCGCTACCAGCCCAAAGGCATCATCAAGGAACTGCCGGGGATATAAAGGCCGTGCTGGTGGCAGTAGGTAAGTTTGATGGCTGCTGGTGCGTAATTTGGCTAAATTCGGAGAAACAGCCGGGTCCTTACTGAATAGTTATGTAACGACGTTGTAAAGCCGGACCAATACCTTTTTTGATGGCCTGACGCCCCAGCCACATTAAGACTGGCTGAAAAACAGCCATCAAACCCTTCATATACGTCCCGCTGATCAGAATTACGTAGCCCAATTCGTAGGGATTTTTGGGCATAGCCTGCCCGCTCACCTTACCATCATGAGCCAGCCCGTAAACAATCTGGAGGAACTGTTCAAATCCCGGAAACCCTGGTGTAATGCGGCATTCAAACCGACAGGGCTGACTTGACTGGTTAAAAAAACGATGCGGTGTATGTATCGGTGCAATCGCCGACTCACCGGGCTTAAGCCGGATGATTTGCTGATCAAGCTGAATACTTAATTCGCCTTCAAGACAAATAAACTCTTCTGAAAAGTCGGTATGGTAGTGGACAGGATTACCACCCCCCGGTGATAATATGACCTCGACTAATGAATGACGGCCTTTGCTTTCCTGACTGGTTTCGATAAACGTTACCGCATCATTGAGGATGGGGTTTGTAATGGTACGCGATGCCGGTAAAGGGGAGCGAGCTTGCATAAATGAGGGTGGCTAGGGGATACGACCTATCCAAGATAACTGATTACGTTATCGGATTCAGTGCCTTCTTAGGGAACGGCAGAAGCGTCTTTCTGCTGGAAATATTAAAAATCAAAGCGAAATGAATTGGCTACGAACAGAGTATAAGACCAATGCAGGCTATCTTGAAAATGTAACATTCAGCTAACTATGCGTTCTTTCTGATAGGAGTTCTCCCCGGCATCGTCAATACCAATTAGATTCGGCAGTACATAAACCGGTTGCATTGCCGGCTTTAACGGTTATTAGGAAATAGGAAAGAAATAGAATCGAGCGGCAGTACTGCCCTGCCAATGTTGTCGCTACTATAAAGGGATAGTAAACAGATTTTTGGTTGTAACTTGACTTCCAGCACAATACGCCTGCTCACATACCACTGGCTACACACCTTCTAACACATACAAGGCTATGAGTTTACGTTATGCTATTAAGTCAAAAATGCTTAAAGTCCCTTACGCTATAGTTCTTTTGTTCAGTGTATGGACTAGCCCGGTTGTAGCGCAGGGGAAACCGGCTGAACCGTTCACTTTAACCGGCCAACTACCCCAGTCTCTTAAGGGAAAGATTTACCTGGTAAACCCGGATACCAAACGGATTTATTCCACGAGTATAGACGGTAACCGGTTTGTTATAAACGGGAATCTGCCCGAGCCTGGTCTGTATCAGCTTCAGATTGACACCGCATCCCGGAAGTACACCATTTTTGTAGAGGGGTCGCCTATTCAGGTTACTTTTCAGAAAGATGGTACTTATCAGGTAAACGGGTCTGCACTCCATACACGCTGGGAGCAGGATAATGCCGATACTGACCAAATTAGGAGTCAATTGAGCAGACTCTATCAAGAGAGGGGAGTAGCTCAGCAAAAAAAGGATACGGTCCTCTTTAACAAATTAATGAAACAGAACGACTCCGTTAGTACATACTATTTTTCGCATAGGCTTGACTTAACAGCGCAAAAACCATACACGTATTTTAATCTATATTTATTAAAAGAGACTGGCTCAGACGATGCTTATTTGGTCAACATGCTTAATGAATTCAGACATGACCTGGTCACATATCCGACCTTTCAGACTTTAGAGCAGGCAGTCACGAAGCGAGCGGCTCAACAACAAAAAGTAACGGTCGGCCAGAAAGCTTATAACTTCACCTTACCAGACAGTACCGGAGCCGTTCATAGCTTAGATGCCATACGAACGACTAAGAAACTGATTTTAATAGACTTTTGGGCGAGCTGGTGTGGTCCCTGTATAAAAGAACTTCCAGGCCTGAAGGCGCTCTACGCAAAGTATGCTGATCAAGGGTTGGAGATTGTTGGCATTTCCAGCGATAGTGATTCGAAGCAGTGGTTACGTGCGCTCGCCAGACATACCCCGGTGGGCCGTCAACTGTTGGCTAAAGCTGAAAATCCCGTGAGGGAAAAATACGCGGTCTATTCAATTCCTCAAACGTTCTTAATCGACCAGAAAGGAACGATTAGGGGACATAATTTACGTGGAGACGAACTGATCAAAAAAGTAGCTGAATTAGTAGCCGAAACAAAATGACAAGTGCCGGATCGTAGTGCATAGGTTTCGAACCAAAAGCCCTGATACCCAACCCAAAGATCGGGCAATTACGAGGGAAAAATAAGGGCAGCTAGGAACTACGTCATACCTACTTAAATTCTGAACAGAATACGAATGGGAGGTTGATAAGTTATTAGCTGTATCTTGAATTTTTGGCAGATAAGGCCGATAGTATACTTTATAGTATTCAGCTTTTGCAGGAAGCTAATGGCAACAGCGTACACTCCTGCCATTAGTCAATAATCATTGCTCTTACTTTTCCATCCTCAAACGTGTATACATGGGTTACGAGGCCGTCGCTCAAAACCTGGTCATTTAAGTCTTTAATGACTTGATGGACGCCTACGGCAATTTCTCCTCCAGGCCTTACCTCAACAGAGACGGGCACTACTGTAGGGTTGATTTCCTGCCATTGGCGGAGCCAATACGCACGTACTTCGTCGTGTCTATGGACAAAGCCCCCTTCCCACCCGTTAGGCCAGGTTACATCCGTGTGGAAAAGTGCTAAAACGGCATTAATATCCCGGTCATTAAAATCCTGATAAAGCCGACCAAGAGTAGTTTGATAGTCCATAGTTAACGGGTTGATTACGAACAATGCGTAGACTACTCAAAACTAAATCAGGGTCATTATGTAGGCGTGTCGGTAAGACTTGAGTTTATGTAAGGATTACTTGAGAAAGCAGCGATTTCCGGCCTTCGTTGACAGGTATTGTAGCATGAAACCTGTTTTGTAAGCGATTTTACACTAATCCTTCTTCCAAAATATGGTGATTGACCGGTAAAGCTAAACGGTCTGCCCGATGAAATTTACACCAGCTTTCCTTCTGATACAGCCCAATCAGCGTATCAACGGCGGCTTTGGTGTTGTATTTATGAACTTCGAAAAGTGATATGTCAAATTTTGACCGCATTAATAGTGATCTTTTTAATGTATATGTCGCCGGAACTTGGTTTAGCTGTAGCAGTGCGGCTGATCGTGATTTCTTTGTCACTTACTTTAGAAATTTCTCCCGTTGTTATTGCTGTACCATAATACAGGGGATCACTACCCGTAAAAGTGAGCGACGTTATACCACTTGTTTGAGATTTAACATCGTTCAGCGAAGCGTTATACGATGTGTTTACGTCAGAAGTATTCACGTAATTTTCGTCTATTCTTACCTTGTCGAAAGTAGCTGTAGTGATCAAAAGATCACCAGTTACTGTTCTTGGGTATCCCGCCAGAGAGGTTGTATAGGTGTAGGGTGGAACGACTTCGGTTATGGTAGCGGTAGCAGTACCAACAAATTTATAAGCACCGATGTAGTCATTCAGACTCGTTTTGATTTCTGTGTCTTTTTTGCAGGCCAGAAAGCAAAAAGTTACCAACAAGTATATAGTGTTCCTCATGAGTTTTAAGTAACCTGTTTAAATATCCAGCGTTACTAATGTCAAAAGAATACTAAATAGTCATACAGGAAATTAAATTTATCTTAAAGGATTACTATTTTAAAGCCTAAACGGCGAAGAATAGCCTTTACACCAGCTTCCCTTCCTTCTGATACAGCCCAACCAGCGTGTCAACGGCGAAATCAACGTCGGCTTCGGTGTTGTATTTGCCGAACGAGAACCGGACGTAGCCGCGATTTGGGTCAATACCGGGCAGAGCCGCCAGCACGTGCGAACCGATGCTGGACCCACTCGAACAGGCCGACCCGCCCGACGCCGAAATACCGGCAATGTCCAGACTGAACAGGAGCATGTCGCTCAGGTCGGATGCGGGTAAACTCACGTTCAGCACCGTATATAAGCTGCCGTCAACGTTGGCCGAGTCGCCGTTGAATGTCACGCCATCCATTTTCTCCGTAAGCTGCGCCATCATTCGGCGTTTCAACTGGGTGATGTGCTGCTGATGGGCGTCCATGTCGTGGTAGGCAATTTCGAGGGCTTTGGCCATGCCGACAATGCCGTACACATTTTCGGTACCTCCCCGCATATTCCGCTCCTGCGATCCGCCGTAAATGAACGGGTGTATCGGGCCGCGTTCGGCTTTGGAGTTGGCGTTGACGTACAGAAAACCGACGCCTTTTGGCCCGTGAAATTTGTGCGCGGCCCCCACCAGAAAATCAATCGGCAGCGTTTGTAAATCATGCCGGAAGTGCCCCATCGTCTGCACCGTGTCGGAGTGAAAAACCGCGTTGTATTGCCGACAGAGCGTCCCAACGGCGTTCAGGTCGAGCAGGTTGGCAATCTCGTTGTTGCCGTGCATGAGTGAAACGAACGAGCGGGGCGAGGTTTTTAATAGTTGTTCCAGGTGCTCCAAATCAACATGGCCTTTTGCATCTATGTTGACTAAACTGAGCTTCACGACGCCCTGCTTGGCCAGATGTTCCAGCGTGTGCAGTACTGCGTGGTGCTCCAACGGCGAGGTAATAGCGTGGGTCAGGCCAAAGGTTTCGAGGCTGCTGCGAATGGCGGTGTTATCGGCTTCAGTACCGCCAGAGGTAAAGAAAATCTCGGCGGGCGAGGTATTCAGCAACGACGCGATGGTTTTGCGCGCCTTCTCAATCGCCGTCCGAACGGGGCGGCCGTGACCGTGAATGGACGATGGATTACCGTACTGCTCTGTCAGGTATGGCATCATAGCGGCCAGAACATCGGGATCGAGTTGGGTTGTGGCGGCATTATCTAAATATACGCGTTGCATAGCATCTGAATTTGGTCGTAAACTTACGGGGAACTACCGAATAACGGAATCCAAATCCCGCTGGTTCTGTAGTCTGGCAGATGATGTGTACCCCGGACGCCCACGTCCGGCCATTTTATCGCTACCGGACGTGGGCGTCCGGGGTACGTAATTCGATGGCAATTGATCTTTTTTCCGGCCACGCCGACCAATACGCGCAGTACCGGATCGACTATCCGGCCGAATTGTATAATTTCATACTGGCGCGTGTACCGGAGCGGCAGGTGGCCTGGGATTGCGCGACCGGAAATGGACAGGTGGCCGGCGCACTGGCCGAGGTATTTGCCCAGGTCGAAGCCACCGACATCAGTGAGACGCAACTGACGCAGGCGGTTCAGAAATCCAATGTTCATTATCAGGTTGGTCCCGCCGAGCAGACTACATTCCCGGACAGGCATTTTGACTTAATCACCGTCGCGCAGGCGTTACACTGGTTCGAGGTGGATGCCTTTCATGCCGAAGTGAAGCGGGTGGCTAAACCCGGGGGCATAATTGCCGAATGGGGCTACGGTCTTAATCAGGTTAACGACTCAGTGGATGCCCTGGTGCTGGATTTTTACCGCAACCGGGTCGGGCCGTACTGGGACATGCGACGCCGGTTGATTGATGAGCAGTACGCTACCCTTGCCTTTCCATTTGCCGATATGCAACAGGCCCACTTTGTCGTGCGCCGGCAGTGGACGCTGGACCGGTTTCTGAACTACCTCCGCACGTGGTCGAGCGTTCAGAAATACAAATTCGAGAATGGCGACGACCCGGTTACCGCATTGGGAAATGACCTGTTGCCGGTCTGGGGCGACGGCGAACAGGAAGTACGTTTTCCGGTGTTTCTGCGGGTGGGTCAAATCATATAATAACGGTCCCGCTATCAGGTACATGTTTGATAGTGAGACCGTTACTTCTGTAGAAATTGAGATGGCTTTACTCCGTCACTTAGTTGAGGATGTTCAGGAGTTGGCACCAATCAAGAGTAAAGCCATCAAAACAAAATAGGCTATGCTGATGCCAAACAGCGCCCAGCCGGAGATGAACTGACCACCCTGCTGTTTGAATTCGGCCAGCCGGGTCGCCTGGTGTTTCTGTACGGTATGGCGCACAAACCAGGTAAACGCAAGGTAGATCATCAGCAGGCCGGTATTGGACGAGGAGTTGCTGCTTTGCATCAGGCCCAGCACAAAAAATACGCCTACAAGGCTGCCGGCAAGCCAGTGATTGGCCCGGCTGCTATCCCCCAGTTTTCGAAAGTTTCGGCTCGTTAAATAAGCCCCTGCCGGAGGGGCTACAAAGCCCATAATCGGTAGGGCCACCGGCGATGTTAGCCAGGTGATAACCAGTTTATTATCAGGTATATGTGCTGCCTGACTACCGTGGTCTACCGGCTGATTGCTGTAGTTCAGATGCTGGGGAATGGCGGGTGGAATGCTGTGAGCCGGCGCATAAATGGCTTCCAGATCGCGGAGCATCTCTGTGCAGGAGCCGTAGCGATGATCACGGTTTTTGGCCGTCGCTCTGGCGAGGAACCGGTTCAGCCGTTCGGGCAGGTTGGGCAGAACGGGCAGCGGCTGATTTACAATTTGTTGTTGCAGCCCGAACTGGGAGTCGTCGGGGGCATCGTAGGGAGCCTGCCCGGCCAGCAGCGTGTACATCATCACCCCGAGCGAATAAATATCGGTGCGGAGGTCGACAAATTTAGGCGTCTGAATCTGCTCGGGGCTCATGTAAAGCGGAGTGCCCAGCATGGTACGGGTTCCGGTCAGGCCCAGATCGGTACCTGCCCCGTCGATGATCTTGGCAATCGAGAAATCAAGAACTTTCAACAGGCCTTTTTTCGTCAGTACCATGTTGCTTGGTTTCACATCGCGGTGAATGATGCCCCGGTCGTGGGCGTATTGAAAGGCGGGGAGCAATTGCCGGTACCACTCAATGACTTTCAGGGGCTGCACCGGTCCGAACCGGTCGATGAGGTTTTGCAGGTCCTCGCCCTCCAGGTACTCCATGATGATCGCCACCTGATCGGCATCCTGATAAAAATGGTACGCTTTGCAAATGTTCGGATGGCTCAGCTGCACCATAATTTTAGCTTCCCGCATGAACCGTTCGCGCAGGCCGCTGTTGTGAGCGTACTCGGCATGAATGAACTTAACAGCGGCTGGCTGGCCCGTTTCGGTGTTTTCGGCGTAGTATACGGCCCCCTGCCCGCCCTGGCCCAGTTCGCGCCGTAGTGTGTAATCCAGCAGGGTGCTGCCGGTGATTATTGGTTGCGACATGAGGCTGAGGAATTAATGAAGAGTTACCAGTGGCATGTCATCGTCGAAACGGCCGTAGGCGACCGGGTGCTGCGAACCGCCATGCCGCGCTGCGTAGGAGGCTACGTTAGTGCTTAAATAAGTATAAATCTCGCGGGCGGTAACGGTTCGGTTCTGGTTGGCATCGGCCTCACCGCCCAGACCTTTCAGCAGGTAATAGCTGAACAGCCCCTGACCCAGTTCGGCGGTTTCCATTGAGGTTTCATTCGCCCGCGACGACATCAGCACCAGAATTTCCAGCGAGTTATCGTGCAGTGGTTCGGCTTTGTTGGCAACGGTACGAACCTGTTTAGTCTCATCAATCGACGCCGAATGGCAGGCATCGGCCAGGCAGAGTTTAGTGCCAGCCTGACAGTCACGGAAAAGCTCTTTCACCTCGTCATGCGATAAGCCGGTTTCCATGATGGATGCTTCGGTGCTGGGGTCCACGTCGTAGGGAATAAATTCGCCCACCGCTCCGTGGCCGGAGAAGTAGAAAATAACCCGGTCCTGCGGCTGGGCGAAGCTGAACAGGTAGTTCATCTGCTTCAGAATCTGCTCGCGGGTGGCATTGGCGTCGGTGAGAAACCGCACCTGATTGGTGGGGATGGCCATGCCGGTTGGCGCGGTCAAAAACGTGTAGAATTTTTCGGCATCATGAACCGTTTGCTGCAAATCATTTTGCGATCCCACTTTATAATCGGCAACGGCGGCTACCACGGCGTAGGTGGTCGGCGCGTGGGTTTGGGCCGTAGTTTGATCGCGGTGACAGGCCGACCAGATCCGAAGGAAGGCCAGAAAGCAGATCGCAATGGAGAGGTAGGTGCGCCATTTTGCAGTTGACACAACCGGTGTAGATGTTTTCATGAGAAAGCCAGAAGTAGTTTAGGAGTAGTTAAACCGATTTAGTGCGGGTAGGAGCAGGTGGGGGTACTGGCAGATGTGGGCGAGTTGGGGCGTGCGAGTGATGTGGGCGGTTGGGCTGGTGCCAGACTGGTAAAGCCAGTGGCCGCTGATGACCGAACCGCGACCAGACCACAAAGCCTGCTACCACGATTAGGATCGGCAGGCCGTACCGAAACCAGGCTGGCAGGCCGGAGTTCCCAACGGTAGACTGTTTGTGAACAGTAGCCAAAACCGGCGACGCCGAAACGGCCTGACCAGCAACCGGCTGCACGGGCGCTACCGGCGTGTGGCTTGCGAGTGGCACCGGTTGCGCACTGACGCTAACGGGTTGTATCACAGGGGCGGGCTGGGCAGCAGGCGCTGACGTAACGGCCTTGTCTGCTGGTACATCCACCGTGTTGATCCGTATGAGACAGGCCGAGTAGTTGTCCTGCGTCCTGCCGTCACAGCCTTGCCGAATCGCCGTTATCTTGGCTTCGTCCGGCTCATCCGCAGCCAGAACAGCACACAGCCGTTCGGTCGTAAGCGTTTCCAGCACACCGTCGGTACAAAGAAAAAAGTAATCACCCGGCCGTAATCCCTGTAGCAAAGCCACATCGGCCTGGGCGGGTTTGGCCGTTCCGCGCACGGCGCGGGTAATCACGTTATGCTGGGGATGATCAAGGGCTTGTTCGGGCGTTAAAATCCCGTTTTTGACCCATTCATTCACCAGTTTATGGTCGTCGGTTTTGAAAACCACTCGCCCGTCGCGGCAGCAATACACCCGGCTATCTCCCACATGCGCCACCGTGGCCCCCTGCTCATGCAGGTGCAGTAACGTCAGGGTTGTGGCCATGCCCGCAGCCTCGGAATGCTGCTCAAGGTAGGCGTCTAAAGCCTGCTCCACGGAGTGCAGGGCAGCCGCTACGGTTTCGTCATCAGACGGACCGGTTTGTGCGTTGAAGTAAGCCGCCATGCCATCGGCCACAATGCGGCTGGCTATTTCCCCACTGGCCCCGCCCCCCACGCCATCGCAAACCAGAAACACCCGCGTATCGGGGCTGGCAGTGCCAACAGCGGGGCAAACCGAGTCTTCGTTGTTGTCGCGCTGGCCGGGCTGGCTGAAACTGAGGGGTGGGTGAAGCGTTAGCGTCATGAGAGGACAACGGTTTTCAGGTAATCTTTTTTGGTGACGACCTGCTGCGCCTGCGCGGGGGAGTCAACGGTTTGCTGCGTCTTGAGTACCACTTTAGTCCGCCCTAATTGAATGGTGTCGCCATCTTTCAGGTACACACGGTCGTAGGACGACAGTTTGTGCTGTTCGTTGGCGTTGATAAAGGTACCGTTGGTGCTGCCACAGTCCGAAATCAGGTACTGGTAGTGCCCGTCGGGTCGGCGGCTTACCTCGATGACCGAGTGGTGGCGGCTCATGTGTACGTCGGTCGTGTCGATCATGGCATCGCAGGGCTTATCGGGCGATTTGCGGCCTACAACGTTGCGGCCTTCTTTCAGGATAATGGTTTGCGGAGCCGTGTTTTCGTCATGCACGACCAGCCAGCCCACCTGTTCAGGCTGGTTAACCGGGGCCGACACGGGGCCATCCAGAACCCAGGTTTTGTTGGGGTTGAGCGTCGGCCGTTTGGGTGCGGCCTCTGGTGTTTGAAACTTAGTTTCGGTGCCACACTTGCAGCGGAGCGTATGCCGTGAGCCAGCTGCCATTTTACTGGTGTCGATAGTAAAGGTAGACCGACAGGCGTCGTTAGCGCATTGAACCGTCATGACAGAGACAGAAAAGAGTTAGAAAAGCCGGCCGCTTCCCCAATGGAGCGACCGGCAGGTTGGCATCAGGCCCACTCGTGTACGTCGGCTTCGTTGTTGTAATTCTCGTCGGCGGGGTGGTCCGTTTCGGCAATGTGTTCGGCCGCCGGTGCATTCACCTCATGCTGTTCCGGCTCGGGCTGATCTGTGAACGGTACGATGGTATCCTGCCCGGTAGCCTGATGGTCATCGTCGGCCGTGATCTGACCATCGTGATTCGTATCCGCATAGACCGTATCCAGGCCGTGATCGCCATCGGTATCCACCACCACCATGTCCGGGTTGCCGTCGTGGTTGGTATCAATCAATTCCTGATCGGCATAACCATCGTGGTTTACATCCACAAAGCCGGTATCGAACTCCCCGTCGTGGTCGGTATCGACAAGCACACTGTCTACCGCGCCGTCGTGGTCGGCATCGACAATCATTTCCGCCGTGCCATTATCATCCACAATCACGGCATCGGGCGTTCCGTCATGGTCCAGATCGACCAGATGATTATCGGTAGGCGCGGGAACTGGCGTTTCCGTGTGTTCTACCGGCTGGTGAGCAGGTGGTGTATCGTGATTCTGGGGGTGATGAGTTGGCTGGTGCGCGTCAGGCTCAGGTCTATTCGGTTTGGTGGGGCCGGGTGCAGGTGGACCGACCGGCTCCGGTTTTATTTCGTCCTGTTTGAACCCCAAAAAGCTCTCAACCGAATGCAGGGCATCCGTACCGGCCTGTTCGATGCTATGCAGCGCATCGGTACCATAGGTCATGGCGGCTGCGGTGGCCGCTATGCCTGCAGCGGCACCGGCAGCCGCGCCAATGCCGCCCGCTTTCAGTTTCTCTTTCTGGGTCAGGGAGTGGCTATCGGCCTGAGTAGCATCCGTCGACGCAGCAGGCAGCTCATGGCCGGTGCCTGCATCATCGGCAGCCGGGTCATTGGTGAGGGTGTCGCTGTCGGACGGCAGCAAAGGCGCATCCGCAGGGGCAGATACTACGTCGAAAGCGACGGTAGCATTGGGGTTCTGAGACGGGGTCATAAACCTGATTTAGAGTGAAAAAGTGAAGAGTTGGATAAAGCGTATTGACAGTGATTTCAATTAGTCACTGACCCAGATGGCACCACAGCCGCAGCGTCGCTGATTAGCCAGCGTTTCCCAAAACACATTGCCGAGGTAGCGTTTGCATTTCGGGCAGATATACTTGAGCTGGAACTCACGATCAAGGGCGATAAATTTCTCGGTGCTGGTGAGCATCCCTGACATCAGAATGCCGAGCGGCATACCAATGACCGGAATGAATACCAGCCCGGCGCGGGCCAGCACCTTTAATTTGTCTCGATCCTGAATGGCTTTGCGGGCTTCCTGATTGGCCGTAAACACATCCTTTAGTTTCAGAAATGCGTCGCTGTAGTCATTATTGGCCGGGGCTGGTTTAGGCGGAGCAACGGATGGGCGGTTTTTGGCAAACAGCTTATCCAGACCAATGGGGAGGTTACCAAAGAGAACCTTGTCTGCTGGGCTAATCAGTGTGCGCTGCACCTGTAAGCCATTGACGAAGGTGCCATTGGTGGAGTTATGGTCTTCGAGCAGCATTACATTCTCGGAAACCACTGTCAGGGTAGCGTGATGGCCGCTTACCTGTGGTTTATTGATGCATACTACATTGTCGGGACTGCGACCGATGGTGTATTTTTTTTCGGCAGCGGACAGCATACTTGGCAGGGGAAACAATGGTGTGCATTAGTTTAGGCACAACAAATTTCCAGATTTGCCAAAACCCACCTATACGGCATTTGCCGTATTTTTTACGTACGTCTTGGTAAAAGAAGAATGCTTTGGGCAGCTTTGGGGCAGTAATGTATAACCCGCAATGGTTTGTTGGGGAGACATCATCGGACATGGGCATAGCAAAGCCAACCGGGTCACCGATGGTGTAAAGACGTAAGGCTACGGAGGAGTGGTTATTTTGCCGACCAGCTGTTGTTGCTGATGTCAGAATCTACGTAAATGCCGCCTTCCAGCCGAACCGACTGCACTTTTTTCCTGATCGGAATCTTCACCGTGGCCTGCGCCTGACTGGTTTGCCAGAGGGTGGGCGTCTGATGAACGGTTTCGCTGCTGCCATCGACAAACTGCATAATCACATCGACCGGAGCGACCAGACCACCAATGTTCTGAATAGTGACGGCACACTGCGTCGGCGACTGCGTGACCTGCTGAATGGCGTAGTCGATGTAGTTCCGGCTAAAAAACCAGTTGTTCCAGAACCAGTTCAGGTTCCGGCCCGACGCATCGTTGAAGCTGTAAAACATATCCCAGGGCGTGGGGTGTTTGCCGTGCCAGCGGTTCATGAACTCGTGGAGCGACGTTTTAAAGAGCGCATCGCCCAGCAGTTCTTTCAGGGCCAGATACCCGATGGCTGATTTACCGTATCCGTTGGTGCCTGCGGCCGGGCCGTTGATTGTGTTGGACGGTGTAATGATAGGCACGTTCTGTTCACCCGTTGGATCGGCTGCCCAGCGATTTACCCGAAACTGTTTGAAGAGCGTAGCGGCCATCTGATTGCCCATATCGGCCTGGTTAATCAGGTATTCAAACGCCGTTGTCCAGCCCTCTTCCATGTATTTATACCGCACTTCGTTAATGCCCATGTAGAACGGAAACCAGCTATGCGCCAGCTCGTGCTCGGCCACAAAGCGCGAAAAATTCAGGTCTTTGTACGTTTCATCATTCACCATCATCGGGTATTCCATGCCGGCAAATCCCTGCACAATGGTTGTTTTGGGGAACGGATAAGGAATCCCCGGCAGGTTATTCGAAAGCCATTCCAGCCCGTGACGCCCGAAGCGAACCATCTGGTGGAAATCTACTGCGTCGTCCAGAAAAGCGGCCTGCACACTCGCCCGGCGCCCGGTTGCCTTGTCGACCACCACACTCGACGCATCCCAGACGTAATGATCGCTCAGGCACAGGGCCATATCGGAAATATTGTTGTACCGCCACCGCCAGGTGTTGGTCGCCTGCGACTGGGTTACGTTGCCGGACCGAAGCTCTTGCAACGTAGCGACGTGAATGACCGAATCGGTTTTCATGGATTCGCTCAGGCGTTTAGCGTAGTCGGGCTGCAACACCTCGGCGGTATTCTGCAAGTCGCCGGTGGCCCAGACGATGTAATTTTTAGGGACCGTTACGTTAAGTACATAGTCGTTAAAATCGTTGTAGAACTCCTCCGGCTCGGTGAAATCGGTGCGGTCCCAGCCGTAATAATCGTCGTAAACGGCCACACGGGGATAGAAATAGGCCAGAAAGAAGGTTGTCGAGTCGAGAGCCCCTTCGCGCCCGCTTTGTTTGGAAACATCGAAATGCCAGTCGAACGTTAGCCGGACGGAATCGTGCGGAAACAGGGGTTTGGCCAGCGTGACGCGTTGCCAGGTATCGTTTTCGGCATCGGGCCACTTTTGGGTTGCACCTTCTTCGGCGTACTTGTCAATGTGCATGCCCGACGTCAGGTAATCGGGCGAGGCTGCCCCACCCCGGCGCAGGGCTCCCGGCTTATGGACGTTGAGGAGCAATTTAATAACAAGGTTGCGGAGGGTATCGGGGCTGTTGTTGATGTAGCTAATCTGTTCCGTTCCCTGAATGGTTCGGTTCGGTGGTGTAGCGGTGACGTTGATGGTATACCGCGCCGTATTCTGCCAGTAGTTTTTGCCGGGCTTCCCGTCCATCGTGCGGGTGCCTTTCTGGTAGGTCTGTTTGATGATACGCGGCATGGACAGGTTCTGGGCCTGCACGATTCCGATGCTTAGTACCAGGAAACAAAGAAATACGACTTGACGAACGGCTAAAGCAGGATGCATCTTCTACAAATTGAGGAGTCTGAAGTGGCAAAGATAAACGCAAAATTAGTTGTGTTCCCGGTGCTTAACAGTTTCGCTGTGTACATGCCAGCTACTGGGATTGGTACAACCATACCGGCCCTGCTTCAGTTATGAACAATATACCAGTGGCAGGGTCGCTTCGGCTCCGCCAGCTAACAATAAAGTCTGTATGGATTTCATCGACTATTACAGCATTCTGGGGGTACCGAAGGACGCCACGACGGACGATATTAAAAAGGCGTATCGGAAACTGGCCCGCAAACTGCACCCGGACCTGAACCCCGATGATGCGGATGCGAAAAAGAAATTTCAGCAGCTCAACGAAGCCAACGAGGTGCTGAGCGACCCGGAAAAGCGAAAAAAATACGATCAGTACGGCAAAGACTGGGAACACGCCGACCAGTTTGAACAGGCTCAGCGTAGCGGTGCCCGGCGCGGAGGTACCGGACAGCAGTCGTACACCCGCCAGTCGACCGGCGATTTTACGAGCGACTTCGATGGCGATAATTTCTCGGACTTTTTTGCCTCCATGTTCGGGCAAACGGGCGGTGGCCGACGTGAAACGGTATTTCGGGGGCAGGACTACGAGGCCGAACTGCACCTGAGCCTGCCGGAAGCCTACACCACTCACAAACAAACCCTGTCTGTAAACGGCAAGAACATCCGCATCACGGTACAGGCGGGCGTGGAGAATGGGCAGAAGATAAAGTTGGCTGGCTACGGCGCACCGGGTGTAAACGGTGGGCCCAACGGTGATTTGTACCTCACGTTCGTAGTGACCGACGATGACCGTTACCGGCGCAAGGGCAACGACCTCTATGTAACGGAAACCATTGACCTATACACGGCAGTGCTGGGTGGCACTCAGCTTATTGATACACTCTCCGGTAAGGTGAAAGTAACGTTGCCCGCTGGTACGCAGCCCGGCGGTACAGTGCGCCTGAAGGGCAAAGGCTTTCCCGTGTACCGGTCCGACGGTGCATTTGGCGACCTGTATGTACAGTGGCAGGTGCGTATCCCTACCGCGCTCACGGACGAACAAAAAGCACTCTTCCAGCAATTAGCCACCCTGAAAACTGACTAAGTTATGTCTGCCGAATCGCTAACCTCCGCCACCGATTTTTGCGTACATCACCACCTTGACATCGACTTTGTATACAGCCTTGAACAGCGGGGCCTGATCGAAATCATTCGGATGGAGCAAACCGTCTATCTCCCGACCGAGCAGGTAAGCCGCCTGGAAAAACTGGTCCGTCTGCACCAGGAGCTATCCGTTCATACTGACGATTTAGACATTGTTTCGCACCTGCTGGAGCGGGTGGAAAGCCTGCACAGCGAAATCGCCCAGTTGCGCAACCGGCTGGTTTTTTATGAGGGGAGGTAGGGGAGATGTGTTGGTTGAAGAGGGGGGAGTTATCAAATCAGGACTGGCTTACTTAGCTTTACGGCATGGAACCCGCCAACTCAGATTCACAACGATTCATCCCGCTCACCTCCGATTATGGATTCAAGGTCACATTTGGCAATGAGAACAACACATTATTTCTGCGTCGGGTGCTGCAGGCTCTAATAAGGTCGCCGACGCCGATTGTATCGGTGGTGTTTGATAAAAACACTATAGAAGGCTATACGAGAGACAGCCGAAGCGGAGTATATGATCTCTCCTGTATTGATGAAGGCGGAAATCACTTCATTGTAGAAATGCAGTTGAGCGACTATCCGCAGTTTCTGCAACGCATGAAGTTTTATGCAACGTATAAATTCAATACACTTGTCAAGAAAGGCGATTATTCATTTGAAAACCTGCCTAATCTTTACTGTGTAGGCATTCTGAAAAAGACGATATTCCCACACATAGCTGACTATCATAATATATCGGCCCTGTATACCGAAAAAGGCAAACAAGTTGATACTCAACTTTCGTTTATTACGGTAGAACTGGATAAGTTTAATAAAGATGTCTCTACCATCGAATCAGACCTCGATAAGCTAATTTATACAATGAAGACGCTGCATAAAATAAATAGTAAACAGCAGTTCCCTGAGTTCTGGGATGAGGAGTGGTTAAAAGTTGCCATACAGGAAGTAGATCGGAGCGCGATGTCGGCCGAAAAGCGGTTCGCCTACGAGATGCTTATAGCGCAGAACGCGGCAGCAGTGCACGCGGAAACAAGAAAAATCGAAGATGTTAAGAAACTGGCTGTGACCAGGGGGCTGCAAAAGGGACTTACACCTGAGCTGATAGCTGAACTCAACGATGTCTCTATTGATTTTGTCTTAGATGTTAAACGCGGCCTGCCCCGGTGAACTCCGCGCCTGCCTTTGTCCGCCTGCACCGCGAACTCTCTGTTCATACTGACGATTTAGACATTGTTTCACACCTGCTAGAGCGGATGGAAAGCCTGCACAGCGAAATCGCCCAGCTACGCAACCGGCTGATTTTTTATGAGGGAGGGTAGGGGTAATAAATCTGTAAATCGCTTCTAACAACTTACAGATTATTAGTTAAACGTATCTACAACGTTGGACCATCTATCTATGACTGGCTTTGTAAATGATTAGCGATCAGTTCAACGAACTGTCGGGCACTATCGAGTGCTTGAGTAGCCTCTTCACGGGTAACAGAATCGTCAAAATCGTAATCCTGACGAAGTTCTCAGGTTTTATCCAACCAATAACTTACCTCAACTGAGAGTATCCCGGTTTTGATGTACAATTCACGAAATTTGGCATGAGTACCAGAGTGACTCTTAGTATTCAGGTGGTCTTTCTCGTATAGAAGCACAGTGAGTGCATAGAAAACAGCATAGTAGCTTCGATTGACTGTAACAAGATACCGTTCATCACGTTCGTTGGCTATCGCATCATCCAAACTTTCAATTGCCCGTTCCCAAACTCGCTGGCTAATTTCCTTCATAACGTAATTCCTTCCAGGCGGGCGAAGTGGTAAACAGGCAGGGCTGAGTGGTTATACTTTTTAGAGCTAACTGGTAAGATCGATACAGTAATGTTATGCTTTAAACTGAGTGCTGACTGCGTTGGAAGAAAGCGATTAATCTCGTCCAGTCGGGTGATTGTTTCGTCTCGTAGGATAACCATGAAGTCAATGTCTGAATCGTGTCGGTGATCACCACGGGCGTGTGAGCCGAACAGAACAACCCGGTCGAGCCGTGGGCCATACAGTGATTGCATAGCCTGTTTAAAGTCCTGCGCGATTACCTGCGTTTGGGAAGTCATCGTAGTGAATCAAATTAACGGGTGTCCTCACGGTTTTTCCTTCTTCGCCGACAACTCATTGCCCTGAGCCGAAAGGGTCAGGCTGGTAACGGCTTTGGTGGTAGCGTCGCGCTGAAAGGTAATCATTGACCCATAGGAACTGGTAGACTGATAGGTGTCAGTAGCGGGTTGTTTTACGAGTTTATTGGTGCCGTAGCTGTCGGCTTCGCCATATAAAACGCCTTTATCAACGGTGACGGTAAACTTACTGACGGGGCTGCCGGACGCAAACGTGTATGTGCCAACATACGCCTTCAGCGAATCGGCAGCGGCTGTACTCTGGGCATGAGTAGTTACAGATAAGGCCGTCAGGCAGAGCAGGGTAAGCAGGATGGTTTTCATGGAGAAGGGGGTTAGTAGGTTATTTCTTCGTCGTCAAGTAGTTGTTTGATGTTCAGGGTACAGTCGTCCAGCACGGCAATTGGCTCCGACCAGTTTACAATGTACCAGGTTGGGTCGTTCCGGTCTATGATGTACACTTTCTGCGCATCGGTGATAATCCAGATCACTTTATCGACACCAAAATCAAGGAGTTTCTGCGACTTCTGTATGAGGTATCCATCCAGTTTCATTGCGAAATCAGCTACGTCCGCTTTGATATCAACCTCGATCACAACCTTAGGAGGGACATCGAAGAACTTACCTTTTAGTTTACCTACTTTCTCCTTTTCAAAGATAGCCAGGTCATTCCCGAGATTGCTGTTCAACGCCAGATGCAGGCCCGATTCGTTCGAACTGATGAGGTACTTCTTTCTGTTAAGCTGATTGCCGATGTACAGCCCGATTAAATAAACTAACACTCCCTGTAAATCAGAACACGACATAACTTCTTCGATTGTTTTTTTTCCCGCCAGCACATCCTTGTACCCCTTGTAATAAATAGGTTTACCGTCCCACATCTCGTAAACGAGCGCGGGCGAAATGCTTCGGGCCGACAATCGGCCGGGCCGCTTTGGTTTATTTCCAACTGGAGCCGTCATTAGTTTGTCTGTTTGCATTGAACAAGGTTACGCTGAAAAAACGGCATAGGCAAGCCCCTGTTTCCTTACATTTCCCACACCACCCGTACCACTTTCCCGTGTACGCCGATGGCCTGAAAATACTCCATCCAATGCAGTTGCTGGGCGCTGAGGTGGTCGGTGGGAGATTTGACTTCCACAAAGCTGTACGTTCCCGTTTCGTCCCAGACAAGCAGGTCGGGGAAGCCACGGGTGTTCTCGCGGAGGTTGCGGGCCATCTCCAGTAAAATCAACTGAAGTTGTGTAGGGTCCAGCAGATCGATCAGGCGATGGACCAGATCGAGCAGGGTTTCGCTCCAGTCAACCAGTACGTTGGTGATGCCGTACTTGGCGTGGAACAGCCGCTCGACATGTGCTTTCCAGTCGGCGGTGGTCGGTAGCTCGGCCAGGCGTTTCTTTAGTGATAATTCCCGTTTCAGGTAAAAATCAGGCAGGTAAAAATCCGACGGGGCACGTTGCAACGGGTGGTGAATGGCCTGCACGTTGGCATCGTAGATAACATCCCAAAAAACCAGACCAAACAGTCCGCGCCAGGGGTAATTTTCGGTGAAAGCCGCATCCTGTCCCTGCTCCAGATAGTGGTTCATCACACCCGCTTCGACATGGTGGCGGTACGCGGCCGGAATCGCGACCACTTCGGCATCGGACAAAAAGCGGGTGGTACTTTTGCGGCTCCGCTTCTTCTCCGACAGACCCAGAATTTTATCCCGGAAGTCGTTGGCAAAGTAACGTTCGTCGGCGTTCTGGGGCGTCACGGCAATTTCATCGCAGAGGGCGAGGGCTTCGTCCATCAGGCCGTTTTTGAACAGCAGCCGGACGCGCCGTTCGCGGGCCGGAACCTTGTCTGAGAGTTCATAGACGGCCAGTGCCTGATCGGGTAGTTTCTGCTTTTCCAAAAACGCACCAACTTTCAGCACTAATCGCTGGTAGCCGGGAATGGCGATTTCGGTGAGTTCAGGGCGGGTTTCGTTCCAGTTCAGGAACCAGTTGTAAATGTCTTCGGCGGGTGTTTCGGCCTGTTTCAGGTCGTAAAGTTCTTCGCTGGTGAGCGAGATAAGCAGCTTGTCTTCCACTTCCTTCCGCGTCCGGAAGCGGGCCGTCAGCTTCGATTCGTCATATCGCTCGAAGTTCACCATGCCCAGGTCGCGTACTACGAACTCGGTCATGTCCGACCCGCGATTACCAAAAAACAGGTACTTGAGCATCATCACTTCGGCCTCGAAACCTACTTTCACAACCGTCTCGCGGGTGGTCAGGCTGGTGACGATTTCGCCGAAGTTCAACTCCTGAGTGGCATACTGAACCACGTCTTCTTTCTTCTGTTTTGCCAGAGCCCGCACTTCTTCCGGATCGAGTGGCAACAACTGTAATAGCTCCGGTTTCGTAAATACCCCCAGTGCCAGAGTGGCCAGTCCGTCGTGCTGTGCAGACAGTCGCTCAACTAAGCCATGAATCAGCAATTCGCCTAAGGCTGCCGGTAAGTCAGTTATTTCGGGGTAGTTTAGTTTATTGACCCGAAAGAAGAGTCCTTTGCGGTTACTGAAGCGGACAAACAGGCATTGTGCATCGATTCCCAGGTTCTCGAACCGGTGAATAAAGTCGAGCTCAGCGTCGTTCAGTAAGCCACCGTAGAGCCGTTTGACGAAGTCCACGACGTAGCGGAAATTGTCTAAATAATAGCGGGGTGGTAGTATGATTTGTGGCCGTTGAAGCATACCTAAATAACAAAATTTCATGCGTTTATGTCCCCCAGTGATATACTGAATGAACTGACGAATAAGGGGTTGCTGCCTGCTGGTCAACGCGATAAAATTGCGGAATTTGAGCAGCATAAGCCTTTTTCCCTCCATTGGGAACTCCGGGCCATTCTCTACGCGGGTGTGTTGCTGCTGAGCAGTGGCCTGGGACTGTTGATTTACGAAAACTTCGATCAAATTGGGCACACGGCCCTGTTGACGGGCATCGCGGGGTTATGTGCGGCCTGTTACGGCTACGCCTGGTACCACCGCCCACCCCTAACCAGAGCTGAAGCCAAAAGGCATTTGTGGCCCGGCTATTCCCCCTTTGGCGACTATGCCCTTGTGCTGGGGTGTCTGCTTTTTCTGACACTTGAAGGCTACGCGCAGTACCAGTTCAATGTGTTCGGCAACCGCTACGGCTTAGTCACCTTCCTGCCCGCTATGCTGTTTATGGGGTTGGCCTACCGCTTCGATCACCGGGGCGTATTGGGTATGGCTCTAACCGCCCTGATTTCGTGGATCGGCCTGACGGTGCGTCCGCTCGACTTCTTCTTTAAGACTAACTTTTTTGATCAGCGGGTAGTATTTTCGGCGATTGCGCTGGCGCTGGTGTTAATGGGAGCCGCGTTTATGCTGGAGCGGAAGCACATTAAACCGCACTTCACATACACCTACATGACCATCGCCGGAAATTTGCTGTTGCTGGCCCTGCTGGCTGGCCTGTTCAATTTCGACGCGTTGCGAACCGTATTTGCAATTGCCCTGGCCGCAGCCTGTGTTGGGTTTGATCGGTACGCGCGTCAGCAGCAATCCTTCCTGTTTCTGTTAATGAGTGCCCTGTATGGTTATATCGGTCTGACGTACCTGCTCAGTTTCTTAGACATCAACACGTATTTAGTGTTCTGGTATTTTATAGGATCGGGTATTGGGCTGATCGTTTACCTGTCGCGCTACCGGCGTTACCTAACTGCTGCTTCATGAAAGCGTACAACGAAACCGACATCCGTAACCAGTTCATTGTAACACAGGCCGAACGCTGGCAGCGGCAGCAACTGCTTACAACCGAGCAGCTAACGGCTGTCCGGCAGGCTTATCCCTTTACTTTCAAGAGCGGCAATGCCTTCATCGATATTGGCCTGTTTATTTTCACACTCGTAGCGGCTGCTGGCGGCTTTGGGTTGCTGGCCCTGACACTGGGCGAACTCATCGAAGGAAACCGGCTGGCCCAGGGCTTGGTCTGCCTGGGGGTAGG
The DNA here is from genome assembly GCA_964251665.1 of uncultured Cytophagales bacterium. Taxonomy (GTDB): domain Bacteria; phylum Bacteroidota; class Bacteroidia; order Cytophagales; family Spirosomataceae; genus JBBQLG01. The sequence goes on from CAXUKO010000008.1 coordinate 62,250, forward strand.
GTTAGGAGCGGGTTTTCTGACTACCCGGTTCACCCAAAAGGGGCTGTATTACCGCAACGGCGTCGATAATGCCCTGATTCTGGTGTCAACAGCTTTCCTGATTGCCGGGGTGCATCTCCTGCTACTGACCCGACAGCCGCTCTGGCTGGACTGTCTCACCAACCTGCCCATCATGCTGGCCGTGATCTGGTATTTTGGCGATTTGCTGATCACGTTTGCCGCGCTGGCCACGTTGTACACCATGATTTTTTCCGGGATGCTGGAGTTCAGTTTTGGCAAATCGTTGCTTCCTTTTGTCCTGATATTCGTGTCTGCTTTGCTTTACGTATGGGCGCGCCGTTTCCCAAAACATAGCCGGTCGATGTATTACACTGACGTGCTGACACTAATCGAATGGGTCGCGCTGATCGTACTGGCCGCGAGCGGTAACTACTATGTTGTTCGCGAACTCAACGGACTGCTCATGACACCAATGGTAGTTGACGCACCTGAAATTGCCCTCCCTGCCTTATTCTGGATACTTACGTTTCTGGTTCCTGCCGTTTATCTGGCACTCGGGTTGCGGCAAAAGGACCGCATGCTATTGATTGTTGGTATTGTTGGCCTTATAGGGGCCGTGGCTACCGTGCGGGCTTATTACGTGTGGCTGTCCCTTCCGCAGTACATGGTGGTATGTAGCCTCGTACTGATCGGGCTGGCCGTTGTAGCGATTCGTGCGCTACGCCCGGCCCGGAATGGGTTCACGGATGTTCCCGACGACGAATCCCCTCAAGAGTTCTGGGGGAATATGCAAACGCTGGCGGCCATGCACGGTACATCGGGTGCCCGTCCGCCCGAAGGCGTCAAATTTGGTGGTGGCGATTTCGGTGGGGGCGGGGCCGAGGGGAAGTATTGAGCCTTAAAACTGGTATGTTTTCCGCACGATGGTCTGGTTGCTACCGGGTCCCTGCTCGAAGACGACATACGCCGGACGGGGTTGTCTAATTAGCGAAGCGGGTAAGCCAATCGACCCATCGTAAAGGAACAGCCGCAGCGGAGTGGCCGGTTTCAGCATCACTCGCAGCGTTACTTCTTTCGATACGGGCAACCCCAGTATCCGGGTGGCGAAAATGGCCCCAGTGCTCGTTTGTTGCGCTTTCAGCGACAGCGCTTCACCGTTGAGCGAACAACTCAGCAGGTCAGACTCCGTGTTCAGTCCCAACAAAATCTCGAAACCGGCCGCTCCCCGGGTGGAGCGCAGGCTGAGCGTTAACTGCCGCCCGGCCGTCGTACTACTATCGCTGATGACGGTAGCCGTTGGCGCGTTCAGCGGCAAAACAACCGCCTTATTCTTCAGCCGTTCCCGAATAGCCGTGGGGTATACTTCGCTGAACGGACCGAATGTGGCCTTCCCAAAAAACTGCTTATTCCAATCGTCCGTTGTCTTGAAATCCGATCCCCAAAACGCCTGATTCGTATCCGCATTCAGGTAATAACTAACCTGACTGTGCAGCGGCTGTTGCGTATTTGGAGCTTCCTGCCCAATGGCCTGGATGGTTTGAATGCCTCCCGCCAGCAGGAATAGTAGTGGCAATACAGGCCAGTTACGCCACCGAAACCCCTGTTCGCAGTAAAGCAGCACGGTGAGTAAAAGCCCCAGCACCAGAGTCAGCAGCGCCATTGGGGCCATTGGCAGTTGCAGATCGAAGGTGACAAACAGCAGCCGGACCAGCGGCATCAGCATGAACAGGGCGGGCAGCGCAGCAACGATCAGCCCCAGTGACGAACGCCCCCTTAATTCGGCTGGTCTTTGCTGTTGCCGCAAGAGCAGCCAGGTGCCGACGAGGCAGAACAGCAGCGGAAACAGAAACTGATACGTGGCAGCCGGAACCAGGATAAAGAGCGTCAGTGTCAGGCCGTACAGGAACAGGTACACACCCGTCTGTAGCGAAAATACGGAAACCCACCGCGACGCCAGCCGACCGCTTAACCCAACGATACCGAGGGTGAGCAGCGTATAGGCTACCAGAAACCGGTCGCTCCCATAAATGCCGTTGAACCAGTGCGAATAGGGCAATGCCTGCCACACCAGTGGATTCAGGCCCCAGAAAAACCCGACTATTAGTCCCAGCATGACCACGTACAGCAACAGCCCTAACAGGATTTTCCCGACGGTGGTGACACGCCGATAGATACCGAGCCGCAACAGGGCGATGAGCGCAACGGTCAGCAGTAGCATCCAGAACCAGTTCCAGCCCATCGGGTACTGCACGAGCCAGCTTCCCGCCGGATTGAAAAATACCTTATCATCGGATTTGGTGTTGATGAGTGGGCCATTGGCAATATGGCGGGTCAGGGCCAGCGCATTGCTGCCGTGGTGCTGCAGGCTGCCGGGATCGAGATTTTCGGGCGAATCGGTCAGCTTGTGGTAGTTGACAAACCCATCGATGAACGCCGAATTGACCCCGGAATAACCAGCCTCCCGGAAAATAGTAAAGTCAGTGTTATTGGGCAGGGTCCGGTATACTTCGTACATCACCGACGACGCAAACGGGTAGGGCGCGGCTTTGCCAAACTCGCCTACAACCCAGCCGTTTTGCGGGCTAATCTCAAACGTCATGCTCGGACCGCTGTTCCCCCGGGCTTCCACATTCATCACAAACCCGACCTCTTTTGCCCAGGGGTGACGCATGAAAGCTCTGGCTCCGAATAACCCGGCTTCTTCACCATCGGTCAGGAGAAAAATGACGTCGTGTTGTAGCGAAGCACCCTGTCGGATGGCCCGCGCCGTTTCGAGCAGGGCGGCTACCCCGGCACCGTCGTCACCTGCGCCGAGGGCGTTGGGCTGCGAATCGTAGTGCGCCATCAGTAGTACGGCTTTACCCGCAGTCCGGCCCTTTAGCCGCCCCAGAATATTGTACACATAGCCTGTTCCGACCCGTTGGCCGTCTACAGCGGTGGCTTCCTGCACCATTGGTTGCAATCCCAATTGACGCATGGTGCTGAGCAGATACGTCCGCACGTCGGCATGGGCGGGCGTTCCGACTGCGTGGGGCTCACGGGCAATCCGGCGCACGTACTGCATGGCCCGCCCGGCCGAAAACTGGTCAGCGGGGGCATTGGCGGGTAGGGCGTCCGGTGGGCGGGTCAGACTGATGCTGTATAGCGAGATGGCCGTCAGCAGAACAAGGAGCAGGCAGGCCACGAAGGGAGAGCGGTGGATCATTCGGGTACGGAGTGAGAAGAGGTGGGGCGTTTTTCCGACGTAGTTCATCAGGAAGAGCCTGCCGGAAACGGGCTGATGAACGTAAAAGACACAACCGCTAAAAACGTACTTATTCTTTTTGTACCGTTTTGCATCCTCAATTTTTGTCCAACTTTACGGCCGCAAACGCTGTATACACCTATAGCCGATGGCGTCGGCTCTAACCTATCTTATGAAGACTCTCGATTCCTACAATTTTGCGGGTAAAAAAGCCCTCGTCCGCGTTGATTTCAACGTGCCGCTCAACGATCAGTACGAAATCACCGACGATACCCGCATCCGGGCGACAATTCCAACCATTAACAAAATCCTGAGCGACGGCGGTTCGGTCATTCTGATGTCACATCTCGGCCGTCCCAAAGGTGGACCGGAAGAAAAGTTTTCGCTGAAACACGTCATTCCTGCACTTAAAGCCGCTTTTGGCCGTGACATAAAGTTTGCCGACGACTGCATTGGTCAGTCGGCTACCGATCTGGCGGCTTCGCTTCAACCCGGTGAAATCCTGTTGCTGGAAAACCTTCGGTTCTATAAGGAGGAGGAGAAAGGTGATGTGGCATTTGCCGAAAAGCTGGCTAAACTCGGCGATGTCTGGGTGAACGACGCCTTTGGAACGGCTCACCGCGCCCACGCGTCTACGGCCGTGATGGGGCAGTTCCTTACCGACAGGGTGGCGGGTTACGTCATGCAGGCGGAACTGGATAACGCCAAGAAAGTGCTCGACGAAGCTGAACATCCCTTCACGGCTATCATGGGCGGGGCTAAAATCTCCGACAAAATCCTCATTATCGAGCGGCTGCTGGACACTGTTGATAACCTGATTATCGGGGGCGGCATGACGTACACGTTCACGAAGGCTATGGGTGGTCAGATTGGCAAATCGCTGCTGGAAGCCGATAAGCAGGACCTGGCGCTTCAGATTCTGGAGAAAGCTAAAGCAAAAGGCGTCAACATCATCATGCCGCTGGATAACCTCTGCGCGGATGGCTTCTCCAACGATGCCAACCGGCAGGTGGTGGCTACGGGGCAAATTCCTGATGGCTGGCAGGGGCTGGACATCGGGCCGGAAACCATCAAGCTGTTTACGGATGTTGTCATGCAGTCGAAAACCATTCTCTGGAACGGTCCGATGGGTGTGTTCGAGTTTGAAAACTTCGCCCACGGCACCAACGCTATTGCGGAAGCCGTCGTGAAAGCAACTGAAGAAAATGGGGCGTTCTCGCTCATTGGCGGGGGGGATTCGGCCTCGGCTGTCAACCAGGCGGGCTACGGTGACCGCGTGTCCTATGTCTCCACGGGTGGTGGTGCCCTGCTCGAATACATGGAGGGCAAAGTGCTGCCGGGAGTAGCTGCGTTGGAGTAGGGGCTTCTAAACTGATTGAAAACAGTTGCGCCGTACCTTGGAGGTACGGCGCAACTATTGACCAGCCAGTTTGATAAAACAAGAAAGCCATTCCTCAACGTGGGAATGGCTTTGCGTTTTCTTAACCTAAACTAACTTACCAAAATAACCCGTATTAGTTTACAGTAATATTTTAATAATTATTGACTATCAATGAGTTAGCTGCTTCATAAAATCGGTTTAGTTTTGGTTTTTACGGGTTGTTATAGCCTTTTTTGTTCCTTATTTGTATCTTTGTAATGAGGAACAAATCACGGCAAAAACCGCCCTTATTGAGCGTATAGGCCGAAAATTAAGCCAGTCAATGAAGGTTACTATACGCGAAAAAGCACTGGCAGACGGGCGAAATAGCCTGTATCTTGACTTTTATCCCCCTATTCCGCACCCTGAGACCGGAAAAGAGACCCGTAGGGAGTATTTAAACCTCTACGTTTTTGATAAGCCCCGAACACCTTTAGACCGGAATCACAACAGAGAGACGCTGGAACTGGCAGAGAACACCAGAGCAAAACGACAGATTGACGCCCAAAACGGTCAGTATGGCTTCATTGTGAAACGGGCTGTAAAGACTGACTTTGTAGAATACTTTGCTGAACAGGTTGAAGCCTACAGCGGCCGTAGTGCGGGGGCAAAGTGGGGATACCGGAAAACGGCTAAATTGCTCACTGCCTACTGCAACGATAAGCCCGTACGACCGAAGGAAGTAACCCGTCAATTTTGCGAGGGATTCCGCAAGCATCTGGAAACAACGGCGGAAATTTCCAACAACACGGCCGCGCTGTACTTAACCTACTTTAAGACCATTCTTAAACGCGCCGTTGCTGATGGATTCCTACAGGCAGAACCCTACGTAAAGCCAATTAAAGAGCAGGATACACAACGGGAGTTCCTGACAATGGAGGAACTGATAACGTTATCAACTACCGGTACAACCCGGCCCGATCTTAAACAGGGGGCTTTGTTTTCCGCCCTCACTGGCTTACGTTTCTCCGACGTGGCCGCGCTGACATGGCAACAGGTACATAAAACCGCTGAGGGGTATTGTATCCGGCTACGGATTCAAAAGACGCAACGTAGCGAAACCATACCTATCAGCGACGAAGCCCGCGACCTGTTAGGCGAACCCGGTGAAGCCACCGCCCGGATATTCCCCAAACTTAACTATACGCAGTACCTGAACAACCTGCTAAAGACGTGGGTAACGGATGCCGGTATTGAGCGCAAGATTACGTTTCACTGTTTCCGGCATACGTTCGCTACCCTGCAACTGTTGGCGGGTACGGACATTTACACTGTTTCTAAACTGCTTACGCACAAGAACCTGACCACTACACAGATTTACGCCAAAGTGGTCGATCAAACCAAGCGGGATGCCGTAAACCGGCTTTCGCTGGGAGTGAAAGTAACTATCGTTTGAGTTTATCTCAGCAAGAAAAGTGGCTATGAGTGATTTGAGACAATCCCTTTATTTTGGTATGAATTGGCCTAATGTTGCGTGGGAACGTAATACAGGCGTAGGCTATCAGCATAAACAAGATTTAGTAGCTGTTTTCGCTAATGGCTTTAGTTACTTAAGACAAAAAGTAGAAGCTATCTATAGTGACACCGGTACCGTTGACTTTGATACACTTCACGATTTAATTTTTGACTTTAAAATACACTTTCCCGTGTCGGGCCGTGTCGAGGGGGTCAACTATTATGATGATCTTGTCTTAATGCTGATTGATAGATACAAGGCTAAAATGATGCTATCTGCCGCCAATAGTCCCAATTCATCCCCGGCAAACGATAAATCGGAGCAACCCGTACCCCTACTTCATATCGTTCCCGAAACCCGGCAAACTTTGTATGATGCTCTTAAACCATTCATTGATGAGGTAGACCGACCAGCGCTATCTGCTTTAATTGTCGATGGTATAGCACCCGACAAAAAAATAGATCACAAGTGTCAGCAAAACGTTTTGGCCTATTTTTTCTTACAACAATCCGAACACAATAAGATATTGAGTACACAAACGGGCATAGCTTCATGGATTTGCGCCAATTTTACCCCTGCTACCTATGATACCATCTATGATGTAATCCGGGGAAACAAAACGCCAGTAAAGAGCAAACGAATTCCAACCAACCCATAAAAAAAAGTACCTAATTTATACCCTAATCGTACCCTATGGGCTTGATTAGGGTATTTTTTGTGCCCTTACTTCGCCATCGGCTTTGATAAACAAGCCGATACATGGAGAAACACCCGCTTACCTTCGATTCATTACCTGAGTACGTTTACGCGCTGGGTTTGAAAGTCGATCAACTACTTGATCGACTTAACCAACCCACTAACCCCGCCCCGGTCGAAGAAGCACCGCTGACGGTTCAGCAAGCCGCCGACCTATTGGACGTGACAACGGCCACTGTATACGACTTGGTACATAGGCAACGTATCGCCAGCCACCGCCCCGGCAAAAGGCTCTATTTCCTACGCGCCGATCTGTTGGAGTTCGTAAAAAACGGACGCCGAGCCACTACCGAAGAACTTGCCGCCAATGCTGCCAGCCGCCCTACCCGTCAACCACGAAAGAAGGGAGGTAAGGCCGTATGAATACCCGTATCGACGTACAGGCCCTTGCTCACCTCTGCCAGTTGGCCGACGCTCACAAAGCGGCAAAACACCCGGCGTTTCCCTATCCGGTCAAAAGCAAGTATTCTGACCGGGATGCCAATGGCCTGACAAAGTGTGTTGTCGATTACTGCAACCTGTCCGGCCACTTTGCCACCCGGCTTGCCAGTACCGGTACCTTTCGCGCCGATCTACAAAAGTTTGTGGCCAGCCAACAGCGGGCTGGACTACCGGATATACTGGCTGTTGTCGAGGGCCGCGCTGTATTTGTGGAGGTGAAGGCCGGGAAAGACCAACTGAGCGAGAAGCAGAAAGACACTATCCGCGCTCTTGAAAAGTCGGGTGCCAGTGTCTATGTCGCTCACTCGTTCGCGGGTTTTCTGGACTGGTTCACGGCGGAATTTCTTACCCCGCCTTTTGCATGAATTCCGGCCGCCCTGGCTCCGGCTTTTCTTATCCCATCGTACTACACAAAACGGGCCGGTTTTCCTACGAACCGGCCCGCCTAACTAACTCATACTATGTCAGTTTCTCACCACGAAGATACGCAACGCCCACCGATTTTTGATATGACCGACGAGGAGTTAGCCGCAACTGCTAACCACCATTTTACCCCCGATGAAGCCAACCAGCAACAGCAACAAACCAACACAAAAGCCGGTCAGGTACCGGCCATGTTAGAACGGCTGTTAGCCAGAGAACAGGCAGTAAGCGACATTGCTACTGAGCCTGTTGTTTTTAGTCCCCCGCTCATTAGCCGCGAGGATGTTGGTATTATTGGCCGGGGCACCGTCAATATTATTCAGGGGGCATTTGGTTCGCACAAGTCCCGACTGGCTGAATTAATATCTGCTTTGATGTTAACCACTAATGACACCAGCGACCCGCGATTTTTAGGGTTCAAACGGGCCATACTCGAACGCTTTTTGGTCTGCTACATCGACACGGAGCGCAATCTTAAAGAGGAATTACCTTTTGCTATTCAGGGTATAAAACTACACGCTGGTTACAGTCTGAAAGACAAGCCCGAAGCGTTCCGCTTTACATCTATCAAAGGCGAAGACCGTAAAGACCGCTTTGCTGCTATCGAAACGTATATTCATTACGTTCGCGATCAAACTGCTCTGCATCTATTTTGCCTGATTGACGTGGTAACGGATGCCATAGGGGATTTTAACGACCCCAAAGAGTCAATGAAACTGTTCGATTTTCTGGGCAACCTCTGCGACAACTACGACGCTACATTTTTACTGGTAATACATCAGAACCCCGGCACTGAAAAAGCCAGAGGGCACACCGGCACCGAAGCCGCCAACAAAGCCAGCACCGTTCTACAGATTGGTCTGGAGAAGGACGTCAACGGTAATGAAACCGACCTGATTAAGTTACGCTGCCTTAAACTAAGACGAGGTAAGAAACCCGAACCTCTGTATTTGCAATTCTGCCAAGATGCTAATGGCCTGATGCCTGCGGGGGCTGATGCCATTGCCAGCCACATCAACAGCCGTAAGCACAAAGCCGATATTGATGAGGTAGCCGCCCGCTTAGAAACTATGCTTAGCAGTGGGCCGAAAGTGAAAGGTGAGGTCGTAGCCCTACTCGAATCAGAGTTTAAGGCTGGGAACGCCACCATCCGGGACCGGCTTAAAACTATAATTGAGGAACCGCCGATAATGACCGATGAACAAGGCCATGTCGTGAAGCTGACCGAGTACCGGGACGGTCGGCAGCAATACTATAAACTGGTTGTAATTGCCGACGAAACCAACTAATCCATACTGCCAACTGCTAAAGGCCATATAGGGGGCTTAGCAGTTGGCAGTAACTTTTAATACTGCCAAAATTTAATCAGCACCCACTTTAGCAGTTAGCAGTATGGACAATCAGCAGTACCGCCCCAACTTGTTAGACGTACCTATCAGTTTTTTCGAGTTCGATCAACAGCGGGGCACCTTTGCCAATGTTCCCGCCCAACAAACCACGTTACGCCGAATTACCCTCACTAAGTTCTACCGCGCTACCATCGAAGCCATACGCGCCGAACCGGATAAGGAAGAACAGGATAAACTAAAAAAGCGGCTACCCGCGATTACCCCCGTTGCGCTGCTTCACCACCGGAAACGCAACACCACTTTTGACCAAAAGATCAGTCAGCAGTGGCCACTTATGATGGGTGACGTTGACCGGAAAGACAACCCCGGTATCTGTATGGTCGAGCTTAAAACCCGGCTTTGCCGCCTGTCTTACGTGCTGCTTTGCGGCTACTCTGTTCGGGGGGGATTGTGGTTTGTCGTACGGCTACCCGATAACCAGACCCCCGAAAGTTTAGCGGCTCATTTCAGGTATCTGCAAAAAATATTCGGCGGCAAAAAAGACGGTAAGTATTACGGAAAATTTGGCGTGAAGCTGGATAGCACTAAAGGCGGTAATCCAACTGACCTACGGTTTGTCAGTTACGATGCCGACCCTTACACTAACGAAAACGCTACGGTCATGGTCGGGACATACACCCCACCCCCGCCTAAACCTCTACCAATCCGCAAATACGATCAGAGCCGAAGCAACGGGCCTGATGAGGGCGAACTACTAAACCAACTTGTCCGCTTTACGCAATCAGCGGGGGAGGGGCAACGACATGAAACGCTATTAAAAGTGGCAAGGCTGGCAGGGGGATTTATTGCAGCGGGGCGAATGAATGAACAAACCGCCGTTTATGAACTCGAAACTATAGCGAGTGAATGGCCAACGTTTACTAAGTCGCAAAAGACAATCCGGGACGGTATCCGATACGGTATGGCCGTGCCTATTCCCAACGATACCCCGTATGGGAAAGCTACACGATTACCACCTCAGCAAAGGTCATTAGGTGAAAATTCCCGCCCGCGTATAGTGGTCAACGGTCAAACTGATTACGGGGAAATTCTGACAGTTGAACGTTGCGAGACTTACCCAGCCGAATGGGACGAAGAAGCTGAATGTGAGCTAATGTTAACAACCAGCCCCAACCGTGATTTACTCGCCCGGATATTAGATGTTACGCCCGATCAGCTACCCTTGCAAGTGCTTACATACCCTCAAATTCCTGGCTTTTCGAGGTACAACGAAACGCAAAGGGACGTTTGTTGCGGCACTTCTTCTTGATGTCACGCCAACGCTTTACAATCTGCTCTACCTGTTCCCAATACGAATAACCAGACTTTGAGGGCGGATTGAAGAAGAAAATACCAACACCGTGCCTTTCGTACAATTCACGTTGTCGCTTTATTCGTTGTATGTTATAGTCAGATGTGATAACTATGCCCTGTTCAGCTCCAACTTTCGGTATCCAATCCTCATCCTGAACACCCCGCCCGAACGTTCTGCCAATGGACAGTACCTCAAATCCTTCGTTTGCGTGAGTTTCTAATATGTTTAAAGCTTCAGCAATTTGTGGAGCTAAATTTTCATCAATGTAAATTTTGGTCATGCCGCGTTACGATGAAAAGTAATAGCGTCCTGAACTTGATTGGGCGTCAGGTCATAAATACGGCCAATGAAGTCGGCTGATTCACCCCCCCGGTAAAGGTTGAAAACCGTTTCGGTGAGGATGTTCGTATTACCAATTACAGGCTGACCAAATTGCCGGTGAGGGTCAATAACTACGTTGTGCTTGCGATCTAACGGAAAAAAACGGTTGGCCAGTGAATGGCTGTCAAACTCTATTTTCTCGCAGAATGGCGTCAGAATTTCGGTTATAGTAATCTGTAAGGATGGGTCGGCCTGAATGATGTCGCCTACTTCACCGGTAAACAGTACGTCTTTGCCATCGGTAAGAATGTTGGACGTGGCAAACGGATAAGCCGTTTTAAAAACGCCTTCCAGGACTTGATGTGCTTTTACAATTCGCTGCGCTGTAACCCCCCGATCCCGTAGCTGATAGAAGGTAAAGAACTCAATCAGGGTGTAAAAATTAGTAACCAGTTCCCGGCCGGTACCGTCCGAAAATATGGTTTGGTCTGCTTTTCCAAAGTGCGCGTTCCAATACTCGCGCAGCCAACGCCGTACTTTGGCCTGTGGTAGACCCAGTATGGCGGCTACATCGGGCATTGTATAAATGCCTGTTCCTAAGTCAAATACGTTTTTTGTCTCGAAAGTCACCTTGTTTCGTTTGCGTTCACAAAGGTACAAACTCTGTTTTATCTCAACTAAGCGTATAGGGGGTTGTTTACTACTTATTTCAATAAGCCCCGCTCCGTTTCCTTTTTAAGATGCCACAAGGCAAGGTCAATATCTTTTGAACGTATGGCTTCATGCTTTTGGCCGTAGAAGTGCCCCCGGTAAACGTCGTAGACTTCTAACTGTGGGAATCTGGGTACTGACTGAATTGGGTTTTGCCGAATGTCAAGTAGTTCTAAAGAGGGTAGCCGGGTAAGTGATTTTGGTAGTCCGGTTAATAAGTTGTTACGCAAGATCAATCTACGGAGTTTAGGCAACGTACCGATAGAATCAGGTAATAGCTCAATCCGGTTATAGCTGAGGTCAAGCACTTCCAAAGAAGTCAGTTGACTTAGTTTAGCGTCGATATATTCCAGTTGGCGCGGTATCAGCAGGTCTTTTTTTCGCTCAGATTCCTCTTCTTCAAGCAGCTTCAAGAGTTCCTGCGAATCGTCGGTTGGGAGTCGTTTGAGAAGATCAATAGTATCTTGATTGCCCATCAATAGGATGTTGGCAACCGACAGTTCTTTTAAATTGGTGAGCGTGTAGACCTCTTCGGGTAATTCGGTCAAATCCAGATTATCCAGCTTAAGCGTATCGGATTCGCCGGATAGAACAGCGTCTATGCGTTTGCGAACCTTGTAATTCATAATCGAGCCGGGCCTTTGTTAGCTCTCAACAACGCCTGTTTTTCCATCGTTCAACCTATAGACGCTTACCCTACCCGACAACGCTACGATGATGCAAACCCTCAACATTCACAACTCGAATGAGTACAGGCACTTAGACCGGGAAACGGACTGATTGATGCCTATTTGCAATGAAATTGAGGGTTTTTTAGGGTAAAATATGCACTTTTGTTAGTCTGCTAACAAACGAATAGCCCCTAAGTACCCAATGTCGAAAGAGCAAAAAAGACAGTTAGAACAGCAGTTGTGGAACATTGCCAATGCCCTGCGGGGTAAAATGGACGCCGACGATTTCCGGGATTACATTTTAGGCTTCATCTTCTATAAATACCTCTCTGAGAAGATGGAACTCTACGCCAATGCGTTGTTGGCCAATGATGGTACCACCTATACCGAATTGGAAGAGCAAAGCCCCGAAGGACAAGATTTGCTTACGGCCGTAAAAGACGAGTCGATACAGACGTTGGGCTTCTTTCTGAAACCATCTGAACTGTTCAACCAGATCGTAAAGAAGGGACAAGCCGACAGCGAAGACGAGAGCCGTTCTAACTTCATTTTGGGCGACTTAGCCAACATCCTCAACAACATCGAACAAAGTACGATGGGTACGGATAGTGAGGAGGATTTTAACCGGCTCTTTGAAGATTTAGATCTTACATCGAGTAAGCTGGGCCGCACCGAAGCGGCAAAAAATGCCCTGATTGTAAAGGTACTGGAACACCTGAACGCCATTGATTTCGATTTAGCCAATGTGGAATCGGACGTGTTAGGCGATGCGTATGAATACCTGATTGGTCAGTTTGCCAGTGGAGCCGGAAAGAAAGCCGGTGAGTTTTATACCCCTCAGCAGGTATCCAAGATTCTGGCTAAACTCGTTACCACCGGCAAAACAAAGCTGAAGTCAGTTTATGACCCTACGTGCGGTTCTGGCTCTCTGTTGCTGCGGGTAGCCAAAGAAGTAAAAGAGGTATCGAACTTCTACGGACAGGAATTGAACCGCACGACCTACAACCTGGCCCGGATGAACATGATTTTGCACGATGTGCATTACCGTAAGTTCGACATCCGGCAGGACGACACCTTAGAGCATCCTCAGCACTTGGATAAGCGGTTTGAAGCCATTGTAGCAAACCCGCCGTTTTCGGCGCAATGGAGCGCGAACCCGTTGCACATCTCCGACGACCGCTTTAGCCAGTACGGACGACTGGCACCAGCCGGAAAAGCCGACTTTGCCTTTGTACAACACATGGTACACCAGTTAGCCGAAAATGGGCAAATGGCCGTAGTAGTGCCACACGGTGTACTATTTCGGGGAGCCGCTGAAGGCCATATACGCCAACACCTGATTGAAGACAAAAACTACTTGGACGCTGTGATTGGCTTGCCGACTAATATCTTTTACGGCACCAGCATTCCAACCGCTATTCTCGTCTTCAAGAAGTGCCGCGAACACCCGACCGATATTCTGTTTATTGATGCCAGCGCGTACTACGAAAAGGGCAAAAATCAAAACTACCTGCGCGAAAGCGATATAGATAAGATCGTTGATACCTACCGCGAACGATTGGTAGAGGACAAGTATAGCTACCGGGCAACGCTATCAGAAATAAAACAGAATGAATACAACCTCAACATACCCCGCTATGTAGATACGTTTGCAGAAGAAGAAGTCATTGATATAGCCAGCATAGCCGAACAGTTGAAAATAGTGAATACTGAAATTACGTCTATCGACATTACCATAGCTGACTTATGTAAACAACTCAATATTGCTACGCCATTCTAATCATGCCTGAGAATCGCCCCCAAATACCCACCTTACGTTTTCCTGAATTTTCAGGAGAATGGGAAGAGATTCAGTTTGAGAAAATTTACTCCTTTAAGGTTACAAACTCTCTTTCAAGAGAGTACCTAAACTATGACATAGGGACAGTAAAAAATATCCATTACGGTGATATTCATACGAAATTTAGAACCCATTTTGATATTACAAAAGAACACGTGCCGTTTATAAATTTATCGGTTAATGTTGTTAAAATATCCGAAGATAATTACTGTAAAGAGGGCGATATAATATTCGCCGATGCTTCTGAAGATTTAAAGGACGTAGGTAAGGCTATAGAAATTGTGTGTTTAAATGAAAACAAACTTCTATCGGGCCTGCATACCATTTTAGCCAGACCGCAAATTGATAAAATTTTTACAGGATTCGGAGGCTATTTATTCCAGTCTGGCAAGGTTCGTACTCAAATTCAAAAAGAATCTCAAGGCTCTAAAGTGTTGAGTATCTCAGCTAAAAGATTAGCAAATATTAAGTTAGTAATTCCCTCTCTCCCTGAGCAACAAAAAATAGCCACCTTTCTTACAGCGATTGACGCCAAAATTGAGCTATTGACTAAGCAGAAAACCTTGCTGGAAGAATACAAGAAAGGCGTTATGCAGGCTATTTTTGCTGATGACGCTGATGCGACGGAGCGACGGAGCGACGGAGCGACGGAGCGACGGATAAAGATTAAGGGCGGTAAAGTTACGAAAAAAATACGCTTCAAAAAAGATGATGGTAGCCATTTTCCAGATTGGGAGGAGAGGAGTTTGGGGGCTATATCAAAAAATGTTGCGTATGGAATGAATAGTGCTGCAATACCTTTTGATGGGATTAACAAATACATAAGAATCACAGATATAGACGAAGAGTCAGGGACATTTTCACCCAGTCCACTTACTTCGCCTGATGGTAAATTGGAAGAAAAATACAGGCTTAAGGAAGGAGACATAGTTTTTGCAAGAACGGGTGCAAGCGTTGGTAAAAGTTACTTGTATAATAAGAAAGATGGGGATTTATATTTTGCGGGTTTTTTGATAAAGTTCTCGATTGTTAATGAAAATCCATACTTTATATTTTGGCAAACGACAACAAGTGTTTATGCAAAATGGGTACAAATGATGTCTATGAGATCAGGACAGCCGGGAATAAATGCAGAAGAATATAAATCCTTTGTATTTCATCTTCCAAGCGTACCAGAGCAGAGTAAGATTGCCGGTTTCTTGAATAAATTAGATGAGAGGATAAATATAATTAGCTCCAAAATTGAGTTTACTAAGGCTTATAAGAAAGGGTTATTGAATCAGCTTTTTGCTTAATCATACATGCCTACACAGTCCGAAGCAATATTAGAAGAAAACTTGGTTAAGCAATTAGCCGGGTTGGGATATAAATCCGTAGTGATAGCCGATGAAAAAGCGTTGCTGGCTAATCTAAGAACACAACTCGAAACGCATAACAAGGTAAAACTAACCGATGCTGAATTTGCGGTAGTGCTTAACCACCTTAACAAAGGCAACGTATTTGAGCGGGCTAAAATCCTGCGCGATAAGCTACAACTTACCCGCGCCGATGAGAGTAGCATCTACATAGAATTCATCAATCAAGACGCATGGTGCCAGAACCAGTATCAGGTAACGAATCAGATCACTATTGAGGGCACCTATAAGAATCGCTACGACGTAACCATACTAATCAACGGCTTACCGCTCGTTCAGATCGAACTAAAACGGCGGGGGCTGGAACTGAAAGAAGCCTTTAACCAGACCAACCGGTATCAGCGGCATTCGTATTCGGCGGGGTTCGGATTGTTCCAGTACGTGCAACTGTTTGTTATCAGCAACGGCGTCAATACCAAGTACTACGCCAACAACCGCAAACAGTCGTTTAAACAAACGTTCTTTTGGTCGGATGTCGAGAACAAGCCCATTAAGCAGTTGGAAGCCTTTACCAGTGCTTTTCTGGAGCCGTGCCACCTCTCCAAGATGATAACGCGCTATATCGTATTGCCCCAAACGGGCGTATTGATGGTATTGCGGCCTTACCAGTATTACGCCGTAGAAGCCATTACAGAGCGGGTAAAAACCGGTAACAAGAACGGTTACATCTGGCATACCACCGGCAGCGGAAAAACGCTTACCTCATTTAAAGCCAGTCAGCTACTTACCGCCTTGCCGCAAGTACACAAGGTTGTTTTTGTGGTTGATCGCAAAGACCTGGACTACCAGACCCAACGCGAATTTGATGACTTTGCCGAGGGGAGCGTAGATACCACCAGCAATACAGGTGCGCTCGTTAAGCAGTTCAGCGACAATACTAAGATTATCGTTACCACCATTCAGAAGCTGAACACGGCCATCAGCAAGGGTAAGCACCTGAGCAAGATGGACAAGTTGAAAGATAAACGCATTGTCTTTATTTTCGATGAGTGCCACCGGAGCCAGTTCGGAGAAACGCACAACCGAATTAAGGCGTATTTCAATAACAGTCAGCTATTTGGCTTTACCGGTACGCCCATTTTTGCCGATAACGCCGTAAAAAACGAATTAGGCAAACGTACCACCAAAGAACTATTTGACGAGTGCTTGCATAAGTACGTCATTACCGATGCCATCCGGGACGAGAACGTTTTGAAATTTTCCGTTGAGTACATTGGCCGTTACCGGCATAAAGACGACAGCCGCACCGAACTGGACATAAACGTTGAAGCCATCGACACCAAAGAGCTATTGGAGTCAGAAGACCGGCTGAACAAGATCGTTGATTATGTGATTGAGAATCACGGCCGCAAAACCCACGGTAAAGAGTTTTCGGCTATGCTGTGCGTTAGCAGCGTCGATATGCTGATTCGCTACTACGACGCCTTCAAACGTAAAGAGTTGGCGGGAAAGCATAACCTGCGTATCGCTACAATTTTCTCTTACACGGCCAACGAAGAAGACAAAGACGCTAACGGGTTTATCCCTGATGTAGACGTATCCGTTCCCGATGGAACGCCCATTAACCAGCACAGCCGGGATAAGCTGGAAGAATACATAGGGGATTATAACGCCCTGTTTGGCACTAAATACAATACCCGCGATAGTGATTCCTTTTACAACTACTATAAGGACATTGCCAAGCGGATGAAGGAACGCGAGAAAGAAGGCTTTCTGGATAAAGACCGGTTAGATATTCTGTTGGTCGTCAATATGTTTTTGACCGGCTTTGACGCCAAAAAACTCAATACGCTGTATGTCGATAAGAACTTACGGTATCATGGGTTACTGCAAGCCTTTTCCCGCACCAACCGGATTTTAAACGAGCAGAAGTCACAAGGTAATATCGTTTGTTTCCGCAACCTAAAAACGGCCACTGATGAAGCTATTACGCTCTTTTCCAATAAAGAAGCGATAGAAGAAATCATCATGCAGCCGTATGAGAATTACGTACAAGAGTTTGACGAAGCCTATGAACGGTTAATGGCCATTGCGCCCACCATTGACAGCGTTGATGAGTTAGTGAGTGAAGACGAGGAATTAGAATTTGTAAAAGCATTCCGCGACCTCATCCGGCTCAAAAATATCTTGTCCTGTTTCAGCGACTTTAGTTTTGATGGTTTGGCCATAGACGAACAGACTTTTGAAGATTATAAGAGCAAGTATTTAGACCTCTACCACAAAGTAAAAAATAGCACCAGCAAGGAAAAAGAATCAATATTAAATGACGTTGATTTTGAATTAGAGCTTATCCAGCGAGACGACATTAACGTAGCGTATATCATTCGTTTATTGGCGGCTTTGAAAGCGGCTAAACCAGCCGACCGGGAAAGTAAACGGCAGGAAATTAGTAAGTATCTGGCCAGTGAGGTACAACTACGGAGCAAGCGCGACTTAATAGAACGATTCATTGCCGAAAACTTACCGGGTATTGCGTCGGCCGACGACGTACCAAAATCCTTTGATGAATACATTCAGGTAGAACGCGATAAGGCGTTGGACAAATTATCAGCGGAGGAAAAGCTGAGTAAAGAGGGCTTGCAAAAGTTGGTGAGTGATTATTTGTTTACCGAACGCCTACCGTTAAATGATGAGGTTGTAGCCATCTTAAACGAAAAACCTAAATTATTAGCCCGCAAAACCATTGTAGAGCGGATTAAAGATAAACTGGTTGATTTCGTAGAGACGTTCTTCACCGATATTCCCGAAGCTGAGTAATTAATCTACTGAAGTAATGAAACGTTTAGTAGTCCGTTTGTAGACGACTCATCAGCTATAAGTTTATTATCTAATTTCCTTGTCCATTCAACCACTTGCACTAAAACTTCTCTATGGTCATTAACTGCGTACAATGTTGCCAGATTTAGCGGTATGTAAATTATCAGAAATTCTAATATATTGGTTACGGTATATCGGAAAGACAGAGGCACAGAATCATAATTTTTAATAAGACATATCCATACAATTGCTATTTGACATAGTAATGTGAGGAGTTCTAAATGTTCTGTGCTGGCAAGAGCCATGTTGATACCTTTTCCGTATGCTTCATAAACGCGAAAAAGCGGCCCTTTTTTAAGCTTGTTGGACGAGATTGATACTAAGCCAATTCTGCACAACACAGCTATCACTCTTTTTGCTGGATTTTTAATGGCTTTTTTGTAAAGAGCACCAACGCGTCTAAGTTCCCATCTCACAAGTTGACGTAATCCTAAAATTAACAATGGAAATAAAAGTCCTTGCGTGAACCTAATTATTCTATCGGTTGAAAACACCAGTACAATCGGTATGAGAACTTGACCAGAGAAAACAAAGTCCCATGCCACAGCAATTGAAAGTTCTTTGGGTGTAACGACGATGCCACCCACTTCCTTCCAAATGATGAAAGCAAGCAAACAGATTAGTAGCATCTTAAACGTTTTGCTGACGAACTTAGCTAAATCTGAATCGGGTTTTATTAACAAATCCCCTAAAAACGAAACTAATTCCATGTTTTGTGTTTTTGCAACGAAAGTATGAAGTTCTATCTCTTTTGCCAAATAATTTACGGTTAGGAATTTTCCATGCCAATACTTCGTATTCTCTGTCTATTTGCTCTAAATTAGAGAAAAAATAGAGACATTATGCAGTTTGAAAAAGGGCGGGAAAAGACCGGGGGCCGCAAACCCGGTAGTACCAACCGCACCAGTACCGACCTAAAAAGCCGCCTTGCCGCCTTAGTAGATAGCCAATTTGACACTATACAAGCCGACTTGGAAACGTTGGAGCCGAAAGACCGGGTGACGGCTTACCTGAAATTCATGGAGTACGTTTTACCCAAACAGCGGGAACAGAAAATAGACGTATCCACGCTCACCGATCAGCAGGTAGACGAGTTGTTAAATAAGGCACTGGCTAAACTGGATTGACACCATGAAACGGGCCGATAAGCTGAAAATTTTACATGACGCTTTGCAGGGCTATTGGGGGCCATTAGAGAAGTTATACCACCAGAAGCGTAAAGATGCTACTCGCTATCTTGATGCTGTGGGTATGGTTGATGTTGGCCGGTGCCCTATGGAGTTTTTAAGCCTGACTGTTTCTCACAGCTATGCTCCAGCGTCAAGCAACGAGGATTTCTTATTTGAACCATTAAGTACGTCTTTACATCGCTATAATGAACAAGAGCGTACATTATGGCGTAGCCCGTTTAATGCAGTTGGACTAATTGATGCTGACGATAGCCAGTATGATACTTTACTGCTACGTTACTTTCGAGTACAACGCCGAGACTACTCATACATTTATCTACCTGACATTACTGTAGCGGATTTGCGACGTTGGTTTACCTTGTGTGCCGGTTTTTTTGATGAGCCGCGATACATCGGGCTTCTCTTTGAAACAGACTTTGTTTGGTTGGATAATGAGTTAGAAGTGAGTCGGCAAAAGCAGCATAATAAGAACTAATGATTCAACCCAGCGAGGGTCGCTACCTGTTGAAATTTGTGAACTTTACCAAAGTTTGAACCACAACCCTTTTTACATTTACATAATTTCACTAATCAGTTATGGCAGTTAAAGTTATGAATCCTGAAAATGCTTCTAAACCCAAAACAAAAAAACATTATCACACAACAGTATTGAAGGACACTCATATAGATCGCATTGTTCACTATTACGATTTAGATTTGTATTTCAAGCCTGAATTCAACCCCGCAAGTGGTAAAAAGACGTTAGAACTTTTTAAGAAGATAATTGACTTAGCTAAGTCAAAATCACCAGAACGATACCAAACTTACGGCGAAAAGGCAATCTTTATTCAAGAGGTAGAATTTGAATCTGCTACAAACTTAATGACAGGCAAATTAAGATGTATTAGAAAAAACATATTGCCTGAAATAATGGACATGGATACTGATGAATTGAGAGAGTTAGAAGCAAAAGATAGCGAAGGTTTGCTTGAAACTTCACACTTTATTATCAGCCTAAAGAATAACACTCCTCTTATCGCGCTTGAGTACAATCAATTTGGAGGCCGGATTAACGATATTGTAAATTACTTAAGACGTATTGGATTAGATAATGCAATTCTATTAGACGCAAAATCTGTATCAATTGTTAAAGACGAATTGGCTATAATTAGACAAAGAATTGCAAAGTGTTCCGAGTTCTACATTAGAGTTCACAGAGATAACATACCAGAAATTGAAGCTATGGACAATATGATGTATAGTACTATCAAAGCCTCTGCCGCTCACTTTCAAAGTGAATATGCTTCCATAGCATTAAAGTTCGATTACAAAAATGATGATACTTCTGTTATAGATGGTTTAGTTCATCGTCTTTTGGATATTTTTATAAAATCTCCTGAGAAATCAGCGGCATTAAAAGAGTTAAAGGTAAAAGCAGAAGATACCAGTAAGGCGTTTCATTTATCAGAGTTCAATCTATTAGAAGGGAAGCTTAGAAGTGAAATTAGAGTTCCAAAAAAGGAGAAGTTTCGCACTATTATATCAAAAATAATGTTTGAACTTATGAAAGCAGAGTTAGTTCAAAAACGACTGATATGATAGATAATCCTCGACCTTCTAAGTATGATTTATATCTACGAAATCCATTGTTTTGGGATTTCCTTATTGTTCTGGTGATAATCATATTTTCATCGCTCTTTAGTGTCCTTCCCTTTGTAATTTCTGATAAGCTGAATCAGATTTCTGCTATTTCATATTTAATTGCTTCATGTGTTTCTTTAGCAGGTTTTTCATTGGCAGCACTGACTGTCATTGTTACAGTAAGGGCTAACATCAGAGCGAGAAATATTTCTGAAGCTGATAATGCTTTAGACTTTATTCTCTCGTCTAAACACTATCCGGGTATTGTGCAAGTATTTAAAAACTCTATAGTCGAGTTTATCATCATATTTATATCACTCTTTTGTTTTTGGGGTATATCTGATAGCCTAAGTGCGATAGGTTTAAATCGCGTTTTTGTCGGGGGGCTTGTTGCGACAACCTTAAATGTTTCTCGAAGTATGCACATTCTTTTTTCTGTACTTGATTTGGAAAAGCATACCCGCCATTAGAATACGATTTCATTCGTAATGAACAAAGTTGGTAATCGCCTTTTGCTATGCCAGCTTTTGTAAGACTATATAAATGGCCTACAATTGCGGAATATAGATTTTGGCTACTCGATTGGGATGCTGATGAACTTAGCCGCTTAACAGCATGAAACGAGCTGGAAAGATTGCCCTGCTTACAAAACTGTTGCAAGATGGTAGCAGCGAAGCCAACCGCCAACGATTGCAACACCTGTTGGAGCATGACCACCGGGCATTAATCATCATTGACGACCTGACTTTTGTGAGTGACCAGCCAATAACCGACAGCGGCCCGGTACACTTTCAGGATAGGGGTAAAGCGTATCAAATGACATTGGGTGAAGCCTATCAGTATGCCAACCGTTACCATATCGGGACGCTGTTCATTTTACCAGCTAAACACACGTTGTAGCGTTTTGAAAGTTATGGGTAGCCGTGCCTTTGTTCCTCACAAATCAGACACCACTAACCGGCCTAAAAGTAGTATCCCCGTTGCTTTTTGTTCCTTATTTGTATCTCACTAAATACAGTATTGGACTTCTGTTTTATAAGTAGCTGATAGTCAATAAAATAAGAAAGCCGTTCCTCAATGTGGGAACGGCTTTGCGTTTTCTTAACCTAAACTAAAATCTTTATGTCTAATTGCCGCCTTTCACCCGGCCCTGCTCCGCTGAGGTCGCCGAGTTGCGGTTGCGGGCACCTTTTACGTTCTGGTTGCCGAAGCGGTACGTAAACGTTAGGTTTACCCGGCGGCTCTCCCAGCGCGACTGCACCCGGAAGTCGATGTCCTGTACTTTGGCGATCCCATTGAAATGGTTGAGCCAGAACGGGTCGCTCACATTCAACTTCAGCGAGCCTTTGTTGTCCATCAGTTTCTTCTGTACGCCTACCGTGAAGGCACCCATCGGCTGCGCCCGATAAAACCCGTACTGAGCCGCTGAATTATACCAACCAGCCAGTTCAGCCGACAGCGTTTTGCTTAAGGTGAAATTGTTGGACGAGTACAGATTAAAGGCCGTGAACTTCACATCGTAAGGCTGCCCTGAGTAAAACGTGTTGTAGTGCTGATAATACACAGTCACGTTGTTCTGCATAGTCCACCATTTAGCGACTGGTACCGGAAAGCTGATATTCAGGTTCACGTTATCCTGCGTACCCAGGTTTTCAGGAGTGATGTAAGTGATGTTCTGCGACGCAATCTGCATGGGCGTTTCGCTATTGATAAAGCTCGTAGTCCGGCTGAAACCCAGCGTAGTCGAGATGGCACCCTTATATACGTGCGTCAGTTCCAATGAGTTTGTGTACTGAGGCCGCAGAAACGGATTCCCTTTCTGGTACGTGTACGGATCGAGGTAGAACACGAACGGGTTCAGGTTTTCGTAGCTGGGCCGGTCGATCCGACGGCTGTACGACAGGTTCATCACGTTGTTGGTATCTAACTGCCGCGACAGAAACAGCGTTGGGAACAGGTTCAGGTAATTCCGTTCGACGCGTTGGTTGAGCGTAACCGAGTTGCCAATCGAGTGCGTGTGTTCAGCCCGCAGACCCGCCTGTACCTTCAGTTTCTTGCCCATCGTACCGGCGTAGTTCAGGTAAGCCGCGTTGATGTTTTCATCGTATTTGAACTGATTCGAGCGGCTGGCGTCGAATAACCATTGACGCGTTTCTTGCTGAAGCGTATCGTAGAGGGTGTTATTATCTGCCGTTACGTAGCTGCTTTTCACACCAGCCTCAAACTTGGCACCTTTTTTCAGGGGCAGCACGTAATCACTTTTAACAGCCCAGATGCTGATGGTTGATGGCATGTTATTCCGTACATCCTGGTTCGACCGGGTAGGTTCATTCGAGGCATTGCGGTACTGAGTGCTCAGGTTGTTATTGCTCTGTCCTGAGTAGTGAACGTAATCAACATCGGCAGTTAACTCCTGCCCTTTATCATCAAATTCGTGCTTGAAATTCAGGTTACTCGTCAGGTTTTTCAGGTCTTGAATCGCGTCT
Organism: uncultured Cytophagales bacterium; assembly: GCA_964251665.1. Lineage (GTDB taxonomy): Bacteria > Bacteroidota > Bacteroidia > Cytophagales > Spirosomataceae > JBBQLG01. The sequence goes on from CAXUKO010000008.1 coordinate 85,764, forward strand.
GTACGCGTTAGGGCTTTGCTGGTCAGTTGTCGGCTGGCGTCGCTGATGAGTGTGTTGTTAATGCCATTCGGCGACTGCCAGTCGTTCGAGAAGCCGTTCACCAGTACGCCAATGGTCGTTTTCTTGCTGACAAAATAATCCAACCCTCCTTTGAAATTATGACTGACGAATGAACTCGGCCGGAAGGAAGTCTGATCAAAATAAGTAACGGTACCATTATACGGTATTGTCCGGTTAATGGTATTTGAGTTGTAGGAGAGTCGGTTACCGTAGCTGTAGTTACCAAAGACGTTTACTTTACCCGCGCGGTGGTTGATGTTCAGCGAACCGTTGTATTTAGGGCGATTCACATTTTTGCCGTTCAAATCATTCACCCAGCCGTACCCCGTACCTAAGGTTAGTGTGCCGTTGGTACCGAAGTTTTTGTTCTTTTTCATCTTGATGTTGATGATCCCCGAGTTACCGGCCGCATCGTACTTTGAGCCGGGGTTGGTGATGATCTCAATCTTCTCGATATTGTCACTGGGCGTGTTTTTCAGTAGATTCGATACGTCCTGCTGGGAGAGGTAGGTCTGCTTTCCGTCGATGTATACAATTACACCCGACTTGCCCTTAAGCTTCAGCTGGTCGTTCTGCCGGTCGATGGTAACGCCGGGTGCCTTCTCAAGCACGTCAAGAGCCGTGTTGCCGCTGGCGACAATGCTGTTTTCGACGTTCATCACCACCCGGTCTACCTGCTGTTCCAGAAACGGCTTTTTGGCCAGTACCTTCACCTCGGCCAGATTTTTAGATTCTTCGGTCAGGGTCAACGCCGAAACGTTTATGTCGGTGTGGTCGGCATCGAGGGTGAAGGACGAACTGTACGTTTTGCTATAGCCGAGTTGCTGCGCTACCACTCTATACTCACCACCAGCTATGGCGTCGAATTCGTAGAGTCCGGCAGCATCGCTGACCGCGCCTTTCACCAGGGTTGAATCCGTTGCTTTCACCAGCATCAGCGTGGCAAATTCGACCGGTTTGCTGGCGGCTGTGTTTACTTGTCCGTTTACTTTTCCTTTAACCGGCGACTGAGCAAAGGCGGTCACGACGGCAAAGAGCAGGTTGAGTGTGGTAGCAAAAATCGTTTTCATACTCGTATTAAGTAAGGTTGATTCCGTTTCTGGGTGTCGATTAGTACGTGGCAAATGTAGGTAGTATGCATCACAAAGTACCTGTTCTTACACAAACGGTTTAACCTATGGGTTGAACGGTCCGACGACTCCGGCATTTAGTTGGCTTAGAGTCAGGAAACGATTTTCAGGCTAAAGAGGGAAGTGAGCGGGCAAACGTTGCACGAGGAAGTCTATTTTTGCTTATTTACCTGACAAACGCCATTACCTTATAAGTATGAACGTCTTATCCGTAATCTGGGCGCTGATTAACATTGCATCGCTTATGGTGCTGCTACGTTTCTGGCTCACCGGATTTACGCTTATTGCTGCCCAACACGGCCGTTGGATCACGGCCGCTGTGTTTCTGTTCACAATGTCTATGTGCGCCCGTCCATCGGATGATTGGCAATTCAGCAAGGAAACAACTGGTCAGATACCGGTTAGGCAGGCAGTACTGGATAATGTGCGGCACGGCAGTTCGTCCATTGTCACCTTGCTCGATCTACCTTTAACGACATTAGATGGATTTTGGACCGTCAGACCTCTGTCCGCCAACTCAGCCGCATTTGCGTTCAAAACCCAGCAAAATGGCTTGGCAGCTTACCTGCGCTGGGAGAGTCAGGTACAATCAATCAGCGTTTCTTCCACCCGGCATTTACATTATGAATTGGTAGGCACCTTAAACTGGTGTTTACTGGGCGTTCCACTTTATCGACAGAGTCAGCAGTTTTCGGGCGAGATAGCGCTATAACCGGAATCCTACCGCCCAAACGTTTAGATTCGGCCCCAGGTTGTCCCGGAATAGGTTTGACGGTTCGTAGCGGACAAACAAACGGGCTTCGTCACGCCATCCCAACTCCGTCGTCAGGCCCCACCGGATATTATTGAGTGCGTAGGCCCCATGATCGCGAACGGCATTGCCCCCCTCTGGTTTTACTTTGGTGTAGCTGTCTAACCGAATACCGGCATAAGCACCCACGCCCAGCGTCAGCCCTGATTTGAAGGACATGTTCAGAATAACCGGCACGTTGAACTGGCAAACCGTCAGTTTCGACTTCTTCAAATCGCGTAGGTCGTTTACTACCCGAATGCCCTGTGGCTTAGCGGATGAAAAAGGATCGACATCGTTGACAAATCGTAGATTCTTTTCAATCGTAAAATTATTCCAGGCAATCTCCGGGCCGATACCGAGCCGGAATTTTACGCCTGCCGACGACTTTGGGTTCCCCAGCAGAATATTTCGGCGCCACGATAGGGCCACAAACCGCGAAGCACCGGGCCGCAGATCGAAACCTGCCGGGAGCGAGCCACTGTACCCGTTCAGGCCGATATAGACGCCTAAGTCTTTGGAGAACCGCTGGAAATTGCGGGACGTTCGATTGCGGGAGAAATTCACCCGAACGCCCGGTCGGCTGCGGGTTATGGTTGTGGTTACGGTAGTATCGCCATTCACGATAACCGTTGTGCTGGTTTTGTCGGTGGTTGTTTGGGCCAGGGCAACGGCAGAAGAAACGAGCAGGAGCGCGAGTGTATGGATCGTTTTCATGATTGACTGAACGGATGCGTATGTATGTGAAAACCTTGTTTGACCAGAAGATGCAGCGAACCGGGGCGGAGGTTGCCTGTAAGGTGAAAAAATTTTAGAGTTTATAGTCATTCAGGTTATAAACCGTCACGCCGGGCATAGCCTGAAGCAGTTTCACCATGATGGCCCGGTGGTTGGCTCCCACGGCAACTACCACCCGTTTGGTACCGGCCTGCCGCGCCCGCGTCACCAGATTCTGGCACATGCCTTCGTTGCGCAGCTGCCAGTAATGGAGCATGTCGGCCAATTCTTTTTCGGGAAAACCCGCTACGCCGAACAGCCGCTCAGCTCCGTAGAAATTGACAATGTTCAAAAACTCATCCCCTTCCGGCGAATTGAAAAAGCGAGTAGCCACACCTGCCTTCTCCGCTTCCTGCCGCATACCGTTCAGGTCGCTGGTCCGTTTGTTCAGGGCTTTATAGGCTCTTGCTGCGGCCGACGTGCTGTCTTTTTCGGTTTGGGCTTCAAACGCCTTCACCAGTGGATCAACTTTATCCCAGGCTGCCTGCCACGCCATGTCATGCTTCTGGCAATCCATCGCCATCATCTGGTCGAGGTGCAACTCGTTCATCAGCGGAAAAACGAGGTGGTAGTACTCGCTGGTAGTGCGGTAGCTGATGCGTTTGAGCGAATCAACAGGGCCGAGCGTTTTGGTGAATGTGGCTTTTTCTTCGGGGCCAAACGCATCCCTGTGCTGCATAAGTTGGTAAAGCTGAAACTGGGCGTTGCCGTAATCGTGATGTTGAAGCAGGGCGTTCGTCAGCTGCATCCGGGTCTGGTGGTAATTGGGGTTTTCACGTAAGGCCCGGTAGGAGTCGCGCAAAAATTTGGTGTAGTTTTTCGGCGCTGGGTAGCCCAGGCTCTTCACGTAAGCATAGCGTTGCTCCATGGTTACCTTGTTCCAGTAGTCGGGGATGGAGTCGTAATCGGCCGCTGATAACCACTCGCCGAACATGGCATCAGGCCGGAAGGCCCGCACTTTATTTTTGGTGTAATCGAAATTTTCGGTGGGCTGCTTGCCGTAGTCATGGGAGGTGCCAATCATTAGAATTTCTATCGGCTGATTGGTTACCTGAGCCAGAACGGATAAGGAAGTGAGTACTAAAATCAGGAGTGTACCGAGCGTTTTCATGGCGTTTGCTTGTGTTTAGGTGAATCGTTGACACAAAGTTGCGCGCCCTGCTTACGGTCGCCAACTCCGTTCGACCAACGCGCCGGTTGTATCGTCCAACGCCGTTTCGGGGCCTGTTCCGGTACCTATCCGGTTGGTCGGTTAAAAACGGGCGTTGGTCGAACGGAGTTGCCCGAACCTGGCAGAACCAGTACGTTTGAATAAATCCAATGACTATGCCTTTTTCACTCGCCCGTTTTTCGCCCGCTTTTATCCGAAATGCGGTTTACCTGTTGATTTATAGTGTACAGGCCATCTCAATCATTGTTGCGCCCACTACGCAGTATGTCTGGTTCAGCCTCGCTTTTCTGACGGCCCGGTGGCTGGCGGTCTATTTTTTTCATGTGGTCATTCTGAACTGGTGTCTACCCCGACGGCAGTGGGCGGGTATATTGGCTGGGGCAGCCACTACCCTGCTTGTTTTTATTCTGACCCGTTACCTGATCGAAGAAGTTATTTTTCCGGTTACGCTTGGTATCCGCAATTATGTGCCGGGTACCACACTGTCACATTACGTGCAGGATAACCTGTACTACGCCTTGCCCAGCCTGTTAATTGGCTTCGTGCTGAAACTGGTTGAGGACTGGTTTGTGCATCAGCAGGAGCGCGCCGAACTCGTGGCCGAGAAAACAACTGCCGAACTGGCTTTTTTGAAATCGCAGGTGAATCCTCATTTTCTGTTCAATACGCTCAACAACATATATTCGCTGACGTACACCAAGTCCGACGAAGCACCGGGTGCCATCCTGAAACTGTCGGAACTGATGCGTTACATGATCTACGACAACAACGGCCCTGCTGAGGGAGGGTATAAGGTGCCGCTCACCAAGGAAATTGCGTACCTGAATAACTTCATTGACCTGGAGAAACTGCGTGTGGCTAATGCGCAGGTGCAGGTGCAACTGGAAGGTAACACCGATCTGTACCGCATTGAGCCACTCATTCTGCTGCCGTTTGTCGAAAATGCGTTCAAACACGGCGACCTGACCAACCCGGCCCATCCGCTTGTGATTGATCTGAGCGTTCGGCAGGGTAAACTGATTTTCGATACGATCAACAAAAAGGTAAACCGTCAGAAAGATGCAGTAGGGGGGATTGGCTTGCAAAACGTGCGTCGGCGGTTAGATTTGCTGTACCCGAATCAGTACACGTTACATATTGATGACACCGCCGACACCTATGCCTGCCGTCTGGAATTGAGTTTATGATTATGCGCTGCCTTATTGTTGATGATGAACCCCTGGCCCACGCTATCCTGAGCGATTACGTCAGGAAAGTGCCGTTTCTGAACCTGATTGGCACTACCACCAGCCCAATCGAAGCCCTCACGCGGGTACAGCAGGGCGACGTTGATCTAGTGTTTCTGGATATTCAAATGCCGGAACTGACCGGGATGCAGTTTCTGAAGATTGCCCGGTCGGCGGGGGCACGCTGCCAGGTTATTCTGACCACCGCTTATGCCGATTACGCACTGGAAGGCTATGAGCACGACGTGGTTGATTATCTGTTGAAGCCGATTGCCTTCGAGCGGTTTTTTCGGGCCGTACAGAAAGCCCGTAGTCAGAGCCAGCCAGCCGCGCCGGTCGTTATTCCGCTGACTTCCCCGCCGGTGGTGCCTGATTCAGTGCCGCCGATGCCTGCCCAACCCGACTTTATCTTCGTCAAAACCGAATACAAATTGCAACGCGTTGGCTTTAATGAGCTATTGTACTGCGAAGGACTGAAAGACTACGTGTCTATCTACACACCTGCCGAGCGTATCCTGGCCCTGCAAACGATGAAAGCCCTCGAAGAGAAGCTGCCGACGAGCCAGTTCATGCGTGTTCATAAGTCCTACATCGTCGCACTGAATCGTATCGAAACCGTTGAGCGGAACCGGATTTACATTGGCAAAGCTGTCATCCCCATCGGCGACACGTACCGGGATGAGTTTTTCAGGCGCATCGAAGGGTAACTGTAGTCCAGACGCCCACGTCTGGTCGTGTTGCTTACGCCAAAACCAGACGTGGGCGTCTGGGCTACAGCCTTCGGCATACAGTTACTTTGTTTTTCGCCAGGTCATCATGTACTGCCCTTCGGAAAGGAGTGTCAGGCGGTCTTTACCGATGCGAAACAGACTTGCTTTGCGTAGGGCAGCCAGAAAATCAGCCTCGAAGGAAGTGGGGCAGGTTCGGTGTTTAGCCGCTTCAGGCAACACTTTCAGATGATCACCCTCCGCCGTAATATCGCCTTTAAGGGCATTGTAGCCGGTTGATCCCCGCAGTTTTTTGGCGTTTAGGTCTATCTCCAGCGTGGGGGTCTGGTTATTGGCAAATTGACCGGCATGAAACCGCTGACCTTGAAAACTTTCCAATGTCCAGACCCCATTGAGCCGATCGCTGCCCTTGATGAATGAGCCCCAGCCTACGTACCGCTTACTACCCGCTTCCACCCGCACCGTATAGGCATAATCCCGTTTGGTAACGGCGTCCTGCGTAACAACGGGCTCGATAGCAACGCGTAACCGCTCACCCCGCGCCGGCCGTCGGCGATTAGTCGATGCGGTCGTGGCCGCTCCGGTGCGGGCATCGAGCAGGACGCCGGTGGTGGAACCGATGCGCTGTGGTTTGGGCATGGGTGCCAGCAGCAATACACCGGTGCCTTCCTGAAACCGGATCTGTTTGGCAAAATCAATATCGAGCGACCAGGCCGGAGCATTGCCATTGGCCACAAAATCAATGCCTTCACCACGCTTGGCCTGCCAGTCGGCGGTTTCGGGTAAATCGACTTTCGTACGACGACTGGTAGTGGATCGGTGACAGGCGCCTATGGTAAGCAGGCAACCCAAAACACCGGCATAAATCATTGTTCTCATAGACTATGGCAACGAATGAACGGGGCGGGTTAGTGTCTCAACTCACCCCCGGCTTATTTCCTCAACAAGGAGAGGGGGAACTACCGAGCCTACTCCCTTCTCCTTCTAAAGGAGATGGGTCGGGGGTGAGGTAAGTCGAACCGGTTGTCCCGTTCGGGTAGATTCGTAGATGGCTGTGAACAACTCGACTACGCGTCGGCCATCTTCACCGGTGACCGCTGGGGCTCGGTTTTGCCGGATGGCGTCCGCAAACTCCCCAATTTGTAAGGCAAAATAATGGGTCGTGGCATCGATACGGCTAAACAAATCCACCTCTTCGGCTTTCCATACATCGAGTAGGTCCGTTTCGCCGGGAATAGTCCACATATCATTGTAGGGCGGTTCGGTAATCGACGAGCGACCGGCAATGAACATGGAGCCACCATCCGTCTGCACGCCGACTGAAGCGCCGTTGGTGCCGTGTATGTGTACTTTTCCGTACAGACCCGGCTTCTGGGAGTTGCTGACGACAATATTGCCAATAGCTCCACTTTTGAACTTCAGAATGGCCACGGCTGTATCTTCTACCTCAATATACGGGTGGTTCAGGTTTTTCCACAGACCAAACACCTCCTCGATTTCACCCATGTACCAGAGTAGCAAATCCAGTTGGTGCGGAGCCTGGTTAACCAACACGCCACCGCCTTCTTCCAGCCATTTACCACGCCAGGGATCACTGCGGTAGTAGGCTTCGTCGCGCCAGCCGAGCATGATGACCATGCCGAGGGCAGGGGCACCAAGTTTACCCGCGTCGATGGCCTGCCGGATGCGCTGGCTGGATTCATAAAACCGGCGCTGACTGATAACACCCAACTGACGGCCGCTGCGCCGGGCGGCATTGAGCATGGCATCACAATCGGCGAGGGAGGAGGCCAGTGGTTTTTCGACCAACACGTGGGCACCTGCATCCAGGGCGGCAACGGCCGGATCGCGGTGGGCGGGGTGAGGGGTACATATCAGGCAGAGGTCTACTCGTTCCGTCTCGATCATCCGAGTAATATCGGTGTAGGCCGGGATGCCGTAGGGCTGGGCAAAAGCCTCGGTTTTTTCGGGACTGCGGCCGCAAACAGCTACCAATTCGGAGTCTGGCGTTTGCAGAACGGCTTTGGCGTGCAGGTGGCCTACTTTGCCGGGGCCAATGATGGCAATGCGAATCGATTGTGGGCTCATACAGAAGAAAAGGGCTCAGGATGTAAAAGTTAACGTTCGGGTTGCGAACTTCCCGAAAGTTCTCAACTTTCGGGAAGTTTCCTTACTTATTCTGCTTAACCCTACTTTCAATGAAGCGTTATCTTCTACTGTTACTTGCCGTTGGTTGCCTGCCAATCGTTCGGGCGCAGACGGTTTTGCCCGCCCCGGTTGGGCTGGAATTGTATAGTTTCCGGGATCAGTTTAAAACGGATGTGCCCGGTACAATGGCCAAAGTGAAAGCGCTGGGCTTCCGCGAAGTCGAAGTCGCGGGGTTATACGACCTGAATGCGGCTGACTTTCGTAAGCTGCTGGATAAGAACGGGCTCAAAGCTATTAGTGTGGGTGCTGGCTTTGAGGAACTCAATAATAACGTGCCAAAAATTGTGGCCGATGCCAAAGTGCTGGGCGTAAAATATGTAGTTTGTTTCTGGACTCCTCACGCGGGCGATACCTTCACCAAGCGCGATGCCGATGATGCTATTGACGTGTTTAACACGGCTGGTAAACTGCTGGCCGAAAACGGCCTTACATTCTGTTACCATCCACATGGCTACGAATTTCAACCGTATGAGAAAGGGACCTTTTTCGATTATCTGGTCGAGAACCTTGATCCGAAATACGCCAACTTCGAGATGGATGTGTTTTGGGTGAAGCATCCCGGTCAGGACCCGGTGGCCCTGTTGCAAAAGTATCCCAGACGCTTTTTGCTCGCGCATCTGAAAGACCGTCGGCCCGGCACGCCTGGCAACCAGACCGGTCATGCCGACGACGAGACCAACGTTATCCTCGGGCAGGGTGATGTGGGCATTGCCGCCTTTATGAAAGCGGCTCGCCGGTCGAGCATCAAACACCACTTTATTGAGGACGAATCCCCGCGTTCGATGGAGCAGATGGCCCCCAGTCTGGAGTTTCTGCGCGGAGTGAAGTAGGTTGATTACCGCTATTTTGCTCCGACAAATACGTCGCGGTCCGTAATTTTAGGATTATCATAGTCGGGATAACTCAGATCGAAATTTAGCGTTTTGCCGTCGATAGTACCCGCCTGAATACCATAAGCGCTCAGCAGGTATGTCGACCCACTCGACTTTACATTGAATGTACCGTAGGTATAGTCTACATTAGGCTGGGTTGTGTTGCTGGGAATGGCAACGTGTACATCTAGTTTTACCGAATCGGCAGCTACTCTCGATGCAGTCATCGTGCCCGAAATAGCGGTTACTCCATTAACAACGTAGGGCAGGGTAAAAGGACCAAAGTAAGGTACCGCAGCGGTGTCGAAGCGAATATAACTGAGTGTGTAAACCCCGGCGACATTACTGGCTGCATCGGGTTTGACATCGTCCTTTTTACCGCAGGCCGCAACAGCTAGGCCGATGATGGCAACAAATAGTAGTTTTCTCATAACGTATTAACCGTTATTGATTGTACCGGTCAATACTCGGTCTATAACGGAAATGTTGCAGAATGATGAGGGATAGGCCTGATAAGCAGAAAATACCAGCGAATGAAACGACAGGTCAGCGTTTGGCTTCCACTAAATAGCGGTTAATCTCCATCGTTCCCGGAGTCGTGTCGGATACTTCAAAGATAAGTGAGGAGCCATCAGCCGTGCCGTTCTTCTTATTGTTCAGGTATAACTCGTAGCCGCTGCTCACCGCTTTTACCGTCATCTTGCTGAATGTAGTGGGGGTGCCCGCCGTTCCGTTTACCTGTGGTATTACACTAATGCTCACGGTGGATTCTGTTTTACGGATCACCTGTACAGTACCCGTACGGATGTTGCCGCCAGCTATCTGGGGTAGTATGATGTCGTAACCCGGTTGATCGTTGATAAAGGATGCTGTGCGTTTGAGTTGATAGTCGCCCGCAATCACCGTACTGGCATCGGGTGCAGGTCCGTCATCTTTTTTCAGGCAGGCCGTCAACGTTAGGGGAAGCCAACAGATTAACAGTAATCTTTTCATACACGTATCAGGCTTTCCCACTGGAAAAAGGCAGGCGATTAGGGTAGAAAAATAAGAAAAATTAGTGGCGTTACCCAGCCGGATACGCATATACTGGTCTGCTGCACACTTACTTATCGTAGGTTACCCGAAACCGGCTGAAATCGGGTTTTTTGGGACGTTTGCGCCGGGCTTCGTAGTCGTAAATCACCCGGCCGAGGTTGCCCATAAACGGGTAGCCAACCGTTTCGTAATCGTACGTATTGTCGTTGAAGACACCGTCTTTGTTGCAGTAAATCACCGCCGAAAGCATGAACTCTACGCCTGTTTCAAAATCAGCGATGTAGGCATTATCGATCAGATAGCCATAGGCATCGCCTACTTTGTTGAAAATACGCAGGCTTCGCGGAAACATCTTTTTACTGTCGCCAGCCAGTAGAAACTTGCAGTAGCTGTCGTAGAAGGTCGAATCGTAATGGGGATAAGTAGTTTCGCGGGGTAACTGCGACAGGTATTGGTACAGGAATCGGTAATCGTCGGGCGTGAGGTTGAACCGTTGCCGGGCCGGAACCGCATCAGGAAACAGTACGGCTTTCAGCATTGCCTGCTGATCTTCGAGCGCATAGTAATTCTTGGCTCTAAAGTCGAACGGCTGGTTAACCAGCGAATCGCCGTTTCGTCCGGTTGTCATGTAGCCAAGCCCCCGCCGAATGACCGAATCTGCCCGTGGCGTCTGGTCGCAGGTTTGCCCCGGCTGCGTATATATCACCTGATCGCCATCAACAAAGCGAACCGGGTTGGTACGGCGGTTCTGTTCTGCCGTGAGGGGCACCGACAACCGGTGGACGATGCGGAGGTTTCGGTACCCTTTGGCGTATAATTTTTCGTTGATGGCGCACTGTCCCAGTAATTCGTAGAGCCGGTTAAAGGCGTCGTTATCACTTACAAGCAGGATCTTTTTGGCGTAGTGACCCACCGAGGGTAATCCATTCGCGGCCGTCGTGTCGCGTCGAACAACTGTCTGACCCGCGTACGCCGAATCTGTCAGCATAGCCGTTTCGCGGTTTACAAGCTTGCCAGCGGCTTTCAATTCATTGATTTTCTCCAGCGACAACAGCACGGCGGGCAGCTTTACGGTGCTGGCAGGGTAGAAATAGCGGTTTTTATCGACCCGGTAGTGGTATGTTTTAAACGTCGGTCGGTTCTGGGCATCGCGGTTAATCTGGGTGTATAAAATCTGTACGTCATACTGTGCCGGATTTTTCAGCACCGTGCCAAACAGTTCAGGGCTTTTGCGCAGCAGATCGGCGAGTAGTTTATCTGTTTTCTGGGCGGTGCAATGGGCTGGTTTACAAACGAAGAGCACGAATATGATATAGAGGAACCAGAGACGTCGCCCGTTGTTGGTTGTAAACCTGTTATTGCTGGAGGTTCGCATGGATAGAAGTCGCTAAGCGGTGAATGTCGGCTGGCTCGTGAAACGCACTAATAACTACGCGGGTATTGGCTTTGTCGGCTGCGGTAGGATAAGCAAAGGAGTACACAAAAATACCGGCTTCGAGCAAACGAGGGTACAGTTCGTCATGGTCTGTATAAAATACCGGGTAGCCCGCTGCCTGCCGGAATACACCGGGTATGAGACTGGAAAACAGTTCGCTGGCAAAGGCTACGTTCTCGCTCAGCCGCGTCCGGGCTTGTTTATATAGGGCGTCGGCTCGTAGAAAGGCATCCAGGAAAATGGGTGACATGGGCGAACAACCGCCAAAAAATGCCGTTTGCCGGATAGCTGCAATCGTATTGGTATCACTGAAAATAACGCCACCCGGTAAGCCCATTGCTTTCGCCAGCGACGCCGTTACAAGCAGCCGAATGTGCTCATGTTTAGGAATTTGTCCCCACGCACCCTGCCCGTTAAGGCCCGTAATGCCTAAACCATGCGAATCATCGACCACCAGCGTAATCGGCCGATTCGTCGGCAAGGTATTAACCCAGTCAAACCCGTACACCTCCGACCGAACAGCATCCAGTGAATTAACGGCAATGGCTACGGGTCCGGGCGGAAGTACCTGTATCTGCCGGGGTAACTGCGTAATCCAGTCCATAAAAGAGCCGGTGGGTAGCGTCAGCGTTGCCGTATGCCAGAGGGCGGGATGCGCACCGGGACCGTAGAAGATCGGCACGTTCTGACCCGCCACCCATTGCATAACCGCCTGCCCCGCCAACATTCCCGACGATACCGTCAGTGCCTGTTCGGACCCGGCAAACAGGGCTAATTTCGCTTCGGCTTTATCATACACCCCAAGCCGCAGATTACCGTTGCGCGATGAACCGAATACGGTGCCGTAACGCCCTAACGCATCCGCAACCAACGCCTGAAAGCCGGGGTTCTGGGCCATGCCGAGGTAGGCCGTTCCAGAAAAAAACAAATGCTCTCGCCCGTCGAACAGAATAGTGCGGTTAGGAAGATGGTCGATGGTGACGGTCATTCAGCGGTCAGTTTGGCACCCGTGCCGGTTCGGTTGGCATAAATCACCCGCCCATAGTCGAAGGTGACCCCGGTGGCGGGATCATTGGCGATGAGTAGCGAGCCATCCATGTCCACGAAATTGAGCAGGGGCAGCAGGTGCGCAATGGCCGAAATACCAACGCTGGATTCGGTCATACAGCCCACCATCGTTTGCAGGCCCAGCGATTTTGCTTCCGTCAGCATCCGGCGGGCCGGTGTCAGCCCCCCGCACTTGGTCAGTTTAACGTTGATGCCGTGAAAATAACCGGCACAGCGAGCTACGTCGGTTTCGGTGATGCAGCTTTCGTCGGCGATGACCGGTAAAACGCTGGCTTCGTATACCCGTTTCATGCCAACCCAGTCGTCAGCAGGGAGGGGCTGTTCAATAAATTCGACGCCAAGCTGTTGCAGTTCCGGGGCGTAGGCAATGGTCTGATCGGCAGTCCAGGCACAATTGGCATCAACCCGAAATGTAGCATCTGTCCGTTGCCGGAGGGTACGGACTAGGGCCATATCGTCTGCCGTACCGAGTTTGATCTTGTAGATTGGCCAGGGCATTTCAACCACCTTTTCGACCATCTTCTCTGCCGTATCCAGGCCAATAGTATAGTTCGTGAGCGGATTATGGTCGGTGTTGAGTTCCCAGTGTGCATACAACGGCTGACCGGCGCGTTGAGCGGCCAAGTCGTGAGCTGCCTGATCCAGCGCACACTGCGCAAACGGGTGATTGTTTAGTTGAAGCTGGGCTTGTTGCCAGAGCGATTCGGGCGTTTGTCCGTCGCTGGTTTCAATCAACGGCCGTACCGATTCCAGAGCCTGAACCAGCCCGTCGATCGTCACGCCATAATAAGGAGTGGCGGTGGCTTCGCCCAGACCCGACCGGCCCGATTCGTCGCGGAGTTCGACAATAAGCGTTGGCTGCACATCGCGTGAGTCGTGCGCAATGGTAAAGGTGTGGCGTAACCGCAGGTCGAAACGGTGGAGTATCAGTTGCATGAACGAGTACGTGAAAAGCGATCCGGCTTATCTTATTTGGTGGCAAAACTAAGCACGTAGCCCTTGCCGCCATCGCCTTCACTGGCAATAAACAGCGTACCGTCGGGCGCGAAACAAATGCCCTCCGGCTGGCGAAACAGCTTCTCATCCAGCGCGACAGATGACAAAAGCTTACCGTTGCGGGTCATCACAATCAGCCGGTGTCCCGACGAGGCCAGTACATAATACTCACCCGTTTTCGGATGTACGGCCAGTCCCGATGGTTTTACTTCTTCGTCGCCAGCCCCAACGAAAGCCGCCAAATCGGCCTGTTTGATGAGTGGCCCCTGATATAGCGCATTGCCCTTCAGGCCGTAGTAGTAAATCTGCTTATCGGTCCCGCGCCGATCCGAGTTTTTGGTGGCCAGCAGCAGTGCATCCAGTTTGGGGTCGTAACCAAGTCCTTCTACATCATTTTTGCCGGGAAGATCAATTTTGATATGGTGCACCTCCAGGCCACCACCACCCAAAACTTTGACACCATCAGTAGGGGTAAAGTGATAAATTTCACCATCGCTGCGGAGCGCATATAATTCTTTACCAACGTATTCAATGCCTTCATAATCCCCCTTCTTGCCGAAAATATGCTCATCGACAACGCGCTTTTCTGCCAAATCGTAGATAAAAACAACCGCCAGTTCGTCCTGAATGCAGGCCAGTCGACCGGGTTTGTAATAACTCAGCCCCGAAATCTCTTTCAGGTCGGCGGGCATTTTATAGCGTTCCGTGGGTTGGGTCAGATCGTAGGGAATGGGTGCCGAAGTGAGGGATGCGGTCGTTTCGCTATCCGACTTTTTAGTGGGTTGGCAGGCGGGTAGGATTATAACGAAGAGTAATAGGACTGACAGATAGCGCATGGTAAACGAAAAATGATTTATGGGGTAAGTATAAAGAAAACATCGGTCAGGATAACGCCACTCACACAACGAAATGGCCGCTATTCGTTATTTTCGCCCAACGAAATAACACGTTGCATGAACAAACTAATCTACTTCAGTGCTTTTGCCTTATTTTCTTCGGTCTCCTTCGCCCAGACCATCGTACAACGCGACCCACAAATTGCCGATCTGGTCAGTCAGGTGTCGGCGGATAGTTTGCGGGCGCACGTAAACGGCCTGGTCAGTTTCGGTACACGCAGCACCCTGAGTGTGTCTACCAACACGAAACGTGGCATTGGTGCTTCCCGCCAGTGGGTATTAAGTAAATTCAACCAGTACGCCAAACAGTCGGGTGGGCGTATGACCGCTGTGATTGACACCTGGACGCTGCCCGCAGACGGTAAGCGCATAGACAAGCCCACAGAAATTGGTAATGTACTGGCCACGTTGAAAGGGACCGACCCCGCCGACGACCGGATTTTTATTGTGCAGGGCCATATCGACAGCCGCGTGACCAACGTGATGAACCGCGAATCGGACGCGCCCGGTGCCAATGATGATGGTTCCGGCACGGCGGCTGTGATCGAACTGGCGCGGGTGATGAGCAAAAGCCAGTTTCCGGCCACGATCATTTTCGCCGTTGTCAGTGGTGAAGAACAGGGCTTGCTGGGTGCCGAGCATCTGGCCGAAAAAGCCGTAACTGAGAAGTGGAATATGGAGGCTCTGCTCAACAACGACATTATGGGCAGTAATCACAGTAACGAAACCAACATCCGCGACAATACGCGCGTTCGGGTGTTCAGCGAAGGCTTACCGGCGTATCAACTCACTGATAAAGCCGCTAACATCCGGCAGTTTGGCTCGGAAAACGACGGGAAAGCCCGGACAATCGCCCGGTATCTCAAAGAAGTAGGCGAGCGGTATGTCGACGATCTGGAGGTGGTGCTTATCTACCGCAACGACCGGTATCTGCGTGGGGGTGACCACACGCCGTTTGTGCAACGGGGTTTCGGGGCGGTACGCATTACGGAGATGAACGAGAACTACGACCATCAGCATCAGGATTTGCGGACGCAGGACGGTACCGAGTTCGGCGATTATGTCAAGTTTATGGACTTCGATTACCTCCGCAAAAACACGGCTATCAACGCGGCTACGCTGGCTAACTTAGCCAAAGCACCCGCCGTTCCGCAGCAGGTTACCATCGAAGTGCGTAACCTGACCAACTCGACGGCGTTGTACTGGCAGGCGCCCAAGGCTGGCAAAATCAAAGGCTATTACGTGCTGATGCGCGAAACGTCGTGGCCAGTCTGGCAGAAGAAATTCTTCACCACCAAGCTCGGTATGACGCTGCCGTACTCCAAAGATAATTACTATTTCGGCGTTCAGGCCGTCAGCGAGGATGGCAACGAAAGTTTGCCAGTGTTACCCCTGCCGAATCTGCGGTAAATGTGTTACGGCTATAGATAGAGTGGAAGGTGCCCAGTGTAAAACCATACATGAATTATGACTTTTACTGTAGAATTGAAGAAAGATTACGCGCTCCGCATTTTAGAAGATTTACAAGAACTGGACGCTATTCGGTTTCGACCCAGTCCTCAGCATGAGGTGGGGAAACCCCGCACCTTTCAGGCTATAAGTATTTCGACGAAGGGGTTCTCATTTGATCGGGATGAAGCCAATGAGCGATAGGGTTTTTATTGATACGAACGTACTGATCTATGCGTATTCAAACGATGATCCAATAAAAAAAGCTAAAGCATTAGCTGTTTGCGCCGTTGAGGACAGTTGGTTATCGACACAGGTACTGTCTGAATTTACCAATATTTTAAGGAGAAAGTTGCTGATAAGCTGGCCTGATATTTTGCTGGCAATAGGCGAATTAATCAACAACTTCCCTGTTCACGCAAATGATTCTCAGACGATTAAGCAGGCTATTCAACTGGCTGCCCAATACCAGTTTAGTTGGTATGATTCGCTTATCGTGTCGGCTGCGTTGGAGTGCGGAGCAACTACACTTTATTCAGAAGATTTGAATAACGGCCAACTTATCGACCGTAAATTAACCATTGTCAATCCCTTTGCCTGAAAAATGGATTAGGCTTAACCAAACCAACGCCCATGCTGAATCGATCTATTATTCTCTGTCTATTAACCCTCTCGGCCACTGCCGCACTGGCGCAGACGCCCGTTAAAAAGCGGCCCATTGCTCCTCAGGACATTTATCGGCTGCAAAACATTAATGATGCCCAGGTATCGCCGGATGGTAACTGGGTGTCCTACGTCCTGTCGAGCGTTGATGCGTCAAAGGATAAACGCAACGCCGACATCTGGATGGTCAGTTGGGATGGTAAGGAAACTGTCCAGCTGACTAACAGCCCCGACGGCGAATCCCGGCCCCGATTCAGCCCCGACGGGAAGTACCTGTCGTTTATTTCGGCGCGGCAGGGTGCCACAAAAGGGCAGATCTGGCTGATGGATCGCCGGGGTGGTGAAGCTAAAAAGCTGACCGATCTGAAAACCGATCTTGAAGATTACGAATGGGCACCCGACGGCAAAAAGATTGCCCTGGTGCTGCGTGAACCGGATTATTCGGATTCGGCCAAGACCAAAGTTCGCAAGCCCTACGTGATGGACCGCTATCACTTCAAAGCCGACGTAAGAGGGTATCTCGAAAAAAGTGCTGTGCATCTATACGTGTTTGACATCGCCACCAAAGCGATGGATACGCTGACCACCGGTAATTACGACGAAACATCGCCCGCGTGGTCGCCCGATGGATCGCAACTGGCCTTTGTGAGCAACCGTACCGAAGACCCTGATAAGAACCAGAACACGGATATTTACGTGATGGACGCCCGCAAAGGCGCTGCCATGAAGCAACTCACTACCTGGGCGGGTTATGACAGTGAGCCAGTCTGGAGCCCCGATGGAAAGCGCATTGCCTACCAGCGGTCAACAGCATCGGGTAACTTTCTGATGTACGATCAGCCCGTACTGGCCGTGATTGGTAAAGATGGGCGCGAACCGCAGTTATTATCGAAGGCACTGGACCGACCGATACGTAACCCACGCTGGTCGAAAGACGGGCAATCCATTGGTGTACTGGTGGACGATGACCGACAAACCTATGTGGGGCAATACACGCTTAACGGTGGAAAATTCACGAAAGTAGCCGGTGGTAATCGGGGATACGGTAACCTGGAACCGGCATCGGCCGGTAGCTGGCTGGCCGTGTACAGTGAGCCGCAGTTACCGGGTGAGTTATACGCGCTTGAGAACGGAACACCCCGCCGACTGACCCACGTACACGATGAGTTTCTGGCTCCGCTCGAACTCGCTACCGTGGAAGGATTTACCTCGAAAAGTAAGGATGGAGCAACGGTATCAAACGTGCTGTTCCGGCCCGCTAACACGCCGGCTAACAAAAAACTGCCAACCATCTTTTTCATTCATGGCGGACCCGTGGCGCAGGATGAGTTTTCGTTTGATCTCACCCGGCAGCTGCTGGCCGCTGGTGGCTACGCTGTTGTGGCGGTGAATTACCGGGGCAGCAACGGGCGTGGCCTCGATTATACCAAAGCCATCTACGCCGACTGGGGAAATAAAGAAGTACTCGACATTCTGGGCGCGGCCGATTACGTAGTAGAAAAAGGCATTGCCGACCCCGAGCGGCTGGGCATCGGCGGCTGGAGTTACGGCGGTATCCTGACCAACTATACCATCGCTACCGATTCGCGGTTCAAAGCCGCAGCGAGCGGGGCGGGCAGTTCGCTGCAACTGAGCATGTATGGCATCGACCAGTACACCAATCAGTACGAAAACGAACTCGGTGCCCCGTGGAAAAATCCGGAGAAATGGATGAAGTTGTCGTACCCGTTCCTGAAAGCGGACCGTATCAAAACGCCAACGATGTTTATGGCCAGCGAGAAGGATTTTAACGTGCCGGTAGCGGGCAGCGAGCAGATGTATCAGGCGCTGCGGTCGTTGGGCGTACCTACGCAACTCATCATTTATCCCGGTCAGTTTCACGGCATCACCACGCCCAGCTACCTGAAAGATCGCGCTGAACGGTACCTGCAATGGTTTGACAAGTATCTGAAGCCGAAAACGTTGTAGCGTGTCAGATGCCCACGTCTGACCGTTTTGCCTTGTATTGAATCTTTGTCATCCTGAAGAATGAAGGATCTTGGAAATTTGGCCGCTAAGATCCTTCATTCTTCAGGATGACAAAATTTACCCACCTAATTTACCCAATGCTCACCGATAAGTTAACCGTAGGACTCGCGCAGATCGCGCCAATCTGGCTGAATAAGATTCGCACGACCGAGAAAATAATCCACTACATCGAGTTAGCCGCCAATGCCGGTTGTGCGTTGGTGACTTTTGGCGAAGCTTTGCTGCCCGGTTATCCGTTTTGGATCGAACGCACGGACGGTGCCCGATTCAATGCCACCAGGCAGAAGGAGTTCTATGCCCATTATCTGGATCAGGCAGTAAGCATTGACGCTGGTGATCTGACTACGATCTGCGCCATCGCTGCCGACCGGAAAATCGCCGTTTATCTTGGCATTATGGAGCGGGCTGCTGATCGGGGTGGGCACAGCGTGTATTGTTCACTGGTGTACATTGATCAAATGGGTGTGATTCAGTCGGTGCATCGCAAGCTGATGCCTACCTACGAGGAACGGCTCGTCTGGGCGCAGGGCGACGGCCACGGATTGCGAGTCCATACATTAGGTGCGTTCACGGTGGGTGGACTGAACTGTTGGGAAAACTGGATGCCTTTGTCCCGAACTGCGCTGTACGCCCAGGGTGAAAACCTGCACGTCTCGGTCTGGCCCGGTGGCTTGCATAACACCACTGACTTACCGCGTTTCATCGCGAGAGAGTCGCGTTCGTACGTGATTGGCGTGTCGGGGCTGCTGCGCCGGGACGATATTCCGCTCGACAGTCCCCATGCCGACGTCATGATTGCCAACAGCGAAGCCGTTCTGGCCAATGGCGGTTCGTGCTTAGTTGGACCCGATGGAAACTGGGTCATTGAGCCACAGGTAGGCGAGGAAGGGCTGTTTGTCGCGGCCATCGATCACCAAAAAGTCCGCGAAGAACGCCATAACTTCGACATTGCCGGTCACTACTCCCGACCAGATGTCACGTCGCTGACTGTAAACCGGGAGCGGCAGGGCCTGGTGCGTTTCACCGGTTAAACCTGACCGGTTTGTTTCCGAAAGGGCCTCCGTTTTTCATACCCAGCCAGAGGTATTTTCTCATTTGGCTCCGCTGGCGATGGCCCGTTCATAGTTGCGGTTCAGGCTTTCCAGAAACTTACCCGTTACCCAGCCAATATCCGAATCTCGGATGAAAACGAACCGCTTTGCTACCGAGGTGTTGGCGTAGGCATGGAAGATCGCGTCCATTAGCAGTGCCCCGGCAATGATCTGCTTCTCGTTAAACTGCGCCTGTACGTTATTTACATCTGCTTCCGCTTTAGCCCGGACGACGGGGTCCGTCAGGTTAGTCAGGTCGGGGTGAATTAACGTCTGGTAATCGGTCAGGGCCAGCTTTTTAAATCGTTCTACATCGCCTGCTAATAAGGGAACGGCGGTATTGCCAGCCCGTTCGGGGTGCAGATACGTGGCGATAGCCCAGGCAATGCCCCCGCCGAAGCCAACCGTCCTGCGCTGTTGCAAACCGGGACTGGCCATATTAAACTCAACATTGATGGTCGTATCGGCCAGGGCTTTAATCACCCGCAGGGCTTCTTCGCGGTAAGCGTCGATGGATAAGGAGCGCTTGTTGTCGATCAGATTAGCGAGCGTTTTGGTGCCATAAGGGAAACTGACCGGGTGAAACGTATAGTCGGTGCGGCCGGAATTACGGTCATAGTAGCCGCCTTTGGTATTGCCACTACCAATGTCGATGCAGGACGCCGTTGCCCAGAACTTACGTGGCATAGCACCGACCATAAACAGTTCGGCCTCGCGGGCCGCCGTCATGGTCGTGTCGATGGTTACTTTCTGGCTGTTGGGGAGGTTTTTGGCAATGAGTGAAGACAACTGCTCGTATAGTTTGATTCGTTTCTCCGGGGTCTTGCCGAGCGTCTCGTTGATACCACTGCTGAAGGCGATATAGACCCGGTCGGCCGGAATGTTGTAGTGCCGGATCGAATCCAAATAGGCCTTCATGATATCCTGCCCGGCCTGAAACGACTGCGCCGTACCCGACACCAGCGTAACGTTGGGGGCCAGGGGCTTCGACCGGATGTCTTTGGCGTAAAAACCATTCTCATAAGTGGTGCGGAAGATAGCCAGTTTCACACCCGACGAGCCGATGTCGATACCGGCGTAGAGGTCCTTCCCGGCTGTTTCGCCGATGAGCTGTTGCATGGCCGCTGCACTGGCCGCGTAGTTCAGTTTCTGGTAGAGGAACAATGCTTTCTGGAAGTACCGGATGGCATCCTGGGTATTCTCCTGATCGGTGTAGGCATACCCCAGATTTTCGTAGGCAACGGCTTCTAAGTAAAAGTCTTTCAACTGCACGGCAGGCAGGGCTCGCTGGAGAAGATCAATGGCCTGTTGCGGCCGGTCGACCATGCGAAGAGTATTCCCCAGTTTGATAAAGCGGGCGGCTTCGACGGCGTCTTTAGCGTTTTGTGCCCGAGCCGGAAGGGCCTGATAACCAAGGAGTATAATAAGCAGGAAGATGTTTTTCATGGGCAGGTAAGCAGCGATACAGGTTATGGGTCAAATCAGGGCAGTAGCCCCGCAATCATCCGGCAAGATAGATAAGGGTGACGTTTGGCAAGGCACGGTATGGCTGGATACCCGCTAATTTTAGGCAATGGTATCTGTTGTAGATGAGGTGCGGACAGTCGCTGAACGTTGGGATAGAGAATGATCGGCAGTGCAACTTGGGAAATACCAGGATAAATGGGAACATCAATTCTTTAAGTGCTTTCCTTGCTAAATATTACCGGTCGATGTACACTTGTGTCTTCATAAGGAGACTTTTGGTGAACACCCCAGAAGGGATGGTGTCGGTACTAAATTACTTTCTGTTAATTTATAAGAGCTTTATTTTAGCAGTGTTACCTATGACTATTGGTCCCCAGTGACGAGCCAAACGTCAGAGTAAGAATCTATATATATGCATTACTACAAGGCACAAGAATTGAAATGGTTTAAAGTCATTGGTTGGTACTAAAAGATTAGTGGTATAACCGGAATAGTGGCACTACTCTGGATTTTCGCTCAGGATATTAGCTTGTCATTAGGATTAGGGATAATAATCGGAATATTTATTAATGGTTATTCTGTATATGCTGGCAGTCAGTTAGTACAATACTATAACTTTAGGCCAACCTATGTCATTCAGGCTGCTCAGATTCTGGATTTCATCGGCTTGGGCTTGACTTATCAGATTATTATAGGAGTGGCATTAGGGGTAGGATTTGAGTGGATCAACGACGCAAAGCTGGTTTTTAGCTACAAAATATATTCTCTATATGAACTGGGATTTCATCCATCGCAGACAGATTCTATTCGAGTTGTAATCAACTTCATTCCAATCCTCATTGTCAACTATCTGATGAAGCGGACAGAACAAGCAAAGGAAAGAAGGCGATTAATAGAATGTTCACCAGACCATGTTTAAATCGCTCTTCAAGTGCATGTTTTAGGGCTGCATATGACACTTCCTCTTGTTTCCGGTAGCTTTACGGCATGGACTTATACAACGAGCGGTTTATTTCGATTCTTTCCGATTACGGCTTCAAAGTGACTTTTGGCAATGAGTCCGATACACGTTTTTTGCGGAGGGCATTATAGGCACTGATTCAATCACCTGTACCTATTGCAAAAGTGGAGTTCATCGAAAGTGAGATTCCTGGTTTAACAGAAGATAGCCGAAGCGGTATCTATGACATAGCTTGTGTGGATGAAACAGGCACTCAGTTCATTGTTGAAATGCAGTTAAGCAAGTACCCTGACTTCATTCAACGTATGAAATTTTATTCATTTTATCGATTGAACACATTGATTCGCAAGGGTAAATACAAGTTTGAGGGCTTGCCTAAGATTCACTGCATTGGCATCTTTGGCAGTCAACATATTTCCAGACGTTGCTGATTACCATAATGTTGCTATCCTGAAGAATGGAAAGGGCGAACTGATAGATGACCAAA
Source organism: uncultured Cytophagales bacterium (assembly GCA_964251665.1). Lineage (GTDB taxonomy): Bacteria > Bacteroidota > Bacteroidia > Cytophagales > Spirosomataceae > JBBQLG01. Next base: position 108,302 of record CAXUKO010000008.1, read on the forward strand.
CTACATTTATTACGGTGGAACTGGCTAAATTCAAGAAGCGTTTAGCCAGTGTTCAAACCGATCTGGACAAACTCATTTACACGATGAAGACTGTACACAAAGCCACTAAACCCAAGCAGTTTCCCCAGTTCTGGAATGAGGAGTGGTTAGAAGCGGCCATCAAAGAGTTAGACACACGAGCCATGACCCCCGAAAAACGCATGGCTTATGAAATGACCATTTCGGCTAATGCATTGGCGGTTGAAAATGAAAACAGAAAGATTCAGGAGGCTGAAAAACGGGCCAGAGAAACCGAGAAAGCCGAGACGGTAAGAAATGCGCTTTCAAAGGGACTTACTATTGATTTAGTAGCTGAGATTGCGAGAGTTTCGATTGATTTTGTTCTTAAGATGCAACAAGAACTATCCAGCACTAAACAATAGCGTGGGCTGTTTTTCGGCGATAACCAGTACTCTTTGTATATAGCCCAACCGGCCATTTATGTCAAGGCTCTTACATTGCTATCAACACGCGGTGTGCTTAATTGAATAGTTACACCCATTTGCAAGGATCTACTACACGAATCAACCCCCTCTACAAATTTCCCTTTTTCAACTCCTGCACCGCAAAGTTGGCGGCTCGTGCCGTAAGGGCCATGTAGGTTAGTGAGGGGTTCTGGCAGGCTGTCGAAGCCATCGCCGAGCCATCCGTAACGAACACGTTTTTCACGGCATGAAGCTGATTGTGCGCGTTGAGCATCGACGTTTTCGGGTCGCGCCCCATTCGGGCTGTGCCCATTTCGTGCACCGAAAAGCCAATCACGTTCGCGTCTTCCCACCGCTTCACGTTTTTCAGGCCGATCTGCTCCAGCATCTCGATGGAGGCATTGGCCATATCCTCGCGCATAGCAATCTCGTTTTCGCGGAAACGGGCGTCGATGGTTAACGTAGGTAGACCGTTCACATCCAGTTGCTTCGTGTTCAGCGTAACCCGATTATCGGCATGGGGCAGGCACTCGCCGTAGTTGGCCAGCCGAACCTGCCACGGGCCGGGCTGTGTACCGGCTTCTTTAAGGTCCGCGCCGAAACCGGGTTGCCCTATCACATGCTGCCAGCCCGACCGACCGGCACCGCCATAGGTCATAAAGCCCCGCACGTAATCGCTGCGCTGCGTTTCGGGCGAGATGTTGCGGAAACGTGGAATGATGCACTGCACCGGCCGCCGACCATAATAATAGCCGTCGTCAAAGCCTTCCACACTCGCCGTAGCGCCCACGTTTTTCTGATGATCCATCAAATAACGGCCCAGGGCGTCGCTGTCATTACCCAATCCGTTCGGGAATCGGCTGGAGGTCGAATGCATCAGTAGCCAGGTTGTATTCAGCGTACCTGCGTTCAGAAAAATAACCTTGGCGAAGTAATCGGTTGTCTGTTTCGTAGTTAGGTCCAATACCCGAACGCCGGTAGCCCGCTGTTTTAGTGCATCGTACAGCACTTCAGTGACTACTGAATCGGGTTTGAGAGTGAGCTTTCCGGTAGCCCGCGCATCGGGAATGGTGCTCGATACACTGCTGAAATAGCCGCCGTATGGACAGCCCCGTTCGCACAGGCTGCGGGACTGACACAGCCCCCGGCCCCGGTGTGCAACAGTCAGGTGAGCCGCCCGGCCAATGCTCATCCGCCGATCCGGAAATGCCGTTTCGACCTTGCCTTTCATCCATTTTTCCACGCAGTTCATCTCGAACGGCGGCAAAAACTCACTGTCTGGCAGCTGCGGCAGGTGTTCGGCCTGTCCGGTAATGCCCACGTACCGTTCTACATAGCTGTACCAGGGAGCCAGATCTTTGTAGCGGATGGGCCAGTCGACGCCGTGTCCGTCGCGGGCGTTGGCCGTAAAATCAAGATCACTCCAGCGGTACGTTTGCCGACCCCAGATCAGCGACTTACCCCCGACCTGATACCCTCGAATCCACCAGAACGGCGATTTTTCGGTGTAGGGATAGTCGACGTCTTTCACGTAAAAATGCTTTGTGGCATCGCTGAAAGCATAGTTTCGGCTCTGTACCGGATAGTCAGCTACGCGTTCACGAGTATCCTGCCCCCGGTAGGGCACTTCCCACGGATTCCAGTTGGCCGTCGGATAGCCGGTGACGTGTTCTACCGAACGCCCCCGCTCCAGTACGAGTGTACGAAGGCCTTTCTGGGTTAATTCTTTAGCCGCCCAGCCGCCGGTTATGCCCGAACCAACCACAATGGCATCGTAGGAGTTGCGGTCGGCCGCATCTATGTTGAAGTTCATATCAGTAGAGAAAAAGCACCGAACGTGGATTTGGTGCTAATCGCTATAAAAATAGTCATAAATCGCGCTGCTTTGACCGTTGCACCATCGCGACTCTAATTTTGTTAGTTTTGCAGAAGGAGATGGACCGCTGATTGTCATGATGTTTAAGATAAAGGATGATCGTTAAATCTAATTTTCATGGAAATCAGCGTCCCGTCGTCTGTATGCTAACTACCAGATAACTAATGAATTGTAAATTCATCGAACGAGCAACAGGTGCTATTGCCGATAAATCCCGGCTGTCGATTCTGCTGGAACTGGCGAAGAAAGAAAGCCTGACCAATGCCGAAGTGATGGAGTTGGTCGGGTTATCGCAGCCATGCGTGTCGCATCATATCAAGCAGTTGATCGACAGTGGCCTGATTACCTCCCGGAAGGAAGGGCGTAATATTTACCTCAGTTTAAATAAGGAAGCCATCCAGCAATTGACAGCTTTTTTAGACAGTCTGGCTTAATTTTTACTAATCCATCCAAACTTTTAAATATATGGAGGTGTTAAGCGAACGGATTTCATAGCGTGCAAACGCTTTTATACATCAAATCAACACAACGCATTCATGGCACACAAACTGTTTGAATCGGCCCATTTAGGTGGCCTAACCCTTGCTAATCACCTCGTTATGGCACCCATGACCCGCAACCGGGCTACTGCCGCCCACAACGTAACGGACATTATGGCTACTTACTACGCGCAGCGTGCGTCGGCGGGGCTAATTGTAACAGAAGGCATCGCGCCTTCGGCCAATGGCAATGGGTACGCCCGGGTGCCGGGTCTGTACACGCAGGCACAGATCGACGGGTGGAAGAACGTAACGCAGGCCGTTCACGAAAAAGGCGGCAAAATCTTCGCTCAGCTGATGCACACCGGCCGGGTTAGCCATCCCGTCAACATGCACGAAGACGCTGAAGTAATTGCACCGTCGGCCATTCCGGCTGGTGGCCAGATTTATACGGATACCGACGGGATGCTGGATCACCCCACGCCCCGCGCCCTGACGACGGATGAAGTGAAAGCGACCGTTCAGGAGTTTGTTCAGGCAGCTAAAAATGCCGTTGACGCTGGTTTCGACGGCGTTGAGATTCACGGTGCCAATGGCTATCTGGTTGAGCAGTTCTTGCGGGAAACCAGCAATCAGCGGACGGATGAATATGGCGGCAGTGTTGAAAACAACGCCCGGTTCGCCCTCGAAATAGCGCAGGAGGTATCGGCCGCCATTGGCAAGGACAAAACCGGCATCCGGCTGTCGCCTTATGGGGTGTTTAACGACATGCCGTATTCGCCCGAATATGACGCCGTGTACGTTCACTTATCCGAAAAACTGAACGATTATGTGGTCTATATTCACCTGGTCGACCATGAGTCAATGGGCGCACCGGCTGTTGATCCGTCGATTGTTGATACCGTACGGGCGAACTATAAAGGAACATTGATTCTGAGCGGTGGCTACGATGCCGACCGGGCCGAAGCGGCTCTGGAAAGCGGACAAGCCGAACTGATTGCCATTGGCCGTCCCTTCATTGCAAATCCCGATCTGGTCGAGCGCCTGCAAACCGGTGCCGACCTGAATCAGCCCGATTTCTCGACGTTTTACACGCCGGGTGAGCAGGGCTATACGGACTATCCCGTGCTGGAAGCGGCACAGGCTTAACGGTTGAACTGAAAGCTACCTGCCCTGCCATAATCCGCTGGGCAGGTGGTTTTTTGCTGAATTATCTGATAGCTTTACCTCCCTCATATAAACCCTCCATTCACTACTATGAAAAAATTAAACTGGCTCGTTTGGGTGCTTGTGGCGCTGCCTTCGCTGGCGTTGGCTGCCAGTGCAATCGGTAAATTGTCGGGGGCAAAACCCGTCCTGGAAGGCATGACCAAGTACGGTATTGGGGATAAGGTTACGCTGTTGGGTGCGCTCGAACTGCTGATTGTCGGGCTGTTTGTCTATCCGGCCACGCGTAACATTGGCTTCTTTCTGGTGTGCAGCTATCTCGGCGGAGCCATTGCCACGCATGTTACCCATGGCGAACCGGCAATGGGAGCTATCGTTATCCTCAGTCTGTGCTGGGTAGCGATGGTATACCAGAAGCCGTATCTGTTCTGGGGAGATAACGCCCCGCGCTCCTGAAAACCGAGTTGTTCTGAATGCAAAAAGCCCGCTGGTACACATCGGCGGGCTTTTTTGGCTTGTTGGTAGCTACTGCTTCGTCGGCTGCGGATAGGTCTGGGCCTTGGTGTTGCCTTTTTTGCCTTTCGCATCACCGGCTGGCGTACCCGGTTTGCCCACGCCCGTTGGCGATGGATAGCCGGTCGACGTCATCTCATCCGACGTTTTCGCTTCTTTCTCCACCTGTCCGGTCGTTGCTGGTCGCCGTGAACCCGTTTTCCCGGATGTCGATACCGACGATCCCTGACTGTTCTGTGCGTTCCGGCTGGAGCCGTTGGTAGCCGTTGGGCTCATTTTAGGCGGATTCTGCGCACCGTTCTGGGCATTATTGGTTCGGGCACCCGTCAGGCCCGCTGTAGTGGCCGAATTGTCTTTGGCTCCCTGCTGGCTGCGCGTTGTCCGGGTGTCGCCCACTGTGCCGGGACGGGCTGCCTCATTCGGCTGACTAGCCGATCCCGGTGATTGCTGGCTGCCTGATGCAGAGGCCGTAGTGGCTTTAGGTTGCGGCTTACGGGTTTCGCGGGTTTTGGTACCCGGTGCGCCCCCTGTGGATGGCTTACTGGCCGATCCATCGGAGGTACTGCCGTAGGTGCTGGTTGGTAATGTCGAGTTACCGGCGTTGCCATTGTTCGTGCTTACACCGGCTGGTTGGGGCGTGGTGCGCCGGGCCGTTGTGTTGGCTCCTTTGGCAGTTGCTCCTGTCGTCTGACCTGCCCGTTCGTTGGCGGTGCCTTGGGTTGCCTGCTGGGCCAGCGCCGGGATGGATAAGGACAGCATCAGGGCCAGTCCGGTGAATAATGCTTGATTTTTATGCATTGCGTTGTTCATTGAGTTGATGCCTTACAGCTTGTAGGGCTGCTTAAATAGGTACGCAACAGCGTTAGTACCTAATAGTACTACTGCTGTTGCGTATCAGAAACGTTGTTTCTACTGCTGGATTAGCGCTGGCTACCCGACGATTTCGACGACTTGCTTGACTTCTTCATCTTGCTGCTGCCCGACGATGAACCGGAGCCCGTTGAAGTGCCGCTGCCTGATGACGAACCCGACCCGGTCGACGAGCTATTCATAGAACCACTGCCGCTGCTCGAATTCATGGATGAACCACCTGTTTTTCCAGAATGCATTTTGCCGCTGCCTGATTTTGATGAACTGCCCATCTGGCCACCCTGCGATCCGGTGCCCGTTGAGCCGCCCTGCGTTGAGGCTCCGTTTGAGTTACCATTGGTAGACTGGGCCATAGAAGCCGAAGCGATGCCCATACAGAGAGCCATGCAGAATACGATTACCTTTTTCATAATGCGTTGTTGTTTGGGTTGATAAACCGGTTTAGAATTGTCGATACTACACTTAATTAGTAGAGATTGTTTGTTATAAACAGATTAAACTGAGCCATTTGATTTCGTGGCCCGGCCATTTGTCATTCTGCCCGCTTACCAATACGTGGCTGGAACTTTTCGGGCCGTTCTGCGTATTTTCCCACACGAGCTATTAACCCGCTATCTGCTTGAACGATACGATACCTCCCGATACCGAAGCGTTGCCCCGCCGGTTAAGTTTGTTGCAGGGTACCGCCCTGAATATGATCGATATGGTCGGTATTGGGCCGTTCGTGGTGCTGTCGCTGGTGGTGCAGACCATCGGTGGCCCGCAGTTTTTATGGGCCTGGGTGCTGGGCGCGCTGATTTCGCTGGTCGATGCCTTTATCTGGGCCGAACTGGGAGCCGCTTATCCCCGCGCGGGTGGCAGCTACAATTTCCTGAAACTGGCCTACGGCGACCAGCGGTGGGGTCGCCTGATTTCGTTTCTCTACGTATGGCAAACCATGATTCAGGCCCCGCTCGTGATGGCGTCAGGGGCCATTGGTTTTGCGCAGTATGCCTCCTATCTGGTGCCGCTGGATGACCTGCAGCGCAAACTCGTATCGGGCGGGGTCGTGCTGGTTATTATTGCCCTGCTCTACCGCCGGATCGACTCCATTGGCAAAATTGGCATTGCGCTCTGGGCCTGTGTACTGCTGGTTATGGGCTGGATTATCATCGGCGGACTGACCAATGCCCGGCAACCCATCAGTAACGTCATTACATCGGCGGGGCCAATTGGCCTGGGGTTACTGGGGGCGGGACTGGGGCAGGCTTCGGTTAAAACGATCTATTGCTATCTGGGGTATTACAACATCTGCCACCTCGGGGGCGAAATAAAAAATCCCACGCGCAACATTCCGGCCAGTATGTTCATCTCCATTGCCGGTATTGCGGTATTGTACCTGCTGATGAATATCAGCGTGGTGAGCGTGATTCCGTGGCAGCAGGTGCAGGAAAGCAAGTTCGTGGTGAGCCTGTTTATCGAAACACTCTATGGACCAGGCGCGGCCAAACTGGCTACCGGCCTGATTTTGATCGTCGCCTTTTCATCCTTGTTTGCCGTGTTGCTGGGGTATTCGCGCGTACCCTACGCGGCAGCGGCCGACGGACAATTTTTCCGAATATTCGCCCGGTTGCATCCTACCCGGCAGTTCCCCTATGTGTCGTTGCTGGTGCTGGGTGGACTGGGCTTCGTTTTTAGTCTGTTGTTCCGGCTCGGCGATGTTATCACCGCTATTCTGGCCATGCGGATTGTGGTACAGTTTATCGGGCAGGGTGTTGGCCTGATCTTGTTGCACCGCAAACGCCCGGCGGTCAACTTCCCCTTCCGAATGCCGCTTTATCCGTTGCCGGTTGTGCTGGCTATCGGCATCTGGGCGTTTGTTTTTTTCTCGACCGGCACGGCTTTCATGCTGTCCGGTCTGATGGTTATTGCGCTGGGTGTAGTAGCTTTTTTAGTATCCGCACGGGTACGGCGTCAATGGCCATTCTGACGTATCCCATATGCCCACGTCTGGTTTTTTGTTTACAGGCCGGACGTGGACGTATGGGATATACTACTTGCTTTTCTCCCGCCAGAATTCCCGGCTCCACACCCGCCGGAACGGCCAGTTACGCGCCCGCAACGCAAAGGGCAGGTAGGCATGGGCTTCTTTGGGTGTCTGGCCGAAATAAAGATCGTCGTCGGTTAGCACCAGCGACTGGTACGTGCCATCCCGAATCACGGTCAAATCGGCGAAGGGTAATGCGGGCTTCCAATCAGCATGTTGTATACTTAACTGCGTTTTAAGCAGGGCTGACGCCCGTACACCTTCTACCGGGCGGGGACGCGGCCGAAAATGGCCCTGCGCTACATCGAGTGCATAACTCAGGTACTCCTTCAGCAACTTTGGCCCGTCGTTAACGCTTTGATCAACGCTGAGCTGTTCAGGCCAGAGACTCGTTACCACATAAATCCGTTCCCGCGCCCGCGTCACCGCTACGTTCAGGCGGTTGGCGCCACCCCGCGTATTCAGGCTCCCGAACTGCATGGTTAGCTTTCCCCGCTCGTCGGGGGCGTAGCCAACGGAGAAGATAATCACGTCACGCTCGTCGCCCTGTACGTTTTCGATGTTTTTCACGAAGGTTACTTCACCGGAAGGCGGTAGCTGAGTACGCTGTTGTCCGGCAGGGGTATTGGCTTCCAGCCTTTCCTGAATCAGGTGCTGCTGCTGGTAGTTGAAGGTCACGACGCCAATGGAACGGCCCGGTAACTCGGTCGCCAGGTGTTCGATCAGGTCAACGACGGCGTCGGCTTCGGCGGGATTGGTATTTTGCTGCCACGTTCCTTTTACGTTATGGTATCGAATCGCGGGCGAATGCTGCGCTGGTGACTGACTCAGGTCGGCGAAGTTGGGGAGGAGTGTCAGCTTATTGCCATAAAAATGCTGATTTGAGAAGTCAATCAGCTCGGGCGACCGGCTCCGGTAATGCCCCGTCAGGCTGATCTGCGGCAGGGATTGAGCTGCCAGTTCCAGCAACGATTCAACTTCGAGCTCAACGGGTGTATTGTCCGCATCGGCTTCCGCGCTGGTCAGGCCGCTATCGAGCCGAATCCGGTATAAATCGCTGGGCCGCAATTGCTGACTATCACCCGCTACGACCACCTGTTTACCCCGCGCTACCGCCGGAAGCCCATTTTCAGCGAAACACTGCGAGGCCTCGTCAAAAATCACCAGATCGAACAACCCCGCTGTCAGGGGAAACATGGCCGATACCGATTCGGGCGAAGCCAGCCAGCACGGAACCAGGCGAAATACTTCATCAGCAAACTGACTCATTAGCTTACGGATGGGCCAGACATTCCGTTTTTTTGTTGTCTGATGCAGCAACTCCCGGTAACTGGTCAGGTTATTAAGCCGGTTAAACGTCAGGTTTCGATAAGTCTGCTCCCGAAGTTTAATCAGCAGAATATCCCGGCTCAGGCGTTGCTTGTTGGCCACACTGGTTTGCAGGGCCTGCTCCATCTGCTCCATATTGAGCGATGAAACGCTGCGCAACAGCGGGTACTCCCGTTCGATATGCTCGATCCACGTCAGGCGAAGTGCGTTCTGAACCGCAGAAACCCAGTCAGCCGGGGGCGTTTCTGCCAGCTTTTGGATTACGTCCGCTTCGGTAGGCGAAAACTGTTCGTTCAGCCGGTCCATGTCTACCAGTATATCAAAGTCAGCACGCAGGGCGGCTTGCAGGGTTTGGGCCACATCACTGCCCGTTGGGGCTTCATCCATCCAGACGTGTTCGATCTGGCTGTCGGTCAGGTACGTTTGCCAGTCGACCCGCTGGCCCTGTACCGTCCCGGCTACCGTTAGTATAGTCGTGATGGCCTGTCGAAACTGACTAAATGTAGCCCAGACGACTGGTTTCAATTGATTTACCAATGGCAGTTCATTCAATCGGTCGGTTACTTCGCGGGCCTGTCGAAGCAGATGCAGACTGGCGGGTTCGTTTGGTAACACGGGCGTCAGGGCCAGCCACGGCGCTGTTTTATGTTGAATCGCTTCGTAGACCAGGCGCTTATCAACCCTGATCGCCAGTGTAGTCAAATCAACGACGGAGCTGGTAAGCCCATTGGTAGCCAATACTGCCATCAGCTTGTCGCGGCCCGAATGGGTCAGTTTCCACCAGTTCCAGGCGGTCCACGAGGCACGGGCCGTTTGGGCGTCGGCCAGCGTTTTCCGAAACAAGGCTACATCGTCGGCTGGCAGGGATAGTTCCGGGCCGGGCGCGGCCAAAACCTGCGTCCAATCGGCTGCTGTGCTATCGAACTCCGTTTCGGCAACGGTGCGGGCCGGGTGCTTCGGATGGGCCAGTAGATAGCGGGTTACGGGCCAGCGCAGTTCGGCATCATCACCGTCGGCCAGTGTCAGAAGGGCGGTCAGTGCCCAGGCGTTTTCATGCCAGGCAGCCAGATCCGTCAGCGTCAGTGGGCGATAAAACAGGGGCCCCGTCTGTGCCGACACAAGCCGGGCCGTTTCGGGAATGGCCCGGATAACCCGTTCAGCGGCTGGTAAATCCGAGGCACTGAACCGGCTGAATGACACCCGGTCGGCAAAAGGATGGTCGTGACCCAGCCGGGATCGATAAGCGGCATAATCGGCCAGCTTCCTGACAAACCCGTCTATCTGACTAAATTGAAAAGACTGATATACATCTGACAGATCGGGTAGTGGAATGCCTGAACGCCCTGTATCGGGCTGGCTCGTCAGGTAGAGCTCCTTCACCGACAATCCGCACAGACTTGTATCAAACAAGGCGTCTTTGAAGGTCTGTAATTCGGTAATCAGTTCGTCAATCCGGCGGCTTTCCGTGTCGAACTCGCGTTCGGGCAGCACCGCGTCGAGGCTGTAATTGGTAGTTTTGTAGCTGTCAACAGCATCAATTTGAGCGGCTACCTGCGTGTAGAGCGCCTTGCGGTCGTTCTGAAAATCATGAATCAGGGCCACAAACGGCTCCATTTTTACCTCACGCAGCCGGGCATACACCACATCGAGCGCAGCCCGTTTCTGACAGACCAGCAAAACCCGTTTCCCTCCGGCAGCCGCGTCGGCCATCAGATTGGCAATCAACTGTGATTTTCCCGTGCCCGGTGGTCCCTGCACCACAATCGACTCGCCTGCTTTTACGGCCCGTACAGCGGCTTCCTGCGACGCATCGAGCGGCAGGGGTGTGTGAAGAAAGCGTTCGGGAAGGAACGGGAGAGGGGAGGAGGCAGGAGGAGAGAGGGAGAAAATGCTGTCGTAACCACTGTTTTTCTCCTCTTTCTGCTCGATCAGTGTGTCGTAATCCGGCACCAGAAAGGAACCGGCCTGGGGGAAAATGCCCAATACGGCTTCCGGGTAGAGCTTTAGCTCGCCTGTATGTTCCAGCGTCGTCAGGCTTTTGGCCGTTTGTGCGTCGAAGGGCTGGAGTAGATCGGTGAAGAGGTCGGTATTAAAATCAAGTTCGATGGGCGTCGTCTTCAGCCATTCGTAAAGTTGAGTGCGGAAGGCCAGCGGGTCCCGGTCGAAGTCCGAAAAATCCATCTCCGTTACCGCGTCAGGAATGGCTACCTGGTTAAAATGGTGGTAAGCGAGGGCCAGCGATGCGTTGATGACCGCAAATTCGTCGCCCCGCCGGACCAGGTGCCAGGTGGTTCCGACCGGTTCCAGGTTCACCGGAAAAAACAGCAACGGCCCGTGAACCACCGTACCATCCATGAACTTCCCCCGAACAAAAGGCCAGCCCACGTATAAATCTTCGGTGCCTCGCTCGTCTTCAATAAATCGGGCGGTTCGGGCAATGTTTCGCAGTCGCTTGCTGACCGCGTTGACCCGCTCATTACGGGCATCGAGGATGTCGCAGACGGGGATCGTTGCTTTCCGGCTCAGTACCTGTCTGATCAACTCGAACGACGGCTTATTTAGCAGAAAATCGGTATCGTGCAGGTCCAGAAACTGCTCGGCGGGCAGCGATGTCAGCAGCAGCGACCGGTTGCGCCCCGTAAGGTTAGTCAGGCGATTGCGGTACGCTCGAAGGATGGCGGGTGACGGAATGTTCACGGATTTACCTCACCCCAACCCCTCTCCTGGTTTAGGAGAGGGGCTTGTTAACTTATTTTTAGCCCCTCTCCTGGTTTAGGAGAGGGGTTGGGGTGAGGTAAATCTATAAATTTAAAAATTTGGCAGTCAATTTAATTATCCCTCGCTTTCGATTTATCCGGTATCAGCCACGACGCCAGAATGCTCACGGCCAGAATCGCAAGGATGATGTAGAGCGAATAAACCGTTTGGAAGCCAATGGCAGCCAACTGGTGCTCCAGCAGCATTTTTACCCCGATGAACGTTAGCAATACCGCCAGCCCTACCTTCAGGAATCGGAACTGATCCATGATGCTCGACAGGAAGAAAAACATCGAACGCAGGCCCATAATGGCGAATACGTTCGAGAAAAAGACGATGTAGGGGTCTTTCGTGATGGAGAAAATAGCGGGAATTGAGTCCACGGCAAACACCAGATCCGTTACCGCTACCACCAGCACCACAATGAACAGGGGCGTGATGAACAGTTTTTTGTCGGTTTTCCGGCGGACAAAAAAGTGGTCGATTACATTGCGGCCGTAGACGTTGAAGTATTTAGAAACGAACCGGACGACCGGGTGTTTGGCCGGTTCAATAGCTTCATCGTCGTCTTTATTGAAGAATAACTGTACACCCGTATAGACCAGAAAGGCACCAAAAATGTACATAATCCAGTCGAAACGCTGCAACAGCGCCGAGCCGACGAAGATAAAAATGAAGCGCAGCACGATGGCACCCAGAATGCCCCACACCAGAATTTTCTTGTAAAAGCGGGGATGAACACCGAACGAGTTGAAGATCACGATGAACACAAAGATGTTATCTGCCGAGAGAGAGTACTCTACCAAATAGCCCGTGATGTACTCCAGGGCCATATTATTTTGGAATTTGACCAGACTGGCCTCAAAATTGCCGGGTATCAGTTTGAGCTGTTCGGCGTATTGGCTGCGGACGGTTTCGAGTTGGGCCATATCCTCGATGCCGTGGATGAGGTAGCCAAATTTTTTCAGAAAGAAGTAAAATCCGACGGCCAGTAACACCCAGATCGCACTCCAGATACCAGCCTCTTTAAAACTAACAATATGGCTTTTTTGCTTGGTCAGCAGGCCCAGATCAAGCACCATGACCAGCAGAACGAAGAGCGCAAAGCCCAGAAAAAATATACTCTCACTACTAAACATAACAAGGTTGCGTGGCTGATTTTCGATAACCAGTCGGTTTGTTGCTAATCAACTAGCCGTAAAAACAGGCGCAATATCGGTAAACCGCACCGTTGTTACCCTATGACACTTGGTGTATCAACCGCATTCCATTAGTTTTGACCCCATGTTTAATCAGAAAAAAGTAGTGGTGGTGATGCCCGCTTATCGGGCCGCCCTCACGTTGGAACGTACCTACCGTGAAATTCCATTCGACATTGTGGATGAAGTTATTCTCGTCGATGATGCCAGTCCCGATAATACCGTTGATGTAGCCCGTGCGTTGGGAATCCGGCACGTAATCCGGCATGACCGCAACAAAGGGTATGGTGGCAATCAGAAGACCTGCTACGCCAAAGCGCTCGAACTGGGAGCCGACATTGTAATTATGTTACACCCTGATTATCAGTACACTCCGTTGCTGCTGACGGCCATGATCTCCATCATTGGTAATGAGTTGTACCCGGTCGTTTTTGCCTCCCGCATTCTGGGGAAAGGGGCACTCAAAGGGGGAATGCCGATGTATAAATACATTGCCAACCGCTTCCTGACGCTCACGCAGAATATCCTGATGAACCAGAAATTATCGGAGTATCATACCGGCTACCGGGCCTTCTCGGGCGAGGTGATCCGGGCGCTGGACTTTACGCACAACTCCGACGACTTCATCTTCGATAATGAGATGATCGCCCAGATTTTTTACAAAGGCTTCGAGATTGCCGAGGTGACCTGTCCCACAAAATACTTTGAAGAAGCCTCGTCCATCAATTTCCGCCGGAGCAGTATTTACGGCCTGGGCGTGCTAAAAGTGTCGCTCTATTACCGGCTCACCCGATGGGGACTAATGAACTGGAACTTGTTGAAATAGCGGCTCTTTCGCTGCGTTGTGGCTGGGCTGGCTCGCCAACGATGGCTTCCAGAATCATGGACTCCAGCGTAAGGCCCGGCCCAAACGCACAACTCAGAATGTTGGCTGGCTCGGTTGTGTCGCCTGATTCGGTGCCTAATTCCTGCCAGATTTCGTTCAGCACAAACAGCACCGTCGCCGACGACATGTTGCCGTACTGCTTCAGAATCCGGTAGGCGTAGCGGTCTTCGTCGGGGCTGATGCCCAGCTGCGCTTCAATTACTTCCAGAATTTTGCGCCCGCCGGGGTGCATGGCGTAGCGGCCAATATCGCCGATGGTAAGGCCGCTGCGTTCCAGTAGTTTCGAGAGCAAACCGCCAATACCGCGTTTGATCACATTGGGTACTTCAGAGGTCAGCGTCATCTCGAAACCAAAATCGCTGACGTGCCAGGCCATTTCGTCGCGGCCTTCGGCCAGCAGATCGCAGTAGAATTGCCGTTGCCGCAATGTCTTGTCGGGCCGGGGCTGGCTTTCGACCAGCACAGCCGCTGACCCATCGGCAAACAGCGCATTAGACAGGAGATGGTCGGTCTCCGCTTTCTTCTGGAAGTGAATCGTACATAGTTCGATTGACACGACCAGCACCTTCGCCTGTGGATCGGCCCGCACCATGGCGTCGGCGGCTTTCAGGCCATTAAACGCCCCATAGCATCCCATGAAGTTAATGGCTAACCGCTGCGTAGTTGTCGGCAAACCCAGCGCTTCGACCAGTTCAATATCCGGTCCCGGCGCGTACAGACCCGTACAACTCACCGTGATCAGGTGCGTGATCGTTTGCGGATCAAAGCCCGGATAGTCGGCAAAGCAGTTCTGCACCGCTTTCAGGGCGAGCGGAAGCGCTTCCTGCCGATAAATGGCCATCCGCTGACCAATAGCCGGAAACGGCTCCAGGCCGGGTGTATTGGGGTAAAAAGTATAGTCGCCATTCGCGCGGCCATAGTCGGCCAGCACCGAGTGCCGTTGTTCAATCCGCGTTTGTCGGTAAAGTGCCGTTAACCGTCGGCGGTCGCGCTCATCGAATTGAAGGGCTTCCGCCATAAAATCGGCGATTTGTGTCTGAGGGAATTTATGGGCTGGTACCGCTGTACCAAAGGCGTTGATGAAGCTCTCGGAAGAAGTCATAGAAACGGAAAGTGATGTAAACTATCTACGTTAGGTGGGCTACTCCCGGATTTGCTTCGAGGGTCTTTAGAAAACATGACCATAAGCAAAATGTTTCGTAAACGGCTGGTGAATCGCCGTTGAAAAGCTGATGTGCCAAGTATCTTGAAAAGTACGTAAATTCAGCCCTAATCGCCAACCTTGCACTCATGAGCCTCCGTGCCATCTGGTTGCACCTGCGGGTGCCCTTTTCTGTTTTTCTGTTGCCCGTGTTCTGGTTTGCCCTGAGCCAGTCGACCGCTCCTGACACGTTCAGGGTGGTGGCCGTGCTGCTTATCGTGCACTTGCTGCTTTACCCAGCCAGCAATGCCTACAACAGCTATTTCGACAAGGACGAAGGTGCTATCGGCCTGCTCGAAACACCACCACCCGTCGACCAGACATTGTTTTACGTGGCCTGGGGACTGGATGTGCTGGCGCTGTTACTGGGTCTGTTCGTTGGCTGGCCATTTGTAGCGGGGTTGTTCATTTATGGGTTAATTTCGAAGGCGTACAGTAACGACCGTATCCGGCTCAAAAAATACCCCGTTGCCAGTTGGCTGATTGTGGGCTTTTTCCAGGGCGGGTTTACCTATTTAATGACCTATCAGGCCATCAATAACCTGCCAATTACTGACCTGCTAACCCTACATTCAATACTGGCCGCGTTGCTCTGCACGCTCAACTGCCTGGCTCTTTATCCAATCACACAGGTCTATCAGCATGAGGAAGATGCCCGCCGGGGGGATCTCACCCTGAGTCGGCTACTGGGCGTTCGGGGCACGTTTGTCTGTGCCGTGGCCGTGTTTGCCGTGTCACTAACGGGATTCTACGTTTATTTCGAAGGCAAATCGCCTTTCTATCTCCTCCTTGCTTTCATTCTGCCCGCCATGGCCTTCTTTCTGATCTGGTATGTTCAGGTTCACCGCGACAGTAACCGGGCTGATTTCCGGTCCGCCATGCGGATGACGATGCTGGCGGGGCTGGGTTTGAACGGTTTTTTTCTGACGCTGCTGTTTTTAAGTCGTTCATAGACAGCTGTAAAGTAGCTGTGCAGGGACTTTGTTGAAATTTTTTTCGGGCCAGGGCTTGACAAACGCCGGTAAACGCCTAATTTTGCATCCACAATTCGCCACCACAACGGCGGAAAGTCAATGCGAAAGTAGCTCAGCTGGTAGAGCGCGACCTTGCCAAGGTCGAGGTCGCGGGTTCGAACCCCGTCTTTCGCTCCACGAACAAGGCACCGGTTTCGGTGCTTTTTTCGTAAATGCCGGGATGGTGGAATCGGTAGACACGCCGGACTTAAAATCCTGTGGGCCACAAGCCCGTGCGGGTTCGACTCCCGCTCCTGGTACAAAGCCCTCTAAAAAGGGTAAACAAGAGCAAACAAAACCCGCTGATAATCAGCGGGTTTTGTGTTTTATGGCTTTTCTGTTTTCCCTTCTTTTCTGTTATTACCGCATTTCTTGTTACTCATTACTTGCTATCTTACCAACAGAAAGCAAAAGCGGACTAAAAGCAAATGGCAGTACAACTAAGAAAGAAAGCCCTAGCTAACGGGAAAGTGAGCCTGTATCTCGACCTCTACAACGGGGAGGAGCGCAAATACGAGTTTCTCAGACTCTACCTCTACAAACGACCCAAAGACGAGTTAGAGAAGCAGCACAACAAAGCCGTAACTCAAACCGCTGAGAACATACGAGCCAAGCGCGAACTACAGGCCGGGGCTGAGGAGAACGGGGAGACACCGGCCGGTAAGCAAAAGATCAATTTCTTTGATTACTTCCAACGCTACATAGCCAGCTACACAAAGAAGGATGTACGTATGTTTGGCTACTCCCTCAAATACCTTAAGGAGTTTGCCCAAACTGATTACTTAGCAACGCGGGCGGTGAATGAGACTTTCTGCAAGGAGTTCAGAGAGTTCATGGATAATCACCCAAGTCTAAACGGGGAAACACCGTACGACTTCTTTGCCAAGTTTAAAAAGGTCTTGAAACAAGCCGTACGTGATAAGGTATTCACCACAAACCCCGCTCAGGATGTGCCAAATAAGCGAGTTGATAAAGTTGTAGCCAAAGACATTTTAAGCGTTGAGGAGCTACAACTATTGGCAAAAACCTATTGTGGGAATGAAACCGTGAAAAGGGCGTTTCTATTTGCCTGTAACACCGGCTTACGTTGGTGTGATGTGAAGGTGTTAACCTGGAGGCATATTCAAAGCGGGGCTATTCAAATGACCCAGCAGAAAACGGGCAAGCCTGTAATCATTAATCTTAATGCCACAGCTCAGCGGCTCATGGGTATAGCGGGCAAAGCTGAGGAGCCTGTATTTGTTCTCCCCTCTCATACGGGTATGTTGAAGGCCTTACGCTACTGGAAAGAGCGGGCGGGCTTGACAAAGACCGTAACCTTTCATGTAGCTCGTCACTCGTTTGCTACTAACCTCCTGATTTATGAGACTGACCTTAAATCTGTCTCCTCTCTCCTAGGCCACACCAGCCTAGAGCATACGCAGAAGTACGTACGGGTTGTTGAGGCTCTCAAACAGAACGCTGTTAACCGCTTACCTGAGATTGAGCTATGACCGGCCAGCTAAATTTGATTTCAGGGGAAGGATTTCCTGTGAATGTATCTACAGGCAATAAGTTTACAATTTATAGATACATAATTAAGAACAAATACAGCTTCATATATGCAAGGGAAAATAAAATGAATGTAAGATCACATGAGCTTTGGCAAAAAGTTTTGAAGGCTAAAGAAGATATAAAATACTTAGCATATGAGCAAAAACAAGCTTACATCAATGAGTTGCAAAAAGAATACTACGTTGTTTTTTATGACTGCTCTCCAACACAAATGTTTTTCACCTACCGGCTTCCTCAATTAATAAGAAATATACTGCACCAAATACAAAAGGGAGGAATCAGATTCAACCTAAATGAATTTGACAGAGTGCCAGAGAACTTTGCAGAGTACTCAGAAGCAGATAAGCTCTACTACCTGATTGACGCTAAGTTCATAGCCCAACGAGCATCAGAGTCTTTACGTGAAATACTTTACTTAGAAGGTGGTATATATAGACCTAGTACTAAGTCTTTTCACTGCACTCTATCTGAGGCACAAGCAAGGTATTTGTGCAGGATTCTGAAGAAAGCAGGGTTTCTCGATAAAGACCAAAGTTCATTTGAATTCATATACTATCTCCAGGATGGGCCAATAAGCCTATGGCCAATGTATTGGAAAACCGGGACCGAGACACTACTATATTTTTTTTATAGGCTATTCATGGAAAAGTACATTGTGAACTATGATTGGCACATCGTAATAAGCAAGCATAGATATACATTCACAAAGACAGGTAACAGGCTTAATTACAGCAATGTAACGACGAGCCTGCATAACATCAAGTCTGGAAAATCTAAGTTGAAAGACAAGAAAAGAGTAGATTCTTTATTGAAAAAGTTAAAGTTTTTTGGTGATCCATACCTCAGAAAACATTGATACTGTGGTACCGTAATTTCAAAGATGTTCTCCCTTGTTTGATTTCTTTGCTCTCGTTATAACAATGGTCAACTGACCGGACTTGCAAGTCCATTTTTTCAAACGTTTAAACCGTGTGAATGATGGATTCTACTACGATGAGCGGGGCTGATCTCAGCCAGCAATTACAGGAGCAGGGGCTACAATTAGCCCGTATTGAACGGCTATTGGCCGGGCAGAAAGAAACGCTGACCTTGGAGGAGGCCTCAGTCTACTCAGGTATTAGCAAAAGCTACCTCTACAAACTCACCTCAGGGGGAGGCATACCATTTTACAAACCTGAGGGCAAGACAATCTACTTTGACCGACCTGAGTTGGATTCCTGGTTAAAGCGTAACCGGGTTGCCACAACTGAGGAGATTGAGCAACAGGCCGCTAACTATGTAGCCACAAAGCCAGCGCGGAAAGGAGGGGTAGGGAAATGAATACTATCACTGCTTACTACCGCTTTGAGGTTCTGGCTGAAGAAATCAGAACGCTCAACGGCTTCAAAAGCCCAAACCGCTTAGATTGTACAGCCGCTTATAACCCGGCCTCTCACAACCTTATACCAACCTTTCAGCGCAAAAACGGGATGCTGTTCTTCTACCTAATTCCTGCAAAGGAAATGGTAAAGGCTGATAGTAAACGGCGGGCAACCTATACGCTTGGCGATGGTAAACAAAACCTTACAAGCCTGTACTTTGAGCGTACTGAGTTCAACGGCTTCTGCTATGGCTACCCTAACGGTAAAGACAAGCTAAGCGATGGTAAGCCAAACCCCGCAGCTCCTTTCAGACACGACGCTTTTCTTTTTCTCTGTGACTGGCAAAAGCAAGTAATTGAGTTGTTGCTTATCGAGCGCGGGAAACCGCTCATAGACAACCTTTATAACCTCCTCATAGATGGGGAGTTTGACGGGGAGATTGAGCAAATCAGAACGTTGGCGGGTGACTACTACCCATACAAGAAGCAATGAGCCATGATTGACACGGCTCATTTGTTTCTACCAGCAGACTTAGCGGGGAGGAATGACCTCCCTGCATTAGTCGCTGATCGCCTAGAGCGGCCAACGTTGCACCAGCAGCCAAGCGGGGAGGTTTCAGTAAGCGGCCACCTCAGAAACCTAAGAGTTAGCGCGGGCGGGGCGGGTTTGTGGGTAAAGGGGAGTTTATGCACATACTACCACCAAAACAACTTTGGCAACCTTACCCGCCAAGAGGTACAACGGGCCATAGAACAACTCTCAGATGGGTTAAGCCTATCTATGAGCCTGGCTAGCGTTGGGCGTATTGATGTGGGAAAAACGATGTTGACCCGCTACCCGCCAACCGCCTATTTTACTGAGTTAGGCTTATGCCAGCACTATGCCCGACTGACTCAGCCTGAAAGCATACGGTATCAGAATGGTAAGCGCGTTCTAACCTTCTATGACAAAAAAGCTCAGGGGAAACAGGCCGGGTTAGTTGTACCTGATCTTTGGCAGGGAAAGAACACACTACGCTATGAGGGGCGTTTTGTTAGTCGCCTACCGCAACAGTTCAACCGGGCACAAGTAACGGCCGCTGACCTATACGCTGAAGGCTTCTATATGAGCCTTATTGATCGCTGGGTGAAGGAGTTTGACGCTATTCAGAAAATCAACCCCGTTGACATAAATCTAAAGCAAGCTATGAGAAGCCGTAAGGAGTTTACTGAGATTGCTGAGCGGCTGTTAGTTCAGCAGTTGGGCGGGGAGTTGGCTACACTGGAGATGATTGAGCAAAATAGGCTGAAAGGAGAATACAAAACCCGGATTGAAGTAAAACGGCTAAAAGACCGTATCAGAGAACTCAGCCAGCAACCAGCAAAATCGGGCGCGGCTGAGGTAGAGCGGGCCGCTGATCTAATGGGAGAGGTAGGCGCAAAAGTGAGACAGGCTCAGCAGTTCTACCGCTAAGGTCTTATAGTAAGGTGTTTTAAGTAACAGTTTTTGTAACGCTATTTTTATAACAGGATGAACACACAACAGGAGCAAACAACAAAATCTCAGTATCGGGAAACGCTGAGAAAAATCATTGACCTGGAGTTATCAAACCTCCCCTTACTTATGGCAGGACTTGAGCCAAAGGAGCGGGCCGTTTTACTTTGTAAACTACTCCCTTTTGTCATAGAGAAGGAGAAGCCAACTGAGACAATGGCATGGGATTCTGATTGAGCGAACGCGGGCAAGGCAAGCGGGGCGTTACATTTTATGTAACGCCCTCAGAAGATATCAACATGAATACAACATAACATGGCACACTCTACAACCATAACCAATTGATCGATGGGGCGCAACAGTACAGGGGCTTGGACTACCGATGATTGTTTGAGAATTGAACTCAGCTACCTACTCAAAGCGGGGTATCTTATAAGAGGCAAATTTACCTCAGGCTCTCTCTCATGGCATTGCAATGGCAACCCCTCAGGCATTATCAATATAGACAGTCGTTGGCCGTTAGACACGGCTCAACGTCCAAGTATCAGATTGACCTACACGATCACAGACAAAAGAACAGGAGAAAAGGAGAACCGGGATGATACGGTTTACCTGGAGTCAAGGCCTAGCAACCTGGGTAAAGGAGCGGTTTTATATTTCATTTGCCCTAGTAGTGGCAAGCGTTGTAGAGTGCTCTACAAAGCCTACGGTTGCCCGATCTGGAAAAGTCGCCTAGCTTACCAGCACCGTATTTATTACCCCTCTCAGCAGTCCTCTAAGCGTGAATATGCCAACAACAGGTATTGGCAGTTAGACAAGCAAATTAGTGTCTTACAAGGAAAACGTAGAGCAGGGGTTTACCAAGGGATGCAAACAAAGCGGGCTGAACGATTGGAGAGGCTAGAGTTCATGCAATGGGAGTTTGACCATTTGCGGTGGTCGCCTGAGTCTATGACACTTGGTGTTAGAAGGGCGGTTTTAGATCTGAGGAGGAAACCTGATAAAACCTGACTTTTGCCTGACTTTTGAATGATTAAAGCGGCCTTATCCCTAAGGATTAAGGTTATTTTCTGAGGGCGTTTCTGACTACAATCTTATACTAAAACCTTATAACTATGCTTGGTGACTTTTTTAGAATCAATTTGCCTTACGGTTTGAAACGTATTGATACAGGAGCTTGGTACGCCTTCAATCGGGAGTATATGCCGCTTGGATTCAACAATCAGGATTACAAGAGCACGTTTCAAACCTTAGATCTACCAATTTACACCCACTACAAGAGGCTCACTGAAACGTTACTGAAGTCTATTGCTTGGAATGACTCAGACGGTATCAGACGCGACCAGGAGGGGGCTATAAATATGGTTTTCCTTTACAATGACAGCAATAACCCAACTAGCCAGCCTAAATATTGGAATGACTACTTTGACAAGCTCAAGATCCTTTCAAGTCTGAAAGAGAAGTAGCCAAGCCAGCAAAAGATGAGGAGGGTATGTAATGAGCAAGGCTCCTCAATGTGGGAGCCTTTTTTTGTGGGGAGGGGTAGTTTGACTCTCGCCACTAAGCCAATGGCACTACCGTTAAGCCAGCAAAAAAGAAACGCTGTCAAAACTCAGGGGGGGGTAGTTGAAAAACTTTAAATTAAGCACAGATATAGAGTCATTTTTCTCTAATTTCTGTTGCTCATGCAATTTCTGTTACTTATTTGTTACTCAAGCAAGTCTTTGTCGTTGATAATCAAAGGATTAGCTTCATAGTTTTGTACCCGCTCCTGGTATCCAATCCTTCACAGGAAGAGCAAAACACAAAAGAGCCACTGATATCAGTGGCTCTTTTGTGTTTTGCTGTAGCTAAGCTTTATTAGGAACATTAACAAGATAACTACGAGTACTGAATAAATTTGGGACGGCAATTTGGTGGTGTCCGGATGCTGTCATTTAATGACGCGAAGGGTGTTTCAACCCAAATAAACGCAGCCACTTCAGGGGCAATGAAGTGTGCTTGGGAGAAAGAATATTGGCAAAAAGTCTGCTCCGGTAGCGATTCATAAAACTTACGGCACCGTATATGTAAACGCCAAGGATTGATGTGGGTATTACAGGGTTGACTCCGCTAAAAATAGTTCTGTTTGTAGCCAGATAAACGAGTGCAATGCTGACAAGCGTGCAACTCACTAATGAGCCGTAAAAAAGGAGGGAACGAGTAAATGGATTTAACATGCTGAGTGATGGTAAAAAGGTATAATACAATATGATGGACTGAACTTTTGATTGCCAGACGGTAGTACTTACTTAACCATTCGTCTCAAGTCTATTGCTAACTGATTGATAATCATTTATTATACTTGAATAAATGCAGCGTTTACCATCTGGGTTTGTAAATTATGTACTACTGCGAATATCGGCAAAAAAATCATGTCCTGTTTATGTTCATGGGGAAGTACAACTATGCGTTTGACCGAAGTAGTCAAATTTGGTCACTGATTTACTGATGTACCCTATAGAAAGGGTGACAGAGTCGGTCATTCCATAAATAGTTAACTTGACAGGGTATTTCAGCAAAAAGGCCCGTACATAATACGGGCCTTTTTGCTGAATCGGGTCTGCTGGTTTATTGCAGGTATTTTAGCTTTATGACTTCTTTCGGCTCTAGGAATCGCCAGTTACCACGGGGTAATTCCTTTTTCGTTAGGCCTGCATAAGAGGTTCGGTCCAACTTGGTGACCTCATAACCAAAGTTTTCGAAGATACGGCGCACAATGCGATTGCGACCGCTGTGGATTTCAATACCAACCACCTGCGCGTCGGGCGTTACAATGCTCAATGCGTCGGGTTTAATTAAGCCGTCTTCCAGTTCCACCCCCCGTTGAATAGCTTCGAAATGCTCATCCGAGATAGGTTTGTCCAGTTCAACCTGATACACCTTTTTGATTTCGTTCGAAGGGTGCGTCAGCTTTTCGGCCAATTCACCATCGTTGGTCATCAGCATCAGACCCGTTGTATTGCGGTCCAGCCGACCAACGGGGTAAATCCGGAACGGACCGGCATCAGCCACCAACTCCATAACGGTTCGGCGCTCTTCGGGGTCGTCAGTCGTGGTGATGTAGTCTTTCGGCTTGTTCAACAGCACATACACCATTTTTTCGGGATTAAGTATCCGGTTGCCGTATTTCACTACGTCGCCGGGTTGCACTTTATGTCCCATCTCGGTAACTACTTTACCATTCACCTGCACGTCACCCCGGGCAATAAGTTCGTCGGCTTCCCGGCGCGAACAGATGCCGGCGTTAGCAATATACCGGTTCAGGCGGATTGTGCCATCGTCACGTTTTTCGGCGCGTTCCAGTTCCTCACGTTTCCGCTGGGGAATGCTGTTGCGCATCGTTTCCTGGTCGTAACGGGGCGCCCGGTCGTACTTACCTACACGCCGTTCTTCAGAACTGGGACCGGACCGACGTGGACCGGATTGGTTGTCCTGACGTGGAAAACGAGGGGCCGGGCTGCTGTTGCGCGAACCCGTAGGCCGGTCATTGTCGAAACGAGGTTTAGGTCGGTCTGAACTGGTGTTGCGGTCGTTATCAAATCGACGGGGTGCATCCCGATCGAACGAACGGGGTCGGGCGTCGTCACGTCGGTCATCATTACGGCGTGGACTGGTAGGCCGCTCCGTATTCTGGCTGCGGTCGTCTCGGTTATAAGGGCGGTCGGTATTTTCGCGTGGTGCAGCAGTGCGCCGTTCCTCGTACTTGCGTTCCTGGCCAAATCGGTCTTCGCCACTGCGCTGACGGATATCATCGGTCGACCGGGCAGGACGATCGCTGCGGGGTTGTTCCGTGCGAGGTTCCGATCTGTCATTGCGTTCAGGGCGGTCGTTATCAAACTGACGGGTTGGCGCATCCCGGTCAAAACGGGGGGCTGGCCGGTCATTATAGCGTGGTCGTTCATCGGAACGGTTGTTGTCCCGGTTGAATTTAGGTCTTGGGTATTCCTCCCGGCGTTCGGGTTTATTGCCAAAGCGCGAGGCCGAACCTGTGCGATTGTCGTCCCGGCGTGGGCTGTCAGACCGGCGGTCGGAATTAGTAGCATCGCGGTCAAAACGCCGATTGTCCGAGGCTGGGCGGTTGCGATCGTCGCTGTTGTAGCGCGGCCGGTCTGTTGAGCCATTGGTCGGCCGGTTGTCGTCCCGGCGCGAATCGCGATTGAATGGGCGTGATCCGGCATTCTCATCGCGGCTGCCGAAGTCCCGACGTGGCCGATCGTCCGAATTACGGGGAGTTGCACCATCGGCACGGTTTGGTCGGGCTGCGTCCGGTCGGGCCGCGTTCTGTCGGGCCTGATCCCGGTTGAAGGGGCGTGAACCGGCATTGTCGTCACGACGGTCCGTGTTCATGCGGGGCCGTGCATCATTGTTGCCACTGCGGGCATCATCGCGACGGCCGTAGGCGGGGCGTCCACCTTCCCGGCGGTCACCTGATTTGAAATCGTCTTCTTTCATTGAAAAATACAGTAATCACTACTGGTGATGAAAAGCGAAAGGCTTGAAAATCAATGCTCTTTGTTTTTATGGTCAAAAAGGATTGCAAAGGTAGTGCTTTTCCGCAGACCTATTTTATGGTCATTGGCGTGATAACATTGTTTGGCAGGAAAACAATCCCGTTCCGTTTGTAAATGCAACACATCCAGTTAAACTGCATCGGTGAAACTGCAGGTTGATCAAAAATGCCAATTATTAACCGGTTAATTATGCAAAACTGCCTCGCCTTCATATCTTTGTAAGATCCTACGCCGTTTTTAAATAAGACAACTTTTAGCTCCATACTCTCATGAATAGAAGAGATGCCCTTCTACGCGTAGCGACGCTGGTCGGGGCCACTGTATCGCTGCCTGCACTGGCTGATACGCTCGAAGCCTCAGCTGCTCAACGTGCCTTAACCGGTAACCCATTGTTATTCACTGCCGATCAGGATGCCACCGTGGCTGAACTGGCGGAAGTGATTATTCCGACCACTAAAACGCCCGGCGCCAAGGCTGCCAAGGTGAACGAAATTATCGATATCGTGCTGAAAGATTGCTACACGCAACCTGATCAGCAACGCTTTCTGGATGGCCTGACGCAAACTAATAAACTCAGCGCCGACGCGTATGGTAAGGCATTTGTTCAGCTCGATCCTGCGCAGCGTATTGAAATCGTGAAGAAACTCGAAGCCGACGCTCTACAGCAGAGAAACGCGGGTAAGGGTGTACAGGGTGGTAACGGTCAGGTTGACGTACAGCTTCCCAAAGACAAGCAAAAGAGCGTTACGCCATTCTTTACGATGCTTAAAGATCTGACGCTGATGGGCTATTTCACCTCCGAGATCGGTTGTACGCAGGCTCTGGAATACGTTGCTGTTCCCGGCCGCTACGACGGTTGCGTAACCCTCAAACCCGGCCAGAAGGCGTGGGCTATTTAACCTCAGTCAGTAAGTCGATAAGGTGGTAACGGGGCCGCCCGTGCGGTCAGTAAGTTGTCCACTGACCAATAAACCACTTACCGACTTGCTAAACTTACCTACTAAAAGACATGAACCTCAATATAGATTCCATAAAAGATATGACCTACGACGCCATCGTTGTGGGGTCAGGTATTTCAGGAGGCTGGGCCGCTAAAGAACTGAGCGAGAAAGGCCTTAAAGTACTGATGCTCGAACGTGGGCGGGATATTAAGCATATCGAAGGGTATGTAACAGCGACCAAAAATCCGTGGGAATTTCCGCACCGGGGCCGCATCACAACGCAGGCCGCTGAGGAGTACTGGGCTAATATGCGCACCGGCTACACCGCGAATGAAGAATGGCGTCATCATTTCGAGAACGATAAGGAAAACCCATACCTCGAAAAACCAAACCGTCAGGTCGACTGGATTCGGGGCTATCACGTAGGTGGCCGTTCGCTGATGTGGGGGCGGCAATCATACCGCTGGAACCCCGAAGATTTCATGGCGAACCTGAAAGAAGGGATTGCCGTCGATTGGCCGATCCGCTATGCTGATCTGGCACCCTGGTACGATTATGTCGAGCGCTATATTGGCGTCAGTGGCAACAAAGACGGTCTGAGTGTATTGCCCGACGGGCAGTTTCAGGCACCCATGCAACTGAACTGCGTGGAGAAAGAAGTGAAAGCCCGGGCTGAGAAAGCCTTCAAAGGCCGGACGTTTACCATTGGCCGGACGGCTCACCTGACTAGTCCTACGCAACAGCAATACGCGTTGGGTCGGGCTGGATGCCAGTACCGAAATCAATGTATGCGCGGCTGTCCCTACGGTGCTTATTTCAGTACCCAGTCGGGAACACTGCCTGCCGCCATGAAAACGGGTCGGCTAACGCTGCTTCCGGATTCTATTGTAGCTGAGGTGCTGTATGATGAGAAGAAAGGAAAAGCAACCGGCGTTCGGGTGATCGATCAGAACACCAAAGCCGTTCGTGAGTACTACGCCCGGATTATCTTCATGAATGCGTCGTCATTTGCCAGTACGTCCATTCTGATGAATTCCAAGTCGGCTCGTTTCCCCAACGGATTGGGCAATGACAGCGATCAACTGGGCCGTAATATCATGGATCACCACCTGGCCGCTGGTGCATCCGGCGATTTCGAGGGGATGGAAGACAAATACTACTATGGCCGTCGCGCCAATGGTGTGTATGTACCCCGCTACCGGAACTGGGCTGGCGACAAGCGTGATTACCTGCGCGGATTCGGTTATCAGGGCGGTGCCGGTCGCGAAGGCTGGGGCCGGGGTAACAACGTGGCTGGGTTCGGTGCTGATTTTAAAGAATCGCTCACCACGCCGGGTAAGTGGACAATGGGTCTGGGTGGTTTTGGTGAGATGCTGGCCAATCCCGACAACCGCATGACCCTATCGCCCGACCAGAAAGATAAGTGGGGCCTTCCCCTGATTGTGTTCGATGCTGCCTATGGCGAAAACGAGCGCAAAATGCGGATCGACATGATGAACGATGCCGCCGAAATGCTCGAAGCTGCCGGTGTTAAAAACGTTCGTCCCTACAACGATGAGTCGAAGCACCCTGGCATCGGTATCCACGAAATGGGAACGGCCCGCATGGGTCGCGATCCGAAAACGTCGGTTCTGAACGCACACAACCAGGTTCATGCCGTGAAAAATGTTTTCAACACCGACGGAGCCTGCATGGTGTCTGCCTCGTGCGTGAACCCTTCGCTGACTTATATGGCGTTGACGGCCCGCGCGGCCAACTTTGCCGTTCAGGAGATGAAAAAGGGGAATTTGTAATTCACTTACCTCACCCCAACCCCTCTCCTGTTTTAGGAGAGGGGTTAGGTGAGACAGGGCTGTGAGGTAACCCTATTTTGAGCAAGCCCCTTCATCAGAAGGGGCTTGTTTAGTTTCGGCTATTGCGGGTATGCAACCGTTTGGTCGCTCCGGTTGTCAGGGCGATTAATTACACAGGCATCTTTCCATGAAATTTTCGCTGCATCGGCTGGTCTGGCTGAGTTTACTGACCATTGGCTTTCTGGCGTGCGACCGCATCGGGCAGGATATGCCACCGACGGATACCCGTACGGACGATACTGAACTCTTTGCCCTGCCCGATAACAAAGTGGCTGTTGACCTGACGACGCTGAACAATCTTCAGACGGCCACCACCTTTAAAATTACGCGCCAGCCGCAGTCAGGTAAGCTTACGTTTGCCACGACCGGCTTACTGCTTTACGAACCCAATGCCTCCTTTGTGGCGGGCGACGACGATTTTGCCGTCTCGGCTACGCAGCAGAATCAGGGTGCTGCAACGGCGATGGACATGACCGTTAAACTGGCCGACGACGACGATAAAATTCCCTGTATTGCGGGTGCTTTACCGGATCGGGCTGAAACCCCGATGGGAAAAGCCATCACGATTGACGTGCTGAAAAATGATAAAATCTGCGATGGGCAACTCAATCCGGCCACGCTGAGTGTGATCGTTAAACCGAAAGTCGGCACCGTTGCGCTCAGTGGGCAATCCGTTGTGTATACGCCAAATGCGACGTTCAACGGACGCGACTATTTTGTGTATAAAATCTGTACGGACGGCAGTACCAGTGCTAAATGCTACGTCGCACCCGTATTGATTGTTGTGGGTGACCCCCTGAACTGTAAACAAACGCTCAACGATGATGAGGTAACGTACCGGCATCTTTTTGCTGCCGATTCGCTGATTATACCCGTATTGGCTAACGATCAGATTTGCCGGGGAAGTCGGGGAATGCCAGTGTCAATTGTAAAAGCACCAACGCAGGGAATTGCTTATGTAAGCAAGGCAAAGCCGCAATTAGTTATCTATAAACCTAACCCCAACGCAACGGGTATTGATAACCTGACGTATCAACGGTGCGAGAGCGGTACCTGTATGCAGGCCACGGTTCAGATTCAGGCGCGGGCCGTTGACGCGGCCTGTCAGCTAACCGCCCGCAGCAATCAGCTAACCATTTCGCTCGGGCAGGATACTGACGCTAAAGCGGGCGTTGTTCAGATTCCGGTGCTGTTGAATGATCGAATCTGTTCACCCATAGCCAGCATGCGTATCTCGGAAAACCCATCGGCGCTTAACCTGACTATCCGGGATGGCGTGGTTTTTTACACCCTTAGCGCATTACCTAAAAAAGGCACTCATAAATTTACGTACGAACTGGTGGATGTAAAAAATAACCGTTCTTCGGCTCAGGTTACTGTGATATTGACAGATTAACTACATGCAGTCGGATCAGGAACTACTTCAGGCATGCCAGCGGAATGACGCCCGCGCCCAGACGATTCTCTACGAACGTCATAAGGCGCGGCTGATGGGCTTGTGCCGTCGCTACGCCCGCAGCCGTCCTGAAGCAGAAGATATGTTCCACGAAGGCTTCATTCGTATTTTTCAGCAACTTCATACCATTCAGCAAACGGACCGGCTGCTGCCGTGGATGAAACGGGTGATGGTGAATACCGCCATCAACGTCTACCACAAAAATATAAAGCAACGCGCCGAAACGGATGCCGAACTGGCATTTGATCAGCGCTCCGACGCGCATACCGATGTACTGGCCCGGCTGTCGGCCGATGAACTTGTGGTATTGGTCACTGCCCTGCCCGATGGGTATCGGATGGTTTTTAATCTATACGTTGTGGACGGCTATACGCATCCTGAAATTGCGGATATGCTCGGCATCGCCGAAGGAACGTCGAAATCACAATTGGCGCGGGCCAAAACACTGCTCAGACATAAACTCAGCCAACTCGGCATCATTAGTTATGAAAACTCCTGACTCAGAACGGGATGACCACGACAAGGCCTGGGATGACCTGTTTCGACAGCGACTCGGCGAGTATACCGATCAGCCCCCGGCCGATGCGCTGAACCGTATTCTGGCCGCTGCCAATCCGCCACGCCCCTATCGGCGATGGATAGCAGGAGGTGTGGCGGCTATGCTGCTACTCGGTGCGGGCGGCTGGCTGGCGTTACATCAGTCCATCGAACAGTCACGCGTGGTAATGCCGACTGTAGCTGCGCACCGACCCGCCCGCCCGGTTTCGCCTGCGACTACTGCCATGACCCCGCTGCCCACCGATAAACCGGTGACCTACCAGCCTGAAACTCTGCCAAAGGCTAAACCTGACCCGTTACTATCCAAAGCAGCGACAGACCGGCGGGAAGAGCAGAGGAATACCGTTGATCCTGCGGCTGTAGTTGATCAGGTGGCTCTGACGCGGGCAGCAGTAAAGACGCAGCCGGATCGAATGGCTTTGGCACTACCTGCCGCAACAAACCGCCGACCCACCGCTACGCATCAAGACCGGATTGCCGGGCAGCTTCAGCAACGGAACATCACGCCGAACGGCTTGGACTACGGCCTGTCTAAACCCAATCGGCAGGCCGATGTTGGGAAACAGGCTACTTACAACCCGGCGCTAACCCGGCAGACGGTCACCGCTGACGGCTCTGCTGAGTCAGCGCCAGCGATTCAAACGCTCAGGCTAATGGCAGCGCGGCCCTTTCGGGCGTTCAGCGTGACAACTTCCCTGCCGGGCGTGTTGGCGGCTGCCCCGGCTGCATCGCAGTCCAGCCGCCCCAATAACCATCCGTCCTGGTTAGTCAGCCTGACGCCACTCTACAATTACCAGCAGATTGATCCGATTCATACCGATAATGAGTTAGTGAGCAATATCCGGGGTGCCCAGTCTTTGGCCGCCGACCGCATCGGCGGGCGTTTACAACTGGGGCTTGAGTGGCCCCTGACCCGTCGGCTTCGGCTGCGCACAAGTCTGGTGTATCAGCAGGTACGTCAGGTACTGCATTATGCCGTCCGGTCGGTACGGCCCGATTCGGTACAGGTTGTGGTTGTCGATAACCAGTCGGTTCAGGTGACTCCCGTTTTTACCGAACATAACTACGGCGAAACGACAGTCTGGCACTACGCCGGTCTGAGTACGGATGCGGTCTGGCAGCTAAACCGGTTGGGTCGGTGGCAGCATTACCTGACGGCGGGTGCTACCGTAGGCCGGTACGTGAACAGGCCCGGTGCTGTATCGGGATTTGTGCAGTCATCGTACGGATTTGAACGCCCCCTGACGGCGAGCCTGCGGTTACGGGTAGAGCCATCTGTGCAGTTAGGCTGGCAAACGCTGACCGATCGGTCGCAACGGCTTCAGAGCCGACCCTATGGGTATGGCGTGCTGCTGGGTCTGCGCTTTCGCTAATTATCAGTACATATGACGATTCGCTTGTCCCGTTGGCTCAATATCGCTAACTAATGGCCTGATTTTGTGTTGTGTTTACGGTACTCAACTAAGACCATAGATAAACACAAGCGTTATGAAAAAGGTAATAGTAATGGGATTCATGCTGGTAGCCGGCCTGACCCTTCAAGCTAATGCACAAACCACAAATAGTGGTTCGACTGGCACAACCGGAACCGGTACAACGACGTCCGGTGGTACAACAACAAATCCGCAGAACAGCAATACAGGCAACACGAACACAAGCAATGGTACAGGCACGGGTACTACCGGAGCCGGTACGACTGGTTCAGGTACGTACAACAGCGGTACGACTGGTACGGGTACCGGCACAATGGGCACGGGCACTGGTACAACGGGTACGTATGGCACGGGCACAAGCGGAACCGGTACCACAAACTCAGGTACGTACAACAGTGGCACAACAGGTTCGGGAACATCCGGCTCGATGGGTACGACTACCCAGGGCGGTTCAATGTCGAACGGCACCCGCTCAACTACTGAGCAGAGTGGCAGCACCATGAGCGGCAGCGGTACCACGAACGGGAACGGTACAACCGGTGGCAACGGCAATACACGCCGGAACCGGAACAACCGGAACTCGGGTACGACAACAACGCCAAGCTCGACTACGTACTAAGACGATAGCATATTGACTAAAAAAGCGGGTCAGCAATGACCCGCTTTTTTATGGAGTAAACTCGCTCGGTATCCAAACTTACCCCGGTACCGGACGGCTTTGCGTGGTGCATTGTGACCGTTGAATCAGTATTTAGGACTATTCAGTCCATAACTGGTTGTATGGTAACAAAAAACGCTCCGCCGTCTATGAAAATGTTTTTCTTTGTCCACCTGATCTGCCTGACTGCTTTTTTTGGTACGGCGGTTGCCCAAACGCAGACGCCAACTATTCAGCAGTCCACTTCGACGGCCAACACCCGTAAGAACGCTACGGTGAAGAAAACTAGTCTGCGGCAACGGATGAAACAGGAGGCCCGCCAGAGTGGTAGCCGCAGCAATAAGCGTCGGGAAAAGATGATGGCCGACTCATTGAAGCGGGGCTAAAGCCAGTTTCGCTGAACTAAACTAGGTTTGACAGGTTAATAGAACGACTCAATACAGTCTGATCAATGAAACGAATAATTTTTGGAACCATGCTGCTGATTGCCGGAACGGCTCTTTCCCAGACGACACAGCAAAAAATGGCGAATGCACAGGCGCAGACGCCAACAACACAAACGCCGGTCAAAACAAAGACCCGGAGTATGAATTCGGCTAATCCGAACTACGCGAAGGAGCAGAAAAAGTACGACGGCCCTGACCGTGATTATGCTCCCCGGCGCGCTAAGACGGGTGCCCGCAAAGACACCATGAACCACAAGAAATCACAGTAAAAAAGGCCTTCTGCGAGCAGAAGGCCTTTTTTATGCAAGTTGACTTGACCTACCGTTCCGGTGAAAATTTTCGTCCCTGTTGGGTGGCATATTTAAAATCGGTTGACCCGTCGAAGCGAGTAGCCGCGAAATTGGTACCCCGTGGGAATTTTACGTATTTGAAATCCGCAATCCGGTTAAACTGCGCGTTGCTGAAGTCTACACCGTCGCGAAATTCAGTGTATTTAAAATCGGCGTAATTCTGGAACGTAGCTTCGTGGAACCCGCTCCCTTCGCTGAAATCGGTGTATTTGAAGTTGGCGTACCCAGTAAAGGTTGAGTTAGTAAAATCAGCATTACCGGCAAATTTGGTGTATTTAAACAGGGCTTCTTCCTGAAAGCGATTTTTAGTGAACACGGCCGCTTCCCGGAACTTCGAGTATTTAAAGGCCGCATCACCCACAAAGTCGCACTGCTCGAACCGTACGGCTTCCTCAAAATCTGCACTGTAAACGGTGTTGTTACTCCAGAGTTTTTCTCCGTCACGGGGTGCTTTGTAGGCAATCACATTCCCCTTAAACACGCATTTAACGAAAGTCAGCGGTACCGTTACGGTGCTGACAAACGATTTCTGCCCCCAATCCTGGTTGCTGGCCCGTTTATTAGCCAGTTCGGTTAGGTCGAGATCGCCGGTGATGGTAACGTTCTGATACGATACAGCTTCTTTGCGGTCAATCTTAGCGATAATCTCGCGGGCGTCAACTGTCGTTTGAGCTAGTAGGGGCGATGCCGAAACAAACAGCAGGAGTAGGAGGGATAGAATGGATTTCATGCTTCGTTTTGGTTTGTGTTTGTCTAATGATGACACAAAACCCCAAAACGTTGCACGGCCCCGGCCATAAAATGCCGGGGCCGTTTAATCGAGCCACATAACCTTGTCGTAGGCAATTTCGTAGTCGAACTCTTCGAGCGGAATCAGGTCTAAAAAGCGACCGGCTCCGTCGGTACGGATGGCATGCCAGCCCCCGCGACTGTCGCGCAGCAGGAGTCGGTAGCCATAGAGCGGGTGGTAGGTATCCACATCGGTACGGTGGTCCCAGCCCGTTTGCAGTTCAATAGCAAAGGCAACCCGGTTGAGTACCGCGTCTAACTGGCCGGTCAGACTATCGGTGGCACTGAGTTCTTCAATCCAGAGCACCAGCCCATCGGTACCCCAGTCGAACTGAGGTGCCGATGGAGTAAGATCTATTACAAAAGCGTTCATGTTGAGCAGTTTGATAAAACGGGAAACGGGCTTTCTAAGCAGCCTGTGCTGTAGCAGGCCAGACGGCTGTCTCCTGACGTCGGTCTGACCGCTCCTGATTCCATTTACGGAGCCAGAACTGGTACTTTTTGCGGCCATAGTCGATGAAGCTGGGTATTGATGTGGCATCGACCACAAAGAGCCGGTGCGGGCTTTGTTTCATCACCCCAATGAGCACAAACCGGAACTGTTTCGTAGTAGCCCACTCGTTACCATCCGCGTGGCGGAGACTGTCGAGGTAAAAGGCTGCCTGCCGGTCGTAATCATAGTCGTAACAACTTTGCAAAAACTGCGCCTGCGTCCGGGCCGACGTTGTTTTCATGTCAACTACCAGCGCGTTCCGGCGTTTGGGGCTGGTATACACCATGTCTAACCGCGCTTTACAGGCAATCTGGGTAGCTGGGTCTGTAAAGAGCACAACACGCTCCCGTTCGGACATCCGCAGATACCGCCGAAAAAACGCATCCTGCTGCACGGTGTGCATCAGCGTATGCAGTTTAGTGGTATCAGCAGGCAGTAGATCCGGCATAAACTGCTCCATCACCGTACCAATGGTTTCTGGCTCCAGCAGGTGCTGGTGAAAGGCCCGCCCGAAGTTCAGCGTACGAGGCTGAACGAACCGGGCCGATGGCAGGCTGTTACCGTAGCCAAGATGTTCTTCTTTAAGCCGCGTCAGGTCGGAATTAGACACGCGGGGCAAAGCCCGGTAATCATCGACGGGGCAGGAAACCAGACCCGGCACATCTACGCCGGGCCTGTCAACGATGAGTTGAGAAATCATAGTGTATTTGCTTGGGTGAGCCGACGGGACGGAATCATCCGGGATATAGGAACACAGATGCAATTAAACGGCTGTTGTCAGCAGCGCGGGTTCATCGGCGGCAATGGCAAAGGGGTTGTAATAATTCATGGCCGTTTTGATGTTCGCAATATCCGTGAGCGTTTCCTGGCGGAAGATTTTGACGTCGCTGGCAAATGCTTTCAGTTCAGCAGTACGCTCGGGGTCTCCCAGCGCGTAGGAGAATGTCGCGATATGGTAGATACCTTTGGGCTGGATCTTGTTATTTTCTTTGCGTTCGGCTACAGCGGTAATCACCACGTCGGCCAAGGTCAGATCATCGTAATAAAGCGGTTCAATCAGCCGAAAGATGTTATCGACCGAATAGCCGTGAAACAACACCGCCGACACACAATTCTTTTCATCAATGAAGAAAAGTTCAGCCCAGTTTTTGGTACCCATGTTCAAGATGTTATCCGTGAAAATGCGCCAGGCGATGGGTTGAAACGTGAGCGTACGCCCCAGTTTCTCGCTGCCATTGATGTTGAACACCCCTTCTTTGGCGTCGAATCGATACTGCCGGGGATGACCTTCGAGGTACTTGTACCGCCGGACGGTGCTGTTATTGACTACCTCGGCGGATACGTCAGTAACTTTTTGGTAAGGTTTACCGTCTGTTCCGCTTTGATTTGTCTCGATTGTGGGCTTGCTTTGTGTGTTCATTAGTATTTGTTGTTTACTGTTCGGACAGGGGACCCGCCATGCAGGTCCCTTTTGCCTTTTCTAAGGTGTTGTTTGCTGACTTAAAATTACACAGTTTTCGGTAAAAAACAAGCCCGTTTTCTAAAATACTCCGCCTGTTTTTACATATTTAAGCGTAAAAATAGGGGTTGGCTTTTATCCTGAACAGGCGCTTGTCTAATCCGCTTTTTCACCGACTTCCATGGCCATCGAATTGCGGCTTCAACAGTTGATCGACGCACTAAATATTAGTGTGCTGGAGTTTGCCCGTCAGTTGGGCGAGCGTCGTGGCGAAAAAGTGTACCACATTCTGCACGGGCGGCTAAAACCGCGCTACGACACGATTCAGAAGATTTTGGTAACCTACCCTCAGGTGAATGCCGATTGGCTGCTGCGGGGCGAAGGACTGATGTTTAAACGGCTCGATTCGCCCTCGGCGGCTATCACGACCGAAGAGCGACTACAGAATATGGAGTTTCTGCTGTTTCAACTCAACGAGCGCATGCGGTTGCTTCAGCAAACTAACGATCTGCTCCGCGAGGAACTGGCTGAATTGCGTGCCCAACAGCGAGGGTAAGAATATTTTTCTGAACAACCACCAACAGAAATGGCAACCCATGATGGGTTGCCATTTCTGTTGGTGGAAAAAAGACCTGCTTTACTTCGCCGAGAACGTGTATACCGTTGTCGTCTGATACGTTTTGCCGGGTTGCAACACGGTAGTAGGAAACTTGGGCTGGTTTGGAGAGTCCGGGTAATGTTCCGTTTCCAGACAAAGTGCCGACCGCTTTTTGTATACGATGCCGCCTTTGCCCGTTATCGTGCCATCCAGAAAATTGCCCGTGTAAAACTGAATGGCTGGTTCTGTGGTGCGTACTTCCATAATCCTGCCGCTCGTTGGCTCGTGAACCGTAGCCGCCAGCTTTAATGATGTGCTGCTGTCGCTCAACACCCAGGCATGGTCATAGCCGCCACCAAGCTTAATTTGCTCGTTGGTGGTGTCATTAATGCTTTTTCCCACTACCGTTGGTTTCGTAAAGTCGAACGGAGTGCCTGTAACCGGTTGCAGTACACCGGTCGGAATTAAGCCTTTATCCACGGGCAAAAACCGATCCGCATTTAAGGTTACTTCATGGCCCAAAATATCATTGTTGGGATCGCCGGTGAGGTTAAAGTACGAATGGTTGGTCAGGTTCACCACTGTAGCCTTATCTGTTGTGGCTTTGTAGTCGATCTTCAGCGCATTATCCTTCTGCAGGGTGTAGGTCACTTCGACCGATAGATTGCCCGGATACCCTTCTTCGCCGTCTTTCGCCGTATAGGCCAGTTTTAACGCCGGTTCATCCCCGGCAACGGGGGTGGCCGCCCAAAGCACCTTGTCGAATCCTTTCAGGCCACCGTGCAGCGAATTGGGTCCGTTGTTTACAGCCAGCGTATAGGTCTTGCCATCCAGCGTGAATTTGCCGTTGGCAATCCGGTTACCGTAGCGGCCAATCAATGCACCGAAGTAGGGCACCCCTTTCTGATAGCCCGACAGCGAATCCATACCCAGTACGACATCGGCAAAGTTGCCCGCCTTATCAGGAGCCGTCAGCGAAACGACAGTACCGCCATAATTGGAGATTTTAACCGTCATCCCGGCCGCGTTGTGCAGGGTGTACAGGTCGGCTTCGCGGCCATCGTCGGTCTTGCCGAACGCGGTTTTTTCGATACCGGCTTTCTGGTCGGTATCTTTTTTGGAATTGCAGGAAGTCATCATGACGCAGCCGCTGAGTAAGGAGTAAACAAGAGTTCGATTAAGGTATTTCATGAGTTAAAAAGGGTTTTAACACAGCGAAACGAGCAATACACAGAGAAACTCTTTTTTCTCTTCTAATTCTGTGTATTACTCTGCTTGCTCTGCGTTTAAATGTTTACCAGAAGAAAATATACACAAGAGCTAATAAACTACAGATGGCAATGGCCCCCATGCGGAAGGGGGTATTCGTCCGAAACCAGAGACTGTCGACCGCAAAGGCTTTCGCGTTATTCTTACCCCGCGATTCGATCAGGCTGATGGTTACCTGCACGACAACGCAAATCCAGAATACGGTGCCCATCCGATTAAGGAACGGCATGGTCGGGACCTGAATTTTAAGCAGGGCCGATAATGGAATACTGAGCATCGCGGCTGCCAGTGCCCCATTGGTCGTTGCCCGTTTCCAGAACATGCCCAGCAGGAAGATGCACAGGATACCCGGAGAAATAAAGCCCGTGTACTCCTGAATGTACTCGAAACCCTGTCCGAAATTTTTCAGAAAAGGACTTATCAGGAGGGCGATGATGAACGAAATAACAATCGTGACGCGACCCAGCCAGACGGTTTTTTTCTCGCTCATGTTCGTATCGAAAAACTTCTGATGAATGTCGAGCATGTAAATAGTTGAGATGCTGTTCGCCTTTCCCGCCAGGGAGGCCACAATAGCCGCCGTTAAAGCAGCGAAAGCCAGCCCCTTTAGGCCAACGGGTAAAATGTTGAGTAGTACCGGATAGGCGTTA
Source organism: uncultured Cytophagales bacterium (assembly GCA_964251665.1). GTDB lineage: Bacteria > Bacteroidota > Bacteroidia > Cytophagales > Spirosomataceae > JBBQLG01. Next base: position 145,976 of record CAXUKO010000008.1, read on the forward strand.
TCCGGTTTAACGATGCCGTTGTCGGTGATGCCCTGCACGATTGCCAAATCGGCGTTTTCCTGAAACAGTACGTAAGCCGCCAAACCCGGAAGCACCACAATAAACGGCATCATCAGCTTCAGAAAAGCGGCAAATAACACGCCGTTCCGGGCCGTAGGCAGATTCGCACCCAGCGCCCGCTGAATCATATACTGATTGCAGCCGAAATAGTTGAAATTAACAATCCACTGCCCACCGATTATGAACATCATAATGCCCGGAAGCTGACCGTACGCGTCTGTCATTCCTCCGCGCCCGTCGTGTACCTGGTACTGCCCCGGACTAAACACCATGTGCATATGCCCGTCGGCTTTTTCCCGCAGCAGGCTCAGTCCCTCGAACAAACCGGCACCCGTACCAACCTTATCAGAGAGTAAATTCAGGGCCAGATACGTAGTTGCCAGTCCGCCAACCACTAAGCACACCACCTGAATGACATCGGTATAGCCGATTACCTTCATGCCGCCCAGGGTGATAAATACGGCAAAAACGGTCAGGAAAACGGCACAGGCCATGAAGTCGAACCCCGTCATTTTCTCAATACTTAAGGCACCGAGGTAAATAATGGATGTCAGGTTGACCATGATATATAGAAATAGCCAGAATACCGCCATAATCGTAGCCAGCCGCCGGTCGTAGCGCAGTTGCAGGAATTGCGGCATGGTGTAAATCTTGTTCTTGATGTACATCGGCAGGAAATAAATGGCGATGATCACCAGCGATAAACCGCCGACCAGTTCGTACACTGAGATAGCCAGCCCCAACTGAAACGCCTGCCCGCTCATGCCGATGAACTGTTCGGCAGAGATGTTGGATGCGATAATTGACGAGCCGATGGCCCACCACGTCAGCGACCCTTCGGCGAGGAAGAAATCTTTCGAATCAGCGGTTTGCTTGCCTTTGTGGGTGTAGACCCAGTAACCGTAACTGGCTACAATAACAAAGTAAATCAGGAAGATAATGTAGTCCGGAGTTTCCAGTCCGAGTTTCATAAGGGTAGGAGGTTAGGGGGTAAGGGGAGTCGTTTGAGGCTTTTTTCGTGGTACGCTTCTGTCATCCTGAGGCACGAAGGATCTTAGGTACTAAATCGCTAAGATCCTTCGTGCCTCAGGATGACAGAAGCGTACCACGAAAAAAGCAATCAGCAGCCTTGCCCGTAGTAGGCGTTGGTGCCGTGCTTTCGTTCGTAGTGCTTCAGGCGCAGCGTGTCTTTTATGCGGGGGGTGTTCGGGTTAATTTGCAGGGTTAGGTACGCCATACGCCCGATCTCTTCCAGCACAGCAGAGTTATAAACGGCCTTTTCGGCGTTCTTTCCCCACGTGAACGGACCGTGATTTTGCAGGAGTACCATCTCCATTTCTTGATGCGACAGCCCTTTTTGGGTGAAGCAATTAAAAATCTGGTGCCCCGTTTCGTGTTCGTAATCACCCTGAATCATCTCGTCGGTGAGGGTGGGCGCGCAGGGAATGTCCTGGTGCGTGTGGTCGGCGTGGGTGGTGCCGAGAATGGGAATATCCAGACCCGATTGAGCCCAGGCTACCGCGTAGGTGCTGTGCGTATGAACAATTCCCCCAATATCGTCCCAAGTTTTGTAGAGCAGGGCGTGTGTTTTGGTATCCGATGAAGGGCGCAGGGTGCCTTCAACCACCCTGGCATCGTAGTCACAGATCACAATGTCGTCGGGCCGCAGCGTATCATACGGCACACCGCTGGGCTTAATGGCAAACACGCCCTGCTCCCGGTCTACGGCGCTAACATTACCAAAGGTGAACAGTACCAGCCCCAGCTTAGGCAGCTGCATATTCGCTTCGTAACATTCTTCTTTTAAGGTCTGGTACATGGCGAATGATTAAGTGTTTGAGTGAATGAGTGATAGAATGACTGAGTAATAGAATGGGTAAGGTGGCTGGCATTTTATCACTTAATCATTCTATTACTCATTCACTCAATCATTGAAGTTCAAGAACTACTACTGAAATAGCGGGCAGGGTAATAGTTAGCTCATCGGCGGATAGTTTGGTGCCGGTGAAAGCGACTGGTTTGATTTTCGCTGGATTCTCAAAGGTGTTGTGGTCCTGAACCTTTGCTGACGTTAGTAGGCGGCCCGTCACACCCGATGCCTTGAGTCCTTTCAAACTCACCGAAACGGTTTGGGGCTTACCCGCGTCGATATTTACCAGGGAGATGTGTACTTTACCCGCTTTATCGCGGGAGGCAGATACCGACACCGCCGGGAGTTTTTCTTTCTCGACTTCGTAGTCTTCCGTTTTCACATCAACAGGGAGCAGTGTCGCGTCCTGATGGACATTATACATCTCCAGCACGTGGTACGTTGGTGTCAATATCATCTTCTCATCTTTGGTCAGAATCACCGATTGCAATACGTTGATGGCTTGCGCCAGATTCGCCATGCGCACCCGATCAGCGTGTTTGTGGAAGATGTTGAGGGTCATACCAGCCAGCATAGCATCGCGCATGGTGTTCTGCTGGTAGAGAAAGCCTGGATTGGTACCCGGTTCCACGTTGTACCAGGCTCCCCATTCATCCACGATCAGCGCCACTTTCTTCTGTGGATCGTACTTATCCATAACAGCCGAATGTTTCTCGATGAAGTCATCCATCTTGAACGCCTGTTTCATCGTTCGAAAGTATTCGCTCTCCGTGAAATTGGTCGCCGATCCTTTTTTGCCTTCATCCCAGCTGAAGACCGAATAGTGGTGCATGGCAACGCCTTCCAGCATATTCAGGGGAATGTTCTTCATCAAGGTTTCGGTCCAGTTATAATCGTCGTCGCTGGCACCCGATGCGATCCGGAAAATCTTCTCTTTACCAACCTGTGGGTTCATGAACGTACTGTACTGCCGGTAGAGGTTCGCATAGAAATCGGGTTTCATATTGCCACCGCAGCCCCAAGCCTCATTGGCAACGCCCCAGTAACGCACATTCCAGGGAAGTTGCCGGCCGTTTTGCTGCCGAAGCGTCGACATAGGGCTATCCTTCTGGAAGTTGACGTACTGGACCCACTCAGAAAGTTCCTGCACCGTACCGCTGCCCACGTTTCCGGATAGATAGGGCTCCGTACCGAGCAGTTCGCACATGTTCAGGAAGTCGTGCGTACCGAAGCTGTTATCTTCTGTAACGCCACCCCACCAGGTATTTACCATTTTCGGGCGTTTCGCTTTCGCGCCAATCCCGTCTTTCCAATGGTAGGTATCGGCAAAACAGCCACCTGGCCATCTTAGATTCGGAATCTTCAGCTTTTTGAGGGCGTCGACAACGTCTAGGCGTACCCCGTTTTTGTTAGGAATCTTGGTATTGCCTTCGCCAACATAAAAACCTCCGTAGATGCTGTGCCCGAGGTGTTCGGCGAAATGGCCGTAGATGTGGCGGCTAATGACGGTTTTGCCCTCGTCAGCCCGAAGGGTTACTTTGTTTTGCGCCACGGCCGTAAAGCCAAAGCCCGCGCACAAAAGGAATAAAAAATGTCTCATCATATTGAATTAGTGACTGAGTGAATGAGCGATTGAGTGAATCAGCGAATGACCGGGCTGGCGCTCCAATGATTGAGCGAATGAGTGAATTGCTTCAAAACCAACTATTGAGCCTAGTCTATCCAGTAAAGTGCTGGCCTGTTCATTCACTCAATCACTGGAGCGCCAGCCCGGTTATTCGCTGATTCACTCATTTGTAAGCTGCTTCGCTCCAGCGCAACTCATTTTTCAACTGCCGGAGGGTGGTGTTCTTATCGATGATGACCAGTTCAACATTGAACATCTCGGCGAAGTCTTCGATATGTTCGGTCGTGAGATTCTGGCTGAAGACCGTATGGTGAGCGCCCCCCGCGTAAATCCAGGCGGCACAGCCCGTTTGCATGTCGGGCATGGGTTTCCATAAAGCGCGGGCTACCGGCAGTTTTGGCAGGGCTTCTGTTACCTCGACGGCTTGCACTTCGTTCACAATCAGCCGGAAGCGGTTGCCCATGTCGACCAGCGACACGTTGATGGCGGGACCGGCGGGCGCATTGAACACCAGCCGCACCGGATCAGCTTTGCCGCCGATACCCAGCGGATGCACTTCGCAACTCGGTTTGCCAGCGGCAATCGTTGGGCATATTTCGAGCATGTGCGAGCCTAATACCAGCGGGTTCTCCGGGTTGAAGTGATAGGTGTAATCTTCCATGAACGAGTTGCCTCCGGGTAATCCCGTACCCATCACCTTCATGGTGCGCACCATAGCTGCTGTTTTCCAGTCGCCTTCTCCCGCAAAGCCGTAGCCATCGGCCATCAAACGCTGCGAAGCAATGCCCGGTAACTGCGCCATGCCGTGCAGGTCTTCAAAATTGTCGGAGAAGGCAGTAAAACCACCGTCCTGCAAAAAAGCCCGCATACCCAGCTCGATTTTAGCCGCATCGCGCAGGGAACTGTGTTGCGTACCGCCCTTCCGCAAGGAATCCATCAGCGTGTAGCTATCAGCGTATTCGGCTACCAACCGGTCGATTTCAGCGTCAGAAATCTGGTTGATGACCGCCACCAGATCGCCGATGCCGTACGTGTTCACTGAAACGCCGAAGGTCATCTCGGCCGCCACTTTATCACCTTCGGTTACGGCCACCTGCCGCATGTTATCGCCGAAGCGGGCCACTTTCATGGTCTTTAGGTCGTAGGCCGCCAGGGCTACCCGCGCCCAGCCGCCAACCTGCTCCAGCACGTCGGGCTGCTGCCAGAAACCCACTACAACTTTGCGGTTTATCCGCATTCTGGACATCATAAACCCGAACTCCCGGTCGCCGTGGGCCGATTGGTTGAGGTTCATAAAATCCATGTCGATGTCCGCCCAGGGAATATCCCGGTTGAATTGGGTGTGCAAATGCAGGATGGGTTTCTTTAGCACGGTAAGCCCCCGAATCCACATTTTGGCGGGCGAAAATGTGTGCATCCAGGTGATAACCCCCACGCAGTTGGGCGCAACGTTGGCCTCCTGGCAAATGGCGTAAATTTCGTCCGGCGTTTTTACGACCGGTTTAAACACAACGCGCAGGGGAATCTGGGGCGCATTGTTTAAAAAATCGGCGATGATTTGAGAATTCGTATCAACCTGTTTCAACGTTTCTTCACCGTACAGATGCTGGCTGCCGGTGACAAACCAGACTTCACTTTGTTTGGGATTAAGCATATTGTGTTACTACTTGAGTGCCGTTAAGCCGTTTGTTTTCAGTGAATTCGCCCAGTTTCAGGTAGTTCTGGTAGAGAGTTTCATAAGTAATTACCTGATTGGGGCGGGGGTGATATTCGGCGTCGAAACCCGAGCCCATGGCCTGTTGCGCGCTGGCCATATCGGGATGAACACCAGCCGCTACCGACGCGCACATGGCCGCACCTAAGGCGCAGGCCTGATCGGAACTGGCAATTTTAATGGGCATATTCAACACATCGGCCAGCGTCTGCATCACAAAAGCAGATTTTTTGGCGACACCCCCAATCGCAATGACCTGCTTAATGGGTACGCCTTCCTGCAGGAATCGCTGGACGATGGCTTTTGAGCCAAACGCCGTTGCTTCCACCAGGGCCTTAAACAGGCGCACGGCATCGCTGCCGAGGTTCAGGCCGGTGATAGCTCCTTTGAGCGTGTGGTTGGCGTCGGGCGTTCGCCGGCCATTGAACCAGTCCAGCGCCACCGGATCACCTGGGGTTACGGGTAGTTGAGCTGACTGTTCGGACAGGTACGGAATCAGATTTTTTGAGAGTTCACGGGCGGCTTCATCGCCCAGCAGCGTCTGTACGGGGGCCACGATAATTCGCTGAAACCAAGCATAGACATCACCAAACGCTGACTGACCGGCTTCCATACCGAGCATGTGCGGAATGACCGACCCATCAACCTGTCCGCAAATACCCCGAATCAGCAGGTGGCCGATTTCGTCTGTTGGTGCCACCAGAATGTCACAGGTCGAAGTGCCCATGACCCGCACAAAGGTGTAGGGCGTGATCTCGGCCCCTATGGCACCCATGTGGGCATCGAATGCCCCAACGCCAATTGTCACGTTTGGTGAAAGACCCAATTTACTGGCCCACTCGGCGGAAATCGTTCCCATCGACTCGTCCGACGTATACGTATCCCGGTATAGCCGGTCGCGCAGGCCCGATAACAGGGGATCGAGCGTGGTCAGGAAGTCATCAGTCGGCAAGCCGTCAAATTCTTCATGCCACATGGCTTTGTGACCGGCGGCACAACGCGACCGTTTAAGGGCTAATGGGTTGGTATTGCCCGTCAGTACTGCCGAAATCCAGTCGCAGTGCTCGACCCAGGAGAAGGCGCGTTCCCGAACGGCAGCATCAACCCGTAACGTCCGCAGAATTTTGGCCCAGTACCATTCCGACGAGTAGATACCCCCGACGTACTTGGTGAAGTCGACGTCCCATTTATGCGCCAGTTCGTTGATCTCTTCGGCTTCCGCATTGGCCGTATGGTCTTTCCAGAGAATGAACATGCCGTTGGGGTTTTCCGCGAATTCCGGCAGCAGGGCCAGGGGCGTACCCTGCTCATCGACCGGGCCGGGTGTGGAACCGGTCGTATCCACCGAAATGCCGACTACCTGCCGCCGAACGTCGTCAGACACTCCGGCTAACGCCCCCCTGATGGCATTTTCCAGTCCGTCGAGGTAATCGAGCGGGTGTTGCCGAAACTGCGAGGTCGTGGGATCACAGTAGAGTGCTTTTTTCCAGCGGGTGTATTCATGCACCGCCGAACCGAGCGTTTCGCCGGTATGCGCATTCACTACCAGCGCCCGGACGGAGTCTGTCCCATAATCGACACCGATGACAAATTGATCGTTCATTGCTTGTGTATTTTTGGCTTCGAGGAAACGTACTGACCTGACCTTATCCGGCTAATAGTGTCGACTTGACACAATACTACTTCATTTTGGTGTTATTTCTATGACAAATGTTATTTTACTGTATTTTACTATTGTCCCCGGATGGCCGTACACCATCCGGGGGACATCTTACGGCAACACCTTTATCCGTACCACCGAAAACGACTTAGGGCCTACGGTCAGGGCAACGCTTTTTTTCTTCGCATCAACGGGAATCGCCTGTTCTACGGGACTCACATTGGTTGCGTTCTCAAACGTGTTCACCGCGTTCAGGTTGTCATTCTTCAGGAGAATCAGCTTCCCGGTGGCATCTACTCTTTTCGCGCCATCCAGCTGAATCTGACGTATTTGTGTCTTGTCTGATACATTGGCGATTTTCAGTATCACCTCGTTTGTTGCCTTATCAAAAGCCGCCGAGGCATATAAACTATCCTGTCCGGCCAGTGGCTGATTATTCTGCGTCATCGTCAGCACCTGGGTGCCTTTGTTGAGCGAATACAGTTTCTGGACGTAGTAGTTCGGCGTTCCGTACACATGCAGGTTATCCACCCAGATCAGGTCGGGCGTCCACTGCCAGGCATCGGCGTTGGCAAACAGCGGGGCGTAGGAAGCCAGATTTACCACGGCTGCATTCCGCTCTAAACCGGTCATAAACGCGGCTTCCGACAGGGCGCAGAGCCAGTTGTTCTTGTTGTCGACACTCACGATTTTATCACTCTGGGCCGCCCATTCTCCCGCGAAAACTTTGGAGCCAGTACGGTCGTACGAATCGTAACGACTGGCATTTTGCAAAAACCATTCCGGGCGACGGTAGTAGTGCTCGTCGATCAGGTCGGCTTTCATGGCGCGGAGTTTACCATTCAGGTAGTCGAAGCGTTCGCCATTGGGGTCCGTACCCGACGAACAGACAAGCTTCATGTCGGGGTATCGGGCTTTCACGGCTTTCTGAAAAACGGCTAACCGTTCGATGTACTGCGGCCCCCAGTTCTCATTACCTACGCCCAGCAGTTTCAGGTTGAACGGTTTGGGATGGCCCAGATCCGCCCGGACTTTACCCCAGGGCGTGGAGACGTCCCCGTTGGCAAATTCGATCAGGTCAACGGCATCCTGCACGTAGGGGTCGATCTGATCCATCGGCACCAGTTCGGCGGTGTTGAACTGGCAGGCCATGCCGCAGTTCAGAATCGGTAGCGGTTCGGCGCCAATGTCTTCGCAAAGTTGGAAATACTCGAAAAAGCCGAGACCAAACGTCTGGAAATAATCGGGGGTAGGGCGGTGGGCAAACTCAAAATTCCAGCGGTTGATCACTAATTGACGCTCTTCGGCGGGTCCCAGCGTTTTTTTCCACTGATACCGCTGATCGAGGTCGAACCCTTCGACAATACAACCGCCGGGAAACCGCACAAAACCCGGTTTCATATCCGCCAGCAGCTGAATCATGTCGGCCCGCATCCCGCCCGGACGGCCTTTCCAGGTGTCCTGGGGGAAAAGCGAAACCATGTCGAGGTCGATCACACCCGTTCCCTCGAACCACAGATTTAGTTTGCCTTTCGGCTCGGTAGCGGTGGCGTTAAAACTGACGGCCTGTTTATGCCAGGCTTTATTCGACTGATCGGGCGTGAGGGTGGTAGCTCCGATGGGTTCATCCTTCGCATTCAGCAGTTCGACATGCAGCTTAACGTTGCCGGATTGCACGCGGTACATCACCGAAAAATCGTAGCGCAGGCCACTCTTAATACCCATGCCCCGGAACCCTTCGTTGACCATGCCCAAATCGCCTTTACCTTCGCTATTGACCTGCACACGCAGAAAACGCGGGTTCCGGCTGTCCTTCTCCTGCCGGTTCTCCACCAGAACGGTACCTTCCGTATGCTTTTTTCCGGTAACGGTCCAGCCCATGAGCGGCCGGTAAAACTCGAAAGAGCGGTTTTTAACCAGCTCTGCGTAAATACCGCCGTCTGCCCCGAAGTTGATATCTTCAAAAAATACGCCCCACATCGTCGGCTGAATGTCGGCCACGGGCTGCGCCACGTTCACTTTCACAACGGGAGCGGGCTGGGCATGGGTAAGGGCGGCTGTCGTGAACAGGAAGGACGCTGCTTTAAGAAATTTATTCATTACGTAAGTTGATTGTGATCGTGATTGGTGAATGGTCAGTCGTTACGGTGTGCGGGGTAACCATACGCTCATGGCACCGACGCCCCGGTTCGACCAGGCGTAGTACGGAATGGCGGTCATCGTTCTGGATGTACCGGCTGCGGGTACGGTAGCCGTAATGACATTGACGCCATTGAGCAGGTCCGGCCGGTACGTGATGTGCAGCGGAACCCTGTCGGGCAGAACAAGACTGGCCACCTGATTCTGGTTATCGACCGCTTCGGCGCAGTAAACGACCGGGCCATATTCCAGGGCAACCTGTCCGCTGTCGGCCGTTACGTGCGCATCGGCCACCACCCGCCGAACGGCCATCGGTACGTTCAGTCCAATAACATCGCCCTTTGCCCACGTCCGGTCAATAACCGCATAGCCGTTTTCCAGCCGGGCGGGTACCGGTTTGCCGTTCACCATCAGTGAAAACGCTGCCGGTGCAGGGTCGGCGTACCGGTATAAACCGGTTGGCAGCACTTCGTTGCGGGCCCAGCCGGGTATCCGTACGCTGACCGTAAACCGTGCGGCTTTGGCCGGGTCGACGGTTAGCCGAACTGTACCCGCCCACGGATAAGTTGTTTGCTGCGTCACCTGCACCTTAGTCCGGCCAAGTGTCAGTTGCGCGGTATTGGCGGCATACAGGTTGACAAACAGCTGATTGCCCTTTGTTGCGTAGATCAGGTTCGGCATCGACGGAACGAACCGTACCAGATTGGTCGGGCAGCAGGAACAATCAAACCAGGGCTGACGCGTGGCCGAACCGAAATTGAAGGTATCGGTGCCGTTCGAGGCCAGCGGGTTTGGGTAAAAGAAATCGTCGCCGTCGAGAGAGATACCGGCAATCAGGCCGTTGTAAAGTGTCCGTTCGATGATGTCGTAATAGCGGGCATCGCCGGTCAGGAGAAACAACCGCTGATTCCAGTACACGTCGCCAATGGCCGCGCAGGTTTCGTTATACGCCGTGGCGTTGGGTAGTTCATACTCCGCACCGAACGCTTCCCCTTCGTGCCGGGCGCCGATGCCCCCGGTGAGGTACATCTTTTTACCGGCCATATTGGTCCAGATGGTTTCTACGGCTTTCAGGTAGGCCGGGTCGTTATACAGGGCACCCACGTCGGTCATGCCCGCGTACATGTACACGGCCCGCACGGCATGGCCGACGGCTTCGGTCTGCTGCGTAACCGGTTTCTGATCCTGACTGTATGAACCATACAGTTTATGGGTGGTCGAGTCGCCCCGGGCGTCCAGAAAGAACCGGGCCAGCGTGGCATAGTCGGCCCGTTTGGTTAGGGTATACAGCTTGATCAGGCCGGTTTCGACAATCTGATGACCGGGTGGTGCTTTCAATTTTCCCGGCTCCGGCCCAAACGTCTTAACCAGCAGATCGGCGTTTTTGAGGGCTATGTTCAGGAAATTACGCTTGCCGGTGGCGATAAAATGCGTGGTGGCCGCTTCGTAGAGGTGCCCGGCATTGTAAAGCTCGTGGCTCATGATTTCGCTTTTCCAGCGCGGGCCGGGCGTCACCCAGGTTGCTGGTGGGTGATTCGGGTCGATGGTATGCCAGGTGGTGAGGTAGCCATCGGGTTCCTGACCCACCGCAATGATCCCGATGAGCGAATCTAAATAAGCCGCCAGCTTTGGGTTAGGCGCGCTGATAAGCGAGTTGGAAGCCCCCTCGATGAGTTTATAGACGTCGGTATCATCGAACGGCATTTTACCCCGCACCGGACCGGGCAACTTACCTCCCGCGATGAGGAAATTATCCATGCGCCCCTCGCGGTAGCACTTGTCGAAGCCAAACGGAATGGTCCTTTGCTGCACGGTCCTGATCTTGGGCAGCCAGAAGTTGTCCGTCATCGTGACCTGATTGATCGGCACAACCGTAATCGGGTAAGCGCCCACCGGCTGTGCCCGTACCGTCCCCGAAAAGAGAAGCTGGACTATCAGAAAGCCCGTTCGTTTCAGCCGATTGTTCATTTAGCAAGAGTACTTAAATTCGGTGTATAAACGGATTTGACGGGCGTTTTTCTGGCGGGCCTTACCACCAGTCCCTGTAGGGAGCTACCGTTAATGCCCGCCAGAATCATTTTTTCGTGGGTTAGCCCCTCAACCACCCGCAGGGCTTTTACATCGCCTTCCAGCCTTATGCCCCCCTGTTTGTACGGGATGGGCAGAAAGCCGCCTTTTCCGTTTCCTTTCAGAAACAGGCCCAGCGACGCATCGTACCGGCCCGTGCTCACCTCGGTTTGATACTCGTTGCCCGCCAGCAAAAGGTCGGTTTTGCCATCACCATCCAGGTCATCGGCCACAATTGCGTTGACGGGCGCAAACTGCGCTTCGGTGGGCAGCAGATGAGCCATGAATTGCCCCCTGCCCCGGTTTTCGAGCCAGGCGCTGGATGCGTTTGTGCAGCGTAATTCCAGCAGACCATCAGTGCCGATGTCGTTCAGCAGCGTGGCCATATTGACCGCAGCGTAGTCGCGGTGGAGCAGGTATTTTTTCTTGATGATGGGCGTCTGCTCGGCGAACTGCGTCCGGTCAACATCGGGAAACAGGTCGAAGTCGCCCGCGTTGTTTTTGATGGAATAAGCCGGGATTAACTCATACGACCCGTTTTTGTCCATGTCTTTGGCGTACAGGATATGCGGGTGTTCAGCCGAGATGTGGTACTTGTTATTCTGCCCCAGATTACCGGCCACAAGGTCAGGATCACCATCGCCGTCTACATCCGCCACGGCCAGCGACCGCCACAGCCCATTCAGGTTGGTCAGGCCGGTTCTGGTTGTTACTTCGCTGAGTTTACCGGCGGTGTTTTTAAAAAACCGGATGGGCATCCATTCGCCACAAAGTACCAGATCGGGCTGGTTGTCGCCATCAAAATCGGTCCAGACGGCACCCGTTACCATACCGGCTTCGGCTAAGGCCGGACAAACTGTGGCCGTCACGTCCCGAAACGTGCCTTTATCGTTTTGGAGCAGGTAACTTTTCGGCGGGAGCGGAAAATGATCGGCCGATACGCGTCCGCCTACAAACACATCGAGGTCGCCATCGTGGTCATAATCGCCCATTGCCAGGGTTGCCGCCAGGGTTTGGATGGTTGGGGGAATAGCCACCGGACTATACGAAAACTGTCCGGTGCCGTCGTTTAAAAACAGTTTGGGCGGGAGCATGAGGTTACCCCGGTACTCGGTGCTTCCCCCGGCTACGAGCAAATCCAGATCATGATCGCCGTCGGCATCGAAGAATTCAGCGGCCAGGTCTTCCTCCTGTTTTTCACCGGTTGCCGGGCTATTCGGGTCACCCCTCGCCGGGTTGAAACCCGGCGCAGTTGAATTTGCTCCGGGTTTCAACCCGGCGAGTGGCAATAAATCATGCCCATCGAATTGTCCGACCAAATTCTGAATGAATAATTTCCCCGATTGCCGGGCTGCCCCACCAACGAAGAAATCGGTCAAACCATCGCCGTTTACGTCGCCCGTTGCCAGGCAGGGCCCTAACTGCGAGTATTTCTGGGGCTGAAGCCGTCGCTGGTAATAATCGTAAAAAGGCGTTTCCTGATGGGTAAAAGCGAGCGCAACCGGTTGGAATAGCGAAGGCTGCTGACCGTCAATACGTGGTTCTGCCTGCTGGCTATTTGCTGACTGTATGGTCAGGAACTGGTTCGCGTTGAGGTCCTTCAGCAACTGCGTCCGGCCGTCCGGCCAGTTTACGCGCAGCGAATCGACGGTGCGGGCCTTGCCCAACCCGAAATTCAGCCGGGTATCTACCGTCGATAAATAGCCCCGTACCGGACACTGTTCGAGCAGTTGCGTGCCGCTGTTAGCATAGGCGATTACGCGCGCGCCAATCCCCGACGAATTTGCCCCGTCGCTCATCAGCCGAACGGAGAGGAAGTTCGCGGTGGTATCGGTCGTTGCCTGCCGCACCTCATTTCGGTAGACAAAAGCCTGCCGGTTCATGTTGTTCACGACCAAATCCAGGTCGCCGTCGTTATCGAAATCAGCGTAGGCGGCCCCGTGCGAAACCGATGGTGTTTCCAGCCCAACGGCGTTTGTTTCGTCCGAAAACGTCAGGTTCCGGTTATTGCGGAAGAAGACATTGCTGGGTTCGATGCTGCTGTAGGTATCCAGCCGTTTCCTCAAATTCTGAATCGTGGCCAGGTCAGCCCGCTGACTGCCTGTGGACCCGGCAAACTGATAGTCGGGTTGGGTGGCTTCCTGCCGGAACATGACGAAATCGCTGTTGGTGAGGTCGCGGGCCAGTCCGTTCGTCACGTGCATATCTTTCCAGGTATCGTTGTCGAAGTCGGCCATCAGCACGCTCCAGCTCCAGTCGGTTTCGGAGATGCCCGCCAACTGCCCGATTTCGCTGAAAACCGGCTCTGCCCCTCCAACCCCCAAAGGGGGAGCGACGGACTTGGATACCGGATTCGAAGCAAGTACTCTCTCGTTGGGAGCTGGGGGGCTGAGGGAGTTTCCCTGGTTCAGTTGCAGCATATTCCGGGTGTATTCCGGCTCGTAGCCCAGGCGTTGCTGCACATCGAACTTCTCCTGACTGACGCCCGTAAACATGCTCTTTTTGCGCTCGTTGGTCATTGGCGACATGTCGAGTACCGCCAGATCGGGCAGTAAGTCGTTATTAATATCAGCGGCATCCACACCCATGCTGTTGTAGCTCTGGTGTTTAGCCGACCGCGCCAGACAGTTGGCAAACTGCCCGTTGCCCTGATTGAGCCATAGCAAATCATTGCTGAGGTAGTCGTTGGCGACGTACACATCCGGGTAGCCGTCGTGGTTCACATCGGTCACGACAACGCCCAGGCCGTAGCCGTCTTCCCGGATACCGGACGCTACGGAAACATCGGTGAAATAAGTCCCGTCATTCCGATACAGTTTGTCGGCGGCCGGCGAATGGCCGGTAGTGTCTTTAGGGACAAGTTTGTTGGGTTGCGGGTTGTACAACTGATGGTTAAGGAGGTACATATCCAGATCGCCATCGCGGTCGTAATCCAGAAAAGCGGCCTGGGTCGAGTAGCCCGTATCGGCCAGCCCGTACTGCCCGGCCTGTTCTTTAAACGTCAGGTCATGCTGATTGATAAACAGCAGATTCTTCCGTTTCTGCGGGTCCGGCGAGTGAGACACGCAGACGTACACATCCAGAAAGCCGTCGTGATTAATGTCGACCACGCTCACGCCCGTACACCACACACTGGTTTGAATGCCCGCTTTTTCGGAAATATCCTCGAAGGCAAACCCGCCTTTGTTGAGGTAGAGCGTGCAGGAAACCTGGCTACCGGCGAAAAATACGTCTTGTAATCCGTCGTTGTTGAAATCGCCGACACCCACGCCCGAGCCGATGTACATGTACTCGTTGGTGTAGAAATTCACCGAATCGCTCTCCGTAAGCTGGTTGGCAAAAGAGATGTGGGTTTTAGAAGCAGAAAGAGGGGTAAATGTTAACTCACCGGGCCGGTGCAATTTGCCGCAACCGGAGACCAGGACGCAGCACCATACGATACCGCTGCACAGGTGTGTTCGGATAAGTTGGGCGATACGTTGGTTCGTGAACGGCATAGTCATTACTTTTTCTTACCCCAGACGGCCGTTCCGGTGTTGTTCAGACCGGTGAAAATGAGGGTCGGTTTTTTGTTCTCCCAGTCGCGGCCTTTCTGTACCAGCACCTGTTCCGATGCCCCGCTGCTGTAGGTCAGCTTAAGCCAGGGCGCGGTGTAGGTCCATTTGTTGACGGGGTCACCATCGAAACTGCCATCCGCGCTCAGTATCAGCGGCACAGACGTCTGGAAATCGGGCGAGGTTTGTTCTTTGTCGTAGCCCGGCACTACCCGATAATTCAGCACGATCTTCTCCCAGGTTCCCGTCAGGTCCGCCTGGGCAACGGCTGCGTTATCTTCATACGCGTAGCGTTCGGGCGAGGCTACCGGCCAGCCATCGGGCGTCCAGAATAACTTCCTGACGTGCAGATCCATGAAGTAGAAATCGACACCCGGCCGGCCCTGATGCGCAATGAAATACTGCCCGTCGGTCTCAAAAACCGAACAGTGCGACACGCCCTGCCAGCCGCTATGCCCGCTGAACTGGTACGGAGCCACAATCATGGGGCCGTGGTCCGTATCGTCGTTAACGTTTTTGCCATTGAAGTCGTAGAACGGTCCGTTGGGGCTGTCTCCCCGGCCAACGCGCACATTGTACTTGGTCGAGAGCCAGTCGTAGGCAATAAACTGATAGTACTTCTTAAGCGTCGGGTTGTAGATCACCTCTGCCCCCTCGATGTTGCCATTGTACTGCCCATTGGTGTAGCCCCGGTTGGCAATGCGTTTGCCCTTGTCACCGGGCGACTGAGCCATACCGGTAGCGGGGTTGAGCGACAGCGCGTAAATGCCATCATAGCCCGATCCGTAGTGCATCCAGTGTTCGCCCGCTGGCGAAACGACCACCGTTGGGTCAATGGCGTTCGTTTGCGGGTTATTCTGGCATTTTGAGCTGACCACAATGCCCTTATCCGTCCACGGACCTTCGGGATTCGTTGCCGTGGCCAACCCGATGGCGCTCAGTTTACACTGATCCGACGAGAGTGAATAATACAGCCGTAACTCACTGCTTGCCTGCATGATATACGGCGCCCAGAGTGCCTCGTTGGGTTTCCCCGAATTCTGCCTGATGTAGTCCGCTGCCTGCTGCGGTAACCCACTATTGAATACCCAGCCAACAAAAAACCACTGCACCAGATCTTTCGACTTCCGAATCTGAATACCCGACCGTACCGCAGTACCATACGCGACATCGGTGTTGTAGCAGTAGTAATAGTCACCGATTTTTTTGATTGATGGATCGTGTACGTTGTACGAACCCCAGCGGAGGTAGTTGGAAGCCGCCGAAACGTCAGCATACGTATCGTTGATCGAATTGATGTCGAACGTCGGGGCAGGCGTTGTGGTGACAGACGTAACCGGCGTCGTGGGCGTCTGCGGTTGTGCCGTATCCTCTTTACCACAGGCAAGCAACCCCAGACAAGCCGAAACAATAACGATACGTGGCAACCAAAAAGAAGTGCGCATAGGCGTTTTTTGTAGAGACCGCAACAACCTGCGTCTCCTGCGCGGGTGGCCCTGGCTGGCGCATAGGGGACGCAGGATATTGTGGTCTTTACAGGTCAATACGTTGAATTCTGTTTCGTGCCGGGGTTATTATCGATCTCCCGCTGTGGAATGGGATATACTTCCCGGCCGGGCTGAAACGATGTGAATTCGGGGTCACGCTTTTTCAGTTCGGCCAGTTTGGTTGGATTCTGTAGCCAGCCCCACCGCCGAATGTCGTCGTAGCGGTGGCCTTCCAGCGTGAACTCCAGCAGGCGCTCGTGGGACAACTGCTCCCGAAACTGAACCTGTGTCATGTTCGGCATCGTTTTCGCCAGATCGGGCAGGCCCACCCGGCTTCGTACCTTCTGCACAAAGGGAATGGCATCGGCCGTTTTGCCCGCTTCGTTCAGGCATTCGGCGTACATCAGCAGCACATCCGCGTAACGCAGCAACCGTTCGTTAATGCCCGACCGCCAGTCGTACTCATCCGTCCGCCCATTGTCGAAGTTCTGGTATTTGCCGCAGAACAGATCGTTGAGGTCAGCCGGATTCCCCTTATACTTCTCCGAGAATTCGATACCGTACAATTTCAGGCCGGGTTTGTTGTACAGAATCGTCGATACCAAACGCGGATCATCCTGGCCCGTCGTTGTTTTTTCGAGCAGAAATTCATCGAAAGCTGAGCGGGTTGGCTGTATATCGGTCCAGCCAAAGCCGCGTGGTGCGTAGGTGATGGCCCGGCCGGTGGTACGGCCCCATCCCGGAGCCGGTTCGCCACCCCAGTTAAAGTCCGTGCCACCCGCATCGCGGGAGAACTGTACCTCAAAGAGCGATTCCTTATTGTTCTCGTTCTTCTCCGTGAAGTTGTCGTGGTAGTTGGCTACCAGGTCATACACACCCAGGTCGATAACGGCTTTAAACTGCGCAGCGGCTTCCGTGTACTTGTGGTTGAACAGGTACGACTTACCCAGAAAACCGAGGGCGGCTCCTTTCGTGGCCCGGCCAATCTGCCCTTTGTCGGCACCCGTTACGTCGCTGTAGGAGACGGGCAGCATGGCAGCCGCCTTGGTCAGATCAGCCGTGACCTGCGCCCAGCCTTCGGCTTCAGTGGATTGCTTAACGAAGAAATCCGCCTTGGTTTTAACCGACGTCAGGGGGAGAGTTACGTTGCCGAAGAAATTGACCAGGTGATAAAAATAAAGCCCGCGCAGAAAGTACGCCTGACCAAGAATCCGGGTTTTCAGGGCTTCGTCCATCTTGATGGCTGGCACGAAGTCCAGTACCTGATTGGCTTTGGAGATGCCCTGATAATATTCTCCAAACGCAAAGCCGTAAAGGGCATCGTCGGAGGTTGTCAGGGCAAACTTACCCATGTTATACACCGCCGGCCAGGGACTGTTGCTCTTCACATCGTCGCCCCGGGTGTCGGTCATGACATTGGACGACCGCATATAGCCGCCATCGACGGCCAGACTCAGGTAAGCCGCATTGAGGCCTTTAAGAGCATCGTCCTGGTTCTGCCAGAAGGTAGCCGATGTTTGCTGGTTCGGGTTTACCTGTTCCAGCTGTTTCTGGCAGGCTCCGGCCAACAGCGCCGTTAAAGAGCCTGCTAAAATGGTTTTGTTAATGAGTTTCATAGGGGTGCTGGCCGTGTAAGGGCCTGGTTAGGGTGTCGCTTAAAGTCCGATCTGCAAGCCAATCATGAGCGAACGGGGATTGGGGTAGGAGCCCCAGTCGTAGCCCCGGCTGAATAAGCCGTCGTTCACAAAGTCAGGATCTAAACCCCGGTATTTTGTGATCAGGAAGAGGTTCTGCCCCGAAACGTACACCCGCGCCCGGTTCAGCCCCTTAATTTTAGCCAGCACCGATGCGGGTACGGTATAGCCGATCTGGGCGTTTTGTAGCCGAACATACGAGCCGCTTTCCACGAACCGGTCCGAGTCGCGGTTGTTGCTGTTGGGGTCGCCGATTACCGGGCGCGGCACGCTGGTGTTGGTGTTGGCTGGCGTCCAGAACTTCAGGGCGTCGACACTCGCGTTGCCGTATTGCAGGTTCATCAGATCCCGGTAAATGCCGTTATACACTTTATTGCCCGCGTTGCCCTGGAGGAAAAACGACAGGTCGAAGTTGCGGTACGACAGGTTGACATTGCCGCCGAAGTAGATTTTCGGAATGGCCGTGCCCAGATACACCCGGTCGGTAGCACTGATCTGCTTATCGCCGTTGGTGTCCACAAACTTGATGTCGCCGGGGGCGGCATTGGGTTGAACGGCGTGGTTTTTCACGTCATCCGCGTTCTGGAAAATGCCTTCGGTCCGGTAGCCGAACAGTTCACCAACCGAGTGCCCCACCTCCGTCTTGCTGGCGGCCCCATAAATCGGGTTGTTCGTGCCGCCCAGTTCCAGCACCTTGTTGGTCAGCGTATGCGCATTGGCCGAAAGCTCGTATTTGAAGTCGCCCGACCGCTGCCGGTAGGAAGCCGTAAACTCAAGGCCGTAGTTGCGTACCGAGGCCGCATTGGTGGTAATGGTCGCGTTGGTGGCACCCACCGAGTAGGGCAGTGGCACCGGAGCGAGCATGTCGTAAGCCCGGTTGTCGAAATACTCAGCCGTGAAGGAAAGCTTATCCTGCAGCAGGCTCATATCCACAGCTACATTGGTGGTGCGTTTCGATTCCCACTTGATATTCGGATCGACTACCTGCGTCCGGGTGGCACCCGGCACCAGCACGTTGTTGAACACGTAACCGGCATTGGTATTGATGTAGGTATCGAACAGGTAATCGCCGATGTTCTGGTTGCCCAGTGTGCCGTAGCCAGCCCGTAGTTTAAGGGTGTTGATGGCTGCTGGCAGCGCAAAGGTGTTGTGGATATTCCAGGCACCCGCTACCGACCCAAACGTACCAAAACGGTTCTGCGGGCTGAACCGGGATGAGCCGTCGCGCCGGAAGTTAACCGTCAGCAGGAATTTGTCGGCGTAGTTGTAGTTCACCCGGGCCAGCGTCGAGATCAGTGTTGCGTTTACCTGATTACCCGTTACGGTCCGCGACCCACTGGCTTCGATGCCCGCACCCAGCGTTTTGATATAGGGTTCGGTCAGGCCTCGCAGACTGCCGTATACCCCTTCAAAGGTGCCTTTCTGGTAGGTATACCCGGCCAGGAAATCGAGTTTGTGCCTGCCGAATTCGTGCAGGTAGGTAAGTGTATTTTCAGCCAGCCCAATCGAGTTCTGCGTTACGTTCTGATTGTAAATGGCGTTCGCCTGCAGGTAATAAAAGCCCAGGTCATACTTCGGCTCGAAATACTGATAGTTCGAGTTTGTGTTATCGTAGCTGAGGTTAAGGCGATACTTGAGGTTCTTGAGAATCTCGATTTCGCCCCAGACGTTGGTCAGCAGGCGGTTGCGTTTTTCTTCGCCCCGCAGCAGCGCGTTCATCCCCACCACGTTCAGCGTAATGGCTCGCTGGGTAATGTTGTCACTACCCCCGTAGCCGCCGAGCCGGTTCGGGTCATATACCGGCATGGTCGGAATAGCCGTCAGCAGGTTGGTAACGGCTCCGCCAAATACAGCGTGATCGCGGGTGCTTTCAACGCCAACTTTATCGGCATTGGTGTACGCCACTTTGGCACCGAAATTGAAGATGCCTTTCTTACCGACGATGTTGGTATTCAGGGAGTACCGCGTGTAGTTCTGTGGCCCGGTAACGGTGCTGCTCTGGTCGAAGTAACCAAGTCCAACGCTGCCCCGGAGCGCATCGGTACCACCCGAAAAACTCAGGTTATGATCCTGAATGTAACCCGTCTTCAGGCCTACCTTCTGCCAGTCTGTATTGACATTACTGATGAAGGCCGGATTGCCAGGGTCGTTGCCCGGAGCGAGCGGTAACCCGGCATTGGTTTCAGCGGCCCGCACTACGTTCTGATACCCTTCACGACCGAGCACCGGAATGCTGCGGTAGATGGTATTGGCACCGCCGTAGCCGCTGTAGTCTACTTTAAGCGGACCCGCTTTGCCCTTCTTGGTGGTGATAATAACGACCCCCGTTGCGGCCCGTGAGCCGTAAATGGCCCCGGCCGAGGCATCTTTCAGAACCTGAATCGACTCGATATCGTCGGGCGAAAAGTCGAACGGATCGTTCACCGGCACCCCGTCGATCACGAACAGCGGCCCATTACTGCCGAATGAACTGATACCCCGAATTTTGATCTGCGTGAAGCTGCCCGGCTCACCCGAACTCTGTACCGTTACCCCGGCTACCTGCCCCTGCAACTGCTTGGCAATGTCGTAAGTTGCCGTTTTGCGGGCGTCGTCTACTTTTACAATTCCCACCGACCCGGTCAGGTCTTTCACCTTCTGCGTGCCGTACCCCACCACAACAACTTCGTTCAGGGTTTTGTCGTCGCTGGTCAGGATAATAGTCAGTTGGGTAGCATTGGCCACTGCCACCTCCCGCGACTGATACCCGACAAAACTAAAAATCAGGGTGGTAGCGGTTTCGGGTACCGACAGGCGGAACTGCCCTTTCTCGTCGGTAGTCGTACCCCGGCCTGTGCCTTTAATGAGTACGTTCACACCTGGCAGGGCAATACCGGCTTCGTCTTTAACCGTTCCGGTTACGTTAACGTCAGCCAGTAAAGTTAAGGGCGTAAGCTGGCTGGCTGGTGGCCCCGTACGAGCAGGCGCTGAAAAACTATCGTAGGGCGTAGATAAGGCCATTGGAATCAGCGCGATACTGGCTACAGCGCGGAACCCTCCGACGGTCTGTCGAATTTTTTTCATAAATTTGCTTTGTTTTTGTTCTGTTGAAAAAAGGCAAAAGCATCCCTGCATCTTGAAAAAGATGTTATGTCTCCGGGATTTTAACCGACCGACGATGTTGCGAGCATCGTCGGTCTTCTTGTTTATGGGTTCCTGTTACATAGGCAGACGGGTCATAGCATGGATAATAGGGGTAAGGGTGATCGTCGATTTATTCGCCTTTGCCCTGTTTAACAGGCGGTTACACCAGTGTTAACTCGGGCAGGAAGTTCACGTAATCGTTCAGATAGCGCTGGTACTTCTCGGTATTCAGGCTGAACAGCTGCCCTTTCTTGGTGACTGAATTGGTGTCTTTTTCGCCCGTGCTGATCAGCAGGTCGGTCGACATCACTTTCCGGCTGAAGTTGCGCCGGTCAAGCTGCGTGTTGTAAATAGCTTCATACAATTTCTGAAGCTGCGGAATGGTGAACTTCTCCGGCATCAGTTCAAAACCAATCGCGTGCAGGGCGGCCTTGTAGCGTAGTCGGCGCAGGGCGCATTCGATCATCTCGTCATGATCGAAAATCAGGTTAGGCTTGTCTTTCAGACTGACCCAATAGGCATTGTGTGCCCGAATGGTATTCACATCCTGCTGCTGAATGTTTACCAGTGCGTAGTAAACCACCGAAATCGTGCGTTCGACCGGGTCCCGCTGTACACTGCCGAACGTTTGCAGCTGTTCGAGGTAGTTATTGGTCAACCCCGTCAGTTCAAACAGAATCCGCTGGGAGGCAGCCTCCAAATCTTCACTATCGTTCAGGAAGCCACCCATGAGTGACCACTTGCCGCGTTCAGGCTCAAAGTTGCGTTTAATGAGCAGTAATTTCAGTTCTTCGCCGTCAAATCCGAAGATGATACAGTCTAAGGCAACAAGAATCCGATTGGGGTGCGTATAGTGGATCATAGGCGGCCGGTTACGGGAATGTGTACGATTGACACACATAAAGTGTTTGATCGACACAATTTTAGAAAAATTTATTTGTTTCTCCAAATAGTACCAAAGTATTTTTACTCATAAAATTATAATAAGACTGCTTTGCACAAAACACAGTTCGTTTTAGGTACTAAGCTTCCCGGGAACTGATCAATTCACAAAGCATTAATGCGTATTTAAAGAGTACATAACGTGGCAGTTTTCCGGCCAATGCAGTCCTTTAGCCGGGTTTCTACCGTTTTTTACTGAATTTTGTCGGCTGAGTAGCGGATCGCTACCACTAAAGAATCATCAATCGAATTGGCGGACTATGAACAGGAACTGGGGATTTATTTTTGATATGGATGGCACAATGGTCGACAACATGATGGTACACCACCGGGCCTGGCAAACGAAACTGGCTGAACTGGGCCTGGAGTTAAGCATAGATGAGGTAATTGCCCGCTGTCATGGCCGTAACGACGAAATTTTATCGCGCCTGTTTGGCAATCGTTTTGATGCTGATGAACGGCGGCAGATTTCGCAGGAAAAGGAAGCGCAGTACCGGGCCACGTTTCAGCAGCAGCTCAAGCTGGTCAACGGTCTCCCCGAGTTTTTACAGGCCGCTTACGAACAGCAGATACCGATGGCTATTGGCACGGCGGCCAACATCGAAAACGTCGATTTTGTCCTGGATTCGCTGGGTATCCGCCACTATTTTACGGTGGTGTTGTGCGAGCAGGACGTGACAAAAGGCAAACCCGATCCCGAAGTGTTTCTGAAAGCCGCCGAATTAATGAATGTACCGGCCCCACAGTGTTTAGTCTTTGAGGATTCGCCCACCGGTGCTAAAGCGGCCCGCAATGCCGGTATGAAAGCAGTAATCCTGACCACTACGCATCAGCCCGCTGAATTTACCGGGTTTGACCAGATTATAGCGCTCAGTCCCGACTATACCACCTTATCGATTGAGCGTCTGTATGCACAGACAATTGCTGCTGTTTCGGCCTGAACGGCACTCGATATACCGGTTTACTAAAAAATTAAGATAAGGTTGTTTGAGGCAACTTAGTTTTATAAAAATAGCCTACATTTACGAATAGATCACCTAACTTTCTCACAATGAGTAACTTAGCCATTTATTCGGTAACGCAGGAGCAACGCAGAGAGAGATTGAGAGCCGCTGTTGTTAAGGAAATTTCAAAATTGTCTACTACTGATGGTATGACAACTGCTGACTATATACTACATCTTAAAGACCGGCTGGACGCGGGTCTCATCAACGAAACCCTATTCCGGGCCGTACGGGATGAGTTAACGTACCGGTGCAGCCCCCGGTCTTAATAAATCAGGTTGCCGGATAAGCACCGAGTGCTTATCCGGCAGCGACTAACACACAATGGCGTAAAACAAAAAAGCACTTACGGACCGTAAGTGCTTTTTTTATTGGGTGGGGACTGACGGGCTCGAACCGCCGACCCTCTCGGTGTAAACGAGATGCTCTGAACCAACTGAGCTAAGCCCCCGCTTATTTCCCTACGATTGTTGTCGTTTGGGAGTGCAAATATAGCAGGCTAAAATGGCCTTGTGCAACTTCTGACCAGAAAAAAAGTGAGAAAAATTTAGCCGGTCCAACCCTGGCAATAGTAATAAGCTTGTTATCAGCTGTTTTAAAGAAGATGGTTGCTTAAAATCAGGCCCAACCCGTAAACTGTATCGCCGGACCTGAGTAACCGGTTTAGGCCGATTACTTAAACCGCTGAATGGTATAATCCCTGCTTTGTAATAAAGCCCCATTGCCGCGCGCTGCGCTGATTTCGCCAATGCGGGCATTGATGGTATAAATCTGGCCGTTCACTTCGGTATTAGTTGTCGCCTGACTGTAACCAACAGTGTCTACTTTCACAACAGACGCGGTCTGAAAATTGTCGGAACTTCTGAGCTGCGATACCTGCGAGCCGCCGTTAGTAACGGCGTATAGGTCATTGCCAAGCAGTACCATGCCATCACCCGCAATAGGGCCGGTTCCGGTAATTTCGGAGATTGTATTCGTATTTTGTAAGTCGATCCTGTAAAGTTTAGCCGCTCCTGTCTGGGCAACAATCAGGTAGCCGCTCGGATGAAAGACAATCCCGTTTAAGCCAAAGGTACTGCTGCTAAACAGTGGATTTGTGATGAAAACGCTCGCTGTTCCATCGGGGGTAACTTTATAAATCACCGGCGAAAAGGAGTCTGTCACATAGGTGTTTCCGGCAGCATCGAACGCAATATCGTTGGCAAAGTGCCGTTGCCCCGGCAACAGAGCGGCCAGGTCTATCCGGCGTTCCACCTGTTTTGTCGCAATGTCGAACACGAACAGGCCGGCTGTCATAAACGGTGTCTGAGCCGTGCTCTTCACCGAAACGCCCTGATCGCCGTTGCAGACGTAGAGCTTGCCATTTCTTACTTTCATACCTACACTGCCGATTAACTGCGGATCAGATACGAAATCAGTGTAATACCCATTTTTGTCGATGGCTCCCACCTTGCCCTGAGTCAATGAACTAACCAGAAATTGACCTAACTGCGGGGAGTAGGTGATGCCTTCGGGGTACAGCCGGTCATTGACAAACGCCAGTCGGTCGGGAAAAGAGGGAGAAGCAGGCTGACTGATCTCATCCTGGCAGGCTGTCAGCGTCAGGCCAGACAGGAGCAGTAACCAATAGGGTGGTGTGAACAGGGTGTTTTTCATAAAAAGTTGAGTTACTGAATGGTCTGTTTATTATCGACAGATCAGAAGTCCGTGTGAATGCGTTTTGTTCATGGTTTCTTTTTACGGGGTCTTATGCCGGGCGCAAGGGACAGATAACCTTTTCGCCGTTCGGGGGTTTATTTGTCAGATCAACCCAACACTCCATTACGTTATGCAACATTTTGAAACCCTGACCGAAGCGATGGAAAGCCTGCACGAGCGAGGCTATACCCACGAGTTTGCCCCTCAGAAGGATTATCTCGTCGAGAAATCAACCGAAACCAAGTTGAAAGGCGAAGATTTTATGGTTGATGAATTTCATCGGTTTGAAGGTACATCCGACCCAGGTGATGAAATGACGCTGTATGCCATTACGACCACGAACGGCATGAAAGGGGTCTTTGTATCGGCTCAGGGTACCTATGCCAATGAAGTCTCGAATGAACTGATGGCGAAGTTTTCGGTGGCCGACCGGGCTCATGTCAACACAGATGGGGCCGTGAAACCAATCGACCCGGTTGTTTCGGATACCGAATAAAAATGGCTTGACCCACGATTTGTGCCCCGACAACTGACAGTTTTGCCGGGTTTTGTCATATCTTTGCGGTCTTTACCGAAAACGGGGGTATTCCTTGGGAAAATCCACTTATGAAGCTATCCGAGTTTAAATTTGACCTGCCAGAAAGTCTAATCGCCAAGTATCCGGCCGACCGTGGCGAATCGCGCCTGCTGGTGCTTGACCGTAAAAATCAGAAGATTGAGCATAAAATGTTCTCCGATCTGCTTGGTTATTTTACCGATGGCGATGTGCTGGTGATTAACAATACCAAAGTTTTTCCAGCCCGGCTCTACGGCAACAAGGAAAAAACCGGTGCCAAAATCGAAGTCTTCCTGCTGCGTGAACTCAATCGGGAGATGAAACTCTGGGACGTGCTGGTGGACCCCGCCCGTAAAATCCGCGTTGGCAACAAACTATACTTCGGCGACAGTGATCTGGTAGCGGAAGTTATTGACAACACCACCTCACGCGGCCGTACCATCCGGTTTTTGTTTGATGGCTCTCATGAAGAACTCATGAAAGCGGTAGACGAACTGGGTGAGACTCCATTACCCCGCGAAATCAACCGCCAAACGGAGGATGCCGACCGGGAGCGGTACCAGACTGTTTTCGCCGAGCATACAGGGGCTGTAGCCGCGCCAACGGCCGGTATGCACTTCACCAAAGCAATGATGAAGCGGATGGAGATTAAAGGTGTTCATTTTGCACCGGTTACGCTTCACGTTGGGCTAGGGACGTTCCGGCAGGTAGATGTCGAGGACCTGACCAAGCATAAAACAGATTCAGAGAATTACCGCATTGGACCCGAAGCTGCTGATATCGTGAACAAGGCTTTAGATGCCGAAAAACGGGTGTGTGCCGTCGGTACTACCTCGCTCAAAGCCGTTGAATCGTCGGTGTCGGCTAACTCACGGCTCAAGCCGGTTGAGGGCTGGACAGACCGGTTTATTTTCCCGCCCTACGAGTTTAAGATTGCCAATTCGCTGATTACTAACCTGCACTTACCTGAGTCGGTGCTGTTGATGATGACGACGGCTTTTGGCGGCTATGATCTGGTCATGAAGGCCTACGAAGAAGCCATTAAGGAAAAATATCGTTTTTTCAGCTACGGCGATGCCATGCTGATTTTATAAGTTAGTTGTTAAGTGGCTGCGCCCAGGTCGGTCAGTCAGTAAGTGCTTCGCTCATGAACACTTACTGACTGACCAACCTGGGCGCAGCCACTTACCGACCTACTGACTGACCAATCTGGGCGCGATCACTTACCGACTACAACATGAATCAATTTGCCATCATCGTTGCCGGGGGGAGCGGCAGTCGGATGAAGTCCGATCTGCCCAAGCAGTTTTTGCTCCTGAATGGTAAGCCTATTCTTCAACACACCATCGAGCGCTTCCAGGCGTTTTCGACTGCGCTACGGATTATTCTGGTGCTGCCCGCCCGCGATATGGAAACGTGGACGCGGCTCTGCGACAAAAATAACTTCTATCCGGCTCTGGAAACAGTCAACGGCGGTGGCACACGATTTCAGTCGGTGCGCAATGGCCTCAAACGCATTTCGGCAAAGGAAGGTCTGGTGGCGGTGCATGATGGGGTGCGGCCGTTTATCACCACTGATATTATACAGAACAGCTTCGAGACAGCCGCCCGCACCGGAGCCGCTGTTACGGCTGTAGCAGTGAAAGACTCTGTGCGGATGGTTGAGCCGGATGGCAGCAGCCGGGCTGTAGACCGGAGCGTATACCAATTGGTGCAAACCCCGCAGACCTTCCGGCTTGATCTATTCCGGCAGGCGTTTCAGGTCGAGGAGCAGCCTTTTTTCACGGACTGCGCCAGTGTCGTTGAACATGCCGGTTTTCCGGTCACGCTAATCGAAGGCTCTTATCAGAATGTGAAGATTACCACGCCGGAAGATTTGGCCTGGGGCGATAAATTTGCGGCTGGTCTGTAATGGTATTTTGTCATGGCAGCGGCCACCCGGCCTGAGGTATGACAAAAGCAGACTGACAAAAACAGACTGGTTATGGTGTCGTGTTCTCAAACCCGACACCACATCCACCTAATGTTAAACAGCTTTGCTTACCACCCGACCTGCCCGCCGTTTCTCGACGGTGAGCAGAAAGGCGGGGAGCAGAATCAGGTTGGAGGTCATGCCCATCAGCAGGGTGATGGAAACCAGAATGCCGAGTGCCGCTGTTCCCTGAAACGTGGAAGCCGCGAAAATGGCAAAGCCCGCAAACAGAATCATTGCTGTGTAAAACATGCTCACCCCGGTATACCGAATAGTACTGGTTACCGCTTCATCAACGCTGGCCCCCCGGTTACGAAGCTCGTCGCGGTATTTGGTGATGAAGTAAATCGTACCATCGGAAGAGATGCCGAACGCGATACTGAAAATCAGTATGGTCGAGGGTTTCAGGTGAATACCGAAATACCCCATAATACCGGCTGTGATTATAAGCGGTACAATGCTCGGCAGAATGGCAATCAGACTTAGCCGAATATCTTTAAGCAGCAGGGCCAAAATCACTGAGATCAGGATAATGGCCAGTGCGGTACTCTCCTCCAGATTTTCAATAAGATACTGGTTGCCTTTGGTAAAGACCACACTGTTCCCCGTAATGCGCACGTCGTAGCGTTCATCTGGCGCGACGAGTTTACCTGTTTCGCGGTCAATGTTAAAGATCGAATCGATGCGGGGCTGGAGACTGGTGACTAAGGCGTTGGTGCGGACTGTACCGGCATCGGGCATCTGGTAGCTGACGCGGGTATATTGGCGGGTACTGTCCAGAAACCCTTTAAACCGGTTCTCACTGCCTTTCAACTGCGGGGCGTAGGCAGCCAGCTTGCTGAGTTCCAGAGCACCAGGTACAACGTAGTATTTCGGGTCACCACCGCGGTAAGCCTGATAGAAAAACTTGATGGCTTCCACGATTGAAATGGGACGCGTGAACTCCGGGTTTTTCTCCATCTCCCGTTGAAGCAGCCGAAGTTTGGTCAGCGTCTGCGGGGCGAGTACGCGGCCCGGCCGTTTGGTGTCGACCGAAATCTCGAAAGGTACAACCCCTTTAAACCGGCTTTCGATGAACTTCAGATCCGTATAAATCGGGTCGTTTTTTGGTAGATCGTCTACCACATAGCCAATGGCTTCAATGCGTAGCAGCCCAACAAAGCCGATGACAACGGCTACTACAATGAATACGTATATAGACCGCCGTCGCTGGTGAACCATGTAGTTTACCCATTCCAGAAACGCCGTGATACGCTTACTGGCCAGTTGTCCGCCCGCCCGGCCAATGGTTGGAATGGGCAGGTAACTAAAGGCTGCTGCTCCCAGTATCAGCGACACCACGTACGTCGTCATGATGCTTAACGACGCTACCAGACCAAACTCGAGCAGGAGTGGACTGTTGGTGAAGTAGAAAACGAAAAAGCCGATGGACGTGGTTACGTTGGCAAAAAACGTGGTTTCGCCGACCTTCTCAACGGCAATGCGGAGGGCTTCGGTACGGTCATGGCCATTGGCGAGTTCTTCGCGGTAGCGGTTCAGCAGGAAGATCGTATTGGGAACACCGATGACGATGATAATTGGTGGAATCAGGCCGGTAAGCAGGGTAATCCGATAGCCGAACAGCACAATGTAGCCAACTGACCAGACCACACCGATGCTTACCACCAGCAACGCCGTTAGCGTGACCGTAGGCGACCGGAACAGCAGGAGCAGAATGACCGCCGTCACCACAACGGCCAGGCCCAGAAACAGGAATAACTCATTGCTGACCTTACTCGTCAGTTCGGTGCGGATGTAGGGTAGCCCCGATAAATGCACCGTCAGGTTATGCCGCTTGCCGAACAGACTGGTGCGGGCTTCGATGTCGCGGACAATTTCGATGCGGCCTTTCGTATTCAGCTTGCTCTGATCGAAGGTGATTGCCATCAGGTGCGCCCGGTCGGCGGTGTCGGACACAAATCCCCGGTAGAACGGGAGTCGTTTGATGGCAGTACGAACACTGTCGACGTCGGCCTGCGTGGTGGGAGGCCGTTTAATGATCGGTTGGAACTGGAAGCGTTCGAGGCTGTCGTTACGGATAATCTGAAACAGATTGGCGTTGGAAACCACATCTTTAATGCCCGTAATGCCCCGAATAGCCTGATTGAGCCGGTACCAGTCGGCAAAAAACGGTAATCGGTACATCGAATCCGACTCGACGCTAACCACCATAACGTTCCCATCTTCGCCATAGCGGGCTTTAAAGGCTTCGTATAGCTGAAAGTCCGGGTCGGTTTTGGGGAGTATTTTGGCTAATTCGTAAGAGAGTTGAACCCGGCTGGCCTGATAGCCCATAAAGGCCGCTGCCAGCAGAATACCGATGACGAGGGCCACCCGATTTTTGAGGATACTTGTCGAAATCCGATTCCAGAACATGAATAACTAACGCAATTTAGGGGCGAAGTTATCTATTTATCCGGTTAAGGGAGGTAGCAACCAGCAGCGGATTGCCGGTAAAGCTGGGGTAATTCACATAGCCGATGGCATTATTTGGACAGATTTATCTAATTAAAGAAAGCATACTGCCGAACATTAATTGGCGAAAACCAATAAAATATATGGATTTATAAGGTAAAGTGATTAACGCGGACCGGGTAACCGGCAAATCGTTGGCTGGCAAAAACAAATCGCTGTGTCTACCGCTTATTAGTGAATGGAGTACATCGGTAACCATCGCTAACCGACTGTTACTCATAACCGTTTACCATTCAACGATATGACAGCTGCACCCGATAGTTCCGCCTGGAAACACAATCCCAAAAATGTAGCATTTATCGGCGATTACCTGCCCCGTCAGTGTGGGATCGCTACCTTCACCGCCGATCTCTATAAGTCGTACGTTCAGTTTCAGCCCAATGTAAACCCCATCGTGGTGTCGGTAAATGACACGCTCGAAGGCTACAGTTATCCCGACGAAGTACGGTACGAGTTTTACCAGCACGACCTCGAATCGTACAAAAAAGCGGCCGAGTTTCTGAACTCCAAAAACATGGATGTCGTGTGCCTGCAACACGAGTACGGCATCTACGGCGGGTCGGCGGGCAGCTACATCCTTACCCTGCTGCGGAACCTGACCATGCCCATCGTCACGACGTTCCACACCATTCTGAAAACGCCCGATCAGGATCAGTTAGTCGTCCTCAAAAGCATTGCCGATCTGTCGGCGCGGGTGGTTTGTATGTCCGAGAAGGGCCGTGAATTCCTGATCAATATTTACGAAATTCCCGCCGAAAAAATCGACGTGATTCCCCACGGTATTCCCGATATGCCGTTTGTGGACCCGCATTTTTTCAAGGACAAGTTCGGGATGGAAGGGAAGCAGTTGCTGCTCACCTTCGGCTTGCTGTCGCCTAACAAAGGCATCGAGAACGTAATTAATGCCCTGCCGCGTATTGTGGCGCAGTTTCCCGATGTTATGTACATGGTACTCGGGGCCACGCACCCGAATCTGGTGCGCGATCAGGGCGAAGTGTACCGGGATAGTCTGAAAAAACTCGCCGTTGATAATGGCGTGGCGAATAATGTACACTTCGTTGACCGCTTCGTGGAAACGGAAGACCTGCTGGAGTATCTGGGTGCCGCCGATATTTACATCACGCCTTACCTGAATCCGGCTCAAATCACCTCCGGTACGCTGTCGTATGCGTTCGGGGTGGGGAAAGCGGTGGTATCGACACCGTACTGGCATGCCGAAGAACTGCTGGCCGATGGCCGGGGTATTCTGGTGCCCTTTGGCAATTCGGAAGCCATTGCCGATCAGATCATTAATCTCCTCAGCGACGATACCCTGCGGCACGGCATGCGCAAACGGGGTTATTTGATGGGCCGCGAAATGACCTGGGAGAAGACCATTCAGCACTACGCCGACTCGTTCGGTAAAGCACGCGAGGAGCGTATGGATGTGGTGAGTACGCAATTGCCCTACATTGCTAACGGAGGCAGCAGCACCTTCAAGTTGCCGGGCATTAACCTCGACCATCTGTACCGCCTGACCGACTCAACCGGCATTGTGCAGCATGCCCGCTATCACCTGCCGTTTTATGAAGAAGGATACTGCACCGACGACAACGCCCGCGCCCTTATTTTAAGCCTTATGCTGGCGGATACCGGGATTCAGGACCGGCGGCTGGCGCAGGTGACGGATACTTATTCGGCTTTTCTAAACTATGCCTATGCCGACGGGCACCGCCAGTTTCGCAACTTTATGAGTTACGACCGGCGCTGGCTCGAAGACGTTGGTTCTGAAGACAGTACCGGTCGTACCGTTTGGGCACTGGGTACCTGCATTGGTCGCTCAACGGACCGTAACTGCACCACTTGGGCTATGAACCTGTTGGAACGGGTGTTGCCCACCATCGCCGATATGGGATCACCCCGCGCGTGGGCATTTGCACTCGTCGGCCTGAATGAATACCTGAAACGGTTTGACAATGACCGGTTGGCCAAAACAATTCAGCAACAACTGACCGATAAGTTGATGTTCCGGTTCTCGGAAACGGCGATGGAAGACTGGCCCTGGTTCGAGAATGTGCTGTCGTATGATAATGCTGTACTGACGCAGGCTCTGCTGGTATCCGGCGATGCAACAGCGCAGGAAACGGGCCTGACAGCCTTGCGCTGGCTCATGAAACTACAAACGTCGGAGCGAGGGCATTTTCAACCCATTGGGTCAAACGGTTTTTACGTGAAAGGGCAGACCCGGGCGTTTTTCGATCAGCAGCCGTTGGAAGCGCAAAGCTCCGTGGCCGCCTGCCTGGCTGCGTTTCGCCTGACGGGTGATGCCGAGTGGTACCGCAAAGCCACTCGGGTGTTTCGCTGGTTCTCGGGGCTGAATGACCTGGGATTACCGCTCTACGATATGCAGACGGGTGGCTGTCGCGATGGACTGCACATCGACCGGGTAAATATGAATCAGGGGGCCGAATCGACGCTGTCGTACCTGATGGCACTGGCCGAACTGCATCAGACCCAGCAGGTGGTTGCAGCCACAAAAACAGTCGGCACGAGCGTTTCGACAATGGTGTAAGCGAAACTACGTACAGGAGTAATTGCATAAATTGAGCGGCTATTCAGACTATTTCCGGCTTTTGGCAGTTAGTCCTGTACGATATTCACTGAACACTCCTACCGTTACCAATGAGTCTACGAGCCACCCGCACTGGTATTGTGCTGCGACCCGACCCTACCCGCGTTCTGTTCCGACCGTTCGATTTGGGAAATACCACCCGCACCCTCAAGATTATTGCCCGCGTGAATGGCATGACCGATGCCGAAGCCGAGCAGAAATTAGATGAAGTAATCCGCGAGTTTGGCAGTCGGCATTATAAGCTGGAACGCTTTTTTCTGAATCGGTTCGAGCAAATCAAACCCCATCTGCTCACCGATGAACCGCTGACGCTGGAGCGTAAACTGCTGCTGGGTGCTTATTTCACCATGGAGTACTCGCTCGAATCGGCAGCTCTGTTCAACCCGTCTATGGTCTGGCACCCCGATCAGACGAACCTGCCGCCGGGCTACAAACGCTTCATTGTCAGCCTGCGGGCTACCGGTGAGGGTCACATTTCGTCCATCTCGTTTCGGATGGGCTACATCGATCAGGATAACAAAATCATTCTCCGTAAACCCTCGCGTTACGTTACCGCGCCCGAGATTGAGTCGAACAAGCGGTTCACCAAAGCCCTGTTCGAGCGCAAATTGTACGAACTGCGGTTGTCGAACAGCATTTCTGAAAAAATGATGGCGGGTGTTGATGACGAATTCATCCTCCCGGAACTGGAAGCGAGCGTGAAACGCGTTTCAGGACAGTTCCGCTACAATGCCGAGTACGACACCATCGGCGGCAATCTGCTGGGACTGGCCCGCTCCGATTACGAAATGCATTTCGACGATGATCAGAGCCTGGACGAGCGGTGCATCTTCCCGAACTCGCCCAATGAGACCAACGGGATCGAAGACGCACGATTCGTTTGTTTCACTGATGATAAAGGCCCGAACGGCGAGTCGGAGACGACGTACTACGCTACCTATACCGCCTACAACGGCCGTGTGACGTTTCCGCAACTGCTCGAAACCAAAGATTTCACCCATTTTAAGATCAGCACCCTCAACGGGGCCGAGGTGCAAAACAAGGGCATGGCCCTGTTCCCCCGCAAAATCAACGGAAAATACGCCATGTTATCCCGGCAGGACGGTGAGAACCTGTACCTGATGTATTCCGACGATCTGTATTTCTGGCAAACAAAAGAACTGCTGGCCAAGCCGACCTACAGCTGGGAATATGTGCAGCTTGGTAACTGCGGGTCGCCCATAGAAACCGAAGCAGGCTGGCTGGTGCTTACGCATGGCGTTGGCCCGATGCGGAAATATGCCATTGGTGCCCTGCTGCTCGACCTGGACAATCCGGCGAGAGTGATTGGCCGCACCAAAGAGCCGCTGCTCAGTCCCGACGAGAACGAACGCGAGGGCTACGTGCCCAACGTGGTGTACAGTTGCGGGGGTGTTATCAACGGCGGGCAACTCATTATTCCCTACGCCATGTCGGATTACGCCAGTAGTTTTGCGACCGTCGGCGTAGACGAATTACTGGCCGAACTCACGGGGACGGCTCAATCTGTAGCGGCCCCTGCTCCCGAAGCAGCGTAGTTTATTTGGTTCTAAGGCGGAAGCCGCTTCCACAAAATGTGGGAGCGGCTTCCGCACGTATCGGGGTAAACCAACCCCGGTTAGGGCTAAAAAGGCCGTGCCAAACGGGGCTGTACGATAATTTTTTTAACTTTTTTTAATGCTAAACAAACACAAGCGGCAAGTATACTTCCGTGCAAACTGTCTACAGGCGTATTGAGTAGTTCTCCTTAAAACAGGCCAATTCTGTGCAACTGAAGACGGTCGGGCTGGTTCTTGCCGATTGGGTAGTTACCGTAGATTCGGATGGAATATGAGCGTAAACAGTTTACTTATTCTGTCAAAAATATGGACCGCAAAACTTTGTGAGAGAACACCTGTTGTGTAAATTTGAAGCACTTTTTTCTGATTTTTTCTTAACCGGTACTAGTTTAACATCAACTCTATGAGAAAATTTTTAATGGTGCAGTGTCTGCTGTGCCTGCTGAGTTTACCACTGCTGGCACAGGAACGTCGGATCACGGGTAAAGTCACGTCGAGTGAAGATGGCAGCACGCTGCCGGGGGTAACAGTAGTGTTAAAAGGGACCAGCAAAGGGGTTAACACCGATGCTGATGGGAATTACAGCATTGCGGCCAATGACGGAACGCTGGTATTCAGTTTTGTGGGGAGCCTGACGCAGGAGATCGCGATTGGCAATAAATCAGTTATCAACGTCACCCTCGTGCCGGACACGCGGACCCTGAATGAAGTGGTGGTGACGGGTTTCGGCATCCAGCGCAGTGAGCGTGAAATTGGAACGTCGATTGCTAAAATCAATAATGCCCAGATTACCCAGGCTGCTCCGGTCAATATTGCCAATGGCTTAACGGGTAAGGTGTCGGGTTTGCAAATCAATACAACGAACAATGGTGTGGGGGCCGGCGTGCGGATTACGCTGCGCGGAAACCGTTCATTTCTGGGGAACAACCAGGCCCTGTTAGTAGTGGATGGTGTAATCTCAGACATAAACTTTCTGTCGTCGATCAACCCGAACGACATTGAATCGACTACCGTGCTGAAAGGGCCCAGTGCAGCGGCTTTGTATGGTTCCGATGCCTCGAACGGGGTGTTAATTGTGACGACCAAGCGCGGTACGACGAACAACAAGGCTCAGATCACGTACAGCAACAACACGCAGTTCGAGAGCATCTCGTACATGCCGGGTTTGCAGACGCAGTTTGGTGGCAACGGTGGTGAACCCGCACCGTTTTATGACCGCGACTACCGCCGGACGTATGTGCCCTACGAAAATCAGAGTTTCGGAACGCCTTATGATGGTTCCATTCGACCGTTGGGCTATGGCGTGCAGGTCCGGAATCCTGACGGGACTGTTGGCATTGATACACTGAAAGTGCCGTATTCGTCGCCGACCAAAGATCCCCGCCGGGCGTTCTTTAATACGGGCGTAACGCAGCAACACGATATCTCGTACCGCATTGGCGATAACCAGAATTATTTTGGGTTAGGTCTGCAGCGCGTTGACCAGACGGGTATCGTGCCAAACGATAAGTATCAGCGGACAACGATCAGCCTGTCGAGCGGTCGTTCGATTGAAAAGTTTGCGGCTAACGGAGCGGCCAAGTTTGCTTATCAGAATACAGATACAGAAAACGGCGACTTCAATCAGGGGCGTCCTGTGTACTGGAACGTGCTGAACCAGCAGGCTCATGCACCGATCAATAGCTACCCGTTAAATGACATCAACTCCCCCTACGGCGATGTAAACGGCTATTACAACGCATATTACCCCAACCCATACTGGCAGATTACGGGTGATAACTCGCGGCAGGTAAACAAACTGTACACCCTGCAGGGATCGGCCGATGCATCGTATCAGTTCACGAAGTGGCTGAACGTGTTGTACCGGGTAGGCGGACAGATCTCAGCACGTCAGTTTAAATCACACGTCGCTGATGTGGGCTTTAGTGAGTACGCTCTGGGTGACCCCTGGGAGGCTGGTAACATTGCATCATCGGTAGGTCATGCTAACGCGAGGGTTAATGACCTGACTGAGTTGCGGACTCGTTTTACGGGTGACCTGCTAGTTACGGTGAATCCATCGTTCGGAGATTTTTCGACGAAATTGATCCTGGGTCAGCAGACCCGGCAGGAGTTCTATCGCTATACGACGGATGCGGCCGGAACGCTGGTTGTACCGGGGGTGTACAACATTGCTAACCGGCTTGGTAACCCAACCGTGACTGAAGGCAGCACCCAAAGCCGACTGTTAGGCTTCTTTGGCGACTTTACGCTCGGTTACAAGAATTTCGCCTTTATACACGCAACGGGGCGTAACGATAAAACCTCGTTGCTGTCGGCGGCCAACCGGTCGTTCTTCTACCCAAGCGTTGATGCATCGGTCATTCTGTCAGAAGCCGTTCCATTCCTGAAAACCAATAGTATCCTGTCTTATGTTAAAGTGCGGGGTGGTATTGCTAAAGTAGGCCAGGTTAACGTGCTGCCTTACCAGTTGCAGAACGTATTTAACCCTGGGACAAACATCGTTACGGGTGGCACTGCGTTCCCATACGGAAGTCAGGCTGGATTTGAGTTGAGCAATCGGCAGAATGATCCTAACCTGAAACCTGAGTTTACAACGAACCGGGAGGTTGGTTTGGAATTGGGCTTATTCGACCGGTTTAACCTGGAAGCTACGTACTACAAGTCCCAAACAACCAACCAGACAGTACCTATTGACGTATCACGGGCAACAGGTTATTCCCAAGCCCTGATCAATACGGGGTCGATGGACAACTATGGTCTTGAGGTAGACCTGCGGTCTATCAAGCCGATTGTTAACGCGGGTGGGTTTACCTGGGATATTGGTACCAACTTTACGTATCTGGAAAGCAAGGTCACCTCTTTATACGGTGATCTGCCCCGCATCAACATTGCTTATCCCAACGGTGTAGCTTCTGAGGTATATGCCGCCAATGGATTTAACTATCCAGCGCTGTATGTGAATGACATTCAGCGGGTGCAGTCAGGGCCGTACGCCGGTCAGCCGATTGTTGATCCCACGACGGGTTATCCTGCGCTGGACCCAAACCTCAA
This sequence comes from uncultured Cytophagales bacterium, assembly GCA_964251665.1. Classification (GTDB taxonomy): domain Bacteria; phylum Bacteroidota; class Bacteroidia; order Cytophagales; family Spirosomataceae; genus JBBQLG01. The sequence goes on from CAXUKO010000008.1 coordinate 182,899, forward strand.
GTATGCTGGTACGACACAGCCAAAATACCGGTTTGGTATGACAAACACTTTCAAGTTTAAGGGAATAACCTTGTCGGCAGTGGTTGAGTATCGTGGTGGAGCCGTAATCTATAATCTCCTCGGTAACGCGCTTGAGTTCACCGGTGCCGGTATCCGGTCGACGTACGCCGGTCGCCAGAATTTCGTATTCCCCAACTCGGTTATACAGACAGGCACGAACTCGGACAAGAGCCCCATCTACACGCCGAATACCAACGTAACGACCAAAGACGGTAACCTGACCTTCTGGACGACCTCAGCCTACCATAACGCGGGTTACAGCTACGTAACCAGTGCTGACTTCTGGAAGCTTCGGGAAGTTGCGTTGAGTTACAACATTCCGGCTACGATTCTGAACTACACCAAGTTCATCAAGTCAGTGAATGTGGCGCTTACGGGGCGTAACCTGATTATGCTGCGTCCGAAAACGAACGTCTTTACCGATCCTGAATTCTCGGGTGGTACCAACGCCAATGATACCAGTAATGCCGTTGGCACAACTACGGAATACCAGGCTCCGCCAACGCGCTTCTACGGATTCCGGGTCAGTTTTGGTTTTTAATTAGTTAAACTCAGCAAGCAACAATGATTACCATAAAACGATTAACCGCCGGGGCTTTAGCCGTGCTGCTACTAACGGTAGCGGGCTGTAAAGAAGGCTACCTCGACATCAACAATAACCCCAATCAGGTGACGGCTGCCAATCCGTCGCTGGTGCTGCCCAGTGCACTGGCTTCGACGGGTGCGTATGCCACGACCAGTTTTTACTTTTTGAACCTGTGGATGGGCTACTGGAACTGGAGTGGTAACTATTCGATCAACTTATCGGATAAGAATTACCAGTTTACTAACAGTTTCAATAATGGTATCTGGACGAACGGGTATCTGAATCTGAAGAATTACAATTATATCGATCAACAGGGCGCGGCATTGAACCAACCTCTTTTACAGGGGATGGGTAAAATCATGAAAGCGTATCACTTTCAGATTCTGGTGGATACGTACGGTAATGTGCCCTATACCTCTGCCCTACAGGGTACTGCCAGCATTTTGCCGACGTACGACAACGGACAGGCCGTTTATGATAGTTTGTTTGCGCAGATTAACACAGGCCTGGCTCTTTTTGCTGCTGGTGATAAGCAGGGGTCTACTGTGGTGAATCCTGGTGCTAATGATATCATGTTTCAGGGCGACATCAGCAAGTGGCGGAAGTTTGCCAACACACTGAAACTGCGCATGTTGCTGCGTCAGTCGGAGAAAACTGACCGGGCTGCCTACATTCAGTCACAACTGGCCATCATTAAAGCATCGGGCTATGGCTTTTTGGGCGCTGGTGAAAATGCGCAGGTGAACCCGGGTTACGTCAATTCGGCTAATCAGCAGAATCCTTTGTACGGTGCATTTTACGCGGTGAATGGCTCGCCAACACAGACGAATAACCAGTACAAGGCCAACGGATATGCTGTCTCATTTTATAAGCAGACGAATGATCCGCGGATTGCCGGGTTTTATGCGCCAGTGCCTAAAACAACCAATACCTACAACGGTACATTGTTTGGCACGACCGATGTACTGGTGAACAGCCTGGTGTCGGATATTGGACCGGGTGTGTTGACAGGTGTTGACAAGCCAGCGCCCATTCTGATGTCGCATGAGAGTTTGTTCATGCAAGCCGAAGCTGCGCAGCGTGGCTGGCTTACGGCTGACCCCAAAACCTTGTATCAGGCGGCAATTACCGAATCGTTTGTAAACGTGGGTCGTACTCCTGCAGAAGCGGTTGCTTACTATTCGCAGCCTGTGAACGACGTAAACTGGGATGCGTCGCCGAATAAGATCGAAGCCATTATCCGGCAGAAATGGGCTTCCGAGAATAGCCTGGACCCGTTTGAGGCCTGGTCTGATTATCGGCGTCTTGGCTTACCTGCTGATATTCCTATCTCGCAGGACCCAAGTACATCGGTCAAGCAGATTCCTGTGCGGTTATTCTATCCCCAATCGGAATTTAGCACCAACGCGACAAATGTAAACGCGCAGGGAACAATCAGTCAGTTCACAAGTAAAATCTTCTGGGAGAAGTAAGCACCCGGTAAAACAAGCAAACAACCATGAAAACTATTGTTAAGATGATCGTGGCCGCGAGTTTAGCCGTAAGTCTGACCTCCTGCCTGAAAGATGATGAACACTTTGTTGACTTCGCGGCTTCGGGTTACGTAGCGGAGTTTCCCTACGCGGCCAACCGTAGTATCATCAAGCCATTTGCTGTTTCAATAGCTAAAGGCTCATTAGATACACTTTTTGATGTAAATATTGCATCACCCAGCCCGCCGACAATGGCTGTACCCATCACAGTTGGCTTAGATACAGCGGCTCTAACGAAGTATAACGCCACGGCAACAACAAAGTATAAGTTGTTACCTACAAGTGCTTATCAACTTAAAAAGACTAATTTGACTGTGGCTGCAGGAAGTCGGATTGATAGTGTCTTGGTTAGTTTTACTGCTGCTAATATACCTGCAACAGGAAGTTATGCTGTACCAATCAGTATCCTGACGGTACCAAGTAACGTGACAATTAGTGCTAACAACCGCACACAAATTCTGGCTGTTACATTGAAGAAATAGCTTAAAGTAATCTTAAGCAAAGAGGAGCGGTCCAACATACGTATGTTGGACCGCTCCTCTTTGTTTGTAAAATAAATTTTTAGTAAATAATAGCTTCACGTAAACGCAATATTAAATTTATTTATTGACTTGATTATAATAAATACACTTTTTATATTAGTTTAAAGTTTTATAAAGGCTTGTAATTTAATTTTTTCAAACTTTTAACTCATCATATTATGAAAACGTTACTTTATCAACCGGTTAGTAAGGCATTTATTAGTTTAGTAGTGACGATTGTTTTAATGTTTTCGACGATATCCCTATCTTTTAGTCAATCGTGTCCTGCTGGGTGTTGTTGTGGAGGATGTAGCACATGCAACTTTGTAGCTTCCGACCAAGTGATTTATCAAACAAATTGTGGTCCTTACACTTTCAATATTAATTGTAGTGGGTATGGTCTCAGCGGTGTTCAGTGGATTGTACAGGAGACACAATATGCTTCTATTGATTCTCAAGACAACAATCATATTACAATCAGGCCGACAAACGCTGGTTATGGTAAGGATATACACGTCTGTGTAAAACCAGCCAATGCACCTAATGCAGTACCTTGCTGCAAGGTTATAAGATTTTGTCCCTCAATCGAAATTTCTCCTGATTATTATGCAAAGTTAGAGACATCCAGTGGCCAAGTAGCAGCTTTGTTCGGTAGTACTTGTGCTGCCTCAGGATGGCAGTCTTTAACTTTTAGTCGATATGATAATGGAGGCTACTTAGAAGATACCCAAACGAATACAACAGGACGCTACAAATTTTATTTTAATTCTACAGGATCTGATTCCCAATATTATAATCTTAAGGTGACAGGTGTTGGAGTAGCAGGATGTCCTAATGCGGCTAGTGAATGCATAAGAGTTCATTATATACCTTATCCGAATGATGGAGCTAAATATTATGTTAGTGAAGACGGTCCAGGCACGTGTGGCCCCAACGGGGGTAGAGTTGCAAGTAAAGATGAAGGAATAGAAGTGTTGACTGTCTATCCTAATCCCGTTAACACGGGAACTATATTATTTAAATCATTAAAAACAATGATAAGCATAACAATTGTCGATGTGTCAGGGCGAACATTCAACAAAATTCAAGCTAATTCAGTCCAAGCAGAAGTTAATTGTTCAAAGTTGTCTGCAGGTACCTACGTTGCGAATATCATAACTGAAGACGGGCAGTATGCTAAAAAATTTATTATTCAAAAATAATGTAAAGTTCAGCGAGCCTTGAAGAAGCCCCAACGCTTAGCGTTGGGGCTTCTTTGATTTCAAGTCTGATGTCTATCACACAGTTTTGGTAAACGATCAGCGAGACAAACTTTTCAGGGAGCAGGGAGTTAACAATATACCAATCAACTCGACTTATGGAAAACCTGCCACAACAAGAAAAAGAGCGCCCCGAAGATGCTGCGTCCGGTCGCGATAACTCTACCAACGACGAATTTATGAACGTGGCCAATCCTATGGCACCGGGCAGCGAGTCTACTTCGGACGATCCGGGTCAGGATGGCCGCAATATTCGTCCGCTGGGCGGTATGGATCAGGATAGCGAGAACGGCGTGCTGCGCATGAACGACATGGACAACAGCACCATGGAGGTAACACCGGAAGCCATCGAAAACGCCCCCGAAGATAAAACACTAACTCAGACATCGACCGTTTCGGTGACCACAGCCGGTCCCGATGATGATGCGTCGGCCGACGAAACGCCGGTACCTACTGCCGAGCTTGCCGCAAAAGAAGCCGCTGATGGTCCTGAGCGCGCAAACCTGACGGATGGCGACGAAACCGATGCGAATGATTCCGCGACGAACTCCACGGATTCGCAGGAGAAACAGGACCACGATATTGGCGAAACTGGCACGTCGCTGTCCAATCAGCCAGCTTATTAATTCATTTTTCACTCAACTTACCAATCCCCTAACGTTATGAGCCTGACCAGAAAATTGCACACCGAATCCACCGAGTCGCACGCGGCTCAGCAGATGCACAGCACGCAGGGTTTAGATCCAAATCAGGGCCTGACCCAGCTGAACGATAAAAATATGGAGAACGACCTGACCTCGCGCCGGGCCGATAGCGCCGACGCCGATGGGCTGCTGAAAGTAGATGAATCGGATGCTGTACTTGGCGAAGCTCAACAAAGCGCGGAGGATCTTGCCCATAATGGTCCCGCTAACTTGGAAGCTGACATCGACGAAAATCGGTCTGCCTCTTGGGGTCAGCCGTCGGCTACCGAGCGCGAAACGACGCAACTGAACGCCAATCAGCACACCTACGATCCTGACGTAACGGAAGGCCATTCGTAATATTTTAGTAAACACAGAGGAAGGAGAGACAGGCACAGAGAAAACGGAGAAGAACTCTGTTACCTCTGTGCCTGTCTCTCCTTCCTCTGTGTTTACTGCTCTACGCTTCTTTCGTGATCCACTGCGTGTGGAAAACGCCTTCTTTACCGATCAGTTCGTACGTATGTGCGCCGAAGTAATCACGCTGCGCCTGAATGAGGTTCGAAGGCATATCAGCCGAGCGGAAGGCGTCGAAATAGCTCAGTGATGTTGCATAGGCTGGCAATGCAATACCAGCGGTAGCGGCCGTTGCCACTACCGACCGGATACCCGGCAGCGTTTCGGTAATAATCGCCTGCACCGCTGGTGCGACCAGCAGATGTTCCAGTGCTGGGTCTGCCTGATAGGCACTGAGCATAATCTCCAGAAACTTCGCCCGGATAATGCAGCCGCCCCGCCAGATTTTGGTGATTTCGGCCAGGTGCAGATCGTACTTGTACGCCGTTGAGGCCGAGGCCAGCAGGTGCATACCCTGAGCATACGTTGTGATCATAGAGAAGTACAGCGCCTGCTCCAGACTGGCCAGAAACTCGTTGGTATCTACCGATAAAGCCGCCTGCTCTTCCCCGTACAGGCTGGCTGCTTTCACCCGCAGTGCTTTGTACTTGGATAAATCACGCATGGAAACCGCCGTGTCAATAGCCGGAATCGGCGTAACAAGGTCCATCGCCACCTGTGACGTCCATTTACCGGTTCCTTTGGCCTTGGCTTCGTCCTTGATGCTGTCTAACAGCAACTGATCGGAACCTTCGGCCCGGAAGGTGAAAATGTCTTTAGTCACGTCCAGCAGGAATGATTGTAACCGCCCCTTGTTCCAGTCGGCAAACACCTGATGCATGGCAACATTGTCCATTTTCAGGCCTTTACGCATCACCTCGTAGGTTTCCGCGATCAACTGCATCACGGCGTATTCAATGCCGTTGTGAACCATCTTGACGAAGTGGCCGGCCGCACCGGGACCGATATAGGTCACACATGGCTCGCCGTCTACTTTGGCCGCTACCTTATCTAAGAGGGGCTTTACATGCTGGTAAGCCTCCTTATCGCCACCGGGCATCATGCTGGGGCCTTTGCGGGCACCTTCTTCTCCGCCGGAAATCCCCATACCGAAAAAGTTGTAGCCCTGCGTTTCAAGATCTGTTGCCCGGCGAGTGGTATCGGTAAAGTGCGAGTTTCCCCCGTCGATGATGATATCACCCTTGTCCAACAGTGGTAGCAATTCGGCAATGACGCTGTCGACAATCGGACCGGCGGGTACCAGCATCATAATGGCCCGTGGACTGGCTAAACTCTTGACGAATGCGTTGATATCCGTGAAGCCTTTCGCCGGTCCACCTTCCGGAATGGCGGCCGCTTCCGTTTCGAGCAGTACCGACTGATTGGGGTTTTTATCGTAACCGGCAACGGCAAATCCGTGGCTGGCCATATTCAGGAGCAGATTGCGGCCCATGGTGCCGAGACCAATCATGCCGAACATGAACTGGTCAGTGGGGTTGGTAGTCATAATCAGTAAGCGGGGTATGAGTGAGGTCTTCCAGAATTTTTTTAGTGGTCAAAAAGCCCTGATGATGGTACGCTTTAATACCTAATTGACCGGCAGCTTTGGCCAGCATCAGCCGGTCGTCGAAGTAAACACACTGCTCGGGCCGGGCCTGGGCAATACCCATTGCCAGCCGGAAAATGTTGGGATCGGGTTTGCGCATACCGACGTCGCCGGACGAGATAAAGGCGTCGAAACAGTCGTGCAACCCGAATTTATCAATCCGGTACTGATTCAGTTCAATGCCCTCGTTATTGATCGACATAATCCGAAAGCCGCAGTTGCTGCGCTTCCAGGCAATGAGCCACTGAAGCATGTCGGGCAGCTCGACCGATTCCGCAAACATGAATTCTTTAAAATCGTCGCGGCTAAAATCACGCGGATGATTGAAAACAACCGTGTCTACGTATTCAGCCAGCGTGATTTTTCCCATCTCGTACACGTTGAAAATGAAGTTGTGTAACACCTCTATCTCCTCGTAATTCAGATTGAACTGCCGGGCGGCTTTCTCGCGGGATTCGTGCCCCCAACCATTGTTGAGGAGCACGCCACCCACGTCGAGAAACAGAATTTTTAGGCTGGATGCGCTCATAACAGGCGATCAGGCGAGGGCTTTCGCTTTCTGCGCGTCAATGGCATCCAGCAGTTTCTGATAAGGCTTGTTGAATTTCTCGATGCCTTCATCTTCCAGTTTCTGCGTAATCTGATCAATATCGATGCCCGCGTCGGCAATCTGCTTCAGTACATCGGTCGCGTGATCCAAACCTTCTTCGAGCCGGTTGGCAGCCTTGCCGTGATCGCGGAAGGCAACCAGTGTTTCCATCGGAATCGTATCGACGGTATCGGGGCCGATCAGGGCCTCTACGTATTTCACGTCCGAGAAAGCGGGGTCTTTGCTGCCCGTGCTGGCCCACAATAACCGCTGAGGCTTCGCGCCTTTTTCGGCCAGTGCCTTAAACCGGTCGCTGCTGAATACACGCTTATAAATCTCATAAGCTTTCTTGGCCGACGCGATGGCGACTTCACCTTTCAGGGAGTCGAGTCCTTTTTCGGCCAGCATCGGATCAACCATCACGTCGATCCGGCTGAGGAAGAAACTGGCTACCGATGACACGTACTCAACGGGTTGACCTGCTTTTACGCGGTCTTCCAGTCCGGCGATGTAGGCTTCGGCAACGGCTTCGTAGCGATCCAGCCCGAACAGCAGGGTCACGTTTACGTTCAGGCCTTCGGCAATGGCCTTACGGATGGCGGGCAGTCCCGGTTCGGTACCCGGTATTTTAATCATGACATTCTCGCGGTCGACGGCTTTCCAGAGCGAGAGCGCCTGATCAATGGTGCCCTGGGTGTTAAGTGCCAGAAACGGCGATACTTCCAGACTTACGTAGCCGTCGGCCCCTTTTACTTTATCGTTGTAAAGCGGAGCAAACAGATCAGCCGCCCGCTTGATGTCGCTGATGGCCAGGCCATAGAAAATGGCTTCGTTATCGGTTTCGGTCTGGGTCAGGGTTTTGATATCGGCATCGTAGTCCGAACTGCTGCTGATGGCTTTCTCGAAAATAGCCGGGTTGGAGGTGATACCCCGAACGCCATCCTCGTCGATCAGTTTCTGCAACTCACCGGAGTCCATGATTTTACGGTCGATAAAATCTAACCAGATACTCTGGCCGTGCTCGTGAATCTGCTTGACGTTGTTGGTTGCCATGATGGAGAGTTGGTTTAAACGGATACTGTTTCGGTTATGCTGTGATTGATTAACTACCGAACAGCCCGGATGGGTGTTAAAATGATAAAAAGAGTTGTGGCCGGACGGTCGGCCAAAATTAATACGGTTCCTGATTATACCGTACCGCTTGCCCGGTATGAATAGAATGCCCGGCTCTATTTCTACTGAAAATCATGCAGTAACGTTCCTTTTTCTGATGGGATGGCTGGAAACCGACCCGTTAGGCCACAAAAAAACCGGCTCGCTGGGAGCCGGTTTTTTTAGGACATGGTACATGCCGTTTGTATGTTAACGTCCCCCTGATTTACCTTTCTGGCCCTGTTTCTGGGTAGCCATCTGGCGGTTCCGGGCGGTTTTCAGCAGGCTGCGGTGCAGGTCTGAATCAATCGGTTTAAAGCTTTTGAAGGGGCGGCTATAGTGATCAAACATTTCACTGGCTTTCCAGTATTGAGTATCATGATGACCGGGGATGGATGTGTAAACCGGAGTCAGGGGTGCGGTTGGCGCACCGTTTGCATCAGATTGGGGATGGTTCATGTATTGGGCGATTGAAACGTGAAATGTTGTTTGTCCTGTTGTACACTACCCTGCTCATGTCTGTAATTTACGCAGGCAGTTGTGGTAAATAGCCTGGTTTTTCAGGGAATAAAATTGAACCCGGCCGTAAATTGGGGTAATGTACGCAATTTTTGTTGGACTAACTGCCTTCATGCCAATATTTTGTCGCCGAAACCGAATATTCTATTGTAGCATTCCGGGCGAATTCGTTAAATAAAGAAAATATCATGCACGATTTACCCCCTGAATGCTACGGATACTACCCGTGTCGGTATAGAAAAACTATCCTTTGGTGCTACACCGACTCTTTTAAGGCAAGTGACCCCACGGCGGATGGTGGGTTTGTACCGAAGAGCAATTGCACCGTACGGGAGGATGTAGCTAAGCCAGCGTGCGGTACGATTCTCTAAGTGGCCAGCACCCGAACAAGGCAAAAAAAGGCGCGTCCACTCGTGGACGCGCCGGGAAGGGTGCGGATTTGATAAAGAGACATCGGTAAAGGCTTAGTGGATAGCAAGCAGGCGACTGCTCACAGCGGGCTGCTGAGTGCCCAGTGTCAGCGCATGCGTGGTGGCATCGACGCCGTTGGTGATGACCACCTGATAGGCGCCATCCGGCAAGCCACTCACATCTAAGCGCAGCTGGGTAACCTTTTCCTGTTTACCTACCCGTTGGGCAAAACACGCTTTACCCTGACTATTGGTCAGCCGAATCACGACGGTACCACCGGTCTCTTTGTCCAGAGCGATGTTGAGTTTACCCTCGGCATTTGCACACATACTGGTCTTGTAGGCCGCCACCACCGCTGGACGGGTAGAAGGGGTGGCAGCCAGTGAGGTGGTGATTGTAAGCAGGCTGAACGAAAGAAAGGACGACGAGCAGGGGTTGGATGAGAAGTACCTGGACCGCATCTTCCAGGTCTTTCAGCGCCTACACAGTAAGAGTGAATTTGCAGGCACCGGGGTTGGTCTGGCTATCTGTGAGAAGGTGGTCAACCATGGGGGATGCTGCGTCAATTGAATACGCTCCCTTTGAGTCGGTCGTGGTGCCTTTTTGGGAGCCTTTCAGCACGACTGTAACACCGGGCATTAGCTCACCCTTCGCACTTTTGACAAGTCCTGACACCTGATTGCTTTGGGCCAGCAGCGCTGTCGTGTTGAGAAGTACTGTCAGCAAGCAAAAGATGCTTCTTAGTACAGAAAATAGATCTTTTTGCATGATTAGGAGGAGCTTACAGGGCCTGACCTTGTATTAAATAATTATTTAATACGACATAAATGAGGATACACAAAAGTATAACCCTGTTTATGAGCAGGTTAGGCAAATCCAACACAGACTATGCAAAAATCAAACTAGATGACCACGAAACAGATGGCAAAAGAGGTCCGATTGGTTAGGTCTTCCGAAATTCTTTCGGCGTCAGGCCGGTGTGTTGCTTGAAGAAGCGACTAAAATCACTGTGGTCCTGCTTGCCAATTTTGTAGGCAATCTCACTGATGCTCATAGCGCTTTGTTTGAGCAGCGTTTTCGCTTCGAGCAGCAGCATGTCATTGAGTATATCGTGAGCTAAACGGCCCATCGTCGCCTGTAAACAGCGGTTGAGGTAGGTTTGCGAAACGGCCAGGTGATCGGCATACCCGGCTACGGTGTGGATGTCGTAGATATGCTCCATCAGCGCGTTTTTGTACTGCTGGGTAAGCAGCGACGCAGCATCTTTGGGCTTGGCAGTCAAATCCGCAAAGCGATTCAGTTCAAAAAACAGTGTCAGAAGATAGGTCGCGAACAATTTGAACTCCTGCGGATTATCCTGCTGGTATTCGGCAACGAGCCGTTCCGTCAGGTTGAGCATACGCGGCATGGCTTCATCGGGTACGTGAATGACCGGATTGCCGATGTATTGCAGGAATGGAAATTCGTTGAGCAGCTCGTTTTTCACATAGCTGCGGGTAAATATCTCACTATCGAAATGGCAAAAATAGCCCCGGATGTCGTCGCTGATGAATTCCGAGGTTCGGATTTGGTGGGCGGGTACAAAGAAGAAGGTGTTGGCTCTAACATCGTGTTGATCAATACCTTTAGCCCGTATCGTGTTTCCCTGAGTCAGAAACAGGAATTCCGTAACGGTTTTGCGATAGGGAAACTCTTTGCCCCGCACCTGAGGCCGGAAGTCCTCAATGCGGTTAATGTGAAACGACTTATAGTAAGGCCGCATGGCCCCTTTCGGGAGAGCCGCGTTGATCTCTTCCAGTTGGAGCAGCAATAAATCGTGTTGGTCAGCAGGGTTTGCTTTGTTCATTAGCTAAGGAATCATCGAACAGCAGTGACCGTTATCGGACTGGGTAAATCTAACGCTTGGAACCGGGAAACGCTCCTGATGTCAATGCAGAGTTTACCCATTGAGCGTGGTGTGTCAATGCACTTTTTAACCAACCCATGCTAAATGTTTTCCCAATGACGGCCGACCGGCGCAACGTCGAATCCACAAAAAAGCCTATTTGGTAAAAGCAGCCTATCTATAGTATGACTTCTGGCGTATGCTACGGCCTGTGGTTGACACTTACTAAAAGAAAGTGGGCAATTAAACGCTTCAATGAATGAACGGTATTTCACAAGCTACTTGCCAGCTTGCAAAACGAATCTTGAAACTGAAAGCGTCCACAAAAAGGTCAACTTTTTGAACCTATGCTATGAAAGTACAAACCTTGAAAAGGACGAGGAAAGATATACTTGTATCCGCTTTAGCGGTAAAATACTATTTTAGGGAAGAGTTAGATTGACTATTGGCTCGTAGTTAGCAGCTCGTTTCACCAGTTGACGGGCATCTGTATAAGCACCAATACACCGTCTCGCTTTTGAGCGTTTGGTAAGACGGATTTTCCCAGTTAGAGTAGTTAATAAAGCAACATCTCTTCCTTACATTATTTATCTACATACTCACATGTACGTTATGAAAAAGACCAAAATACTCTTATCCTTATTCAGTCTTGTACTTCTGCTTAATGCCTGTAAAAAAGACGACGCCCAACCGCAGACCATCGCCAATGTGCTTACGGATGGTGACTTTGAAACATCCCCCTACTCAACCTGGATATCGGCTGTTAACAAAAAATCTATTACTCAACCCACTAGTTATTCAGTTGATTATTCAACCGAAGCAGCCTCGTCACCCACTCATTCTATAAAAGTTAGTTGCACTGCGGCTCCGAGTGACTCGACCTATCAACTTTTTCAGCAGGCTCTTTATACGTCGGCGACCCCTATTCCTACGGGTGCCAAGTTGACCTTAAAGGCCAAAATTAAGACCGTTAACATGCAGGGTGAAGGCATTTCTATGGCTATGGGCGGTATCAAGGGCCTTAATGATAATTATGCCTCTACTTTTTTTGCAGAAAGCCGAGGGAAAGTATCCATTACGGGAACCAATGATTTCAAAGAATATACCGTAACCTTTGATTCATTCCCGGCGAATACCTACAGCGTCTACGTCATATTCTTTTTCTTGCCAAAAACTACGGGTACCGCTTATTACGATGATGTTACGTTATCGGTGAATTAAAAATACGGCAAACGTTGCTCGTTAGCAGGTACATTTCAATCCCTTTATCGGCTATGCGAAGGCCCAGTCTTGTTCTTCTGTTTTTTCTGGGATTCAGCCTGTTTGTGATAAGTTGCAAAAAGGCTGAACCTGACCCGCTTGCCGACTTGTCTTCTGACAAAGTAAGTGTTGTTCAGGCGTTTAACAAAGTCATGCTGCCCCTACAGGATGCTGACCCAACACGTGATTTTACCGAATTATCACCCCTGGATACCGTTCTGGCTAAAGCGCAGGTGGTGGGTATGGGCGAAGGCACCCATGGTACCCGGGAGTTTTTCCGAATGAAAGACCGATTATTTCGTTATCTGGTTCAGCAACATGGCCATCAAACCATCGCTTTTGAGGCTAATTTCGGCCGCGCAGTCATTGTAAACCGGTTTATTCATGGCCAAAGTACAAGTCTGACTTCAGCAGCCGAAGCCGCAAAAAGCATGTATTTCTGGACGTGGTCAACCGATGAGGTACGCGAGTTACTCCAGTGGATGAAAGACTACAATACGGGTAAAGCGGCCGATAAGCAGCTATCGTTCTACGGTTTTGATTGCCAGTATGCCGATGACGAATTTCCACTGCTAACTGAGTTTTTGGCTAAGGTTGCCCCCGCTTCTTTACCAAAGGTTGACTCTCTGGCTAAGCAGTATGCTCTTGTTAATAAGTTATCAACGACCGATCCACTTCGGCAGCAGTATGCTCAAGGTCTGACCGTATTGCATACGCTATTTGTGGCCAATGAAAGTAAATGGGTGGCAGCAGGGGGACATGCCGCGTACGAAATTGCCCGGCAGGCTGCTCGAGTGCTCATTCAGCAGCAGGATCTGGGCGATGCGAGCACCTGCGACGCTAATGCCAAACGGGATCAGTATATGGCGGAGAATGTTCAGTGGCTGTTGACCAGAATGAACATTGATAAGGTAAGCTTGTGGGCACACAATTACCATATGGCCAACATGCCCACTGCGGCTTGTAGCCTCCCCTCCATGGGCGCTCACTTGAAAAAGCAATTGACTACTAAGTACCTAATCGTGGGTCAACTACTCACGAATGGTTCGTTTAACGCCGTCGACGTCTCCCAGGGCATTGGCGGCTTAAAACCCCTATCGATCCGTACTGAGGGGGTAAACAATTCATTCAACTACCTACTAGGCAAAGGGCAGTACGCTAATTTTGCCTTAAACCTGCACCAGGTTCAACTAGGCACCGTATTAACAGACTGGCTGAGCACCAGGCACCCTCTTTTCGAAAGCGGTGCTGTTTTTGATGAAACCCGCCCCGAACAATCCTATACCATAACGGCATTGACAGGACGCTTCGATCTGTTGATTCATTTTCGGGACACTACCCCTACCCAACTACTTCCCTGAAAAACTAATTGTGGACTGGTTTCCTACTGCTAATTCATCCATGAGTTCATTTTTGTCTTCCAATATTTGACTTTTGGACGCCATGGGTTCGGAGCCACAGGGCCACCGGCTGCGTGCCGGGCGGTAAATAAATCAACGTAAGCAAGCTATGAAGTACAGGGTCCTGAGTTATTTTCCTGCTCTGCGTGGCCGATAGAAGGTTTCGCAGGAATAGTAGCGACTCTCTCAAGTAAGCTCCTAGCACAAAGTAGCCTCATTCGTCTCCCTAACCCCCATTTTTCCAAGACTGCTAACATTCGTATGTGACGCCACTACTGGCTTTGGTCAATGGTCTCAAATAGGCGTCTGCTCCGGCAGCCCGATTATTAATCAAGCTCTGAGTTTAAAATTACAGATGGCTATATGAGAAAACTTTACAGACGTTTGATTGTGGCCAACACGCATAAGATTGATGTTCCGTTGATTTATTCAATACCATCTTTAGCGTAGCCGGGCATTGAATCCTCTCCTGAAATTATTTTATTTACGCGAACGCTCATTTCATACGATTACACTATTTTACTTCTAGCTTAAATACAATTATTAAATCGAACAGTTTCGTTTGTGAAAACGCTCATTTACATGAACAGTGACTCGACCGCCGGAACCGGTAAAAGTCGGCCCGAGCGCACTTCGGCTTCGACCTCTGCCAACCGGTCCTGCATACCCGGCTGACTGAAAAACTGGCTTTCCAGCCGTTGCCGCAGGTAACTCCGAAACCAGTCCAGTTGCTGTTGCTGCCGCCGTTCGGCCTTGTAGCCAGTCCGGGTCATGCGTTCCTGATGCTGTTCGATTAGTGCCCAGACGTCGGCAATGTGCTCCATGGTGAGTGCCGAGCAAGTCATAACGGGCGGGAACCAGCCTGTACCGGTGGGCGGAAACAGGTGCAGGGCGTTTTGGTATTCGACCTGAGCCCGGTTAGCAGCCAGACTGTTATCGCCATCGGCTTTCGTAATGGCCAGGGCATCGGCCAGTTCCATGATCCCGCGTTTCATGCCCTGTAGTTCGTCGCCCGCACCGGCCAGCATGAGCAGCAGAAAAAAGTCGACCATGCCATGTACCAGCGTTTCAGACTGCCCCACCCCAACCGTCTCGACCAGAACGATGCTGAACCCGGCAGCTTCGCAGAGGAGCATGGTCTCGCGGGTGCGGTGCGCCACGCCACCCAGTGAATCCCCGGCGGGGGTGGGACGGATGTAGGCCAATGGGTCCATCGAGAGTTTTTCCATGCGTGTTTTATCGCCCAGTAAACTACCGCCTGACCGCTGACTGGTCGGGTCAACGGCGAGGACGGCAATGGCCTGGCCCTGCCCCGTGAGGTACGTGCCGAGGGCTTCAATAAACGTACTTTTGCCAACGCCCGGAACACCCGTGATGCCAACCCGCACGGAAGGAATGGTCGGGCTTTCCGGCGAGGGAAGCACCCCGGCCAGTATCTGACGGGCCAAAATCTGATCGGCGGGCAGTCGGCTTTCGACCAGCGTAATGGCCCGGCTCAACACGAGCCGGTCACCGGCCCGAATGCCGTCGATGTAATGATCGGGAGAAAAACGCTGACGCATAGAAGAGGCCGGGTGATGCCCCAAAGGTACGGGCAAAACGGTTGTTTCGTGCCCTCACCGCACCCGGACTGTAGTTTGGGCGGTGTCGTCCTCTCCATTGGCAAAGCCATTGTTGGGCGTAGAGTCGGGGTCGGCTGGGGTAGCCGTTTCAATCTGGGCTTTCAGGGTGAAACTCCCGCTTTGACTGGCCACCGCCGTGAACGTCAGCCATGCCGACCCATCAGCCGAAATGGTGGGTACTGTACCGCTTACCTGACCGGCTGATACGCTCATACCGGAGCCGCTCTGAAAGGAGAAACCAGCGGGCAACGCACACCCAACGCGGACGTTCTGGGCGGGGGCTCCCCCGGCATTACGCACCACAATGGTCAGCGGCCAGGGTTGCCCGATGGTTGTCGTCAGTGCACCGGCTATTACCTGTACACTTAGATCGGCCTGATTCGTAACGGCGCGCGGCTGGTTACTGATCACTGCTGGAAGCGGGTCTGTGTTGACCTGATCGACTGGAGAAACAAACAGACGGCTGCCCGGCTCTATTGTTCGAAAATCGGCGGAAGCGGTATCATCCTGCCCGTCACCCGTGCTGGTATTGGGCATCGAATCGGTGTCGATCTCAGTACAGCGGACAATTTCGATGCTGTTTCGGTAGTAGCCCGCTGCCGTTACGCGTACCTGATAGACCACGGATACGGATTGGCCGGGAGGAACATACGACACCGATGCCATAACCATGCCGTGCTGACTGATGAGGTCGGGCGGTCCGTTCTCGAACGTCAGGTTGGGTGGCAGCCGGTTGCAGAGGCTGACGTTAGTAGCGGGGAGGTTGCTTTCGTTGGTAATGGTAGCTGTAAACGTAACGACCTGTCCCACCGCAGGCACCCGGTTGCTAACGCGCAGGCTCATAATCAGATCCGTAACCTGAACAGGAACCGGTAAACGGGGTTGGGCCGTGGCAAAGAAACCGGGCGTCAGGGATTGATTCCAGGCGGTTGCCAGATGGCCTAAGCCGTCGAAATTACGGCTGGCATCAAACCCAAAATGAACCCCGTCGGGCCGCGCTGGCATCTGAATCGTGTCGGTGTCGGGTCCGGGAAAAACGTTGGCTACTGTCTGTATAACCTGATTCTGCGCCTTAATAACCGGCATGTACTGCGTCAGGTGATGGTTAAAGTACAGGTTATTATC
Organism: uncultured Cytophagales bacterium; assembly: GCA_964251665.1. Classification (GTDB taxonomy): domain Bacteria; phylum Bacteroidota; class Bacteroidia; order Cytophagales; family Spirosomataceae; genus JBBQLG01. The sequence goes on from CAXUKO010000008.1 coordinate 199,505, forward strand.
CATCGAGGCCCGGGCAACCACCCAGGTTAGTGCATGATGGGCGTCCTGCCGACTGCGGTTGATCACCATCGTCAGGTCATGAACGTAGTTGGCAGCTGTGGAATCAACGTCGTAAAATTCGGATTCGCCCTGATGCCAGAGTACCGCCCGCACCCCCGTTAGTCTGGCGTAGTCGTTCATGACCCGTTTTAAGTTGCCGTAAGGCATACCGGGCCGAAAAAAGTCATTATACGCCGTCGCTGTACTATCAATCTGAAAACTCTCGCGCCAGTTGCGTACGGAGGTACCATCCCAGGCCACATTGTAAAACAGAACCGGAACGTTGAGCCGGGCGGTTAACTGATCGCCCAGAATACCCCAGCACCAGGCCGATTCGCCACGCGGTCCGATTACACCTTCGGCTTCGATAGGGGCAAAGCGTGGGAGTGTGGGCAGACAGATTGTATCCGAAACGTTGCGATGGGGGACCGTATTAACCCGATCGTCGGTGGGCGCTACGGCTCCGTGCTGGTATTTACCCTGCCCATTCGACTGGCCCGCAATGATAAATACTTCGCCGATGCCCACCCGGTCGACGCTCGTGGTAGCCAGCACGGTGGTTTGCTGCACAGCCCGGACATCGAGCCGATACCACCCACCAGCTGCCGTAACCGAACCGCTGAACTGCCCCTGCCGGGGCTGCGTATCAAGCGGTTGCCAGTCGATAGAGGTTCCCTGGCCGGTCAGCACGGGCGTTAGCCGCACCTCGATCCGGTCAGCAACGGCCGGGCAACTACCAATGACGGCAAAGGTGCTCTGATTGGCCAGGTCACGCTGAAAGACGATGCGGGATACAGGAAACTGAATCTGTAGCTGCGCCCTGACCTGACTGATACCAGCTACCTGAACCAGGCCAATGAGTAAACCTGCCAATACATACCGGGTCCGGCTTACGGCTGCCTGACACATACTAAATTCGCGGCAGGCGATGTACCCTGACCGTAATCTTTAGTCGCACGCTGGGTGAGCCTGTCACCAGGCCCGCGTGAAACATTAGCATCTATTAATGTTTTTTATTATTCGGTGGGCTTGTTCAGGCGTCTTCGAGCAGGGTTCGGAACGAGACATACTGATTGGCAAAGCGTTCGCTCACCTGCCGTTGCATAGCGGGAGCGTAAAATTTCTGGTAAGTAAGGTAATCTTCCATGGCGTTAAAGAAATACTGCGCCGTGTAGGTAGCCCCGCCGTTTTCTACCTCGGTCAGCAGGCGAAGGATCTTCCCTTCAACTGGCAAGCCTGTGGCCAGAACGCTGGGAATGTGTTCATCTTTCATCCAGCGGAGCCAGTCCTGTTCAACTGCTTTGTCAATGTTCGTCGTGACGTTGTACAATATCATGATTTCGTGTTTTGCCGCCGTAAAGGACGGTTGGTAACCGGAATGTATTTGTTGACTGCCAGACAAGACCCGGTCGCTTTTTTCAACAAAGGCGTTTAACCGAAAGTTGAACTTTTGGTTGTTTCTTTGCCCAAAATCAACTTTCCATATATCTGACCGACTATGTACCCAGGATTAGTTCATGCACACTCGGGCCTTCGCTGGCTGGCGCTCGTTTTGCTGATTGTAGCCGCTTTTGTGGCGTTTCGCCGGTGGCAGGGACGCGACGAATTTACCGAAGGAAACCGAAAGCTGTACCTGTTCACCTTTATCACCATCCATATTCAGCTCACCCTCGGCCTGATTCTTTATTTTATCAGCCCCTATGTGAACTTCAGTATGATGGGTGAAAAACTATACCGATTCTACACCGTCGAGCACTCGGTTGGGATGCTGATTGCCATCACGCTGATTACGCTGGGCTATATCCGGGCCAAACGGGCGGCTGGCCCGGTCAACAAACACCGGACTGTGTTTATTTTTTACACGCTGGGTTTGCTGATTATTCTGGCTTCTATTCCGTGGCCGGGGCGCGGCCTGAACGGGGGCTTGTATTGAGAAGGAGAGAAGGAAACACTATGGTACCTCAATAGCAAAGCGGGCGAATCTCGACAAGGAGATTCGCCCGCTTTTGTTAAGAATAAGTAAGCTGCGATTAAGACGCTTTTTTCGTGCTGCTTTTTTTGGCACCTGACTTAGTTGCACCTTTCTTGGGGCTGTTGTCGAGGGAGTTGATCCAGGTAGCTAATTTCTCCGCATCTTCCTTGGGCACCTGCGTCATGGGCGCCATTGGCGGATAGCCGGGCCAGTGGCTTGGTACTGGCTTGTAGATCAACTCAACGATCTGCGCATTGGTGTATTTTTTCTTGGCTACGTCCGAATAAGCCGGACCCACCAGCCGCTGATTGGGCCGGTGGCAGGCGATACAGGTGTATTTCGACATCAGGGCGTTCATGTCGGCCGGAATATCACTCGTAGGGGCCTGCGCCTGCGCGGTGAATGAGCTAACGGCCAGTGCCGTCGTTGCCAGTAGGAATCCAAACGTTTTTTTCATTGTATAATCAGTTAACAGGAGAATTAAGAGAGTTGGGATAGCCGGGTTGGCAAAAGTAAGTTGACTGGTCATATAAGCCAATTTTATGCTCACTTTTCCTCCGTAAACCCCTTGTTTGACATTGGTTTCCCACAAAAGTTTAAAACTTTTCTGAATTTCGGCAAATAACTTAGTTTGTTGCGCCCCATCTCATGCCCGTTTCCATCACCACTGCCACTACTGACGCCGATTTAAACGGTATTCTGACGCTTCAGGCCGCTAATCAGAAAGCCACGCTATACCCCGACTATCAGCGGGATCAGGGCTTTGTTACGCTAACCCATACCCTGGCCATGCTTCGGCAGATGCATGAAGCCGCTCCGCAGATTATAGCCAAAGACGGCGACCATGTAGTTGGCTATGCTCTGACGCTGCTGCCGTCGATTAAAGATGTCGTACCCGCCCTGCTGCCGCTGTTTGACCAGTTCGACCGGGTTATGTATCGGGGGCAACCCATCAACCATTACCCGTACTACGTGATGGGCCAGATCTGCGTTGATGAGGGTTACCGGGGACAAGGCTTGTTTGACGGCTTGTATGCCGGGCATCGGCAACAGTTTTCGAACCGGTTCAACCTGCTGGTCACCGACATTGCCACCCGTAACACCCGCTCTCGCCGGGCGCATCAGCGGGTTGGTTTTCAGGAAACCGAAGAATTCACGGACGCCCTCGATCATTGGGTCGTGGTAGTATGGGACTGGCGGGAGGAAGGGGCGAATAAGGCGCCGAATAACTAAACCCATTTCCCCTACATCGGTGTTATCCCTTCGTCAGTCTCCGCTAAAACCGTGTTAAGTGCCATGCGGACAATCATTCACTGGTGCGCCAGCCCGGTGGTACGCCAGCCCGGTTATTCGTCAATTCACCCATTGTAACCTATGAAACTCCTCAAAGTAGCGGCCGGTGTTTTAAACCAGACTCCACTGGCCTGGGATGCCAATAAACAGAACATCATTGATGCCATCGACGCGGCCCGTGCGCAGCAGGTAAGTCTGCTGTGTCTGCCCGAACTCTGTATTTCGGGCTACGGCTGCGAAGACGCGTTCTATGCGCAGAATACCATCGATCAATCCATTGCGTCGCTGCTCGACATTGTCGGCTATACGCAGGATATTATGGTGGCTGTTGGGCTGCCCATCCGGCATAACAACCGCACCATCAATACGGCCTGTCTGATTAGCAATAAGCGGATTCTGGGCTTTATCGGTAAGCAATACCTGCCTCAAAACGGCATCCACTACGAACCCCGCTGGTTTCAGCCTTGGCCCGCCGGATTGCGGGATGAGTTACATGTTGGCGGTCCGTCGCACGGCGAGTTTTCGTATCCGTTCGGTGATCTCGTGTTTGAGGTGTCGGGCGGCTCCGCCGGTTCGGTTCGGATTGGCTTCGAGATCTGCGAAGATGCCTGGATTGCGAACCGCCCCGCCCGTGCCCTGTACGAACGGGGCATCGACATTATCCTGAATCCATCGGCAAGCCACTTCGCCCTGCTGAAATCGCAGGTACGTGAGCGGTTGGTCATTGATGCATCGCGGGCGTTCAGCGTGAGTTACATCTACACGAATCTATTAGGCAACGAAGCTGGCCGCGCTATTTACGATGGCGATGCTGTTATAGCCTCCAACGGCGACTTGCTGACCTCCGGTGCCCGGCTCAGCTACGAAGATTTTGTAATTGTTCCTGCGGTAATCGACGTAGATCTTACGCGCCTGAGTCAGGTGCAGAACCGGGGGAACCTCATGCAGGGCATGACCAACCTACGTGTGGCGAGTACGTTCGATTTCCCCGAGATTTCACCCGTCATCCATAAACCCGAACTGGAGTCGTGGGAGCGGGGTGGCTACCTTAAAGAAGAGGAATTTGCCCGGGCAGTAGCGCTGGGCCTGTTCGATTACCTGCGGAAAAGCCGGTCACAGGGGTATGTACTATCATTGAGTGGTGGGGCCGATTCGTCGGCTATTGCCGCTACGGTGTTTCTGATGGTCAGGATGGCCGTAGAAAACATCGGGCTGGCGGGAGTGAAACGGAAACTCGGCTACATCAAAGCCATTCAGGATTGCCAGTCGTCGGAGGAAATGGTGGGTAAGCTCTTGACAGTTATGTATCAGGGAACCGAAAACTCATCGGACGATACGTTTAACTCGTCGAAAGAACTGGCTGATAGCATCGGAGCAACGTTTTTCAACATCAATATCAATGGCTTAGTCGATACCTATCGCGGGCTGATCGAAGGGCAGTTAGGCCGCAAGCTATCGTGGGATACCGATGATCTGGCCCTGCAAAACATTCAGGCGCGCGTGCGTGCTCCGAGTATCTGGATGCTGGCGAACATCAATAACGCCCTGTTGCTCAGCACGTCTAACCGCTCCGAAGCCGCTGTTGGTTACGCGACGATGGACGGTGATACGGCGGGAAGTATTTCGCCCATCACGGGTATCGACAAGCATTTTCTGCGGGGCTGGCTGCGCTGGCTCGAAACTGTCGGGCTGAACATTGCATCGACACCTTCGCCCGAGACGGCCATTCGCATGGCAGGACTGCACGCGGTAAACAGTTTGCAACCCACCGCTGAACTTCGCCCGCTGGCCCGCAAGCAAACCGACGAAGACGACCTGATGCCCTACGACGTGCTAAATCAGATCGAATTGGCCGCCATCCGCGACCGGCAACCCCCGGTGGAGGTGCTCAAACAGATGGAAATGCAGTTCGCTGCGGTACACGAGCGGGATAAACTCCTGATCTGGGTCGAGCGTTTCTTCCGGCTCTGGAGCCGCAACCAATGGAAGCGGGAACGGTACGCGCCAAGCTTTCATCTGGACGACCATAACCTCGACCCGCGTACCTGGTGCCGCTTCCCGATTTTATCGGGCGGTTTCGAGAAAGAGATCGAGGAAATGAAGGTCTGGGCCGCCGGACAAGCGGGTCGCGGCCGCAAGGGGCGGATTGGGTTTTAACGGTATATTTGCGAAAAACAGCCAAGGCTATGATTGATATTCACTGGCGGGATCATATTGTTTCCGACCCTCGCATTATGTTGGGTAAGCCGACAATAAAAGGCACCCGGATTACAGTTGAATTGATTGTTGACCGAATGAGCTACGGCGAAACAATAGATGATATCATCGAAGCGTATCCACACTTGACCCGCGAGGGGATTTATACCTGTCTGCGCTTCGCAGCTCATACGTTGCATTACAAACGCAGCCGTAAGTTGCTCGTAAACGACATCTAAAAATATACTGACCATGTTAACGCCGGAGGAATTCCCTTACATCAAATCCCTGTACGTAAACGACTGTTACGCGTATCAGGATTTTAACATTGAGTTGCGCGACTACAAACCGTTTAGTCATCTGATTCTGACTGGAAAAAACGGGTCCGGGAAGAGCACGATATTGAGGGCCGCACATCCATTTAGTGCACAGGGAATGCCATGGCAATGGTCAGGAAATGATAAAGTCATATTGTCCTATAGCCAGCCTGCTATGAGCCAGTATGGTCCTCCTCCTTACGACTTAAGCCAAATTTCTAAGAGCATTTCTTTTGTAAGTAGTTTCTTTCAAGCTAAACGCCAGAGTCAACCAAACCAAGTAACTAGCCTTGTTAAGGAAGCAGAGTTTACAGAAAATTTTTCACGAATTGATGATAAATTCACTTTGCTTTTTAAACAGTATTTAGTTAATAAAAAAATTGAACAGGCTTTCTATCAGATTGAAAATCGAAAAGACCTGTCGGACCGTGTGGAATTTTTTTTCTTCACTCTGACAAAACACTTTCAGGAAATATTTAAAGATAAAAATCTTCAGCTTGAGTTTCAAAGAGAGAACTTTGAGTTTTTTATTAAACTGTCCGACGGCCAGCGACTTACATTTGATGTTTTATCTGAAGGTTTTTCTGCATTTATTAGTATAATCATGGACTTGCTTATGAGAGTCGATCTCATACGTAAGCAAGCAAATGATTATAGTTATGAACCGTGCGGTATTGTGCGGATTGATGAGCCGGAAACACATCTTCATCTGCAATTACAGGAGCAGGTATTACCCTTGTTAACAAGCCTGTTTCCTAATATTCAATTTATTGCCGCTACGCACTCGCCAGCCGTAATTGCCAGTATTAAGAATGCCACGATCTTTGATTTAACTACGAAAGAGTCACGTGGTAGCGAAGAAACCGTTGGGCGAAGTTATTCCGATTTGATGGTATCGCATTTTGGATTAGAAAATGAGTACTCAGAAACAGCCGACGCCATTATTAAACAAGTAAATGAGGTGTTGAATTCGTTTGCTGGAAAACCAGTTGAGCTGAAAGATTCTTTACAAAGAATTTATGATACTAATAGTGTTTATTTGTCTCCCACTCTCAAAGTAGAACTTGAGCTGTTAATTGCTCAGCAGGCATCTCATCAAGAAGTCAATCAATGATTAACGTAGTTAGAAACCAGCATGCGCCAGCTTCATTAACAACTCAAAAGTCTTATCGAAATTCAGATGTAATAGAAGCGTTACATCTGGTCTTCAAGGGGAAGTGTTATCTCACCGAAAAAGTGTTTGATAGTCCCAACGAAATGGAGGTTGATCATTTCGCAACACAAACTGAACGGGCAGATCTGATCTATACTTGGGATAATCTATATGCTATTGACCAGAAAGCTAATAAACAACGACCAAAGCAAACGCCGGCAGGTGGCTATTTAGACCCGTGCGATCCTGGTGATGATGTTGAACAGGAAATTATTTACGTAGTCGAATTTGGAGGTAATGCTTTATTTCGAGCGAGAAATGCCGATAATCAGAAAGCGGTAAATACAGCTTCTTTGTTAAACCATCTGCATAAAGATTTAAAGCCTGCTGTTAAAGATAAACACCATGAGGTTGTCAATGCGGTAGCTGAATGGTATACTGCGAAGGAAGTGGGTAATGAAAGCGAAGAACTTAAAAAGCAACTGCTGATACAGAAGCTTCTGTCGCGGGACAGTCATTTTACAATGCTGATGAGGTCGATCCGTGCAATTCAGAACTTACCTCCTGACTTCTTCGACTAAGCCGGACCTATGAAAACGCTTCTCCCCGGCCTCCTCTTCGCAGCCCTCTGGGCGTCGGCATCCGCAGCTACTAAGTTTGGCGTTCAATCGGCTGACCCACTTATTCTGGCTACGGTCCGGTTCTTTGTGGCCGGTGGGATCATGCTCACGTATGCCTATGGTTTCCAGCGGGGCAACCCGCGTCCGCAGGGTATCGAGTGGCGGCAACTGGCTGTTTTTGCCCTGCTCAATACTACCATTTACCTCGGTGCTTATGTTATTGCCCTGAAACAGGTGTCAGCAGGCATCGGTAGTCTGGCGGTGGCGACGAACCCGCTGTTCATCACGCTGATGTCGGCCATCTGGCTGCGTCGGCCGTTGCGGTGGTTTGAGGGCGTTGGCCTGGTATTCGGGTTAACAGGGGTAGCTATCGCCACCTATCCGCTGTTGCAGGATAGTCACGCAACCGTGTCAGGGCTATTGATCCTGCTGTTGGGAATGATTTCCGTATCGGCGGCTACGGTGTACTACGCCCGCATCAACTGGCGGTTGCCGGATGTAGTGATTAACGGCTGGCAGGTGCTGCTGGGCGGGTTCATGCTGTTACCTGTCATGCTCTTCACGGCTGATTTCTCCACTACCCGCTGGGATGTCCGGTTCTGGCTGTCGGTTGGCTGGCTCATTGGACCGGTATCCATCGTAGCACTGCAACTGTGGTTTTATCTCATCCGGCTTGATGCGGTGCGGGCCTCGTTGTGGCTGTTTCTCTGCCCAATCTTCGGTTTTTTGTACTCATACCTACTCCTGGGCGAACCCATCACCAGCTGTACCGTCATCGGTACCGGGCTGGTTATTGCGGGGTTGTATCTGGCCCAGCGTGAGAAATTCACTTCGTCAAAATAACCAGTTCGACCCGGCGGTTTAGTCGGCGCGTCGCTTCGGAATTATTGCTGGCAATTGGGCGCGTACTGCCGTAGCCCCGACTGGTAATGCGGGTGGCCTCAATTCCGTGTTGCACTAAAAAGGTCTTAACCAACTCCACCCGCTGTTTGGAGAGCAGCAGGTTCTGGTCGTAATCCCCCTGATTATCGGTATGGCCCGCCAACTCAATGGTAACGGTAGGATTTTCGCGCATGAAGGTCAGCAACTGGTCGAGGGCGGGCTGCGATTCGGGCAATAGCTCGGCCCGGCTCTGCACAAACTGAACGGCCTTCAATTCCGTCTGCACTGTCTGTACGGTAACGGGACGCGCTGGGGCTGGTACGGCTGGTCTGGGTTTGGCCTGAGGGACAGCAGATGGAGGAGCAACTACCGTCGACGTCGAGGTTGTCTGGGCGGTTACGGCCGGTGGTGGGGGTGGAGTAACTACAGCCATCTTTGATGTGGCAGGAGAGGCTACAGGAGCTGTAATTGGCCCGCCTTTTTTCAGATTGATAACCTTGCCGTGGATGTCAATGGTGTAGCCAGAAGTGATGATGAATTTTTCTTTGGTGGGTTGATAACCAGAGGCCTCCGTGAGTATGTAATAGTTCTTTTTTGGATCGAGCAGAAATCTGAATACTCCTGTAGGTCCTATCCTAAAAGACTGACGATTTTGTTCGTCCAGAATCGCTTCGACCGAAATAATAGCTCCTATAACGGGTCTACCGGTTTCGGCATCGACTACGGTACCTTGTAGCGAAGCCAAACCATTGGCCTGTGCAAATAGGGGTGTTGAGGATACTAAACCAAGAAAGCAAACAGTAAAAATGGTACTGAAGAATGGTACGCGCATAGTCAGTAGAAAACGAAAAACAACTCTTAAATTGTACGATTGAGCCCCGCAAAGATACGCGCTTTTCGGGCTGTTTCAGGGGACGGTGCGTATACACGTAAATTGGTTAAAAAATGGAATATAACTAACTGGTAATCAGGCATAAAAAGCTTAAAAAATAATACTGAAAATTGAACCCTGGCGGCCTGTTTTTGGTTTATTTAGTATGAAAGAAATAACCAGTATGTCGATCAATAACGAAGCACCAAAAGGGCCGTTTTTGGCCGGCCAGCCAGCCGACGAAACGTGGCGTAAATCCATTCCGGCGCAGGTGTTTCTCAATCACTTTTTTGCCATGGATTTCTACATCCAGCGGCAGCAGGACCTTACTGATCTAACTCGTTTTCCGGTCTACGAAGCCTTTACTCCCACCGTCACCGACGAACAGCGCAAGGCACTGGAGAAACTGATGCTGAATAGCTGGAGTGCCGAATATGCGCTCCGCATCACGCCTGTTGTTAACGACGATCAGTACCTGCAAAGCTCCCTGCACTGGACCTTTCCGCAGGCCTACTACAGCGTCCTTTTCAGCGCCCGGGCATTCCTGGCAGTGCAGGGTATCAGCGTCAGCAATGAGGAACTAATCCGCCGACGGATTGGCAATGCCGTGGTGCGGGGTTATTATCCTGCCTCGGTTGGTTATTATGCGTCCGGCCCGCTCAACAACTACCGGTTGCAGCGTTTGCCAATGGCTAAATTCAAGCCGGATCTGGTTCTGCCTTCGCGCGAGATTCAGGCACAGGCTGAGTTGGCACAGTTTCTGAAAACCACCCGCGACCGGCGCATCAAAGCCCTGCGTAACGCCATTCAGAACAACCCGAAAACCGCTCTCCGCTCGGCTAAAACGGGTGAAGTGCTGCAGAAATTTGGTGTGGAACAATATAAGCAACTGGCCCGTCAGATTGGTTATACGACGTTCTTCGATATGTTGAGTCGCCTGCGGATCTCATCGACGAATCGCGAAATCGAGCGTTTTGTTGATTCCGATATTGATGTTAAGTTATTCCACCAGAGTTTAGTGAATATCGTGTCGCACGTGAATGCTGTGCATGAACTATACATTGCCAGAGCTTTGGGCGTCGAAGGCTACCGGCAGTTAATCGCCAAGTTACCCTCCTACTTACAGGAAGGTTTCGTGCGCGAACGCTTACAGACGATTATCGAGCCGGTCATGCAACCGCAGGTCCAACAGCCTGAGTGGCGTATGGCTGCCTAATCTCATAGACAATGCCGTTAGCCGGATGATCACCTGATTGTCCGGCTTTTTCATGCGTCAAAAACGGTGATGAGGTGGTAAAAGAAAAGCCGATCTATTAGCCCACCGCTTTAGCAGTGGACTAATAGATCGGCTCGTCAAATTGGCCTGCCTACGCCGTTTTTACCAGATCAACCAACGTTTCGATCCAGATGGGGCTGTCGTTCAAGCTCTCGACCAACTGCCAGTGTTCGCCACCGTGTTTTTCAAACAGTTCTTTGTATTCGTCGCCTACTTCGATGGTCGTTTCCAGGCAATCGGCTACGAAAGCAGGGGAGAAGGCCAGCACCCGCTTAATGCCTTTGGCACCCATCTCCTTGATAACATCGTCGGTATAGGGCTTAATCCAAGGATCGTTGCCCAACCGCGACTGAAACGACGTGGTGTATTTGCCTTCGGGAATGCCCAGTTCACGGACTAAACTACGCGTTGTCTCAAAACACTGTGCCCGGTAGCAATGCTGGTTCATAGCGTGCAGTGACGCGCAGCAATCACCCAGTTTACAAACCTGCTTGGTTACATCGCCCTTGCGCATGTGGCGCTCTGGCAAGCCGTGATAACTGAACAGGTAATGGTCGTAGTCGGTGGTGTCCATGTACTTGCGGCCTCGCTCCACGAATCCATGAATGAATTTGGGGTGATTATTGAATCGATTAACAAACCGAAGCTGCGGCATCACCTGCCACGTTTTCAGAATATCCATTACTTTTTCATACACGGAGCCGGTCGAGGCCGAGGCATATTGGGGGAAGAACGGCACAACGATGATTTCTGTCAGGCCCATACGCTGAAAAGCCGCCAGCCCCGCGTCGATGCTGGGGCTCTGGTAGCGCATGGCCAATTTGACAACGTACTCATCGCCGAGGCTTTTTTGCAACTCCCGCTCGACAATTACACCATAATACTTGAGTGGGGAGCCTTCTTCGTCCCATAACTCCTTATATACTTTAGCGGACTTCGGCGCACGAAACGGAGCAATGATACCATTCACCAGTAAAAAACGGGGAATAAATGGAATGTCGATCACACGGCCATCCATCAAAAACTCGCGGAGGTATTTGCGGACATCCGGTACCGATGGACTATCGGGTGTGCCCAGATTAACAATCAGCACGCCAGTTTTCCCGACGGAGTTGGCAGCGGTGTACGGTGTACCGCTTATGGGTTGCAAAACAGGTGTTTCCATGTGAAGAAAACAGAGTGATGAAGAAGTTTGTTGCAAAACGCAGCACGGCTTTTCAGCCCGTTAGACTGCCTATTTTTCCTGTGTATAAGCGCTCATATCCGGCCGTTTAAAGTCGGTGAAAACTTCGCCCGGTAATTTGTCAAAGACCATAATATCGGTAAGATGACGTGGTCCCCGTTCGCCCGCCAGCAGAATCTGACCATGTTTCTGATAATCGGTCCAGGGCAGTGTAAAACCGGGCTTCTCATCCGAAAACTTGGGATAATACGACCATTGCGACACCAGATGTGACGTTTTATCTACCCAAATTTTGTATTTATTGTCCGGCGTAACACCTACGCCCTTAAACGTCATCTGAAGTACATCGGCAGGTTTACCGGTCTCCATATTCTCTTCGCCGATGGACTTAATCGTAACGCCCGAATCTTTAAGTTTAAAGGGCATCAGGAGCCAGTACGAGTCATTAATCCAGTTGGCTTTGCCCTGTTTCACAAACTTAGTAACGGTATCGGGGTTCGTTTCTTCCTTGCCATTGCGGAATACGCGGCCTTTTTCGGTATTGATATTCAGCAGCACGGTTTGATCGTTACGGAGGTTATCAACTCGCACGTTTCCCTTAAACTTGTCCCAGACTAACTTCCGGACGCCCATAAAATTCCAGGCGATGATGTGCGTCTTATCCCATGCTTTGCGGCCACCCATCGCGTTCATCACTTCGTCGGCAATTTGCACAGCGCGGGCATCCGAACCGGCCGCATCGAAATCGGGTGCTGCCGGATTTTTGGATTTCTGGGCGACAGCCGCCGAAGCCAGCGTTATCAGCGCAAGTACACAGAATAATAGTCGTTTCATAAGCGTGTGAATTGTGAGAAACAAAGATGAAACAAATGTACGAGCCGACCATTTATCGAACTAATCTATGCAATTTAGTTCTTGATAGAGTGTGTATCCCAGATGCCCACGTCTGGTAGGTCCGGTAAAAGAACCAGACGTGGGCGTCTGGGATACACGCAATGACCCTTTCTCAACTCGATTACATTGTTGCTGTTGACACGTACCGGCATTTCGCTACGGCGGCCGAAACCTGCCATGTAACGCAGCCGACGCTCAGTATGCAGATTCAGAAACTGGAGGAAGATCTGGGTGTGCTTATCTTCGACCGGTCCAAGCAACCCGTCGTCCCCACCGAAACCGGTCAGGCAATCTTACTACAGGCGCGGGAAGTGTTGCAGGCCGCCCGGCGTATTCCCGAACTGGTGAAAGAATCACGTGACGATGTCAGCGGTGACCTGCGCATTGGCATTATTCCTACCCTGGCGCCTTACCTGCTGCCGTATTTTATCGGCGCCTTCATGGAAAAATACGCAGCCATATCGGTGCAGATTCAGGAACTGACGACGGAGCAGATTATGGAGCGGCTGAAAAAAGGCCTGATCGATGTGGGTATCGTCGTGACGCCCCTTCAGGAAGCCGGGCTGACCGAAGTACCCTTATTCTACGAACCGTTCATGGTCTACACCGCCGATTCGCATGTGTTGTTCAACAAAGCCGTTATCGCCACCGATGATCTGGTGACCGATGGGCTGTGGTTATTGACCGAAGGCCATTGTTTCCGGCGGCAGGTGGCTAATCTATGCGGCAGCGACCGGGGCAGTAGCCCGCAACGGACAAAAGGTGATGAATCGGTACCGCAACAGGTTGTACGGCAACCGCTCCGTTATGAGACCGGCTCACTCGAGACCCTGATTAAACTGATTGACAAGCAGGACGGCTTTACCCTGCTGCCTTACCTCGCCACGCTTGACCTGGACGAAACACGTCAGGCCCGCATCCGGCCGTTCGAGTCGCCCCAGCCGGTGCGCGAAGTAAGTCTGGTGATTCACCGCAGCTTTCTGAAAAAGAAACTGATCGATGCGCTGAAGACTGAAATTTTGGCACATATCCCCGCCGAACTGCTTACCAGCATGGGGCAGATTGTGGATGTGCCGACTGTTGGGTGAAAAAGCCGGATACAGTAGGCAGCGGGCTGTGACTACACCAACCGTTTATTCAATTCGCTAAGCCAGGCGGTATGAGCTGTTCCATTAATAGATTACTTGCGAAAGGCTCGTGTATGCACTACCCGGTCATACTAGGTAAACTAAACCAAAACTGGTTGACAATCAAAGAAAAATGGTTTAGTGAATTTGCTTACAATAACATGTTGGGTGAAATGTACAAGTGGTGCTTACAAGGAAGCGTCTCGGCGACAGGTTGCAGGCCGCAGAGGTTAAGTTTGGGCTTCCATTTCCGGGTTTCGGCTGACAGGCCGCACGTTCAAGAGGTCAGGCTTTTGCTCGTTTGTAGGGTAGAGTGTGACAAAATGAACGCCCCGGTTAGGCAGGTCTGACGCTCATTAGGGCAATTGCCACTGACAGTCAACCACCTATCAATCGTTGTTGGAAATTAGTGTAATCGGATAATGCGGGAACTTAGTGTCGTCAGATACGACGGTAAAACCTGTACTCGCTCCCTGAGCGATAATGATGCGGTCGAACTGGTCACGATGGTCTTTCATCAACTGAAGCTCATAAAAACGCTGGGCGTGTTCAGCCGTAATAGCCAACACCTGAACCTGCAAATCACTCAATGCTTGAGCGATAAAAGTAGCCACTGGAGCGGTAGCTTTAATCTCTTTGGGTTTAGACTCGACAAGCTGTGCAATCTCAATCAGCGAAATCGCACTAAGGTATTTGGGGCTGTTACCGTCGATGATTCGCCTTATTTTCGGGCTATTTTTTTCAGGATTCCCATACGCATTCAGAAAAATGTGTGTGTCAAGCAAATAACTTTTCATCCCTTCAAATCGTCATCAAACAAGGTATCTGACATGAAAAGTACATTTCTACCTGTGCCTTGCTTGACTTTGGGTTTTCCATCAGGCTTTTTAGTAGGCGTAGGCTTGGTAGGCTGAGACGCAACTTTTGTGCTAGCTTTCATAGTAAGAAGTTGGTTTGTTGTGTAAAAATACAACAAAAAGGCATCTAACTTAGTGCAACCGCTCCGCGTGGTCGGGTTACGGGCGACAGGCAGCAGGCCGCGAGGTCAGTGTTTTCAGCCCAACCAAACGAGGCCGAAAAGGCTCCTACGTCGCCATCGGGCCGTCGTTGGCGTTGGGTGATTTCAACAAATGATGCTAATTCGGCGGGCCTCGTATGACAACGGGCACTTGGAAAATAGCCAAGCCGAGAGCGAATTTGGCGGGTTTAGTGTGTCAGCCGCGAACCGGGCGTTGAACAGGTTTTTGGGGTTGGGCGGCTCTCCTGTGACACGAGCCGCGTGGAGATTTGGCAAGCCCAAATTAACCATTTTCAAGGGTTTGTAATATAGATATGAAATAGCTTTAGAGGCATGGAAAGCTTTGTTCTTTCAGAAAATACAGATCAATATAAGGCCTTGCTATGGCGACAATTTTACCACTCAGAAAAGGATAAATTTTTTGGTAGCAGAAACAAACTAAAAACAATCTTTTGGATTGTCATGCCAGTATTGTTCTTTCTGGCATATTGGGGGAATGGAAGGGAGAACAATTTATTCGTGGCATGCTTTTTCAGCCTTAGGCTTCTTTTTACCATACTGCTTCATTTTGTGAAACGAAGTGATCTAAAGAAAGAGATCGCTATTATTTCAGATAGTGTTCCTTATACCATTACACTAAGCGGTGAGGGAGTTACGTATATGACGGCAAAGTCACTGACAGAATTAAAGTGGAGTTACTTTCTTGACTATGAAGAATTTGAAGGAAATTTTACTTTATACAAAGACAAGTTGAGAAAACGAATGATTTATCTGCCTTTGTCATTAGCTCCTAACAATGAATCCCTTATCAATTTGGTTCGTCAAAAAGTTAAAGCCAGAGAAACGTAAAGGTGTTTTGGTAAGTTTAGCTTCGCCGGAGCTCGTTTTCCGCTGACAAGACGCACGTCCCGAAGGACACTGTTGGATAGGCCAGAGCGATAGCCCAACGGACAAAAACGTACCTGATTTTGGCTTATTTTGTGCTCACCATCAGCTTTTCGCGGTCATTGATGGCGGGTCGGTGTAGTGATTAAGTGCCAGCGTTCGGGTGATAGACCGCACCTTAGTGGTCATTGCAACTCAAAACTTAGCGTTTAATGACGGACAATAAAACTATCGAATTTAATAAGATTGATCGTTTAGAAAATGGTCCCTTTTATCACGGGACAAAAGCAGATTTGCAGGTTGGTGATTTTCTGACAGCCGGGTTTAAGTCGAATTACAAACCCGAAGTCATGATGAATCATATCTACTTTACAGCCTTAGTCAATGGCGCGGGACTTGCTGCGGCCCTGGCAAAAGGCGATGGACGTGAACGTGTTTATATTGTTGAACCGATGGGACACTTTGAAAATGATCCGAACGTCACAGATAAAAAGTTTCCGGGCAATCCCACACGCTCATATCGCAGCCAGGCCCCGTTGAAAATCGTCGGTGAAGTTACAGATTGGGTGAAATTAACACCTGAGGAGTTGCAGGAGTGGCACAAAAAGCTGGCTAATATCAAAGGAGAAATCATTAATTAATCTTCTGATGGCCAAACCTTTCCACATGATGTCGTCTCAGGCGACAAGTTGTACGTCTCGAAGTCAAGCGTTTAGCCCAACCCGCTAAGTGTGTAAAGGCGGCAGATCTGACCGTTGTTCCCTGTAGCTGGCAAAGCCATCCATGGTCAGGGTCGTTGGGTAAAAAAGGACGACACAATGCTAAAAGCCGCGCTCAGCTTCTGCTGGCGCGGCTTTTAGCATTGTGCGTGTATGGTTAACCGCAGTTACCTTAATCGCGTTTCGAGCGGTCATTGTCATACCGGCGATTGCCACCGCTATTACCACCCCGCAACGAATTGCTGCCCCGGCTGCTGAATGAGCCACCGGAGTTGTTGGTTTCGTTACTACGGCTGTTATTGCCGTTGCTGCTGACCCGTTCGACCGGGCGTCCGCCTTCACCAGCGGCCCGTGGACCTCCCTGACGTTGTGGCCGTCCGCTCGTGTTGCGGTCTCCCGCCGGGCGCTGACCACGTTGCTGCATCTTCGGCGCGGGCATATACACCAGGTTCTGGATATGGTAAGGATGATCCTTTACCACCGGAATCGGATTGGTAATCAACTTGTTAATGTCGCGCAGGTATTCCTGCTCTTCGGGTTCGCAGAACGAAATCGCCATGCCTTCGTGACCCGCCCGACCCGTCCGGCCAATGCGGTGAACGTAGGTTTCGGGGATGTTAGGCAATTCGTAGTTAATCACGTGCGACAATTCATCGATGTCGATGCCACGAGCCGCAATATCGGTAGCGACCAGCACCCGTGTCTGCCGCGTTTTAAAGTTGCTTAACGCACGCTGCCGGGCATTTTGTGACTTGTTGCCGTGAATGGCTTCGGCTGTAACGCCGGCCTGAAGGAGGTCTTTTACCACCTTGTCGGCCCCGTGTTTGGTACGGGTAAAGACCAGCGCCGTTTCCATGTTCTTATCATTCAGAAGCATCGTCAACAGTTTCCGCTTGTTATCTTTTTCCACGAAATACATCGATTGCTCGATCGTTTCGGCGGTCGATGAAACCGGCGTTACTTCTACCCGCAGGGGGCGGGTCAGAATGGTATCGGCCAGTTTGGTGATTTCGGGCGGCATGGTTGCCGAGAAAAACAGCGACTGGCGTTCGGCGGGCAATTTGGCAATGACCTTTTTTACATCATGTACAAAGCCCATATCGAGCATCCGGTCGGCTTCGTCGAGTACAAAAAACTCGATGCTATTGAGGTTAATGAACCGCTGGTTCATCAAATCCAGCAGGCGGCCGGGGGTAGCAATCAGCACATCGACACCACTACGCAAGGTATTAACCTGGCTGTGTTGCGATACACCACCGAAAATTACGGTATGTTTCAGTTTCAGATTCCGGCCGTAGGCAGCAAAGCTTTCGTCGATCTGAATGGCTAATTCGCGGGTTGGCGTCAGAATCAGAGCGCGAATTGGTGTTTGACCGCGCTGGGGCTGCCGTTTCGGGTCGGCCATCAACTGAAGCATTGGAATGGCAAAAGCGGCTGTTTTGCCGGTGCCGGTCTGGGCGCAGCCGAGCAAATCGCGGCCGTCTAAAATAATAGGAATCGCCTGTGCCTGAATGGGCGTGGGGATGGTGTAGCCTTCGGTGTTGAGCGCAGATAAAATCGGCTCAATGAGGCCTAATTCGTTGAATGACATCAGTTACTTTATAAAAATGAAGTCGCTGAGTCAAATGTAAGGCGTTCTGAATCAGCGGGTTGGTTGCGGTCGAATTATGGATGAGATAAGCTCTACACGACCGTCACTGTATAGAGAACACGAATCGGGCCAAATATAATTCCGTAGGGAGCGAGACGGGTCCATTGCCGGGCAATACTATTGGCAGTTAGCTCTGTTTTTTATAGGTTGCTCTATAACTCGATGCTAACAATGAAAAACCCTGTTCTACTTCTCGTCTGCCTGATAGCGGCAACAATAGTACACGCTCAACAACTACCCACTGTCCGAACCGGTCAGGAGCGTATCAAACTGTACATAAATGGCGAACAGACCGGATTTGGCGGTATCAATCGGCTGCCGGCTGCGTTTGATTACGGATTCGAGATAGTTGGAGCCGGTATGCCGATGGCGGTTGTGTCGGAGAGCGATTCCATTTCGTTTATGCTTCAGATCGGCCAGAAAACCAGGTTTCGGATCATTCGGGAAAAGAATCGGGATACGGTTGCCTGTACCTTTTACGGAATTGCCAGGAAAGCCGTTTTCACCCAGGCCTATAAGCAGGCTTATGAGGGTAAAAGCGCCGTCGAGATTCCTGATGTGTATGAGCTGGTCAATGTGCTGATCGCGTTAACACCCAGCGGGCAGACGCAGGCCGGGCTTGTTGACAAAAATACCGGGTACTACCGGCAGGTGATGGCGTACTTTAAACCGTATCTGAACCACCCGGCGGTAACGCGAATTGACTCACTGCTCAAAGCCAATCAGTATTACCCCATCAAAATGGATAGCTATGCCTATCAATTTCAGGGCGATGCTTTACAAAAGAGTTCGGTATTTGATCGGATAAGCTGGGGCGAGGAAAACACCCTGACAAAGCACATTCCGCTGCTTGTCGATTTTGCCCAAAAGTCTGGTTTTAAGGCTTTTTACCGGAAGCACCAACCGTACTACACCAACCTGATTCAGGGATTCAGGCAAACAATCGACCTGGCTTCCATGAAACAGTGGCTTGATAAGCAGTTTCCCACAACCCGGTATAATTGCCTGAAAATAGTGATGTCACCGTTGGTAGGAGCTAATCAGTCGGCGAACTGGTTCGAGGATAACGGTTTTCGGGAAGCACAGGCCCATATCGACGTGCCCGTGTCAACATCAGCCGGGACCGGCGTGGAACGGGCGCGACGGCAGGAAAATACGTTTACCGAACTGAATCATGCGTATGAGAACCCGGAATCAGACAAGTACGGTAAGGAAGTAAATGCGGCTTTTGGGGATATGAGCAAGTGGACCGCAGGCAAGGCGTCGGCATCCTACCAAAACGCATTTTCGTGCTTTCAGGAGTATATGAACTGGGGATTAGTGACCCTGTATCATGCCGATCATATCACAGGTGCCGACTTCGACGTGCTCCGTAAATCAGTCGAAGACAGAATGGTAAACCGGCGGGGGTTCGCCAAATTCCGGGAATTTGATCAGGAATTGCTCCGACTATACCAGCAACGTAAACCTTCTGAAACCGTCGCAGATTTGTATCCGGCTATCCTGGCCTGGGCCGAAAAGCAGTAGTCTGGGTTTGTTTGCCTATTTTTAGCTGAACAAACCGCTCAAACTCCATGACACTTCTTACCTTGAAAAGTCAGTTTAAACGGACGATACCTACTTTATCGTTCCTATTGCTGATGACCTACTCAACCTTCGCGCAGGACGCACTCACCTACCAGACGCCCCCCAAAGCCCTCGCCGATCTGGTGACGGTACCACCCACGCCGGGTGTCAGTGTGACGTCGAAAGGTGATCAAATGCTGATTCTGGAACGGGCTTCGGCACCCTCCATCGCTGAACTGGCTCAGCCTGAACTGAAACTGGCCGGTTTGCGCATTAACCCGGCCAACAACGGCCCCAGCCGGGTTACCTACATCACCGGCCTGAAGCTGAAGAAACTGCCCGGCGGTGCGGAAATCGCGGTAAAAGGGTTACCCGGATCGCCGTTGATCTCGTACGTACAATGGTCGCCGGACGAAACGAAGTTTGCTTTTGCTGTATCGGGTGATGCCAAAATTGAACTCTACGTCGCCGATGTCGCCACGGCCACAGCTACCCGCGTGACCGACAAAGCACTGAACGCCACTTATGGGGCGCCGTTTGAGTGGGTATCCGACAGTAAAAGCCTGATCGTGAAAGTAATACCCGATGGGCGAGCAGCCGCCATGGCCGTAAATCGGGTGCCCGTTGGACCGACCATGCAGGACAACAGCAGCGGCAAAAAAGGGCAGGCACCTACGTATCAGGATTTGCTGAAAAGTCCGTCCGATGAGCAGCAATTCGCTTATTACACTACCTCGCAGGTCCTGCGGCTGGGATTGGACGGGTCGGCTCAGACTATTGGTAAACCGGGGATCATTGCCACTGCGTCGCCCTCGCCGGATGGAAATTATGTGATGGTGGAGACAGCACACACACCATTTTCGTACCTCGTGCCGGTGTATCGGTTTCCGCTCAGAACGGATGTATTCGCCATCAACGGCCAACTGGTAAAAACGCTCAACGACGGTCCATTGCAGGAAAATGTTCCTTACAGCCCCGATGGTGCACCGAGCGGCCCGCGTAATTTTGAGTGGCGTAACGATGCGCCTGCTGCTGTATATTATACTGTGGCCCAGGACAAAGGTGACCCAAAAGTAAAGGCCGACGTTCGTGACAAAGTATTTCTGGTGGCCGCCCCGTTTACGGCTGAACCAACCTCTATTTACGACGCAGCGTTCCGGTTCACTGGCTTTACATGGGGAAACAATACGACCGCGCTGGCGACCGAACGCTGGTGGCAGACCCGTAAATTGATCACTAAAGTGGTTAACCCGGCCAGTAATTTTCAGGCAGCAGTGCTCTTCGACCGCTCGTCGGAAGACCGGTACGCTAACCCCGGCGAACCCGATACGAAACACAATCAATACGGCCGTGAGGTACTGAATGTGCTGCCCAACAACGACATCATGCTCGTGAACGGACAGGGTGCATCGCCGGAAGGGGATCGGCCATTCGTGAGCGTGCTGAACCTGACGACGAAGAAAATAACGCCCCTCTGGCGGTCGGAAGCGCCGGTATTTGAGCGACCCATTGCCGTGCTGGATGCAGTAGCCGGTACAATCCTGACGACCCGCGAAACGCCCGACGAAAATCCGAACTACTTTATCCGCAACCTGAAAAAGCGTGTGGCTCCGATGCAGGTAACAATGTTCCCGCATCCATACCCGCAGTTGAAAGGAATTCAGAAACAGCAGCTTCGCTACAAACGAGCCGATGGTGTCGACCTGACGGCAACGCTGTATCTGCCCGTTGGCTATAAGAAAGAAAACGGTCCGTTGCCAACGTTTCTGTGGGCCTATCCTGCTGAGTTCAAGAGCAAAGAAGCGGCCGGGCAAGCCTCGGGGTCGCCCTATCAGTTTAACCGGATTGCTGCCATGGGTGGAGCCGCTTTCGTGACGATGGGCTACGCCGTGCTGGACAATGCGAGCATCCCCATTGTGGGCGAAGGGGATAAAGAACCGAACGATACCTACGTAGAGCAGTTGGTGGCCAGTGCCAAAGCCGCTATCGACGAAGGGGTTCGGCTGGGTGTAGTCGATGCGAACCGGGTTGGGGTGGGCGGACACTCGTACGGTGCCTTCATGACCGCTAACCTGCTGACCCATAGTAATTTGTTCAAAGGCGGTATTGCCCGTAGCGGTGCCTATAACCGGACGCTGACCCCGTTTGGCTTTCAGAATGAGCAGCGCAGCTACTGGCAGGCCCCGGATGTTTACAATAAAATGTCGCCGTTTATGAATGCCGACAAAATGAAATCGCCCCTGTTGCTGGTGCATGGCGAGGCCGACAATAACACGGGTACATTCCCGATTCAGTCTGAACGCTATTATAACGCCCTGAAAGGCTTTGGTGCCACGACGCGACTGGTGTTCCTGCCCTACGAATCGCATGGGTACGCGGCTAAAGAATCGCTGCTGCACATGTTGTGGGAAATGAACGGCTGGCTCGATAAATACGTGAAAAATCCGGCTCCGGCGGGCACAGGTGCGGCTGCCCGGCAGGGGAGTGGAAAAGAATAAACCAGTTACCAGTTTACGATGCTGAGGTACTGATTTTAGCGATACTGGTCATTTTGCAAGGCGGTTCATATCAACTCAGGGTTGATGTGAACCGCTTTTTTGTTCGCCGAGTCAATTTTGTTAATCCGTATCGTCAGGATGTCGCCGTGGTAGTTACATAATTGATAGAAATGATATAGATTAGGCGCGTAATAAGTCTGTAAACCATTCACCATCAAACACTAAAGTCCACATGTATGCGCACTAAATGGTTTAAATCCGGCGTGTCGCTAACCGCTGTTATCCTGCTGCTGTGTGTTAGTCGGCCGCAGGCTACTGCTCAATCCCGCGATTCATTACTGAATGTGTATAACACCCAGACGATCCATTCCTTCGGTCGTATCTATGTAAAAGGCAGCAAGCGGTTAACGTTCCGCGAACTGGGTAACGAGTTTGAACCGGGTGGGACGAAAGACCTGTATCTGAAGTCGAAAAAAAGCCTTGTACTGGGGCAGGTGCTGACAGTAGCATCAATTGCGGCCCTGGTTGGCAGTGCTGTTCTGCGAAAAAACGAAGAAAAGGGTGGTATCGCCCTGCTGGTCGTTGGGATTGGCCTGAACCTGGGCAATTTATCGCTGCGTAAAAAATCCACTGAACTGGTAGACAGAGCCTTGTGGCAGCGTAATAAGGAAATTCTTTTCAATGTCCGGTAATTGTGCCGACTGTTTATTGACTCGTCAACACCCAAACTTATGCTGTATTTACCCACCATGAAACGCGCTGCTGCGTCCATTTTCAGGTTAAGTATGCTGCTCTGCTGCCTGCATACGCCCCAGGCAAAAGCCATCATATCTGCTGACCCGGTGATTGTGAATACCGAAGCGGGTAAGCTTCGCGGTTACTGCCTGAATGGGGTTACCGTATTCAAAAGTATTCCTTATGCAGCCCCGCCGGTCGGTACGCTTCGGTTTGCCGCTCCGGTTAAGCACCAGCCCTGGGCTGGCGTGCGTGATGCGACTAAAACAGGCCCTACCGCACCTTTTCCGCTGCCGGCAGCGGGTGATATAGATAGCCATCCCGTTTTTGGCAAAGGCTGGATCAAAGGTGACGACTACCTGACAACCAACGTCTGGACGCCCGACGTTTCCGCCAAGCGCTTGCCCGTGATGGTGTTTATTCACGGCGGAGCGTTTGTAATTGGGGCCAGTGATGTGCAGTTGTATGATGGTACCAACTTCGCTAAAAAAGGGGTTGTGCTGGTTTCACTGAACTACCGGATGGGTATTGAAGGGTTTCTTAAAATTAAAGGCGTTCCCTCTAATCTCGGCATTCGCGATCAGATAGCTGCTCTCCGCTGGGTGAAGGCTAACATTGCGGAGTTTGGTGGCGACCCGGATAACGTAACCATCTTCGGCGAATCGGCGGGAGCCATGAGTGTAGGTGTATTGCTGGCGAGTCCGGCGGCTAAAGGCCTTTTTAAGCGAGGGATTATGATGAGTGGCTCGGGGCAGGCCGTTCTGAGCGGAGAACAAGCCGACCGCATTGCGAACCAGTACGCCAAAGTGCTCAAGATCAATAATAGCCGCGACGCTTACCGTAAATTCTCGCCGGAAGAACTGCTGTCTGCTCAGGCAAAAGTGACCCCGAAAATGGTGAAACTCGAAACAGAAGAGTACGCCGATCCGACGGGTGGGTTGGTCCTGTATTTTCCGGTGATTGATGGAGAGATTGTTCCTGATCTTCCGCTCAGGAGCCTGCAAAAAGGCGCAGGCGGAGCTTATGATTTGTTGATTGGGTACAATACCGACGAGGTGAATTATTTTCTGATTCCCACCGGGCTGATGAAGAAAATTCGCTTCAACTTTATCCTGAATAAAGCAGTACAGATTGTTCACCCGGCACCTTCGGCCCTGATTGCTACTTACAAGACAGCCTATCCAAAAAAGAAACTGGGCGAACTCTTTTCCACCATCCTGACCGCGTATCAGTTTCAGGTGCCTTCTGTGCGCTTTGCCGACGCCCATGCCAAGTTGCCCGCTAAAACCTATATGTACGAATTTACGTGGAAGTCGTCGGTGGCGAATGGTGCTTACGGGGCGTATCACGGCATCGGGCTCCCATTCGCGTTCAACAACCGGAGTATAACTACTGGTCCGAAGGGTATGCTGGGTTCCGAAGGTGGCCCGGCCGACTTGGCCGATAGGATGCAGACGGCATGGGTCAATTTTGCGAAGGGCGGCAATCCCGGCTGGGATGCCTACACGAATCAGGCCCGTAAAACGATGCTGATCGACAAAACCTGGCAGCTACAAACCAATCCTCACGCCAATGAACTCCGGGCGTGGGATGGTGTGCGCTGAGCGGTCGGTACGGGTAGTCACTCAGCGCCGTTCATACGGCCAATTAAATTAAGTCAGTCATACTAATCATCCCACCCATGAACGTAGTACTACTTACGGCAAGACTTACCTTGTTGGGTTGTCTGTTGAGTCTCGGTACGCAGGCTCAGGTTAACTCCTTTTACGGGAAGCCAATCGAAAATCGGACGTTATCGGATCGGTGGGAACTCGATTCGGCCACGCGCCGGGGCACTTTCCTTATCACGCCCTACAAGCCCATGTTTGTCACGGCGGGCCGGTGGTCCAGTAATCCCAATGGACAGCCTGTCAGTGAAAACCCCCTGTACAATTACCCCTTCAACATTGCGCTGGGAAAGTACGAGGCTAAATATCAGCTCAGTTTAAAGGTGAAAGCTTTACAGGGAATTTTCTGGGGACATGGCGATCTGTGGGTTGGTTACACCCAGAAATCGCACTGGCAGATTTATAACCTGGCGTATTCCCGGCCTTTCCGGGAAACGAATTACGAGCCAGAACTGATCCTTAATTTTGCCACCAACTTCCCCTTTTTGGGCCTGCGGACGCGAATGCTCGGTATCACGTTCAATCACCAGTCCAACGGGCGCGCCATTCCGCTCTCCCGCAGCTGGAACCGGATTATCCTGCATGCGGGCTTTGAACGCGGCAAATGGGTGGTGCAACTCAGACCGTGGTTTCGTTTGCCGGACCCCGACGATGAAAATCCGGCCATTACCAGTTACGTAGGCCGAGCCGATGCGCTGGTTATCTATAAGGTGAAGAAAAACGTGTTTTCATTGGCCGGTAGCCATACGTTGCGGTGGGGAGCCGAAAACAGAGGTCAGTTGCAATTCGACTGGGCGTTTCCTGTGCGCGGTAACCTGCGGGGTAATCTCCAGGTCTTAACCGGCTACGGCGAAACCCTGATCGACTACAATCATAAGCAGACCACCATTGGCCTGGGTGTTATTCTGGTAGACTGGCTGTAAGTCAGTAAGTGGCTGCGCCCAAGTTGGTAAGTCAGTAAGTAGTGGACCATCGACTGTAGTATTTGCCAGATACTGCCCATTTGCTGACTTGCCACTTATCCCTTACTACTTACTGACTTAGGCGCAGCCACTTACCGACTTACTGCTTTAGCACCTTCACCGTTACGCGCTGTTCCGGCGTGGAAACGCGAAGGAGATACAGGCCTCCGGCTGTGGCAGGCAGCCTGAAATATTCCCGATGATGCTCCTCGTTAACAGCTGTTTGCCGACTCTGTAAAACATGGCCGTGCAGGTCGGTTAGTTGAAACTGAACCAGCTGCCAGGCCACCCCCTGAACCTCAACGTTAAACTGCTCGCCAACGGGGTTCGGGTATACAATAACCTGTAATTGAGATGGTTGCTCCGGTACCCCTATCCGGGTAGGCACCTGGCAGGTGGTGGTAAACAAGGTGGTGTATTCCCGGCCACTCTGACGCAGGTACAGGGTGAAGGTCGTGCCAGTAAGCTGGTAGGAAGGCACGGTGAACAACGCCGACGATTCCCAGTCACGCAGCCCCGGAACCTTCCACTCAAACGGCGTATTATCTCCGCCCACTGTAGTAACGATCAAGCGGCCATTGTTGCAGTCCAGATCCGGTAGACCGAACCCGACGGGCAGGTTTGTTGGGGGCGGATTGGTGGTGCAGGAGGTCGTGAATGGTAAATCAGCGGTTTTGCCGGTAGTGGTTCGGGCCTGTAACAGGAACGTAGTACCGACGCGCTGATAGGTAGGCACGGTAAACGTAGGGGATGTACCCCAATCGCGCAGACCAACGACCCGGAATTCTACGGCACCGCCATCGCCATTGCTGTATTGTAGGGTTAAATCACCTGTCTGGCAGTTGAAGTCGGGCAGACGCAGGACAAACTGGCCGTTTGGTGGGACTGCGAGGCAGGCCGTGGTGAAATACGAGGTGGATACCTGACCGTTTTGGCGCACCTCAATGGTAAACGTTGTGCCCAGCCGCTGATACGATGGCACTGAAAACGTGTTGTTAGCGCTCCAGGACCGTAACCCCAAAATCTGGTATTCGAGTGGGCTGCCTGTCCCGCCCGATACAGTGACGGTCAACTCACCCGTTTGGCAACTGTACGTCGGCGTACCAATCAGCAAATTCTGCGCTGTCCGCTCGGTCAGGAGTTTGACTACCCCAACTGATCCTGACAGTACCAGACCACCATCGCCCGCTACGGCTACGTTGTTGAGGGTAGCCGGGGAAGGTGGAAACGTTCGCTGGGCTATAACAGGCAGGAGCGAGGGGCGATTGCCGGTTGTCAGGGTCGCCCGGATTTTAAGGACCTGATAAGCTGCATCGGTGGCCATGTAGTTTGTATTGCTGGTGTTGCCGATGAGGTAATAAAGCGCTCCATCACCACCGGTATAAAGCGTAACAGACGCTGGAGAAGGTACCAAATCCGTCAGCCGCGACCGTTTGAAGGTTCCATCCGAATTTAGTTCGACCAGTACGGTCTGCGTCGGTGCCGTAAAATACGCGGCAAAGGTGTTACCTGAACCTGCCAGAACGTAGCCGTTCCCATCCGCTGCCGGGCAGATACCGGTTATCATCAAGGTTGAATGCACTGCTTTTGTTACTTCATTGGGGTCGATGGAGGGAATAGGAAAATCCTGAAGCAACTTGTTCCACAATACGTTGCCCTGAGCGTCAAGTTTAGCAACCCAGCCTACGGTTTGGCCGGGCGTATTGACAGCTTCGACAGCACCGGCAAGGACATAACCGCCGTCGGGTGCGTTGGTAGCCGCCATGCCCCGCGTCCCATTCGTTTGCCCCGGTATTGGATTTAAGTAGGCTACGATCTTTGTCCACGAAAGCTGTGCGTTGCGGTCATACCTGCGAACAGTAGTGGTTGCGGGAGACGCATTACTGAGGGACAGCAATAAAAAGCCACCATCCGGTGTACCCGTCATGGCCGTGTATTCCGTTGTCAGCTGATCCGTTTCTGATGCGGTGCCGAGTATGCTTCCTGTAGCATCGTAGGTTCGGAAAATGGTAGCCGTTGGCCCCGGTCCCGAACCAAATACCGTCCCGGTCAGAATAGCCGCTACCCCACCACCCGAAATCGCACTCAGCCGAACAAGCGTGGGGGAGACAAAGGGCGGAGCAACCAGACTGACCGACCAGAGTTGATTGCCCTGCGTATCGTATTTGATGAGTTGGGTGCCGTTAGCCACCACAATGTTTCCATCCGATACAACAACCGACTTCCCGCCTGCCCGGCTCCACTGCACATCCGGGATAGTTTGCCCTTTGACGGTACAAGTAGTTAGTATCGAGATACTAAGTAGCCATAAAACAGGCCATCGACTTACATTGGTAGCGGTGTTCTTCATCTGAGTAACTGGTTTTGTTGTAGACAACTAATTGATTTATAGATACTTTATAAGCAATACTGCTTGAGTGGCAGAAAGGTAGTTTTTATAATATTCATTGATTTTATAGTATTATTATTTTTAGTTATCGGTAAGTCGAGGGTAGTTTAACGGAGGTGTTTAACGAAACTGGTGACTAGGTCGCCTAACCGGGCGTATGCGGATACCACCGAAGAAGGGTAGAGAATACCTGACTCAGGCCTTAGTAAGCAGGGAGATAAGTAGTCAAGCAGCCTGATCATCTTGTACACTCTATGACGTTACTCATTACTGTTTTCGGAATCATCACGCTTGTATTCCTGATTACCTACGTTCGGCTGCATACCTTTTTAGCTTTTTTGCTGGTTTCAATAGGCATAGGTTTACTGCTGGGGATGCCGCCCACCCTGATTCTGGAAGCCATTCAAAAAGGTATCGGTACTACCCTTGGGTCTATTCTGGGTATTATCGCGTTGGGGGCCATGCTGGGTAAGCTGGTCGCGCAAAGCGGAGCCGCTCAACGAATTGCTACCAGTATGATGACGCTGGTTGGCGTTAAACATGTGCGGTGGGCTTTCCTCGTGACGGGGTTCATGGTGGGGTTACCCCTGTTTTATTCCGTTGGGTTCCTGCTGCTGGCCCCGTTGGCGATCACCGTAGCGCAGCGCTATAAACTGCCCGCGCTGTATGTTGGGTTGCCTATGCTGGCTTCGCTTTCTGTCACGCAGGGTTACCTGCCCCCGCACCCGGCTCCGCTGGCTATTCTCAAACAGTTCCATGCCGATATGGGCCTGACCCTGTTCTACGGCATTATTGTGGCCATACCGGCTGTCCTGATTTCGGGTATCTTATTCGGCTCAACGCTGAAACGCTATACAACGCAGCCCAATCTGGCGTTCATTGCCCCTGAACTTACCGATGAGCAGATGCCGTCTACGGCCGTTAGTTTTCTGACGGTGTTGCTGCCTATTGCCCTGATTAGCCTGAGTACCATACTAAGTCCATTCCTGCCCGATGGCTCGTTCGGCAAACAGACGCTTGTGCTCGTCGGCGATCCGGTGGTAAGCATGCTGATTTCGGTGCTGGTAGCCATTTTTACGCTGGGTATGCGAGGGGGCCGAAGGATGCCGAAAGTGACCGATCTGCTGACCGATTCGGTGAAAGAGGTGGCGATGCTGTTCCTGGTTTTTGGCGGGGCAGGAGCGCTAAAACAGGTACTTACCGAGGGGGGCGTAAATCAGTCGATCGCCGATCTGATGCAGGATTCGTCCCTGCATCCGTATGTACTGGCTTGGGGCGTAGCCGCTATTATCCGGGTCTGTGTCGGCTCCTCGACCGTGTCGGGCATCACAACGGCGGGATTTGTATTTCCGTTGCTGAAGCTACCCGATGTTAATCCTAACCTGATGGTACTGAGCATTGGTGCGGGCAGCATGATGTTTTCGCACGTGAATGATACAGGCTTCTGGCTGTTTCGGGAGTATTTTCAGTTGTCGATGCCGGATACGCTTAAAACATGGTCTATCATGGAAACCTTGGTCTCGGTCACTGGATTGGCCGGGGTGATGGCCCTCAGTTTAGTGGTCAAGTAGCAGTGGTAAAGTAGTAAGGCGTCCTGTTCTTCTTCTTATAACCGGATGCTTTTAGCCACAAAAACAGACCATGAACTCAGCGAAACCCGTTTGTCGACTACTGCTATTCTGCCTGTTGGCCGCTGCACTACCCTCATTTGGGCAGCAGCCGGTTTTGCCCAGGGTTAACGATCTCCTGCTGCCGACAGAAGCTGTGCACATGACGGGCTATCTGGCCCAAAAGCTCGATGCCGCCTACCAGAACCGGATACTGGCCCAGCCGGTCGACCGGTTGATTGAACCCTTCAGACATCCCGACGAAACCCGGTGCTGGCAGACCGAATTCTGGGGCAAGTGGCTGACGTCGGCAACGCTGGCGTACCGCTACCGGCCCGAACCCGACTTGAAAAAAGTGCTCGATAAAGCCGTTGCCGACCTGATCGCTACACAAACGCCGGACGGCTATATCGGCAACTATGCTGAGGCTCATCGTTTGGAGCAGTGGGATATCTGGGGACGTAAATACTGTCTGCTGGGCCTGCTGGCCTACTACGATCTGTTCCACGACACTAAAACCTTACCGGCCGCCCGCAAACTGGCTGATCACCTGATGCGCGAGTTGAGCGCCCATAACGCACTCATTGTTAAGCAGGGAAATCACCGGGGTATGGCTGCTACTTCCATTCTGGAACCAATCTGCCAGCTTTATTCCCGTACCGGCGACAGTCGCTACCTTGCTTTCGCCGAGGAAATTGTGACCGAGTGGGAAACGCCCGGCAACCCGCAATTGATCACCAAAGCGACCGTTGATGTAGCCCGTCGCTTTCCCAAACCCAACACGTGGTGGGGCTGGGAGCAGGGCATGAAAGCCTACGAAATGATGTCCTGCTACGAGGGATTGCTTGAGCTCTACCGCCTGACCGGCAAGACGGCTTACCGCAAGGCCGTTGAGGAAACGTGGGCGAACATTAAAGCAACCGAAATCAACGTGGTCGGCTCCGGTTCCAGTGTGGAGTGCTGGTTTGGTGGTAATCAATGGCAGACACAACCCATCAAAAAATACCAGGAGACCTGTGTAACTGCTACCTGGATAAAACTTAGTCAGCAACTTCTGCGCCTGACCGGGGACGCTACATACGCGGACGCCATCGAACAGACGTACTACAACGCGCTGCTCGGTTCCATGAAAAGTGACGGCTCTGATTGGGCTAAGTATTCACCCCTGGCGGGGCAGCGGCTCGAAGGCGAAGAGCAGTGCGGGATGGGTCTGAACTGTTGCGTAGCCAGTGGCCCTCGCGGACTTTTCACCCTTCCCTCTACAGTAGTCATGCGCTCCGCCGGAGGAGTCAGTATCAACTTTTTTGCGGCTGGTACGTATCGGGTAAAAACCCCCGCCAATCAGCTTGCCGAGATCAGCCAGCAAACGGAGTATCCGGCTACGGGAGTTGTAACGTTAACACTGACTATGCCGAAAGCAGAGCGATTGGCCCTTCGCATCCGCATTCCGGCCTGGAGCCAGCAAACGAGTCTGGCGATTAATGGTCAGCCTGTTGCTAATGTAACATCCGGTCAATACGCGACCATTGACCGGATGTGGCAGCCCAATGATCAGCTAACGTTGGTTCTGGATATGCGCGGGCGCGTCGTCAGAATGGGTGAGTCGGCCAAATCCATTGCCCTGTTGCGCGGCCCGCTGGTGCTGGCGCGTGATGCCCGGCTGGGTGATCCTGACCTTGACGAAGCCATTACGCCGGTTGTCGATAAAGACGGTTTTATCGTGCTGGAACCCGTTAACCCGGCTCCGAAGGGCGTGTGGCAGGCCTTCAAAGCGCCCTTCTCGTTTGAATCTTACAAAGAAGATGAAGCCCGGTTGCCCACAAAGTCCGTCATGCTGTGCGATTATGCATCGGCGGGAAACACCTTTGAGGCATCGTCTTACTTTCAGGTCTGGCTCCCCCAACTGATTGATCCGTCGCAAAAGTCTTACTAATGAGACTGCACTACGCCTGACGAATCCATACTACGCAAAAAGCCCCTGAACGATTCGCTCAGGGGCTTTTTGCCTGTTAGGAAAGGGCTGTAAATCTTACAACTCCCGAATCCAGATGTTGCGGTAGCCAACGGGATTGCCGTGATCCTGCAACAGGATGGGGCCTTTGCCATGAGCCTGCACTTTGGGGTAGCCAATGTACTCGGTTGTGCCTTTGATAGCCGTGTGATTCTGCACCAGAATGCCGTTGAGCAGCACCGTTACGTAGCCCGGCTCCGACATCAGGCCGCTCTTGCTGAAGCGTGGCGCCTGATAAACGATGTCGTACGTTTGCCACTCGCCCGGCTTGCGGCTGGGGTTTGCCAGCGGAATGGCCTGCTTGTAGATCGAACCAACCATGCCATCGACGTAAGTGGCATTGTTGTAATTGTCGAGTACCTGTAGTTCGTAGCGGCCCTGTAGAAAGACCCCGCTGTTGCCACGGCCCTGCCCGTTCCCTTCTACTTTTTCGGGTGTTTTAAACTCAACATGGAGTTGAAAATCGCCAAACTCCTGCTTCGAGCGGGCCGTAAACCCTTTCGTCGAATACATGATGCCGTTTTCGACCGGCCATTTCAACGGGCCTTCATTTGTGGTTGCCCAGTCAGCAGGGGCGTAGCCTTTTACGGCTACCCACTGATCGGCATTTTTCCCGTCGAACAGTACGATAGCATCCGACGGGGCCGAAATGCCGGTAGCCGTAGGCCCCGTTGTGCCGGGCGTTACTACGGGAGGCACCGGTTCCCAGATTTCGGTCGACTGAGGAGTTTGTTTGCCCGGTTCCGGTTGAGCCAGGGCCAGACCAGCAGCCGCCATCAGGCAGGAGAGGGTTAGTGTTACTTTTTTCATGCGATGTATACGTTGTGTCAAATGAACGCCCCAAGATAGGGAAATCGTCTCAAAACCGCCTTTTATCGGGATAAATTGGTAATTTTCCAGCCCATATACCGATCCGTTTGTTAACCCGCCTTCCCGTATGTTTATCCTCCGCGCTGTGTCCGTTCTGTCAGTTACACTGCTCACCTGTTTTACAGCCACCAACACTTGTCTCGCCCAGCCAACCACGCTCACTGAACTACCACTCACTGCATTGGCGGATTTCCGGGGGGCAACCACCGCGTCGCCCACACCCAACTGGCGCATCGTTGGCGATGTTATGGCCGACTTCATGCAGAAAGACGCCCTCACTACGCAACCCGGTACGGGTATCCTGGCCAACGTGCCCGCCAAGCCTGAATACGGCCGTAAATTCGATCTGGTGACGACCATAGAACACGGCGATCTGGACCTTGAACTGGATTACCTGCTCGCCAAAGGCTCAAACTCGGGGGTGTATCTTCAGGGGCGCTACGAACTGCAATTGTTCGATAGCTGGGGCGTAAAAACGGTCGGTGTTCATGATAACGGAGCCGTCTATGAGCGCTGGAATGAAGCCAAACCCGAGGGGGCAAAAGGCTACGAAGGCCATGCCCCGCGTCAGAACGTAAGCCGGGCACCGGGTCTGTGGCAGCATCTGAAAATTGTGTTTCAGGCCCCGCGCTTCGATGCGTCGGGTAAAAAAACGGCGAATGCCCGGATGCTGCGGGTGGAACTGAACGGCGTGCTGGTTCAGGAAAACATTGAACTGACCGGCCCCACGCGTGGCCCATTGGCCGATAACGAAGTGCCACGCGGCCCGCTGCTGTTTCAGGGCGATCACGGCCCGGTTGCCTTTCGTAACATCCGTTACGTGATGTACGACAAACCCCGCCCGGAACTAACGAACCTGACCTATATGGTCTACAAGGGGAAATTCGATAAGCAGCCGGATTTTGTAAAAACGCCCCCTGAAGCGAAAGGCCCGTCGCCCGAACTGACCTCCAGCGTAAGCCGAAATGCCAGCCAGTTCCTGATTCGCTACACGGGTACGCTCCGGGTGAAAGAGTCAGGCAAGTATACGTTTAAATTAGGCGTGCCGGGTGGCGAGGGTGCTATGCTTATTAATAATCAGCCTGTTATCGTGAAAGCATTCGATACGAAAACAGGAACGGCCATGCTGCCCGCTGGCGATTTACCCTTTGAACTGGTTTACTCAAAAGCGGTGGAGTGGACAAAACCGAATCTCAGCCTGATCGTGAACGGGCCGGGTGTTCGTGAATTTGCCCTGACCAATCCCGAAGCAGAAGGGGTTGAGGAAACCGATCCCATTCTGGTCGATGCTGCCACGCAACCCCTGCTGCGAAGCTTCATGGATATTCCCGGCGTCGCTACGTCTCAGCAAACGTCTAAACCGGACGAGCCGGTGAAAGGAACAAAACGCTTTCGGGTGGTTCATGCCGTTTCGGTGGGGAGCCCCGAGCAGGTGCATTACACATACGACATGGATAAGGGCGCGCTGGTGCAGGTCTGGCGTGGTATGTTTCTGGATGCGACGCCCATGTGGGACAACCGGGGCGATGGCTCCTCACGGCCAATGGGTATGGTGCAGCCGCTGGGCATTCCCGAATTGATGCTGGAAAAATTAGCAAGCCCACAGACGACCTGGCAGTCGGATACCGCCGGAACCGGCTACCGGCCCAAAGGCTATGTGCTGGACGGGCAGGAACGGCCCACGTTTACTTACCTCCTGTATGGTGCCTCGGTGAAGGATGCCATCCGGGTGCTCGAGAACGGGCAGGGCATCCGCCGGGACGTGACGGTTAACGGGCCGTCCGCTGATCTGTACGCCCGTCTGGCCACGGGCAGCCGCATTGACGCCCTGCCAAATGGCACTTACGCGGTCGATAATAAGATGTACTACGTTCGGGTTGATGAGGCTTCCGGCGCAAAACCGGTTGTACGCACAGTGAATGGACAGCAGGAATTGCTGGTTCCGGTGAAGGGGAAACTGGCGTACTCGCTGCTTTTCTGAGCTTCTCTTATGGGTTGACTGGGTAGCCCAGCCGCCTACGTCTGGTAGTGATCGGTAACTTAGCTACTGGCGACTACCAGACGTAGGCGGCTGGGCTACACCTCTATATGGAAGACTGACCGTATAAAATCAAGTTCATACTTGTGAGAAAATTGTACTATTTGATTGTGTAATAGTATTATATAGTAAATTGGGTGTTATAAATTTAGTTAATAGGATTATATGTGTTTGGTAACAAGTTGATAGGTTTGTCTAAACTAAATCCTATTAGACATGAGAAACTCAACACACATTGCATTGACCTGTTCAGCAACCTGGAAGAAGCTGTTTAAGGCAACCACTGTTTTAGCCGTTACGGCGTTTCTGACCAGTTGTAGTCACCAGGCCGACGTTGCTCCGGCTACATCAACCGCAGCCGAAGAGGGCGTTTTTGGCAATGGCGTTAACCTGCAGCCTTCGTACTACAACGGCGGGAACCCCAACTTCGCCTGGTCGCTGATGAAGCAGCAGACCAAAATCAAAACCGTTCGGATCGAAATTGAACCTGACAAGGTGACGCAGGCCAAAAGCTGGATCAGCAATGCCCGCAGTAATGGCTTTGCAGTCATTGCCACGTACCACAAATCGGCTGTGCTGGGTTCCGATGCCGCCAGTGAATTAACCGCTGCCGGTAACTGGTGGAAAGCCAATTATGCTAATCTGGCTTCATCGGGTTCGTTTACCGTTAACCTGATGAATGAGTGGGGAAGCCACAACATTTCGTCCAATGCCTATGCCAGTGCCTACAACACGGCCATCAGCTTAGTGCGGCAGGTGTACAGCGGTCGCATCATCATCGACATTCCCGGTTATGGTCAGGAAACCCGCACAGCGGCCGACGCCGTAAAAGGAACCAACGGCACCAAAATCAATGATACGAACATTGTGCTCTCGACGCACATTTATCCGGGTGCGTATAATCAGGGTCGGAGCCGGTCGCTGATTAACGCCGACTTAGACGAACTGGCTTCGGCGGGCCGGTCCTGCATCGTGGGTGAGTTTGGTAACGACAGTGGTGGCTACACGGGTGCTAACTGGTCGGGTCTGGTCGATTACGCCAAGGGTAAGGGCTGGACGGTATTGGGCTGGTGCTGGAACGGCGATGGCGGCAGCATGAACATGGTTACGCCTTCCTGGGCGTCCAATGCTTCGGCAACGTCTTTCTCCCTGAGTTCCTATTTCAGCGTGGTCTACAACAAACTGTAAGGCTTTACCTCCTCTATTCACATCTGACGAGACTGTTTCGCAAGAGACGGTCTCGTTCCTGTTTAGTCTATTCGGCTTTGTCCCTGTGTGTCCTGAAATCGGCTCAAACTCATGCGAAACGGTGCACTACTGGCGATACTCGTTTTATGGCATTATCCGACCGCCTTTTCGCAGCTTCTACCGGTCGATTTTAGCGTTAATGCGGTCTCTTTTCTTAAAAGCCGCTACCCGAATCTGCGGGGGCAGGGCATAACCATCTGTCAGAAAGAACAGGCACCCGATGCTGCCAACATCGACCTGCGCGGGCGGCTTCTTTCCTCAGCGCTGACCTCGCCGGTGGTTACGCCCCACGCGACCCAGATGGCAACCATCCTGGTAGGCATGGGCAACTCGTCGCCCCTCAGCGAAGGTATCGCGCCCCAGGCCACCCTGATTTCGGCCAATTTTACCTCCCTGTTGCCTGAATCCGACGCCTTCTATCGCAGTAATCACGTGACTGTTGTCAATCATTCGTACGGCACGGACATTGAAAATTTCTACGGGAACGAGGCCGTTGCCTACGATGCCTCGACCCTGCGCCTGCCGACGTTGCTTCCCATTTTTTCGGCGGGCAATCTCGGGTATGCCAGCAGTCCAACGGGTCCTTACGCCAACCTGCCTACGGTGGCTACGCTGACCGGCAATTTTAAAATGGCTAAAAATAGCCTGGTCGTTGGTGCTGTTGATGCCGCCGGGACGCTGCTACCCTCCAGTTCGCGCGGCCCGGCGTATGACGGACGGCTGAAGCCCGAACTGGTTGCGTATGGCGACGAAGGCAGTTCGGGCTCGGCGGCTTTGGCTTCCGGCGTGACGGCACTGCTGCAACAGGCATTCCGGCAAAAAATCGGGACGGATGCGTCGGCTGCCCTGATAAAAGCGGTGTTGATTAATGCTGCCGACGATGCTGGTGTTGCGGGCATCGACTTCGAGACGGGCTACGGTAATATCAATGCGTTTTCGGCCGCGAAAACCATCCTTGACAACCAATATCTGGAAAGCAGCGTCGTGGCGGGCGGGCAATTCGAGACGACCATTCAGGTACCAGCCACCCAACGCCTTAAAATTACGCTGGTCTGGACTGATCCGCCCGCTGCTCAGAACGGCGCAAAAGCACTTGTCAACGACCTGGATCTAACCGTTTCTGACGGGCGCACGACCTGGCAGCCGTGGGTGTTAAACCCGTTTCCGAACCTGGATTCGCTCCGCAAAGCACCCGTTCGAATGCGCGATACGCTCAACAATGTCGAGCAGATTACCCTCGACGGATTAGCGCCGGGTGCCTATACCATCCGGGTGAGCGGCACCCGGATGAAAACCGGTCCCCAATCATTCGCGCTTGCTTACCAGTGGGAGCAGCCCGGTACGTTTTACTGGACGATGCCCAACCTGTCCATGCCTGTTGTAAGCGATAGCACCCTGACGATACGCTGGAAAAACACCCATTCGTCGGTGTACGGAACGCTGGACTTTTCCGGCGATCAGGGGCTGTCCTGGACACCAGTACGGGACAGTGTTGTGCTGGCAACCGGCAGTCTTTCGTGGAAAACACCGGATCTATTCACACGCGGCCAACTGCGGATGCGCATTGCCGACACCCTGTACGTATCTGACCCATTTACGCTGTCGCCCATTCCTGTTCCCACCGTCCTGTATGCCTGCGCCGATTCGGTGGGTATCGCCTGGACTACTGCAACCGGTGGTACATCCGGGCTGCTACATACGCTGTACCGGCTGAGCAGTCAGGCTGCGGCCTGGGAAAAGGTACAGGTATTGGGCGGCAATCAAACCGTAATCAGGGGTGTTCGGCCTGGCGACCTGTGGGCTGTTGCGCCGGTAATGCCGACCGGTGAGGTGGGTATCCGCAGCGCTCCCGTTGGTGGGCAGCAGGTGTCCTGTTATTACCGGACACTGACCGCCCGGTTAGTGGACCGCGCCGTCGAGGTTCAGTGCGAACTGAGTGCGCTGGCGTCCGTCACGGCCATTACCGTTCAAAAGCAGACTGCACGGGGAATGCGGGATGTTGAGACGCAGTCAGTAACCGGTACCAAGTCGATTTACACTGTGCAGGATAGTCTGCCGGAGGAAGGACCAAACACCTATCGTGTTCAGATTCGGCTGGCAAACGGAGCCATTGTTTATTCGGATTTTGCTACAGCCTATGTCATCCGCAGCACGCCTTTCCTGCTGTATCCTAATCCGGTGCAAAGCGGTCAGGTGCTCACCCTCCGTACGGCGGCATACGGTCTATACCAGCTTCGTATCGTCGATCTGACGGGACGGACTAGTCTCGATTCCTTCCTGTCCGGCACGGAGACTGAACTGCCAACAGCAGGATTGGCGGCCGGTTTGTACTCTTACACTATTTTTCAGGATAATCGCTGTATTCAAGCGGGAAAGCTGCTGATTCGGTGATAGCGGTTCGCTTTGCTAATGCCACCGACAACCAGCGATGTCGCGGATGTTTTATAACTTACTTCCTGATTCAGGGGCGCAATCAGATACTTTATCCTCCCTGAACCAGGTTAAAAGAGCGCGTACAACCGCGCCGACGCAGCGTTTAACGGGTTAATGTCTCTAACGTAACCTGCACTGCGATGTCCTGTTTCATCCGGTCTACTCAGTTATAAAGTCCAACGATTTTTACATTCATATGGCAACGCTGTATCAACAGGTAAACGATAAGAAAATTAGCCTGAACCATGTTTGTGAGGTGGGTGTATTCGAGCCGGAAACGTCTAATGTCCTTGGTTTTATTAAGGATAAAGTCAGGGCTACACTAATCGAGGCTGACCCTGAAATAGCGAAGCGAATAACCACTTATTTTAGCGGTTACCCCATCACGGTTCACCCGGTTGCCATCTGGGATTATACCGGAAAACAAAAATTGGCGCGGGCCAGTGCTTCTACGTTTGTGGTGGGCGTTAAGTCGAGTCCGGCCCTGAAAAATGATAATTATCAGATAAATGACGCGAATACATTTGAGGTAGACGGGGTTCTTTTCTCCACCATTGATGATGGGACAATTGATTTAATCAGCATTGATATTGAGGGGGGGGAATGGTATGTATTAAAACACATGGTTAGCCGCCCTGCCATCATTTCAATTGAAACGCACGGCAAAAATTACGTCAATCCACTTATGGCTGAAATTGATGAATGGATGGCTGCCAATCAGTATGTAATCTGGTATAAAGACCATACCGATAGCGTTTATAGTAAGCAGGGGATTTTCGACTTGACGCTGGGGAATAAACTGGCAGTTATGTACAAGGATTTTCGGCTCGCCTTCCGCAGGCAAAAAAATAAATTATTAAAACATGTACGCGGTAACTAAATGGTCTGTCAATCATTTCTATGCCGTATGTTTTCTTCTCCGCGCGCACCTATCAGATTGGTCTGCTGACTCTTTTCGCTGCTTTACTGGCCACCTTTTTTCGCCGGGCTGAATATTTTGACGAGGCCTGGTTTGCCGAGCAGTCATTCTGGCTTATCCGTGACGGCCGGGTGCGCTCTGAGTTATTCAGGGGGTATAACGGGTGGGAGGCCGGGTTGTACGTCTACCATAAACTGTTTGTATACGCCGGAGCTGTAATAATGTCTATAACCGGTATTACGCTAGCAGCCAGTAAGTTAGTCAGCATTTTTTTTGGTTTGGCTGGTGGCGGTCTGGTCTGGCTGCACGGACGGAACACGGCGCGTGAGCGGCAATGTATAGCCCTTTTTCTCTATGCGGGCTGCGGGACATTTATCCGGTACGTATCGGTCAATCGCCCCGAAACCATGTGCATGGCGCTGGGTTTTGCCTCCTACTTAGCCCTTGACCCGCCGGGTCCGATTCGCAGCAAGCCCATAGCGGCCGGTATACTGGCGGGCTTATCTGTACTCACGCATCTGAATGGCTTGATTTACGTTAGCGCCGGTGCGAGTTGGTTATTGATAAAATCCGGCTGGCGGTCTGCTTTCTTGTTCAGCACTGCGGCTTTTATTATCATAAGTTTTTATGGATTAGATGCACTGCTGGACGGCCGAATGATGGTTTTGGTAAATCAATTTCTGCACGACCCGGCTACGCAGCAAAACTTTCACCTGGCCGATAAGCTCAATATATTGATCAATTTTCACCAGATTTTTTTCTACGGATTATATGAAACAGCCCTGACTGTATTTGTGCTGCTTTGTGCAATTGCCTGCCGCAAGCAACTGGCTTTCCGACAGCCAGTTTTACTATATACTGTACTTTTAATCGGCTCATTCTGGTTATTGACGAAAGGTATTACAGACATTTACTTCCTCTTATTTCTGCCCTGGCTGGCCATATTACCGGCTAGCTGGTTAACAGCGTATGTGCAGTTTCAACCCGTCTGGCAAAAAACCTTTGTCCGTATTCTGCTTGTCGGTTACGGATGCATTGCCATCATACAACTGGCTGCTGTCTTAAAAGAAAATAGAGCCTTGCCGGATACCGAAGCCCATAATGCCCGTTTAGCCAGTTACATGCCCCATAAACAAACGGCCGTTATTACCCCGTTAGAATTTTTCTTTGGTCAAATGGAGCATTATAGAATCCGGGGATTGACCTACTATTTATTGCTGGAGCAGGAAAAAGGCAGAATACCCCTGGCCAAATTTTTCTGGCTAGCTAACCGCGATCAGGTCGAGTATATTGTAAGCGATCACCGGCTGAATGCCAGCTATGACATTCCGGTAAATGCACCCGCTCGCATTGGCGTTTACCGGCGCGTTTTTCAGGATCAATGGAATACCATCTACGCCCGAATACCCGATAAGCGGTAAGCTGAAAATGGAAACCGGTTGTCTTTTATCGGGAAACCGGACTTGGTTTTTGACAAAAATCCGCCGTGAACAGCAACGAATTAGCGAACGGTTGATTTACGGCTCGGGCGACGGGTAAAATTTACTAATTCAGGGATGTTTTATAACTTACCCCCGCATTGGTCAGCACCGTTGCCTACGGGTTCGGTAACGCTGAACAAATCGTCTGCTCATTCATGAAACATACACTTATCGCTGGCCTGACCTGCTTAACAATGGCCGGTGCCTGGGCGCAGGAATCGCCCAAAGAAGAAGATTTTTATAAAATCACGAAGGTATCTTCGCCCGAAGGGACGCTGCTTGAAGTGGGCGGCCTTACCGTAATGCCCAACGGCGATCTGGGCGTAGCAACACGCCGGGGTGACATATTTATCGTTGAAAACCCTACGAGCCGTAAGCCTTATTTCCGCAAATACGCATCGGGACTTCACGAACTTCTGGGGTTAGCCTATAAGGATGGAGCGCTGTACTGCGCGCAACGGGGCGAACTCACTAGAGTTACCGATGCAAATCACGATGGCAAGGCGGATACCTTCGAAACGATCTATGCCTGGCCCATTTCGGGGCACTACCATGAATATAGTTTTGGGCCTAAAATTGCCCCCGATGGCAGTTTTTTTGTGACAGGTAATGTCGCCTTCGGTGACGAAGAATGGTGGCGGGGTGAAAGCCGGGTGCCCTGGCGCGGCTGGACCATGAAAATCTCCGAAGATGGCAAAATGGAGCCCTGGGCTACTGGTATGCGCTCCCCCTGCGGACTTGGCATGATCGACGGTGAGCTGTTTTACGCAGATAATCAGGGCGATTGGATGGGGTCGGGCGGGATTGTGCACCTCAAGAAAGGGTCGTTCGTTGGCCACCCGGCCGGATTACGCTGGACGGGAATGCCGGGCTCACCCCTGAAATTAACGGCTGAGCAGATCTACGCTCAGGTGGATGAACGCCGTATCCGGGACGATGATGGACGAGCTATCAAGCCAGAAAACCGGGTTAATGAAAAATTCGTCTCGTTCTATGAGATGAAGAAAGCCCTGCCTGACGCGCCGATTCAAACCCCGGCCGTCTGGTTGCCACACGGTATTCAGGGTATTTCCAACTCAGAAATCCTGCCCATTCCCGAGGGAACGTTCGGGCCGTTTGCGAGCAGTCCGACGAATCAGCAACTTTTAGTGGGCGATCAGGGACAGAGCAAGATCATGCGTGTGTTTCTGGAGAAGGTGAACGGCGAGTATCAGGGTGCCTCATTCGATTTCCGGTCGGGCTTCCGGTCGGGCGTATTGCGCATGGCCTGGGCGAACGACGGGTCGCTGTTCGTTGGGGAAACCAACCGGGGCTGGGGGTCAGCGGGGGAGGCCAACGAGGGCCTGCAGCGTTTGTTCTGGAACCATCAAATGCCGTTTGAAATGCGGGCGGTACGGGCCATGCCCGACGGGTTCGAGGTTGAATTTACCTCGCCCGTAGATCGACAATCGGCCGAGGATCTGGCATCTTATAAAGTTGAGAGTTTCATTTACAAATACCACGCGGTGTACGGCAGTCCGCCGGTTAACAAGGAGAAACACTCGGTGAAGGGCGTAAAACTGTCGCCCGACGGCCTGAAAGCAAGGGTCATTGTCGATAACCTGCGTCCCTACTATATTCATGACATCAATCTGGATGGTGTACGCAGTCAGGACGGTGCGTTTTCGCTCATTCATCCCACGGCGTATTACACACTGAACAGCATACCGCAAGGGCAAAAACTGGCAATGAGTGAGGTGAGTACCCGCAACTCGGCCATAACGGCTACTACGCCGGCTCCTGCCGGTAGCGCCGGTAAAAAAGCGGGTGTAAAGCCGGGGAGTAAAACCAGTGCGGTCGCCAAACCCGCTACCAAAACTGGGGAAACGCTGGCTATGGTGGCTCCGACGTACGATGAAATTAAGCCCCTCCTGACTAAACATACCTGTTTAGCCTGCCATCAGGCCTATAAGAAACAGGTTGGGCCCGCTTACTCCGAAGTGGCCAAACGCCGGTACACTAACAACGAAATTGTCGAACTGATTTATAATCCCAAACCGCAGCACTGGCCCGATTATCCGGTTGAGATGGCCCCGATGCCTCAGGTACCGCGTGCCGATGCCCTCAAGATTGCGGCCTGGATTAACTCCCTCGGTGCAGCTAAAGCGTCGGAGGGAGCGCCCAAGCCGTAAGATGTGATGGTTTGCCGGTGGTTACTCACCTGGTATAACCAGTTTAGAACTTCCCATAAAATTTCGGCTACCCATTTTTCTCGTATGTATGAACAACACCCGACTTCAACAAGTCGGGTGTTGCCGTTTATGGGCTTTTGTGACCGATGGTCAATTCGCTTGACTATTTTTTAGGCAGCCGGAACTTATCCACAAACATAGATGGTTAGGCATTAAATTCTGATGAAAATGGGTTAAAACACAGGTTCATTGGCTGATTCCACCTGTTATGAAACACAACTCTACTGCACTTTATAACGGTATTATTTTAAGAAATACCGTGCCTAACCAGTTGATAATCAAAATATGTAGACTGGTTGGTGTTGTTGCTCTGGCATTGCTTTCCTTTGCTCATCCGCTGCTTGCCCAAACTATAACGATTCGGGGAAAAGTAGTGGACGCTAAGAATAACGAAGCCATTCTATTCGCCAACGTTCAGATCGTAGGGACGACTACCGGAACGCAGACAGACCTTAACGGAGCGTATGCACTCAATGTAAAGCCGGGCGAAATTACTCTCAAATTCTCCTACGTCGGCTACACTCCCGAAACCCGGACACTCACCACCGACAGTACCAAACGAATTACCCTGCTCAACATTCGGCTAAAACCCCAGGCTAATAGTCTTAGTGAGGTTACTGTGCGCGGCAAGAAAGACCGCTATCGCAACCGGGATAATCCTGCTGTGGATCTGATCGAGAAAGTCATAGCTAACAAGAGTAAAAACCGGCGCGAATCCTTCGATTACTACCAGTACAACAAGTACGAAAAGATCGAGTTCGACCTCAGCAATGTCTCCGATAAATTCAGGAATCGGCGGTCGCTCAAGAAATTCGATTTCGTGTTCAACTACCTCGATACCTCACAGGTGACCGGGAAAGTGAACCTGCCGATGTACCTTAAAGAGTCGGCGTTCAATGTTTATTACCGGAAGTCCCCTGAGAAGAAACGTGAGGTGCTACAGGGTGAGCGCACGACCGGAATTGGCGGCTACGTGGATGGCAACGGCATCAAATCCTATCTGGAAACGCTGTACCAGGACATAAACATTTACGACGGGCAGATTCTCCTGCTGGCTCAGCAATTTCTCGGCCCCACCTCGCCATTAGCCCCGCAGTTTTACAAGTACGTAATTGTAGACACAACCGAGATTAAGGGCATTAAATGCGTGAACCTTGGTTTTTCACCCCGGAACAAAACCGATTTATTGTTTCAGGGCACAATGGCCATCGCGCTCGATTCGAGTTACGCCATTCGCAAAGTGGAGATGGGCTTTGCCAAAGACATCAACGTCAATTACGTAACCGACCTACGGATTTCACAGGAATACGACGCTGTTGACGATCAGGAAGGGCTGATGCTGACGAAAGACGAACTGGCCATCGAATTTAACCTTCTCAAGAAGGATAATGGCATGGGCCTTTTCGGACAGCGGAGTGTTTCGTACAACGGCTACAAAATCAATAAACCCATTGAAAGTCAGTTGCTGACCGGCCTGGCGAACGATGAGGTGAAGGAAGCCCTTAACCGCGACGAGTCATTTTGGACACAGGCGCGTCACCGGCCGTTATCGGTGAAAGAGCAGGGTATTTATACGATGGTCGATAGTATCAAAAATGTGCCTCTGTTTCGCAAGGTGGTTAATACCGCGCTGTTTCTGGCAGAGGGGTACAAGCCCATCGGCGGATTTGAGATTGGGCCGGTTAACACGTTTTA
This sequence comes from uncultured Cytophagales bacterium, assembly GCA_964251665.1. Lineage (GTDB taxonomy): Bacteria > Bacteroidota > Bacteroidia > Cytophagales > Spirosomataceae > JBBQLG01. The sequence continues at coordinate 243,951 of CAXUKO010000008.1, forward strand.
CAGCTTTAACCCGGTCGAGGGATTTCGGATTCGGGCGGGTGGCCGCACAACGGCGGCTTTCAGCGAGCGGCTGGCCCTGGAAGGCTACGGAGCGTATGGTTTTCGCGATAAACAGGTAAAATATTACGGTTCGGCCGCGTGGTCGCTAACCGATCATAATGTGTACACCTACCCGGTGAAGCGTATCCGGGCCAGTTATCAGCACGAAATCCGGATTCCGGGACAGGAATTGCAGTTTATTCAGGAAAGCAATTTTTTACTGTCGTTCAAACGCGGGCAGAACAACCGATTCACCTACAATTCGGTCTGGAACATCGACTACCTCAACGAGTCGAAGAGTGGGCTGGCCCTAACGTTGAGTGCACGGGGGGTACAACAGTCTCCGGCTGGTATTCTGGAGTTCGATGCCTATACGCCGGAAGGAAATCTGACCCGGATACCGACTATCAGCACAACCGAACTGACCGTTGGGCTTCGTTATGCTCCGCACGAGCAGTTTTATCAGGGAAAAACGTACCGGGTGCCGATTGTAAACAAATACCCGATTTTTCAGGTCCGCTATACGGCTGGTATTAAAGACCTATTGGGGGGCGATTACAATTTCCACCGCCTGACCGGCTACGCCAACAAACGCTTTCTCATCGTACCGATTGGCTTCACCGACGTAAGTCTGGAAGGAGGGGCAACGTTTGGTAAAGTACCGTTTCCGCTACTGACGATTCACCGGGCCAACCAGAGTTACGCCTACCAGCCCGAGTCGTATAACATGATGAACTTCATGGAGTTTATCAGCGACCACTATGGAGCGGTATTTATTGACCATCACTTCAACGGAGCTATTTTCAACCGGCTACCGCTGATCAAGAAGCTCAAACTCCGCGAACTGATTACCTTTAAAAGCCTCTGGGGCGGCATCAGTGACGATAACCGCCCGACGCCCGGCAATGGGCTGCTGCGCCTGCCCGTCGATCCGACGACAGGCATACCAATTTCGTATGCACTGGGCAGCAAACCCTATATGGAAGCCAGTATCGGCATTGCCAACATCTTTAAAGTGCTGCGGGTTGACTTTGTGAAGCGGTTAACCTATCTCGATAATCCCAACGCACCCAATCGGGTTGGTATACGGTTTCGGATGAAATTTGATTTTTAACGTACTTTGCACCTATGACGAAACGAATCCTATTCATTACCGGCTCGCTGAACCAAACGTCGCAGATGCACCAGATTGGGCAACAACTGGCCGGAGAATATGAGTGCTGGTATAGTCAGATATACGCTGACTCGTTAGCCATCAATTTTGCAGTCCGGCAGGGCTGGCTCGATCATACCGTATTGGCCGGCAAATTCCGCGAGCGTTCAGAGCAGTACCTCCATGATCACAACCTGTTGATCGACTACAGGGGTGAAAAGCATCAGTACGATCTGGTTGTGCTGTGTTCGGATATGCTGTTGCCCGCTAACATCCGCGCTACCAAAACGGTCTGGGTGCAGGAAGGTATGGTCGATGAAGTAACGTTGCTGACCAGGATTGTAAAGGCACTCAAGCTCCCGCGTTATCTCAGCGTAGGCACATCTCTCAACGGCTCGTCGAACCTGTGCGACGTGTATTGCACAGCGTCAGAGGGCTATAAATCGTTTTTCACGCAGATGGGAACCGATGCCGGAAAACTGTTCGTAACAGGTATTCCGAACTTCGATAACGTCGCTCAGTTTCAGAATAATAACTTCCCGCACCATGGTTATGTTATGGTGGCGACGTCGGATATCCGGGAGACTTTTCGGATGGAGAACCGGGTTGGCTTTATTAAAAAGTGCGTAGATATTGCCGCTGGCCGACCGCTGCTGTTCAAGTTTCACCCCAATGAAAACTGGGAACGATCGGAGGCCGAAGTGCGCGAAAATACACCCAAAGGTACCTTAATCTATCAGGCGGGTAGTACCAACGATATGATTGCGAACTGTGAGGAGTTAATCACGCAGTATTCAACGGTGGTTTACGTCGGTATTGCGCTGGGTAAGAAGGTACATTCGTATTTTGACCTCGATACGCTGTACCAGCAGGCTCCGATTCAAAACGGCGGCACCTCAGCCCGCAACATCGCCAACATCTGTCGGGCATTCATTAATTTCACAGGCAAAAAAGAACAATTTGTTAAGTCGTATCAATACCAGCCTGTACCCAACGCGTTAAATCCCCACGCAGTGTAACTTGCACGTTCTCATCGCATGAATGGTGGTGTACCGGGGTGCCGAACTCAATTGTAGCCCGGTTTGTAACGCTGACTAAGCCAGACTTTTTTGCCCTATGCCCGGTTTTCCTTCCATTTTAGTTGTGGTTCAGGCGCGGATGACGTCAAGCCGGTTACCCGGTAAGGTGTTGCTGCCGATTCTTGGCGAACCATTGATCGTCCGCATGGTCGAACGGCTGCGGATGGCTAAAACGCCGTTTCAGATTGTTGTCGCCACCTCTACTGACCCCGCCGATGACGTGCTGGTCGCTCTTTGTCGGGACCATAAAATAGATTGTTTTCGGGGTGACCTGGTCGATTGCCTCGATCGGCATTATCAAGCCGCTGTGCAGTACGGGGCTGATGTTGTCGTTAAAATACCTTCCGATTGCCCCCTCATCGACCCCCGGATTATCGATCAGGTGATGGGTGCTTACCTCGCCAATCCCGACCAGTATGATTTCGTCAGTAACCTGCATCCTCCTACTTGGCCCGATGGTAATGATGTCGAAATCATGACATTCGACTGCCTGAAAACTACTTGGCAGGAAGCTGCCAAACTTCACGAACGCGAGCATACCACGCCTTATATGTGGGATATGCCCGGCCGTTTTCGCGTGGGTAACGTTGTTTGGTCAAGGGGGCTCGACTACTCAATGTCGCACCGGTTTACGATTGATTACCGGGCGGATTACGAATTTATCGAACAGGTTTTTTTAGAACTATACTCCGAAAATCCCGCGTTTTCCTGCGAAGACATTGTAGATTTGCTGGAACGCAAGCCAGAACTCTACCAGATCAATGCCAGCTATGCGGGCGTGAACTGGTATCGGCATCATTTGAATGAGTTGAACACTGTCTCGGCTGACCAAACCAAACAGGTTACCGGAAACCCATAAACGCATGCATTTAGAAACCCTCGAACACCTTCAGCAACGTGCCTTGCGCGTACGCGAGCATATTGTTCGGCTCTCGACCGATGGCGGTTGTTTTGTCGGCGCGTCACTCTCCGCGACCGACCTGATGGTCTATCTCTACGATGATTTCCTGAACGTGAATCAGGACAATCTGAAAGACCCCAGCCGCGATTACCTGTTTTTGTCCAAAGGGCATGACGTGCCTGCTCTCTACGGCACCTTTGTCGAGTTGGGCTGGCTGGCGGCTGACCGACTCAACAATCACCTCTCTACTGACGACTCGATTTATTGGCACCCGAACGTAAAGATTCCGGGTATCGAATTTCACTCGGGCTCGCTGGGGCATCTGCCGTCGGTAGCGCTGGGCGTGGCCCTGGATTGTAAAATCAGTGGTACCCCCAACAAAGTCGTTTGCATTCTGGGTGATGGTGAATTAAACGAAGGTTCGGTTTGGGAAGCGGTGCTGGTCGCCAATGCTTATAAATTAGACAACCTGCTATTCCTGGTCGATCGGAACCACTTCCAGGCCAATATGCCTACTGAAGAACTGATCCCGCTGGAGCCGTTGGCTGATAAGTTTGCCGCTTTTGGGGCTTCAGTAAAACGGATTGACGGACATAGTTTTGAGGCCATTGACGGCGCTCTATCACAATTCCCTTTCGAGACTGGTAAGCTGAATGTCCTTATCGCCGATACGGTTCGGGGTAAGGGCCTGCCCAGTATTGAAGCCCGTGCTGATCGCTGGTTCTGCAACTTCACCCACGAGGAAGTCGCTGCTCTGTTAGATGAACTGCATGGCGAAGCTAAGGCTACGCTGGAATCTGAAACGCTGGTAGTGAGATAAAATACGTATCCCAGACGCCCACGTCTGGTCGTTTAGCGGCCAGTTAACTAACCAGACGTAGGCGTCTGGGGTACACAAAACTGAATCATGACTTACGAAGAACTCCTTACCCAGACTGCCCTTGCCGATGACCGCTACGTGGTGATGACGGCGGAAAACCGGGCGCTGGTTCGCAATATGCCCAAAACGCTGGGCAACCGGTTTATCGATACTGGTATCACCGAACAATGTATGGTTGGCGCTGCTGCTGGCTTAGCGCTACGTGGCCGGACGCCCGTTATCCATGCGCTAGCATCGTTTTTGTCGATGCGGGCCTATGAATTTGTCCGTACGGACGTAGGTATCGGTAAACTGCCGGTAAAACTGAGCAGCTTCATTCCGGGATTTCTGTCAGATGGTAATGGCCCGACGCACCAGGCTATCGAAGATATAGCCTTGATGCGTGGTATTCCTGGCATGACGGTTTTTGCTCCCGCTGATGAGCAGGATATGCTGGCAATGCTGCCTAAAATATGGGATTCAGCTAGCCCGGCCTACGTTCGGATTAATACCCGTCCCGGTACTTATCAGCACGCTGATTTCGAGATTGGCAAAGCCGAAGTAGTTACCAAAGGCACCGACGTAACGATTCTGGTGTACGGTATGCTGTTCGAGCAGACGCTGATTGCTGCTGATATCCTGCGTGAAGCGGGAAAATCTGTCGGTCTGGTGAATATGCGTACCCTAAAACCCGTTGATGAACAAGCTATTCTGGAAGCCTGCGCCACATCGAGCGTTGTCGTAACGGTGGAAGACCATTTCCAGACTGGTGGCTTGTACAGCATTGTGGCTGAGGTCTTGTTGAAAAACCGGAAAACCGCCAATGTATTGCCTATTGCGCTGAACGACAAGTGGTTCAAACCCGCCCGCTTACCTGAGGTACTGCAATACGAAGGCTTTACCGGTAAGCAGATTGCCGAACGTATTTTAGGCCACGCTACGGATGCAGTGCAGCCGGAGATCGCAACAGAAGCGTTTGCGGAGTAGGTATACTGTCATTTTTAATTAGAAAGATTTTTTAGTCTTTTGATCTGTATTTCAAAGGTGGTTTTGTCATCCTGAGGAACGAAGGATCTTAGCGATTTGGTAGCGAAGATCCTTCGTTCCTCAGGATGACAAAAACTTACTCTCGACCGCTCTAAGGAACAAAAGTTGAAAACTAAGTAGTTTTTAAACCCGACGCCATAAACAGACACCATATGCCAAACGGTATCAACTTCAACGAAAACTATCCCGACATCACGGTGTCGGACGAATATTACGAACGGGCGCTCAAGGTTCAGAAGCCCATCACCCAAACGCTGGCTAAAGGGCCGGGTCAGTTCACCAAGGGAGCCGCACCGAAGTACCTGCAACGAGGGAGTGGCTCACACGTTTGGGACGTTGATGGCAACGAATACATCGACTTCAATTCGGCTATCGGACCTATCTCGTTGGGGTATTGCTACCCGGCCGTAGACGAAGCCATTAAAAAACAACTCGAAAGCGGCATTACGTTTTCGCTTATGCACCCGCTGGAAGTCGAACTTTCTGAACTGATTCAGGAAGTGATTCCCAATGCCGAAGCCGTTAAGATTAGCAAAACCGGTGCGGATGTCTGCTCGGCGGCTGTTCGGGTCGCACGGGCGTTCACGGGTCGCGAGAAAGTATTTTGCTGTGGTTACCACGGCTGGCACGACTGGTACATTGGCATCACGAGCCGCAACGCAGGTATTCCGGAGGCCATCCAGAACATGACCTACACCTTCGAATACAACGATATCGAGTCGATCAAAGCGGCTTTGGACGAAGATGTAGCGGCCCTGATTTTAGAACCTTTCATTTTTGAAGCTCCAAAACCCGGTTTTCTGAAAGAATTAGCCGAAGCCTGCCGCGAAAACGGCACGCTGTTGATTTTCGACGAAATGTGGACCGGCTTCCGAATTGCCATCGGTGGTGCTCAGGAGTATTTCGACGTGACTCCCGATCTGGCAGTTTACTCGAAAGCCTGTGCTAACGGAATGCCAATCGCTCTGTTAACCGGTCGTGCCGATGTAATGGAGTTATTCAACAGTGAAGTGTTCAGTTATACTACGTTTGGTGGAGAAGCGCTCTCGCTGGCGGCCTGTATCGCAACGATCAAGGAACTACGCGATAAGAACGTACCCGCTTATCTGGACGAAAAAGGTGCCCTGATTAAGGATGGCTACAACCAAATTGCGAAAGAGTTTGGCATCGATCACCTGACCAAATGCGTTGGCTATAACTGCCGGTCTATGGTTACGTTCATGCCTGACGCGGGTAACGGTCTGGAACTGAAAACACTCGTTCAGCAGGAAATGATCAAGCGGGGTGTGCTGTGGGCCGGTTTTCATAACATGTGTTTCAGTCACTCCGACGACGATATTCACTATACACTCTCCGCTTACCGCGATGTAATGCCGATCCTAAAGGCTGCCATCGAGAGTAAAGAAGTGAAATCTCATCTGAAAGGTGAAGTGCTCGAAGCGGTCTTCCGTAAAACCAGCAGCTACAATATCAAACCAGCAGTAAAGGCGTAAACGCACCTCGGGCGCCCACGTCCGGTTTTCACTGAAACAACCGGATGTGGGCATCCGGTCGGACCGCCGAAGCGGATACATTAATGCTCGACAAATTTTCATTAACCGGCCGTGTGGCCATTGTAACCGGTGCTATGGGCCTGATTGGCCGCAAGCACTGTGAAGCGTTGGCTGATGCCGGTGCTAACGTAGTGGTCGCCGATCTGCACGAGGTCGCTGCTCAGGACTACGCGGATAATCTGGACGATAATCACCTCGGTGTTGGGCTGAATGTAACGGACAAAGCCTCCGTTGAGCAGGCCCGTGATCAGATTATGGCTAAATACGGTCGAATCGATATTCTGGTTAACAATGCGGCCATCAACGATATGTTCGAGAATCCGGCAATGGCCAAAGACCTGTCGGCGTTCGAGAATTACCCCGTTGAAGCGTTCCGGGCTTCACTCGATGTGAACGTTACGGGGGTGTTCCTCTGCGCTCAGGTATTCGGGACGGTAATGGCTAACGCAGGTAGTGGTAGCATTATCAACGTTGCCTCGACATACGGCTTAGTCGGTCCCGACCAGACTATTTACCGGAATGCTGCCGGTGAGCAGACGTTTTTCAAGTCGGCGGCTTACCCGGCTACTAAAGGGGCTGTTGTCAACTTTACCCGGTTCCTGGCCGCTTACTGGGGCAACAAAGGGGTGCGGGTTAATACCCTGACGCCCGGTGGTGTTGAAAACAGTCAGGACGCCTTTTTTGTCCAGAATTATACGGCTAAAACGCTGCTTGGGCGTATGGCCTCGGCCGACGATTATCAGGGTGCTTTAGTGTTTCTGGCCAGTGATGCATCCGCCTATATGACCGGGGGGAACCTGGTTGTCGATGGCGGATGGACAGCGATTTAGGCGGGTTCGCAGTTGAAGAGCTATCTGTATGAAGGAATTAATTATAGTGGCGGGGGCGAATGGTTCGGGCAAAACGACGTTCGCGAAGCAATTGATTCCGGAAACTGGCTATGAATTTCTGAATGCGGATGAGATTGAAAAGAGCTTAACTGAGGCCGATTCATCTACCAAACTGAAAGCCGGAAGACTTTTCTTCAAGAGACTCGGCGAATTAATGGAAGCGGGTCAGCCCTTTATTCTCGAGAGTACCTTATCCGGTAAATACCTGCTAAAGGTTATCGAAAGAGCGCAAAAGGAGGAATACGTTTTAAAACTTTTCTACGTGTTTTTGGAAAGCCCTGATATGTGCATTGAGCGTATAAAGAACCGGGTTAATCTGGGTGGCCATTTCGTGCCGGATGCTGATGTGAGACGTCGCTATTACCGGAGTAAGCAAAACTTTTGGAGTACGTACAAAAACCTGGCTGAAGAGTGGATTGTCTTTCATAATCCGACACCCGGAACTAATTCGCCGGTTGTTGCGGGATTTCATAATAAGTATCTGATAGAAGATGAATCACTCTTTCTGCAATTCGTAAATGACATACCGCAATGGAAGTAAAGCAATTTGACAACATAAAACTTTATCAGACCATGGCCTTGTGGACTCGGCTGTTCAATAAAGGGACGCGGGAAGCAGCAGAAATAAATCGTCAAAATGGCCTCCCTAACGTGATCTCGTTAAACGGCCGAATATTTTACGAACTACCCAACGGTGATATCGTCGACAAAAACCCGTTGGACGAAATGAAGTAGTTCGTAGTTGGCTAACACATAACTACAAAAGGGAACGGACTAACAACAAACAACAAGCTATTTTGAACGAAGCAATACTCGAAAAAGCCCGGCGCATTAAGTTGCTGCTCACCGACTGCGACGGTGTTTTGACCGACGGTGGCGTGTATTATGGCGAGACCGGCGAGGTGCTCAAGAAATTTAACATCCGTGACGGCATGGGTGTCGAACGACTGCGCAACCTGGCTGGTGTTGATACCGGCATTGTTACCGGCGAACGGTCACCATCGGTTAGCAAACGGGCCGAAAAACTGAAGATTGAGGAGTTACACCTGGGCATCAAGGATAAACTATCGCTGCTGGCTGAAATTTTAGAGCGTCGGCAGTTGTTGGCCGAAGAAGTAGCATTCATCGGCGATGACGTCAATGATGTGGCGGTATTGCAGGTTGTTGGGTTAGCCTGTTGCCCGGCCGATGCAACAATCTGGAATAAAAACGTGGCCGCCTATTGCTGTGAGGCAAACGGGGGGGCAGGCTGCTTCCGCGAAGTAGCCGAACTGATTATCGAGGCTAAAACTATAACAACAAATCACCAACTAACCGAAACACATTCTCCTGCATGAAGACCATCACACTAAATACGGGCCGTAAGATTGGCACTGGCGAGCCAAGTTACGTCATTGCTGAAATCGGCATCAACCACAACGGCTCACTCGATATTGCCAAGCAACTTATTGATGAAGCCGTCGCTGCTAAAGCTGATGCGGTGAAATTTCAGAAGCGGACACCGGAACTATGCGTACCTAAAGATCAGTGGGAAATCATGCGGGAAACCCCTTGGGGAACCATGAGTTACATTAACTACAAGCGCAAAACTGAGTTTGGTGTAACCGAGTATTCGGCTATCGACCAATACTGCAAAGAGCGCGGTATCGACTGGTTCGTTTCGGTATGGGATGTTGATTCCGTTGACTTTATGGAGCATTTCGATACCAGTATCTATAAACTGGCGTCGGCTTCGTTGACTGACTTTCCATTGATCGAAAAAATCCTGCAAACGGGCCGTCCATTGATGCTTTCAACTGGTATGTCGACCATGAGCGAGATTGAAAATGCCGTTAATCTGGTGTATAATTTCGATCCGAATTACCCGCTGTTGATCGCCCATTCGACGTCGGCTTATCCATGCAAAGTTGAAGAGTTAAATCTGCGCATGATCCCAACCTTGCAGGCTAAATACCCGGACGCCCCCATCGGTTACTCTGGTCACGAAACAGGGCTGACGACAACGGTAGCGGCTACAGTACTGGGTGCAACCTTTGTTGAACGTCACTTCACTCTCGACCGGGCTATGTGGGGTTCCGACCATGCCGCATCCGTGGAGCCACAAGGATTTCAGCGGTTAGTGCGCGACATCCGCGACGTTGAGAAAGCCATGGGCGATGGTGTCAAAAAAGTATACGAATCCGAACTCGGTCCAATGAAGCGCCTGCGGGTGAACATTACCAACGAACAGGCGGTATAGCAGTTTAAATTAAGTTTGTGGTTTGTAGTGGTTTCCACCGGAGGCACTGCAAACCATAATTATAAACTATCTGGATTGCAATGCCACAGGAACAGTTACTGACCATCACGTCAATTATTCTGGCCGTCTGGATCGCCATCATTATGCTTTGGGAACGGCTCGATCCCTACCGCAAAGGATTGCCGCTGTTTCGTGATGGATTCTGGGTCGACCTGGTCTGGTATACGATTATTCAGAGCTACATGCTGAAAATCGTAATCTTCGATTATGTTGTAGCGCCCATTCAACACAGTTTCGACTGGTCGAGTGTACAGTTTGTGCGCTACTGGCCGGTATGGGTGCAGGTGCTGTTTTTTGTTATTACCCACGACCTGTATATCTACCTGTTTCACCGGTTGCAACATGCCAATAAGTACCTCTGGCGAACCCACGAAGCGCACCATTCCGATAAACAGGTCGATTTCCTGTCCGGCTCCCGGTCACACGCGCTGGAGATTCTGATCAACCAGACCATCGAGTTTGCGCCCATTATTCTGCTTGGTGCTGATCCGGCCGTTATTCCCATTAAAGCGCTGCTCGATGCGGTTTTTGGCCTTTTCATTCACGCCAATATTAACGTGAAGCTGGGGAAGTGGAAGTACCTTTTCAACTCGCCGGAATTGCACCTGTGGCACCATGCCAATTATCAGGAGGTGTTTCACGCGAATTTCAGCACAAAATTTTCCATCTGGGATCATCTCTTTGGTACAGCCTACGACCCGGGTCATAAACCGGGGGACAAACCGGAGAACTGGGGTTTGTACTACGACTTTCCGAAAGACTACTTCGTGCAGCACGTTTTTTCGTTCAAACGGTTCGATGAGCGCAGCCTTTTGAAACATAAATGGTTCAGAACCTATTATTATCTACGGCCTAACCTGCTGAAATGGATGGATCAGACGCTGAAAGGCGTAGGGCACAGCCTGAAAACGGTGAAGCAGTATTTTTTCTAACGTATTGACCGACACCAACTTGTTTTATTGGTTCTACTTATTGATGGCCGCCATGTGCGAGATGATGTGGACGTATTCACTGAAAGCACTGACATTCAGTTCGCTGAAGATGCTGCGCTGGCATAATTTCTATAAAACGGAGAGTGGATTACCCGTTCTATTACCATTTTTGGGATACATCGGATTTGGGGTAGCTAATATCTATTTTTTCTCAACGGCCATTAAGCGGATACCAACCCCCACGGCTTTTGCCGTCTGGACGGCGCTGTCGCTCATTCTGATAAAACTCGCGGACGTGATTTATTACAAGGCCAACTGGTCGATTATGGAGGTCGTTTTCCTGGGGCTGATTGTCGCCGGTATTATTGGCCTGAAATTCTACGGCACTGCCTGAACTGATGCACCCGGTAATCCGTCCATCTCATCCTTCAGCCCGACGCCCGATAAGCGCCGGGTTTTCATTTCGGTAAGGAGGTACACTACTTTCTGCACGGCAAATTCGTAGGATAACCCTTCGGGTCGAATGTTGGATACACAGTTGCGGGATTCATCGGTGAGGCCGGGCCGGGGCTGAAACGTCAGGTAAGCACCCAGACTATCGGGCGACGACAGGCCGGGCCGTTCGCCAATCAGCATCACCACCAGTTCGGCACCAAACGCATGGGCTACTTCGTCGGCCACAGCAACCCGGCCCTGCTCTACAATTGCAATCGGAGCCAGTGACCAGCCTAATCGAGTTGTTTCGGCAACCAACTGCGTTACAAGTGGCACGGCATGGCGGTTAACTGCTGCGGCCGAAAGCCCATCTGTGATAACAATAGCCAGATCAAATGGAGTTACACCGGTTGCCCGAAATTGCGCTGTAAAGTCAATTGGGCCGTTAAGCTGACGACCCAGATCGGGCCGCTGCAGGTATTCCAGCCGGTCGGTAGCCCGGCTGTGCAGCATTAAAATGCGGGGATGAAGCGTCTCCAGTTCAGCTACGAGCTGGGGCAGGTCGAGGGTAGAAAAAACGGCATCGCGGGCGCGGGCATGATCGAGCTGGAAATCGAGCAGGGCACGGGTAGGCAGGCTGTGACCCGTGCGGCCCTGTGCCAGTCGGGCGGCCGTGTGGGCGCGCAAAAAGGCCCACGGGTCAGGGCTGAAATCGTCGGAATTCATGGCCAAAAGATACGCACAAAGGAGGTGAGGATGGGTAAAGTAAGGCCGGTTTCAAACCAACAGCGTTGTTGACGAGTTTGTATACCGATAGCCCGTACTGTTCGTTATCCTGATACCTGCTTAAAAGGCAGCGTTAAAATACCACTGCTCAACTACTGATACCCCGGATTATCCGTGAAAAGATTTCTGATTACGTTCCTCTTTGTGGTCATTGCCGTTGTGTTGCTGGTTACGGGATTCGTCGCCGTAGTCGCCACAACACCCTGGGGACAGTCGTTTGTCACCCGGCAGGCTAATAATTACCTGGCGTCGAAAATTAAGGCACCCTTCTCGATCGGCCGTATTTCGTACCACATTCCCGACTGGATCGAACTCGAAAACGTTTATTTTAAAACACCCAAAGGCGATACCCTGGTTTCTGGTGGGCGACTGCGCATCGACATCGACATGATGGCCCTGCTGCAAAGCAAGGTATCGGTCAATCAGGTTGAGATGGAGCATATACGGCTTAACGTTAGCCGGACCCTGCCCGACACTACGTTCAACTTTAAATACCTGCTGGACGCTTTTTCCAGCAAATCGCCCCAAGCTACACCCGATACTGCAGCCGCGCCGATGACAATTAATTTGGGGAGCGTGGGGCTACGAGACGTCAGGATCAAGTATAAGGACGACGTAACCGGGGCCGATGTCAACGCGTATGTGGACAGCTTAAATGCCAAAGTCGATGCCCTTGATATTGCCAAATCCCGTTACCATCTCCGCAGCATTTATACCGACGGCTTAGCCGTAAAGGCGCGTATTTACAAAGGACTGCCCACGCCGGAATCGCCAAAAGCAGACCCGTCCGATACGCTTGATCTGGGTTTAGGTGCCTGGAAGCTGAACCGGACGCAGTGGGATGTTAAGGTTGAGGAAGCCAATTTTGCCAGTACTGGCAACGTGGGGTCACTCGCGATGGAAAGTGACCTGTTTTACCTAACCGGGCAGCGCGTGAGCCTGAAATCAATCGATCTGGTCAACTCCGAAGTCACGGCCACCTTACTTAAACCTACCAGACCGGCTCCACCCTCCCAACCAACCACTACGGCTTCGTCGGGCAATGGCTGGCGTGCCAGTCTGGGCCGTATCCAACTTACCAACGACCGGCTACGGTTCGACGATGAAACGTCGCCAAGGCTGCGCAAAGGACTGGATTACGGCCATATTGATTTGCAGAAACTCTCGCTTACCAGTCGCAATCTGGTGTATGCACCCGACCGTATTGTGGGCCAGTTCCGGGCCGGTACGTTCCGGGAGAAGAGCGGCTTCGACCTGCGCCGACTGGATGGTAATCTCCTCTATACCGCCAAACAGCTCAGCCTGACGGGTCTTTACCTGCAAACGAGCCAGTCGCTGCTGCGCGATCAGGTCGTGCTGCGCTACGATTCGCTGGGTCAGCTAAGCAATCCGCGTTTCGCCAGTAAGGTGGCTGTTCGGGTGAACCTGAAAGAGAGTAAACTGTCCGTGAATGATATACTGTTGCTGGCGCCCTTTCTGGAAACGACGCCCCCCTTTACTACCACAAAGGGCGCTGTTATCCGGGCAACGGCGCAGGTGACCGGTACATTAGCCGCGCTTACCATTCCAACGTTCGATGTGGCCATGCTGTCGGGCACTCGCATTCAGGCGCGAGGCCGGTTGACCAATCCAACGGACGTGAAGCGGCTTGGTATGGACCTGACGATTCTGGACGCCACCACCAGTCGGGCTGATCTGAACAAACTGGCACCGAAAGGGACCATTCCTGATTCGGTGAGCATACCAAACGATTTTCGGTTGGCCGGACGTGTACGCGGGGGTGTCGACAACCTGATTCTACAGGCGAACCTTCGCACGGGCTGGGGGAATGCCACTTACAACGGCTTGCTGAAAAACTTCGTGGCGGGCAAAAATCAGGTCTATACCGGTGCCGCCACGCTAACGAACTTCGACGCGGGCAAGTGGCTGAAAAATCCGAAGCAGTATGGTATCATCAACGCCAATGCCAGTTTCGACGGGCATGGGCTGGATGTCAAAACCATGCAGACCAGCTTCAAAGCTACCATCAACGACGCTACGTTACAGGGATACCACTACCAGAACATCAGCGCGCGGGGTGACCTGTCGGGTGGATTACTGACCATTGACGGTACCAGCGCTGACCCCAACGCCCGCCTGGCAATTACTGGCAAAGTAGACCTGAACGCGACCAATCCCGCGCTGAAGGGCAATGTTCAGATTGCCCAGCTCGACCTGCAAAAGCTTGGTTTCTATGCCGATCCGCTCGTGCTACGGGGGAACCTGACGGCCAACATGACCTCAACCGACCCCAATAACCCTATTGGTACCATTACTGCCGATAGTGCGGCCGTGACGCTAAAGGGTAAAACGTATCCCATTTCGGCATTGTACCTGAAAGCGGACAGCGAGGGCGGTCAGAAACGGGTCGTGGCCCAGTTGCCCTTTGCAAAACTTGCCCTCAACGGTCAGTTTGTGTACACTCAGTTGTACGATATTATGGTCGGCGAAATCAGCCGGTACTTTGCCATTCCTGATCTGAAATACAACCGGATTCCGCCCCCGTACAGTTTTGCCGTGCAGGCCAGAATGTATCAGGACCCCTTACTGCGTGCCTTCGTACCGGCTTTAATCCAATTGGACACGGTCCGGCTAAACGCTTATTTAGATAATACCCGCGATACCACGTTTCTGGCTACAATGACAACTGGCGTGGTGAATTACGACACCACTGTCATTCAGAATGCCGCGCTGACGATGCGGGCCATTGACAGCTCGATGGCCATTATCGGGAAAATCGACGCCATACAACTCGGAACCACGGCCATTGGCCTCACCACACTTAGGGCGAGGGCCGTTCATAATCAGCTTCGGTTCCGGGTGGCCAATCAGGATTCGGTGAAGCAGGACCGTTACGCGCTGGCCGGACAGCTGCGGGCCGTTGGACCGAATTATCAGTTGCGGCTGGAGAAAAACGCGCTGCTGGCTAACTACCAGCAATTTACGTCCGACTCGACCGGGTTTGCCCAGTACGGAAAACAGGGTGTGCTGATCAATAATCTGCGGCTTTATTCGGGGAGTCAGTCGCTGGATATGTCCAGTACGGAGCAATACCCCAACGCCCCGATTCGGATTTCGGCCCATGCCCTCGAACTCAGTAATCTGGCGCGGCTGGCCGAACAGGATAGTACGCTGGCCAGCGGCCAGCTAAACGGGACGGTCATTGTTCGGGATTATTTCACCAACCTGGGCTTTACCGGTAATGTGTACATCGATAGTCTGCGCGTGATGCAGCAGCCCATCGGCAACCTGACTGCCAAACTTCGCAATGCCGATGATGGTCGTATTGCGGTGGAAACAGCGCTTCAGAACCAGTACAACGATGTAACGCTCAACGGGTACTACACCACCGCCAATCAGGGCCTGAACTTTCTGGTAGACCTTAAAAAACTGGACGCCCGTACCATTCAGGCCTTCAGCTTTGGGCAGTTGCAACAGGGTAAAGGCGACCTCACGGGTCAGATCAACATCGGCGGTACAGCCAGTAATCCTGCTATGGACGGTTCGGTCGGGTTTAACGCGGTGAAATTCCGGGTAACGCAGCTCAACGCAACGTATGGACTTGATCAGGAAAAACTGACGCTCAACGGCCAGAAACTGATATTCAACAGCTTCAGTCTGACGGATTCGCTCGGGCGGAAACTGACCACCGACGGTACCGTAACGCTCAGTAATCTGCCCAATGCCAAATACGACCTGCGGGTGAATGCCGATAATTTTCAGGTTCTGAATGCTACCCGGAAGGATAATGACTACGCTTACGGAAAGGCAAACGTTACGGCTAAACTCCGCATTCGTGGAGCAGGTGCCGCTCCGGCCGTCGATGGCACCGTCAGACTCGAAGATGGGGCCAGTGTAACCGCGATCCTGCCCGACGAAGGCGCTGGCCTGACCGACGCCCGTAAGACGGTTACCTTCATTGACCATAACGACACGCTGGCTATCCGCAAGTACCTGACGCGGCCAAAAGCTGATTCGACGCAGAAGCGGTTGTCCATTGATCAGATCGGCAACATGACCGTCAATCTGGCTCTGGAAGCTACGGACAAGTCAGAAGTAACCATCGTGATTGACCCCCTGAATGGCGATAACCTCCGGGCGCGGGGTAACGCCCGGCTCAATGTCAGTATGCTTCCCAGCGGTGATATTTCGGTGCTGGGGCGGTACGACGTTACCGAAGGTGAATACTCCCTCACGTATCAGGTGCTGAAACGGCAGTTTGCCATCGAAAAAGGCAGTTCGATCACGTTTACCGGCGATCCGCTCAAAGCTCAGGTCGATATAACGGCCGTTTACCGTGTCAATGCGCTGGCATCGGACCTCTTGGCCAGCGAAACCAGTGGCAAACTTCCCACCGGTGCCGATCAGAAAACGCCTTTTGAGGTGCTGTTGAAAATCGGCGATAACATTGCATCCCCTAAAATCTCGTTCGACATCCGGCAGCCGGTCGATAATTCCGGCTCCATATCGACCAGTAATCTGGCTGAAGACGTAAGTGCCAAACTGGCGTCGCTCCGGCAGGATCAGTCGCAGATCAACAAGCAGGTGTTTGCGCTGCTGGTGCTGGGCAAGTTTCTGTCCGAGAGTTCGTCCGACTCGTTTTCGGGCGTGCTGAGTGGTGGGGGCGGGGGCGGTGCCGAAGATGTAGCCCGCAGTAGTGTAAGCAAGATTCTGTCGGATCAGCTGCAACGGTTTGCCTCGGGTATCCTGAAAGGCTTCGACGTTAATTTTAACCTGTTATCTTCTAATCAGACGGGTGTTGGGGCGCAGTCGGGTGCCCGTACGGACCTGAATCTGGGTATATCGAAGAACTTTCTGGATGGCCGGCTGCGCGTAACCGTGGGCCGCAATTTTGAGTTAGAGAACACAACCGGTATTCAGCGCGACCCCTCGCAGGTGTTCGATAATGTGTCGCTTGATTATAACCTGAGCCGTGATGGTCGGTATGTTGGGCGGGCCTACCGCCGAAATTCGTATCAGGCCGTGCTGGAGGGCTACGTTATTGAGACGGGCGTTGGTTTTGTCGTAACGGTCGATTACAACACCCTGCGTGAGCTGTTCGGCAAAAAAGAAGAAGAGATAGAGTAGAATATCCAGGCAGCTCCCAGCCCCCCAAAGGAGGTGTTAGTAGATTAGATACTGGTATCTGAGTGCCTACACCCTTTGGGGGCTGGGGACTATAAACTAAACAAACTTGAAGTACGCATTACTCATTGTGGTTAGCTTACTGGCCTTTACCAGTTGTAACATCGGGCGACACCTGCCGTCCGGGGAGAAGTTATTTATGGGCTCCCAAATCAAGATACATACCGATTCGGGTACGGTAAAAAACGATGTGGAAGCGCTACAGGCGAGCCTGACCGGACTCGCCCGGCCTAAGCCCAATGCGCAGATTTTTGGCTTTCCCTGGAAAGTAGCCTTCTATTATTTCGTTGGCGAGCCCCGCAAGCCAAAAGGGCTACGTAGTTTCCTGCGTAAAAAGTTAGGCGAAGCACCCGTACTGGCCAGTGCCCGAACCCTAACCTCCAATGCCGCCCTGTTTAGCAACTTTGCCGAAAATGAAGGATACTTTGGCTCCACAACGCGGGGTAGTTTTGCCGAAAAAGGCTACAAGGCAACGGCGGTGTATGACGTGCAGCTAACCCCGCGTTTCTACATCAGCGATGTCGCATTTCTGAGCGATTCGACACTGTTGGGAAAAGCACTGGTAGCGTCGGCCCGCCGGACGGTACTGCACGCGGGTGATCCGTACCGGTTTGACAACATACGGATTGAGCAGGAGCGCGTTAGTCAGGCCCTTAAACAACGGGGTTTCTATTACTTCGTGCCGGACTACGTGGCTTTTCTGGCCGACAACGATTCGATTGCCCACAAAACAAAGATGTATGTAGCTATCAAACCGGAAATTCCTGATCCGGCCCGGGCGAGGTACAGCATTCGTAATGTATACGTTTACCCAAACTACAGCCTGACCGGGGGTACAGCCGCCCGCGACACTAATGAACGCCTGGCCTACACCTCGCTCAACGGCCTGAGAATTGTGGATACAACAGGGAGGTTTGACCCGAAACTTTTCCGGGATGTCATTAGTGTCTTGCCGGGCAAACGCTACAGTAGCCGGGCACAGGATATTACGCTTTCCCGGCTGATTAATGTGGGGGCTTTTAAGTTTGTCCGCAACCGCTTCGATACCGTCGAAAACACCGATTCGAGTCAGTTGGATGTCCATTATTACCTGACACCCTTTCCCCGAAAAGCCCTACAGGCATCGCTGGCTGGCACGTCAAAATCTAACAACTACACAGGAGCCAACCTGATTCTCACGCAGCGTAACCGCAACTGGCTGGGTCGGGCCGAACTATTGCAGTTCAACCTTAATGCTGGTATCGAAGCTCAGATTGGCGGCAGCACCCGTAGCCCGATCAGTTACCGCTACGGGGCTGACGTTACCCTGTCGTTGCCCCGGCTTTTATCACCTGTTCGGATTCGGTACGATCAGCGGTCTATCCTGCCGAAAACCAATATTACTCTGGGGTACTCGCTTATCGTACGGAGTGAATTTTATGATCTGAGTTCTTCTCAGATATCGTTAGGGTACGCGTTTAAAACCAACCCGCAAACAGAAATCTCGATTCAGCCATTAACCGTAACGTACGTGAAAACCAGTAATTTTGGACGTTTACTGGATTCGCTTATAGTAAGTCCAAATCCTGATTTGCAGAGTCAGGCGAATCGTATTTTGTTTGGAAGTCAGTTGATATTAGGTACAGTTATTTCGTATAATCATAACTCTCCACCCCAGACCAAATCGCGGTATACATCCCGTTTTGCAGCTAATCTAGACTTTGCCGGCAATCTGGCCGGCTTACTAGTGAACAAGCGTGATGCTTTTGGTGACAAAGCCATTTTTGGACTTAGTTTTGCCCAATATGTTCGGCTCGACATTGATAGCCGCCATTACTATCAGGTTACGCCCGGCCTAACCTGGGCAAGTCGGTTATACGGCGGGGTTGGACTACCCTATGGTAATGAAGGAAATGGTTACGCAAGCGCCCCAACCCTGCCATTAGTCAAGCAGTTTTTTGTGGGGGGGAGTAACAGCATTCGCGCATTTCGGCCACGGGCTGTGGGGCCAGGTAACTACGCTCGAAATAGCGGGGTAAATGCGCTGTATTTTCAGGATGGCGGGGGAGATATTAAACTCGAAGGCAATACAGAACTACGCCAGAAGTTTGGAAAATACTTACAGGGCGCTCTGTTTGTCGATGTTGGTAACGTCTGGACGTACGCGGATACACTATCATATGGTCCAGGTAGCCGCTTCAGTAAGCAGTTTGCTAAGCAACTGGCGGTAGGCACCGGCGTTGGACTTCGGCTTGACTTGACCTACTTTGTAATTCGCTTTGACCTGGCCTTTCCACTCCGCAAACCTTATTTGCCTGACGGTGAAAGATGGGTTATTAACCAAATCGCATTTGGAAGCAAACAATGGCGTCGGGACAACCTGGTGCTGAACATTGCGATTGGGTATCCGTTCTGAGTGCTATTTTTGTACCCGTCATTGTCCATTCGTAGTGGGCAGCTACCGATCATTCATGCTTCGTAGAGTATTACAGGGCTTCGCCATCGCACTGCTTGTTGGTGTCGGCGTAGTCATTTATCTGGGTGCCTTAAGCCCGACAGCGCGGCAGGGTTTTCGTAATATCGACGCGTCCGAACGGGTAAAAAAAGGGTCGTTGACCACGGAGGTCGCGCGCGTTATGGGTGGCCCGCCCGAACAGGAGTTTAACCTCGGTCAGGACGGTAAACTGTGGATTTATCCCGCCCCGCCTATCTACCTACAACCCAAGATAGCCATCCGGTTCGATGCCAGAGATCGGGTCGTGTACGTGCTGCCGCCAGAGTAGCCCGGTCAGCGAACGGGGTGCCACAGCCTTAGCCGTAGCACCCCGTTCTTCGTGTAGTGAATTATACGTTTAACCCCGTCTTCCGTAAAAACCACCCCGGCGGGACTGCTGCTGGTAGGCAACCAGCGTACCGCGTTGTACGGGCGTCAATACAGCCAGCAGGGCCTGTTGTTTCTGTTGAGCGAAGGCCTGCGGATTCCGGCGCGATGCCGTTGTAGTGGCCAGTTGATCGTAGCTTTTCTCGATGCGCTTCATCTCTTTTTTCTGCTGGCGCGACAGGCTGACGATCTGATCAATCTGCTCAATTTTATAGGCGTCCAGCGCATCATCAGCGTGTGGGTTTACGGTGGTTGGGGCCGGGTACCGGTTTTGACCCTGACCATAACCCGGGCCGTAGCCGCGTTGCGCCATAGCGCCGGTGGTCAATAAAGCAAGGAGTGCGAGGGTGCTGAATGTGGTTTTCATAATCGTTAGTTTTACGTTGTTATGTTGGTTAGAGCGCAGACAGCAGGCATCGTTTAACCAGCCCACCGCTCCAGTCGACTAACTGGATGGTTTTACCGATGCACGGGCAATCCATACCGATTAAACCGCCCTTAACTTCTTTTTGAACCCTCATGACACCCACACAATCCGGCAAAGCGCACGCTAACGACATTGAGATTTATTATGAGGCCTTCGGCAACGAGCAGCACCCGGCTATCCTGCTCACTATGGGGCTGGACGCGCAACTTCTATTATGGCCCGATACGCTTATCGACGCGCTGGTGGAAGCCGGTTATTACGTCATTCGGTACGATAACCGGGATATTGGCTGGTCGACCTGGTTCAATGATACCTGGAAACGCAGCGAGCCCTACACACTGGAAGATATGGCCCGGGACGCCATCGGTCTGCTCGATTTTCTGAGTATCCGGCAGGTCCACCTGATTGGCGTGTCGATGGGGGGCATGATTTCGCAGCGGTTAGCCATTTCGTATCCCGACCGGGTGCTGACGCTAACCTCCATTATGTCGTCGGGGTACATGCTGAATCCGGCTACGCAGTCGACAATCAGTGGCAAGTTTACTACTATGTTTACGCCCTTCATGCTCCGGCACATGACTATAAAAAACCGGTTTACCGACTACGTGGTCAGTGTGGACAATGCCGTGGCAACGTACCGTATGCTGGCCGGAACTAAGTATCCATACGACGAAGCCCGCTACCGGGCCGTGTTTACGCAGGCAATTGACGTGCGGAAAGGGCAGAACCCTCGTGCCCGTTTTCAGCAGTATTGTGCCATTGCGGCTTCCGGCTCGCGGCTGAACGAACTGAAGCAGATCAAAGCACCTGCTTTGGTGCTGCACGGTACGGCGGACCCGCTGGTGCCGCCCATTCACGCTCAGATTTATGCGCCCCTAATTCCCGATATCCGCTTAGTCTGGCTCGAGGGCGTTGGCCACGAACTGCCCGTTCCGGTGCTGCCCGAAGTAACAGCGGAGATACTGGCACTACTACAGGCTGCGAAGGTCACCTGACGTTCAACTGCTTCGTCAGCTGCCTGAAAGACCCGTAGTTGCGGAGAAAACACGCGTAGAACCCACGGACGGATTTAGTCAATTCCTGCTGGTTGGTGTTCGTAAGCACGGGTCAGCCCCAGCTACACAAGCCCTGGTGGGTGGTTTGCGGGAGCCAATGACGACTGTGCTGCCGTTCGCCGTGAACTCATTTTTCTGTGAAACATTTCGTGGAACAGTCCTTGCTTTCCCCGAAACTAAGCGGCATATTTGGGCCTGCAACCTAACGACCTCATGGGTAAAGTCATTGCCATTGCCAACCAGAAGGGGGGCGTCGGAAAAACAACTACTACTATAAACCTGGCTGCCAGTCTGGCAGCTTTGGAATTTCGCACCTTAATTGTTGATGCTGACCCGCAGGCCAACTCCACCTCGGGGCTGGGCTACAACCCCAAGGAGATTGAGAACAGCATTTACGAATGTATGGTCGAGGAAGTACGGACAAGAGACGCCATTCTCCAGACCGACTTCCCGAACCTGGATCTGCTGCCGTCGCACATTGATCTGGTCGGAGCCGAAATCGAGATGATCAACCTGACGGAGCGGGAGGGGAAGATGAAAGAAGCCCTTTCACACATTAAGGAAGATTATGATTTTATTATCATTGACTGTTCGCCGTCGCTCGGCCTGATCACGATTAACAGCCTGACCGCTGCCGACTCGGTGATTGTACCTGTGCAGTGCGAATACTTTGCCCTCGAAGGATTGGGTAAACTGCTCAACACCATCAAGATTATTCAGTCGCGGCTCAACACCAATCTGGCGATCGAAGGCATTCTGCTGACGATGTATGATTTGCGGGTCCGGCTCTCCAATCAGGTAGTGGGTGAGGTAACGGCGCATTTTCAGCAAATGGTGTTTAACACGATTATTCCGCGCAATATCCGGTTAAGTGAATCGCCGAGTTTTGGGGTGCCGGTACTGGCCCAGGACGCCGACAGTAAAGGAGCCATCAGCTACCTGAATCTGGCCCGCGAAATCCTGACCAAAAACGGTCTTATGCCCCACGATCAGCTCGCCTGAATAAACCTCTGGTAAGTAACAAGTAGTAAGTTGCAGGCATTAGCAGGTCAAGCGTCTGTCAATTAGTACTTTATCCCTTACCACCTACCACTTATTTTTACCATGGAAAATACGAACGCAAAAGCACCGGTGAAGAAAATGACGGGCCTCGGTCGGGGGTTAGGTGCCTTGCTGCAGGACAGCGACGCGGTTAATAAGCCCAACCGGCCATCGCCGTACGAAGCCATCAGCTCGATGTCGGAGATCAGTGTCCAGCAGATTGAAACCAACCCGTTTCAGCCCCGGACCCGTTTCGACGAAGAAGCCCTTCAGGAACTTGCCGATTCGATTCGGGTGCAGGGCATTATCCAGCCCATCACTGTTCGGCAAACGGGTAAAGATCAGTACCAGCTTATCTCGGGCGAACGCCGGTTGCAGGCTTCCAAGCTGATCGGTATGACCCACATCCCGGCTTACGTTCGAATGGCCAATGATCAGCAGATGCTGGAAATGGCCCTGATCGAGAACATTCAGCGCGAAAACCTCAATTCCATTGAAATTGCCCTCAGCTACCAGCGGCTCATCACCGAGTGTAGCCTGAAGCAGGATGAACTGGGTGAGCGCGTCGGTAAAAACCGGACCACGGTCAATAACTACATCCGGTTGCTAAAACTGCCCCCCGTGATTCAGGCCGCCCTCCGCGACAATAAAATCTCGATGGGCCACGCCCGGGCTATCATTAACATTGACAATCCCGACGCCCAGATCCACCTGTTTAAAAAGGCGGTGGATGAAGACTGGTCGGTGCGTAAAGTGGAAGAGGCCGTTCGGAATCTGGCCGAAGACAGTGAACAGCCCAAGTCAGTACGCAGCCTGACGCTGCCCAAGCAGGAGATGCGCAGCCTGCAATTCAAACTATCATCGATGTTTGGCACGAAAGTGTCCATTAAAGCCGACGATAAACACAAGGGTGAGATCAAAATTCCGTTTACTTCACAGGATGAGCTTAACAAAATCCTGGAAGTTTTGAACCACAGTGCATAATATACTGAAACGAGCTGTCTGGCCGGTATTGGGACTGGTCCTGTGGGTGGCGTCGGTGGCCGCGCAAACGCCTGCCGATACGGCCACAAAGCCACGCGTACTGAAATCTGTTTTCGGTACGGTGGCAACGGATAGTGTACCGGCAGGACCTAACTCAAGCCGTCAGAAAGCAGGTGTCCCTGTCCCGGCTAATGGCACTATTCAGGTTGGCGAGTCGGAATTAACGACAGCGGGCGATTCATTGGCCAACATAGCGGACACGCTGCAGTTGAGTGCCCGCCAAAATGCGGCCATTCATAAAATTGTTCCCCGGAAAGCTACGATCCGGTCGCTGATGCTGCCCGGCCTTGGTCAGGCCTACAACCGGCAGTACTACAAGATTCCATTCATTTACATCGGATTTGGGATTATTACCTATGATATTATTACGTTCACCGGGACGTATAACGAATACCTGACGGGCTATAAAAACGCCTATTACAGCACGGCCAAAACCGCAGCTGTTCGTGGGCGGGAACTTACCGTACAGCAGCTAAAGCAGCAAAGCGACTACTGGCGACGTAACCGCGACCTGAACGTGCTGCTCGGTGTACTGCTGTGGGGACTACAGGCCGTTGAGGCCAATGTGGCGGCTCACCTTAAAACATTTGACATCTCCGACGACATCTCGGCCACCTGGAAACCTACGCTGCTGCCAACGGCCGGTGGTGTTGCGCCGGGTGTCCGGCTGACGTTTAATTTTAAACACTAATGCGCATTTTATTATTCGGCTACGGCAAAATGGGGCAGGCCATTGAGCCGGTCGCGCTGGAGCGGGGCCACACCATTGCCGGCCGTATCAACATTGACAACCTGCCCGAACTTGAGCAACTTGCTGATGACGCTGTCGATGCCGTTATTGAGTTTAGTGCGCCGGAATCGGCCGTTGCCAACATTCACTATGCCCTTGGTCGCGGATGGCCGGTGGTAAGCGGTACAACGGGCTGGCTGAAGCAGCGCCCCGAAATCGAAGCCCGCTGTGCTGAAACCAACGGCGCATTTTTTTACGCATCGAATTACAGCATTGGCGTAAATTTGTTTTTCAGACTGAATAAAGTGCTGGCCTCGTTCATGCGAAATTACCCGTCGTATGGCGTCTCGATGACCGAAATTCACCACACCCAGAAGTTAGACGCTCCCAGCGGGACGGCTATTACGCTGGCGGAAGGGTTACAGGCCGAAGGCATTGGGCAGGACATACAGATCGAATCCCGGCGCGAAGGCATTGTGCCCGGTACGCATATTGTCCGGTACGATTCCGACGTTGACCGCATCGAAATCAGTCATGTTGCCCACAACCGTCAGGGATTTGCCCTCGGTGCGGTTATTGCTGCCGAATGGCTCGTAGGCCGCGAAGGCGTTTTCGGTATAGATGATTTATTAGGCGAGTAGCATTACAGGATAGTATTATGGCAGAAATTAATCAGGCGATACCCACCCGGACCGCCCCCAAAAAGAAATCACCCACCCGCGAGTGGTTCGACTCCATCATTTTCGCCGTTGTGGCGGCTACGCTCATCCGGTGGCTGTTTATGGAGGCTTTCACCATTCCAACCCCATCAATGGAAAAGAGCCTGCTGGTTGGTGATTTTCTGTTCGTGAGCAAGCTGCACTACGGCACCCGGACCCCCCGTACCATTCTGCAACTGCCCCTGACGCATCAGAAAATATGGGGAACCGACCTGCCCTCGTACAGCGATGCCATTCAGCTTCCGTACTACCGGCTGCCGGGCTTCACGCACGTAAAATCGGGCGATGTGGTGGTGTTTAACGTGCCGCCCAAGGAACTTAATGATAATGTGGACCGCCCGGCCGATCTGAAAACGAACTACATCAAGCGCTGCATCGGTACGCCGGGCGATGTGCTGGAGGTGCGCGACCGGCAAGTGTTGCTGAACGGGAAGCCGATGGCCAATCCGCCGAAGATGCAGGACGAATACTTCCTGAAAACGGCCGAAACCATCAGCGAGAAGGTATTCCGGCGCTACGACATCACCGATTTTGAAAATTACACCGAGACGTATAATGATACTATTCCGGGTAATGACGTTCCCGGCTACATCATCAAAACCACGCCCGAAACGGCCGCCGTGCTCAAGGAGCAGGATTTTGTAAAAGACCTGCAAATCATTAAGGATCAGCCGGGACAGAAAGGCTTTGGCGTATACCCCGATTCACCCCTGTTCAAGTGGAACAAGGATTTCTACGGTCCGCTTACGGTTCCTAAAAAAGGCGTCACGATTCAGCTGAACGAGAAGAACATTGCGCTTTATGGCAACGTGATTCAGAAGTACGAGGATAATAAAAACGTTGAACTGACGCCAACGAGCGTGAAAGTAGACGGTAAGGCTATTACGTCGTATACCTTCAAGATGGATTACTACTTCATGATGGGTGATAACCGCCATAACTCACTCGATTCGCGGTTCTGGGGCTTCGTGCCCGAAGACCATATCGTGGGTAAGGCCGTATTTATCTGGATGTCCATCGATCCCAATCCCGAAAGTGTTTTCAGTAAAATCCGCTGGAAGCGGCTGTTTCGGATAATCGAGTAGTTAGTAAGCGGCTTCGCCCCGGTCGGTAAGTGTTCCAAAGCGTAGCACTTACTGACCGGGGCGAAGCCGCTTACTAACTACCCTACCAGTTCACCTCCGGCAGGCCTTTACTTTTCAGGAAATCGTTGGTCTGGCTGAAGTGCTTGTTGCCAAACCAGCCGCCCCACTGAGCCGCCATCGGCGAGGGGTGTTTCGCTTTCAGCACCAGATGTTTCGTCGTGTCGATAACGGCCCCTTTTTTCTGGGCGTAGGCGCCCCAGAGCAGAAATACCACATTTTCTTTCTCATCGGAGATTAGCTTGATTACGGCATCCGTGAACGTCTCCCAGCCTTTACCCTGATGAGAGCCCGCTTGTCCGGCACGCACGGTCAGCGTGGCGTTGAGAAGCATAACCCCCTGATGCGCCCAGCGTTCCAGATTACCCGACTTGGGCACGGGTTTGCCAAGGTCGTCCTGAATTTCCTTAAAAATATTGACTAAGGATGGCGGTTTGGTGATGCCTTCGCTCACCGAGAATGCCAGTCCATTGGCCTGACCTTCGCCATGATACGGGTCCTGCCCAAGAATGACGACCCGGGTATCGTCGAAACTACAGCTATTGAACGCGTTAAAAATCAGCTTACCCGGTGGGTAAATCCGCTGGGTAGTGTATTCCTGACGTAAAAATTCGGCTAAGGCGCGGAAGTACGGCTGATCAAATTCGGTCTGCAGCCGGGTTTGCCATGATTCGGCGATGACAACTTTCATGGGGAAGAAACAGGTGAGTGAAGAATGGGATTTCAGGTAAGATCGGGGAACGAAAAAACCTTAATCTTTTTTTAAATGGCAACTCTTGTTAAAGTAAACTTAACAACCTAATTTTCGTTCTAAGGTTGTCAAAACGGCAAAGAATTATGGTTACGGCAGTAACGGAAGGCATTAAAGTAAGCGTCAAAACGGATTACCAGCAGGAGTATTCCAGCCCCTTGCAGGCGCATTACGTCTTCACCTACCGCATCAAGATCGAAAACGCCAGTGAGAATACCATTCAACTGTTGCGTCGGCATTGGCTGATCTACGACTCCAATGGTACTGTACGGGAGGTAGAGGGGGAAGGGGTGATTGGACAGCAACCGGTGCTGGAACCCGGCGAAGTGCATGAGTACGTATCGGGTTGTAACCTGCGCTCCAGCATGGGTAAGATGGTTGGTACGTACCTGATCGAACGGATTATTGATGGAAAACAAATTCGGGTTACCATTCCCGAATTCACAATGGTAGTGCCCTATAAGCTGAACTAAGCAGGTAGTAACCGCTGTGTTCAGGTACTTCAACGCTTTACAATTTGATTCGCGCGTATCTCCGGTATTTGTTTCAGGCTCGTAATGAGCATGCCCTGCACTCTCCTTTTGCGTTTGATCTTTATACCCGCACCATCCGGATTCGTGACGCTAAAAACCCCCGTTTTACTGACATTCAGCAGCTGCGCCGGTCATTGAGACAGAGTCGCGAAATCCTAACCATTACCGATTACGGAGCCGGGTCTAAGATCAATGCATCCAACCAGCGAACTATCGGCGACATTGCGCGTCATACCCAGAAACACGACCGGTTCGGGCGGTTGCTCTATCGCCTGACCGACCGTTTCTCGGCCCGAACCGTGTTTGATCTGGGTACGTCGCTGGGCCTTACAACGGCTTATCTGGCGCGGGCCACCGGGTTGCACGGCGGTCAGGTGGTCACGTTCGAGGGGTGCCCCGAAACGTCGGCCGCTGCCCGGCGGAACCTGACGCAATTGGGCGTTCAGAACGTAGACCTGATTACGGGCAATTTAGACCAGACCCTAACCGAACAAGTCGCGAGAATAGACCGGCTCGACCTGGTTTTTTTCGACGCCAACCACCGGTACGAACCGACTCTACGGTACTTTAATACCTGCTTGCCCAAGACGCATAACGATACAGTGTTCGTATTCGACGACATTCACTGGTCGGCGGAGATGGAGCAGGCATGGGCTGATATTCAGGCGCATCCCGACGTGCGCGTTACAATGGACCTGTTTGATGTGGGACTGGTCTTCTTTCGGCAACAGCAACCTGAACAACATTTTGTGCTGCGATTCTGATGCATAGGCTTCGGGCGGATCAATACATTGGTTTGCAACGGTATAACAGCGTAACTTGTCATTCATAAAAGCCATCTGCCGTTCTTGCCCGCTTATGAAACTCCGAATTAGTACGTTATTTGCGCTGACTGCCGGACTCGGTCTGGTAGTTATTTCCTGCCAGAAGTCAGCCCAGTCCGACACAGCTGTTACGCCCGCTGCGACGTCGAGTTTCGCGCTGTTGCAGCAGAAAGTGCTGACCCCCACCTGTGCCACGGCGGGTTGCCATGCGTCTACTACGGATGCGGCCTATAATCAGCATGGGTTGGTGCTGACGGCAGACGTAGCTTACCAGAATTTAGTGGGAGTAACGCCGAAAAATGTGAACGCCGTGACCGACGGTTTAAAACGTGTAAAGGCGTTCGAGTCGTTGCAGAGCCTGCTGTATCATAAATTAACGCCCGATGCCAGCCATCATGCGGGGAAGTCGTACGGTAACCTGATGCCGCTCGGCAGTAATCCGCTTTCGGTTGGGCAGATTGAATTTGTCCGGCGGTGGATCGAGGCCGGGGCACCCAAGGAGGGCAGCGTGGCCGATGCTAAATTGCTGGATGATACAACACCCAGTGTGGCTACCACCCCATTTGAATCGCTTTCTGTGCCAGCCGCCGGAACCGGTTTTCAGCTGACTACCGAGCGGTTCGATGTCCCATCCAACTTCGAGCGGGAGATCTTCGTTCGGCGGGCCATTGGCAATACCGATGTGGTTTATGTGAACCGGTATGAGATCAAGATGCGGACGAATAGCCACCATTTCGTGGCCTACAGCTACCGCGATAATTCTTACATCCCGCCCCTGAATACGGTTCGCGACCTGCGGAACCCCGATAACTCGCTCAACCCGCTGACCCTGCTGAGCATGTCCAACCATGTGTATGTGGCGGGTACGCAGGAGCCCTACATGAATTATGTTTTTCCCGAAGGCACGGCTATGGTTGTACCCGCTAACCTGACGCTCGATTTGAATTCACATTACGTAAACCGTACAACCGGTATTATTCCGGGGGAGGCTTACCTGAATCTGTACACCGTGCCAGCTTCTAAGGTAGTCAATGTCGTGAAGCCGCTCGATCTGGGTAATCAGAACCTCTCCATACCCGCCAAAAGCCGGGTTACCCTGACCAAGTCGTTTACCTTCGATCAGCCCCGCAAGATTCTCACGCTGACGTCACATTGCCACAAGACGGGTGAGAAGTTTGTGATCAAAATCAAAGGCGGCTCCCGCGATGGCGAAATCGTATATACCTCTACGGACTGGGAACATCCCGAAATTATTACCTACGCTACCCCCATTACATTGCAAAAAGGTGAAGGCCTGACTTCTGAGATTACCTACAACAATACTACCGCTAAAGCCATCAGTTTTGGCTTGACGAGTGAAGATGAGATGGGAATCATTTTTGGCTACTATTACGATGTGAAATGAGAAGTTAACCCTTAATTCATTTTTAATCATCGGATCGTGCAACGGTTCAGGGTTGTAATGAGTACTGGTAAGTGTTCATTCAGACATAGTTTGGCAGAACAACCCGTATCGTTTTTAACCATCACAATCGTTAAGCACACATGAAAAAACTCATTATGGCCGGCTTCGTTGCTGTGCTGGGTCTGGTAGGCCTTTATGGCTGTAACAACAACGCATCGGTTGATCCATCCGATGTTAGTTCGGCCCGTTTGGGAGCGGCCGTTATGGATTCGGCCGGGCGTCCCTGTAGTCTGACTAAAGTGGAGGTGTCGTCCCTTCCGACCACAGTTACGGCCTATATCACGGCCAATTACGCCGGTGCTACCGTGAAAGAAGCTGCCAAAGACAGCAACGGAAACTTCGATGTGATGATCCTGGTAGGTGGTCTTCCCCGGGTGTTGCAGTTCAACGCTGATGGTACCTTTAAGATGGAACTCACCTTTAAAAGAGGTAAAGGGTTTGGTGCCAACGGCGGACCGGGTGGCCACGACGGGCCGGGTGGGCATAACGCTGCGCCGGTATCCGTTACAGCATTACCAGCGGCCGTGACCAGCTACATTACGACGAACTATGCCGGTGCTACCATAACCGGTGCCGTTCAGGGACCAAATGGTGGTTTTCTGGTCTTGATCTCCGTGAGCAATACGCCAAAAGCACTTGAATTCAACGCAGACGGAACCTTTAGCAAGGAAGTGGTGAAAGGGGCCGGTCGTAACAACGGTAACTTTCAGGAAATTGCCCTGACCGACCTGCCTGCCGCTATTACTACATACATTACGACGAACTACCCGACTGCTACGGTGAAACGGGCGGCTAAATCGACCTACGATGGTCAGGTTGTTGTGATGCTGGAAACAACCGATGGCAAGCACGTAGCGTTACTGTTCAACGCCGATGGGACGTTTAAACAGGTCCTGACGAAGAAATAAAACGCTGGGTAACAACAGTCCGTCCCGTTTATAAACCCGGATCAGGTTTATAAACGGGACGGGCTGTTTTGTAGTAAACCAAACAGGTATCAGGTCACAGTTTCTCATGAACATTCAGGCTGGCATGAGCGGTTAAACCTTCCCGGCTTCAGGCGGTTAGTTTTGCAAACAGGAGACTTGCCCGCCCATGATACGATTGACGTTTACCATTGCTTTGATGTTGCTGACAATAGCCGTTCAGGCGCAGCACGGGCAATCGCCAAAGCTGGAGGAGGTTGCGGACTTTGGCAGCTACCAGCCCATTGGTGTGGCCGTTTCGCAAAAGCCGGCCATCCCGCCCCGCATCTTTATTACATTTCCGAAAACAGCAGGCCCATACCAGTATGGATTGGCCGAGATCGTACACGGCAAACGGCAACCCTACCCAAATACAGAATGGAACCGCTGGGATTCGCTAAAGCCGCAGGACCATTTTATCAACGTGCAGGCTCTGCTGGTTGATGACCAAAACAGCCTTTGGGTGCTTGATCCCGCTAATGCCGGGGATGCACCGGCCATTGTAGCGGGGATTAAGCTGTTGAAAATTAATCTGTCAACCAATCAGGTTGAGCGTATCTACCGGTTTGAGGATTTACCCCGTGAGCGCACGGCCCTGAATGATGTGCGGGTCGACACACGTCGGCAAATTGCGTATCTGTCGGACCCCGGCCGGGCAACTATTGTTGTGCTGGACCTGAAATCCGGTAAAAGCCGCAATCTGCTCCAGCAGGACGCATCCACGAAAGCAGACCCGGCCTTTGTGCTTAAAATTGATGGCCGCGCGGTGCGGGATAAAAGCGGTAACCCGTTCCGAAGCAATGTGAACGGTATTGCGCTGACCGCCGACGGCCGCTATTTATATTACCGGCCCATTACACAAACCAAACTGTTTCGTATTGACACAAAGTACCTGATTGATTCGCTGCTTTCTCCGGCTGAAGTGGCTTCCCATGTTGAAACGATGGGCGAAACGGGCGTTTCCCACGGCATGATTGCTGATGGTACCGGTAATGTCTACCTGACCGATTCGCCCGGTAAAGCCATCCGGCGATTCACTCCGGCGGATCGTTTGGAGATGCTTGTTCATGACGACCGACTGCTGTGGCCGGATAGCTTTGCCGTCGGCCCGGATGGTTATCTATATGTAACAGCCGCTCAGATTCACCGGACCAAGAAATACAATGACGGTCAGGATAAAGTCGAGTATCCGTTTCGGCTATATCGCATTAAGCTATAAAAAAAGCCCGGTCAGACGTCTGACCGGGCTTTTCTATGATTACTAAGCTATATTATTTCGATACTTCAACGCTGATCCGGCGACCTTTGATGGTGTTGCCTTCCATGGCGTCCAGCACCCGGTTTACGTCCTGATTGGGCACGTCAACGTAGGTGTGCTTGTCGAAGATGTCGATGTGACCGATACTGCTGCCCGGAATTCCGGCTTCGCCGGCAATGGCCCCCACGATGTCGCCCGGACGGACGTAATCTTTACGGCCAATGCTTACCATCAAACGTGTCATGGCGGCATCACGCTCACGGGGAGCGCGCGCATCGTCACGGTCGAAGTAAGGCTTACGTTCCGATGCGTCGCCACGGCCTGCGCCTACGCGGTCGTTGCGGTCACGATCTGCATAACGGGGCCGCTCATCACGGTCCGCAAAGCGGGGACGGTCATCGTTGCGGCTGTTACCGAAACGCGATCCTGCCTCCCGTGGGCGGTCACGATCACCAAAGCGGGACGCACCGCGCTCACCGGTTCCCCGGCGATCTTCGTAGCTGCCCCGGCGTTCTGATCCCTCAAAACGGCCCCGGCGCTCACCTGCGTCGTCTAAGCCTAAGTTCTGATCCGAGAACTCGTTCTTCTCAACGCCCATGCTTTTCTTGGCTAAAGCCGATACGATCTGCTCGGTCGTAAAGCCCTGGTCCTGCAACGTCGTCAACACGTTATCATACAGGTTCAGGTCTTTGCTCTCCGTAATCGACTGGCTCAGTTGCTCGATAAAGCGGGTCTGACGGATGCCAACGATGTCGGCAAACGTTGGGATAGTACCTTTCTCAACTTTCGACTTGGTATAGGTCTGAATGTCGCGGAAACGGTAGCGCTCATCGCGGGCTACGAACGTAAACGCCCGGCCTTTCTTACCGGCGCGGCCCGTCCGGCCAATCCGGTGTACATAATACTCCTGATCGAGGGGTACGTCGAAGTTGATAACTGCATCAACGTCGTCAACGTCGATACCACGGGCGGCTACGTCGGTAGCAACCAGAATGCTGGTTACGCCCGAGCGGAATTTCGACATAACGTTATTCCGCTGCTGCTGACGCAGGTCGCCATGTAGCCCTTCGGCCTGATAACCACGCAGCAACAGGTCTTCTACCACTTCGTCTACTTTGCGTTTCGTGTTACAGAACACCAGCATCAGTTTCAGGTCGTAGAGGTCGATTAACCGGGCCATCACTTCGACCTTCGCTTTTGGCTTCACTTCAAAGTAAACCTGCTCGATGTTGTCGTTCGTCAGCTCTTTCTTCACCACCTTCACCAGCACCGGGTTCTTCTGGAACTTCTGCGTGATGTTGAGGATCGGCTTCGACATCGTAGCCGAAAACAGAATCGTCTGACGCTCTTCGGGCATATCCTGAAGAATGCTCTCGATGTCTTCGCGGAAGCCCATATCGAGCATTTCGTCGGCTTCATCCAGAATCATCATCTTCACGTTGTCCAGCTTCAGCGTGTTGCGGTCCATGTGGTCCATCACCCGACCCGGCGTACCAATAACAATATGCACACCGGTTTTCAGCGAGCGAATCTGGCGCTCGATGGAGTCACCACCGTAGATGGCTTCCACGCGCAGACCACGCTTGTATTTGGCTAATTTCTTGATCTCGTCAGCTACCTGTAGGGCTAATTCACGCGTTGGGCAAAGCACCAGCACCTGAACGCTGCGGTCCGAAATGTCGATCAGTTCGAGGGCGGGAATACCAAAGGCGGCCGTTTTACCGGTACCCGTCTGAGCCTGTCCTATCACATCGCGTCCGGCCAGAATCGGGGGGATACCTTCAGCCTGAATAGGCGAGGGCGTCACGAAACCCATATCAGTAACAGCCCTCAACAAATCTTCCGAGATGTTCAGGTCAGCAAATGTCTTTTGGTTATTGTCGGGATTAATAACCCGTGTGTCGGCCGGTTCAACGGCGGTGATAACCTGCTCAACGGCAGCGGCTATTTCTTGTTGGCTTGCGGGCGCTTCATCGTCCAGCAACAACTCTTCGGTTTGATTTTCCGAATTCATAATAAGGAATTTGTAATAATGGTTGAAACAACCAAGCGGCCGGTAAGAGCGCCGGAACGCTGACGTGCGGAAAAGAGGACTACGATTGAGGAAGGCACAAAACTCCACGTGGGTAACTAAACCCTGCTAAAAAGCACCCTGCGAAATTCGATGACAAACAGACAAATTTAAAGCCCTCGTACTAGCACCACACAGATAACCGTCGGTACATCCGTGCTGGCTCTGTCGGGTTGGCCCACTCGGGGCCGATTCGGAAGCGTAACTAAATCGCTATAACAGAAGCTGGACGGACGTCGCTTGAAAAACTGATACAAAAGTAAGGATAATCTTTCAGAAAAGCAAGACAGAGCTATAAATAATTGTATTATTTTTCTAAGGCAGTTCTTTTGCCAAATAAACTTTGGGATACATACGAGCCGAATCTACTGCTGAACAACGCATTTACAGCCCCATCGTCAGGACAGCGCGCATAGCCTCGGCTTTAAGTAGACACTCAGCATATTCCTGCGCCGGATCGGCATCGTAAGTGATAGCACTCCCTACCGAGAACGAGGCATACTGGGTTGTTGCATCGTACAAAATACTGCGGATGACTACATTAAAATCAAAATCGCCATCGGGCGTAATAAATCCAGCCGCTCCCGAATATAGCCCGCGCCGACTACTTTCCAGTTCGTCAATCAGTTGCATGGCCCTGATCTTTGGGGCTCCGGTCATGCTGCCCATGGGAAAGGCGTTGCGGAGGGCATCGATGAAAGACAACTCCGCCCGCAACGTAGCCGATACGGTCGAAATCATTTGGTGTACCTGACGGAAGGTATAAACGCCGAACAACTCGTCTACCTTTACCGAGCCGGTTTCGGCCGAGCGGGCCAGATCATTGCGAACCAGATCAACAATCATCAGATTTTCAGCCTGTTCTTTTTCGCTGTTCCGAAGTTCCTGCTTCAACCGGTCATCTTCATAGACCGTTTTACCACGCCGGATGGTGCCTTTTATCGGCTGTGAAATCAGTGTTTGCCCCGTCTTTTTTAGAAAGCGCTCGGGCGAAGCACAGAGCAGATACCGGTTGGCCTGTTTCAGAAAAACGGAGAAGGGCATGGGCGACCGTTCCATTAAGGCCCGATAAGCGTCGATTGGAGAGAGGTTGAGGGACTCGGCAAAAAACTCGATGCAGTAATTCAGTTCATATACATCTCCCTGTAAGATATGTTGCTGAATCTGACGAACAGCGGCTTGGTACTCAGTCGGGCTAACGCGGGCTTCAATGCTGGCCGACCTGGCTTCGGCCGACGGTACTACTGGCTGATCAGCAAAAGTATTGATCAGGTGGAATACGGTTTCTGGCGCATCACCCCGGATTACCACGGTATCAGCCTCAAAATCGAGTACGTATTCCGGTTCGGCGAAAAAGATGGTAGCGAATCCAACCTGCTCCTGGTGACGGCTTTGAAGCATTTCAAGCTGGTTTTTAACGTCGTAGGTGACATAGCCGATTAGCCAGGAAGGCCGTTGGTGATGCGCTTCGTACAGCGTTTGCAAATCATCGTCACCCGTGAAGGAGATAGTACGTTTGGTCCCCACAAAGAGCCGGTTTGGGAAGGGATCGTGTGGGTAGGCAATGCCGTTATTGTTCAGAAGGGCCATAAAGTCAAACGTGGCCGCCCAGGCTACTGCCTGCCACCGCCACGTTGTTGACTCTATAGTAAATTGCTGACTACGAACACCGGTCATTGTACTTCTTCCAGCAGCCGCACATCTACGGCGATATCTTTTCCTTCCGCGTTTTGTCCGATGCGAAACTCAACCTGATCGTCCAGCTGCAATTCGTTAAAATCAACGTCGAGCAGACTGGTATAATGGAAAAACAGGTTGTTAGGCGGGTAATTAATAAATCCGTACCCGGTTTTCAGGCTGCGAATGGTACTGATTTTTCGATCCGATGGGTCAAAATCAAGGCTGTTCCCATTGATGTCGTCCGGTAGTGTCAGCAGACCGCTGTCTACCCCGTTCCGATACCCATTACCGCTGATAGCTGCGAATGTGGTCGACTTAAGTTGCTGTTTCACAAACAGATTCTGAATCAGCGCATCGCTTTTACGCATCCGGTTGTCAATAATCTCATGCATCGGCACGGGATAAGACACTTCTTCGAGTAAATCCTGTGAGGTACGGGTTACCATTTTCTCACCTTCTTCATTCTGGTATTCAAAATCCCAGCTCAGAACCATTACCCGGGTGCCCAGGGTGTTGAGTTTCCGAACGAGCGATACGTAATCGCCATCGGCGGTGATTAGTACCGTAACATCGAACTTTTTATAGAGGGCCAATTCATACGCTTCCAGTGCGAGCCAGACATCGATGCCTTTCTCCTGACGGGCACCCTGGTAGCTTTTCACGGGTAAATAATGGGTAACGACGTTTTCGGACATCAGAATATCATCGAACAGCCGGTCGTAAAAAAGCTGATTATTTCGCTGACTGGCTTCATGGGCATTCAGGCGCCCCCGGAAATAGTGGGCATCAACAATCTGGCAGAGCCGTACATCAGTATTTTCTTCCTGGGCGACCTGGTTACGAATAAATTGGTGTAAACCTGAAATGGCAATCCGGCTGCGTCGTTCGTGAGAATAATTGTAGTAGTTGCTTACGTGCAGAAAGTAATTTCCATCATAAAAAACGCCGATACGCGTCAGGCCGGTGTTGTTTGCTGGCATGTTAATTATCTTGTTAAAAAATCTATTTCCTCAGTAAAAAATAAGAGCGTTTCAGTAACGAGGAGGTAAACAGTTAATAATCAGTGTGGAGAGGCTATTCGTACAACTAAACAGATCAGTATATTTCGTAGCTATGTCCGCAAAAGTAAGGCATTTTCGGAGGATGTGATGATGGGGAGGTATCTTTGTGTTTTTCTGACAAACTACTTACTCATGCGAAAAGTTTTGTTTATCGACCGCGACGGTACGCTTATCCGCGAGCCCCAGCCTGACCAGCAGGTCGATTCACTCGAGAAACTTGAATTTCTGCCCAAAGTCATCTCTTCGATGCGGAAAATTGCCGAAGAAACGGATTATGAACTCGTTATGGTTACTAATCAGGATGGGCTTGGTACCGCATCATTTCCTGAACCAACGTTCTGGCCTGCCCACGAAAGAATGATGAAAACACTCGCGGGCGAAAACATCC
This sequence comes from uncultured Cytophagales bacterium, assembly GCA_964251665.1. Classification (GTDB taxonomy): domain Bacteria; phylum Bacteroidota; class Bacteroidia; order Cytophagales; family Spirosomataceae; genus JBBQLG01. Next base: position 281,122 of record CAXUKO010000008.1, read on the forward strand.
ATTTCTCGGCGGTGCATATAGACAGGCACTTTCCGCAAGACAATTCCCCTACCCGCAAGCCCGCCACAGGGATGCTTACGGAATACCTGACCGGTGACTACGACCTGACGAACAGCTACGTGATTGGCGATCGGCTAACGGATGTGCAACTGGCGGCTAACCTGGGAGCAAAGGCTATTTTTCTGTCGTTTGCCGATCAGGAAACACCCGGTCTGCACGAGACACCGGCGGGGCTAACAGCAGAACTGGAGCAGGTAACGGCTTTGGTAACAGATGACTGGGACGCTATTTATACATTTTTGAAACTGCCTCCCCGCACGGCCAGGGTTGAACGGATTACAAAAGAAACTAACATTCAGATTGAGTTAAATCTGGATGGCCGGGGTCGGTCGGACATGCAGACCGGTATTGGTTTTTTCGACCACATGCTCGATCAGCTCGCCAAACATTCGGGTGCTGACCTGCGTATTCAGGTGGAAGGGGACCTCCACATCGATGAACACCATACCATCGAAGACACCGCACTTGCACTTGGAGAGGCTTACCGGCAGGCTTTAGGCGATAAGCGTGGCACGAACCGCTACGGCTTTCTGCTGCCCATGGACGAAGCATTGGCACAGGTCGCTATTGACTTTTCGGGGCGTCCCTGGCTGGTGTGGCAGGCCGAGTTTCGTCGGGAGAAAATTGGCGACATGCCTACCGAAATGTTTTTCCATTTCTTTAAATCCTTCGCTGATGCCGCGCTCGCTAATCTGAACATCAAGGTAGAAGGCGATAATGAACATCATAAAATCGAAGCTATTTTTAAGGCCTTTGCCAAGGCCATCCGTATGGCCGTTAAGCGCGATAGCCGGGAAATGGATAACCTTCCCAGCACGAAAGGCGTTTTGTAAGCAGAGTCACTTTCTGTTCTTGCAATTCCGTTTTCCAGTGTAATTTTGCACCCAATTACAATCGACCAACTCATGACTTACGATACCTTATCAACCATTGGTACGCTTATTTTTTATGCCGTCTTGCTCGGTGCCGCTTTCGTAACGGGCAAATGGCTGGAGCGTCAGGACCGTAAATACAAACAGTAGTCCGGCCAATAGCTGTGATGCTTTTTCAACTGGCCATTCACTGACAGACCTCTTTCGTTTATGTTGAATGCCCTTGCGCGTTGGTTGTTTAAGGTTTCCGGCTGGCGCATTGAAGGCCCGATTCCGACCGTGCCTAAGGCGATCTGGCTGGTAGCCCCCCACACGTCTAACTGGGATTTTCCGGTTGGAATCGGCATGCGGCCAACTATGCACATTTTTATCCAGTTCGTTGCCAAAAAAGAACTGTTCGCCTGGTATTCGGGCTGGCTATTCCGGGCATTAGGCGGCATACCAGTCGATCGGAGCCGGGCGCACAATTTTGTGGAGACTATTGCAACCCTCTTTAAAAGCCGCCAGACGCTGCACCTTTGTGTAACACCGGAAGGGACCCGCAGCAACGTCAGCAAGCTGAAAATGGGCTTCTACTTTATGGCGCAGCGCGCTGATGTGCCCCTCATCCTGACGGGGTTCGACTGGGAGCGCAAACTGTCGATCCTCAGTGAGCCGTTCTACGTGACCGGGGATGTAGAGAAAGACATGCAGCACATTGCTGACTTTTTCATGCAGGTGCATGGCCCGCGCAAGGACTGGCTGAAAGCCTACGAAGCCAAAAAAACAGCCTGATTTGTTGTTCAACCAGTAGTCAAGGCGGCTTCCCTCACTAACGCGACCATTCGCGTACCTGCCCGTTCTGAGGCACCGGGTTTCCCCATTCGATGCTGTAAATCAGCGTAATCAGCCAGTTGTTGCTGTCGTCTGTTGCCTTGAGGCAGAATGGCCTTTAGCTCCGATTCAATCCGTTCGGGGGTGAGATCGTTCTGAATCAGCTCGGTAACAACGGCGCGGTTCTCAATCAGATTAACTAAGGAGATAAACGGTACCGCAATTAACCGGCGGGCAATTTCGTAGGAGATTCGGCCGGTCCGATAACACACCACCTGCGGTACATTCAGCAGGGCTGTCTCAAGCGTTGCCGTCCCCGATGCTACCAGTGCCGCCGTTGAAGCAGTCAGCAGATCATAGGCCGCATCTGCTACCCGTTTTACGTCTGGGTACGCTGCCAGTAGATCATCATAAAGCGTTGTTGGGAGATTCGAGACCGTACCGACCACAAACTGATAACCGGATACCTGACGCGAAGCCGCCAGCATCAGCGGCAAAATGCTCGTCACCTCCTGCCGACGACTGCCGGGCAGCAACGCAATTACCGGCTTGTTACCACCGATTTTCTGCCGGAAGGCCGGATCAGGCCGGTGGGCAGCTAAGGCGTCCAGCAACGGATTGCCTACGTACTCGACCCGGTAGCCGTATTTAGCGTAGAAGTCTACCTCAAAGGGGAAAATGACGAACATCTGATCGACCACTTTCTTAATGGTCAGTGCCCGACGTTCGTTCCAGGCCCAGACCTTGGGCGAGATGTAGTAAAACACCCGAATACCGTGTTTTTTGGCAAACCGGGCGATGCGGAGGTTGAAACCTGCGTAGTCAATGAGGATGAGCACGTCCGGGCGCTGCGCCAGCAGGTCGGCCTCGCACTCCTTCAGAAACCGCCGGATAGTGCCTAAATTTTGTACCACTTCCCAAAACCCCATAAAGGCCATATTGCGGTAATGCCGCACCAGATCGGCACCAGCTTCCTGCATTTGCTCACCACCCCAGGCGCGGCATTTTGCCTCTTTATCGTGCTGAAAGATGGCCCGAATCAGGTTCGCGCCGTGCAGATCGCCCGAGCGCTCACCGGCAATGAGGTAATAGGTCATGGATGTTACTCGCCAAAATAGTCAACAAAGTTTTTTGGGGTTTCGTACAGGCGAAGCTGGTGCAGGTGCGCATCGGTGACCGGTTCCAGTGCCCGTTCAAGCAGTTTCCAGATTTCCATGACAAACACCTCGCAACTGGCCATTTTACCCCGCATAAAATCAACGTCGAGGTTAAGGTTTTTGTGGTCTACCTGCTCAATTACCTCTTTTTTGATGATGTCGCCCAGCAGTTTAAGGTCAATCACAAAACCGGTATCCGGGTTGGGCTCACCCTTTACTGTCACAATCAGTTCGAAGTTATGGCCGTGCCAGTTGATATTGGCGCAGGGCCCAAATACTTCCTTATTTCGCTCTTCCGACCAGGCTGGATTGTACAGCCGGTGGGCAGCATTAAAATGTTCGATTCTATTTATGTATACCATGATCTGGTTTAGAAAAGGCGGTTAGTCCAGAAACGCCCTAATGAAACAGGGCGCAAAATTACGACCCCTATCGTTCTTAAAAAAGTATGAGCTATAACCGGACGCCATCGGTATATAGGTACCGTTAGTGGACTGTGTCTGGCTTATTATTCTTGGAATTGTTAAAGTTTTTCTCAAAAACGGGAATAGAATAGGGTTAATAAATGGACTAACTTTACGCCCGCTTCAGTCATTCGTCAACCTCATCTTACCTTATCACTGCGTAAAACACGTTTACAGATAGCTATTTATGATTATAGTAACGGGGGCTGCCGGTTTTATCGGGAGTTGTCTGATCACTAAACTGAATCAGGAAAACTTCAATTTTATTATCGCCGTTGACGATTTCTCATCCGCCGAGAAAGAAGCTAATCTGGCTGGCAAGTCTATTCAGGAACGGGTAGATCGCGAAGTGTTTTTCGACTGGCTTGATCAGAATTATCAGGAAGTCGAATTCCTGTTCCACATCGGTGCCCGTACCGATACGACCGAATTTGACCGGCATATTTTTGAGCACCTGAACGTAGACTACTCTAAAAAGATCTGGCAGAAATGTATTGACTATCAGATTCCGCTGGTCTATGCCTCATCGGCTGCTACCTACGGACTGGGCGAACTGGGCTATGACGACAATGAGTCGCTGATTCCGAAGCTAAAGCCGTTGAACCCCTATGGTGACTCCAAAAACGAATTCGACATCTGGGCACTACAACAGGAGCGGCAACCGTTTTTCTGGGCGGGCCTGAAGTTTTTTAACGTTTATGGCCCCAATGAATACCATAAGGGGCGTATGGCATCGGTGATTTTTCACGCCTATAATCAAATCTGCCAGACGGGACAGATGAAACTGTTCCGGTCGCACAATCCCGATTTTAAGGACGGTGAGCAGATGCGCGACTTTATCTACGTGAAAGATGTAGTGTCGGTCTGTCTGTTTCTGATGCATCACCGGCGCAATTCGGGCATCTACAACCTCGGCAGCGGCAAGGCCCGTACATTCCTGGATCTGGTGACGAATACCTTCCGGGCCATGCAGCGTGAGCCACAGATCTCTTTTGTGGATACCCCCGCTGACATCCGCGACAAGTACCAGTATTTCACGCAGGCTAATATGGCTAAACTGCGTTCGATTGGGTACGACAAACCGTTTGCGTCGCTGGAAGATGGTATTGCTGACTATGTCCAGCACTACTTAGCGAAGAGCGCCTACCTGTAAACGTTACTCCCAGACTACCTCGATTACTTCCTTCTTCAGGTCTACGGTCGTCTGCTTTTCGCCGTCGGCCCGGCGGAGCGTTAATTTACCCCCGGATGGTTTAAGGGATTCCTGCTGCAGCACGTGCGTGGCATCTTTTTTCCGAAACACTGATACCTGCGGTTCCGCATCGGTTACGGCCACCGTAACTGTTTTTCCCGATGCATGAACCAGCCGACTTGTGGCAGGGAGCGTCTGCTTACGGAGGAGGGCCAGGGCCCGCGATGCCTGCGGGACACCATACCCCACAAAATTATTGCCGTAGGGATATAAATGCGCCGACTGTTCAATCACGTCCATGAGTTGCCGGTTGGTTAGTTTGGGGTTAGCCTGAATTAAACAGGCCGCAAACCCGGTGATGACCGGTGCGGAGAGCGAGGTGCCGTAGAGCGAAAAGCAGGAGACATTGGGTTTTAGATACGGCAGCGATTCCGGCCCAATGCTACTGTAGCCAATGCGGTTCCAGAGTCGGGCGTTGGTTGCGCCAATGGCCAGTACCCCCGCTGCGTCGGCTGGCGTCGAAATAATGCGCCAGTTGCGGTCGTCACCCTCATTACCGGCTGAAACAACCAGCAGAATACCTTTCTGCTCAACGGCCATTTGCGCGGCCCGGCTAATCAGGCTCGTGTGCCCATCCATCTGACCGGGCTGGTAGTTCTCGCTCGGATCGGTCATGCCCTTGGTGTAGCCCAGTGAGGTGTTAATAAGCCGGACGCCAAGGCTGTCCATCCACTCCATAGCCGCAATCCAGTTATCCTCTTCCCCCCGAAATTCGCGGTTACCCTGGTCGGTGCGGGCGAGGTAAAACGTCGCGTCTGTTGCCAGTCCGTACTGCACGTTGTCGTGCGGGTCAAGGCCGGAAATGGCCGCCAGCACTTCGGTACCGTGGGTGTCGGACATGGTTTCGAGCGTCCGAAACAGTTGGTTCTGGGTTTTCTTAGGGTTTACGTAATCGCGCACCGCCCGGACGCCCTGCCGGGTAAAAATGTGCCGGAGGGGCGAAGCGGAATCGGCCGCAAAAAAACCAGCGTCAATCACGCCTACGCCCACAAACCGACCCGTCAGGCCAGCCTGCGCAAAGGCATTGCCCTGAATCTGCGACAGCACAGGTGCCAGTTGCGGCTGCGCTTTTTGCTGCGCCGACAAGCTATGGAGGGCCTTTTGGGGCTCATTCGTTTCTGCTGGCGACGGAGCGGCTTTGCTGGCCGGGGCTAAACTGGTAATGACCAGATGTGGATCGAGCGGTACAATGGCCTTCACAAATGGTAACTGCGCTACAGCCCCCCGTTGGGCCGGAGTCAGGCGGGCCGATACGGCATTGAGCCAGCGCGACGAGCAGACAGGAACCACCCCCGTTTGGGACAACTGGGTCAGGTAAGCAGCCGGAAGTGGCCGGTCAGTATCGTCAATCGGCAGGTTACGAAGCTGCCGGTTTTTAAGGGCAGCAGGGGAGAGGGCGGGACTGGCCGAGCCGACCTTGTCGCGCAGTAAAATCCAGTATTTAGGGGTAGTAACGGGTTGCGCCCAAAGGGCAGTTGTACCCAGAAAAAACAGCAGTAGCAGGCTCGTATTCCTCATTAGATTATTACCAGCAACGGCGCGAAATGTTTAACGGAAAGCCGTTTCTTTGCGAACATATCGAATTCAGGAACCTGTTCGCCCGTTAGTATGCGCTATTCGCCGATTGACAATCATCTTTTCACCCAAAACCGGCAGCGGTTGACCCGTTTGCTCAAGCCCCGGTCGCTGGTCGTATTGAACGCCAATGATATTATGCCCACGAATGCAGACGGCACTATGCCGTTCCGGCAGAACAACGAGCTGTTCTACCTCACAGGCGTTGATCAGGAAGAAACAATCGTCGTATTGTTTCCTAATCATCCCGACGAAAAGTTTCGTGAGGTGCTGTTCATCCGTGAGACCAGTGAGCAGATCGCCATTTGGGAAGGCCACAAACTGACAAAAGCCGAAGCCGAACAAACGTCGGGGATTCCCCAAAAGGGCATTTACTGGACGCATCAGTTCAACCAGATTTTTGGGCAGATGGTCTTTGAAGCGCAGAACGTGTATCTGAGTACCAACGAACATACCCGCGCCGATGTAGTGGTCGAAACCCGCGACAGTCGGTTTATTCGCTGGTTTAAGGCTCATTACCCGCTGCATCACCTCGAACGGCTGGCTCCCCTGATGCAATTTATGCGGGCGACCAAACTGCCCGCCGAGGTTGAGCTGACCAGTACGGCTATCGACATTACAAACAAGATGTTCCGGCGGTTGCTGCCCTTTATCAAACCCGGCGTCTGGGAGTATGAAATTGAGGCCGAAATGATGCACGAGTTTTTGCGCAACCGTTCGCGTGGACCGGCGTATACGCCCATTATCGCGTCTGGTGCCAACGCCTGTGTGCTGCACTACATCGAGAACAGTCGTCAATGCCAGGATGGCGAGGTGATTCTGCTGGATTTAGGGGCCGAATACGCTAATTATAACGCTGATATGACCCGCTCGGTGCCGGTGAATGGCCGGTTTACACCCCGTCAGCGGGCGGTTTACGACGCCGTACTGCGCGTGATGCGGGCGGCCACGCAACTGCTGGTGATTGGCAACCTGTGGGATGATTACCACAAAGAGGTGGGCAAAATTATGGAGTCGGAGTTAATCGGGCTGGGCTTACTGGACCGGGATGCCGTTGCCGGTCAGGACCCCGATGCGCCGTTATACAAGAAATACTTTATGCACGGAACCTCGCATTTTCTGGGCCTGGATGTGCACGATGTTGGTAATAAGTACCGGCCCTTTGAAGCGGGGATGATTTTTACCTGCGAGCCCGGTATTTACATTCCCGAGGAAGGGCTGGGTATCCGTTTGGAAAACAACATCCTCATCACCGATTCGGGAAACCTGGATCTGATGGCCCATATCCCCATCGAAGCCGACGAGATTGAATCGCTGATGAATTCATAATGGGGCCGTACACACCGAAGCCCCGCCCGGTTGCAACCGGGCGGGGCTTCGGTGTGTAAGATACGGAGTTAACTATTGGCCGAATGAACGCCACTCTGTTGCTTATCCAAATCCATGGCAACGCTCATACTGGTGTATATACGACGAATGGCTGTTTCGATCCGCCCCCAGCCTTCCTCTGTTTTTAAGTCGATGTCGAGCACAACATCGCGCTGATTACTGAGCAGCACCAGTTGGGTAATGCCGCAAATCATCAGTGTGGTGATCGCATTGGGATCGTATTCGGGGTAGGGGGCTAACTTTTCAACCAGCTTCTTGTAGGAGTTATCCCGAAAATCACCCAGCCGACGGGCCAGTTCGGTTTCGCCATGCGACATTTCCCACCGGATCAACTCCTGCGACGGGCGACGGGAGCGAAATTCGCGCATAAGTTGAATTACATACTCCGACCAGATTTTACTGCGTGTTTCGGACGGAGGGTTGCTGGGAACCGTTTCCAGGAACTTTTCATTGAACATCGACAAAAAGAAGCCCCGTTGTACGTAAGCCTCAAGCAGGCCGTTCCAACCACCGAAATACCGGTAAATGAGCACTTTATTCACCCCGGCCCGTTCAGCAACGGCATTGATGCCCGCTTTTTCGGTGCCGCGCTCGGCCATTACATCACCCATGGCCCGCAGAATACGTTCCATCGTCATCGCCCGGTTTCTGCGCTTAACTACTTTGGGGGCGGTTGTAGGTTGAGGTTTATTGTCTGACATCTGCTTTAAGTTTAAAAATCATAGGTTGGCTGAGGCAGCTGAGAGAGATCACAGTAGCTGGCCTTCTTTCGCAGTCAGCGCAAAAATGTAAAAATCAAGTCATGTTACCAAATGGTAACTCACGGACGTACCGGAAATCTTTTTACCTGCTGCCTAAGCTGTTGTACGGCATCCTGCAATTGCGTTGAACGAACAACTACAGGTAACCAAAATGGCTGTTCGGGGTTCTGATGCCAGTCGGGAGCCGCTTCGTGGGCCATCTGAACCTGCAGGAGGTATTCGTCGGTAGTAGCCGAAACACATTCAAATTTCAGACACGGCTCGGCGAATTGCAGACGGGGCAGCGGGCGTCCGTTGGTGAGCAGGTGATTAAACCAGTCCAGCAGTGTATTCACCTCCCAGGTGAGCAAAAGCGGGGCTGTTGCGGTACTGCGATGTTGTTGCCAGCCCGCCCTGAGTGCCAGCCGAAGTACATTCCGGTCTGTCTGAAACGGACTGGTAGCAGCATACTCGTAGTCGAGTATGTTTAGCTCAAAATAGCTGCGCTGACCGGCCAGTAGCATACATTCTGGTTAAAAAAGAGAGACTTAATTAGCTGCGCCAAATATACGTTTGTTTAAGGAAAAGTCAATTTTTGGGGTGAATAGTTAAACAAACTGCGGTGTAACTGACTGATCGAATGGCTTTGCGGCCGACTCTGTACCTGCCAGGGTGACGGGACCAGGGCTAAAATCATGCGCTTGTGGCTTTTATTGAGGGCCAGGTAAGCGCAGGGAGCCGGGAGATGGATTCGGCGTAAGTGATCTTACGTTTTAAGTCTACATAACGAATGTACTGTACGGCGGATAGAAATACAACTCCGGTGGTCTTTACTGATGCACAGGTCCCAATTGCAAATCCGGTTGCGAACGTACCTGCTTCACCCGCCCGAACCATTATCTTTGCGGCTTAAACCAATCAACTTACATTACTGCAATGGCGAAAGTGCTCATTATCGGTGCCGGGGGCGTCGGTAGCGTCGTGGCCCACAAGTGTGCCTTAAACAGCGACGTTTTCAGCGACATTATGCTGGCCAGCCGCACCAAATCCAAGTGCGACCGAATCGCGGCTGAGGTACAGCAGATGCACGGTGTTACCATCCGAACGGCGCAGGTCGATGCCGATATTGTGGCCGAACTGGTTATTCTCATCAAGCAGTTCGGCCCGGCTTTAGTCATTAACGTGGCATTGCCGTATCAGGACCTGACCATTATGGATGCCTGTCTCGAAACGGGTGTCCATTACATGGATACGGCTAATTACGAACCCAAAGACGTCGCTAAGTTTGAGTACCACTGGCAGTGGGCGTATAAGGAACGCTTTGAACAGGCGGGTCTGATGGCTCTGCTGGGCTGCGGTTTCGATCCCGGTGCCACGCAGGTATTTACGGCGTATGCCAACAAGCATCAGTTTGATGAGATGCATTATCTCGACATTATCGACTGTAATGCAGGTGATCATGGAAAGGCCTTTGCCACCAATTTCAACCCGGAAATCAACATTCGGGAGATCACCCAGCCCGGCCGCTACTGGGAAAACGGCGCGTGGGTCGAGATTCCGGCCATGTCCATTCACAAACCCATCGACTATCCGGCCATTGGCCCCAAAGAGTCCTACGTGCTTTACCACGAAGAGCTTGAGTCGTTGGTGAAAAATTTCCCGACCCTGAAGCGGGCGCGGTTCTGGATGACCTTCGGGCAGGCGTACCTGACGCATCTGGAGGTGTTGCAGAACGTGGGCATGACCCGCATTGATCCCATCAAATTTCAGGGCTTGGACATTGTTCCCCTCGAATTTCTGAAGGCGGTGCTGCCCGCTCCCGATTCACTCGGCGAAAATTATACGGGTCAGACCTCCATTGGTTGCCAGATTAAAGGAGTGAAGGATGGGCAGGACAAAACGTACTACATCTGGAACAACTGCAACCATGCCGAAACCTACCGGGAGGTACGGGGTCAGGCGGTGAGTTACACAACGGGCGTACCGGCTATGATTGGGGCCATGCTGATGCTGAAAGGAATCTGGATGAAACCCGGCGTCTGGAACTGTGAAGAACTGGACCCTGACCCATTTATCGAGCAGATGAACAAACAGGGGCTGCCGGTGCAGGAGCAGGTAAACGTTAGCCTGCCGCACGAGTACTAAGCCGAATTGATAAATTTTCGTAAAAGCCAGAGTCCCCGTCTATTTTGTGGCGGGGATTTTCGTTTCTTAGCCAGATAATCCCTGTTTGAACACTCATTCCTGCTCTCAGTATGAACGCGTTTCGCTTCGCTCTTTTATTGTCATTCACGCCGTTGCTGGTCCTGGCCCAGTCGCGCGATTCTACCAAAACGACCCGGTATGCGCCACCCGCCCAGGCCGCTATGCCGCCGAGTGATCCATTGGTATTGCTTAACCAGCTCAACCAGTTGCAGAATCAAAGCAACATCAATACCCAGATTCGCCTGGTGGATAACCGCTACGAAGGGCTTCGGGGTACGCCGTACCTGATTCCCAACTGGTCGAAGGGGGAAATTGAATTGGTCAGCGGGAAAACCTACGCCAATGTCCCGCTTAAATTCGATGCGTCGAGCCAGAACCTGGTTATGCTGCGGCCAGCCTCGAAAGACTCGATTATCCTGTACGCCAATCAGATCAAGCGGTTCGCGTTTCAGGACGCCGACGGTAATGCGTTCCTCTATCGGCGGTATCCCGACATGAAAACGGATGATGCTGAGTTAAAGGAAGGGTATTTCCAGGTGTTGTACGTGGGGAAGAATAGCCTGCTCAAACGGGTCAGTAAAACCATTCGCAAAGCCGACTACAAACAGGCTTACTCCGCCGACGTTCGCTACGATGCCTATCAGGAGAACGTTACGTATTATCTGCTCCGCCCCGATCAGAGCCTGGTAAAGGTAAAGCGAAGCCGAAAATCCCTGTTCGACGCCGTAGGGGGCGATGAAGCCGCCCTGAAAGCCTTCGCCGACCGCGAGAAACTCACCTTTAAGACCGACGCCGATCTGGCTCAGCTGGTGAAGTTTGCGGATGGTTTGTGAAAACGGGCGGGTGGCTGCATCTCCTGGATAAACCCAACGACTATGCCGCACGCCACTACTGCCGCGCTTACCCTTGATGACCTCGTGTTCATCGGCCGCAATCAGACCTACGGTGCCTTTGACCTGCGCCAGCATTACCGACCGACGCTCAACCGCGCTTTGTGGCTGGGCGTCGGTTTGTTTTTGCTCGGATTGCTGGCTCCGATGCTCTATACCCGCCTGACTCCCGCTGCATCCTCCGCAGTGCTGGTCGATGTGCAGCTGACTGAACTGGCACCGCCCCCGGATGTACTGCCCGTAACTGTTCCGCCCGCTGAGCCGGTTCCCGTGCAGCAGACGGTTCGGGCGTTGCCACCGATTGTGTTGCCCGATGCGGATGTTGTGGAAGAAACGCTGCCACCGGCCGTTGAGGACTTTGCGGAAGCAGCACCCGGCGACAAAACAGTTGAAGGTACGGGTGATGTGGCCGTGATTCAGCCGCCCGAAGAAGCTGCCCTAACTAAACCCGAAATCGCTGTGGAAACAGCCCCCGTCGAAGAGGCTGAAATTCTGGTAGTTGAGCAACAACCCGAATACCCGGGCGGGCTGTCGGCGTTACGGGTCTTTCTGGCCAAAAACCTGCATTATCCACCATCGGCCGCGTCGGCTGGCGTATTGGGGAAAGTGTACGTAAGTTTCGTGGTAGCGGCCGATGGGAGCCTGAGTGATGTTGCGGTGTTAAAAGGCATTGGCTTTGGCTGTGACGAAGAGGCCACCCGCGTTATACGGCAGATGCCCCGCTGGAAACCCGGTAAACAGTCGGGCCGCGCGGTGCGGGTCAAGTTTAACCTGCCAATCACATTCACACTGGAATAAACAGGTAACGCCATGTTGGGAACCATCCCCTTGCTTCGCCTGATCAATGCTGTTTTTTGGTCGGGCGTGGTTTTACTTAATTCAGCCGCCTTAGCTCAACCGCCCAAACCGGAGCGCGAGGAAATCGTGTACACTATTGTTGAGCGCAGTCCGGAATTTCCGGGCGGCCTGCGGGCTATGCAGGCGTATCTAACCAGCCACACTCACTATCCGGATTCAGCGGCCAAAGCGAAGGTAAAGGGCAACGTATTTGTGTCGTTTATAGTCGAGTGCGACGGTCAGCTAACGCACATAGAGGTATTAAACGGACCCGGCTACGGTTGTGAGAAGGAAGCTGTTCGTGTCGTAAACGCTATGCCGCGCTGGCTCCCCGGCACGCAATCCGGCTATACGATTCGGGTGAAGTGCAATTTGCCCATCGCGTTTGGGTCGAAGTGAAGTATCTTTGCCCTCGCAAACTACGATTCGCATTTTCATGAATTATACCGATATACCCTCGCCCTGTTTCGTGCTGGACGAAGGCAAATTGCGCAAAAACTTAGCCCTGATCGACTCGGTTCAGAAAGCCGCTGGCGTTACCATTATTCTGGCTCTCAAAGGGTTTTCGATGTACAGCGTGTTTCCGCTCGTGCGCGAGTACCTGAGCGGAGCCACGGCGAGTTCGCTCAACGAAATCAAGCTGGTAAATGAGTACATGGCCGTGAAGGCCCATACGTATGTGCCGGCTTACCGCGACGATGAGTTCGATGAAATCGTCAGCCGCAGCAGTCACCTGACCTTCAACTCCTGGACCCAGTGGGAGCGGTTTCGCGAACGGGTAGCGGGCAAAGGCGTTTCGTGCGGCATCCGCGTGAATCCCCAGTATTCCGAGGTGGCCACGGATATGTACAATCCCTGTGTGCCCGGTTCGCGGCTCGGCGCTACCCGCGATCAGTTGCCCGATCAGCTTCCTGACGGGCTGGAGGGTATTCATTTCCACACGCTCTGCGAAAACGATTCGTTCACCCTCGAACGAACCCTTGAGGCTCTCGAATCCCGTTTTGGCAACCTGCTTCATCAGGCGAAATGGGTAAATCTGGGCGGAGGGCACCTCATGACCCGCGAAGGCTACAATACCCAACACCTGATCGGACTGCTGAAGGCGTTCCGTGAGAAATACAACGTCGACGTGATTATGGAACCGGGATCGGCCATTGCCTGGCAAACAGGCGTGCTGGTCTCGACGGTGCTGGACGTGTTTACCAGTCAGGGAATCGACGTGGCGGTGCTGGATACGTCGTTTGCCGCCCACATGCCCGATACCCTCGAAATGCCCTACAAACCGCGTATTCTGGATTCGTACCACGAACCGGTTGCCGATAAACCCACGTACCGGCTCGGCGGCATGACCTGCCTGGCGGGTGATTTCATGGGTGACTATTCGTTCGACAAACCGCTCGAAATCGGGGATAAACTTGTGTTCGACGATATGATTCATTACACAATGGTCAAAACGACAACGTTCAACGGCGTTGGTTTGCCCGCTATCGGGATTCAGCAAACCGACGGTTCATTCCGGCTGGTGCGCGAATACGGCTACGAAACCTTTAAAGACCGACTGAGCTAGCATCCACCTCACCCCAACCCCTCTCCTGTTTTAGGAGAGGGGCTTCATTGGGTTAGATACCGATATCTAAGTTAGTGAAGTCCTTCTCCTTTAAAAGGAGAGGGGTTGGGGTGAGGTAAACCTATAAACCTTACCTCGCTATGGAAAATATTCTGCCTTTACCCACCAAATCCATCAAACCCGGAACCAGCACCGGTCAGGTGTTCTGGCATTCGACCGAGAAAACCATCGATTCGTACTCGCCCGCTGATGGGCAGCTGATCGCCCGCGTCCATGTCTCTACCCGCGCCGATTACGATAAAGTTGTCGAAACGGCGAAGACTGCTTTTCAGGCGTGGCGGCTCGTGCCCGCTCCCCGGCGGGGCGACATTGTGCGGCAGATGGGGGAGCAGTTCCGGCTTTACAAGAAAGAACTCGGTACGCTGGTTAGCTACGAAATGGGCAAGTCGCTACAGGAAGGGCTGGGCGAGGTGCAGGAGATTATTGACATCTGCGATTTTGCCGTCGGTCTGTCGCGGCAGCTTTACGGCCTGACGATGCACTCCGAACGGCCCGCCCACCGCATGTACGAGCAATGGCATCCGCTGGGCGTAGTCGGTATCATCTCCGCGTTTAACTTTCCGGTAGCCGTCTGGTCCTGGAACGCGATGATTGCCTGGGTCTGTGGCGACGTGTGCGTCTGGAAACCGTCGGAGAAAACACCGCTCACGGCCCTGGCCTGTCAGCAGATTATTTCGGAAGTGTTGCGCAACAACGACGTGCCGGAGGGTGTCTCATGTCTGGTTACGGGCGCGCGTGATGCGGGTGAGTGGCTGGCCCACGACCCCCGGGTGGCGCTGGTATCAGCAACGGGCAGCACCCGGATGGGGAAAGCCGTTGGGGCGGCCGTAGCCGAGCGCATGGGGCGCAGCCTGCTGGAACTGGGTGGCAACAACGCGATCATTGTTTCGCAGCATGCCGATCTGGACCACGCCATTCCGGCCATTGTGTTCGGTGCAGTAGGTACGGCGGGGCAGCGCTGCACCACCACACGCCGGATTATTGTGCAGGAATCGGTGTACAACGACGTAAAGACCCGGCTGGCCCGCGCCTACGGACAACTACGTATCGGTAATCCACTGGACGAAACATTCCACGTTGGGCCGCTGATTGATAAGGCGGCTGTAGCCGGATACCTGACCGCCGTTGATGACATTCGGCAACAGGGCGGCACGTTTGTGGTAGAACCGGGTGTATTGGAAGGAATGGACTTTGAGTCGGGGTGTTACGTGAAACCCTGCATTGCCGAAGCCCGAAACGAGTGGCCGGTCGTGCAGCGTGAGACGTTTGCGCCCATTCTCTACCTGCTGAAATATACAACGCTGGATGATGCCATTGGCCAGCAAAACGGCGTGCCACAGGGCTTATCGTCGGCTATTTTTACGCTCAACCTCCGCGAAGCCGAACAGTTTTTATCGTCTGTCGGGTCCGACTGTGGCATTGCCAATGTAAACATCGGCACGTCGGGCGCAGAGATTGGCGGGGCGTTCGGGGGCGAAAAGGAAACCGGTGGCGGGCGCGAATCCGGCTCCGACGCCTGGAAAGCGTACATGCGTCGGCAGACTAACACCATCAACTACGGCACCACCATGCCGCTGGCACAGGGGATTACATTTGAGTTGTAAGCTCAGTTTGACGTTTTAACACAGAGTAAAATTTTCTGTCATGCTGATTTTGTGAAGCTTCGGCACCGACTGGTGCCGAAGCTTCACAAAATCAGCATCATTTTTTACCGGCAATCAAAAGCGACCACGTCATCACTGGACTCCCCGCAACTGAACCCGTATCCAGCCATCGAGGGCGTCGCCCGGTTCCAGCACGGCAAGACCTTCGCCGGTGTTAAAGGCGTTTACGTTTGCGGTTTGTGGCTCAATCGCAATCCGGTCGCGTTTGGGGGGCGTGAAAACAACCAGATACCCAAGTTTGCCGGGGCCGGTTTGCTGACTGATGACCAGCGAAGTGCCTTGTTTTGGGGCAGTCAAACGACTTTCGGCGTAGTCTGCGTCCGATTTGCTAACAATGAATGGCGCATCCACTTCCCAATTTTTCAGGGTGAAAACATTCGTCGCAAGCGGGTTTACCGTTCCCGTTGGCATCATATCGTCGCCCAGAACCACTACCGACTGAACGGGCAGGGTAAGCGTCATCTCATCGAGTAAATTGTCGGCTTCAACCACACCGGGTTCGACCGTGTGCGGAAACGGCTTCAGGGTGAAATACGGATGCCAGCCAAACGCCGACGGGCTGGGCGACGAACCATTATTAAGACCCGAATAGGCCAGGGTTAGCCCATTGGCAGTGAGCGTGTAGCTAATCGTCAGTTCAAACGGAAACGGGTAGCCAGTCTGCTCACCGGTATGTGTATAGCGCAGGGTCAGGCGGGCCATCGTTTCGGTCGTTTCTTCACTAATCACGGCGAAAGGGGTAGTATAGACCAGACCGTGCAGGGCATGATTGCGCCGGGTTTCGTTCATGTGCAGGGCATAGTCGACGCCCTCGAAGGTGTAAACACCATGCTCAATGCGACCCGGAAAGGGGTAAAGTAACCGGCTGGAATACGTCTCATCGGCAAATAGTGCCTGTGGGGATTCCGGCGCTTCAATGACCGAAAACCGCTGCTCGCCCTGCCGCAGCACTAACTGCCGCAGCATACCACCATAGCCGGGAATGATAATGGCAAATTCGCCGGTAGCTGTATTATGTAGAACAAGTTCAGCGAGTGGATCGCGGTCATCGGGCAGGGCCGCCGTAGCATCCGTACCGAAAAGAGGTTGTGTCGTGATCTGAAAAGACATGTGTTCGTGAGGTTGCCGTCGCAAAGCAACAAACAATTCGCCGGAAGACATGCCCGCTGCCTAAGTAGCCGTCTATTGCTACATCTCCCCTTCGACACCCAGCCCGAACAGGGCAAAATCGTAGCGTACGGGATCGGTCGGGTCCAGCTCGCGGAGGGTTTGGGTCAATTGCAGAGCCGCTTTCCAGTCGGTCTGAGGCCGGGTCAGCAGGCCTAACTGCCGGGCCACCCGGTTCACGTGCACATCAATCGGAATCACTAACTGATGCGGTTGCAGGCGTGTCCAGATACCAAAATCGACGCCACGGTCGTCGCGCCGGACCATCCACCGCAGAAACATACAAAGCCGCTTGCAGGACGAGTTTCGGGCGGGCGTGGCAATGTGCTTGCGGGTACGTTCGGGGAAATAAGGGTCGCAGCAGAACCGGTCGTGGAAGGCAATCAGGTTAGCCTCAATGGTAGCTGTTTCGGATGGGATACCCGGCAAAAACGCATCTTCCAGCGTTTCGTGATCCTGGTAGTACTGATGGAAAAAATGCAGAAAATAGAGCGCGTCGGTGGCGTTAAAGGTACGGTGTTTAAACGCCAGAAACCGCTTGAGATCACTGTCTGTATGATGCCGCACGAAGTCGTAGGGCGCGCCATCCATCAGCGTAACCAGTTCATTGGCCTTTTTCAGAATGACGGGGCGCTGCCCCCACGCCAACACGGCGGCCCAGAAACCCATCAGTTCAATATCCTGCTTCCGGCTGAACTGATGGGGAATGCTGATGGGGTCGCGCTCAATAAAGGAAGGCCGATTATAGAAATCGGCCTTCGTATTCAGTAAACTATGTACAGATTCGCTAATCAATCGGGTAGTATATTTTAGAGGGAGACTAACGCACTTTGCCGCCACTGGCGATCCAGGCGAGGCCGCGCGAAATGCCGGAGAAAAAGGCCAGCACACCGGAGAATGCAAAGGTAAAGACAGCAACAAAGGGGTAGAAAATGGTGAAAGCCACAGCCCACACTTTATAACCCGGCGTCGCCTTCATTTTTAGTTCGCGTTCCCGCTGCCGCCTGGCAATGCGTTCTTCTTTGGTTTCCATAGTTGGATGAGTAAACTCTACTAAGGCGCTATATAACTCACCTCGGCCCGAAAACGCCGGTCGTTGGGCGAAAGTTTCGTAAACGCCCGTTCGGACAGCTTAATCAGAATCCGGTCGTTAATACCCGTATCGGGCAAGCGGCCAATCACCTTTACCCACACGCTCTGGTTGCTGACATCGTTGCGTACCTGCACCAGCGTGCCAACGGGAGCGGAGCGGTGGAGGGCCAGATACTTACCCGAATCGTCGTTGCCTTCGATTACTTCGGCCAGACCAATATCGCTGATGCGCCGGCCTTTGGTGGGTAACGGGGCCGTATCACCCGCCCGAATCACTTTGGGTTCGACCGTCGCAACTGGCGAGGCCGAACCGGGGGATGTTGGCAGTGGAGCCGCCGATGTAGGGGTGCGTTCCCGCTCGGGAGCCGGGGCCACAGTGCTCTGTTTTTCGGTGGGAGCGGGTTTCTCGGCTTTAACCGGTTCCGGTTTTGGGGCTTTTGGTTTGGCCCGTTCAGCTTTGATCGCGGCTGCGGGCTGACGGGCGGTGTACGATTTTTCCGAGACAATCAGGGCCTGACCAATCAGGACATTGTCGGAACTGAGGTTGTTCCATTTCCGTAAAACCGATTGGGGTACACCATAGCGCACGGCCAGACTATACAGCGTCTGCCCGGTTTCAACGACGTGAATACCGCTGTTCCCGCTTACGACCGGCTCCGCTTTTTTGACCGGTTTGGCGGCTGATGATTTCGGCTTGGTGTCGGCAACAACCGGAGCTTTAGGGGCGTCTTTGGCCGCGTCGGCCTGTTCATCCTTCGCTTTCTCGGCCTTGCGAACGGTTTTATCGAACGTCCGCAGGTCGCGCCGGGACAGGTTGTTCTCCGCCAGCGGCACCCGCACCGACTGACCGTAGCGCACGGCGTCTTTAATGTCGGGATTCGCGGCCTTGATGGCGCTGACGCTGCTGTTGTAGCGCCGGGCAATGGCGTAGAGCGTCTGCCCCTGATTGACGCGGTGAACGATGAAACGCTTGCCGTCGCGCTTTTCAATACCAACCGAGTCAATCGGCATCGACAGCGCCTGAAGCGAACTGGTGGTTAGCAGGCCCATCAGGCAAAGACAATGAAATGGGGAACGAAGCTGTTTAGTCATTGGTGGACAAATTCGGTATCGCTGCGGTAAAACAAAGTCTGTGATGGATGCGTTAACCCGGCCATAAAGCCCGGTATACACGCAAAAATAGCGAGAATTAGCCGTAAAACGCTTTTTTGTCCAACTTGCTGCCTGTTAACTTACGGACCTTATTTATGACGATTCTCGGTATTATTCCGGCCCGTTACGCATCGACCCGATTTCCGGCCAAAGCCTTAGCCGACATTGGTGGTAAAACCATGATTCAGCGCGTGGTAGAACAGGCCCGACAGGCGCAATCACTTACCCGCGTGGTGGTTGCCACCGACGATGCCCGCATCAGCGACCATGTTGCTGCCTTTGGCGGAGAGGTAGTTATGACGGGCACGCATCATCAGAGCGGTACCGACCGCTGCCAGGAAGTAGTCGAAACGCTGGGCTACCCGGCCGATTACGTGGTGAATATTCAGGGCGACGAACCGTTTATTCAACCCCGGCAGATCGACCTGCTGACCTCGGTGCTGGATGGAATTACCGAACTGGCTACGCTGGTGAAGCGAATCGACGATTACGCGACGCTCACTAATCCCAACACGCCTAAAGTGGTGCTGAGCCGTAGCGCACCGGACCGGCAGGAGGCCCTGTATTTTAGTCGCCATCCCATTCCGTATCAGCGGGGTTGTCCGGTTGAGGAATGGCTTCAGCACCATACTTACTTCAAACACATCGGCCTGTATGCCTATCGCACTGATACGCTGGCCCGGATTACGCAGTTACCGCCCTCAACGCTGGAGCAGGCCGAATCGCTGGAGCAGTTGCGGTGGCTGGAAGCGGGCTACCGCATTCGCGTTGTCGAAACGGATCTTGATAGTCACGGCATTGACACGCCGGAGGATCTGGAGAGGATAGCCAGTGGCTTTACCTCACCCTAACCCCTCTCCTAAAACAGGAGAGGGGCTTTAAAACTTGGATACCAGCGGCCGGCCGCTGCCGTGAGGTAACCTGTTAAAAAACCTTAAAACCGAACGGCCTGAACATCACCCGGCGTTAGACGTTTACTAAAGACAGCGATTAACCAACCGGACACTATAGACCCTATACGTTATGCAAAATTATTCGATACTCTGGGCCGACGATGAAATTGATCTGCTCAAACCCCATATACTGTTTCTGAAAGGAAAAGGCTACGACGTTACGCCGGTCAACTCGGGGGCCGATGCGCTCGATAAGGTCGATCAGGCAACTTACGACGTCGTTTTTCTCGACGAGAACATGCCGGGTATGACCGGTCTTGAGACATTGTCTCAGATTAAGCAGATGCGCCCCAATTTGCCGGTGGTTATGATTACCAAGAGCGAAGAGGAGCATATTATGGAAGGGGCTATCGGCCAGAAAATTGCCGACTACCTCATCAAGCCCCTCAACCCGAATCAGATCCTGCTGTCAGTCAAGAAGATATTAGACAACAAACGGCTCGTGACTGAGGCTACCAATCTCGGCTATCAGCAGCAGTTCCGTAACCTGTCTATGCAGTATAACGACCGCATGGACTTTGACGAGTGGGCCGAGGTCTACAAAAAGCTCATTTTCTGGGAGTTGGAGCTTGATGGGTCGCAGGATAAGAGTATGAGCGAAATCCTGAATATGCAGAAAAGCGAAGCCAACGCGAACTTCTGCAAGTTTGTGATGGACAACTACGAAGATTGGCTGAACGACCCGAAAGCAGATAAGCCGCTGATGTCGAATCAGTTGATGCGGAAGAAGGTGTTCCCATTGCTCGATCAGAGTTCGCCCCTGTTCTTTATTCTGGTTGATAACCTGCGCTACGATCAGTGGAAAGTGATCGAGCCGATTCTGACGGATTATTTCACTGTGGAAGAAGAATCGTCGTACTATTCGATTCTGCCCACCACGACGGCCTTTGCGCGTAACTCGATTTTTTCGGGGATGATGCCCAGTGAAATGGAAAAACAGCTTCCCGACCTGTGGGTCAATGATGACAACGAGGAGGAGGGGCTGAACAACCACGAGAACGACTTTCTGAAAAAGCAGATCGAGAAAAGCCGGTTAACCATTAAGTCGTCGTACCACAAAATCCTGAACATCAATCAGGGTAAATCACTGGTCGATAACTTTAATAACCTGATGCAGAATCAGTTAAACGTGGTCGTCTATAATTTCGTGGATATGCTCTCGCACGCCCGGACGGACATGGCCATGATTAAAGAGCTGGCCCCGGACGAATCCGGGTATCGGTCGCTGACCAAGTCGTGGTTTCAGCATTCGCCCCTGCTAGAGTTTATCCGTAAGATTGCCGACAAAGGCGGGCGGCTGATCATCACCACCGACCACGGCATGATTCGGGTGCAGAAACCAGCCAAGATTGTCGGCTACCGCGAAACCAACACCAACCTGCGTTACAAACAGGGCAAGAACTTAGGTTTCGACGAAAACCACGTCTTTGTAGCCCGTAAGCCGGAGCGTTTCTTCCTGCCGCGCCCTAACGTATCAACGGCCTATGTGTTCACGCTGGAAGATTACTTCTTCGCTTACCCCAACAACTACAACTACTACGTGAACTATTACCGGGATACCTTCCAGCACGGGGGCGTCTCGCTGGAGGAAATGATTATTCCCTTCGTGTATTTGAAAGCGAAGTAGAAGGGAAAAATAATAGCACTACAACGCCAATGGCCAACATAATCCTGCCGGGTGATGTTGGCCATTGGCGTTTGTTGGCTGGTTCGATTGATAGCAATACGTCGTGATCGCGCGGTCATTTACACATCGCTGACCGACAGGTACGGGCCTGCTGCTGTGCAACGTACCTGATAGTTAATTCGGCTACAACAACCACAAATCCGGCTACATCTGTCTGCTCGTTCTGGCAGACCTTTGTCTTAACCAAAACAGGATAAGCCATGATCTTAGTAACCGGAGCCACAGGCCAATTGGGCACCGCAGTCATCCGCCAGCTACTGCAAAAAGTACCGGCCAGCCAGATTGCCGCGTTCGTGCGGGACGAAGCCAAAGCTGCTAACCTGACCGAACAGGGCGTGAGCCTACGCGTGGGCACCTACGACGATATAGACGCCCTCGACAACGCGATGCAGGGCATTGAGACGGTCCTGTTGATTGCGGGTACGGACGAGGAAAACCGGGTTCACCAACACCAGAATGTCGTAGATGCGGCCGGGAGAGCCCGTGTTCAACGGATTGCCTATACCAGCCGGGCGCTGAAAGACCCGGCAACGCTCGTGAACCGGTTGATGCTGGGGCACTTTCAGACCGAGGAGTACATTAAGGCCAGCGGACTACCCTACACGCTGTTCCGGAACATCCTGTATATGGATGCAATTCCGCAGTTTGTGGGGGGAGACGCCGTTTTTGAGCGGGGTATCTACGTACCGGCCGGGCAGGGTAGAGTTGCTCTGGCGCTGCGAAGCGAGCAGGGTGAAGCCATAGCGAATGCCTTAGCTAGTAACGCTGAAGGCAACATAACGTACCAACTCACGGGTAGTGAGTCGTATTCTTTTTATGATGTGGCCGTTGCTCTGACCAGTCTGTCAGGCAAGGCCGTAACTTACACGGCAGCGGAGCCGGCCACGTTTGAAACACAACTAACCGGACGCGGCCTGCCTGAAATCGTAGCCCGGCGGATAACCGGGTTTATAACCGATATTGCCAATGGTCAGGAAGACATTGTAAGTCGTGA
Source organism: uncultured Cytophagales bacterium (assembly GCA_964251665.1). GTDB lineage: Bacteria > Bacteroidota > Bacteroidia > Cytophagales > Spirosomataceae > JBBQLG01. The sequence continues at coordinate 303,712 of CAXUKO010000008.1, forward strand.
TCTGGAAAAACTGCTTGGCCGAAAGCCGACTGCACTCCGGGAAGGGTTAACATTGTTGTATACGCTGTAACACGCATTACCGGGCTTTGCACAGGGGACAGCCCAGCCATACGTCCATCCAATTATGCCAACCGAGCCGCTTCTCCGAATCGATACCATAGCTGCGTATCACCAGTTTGCCGGCCTTCCCAAACCAGCCCACCCGCTGATTAGTGTGGTCCGGTTTGACGACATCAGGACATGGAGGATTGACAAGCCCAAAAGCATTGTGAATAACTTCTATTCGATTGCATTGAAACGGAATTTTAACGGCCGACTGAAATACGGGCAACAGGCGTATGATTTTGACGACGGCGTGATGGTCTTTCTGTCCCCCGGTCAGGTGCTGACCGTTACGACGGATGAGCCCCATGCGCATACGGGCTGGCTGCTGATGATTCACCCTGATTTTTTGTGGCATACACCCCTGGCCAAAACGATCCGTCAGTACGACTATTTTGACTATACGATTCGGGAAGCCCTGTTTCTGTCCGAAAAGGAAGAATCCATGATCGTCGGCATCATCCAGCAGATTCAGCAGGAATACCAGGCTCCGATTGACAAGTTCAGTCAAAACATCATCATCGCTCAACTCGATGTGCTGCTCAACTATGCCGAGCGGTTTTATCAGCGGCAGTTCATCACCCGGAAGATTACCAATCACAAAATTCTTGACCAGTTTGAGGCCGTACTTGAGGCTTATTTTGCCAGTGAGGAGCTACTGCAAACCGGTTTACCAACGGTCGGGTACATGGCCGAACGACTCAATCTGTCGCCTACGTACCTGAGCAGTCTGCTGAAGACGCTGACCGGCCAGAACACCCAGCAGCATATTCACGACAAGCTTATTTCAACCGCAAAAGAACGGCTGTCAACGACTAATTTGTCGGTCAGTGAAATCGCTTACGGGCTGGGTTTCGAGCACCCTCAGTCGTTCAGTAAGTTATTCAGGAGCAAGACCAATTCCTCCCCGCTCGAATTTCGACAGTCATTCAATTAAGGGAGATTTTGAGTCTTGTATGGATTCGGGTCTATAGAGGCATGGCATAAAAATTATCCGGCCATACCTCATAGTACATCACTTCGTGCCGACACTTTTTCCTTTAACGCCCGGGGGACTACTTGCCTTAACGTATCAACGGCCTATGTGTTCACGCTGAAAGATTACTTATTCGCCTACCTCAACAACTGCAATCATCATGTGAATTGCTACCGGAATATCTTCCGGTACGGAGGCATCTCGCTGGAAGAAATGATTGTTCTACTTATGTAATTGAAAGCAGAATAGGAGGGAACACCAATTGCCTAATCCATACAAGTGCTTCTGCAAATTAAGATTTAGACTATGAAGCGTTGCCGGATGGCGGCCACCGGTGGTGCGGCAGTAACTAAGATACCGGTCGTTACCGGACGTAGGCGTCCGGGCTACAACCATCCGGCATCATCTAACAATTAATTTTGACGAGTACTACAACTATTCTCTTCATATAATGCCACTTATACAACGGGAAACAACCGCTGCCTAAACCGTAAGCTTTTAGGGTGATAGATTTCACTTTATTTAGGCTTAGCTCATCACTAAACTTACCAGCCGATGCAACGTCGTCGATTCCTTCAGCTTCCCTTAGGGATTCCTGTGCTATCTCTATACGGCTTCCCGCCCCTGGCACCTGAGAAAGGCTTTAAAGTGGAGGCCGGTAAAGACCGCTTCGACAAAAGTCTTACTTATATCGGTGCTCGGTTTGATTTAAAAGTGTCAGGAAAAGACACTAATGGGGCAATCAGTGTTTTTGAAACTACCCGTTTTGAGAAAAAGGGGCCGATTCTCCATATGCATCCAAATCTAGATGAGTGGTTTTATGTGATTGACGGAGAATTCAAATTTCAGTTGGGGGAGGAAATTCTTTATCTGAAGGCGGGAGATTCGTTGTTCGGGCCGCGTGGTGTTCCTCATACTTTTGTCAAGATCAGTGAAGGGGCCGCCCGGTTATTGCTCCATCATCAACCGGCTGGCCAAATGGAGGAGCAGTTTTTGGAAGGCAGCCAACTGAAGAATCCCACGATTGAACAACGCGAAGCGAGTATGCGTAAATTTGGGATTATACCGGTTGGTCCTCCTTTATCACCGGACTGAGTACACTCTATAACCTATTAGAAAAGTATAAAATAACATTGGTGACTTTTTACTTCGCCAATGGCATTTTTTTAAGGATTGCTGTATATCTTATGTTATGAGATTTAACAAAGAAAAGAGTTTGAAAATATAACAAACTTATTCTAAAATATATGCAATTAAATTATTTTACTTTCTTATAATATATTTCTTCATTGTAAGTAGGAAATATATAATCTTTTAGTAAATATGGTTTAGTATAAACCACTTTTAATTCATTATTAGATGTAATTGAGCCAAAATATGATTTTAGAATAAATAATGCGTTTGGTGGAGTAAATGGCTTAAACTTTAGATCAGATGAAGGTTCAGTTGCAAACTTCCATGTACCTGTTTCAATTCCATTATCTGGAGTAAGACTGTCGGCAGAATAAAAATCATAGCCTGAATATGTTTCAATATATGTACTATCATCTCTAAAGGCGTGTTTGGGAATTGAAAAAGACTGGTAGTCGTGTCACCTTTGTGGTCGCC
>CAXUKO010000009.1:0-88593 GCA_964251665.1 uncultured Cytophagales bacterium
AGAGTGTTGTATAACCACTTTTATGTTATGTGAAAATTATCATACGTGTTAGCAAAATGCTAACCCCCTCGGACGCGGAAAAGTCTAAGTGCATTGAGCCCACTTTATTTACCAATGAGTAGCCATTGTCAGTCCAATTCGGTTAATGGTACATACCACACATTGATTAAAGGCAATATTTTATGAAAGATGAGGAACACTTTCGGAAACTGGATTACAAGAATGCATCTCGATCAGTGCTGCACGCAAACGATATAGTAATTCGGGTTGCCAAAGTAACTGCCCTGGCGTCGGAACGTAACGAGTACTTCAAAACACGGGTAACAGAAATCTGGGCCCGGTGTGACCAAATAGCAGCTAAAATAGCGGCACTAAAAACGGACAAGGCTGAGCCTATCGACCCAGCCTTGTCCGTTTAAGACGCCTTTCGTAATTTCTCGTCCCGCTCCCCATGACGTTTGGTAAAGACATCGGTTTTGGTCAACTCGTGAATAACGCGCCGTTCATCGGGGCGGCCGTAGACCTCTAAGCCTTTGTCGGATTTTCGGCCCAGCATTACTTTGACTGCATCAGTAGTCAGATACAGGCTGTTGAAACACCAGTCGGTAAAGGTCTTGCGACCGGCTTTGGTGGAGAGGTCGGGATGAAAACCCAACTCGGCGGCAATCAGCTTGAGCCGGTCGTTCATTGTTTTGTTGGACTTGATGGGCAAATGCTCCCAGCCCCCGTACTTATCGACGATCTGCTTGACTTCATCGAACTGCGGTACCCTGGCGGTAACTTCGGTTTTTATACGATCCTTAATCAACCACAGTTCGCCGTCGATGCCCCGTTGAAGGGCGGTGCGGTGGTTGATAACAAAATCTTTGAGGTCGCCGTAATGGAACCCCGTCCGGCAATAGATAATGAATACGTCGGCCACTTCCTGAATGTGCGGGTTTTTAAAATGGTGGTTGCGCAGGGTCTCAAACTCCTCATCGGTCAGAAACAATGGGCTGGGATACTTCACATCGGGAATGCGGTACCCATCCAGTGGATTGTGTTCAGCCAGGTGATTCAGTTTTGCCCACCTGGTGACCTGGGCAATAGTTTGGCTGTGCTTGCGCACGTAGCTGTCGGCATGGCCCGTTTTATCACCCACCGGTATAAGCTTCATCCAACGGCGGTATTTCTTCAGCCAGCTAATATCAAAATCGTCGGCGGGCAGGTCCAGCGCCTGTTCACTGATTAGGAAGTCGATGAGTTTCTTTCGGCAGTCATCGTAAGCGCCATGTGTCCCATCCGTCCGGTCTGGGTCTGCCTTCACGTCTTTCAGGAACAGGTCAAAGGCCGTGATCAGCGAGGCCCCGTCGCCCCCGCGCTGGAAGATGCGTTTGATCTTACCGGCTGTGATTGTCGTTTTACGCCGGAACAGGTCATTGTAAATGGCCATAAGTTGAAGCTCCAGCGTGGTCAACTGCTCGTTTTTAAACTGTGCCGTGGGGTCGGTATGACTCACACGGTGGGTTGTATAATTCCAATCTTCCTTCCAGATGGTAATACCAGTAGAGCCAATGTCTTCACGTTCCCCCTTCACTGAAATTTTGCAGTAAATCTGCGCTTTACCTGGTTTTTTTGAATCGTGCAGCCAAAATGCTACTTCCATTCGTCTAATGTTCATGCTCCTCTTAATCCTACTGTTTTGGATTTAACGCAGATTAAAAGGCTTGGCGCCCACTTTGTAAAAAGGTGCCAACAAGTATTTGGGGTGCCACCAGTATGACCCAACAAACAGATGTTTCGAGGAGCGTAAGTTAACTGAGTGAGAATGAGGGGTACAACAGGGGCATAAAAAAACCCGATTAGATGATTCTAATCGGGCACCCAGTCTTAGTGAAGGCTTCCAGCAGAGGAGGAGGGATTCGAACCCCCGGACCTGTTACAGTCAACGGTTTTCAAGACCGTCGCGATCGACCACTCTGCCACTCCTCTTTGGTGATGCAAATATAGGACGGCTTTCCGGTTTTGTCAATGCCTTTGCGCATCAGAACGGGCAGTTTTCGCGTAAAACCCGTAGTTTTGTGGTTGTCTAATGATTGACTGATTTAGGGAATGATTGATTGAATGGATTGCCAATCAGTTAGTCAATACCTCAATCCTTCAATCAGTCAATCAGTTAACTATGGAAGCTACCGAATCCCTGCCCACGCTTGAAACTGCCCGGAAACTGGGCCTCCTGCCCGAAGAATTTACGCGCATTCAGGAAATTCTGGGTCGTGTTCCCAATTTCACCGAACTGAGTATCTTTTCGGTCATGTGGTCAGAACACTGTTCCTATAAGAACTCAATCATCTACCTTAAAACGCTTCCCCGTGATTCGCGACCGGGTACGCCGAGCCGGATGCTGGCCAAAGCCGGGGAAGAAAACGCGGGCCTGGTCGATATTGGCGACGGGCTGGCGTGTAGTTTCAAGATCGAGTCGCATAACCACCCCTCGGCGCTGGAACCGTATCAAGGCGCGGCAACGGGGGTAGGTGGTATCAACCGCGATATTTTTACGATGGGTGCCCGGCCCATTGCCCAGCTTAACTCGCTGCGGTTCGGTAATCCCGAACAGGCCAAGACCAAACGGCTGTTGCGGGGCGTCGTGAAAGGCATCGGCGACTATGGTAACGCATTCGGTATTCCGACCGTGGGTGGCGAAATCTACTTTGATGAATGCTACAACATCAACCCGCTGGTAAATGCCTTTTCAGCGGGTATTGTCGAGGTGGGCAAATCGGCGTCAGCTACGTCGTATGGCGTGGGGAATCCGGTGTTCATTGTCGGCTCGGCCACGGGCAAAGATGGTATTCACGGTGCCACCTTCGCATCGGAAGACATTACGGCTACCTCGTCGGAGAAGTTACCCGCCGTGCAGGTCGGCGATCCCTTCATGGAAAAGCTGCTGCTCGAAGCTACGCTGGAAGTGCTGGCCACGGGAAAAGTAATTGGTATTCAGGACATGGGCGCGGCTGGTATTATCTGCTCGACCTCCGAAATGAGCGCTAAAGGTGAGCATGGTATGGACATCGACCTCGATAAAGTACCGACGCGTCAGGCCCATATGCAGCCATTCGAGATTCTGCTGTCGGAGTCGCAGGAGCGGATGCTGGTCGTGGTCGAAAAAGGGCAGGAGCACGTAATCCAGGCTATTTTCGATAAGTGGGACCTGAACTGCGCCCAGATCGGTGTTGTAACGGATACGGGGCGGCTGCATTTCCACCGCTACGGTCAGCTGGTGGCCGATGTACCGGCCGACGATCTGGTGCTGGGGGGCGGGGCACCGCAGTACCAGCGCGAATTCCGCGAACCGGCTTACTATCAGGAATTCAAAAAATTCACGATTGACTCGGTACCAGACCTTACCCCCGTTACTTCTTCCGGTGGGTCGGGGCAGGGCGAGGTTCTTGCCGTTGTCAACCATTTGCTGTCGCACCCCAATATCTGTTCGCGCCGGTGGGTGTATGAGCAGTATGATTCGATGGTGGGTACGGCCAACCGCAGCACCAACGCGCCGTCGGATGCGGCTGTGGTGCAGGTGAAATTTCCCGGTGCCCCGGCTACCGATAAATCCATTGTTATTACCGTGGATTGCAACAGCCGCTATGTACAGGCCGACCCCGAAGAGGGCTGCGCCATTGCCGTGGCCGAAGCCGCCCGGAACATCGTTTGTTCGGGTGGGGAGCCGCTGGCAATTACCAACTGCCTGAACTTTGGTAACCCCTACGTGCCGGAGGTGTACTGGCAGTTTGTGGGCGCGATTAAAGGCATGAAGAAAGCCTGCGAAACCTTCAACACCCCCGTTACGGGCGGTAACGTAAGTTTCTATAACCAGAGCTCCGATGAAGGCCCGGTCTTCCCGACGCCTACCATCGGTATGCTCGGTCTGATGGAAACGTCTGACAACCGCATGACCCTCAATTTTCAGTCGGCAGGTGATCTGATCTACCTCATCGGTGAGTCGAAAAACGACCTGGCCTCGTCGGAATACCTGTATTCGTATCGGGGCATCAAAGCGTCTCCAGCGCCGGCGTTCTCGCTGGACGAGGAGTATGCCATGCAGCAGGCGGTAAAGCAACTGATTCTAGACAAGCAGATTGCATCGGCGCATGACGTGTCGGACGGCGGTTTGTTTGTGACGCTGGCAGAGTCGGCGATGGCCGGAAATGTTGGTTTCTCGATTACCACGGATGCTGCGATTCGTACCGATGCGTTCCTGTTCGGCGAAAGTCAGAGCCGGGTGGTAGTGTCGGTGAAACCCGAAAAGCAGGCTGCTTTTGAAGCGGCTGTTCAGCAGTCGGGTGTCGCCTTCAGTCAGTTGGGTTCCGTGACCGATGGCTCGTTTGTGATTGACGGTGAAACGCTGCTGACGGTGAGCGACGCCAAAAACCTGTACGATAACGCGCTGGGTAAATTGATGAGTTAAGAAGGCAGGAACAACATTGCGCCACAACCGACTGGCCCGCCGGGTTGCCAATCTAATTGAAGGGCAACCCGGCGCACCTACGTTGTGGGGTGTTTACAGAGAATAGTAAAGCCTGTACTATCTTCTGATTGATCAGCACCGGTTTGGCGTAGAGCTATACAGCCGCGTGGAAAATACCGAAGTTTGGACGTATCAAACGTATCAGACAGCCGATGACATTGTGGTGTTCCCCCGGCTGGACTTTGAGCTCACGGTCGGGGCTATTTACGCTGGGATCGACCTGACGGTAACTGAAGACGAACTGCCGGAAGCGGGCATCTAAGCCGTATCTTTGCGGCACGATGCGTTATTTTATTCAACTTTCTTACAAAGGCACTGACTTCCACGGCTGGCAACGACAGAAAAATGGTAACAGCGTGCAGGCCGAACTCGAAAAAGCGTTCAGCGCTATCCTGCGTCAGCCAATCACGATTATGGGTAGCGGCCGGACCGATACCGGTGTCCATGCCGAACAGCAGTTTGCTCATTTCGAGGTACTGGACCCAATCGAGATCACCGGTAAACTTCTCCACGCGCTGAACAGCATGACGCCGTTTGGTATTGCGATCCAGGCCATCTTTCCCGTTCAGGACGATCACCACGCCCGCTTTTCGGCGGTTTCGCGCTACTATCAGTACCGTATTACGCGGCATAAGAATCCATTTCTGACGCTGCAGAGTTATCTGTTCAACCCCGCCCTTGATATGGACCGGATGAACGAAGCGGCCCGATTACTGCTCGAATACACCAATTTCAAAAGTTTCAGCAAAATCCGGGCGAACGTTACTCATTTTAACTGTACCGTTACGCGGGCGGAGTGGACAGCCACCCCCGATGGCATGACGTTTCACATTAAGGCCAACCGGTTTCTGTGGGGCATGGTGCGCTGTATTGTCGGGACGCTGCTGGAGGTTGGGCAGGGGCGCATGACGGTAGCTGACTTTGAACAGATTATTCTGGCGCAGGATCGGGCGGCAGCGGGACGGGCGGCACCGGCCAGTGGTCTTTTCCTGGTGGAAGTAGGCTACCCGGCCGATGTGTTCGCGAACCGACAAGGTTAACCAGCAAACATTTAGACGCGATAAAATCAACGTTAAAAACAGGTTGTCACCCGACAGATTTATGAAAATTGGCATTATAATTTTGGCCGCCGGGCCGTCGCTCCGTTTTGGAGAAACGATTAAACAACTGCTGACATTCAACGGGACAACGCTCGTTCGCAAAGCAACTGAAACGGCTTTGGCGGCTCAACTGGGTGGTCCCGTGGTGGTGGTTGTCGGAGCCAGTAAAGACCTGGTTGCACCCCAGGTAGCTGATCTGCCGGTAACGGTTATCGAGAATGATGGCTACGAAAAAGGGGTAGCTTCGTCGATCAAAACGGGACTGGTAGCGGTACACATGACCCAGACCGAACTCGACGCGGTGATTTTTCTGCCCTGCGACCAGCCGCTGGTGTCGGCTACACTGCTCAAACGTTTAGCGATTACCTGGGCTGAGTCGGGGCGGGGTATTGTGTCGACGCGGTATGAAGGGCAACTGGGAACACCGGTGCTATTGGGCTGGCACTACCTCGACGAACTGCTGGATCTGGAGGATGACCGGGGTACCAAGTGGATTGTGATGAAACACAAAGGCGACCGGACCGAAGTTGTCTTCGAACCGGCCGCCTTGGATCTGAACTCCTGGCGCGACGTAGAGCGAGTTAATAAGCCAGTAAGTTGATACGCGGCATCGCCTAAGATAGCACATAGTGCCTGAGGACGTACCAACTTAGGTAGAGCCGCTTACTGACTTACCACTGCTACATCATCTTCTGAATAAGCTTCTCGACTGTCACACCTTCAGCTTCGGCTTTGAAGTTACGCACGATGCGGTGACGAAGAATGGGCAGTGCCACGGCCCGGACGTCTTCTATATCGGGCGAGTATTTGCCGTTGAGCAGGGCGTTGCATTTAGCCGCCAGAATCAGGGCCTGCGATGCCCGTGGTCCAGCGCCCCACTCTAAGTACTGGCTGGCATCGGGTGAGGCCAGTTCTGTGTTGGGACGGGTCTTGTGCACGAGTTTCACAGCGTATTCCACCACATTATCGACTACCGGCACCCGGCGTACCAACTGCTGAAATTCCTTGATTTCGTCGCCCGTTACGACGGCGTTTATTTGCGGACGCTGTTCGCTGGTGGTGCTTTTAACAATGTCCAACTCTGATTGGTACGATGGATAATCGAGCCAGATATTGAACATAAAACGGTCTAACTGGGCTTCGGGCAGGGGATAGGTACCTTCCTGCTCGATTGGGTTTTGGGTAGCCAGCACGAAGAATGGCCGACCCAGTGCATACCGTTGACCGGCAATGGTTACGGCGTATTCCTGCATGGCTTCCAGCAGAGCCGCCTGCGTTTTAGGGGGCGTCCGGTTGATCTCATCGGCCAGAATGATGTTCGCAAAAACGGGGCCTTTAATAAATTTGAAATTACGCTCCTGATCGAGGGTTTCCGAACCCAGAATGTCTGACGGCATCAGGTCCGGGGTGAATTGAATCCGGTTAAAATCCAGATGCAGCGACGAGGCTATGGTCTGAATCAGCAGGGTTTTAGCCAGTCCCGGTACACCAATCAGCAAACAGTGTCCCTGACAAAAGATAGCGGTCAGCAGCAGCCGAACGGTTTCGTCCTGACCAATAACGGCTTTGGAAATTTCTGATTTGAGTTTTCGAAACGAATCATTCATGGCTTCAGCAGCCGCAACGTCGGATGTATAAGGCACAGGGGAAAAGTTTATAGTTTACGATTCGAAAAGGCGCCGGGCAACTTCCTCCCGGCTAATCTGAAAATGGTCGGCCACCTGTGAGAGAATGGTATTTAACGTACCAATCCTAACCGGATTATGTTTTGGAATTGTGAGATGATGAGTACCCATCTCCTTAATGGATACCTTCGTCAAAATGGCAGCGTGTGGCTTCCTTACTATTTACTTTTAACTCAGCAAGTGTATCAGCCTCCGTTACGATTGACTGACCGATGGTCGAAGCAATATAGCCGCCCTCTTCTGCTTCTTCGATTAGAAAAAAGATCTCTTTCATCGTTTTACAGTCCTTTGTTAGTGTTTGTGCTTACTGTGCGGGTTATCATACCCGATACAGTAAGCACAAACTAAGTTATTGGCCACCCCCGGTTGAGGCAGTTGCGGCTGTTTGGGTGGTCCCGAAAATACGGCAGCCCTGGAACTCGGGATCAACTGTGATAAACACGTCGCCAACCGATTTACGGAACCACTCGTCAATGGCGTGGTTCTTTTTGTTGGTCAGCACAATGTTCTGAAGCTTCTCGAAATCAAGTTTGAAATCGGCGGTGTGTGGATTAACGCGGCTCTTGTAGTATAAAATCCGCATAGCACTTTTGCCATCTTCCGTCCGGTAGGGCATAGGAGCGGTGATGGTACCAACTTTCATGGTGTCGAGCATGGTAAACATGGCATATTCCATGGTGCCATCCATCGCCAGCCGGGCACTTCCCGACTGCGCATCGCGGAGCAAGCCACCCGCGTCAGCCGTACCTTTATCTTCCGAATACTGTTTCGCGGCAACAGCGAATTTAACGCTGTCGATCTGAATCTGATGACGCAGGCTGTCCAGAAAATGAGCTGGTTCGGTCAGGTCAAGGCGGTTATAATCGGGCCGTAGCAGGATGTGCCGGGCGTGGTATTCAGCGCCCCGCGTTTCAATCAGCTGAATCAGGTGAAAGCCGAAATCCGACTCCACGATATCCGACATTTCGTTGGGTTTCAACTTCAGCGCTGCCCCTTCAAAAGGAGCCACCATCATGCCGCGTTTGGCAAAGCCGAGGTCGCCGTTGTTCTGCGCTGAGCCAACATCTTCGGAGTTTTCTTTGGCTAATTTGCCAAAATCCTCCCCGGCCTGTACGCGCTCTTTCAGAGCCTGCAACCGCGCCCGTAAAGCATCTTTCTGTGCTTTTGTAACTTTGGCAAACCGCACGATCTGGCCTATTTCTACCTCGGCGGGCATATAGGGCAGGCTGTCTTTAGGAATCTGGTTGAAAAACTTACGGACATCATTGGGCGTCACCTTCATCTTTTCGGTGATTTTGTCCTGCATCTTTTTCACCGTCATCTGGTCGCGTACCTGCGTACGGAGTTCGCTTTTCAGCATTTCCAGACTCTTTCCGTAGGCTTCAACGATGTTCTTCTCCGACCCAAACTGCTGCGCCATGTACGACATCCGCTGATCGAGCTGACTGTCGACCAGCTTATCGTCGACGATCACGGAGTCAATTTCGGCTTTGGCCAGCATCATTTTGTTGATGACCAGACTCTCCAGTAGCTGGCACTTTTGGGGGGGCGTCTGGTTCTGGGACAGATAGGACTGATAGGATTCTTCCAGATCTGATTTAAGGACGTAGTAGTTGTCTACTTTAGCAATGATGCGGTTCAGGCTGACCGTTTGCGCCTGCGTGGCCGATAGGGTAAGCCAGCCAAACAAGGCCAGCAGGCCACAGGTGATTTTGTTCGTTTTCATCTCGTTAAATCTACGCTAAAATGGTGATTTGAGCAAAATTTTGGGGGTGTGGGCTTATCGGCTGAGTTTCCGCATCTCGGTTTCGTTGACCTGGATAGGGAACTGCTGCCGGAGTTGCGCCAGCCATTGTTTTTCTAAAAGAGCCTGATATTCGTTAATCACAGTGCCGCGAGCCTCGGTAAATGTCCTGGGTCGGGCCGGTTCTATACGTGCGATGGTCACCTGAACAGCTTTAGTGCCGGGGTGCAGCGTTGTGGTGCCGGGTTTCCAGCCAGCCGCGTCTATGTAGGGATTGGCCCCCTTTGCAAACGCACCGTCGGTGATCGTGACTACGGGTTTCCGGGCATTCAGTATGCGCTCCACATCGGCTTTGGCCATTGAAAAGTATTGAAACGTGACCCGGCGCTGAGCGTCTTTAGCCCCCCCTGTCTGACTGGTGGGACGGTACGCACTTAAATCACGCTCGGTAATCCGGTTCAGGTCGATGCCATTACCCGTCAGGTAACTCACCACTGTGAACAGCCGACCGGCAGAAACCGAATCGGCTTCACTGGCCTCGCGGGAGCCGGATACTTCCAGCACATAGTCGGGGTTTTTCACCATCATCACCAGCACCTCGAACAGGTTTTCGCGCAGCGCTGGTGTCAATGCGGTTTTGCCTTTCTCGTAGGATAAGGCCGGAGCCGACCGCCGAAGCTGGTATGGCGTGGTGGCCATCATCTGCCGGGCCTGACTCAGTACTGTGTCCGTTTCGGCTACTATGACGGTCGCGAAAGCCCGTTCGGGGAAGGTGTAGCGGGCTTTATTCTGTTCGTAGTATTGCCGCTGCCCGACTGAATCGGCCATCGAACGTTCCCACACCTTTTCTTCCATCACCTGCGAGAGCAGCACACCATCGCGGATTTCGTTGAGCAGCGACCGAAACTCCGGTGATTTGGTTTCGAGTCCGGCCTCTTCCGTAGCGATCAACTGGTCGCCCATAAACCGGTCGTAAAGTCGCTCCATGGCTACGGCCGGTGCAGACCCAATGCCGGCTTTAGGCTGTTGCTTTTGCCGGACATACGCGAAAAACTGGTTCACCGTCAGGGGCTTGTTATTGATGCTGACCAGCGTTTTGCCGTTCAGTGCAGCGTCGAGTGGTTCAGCAGCTTTCCAGCGGCCTGCCAGCAAACTGGTGTCGGCTTTGGCCAGAGCGAGTTGCAGAACGGGCTTGTTTTCCTGAATACTGTAGGCTTTCCGCAACCGCGACAGGGTAGCCTGTCGGATCACCTCACCCCGCGTATCGGTCATCACCCACTGACGGAGGGAGGGTGCCAGTTCGGCGTACGATTCGATGGGTTTTCGATCAATCAGTTTCAGAATATGCCAGCCGTAGTTGGTCTGAACGGGTTTCGAGTAGCTGCCGGGCGTCGTGAGCGAATAAGCCGCTTCCTCAAAAGCCGGTACGTTCTGGTTCGTACCAAAGTAAGGCAGTACACCCCCCGCATTTTTCGACTGAGCATCGTCGGAGTAGGTGCGGGCCAGCGTTTCGAATGACTCGCCTTTCTGCAGCCGGGTGTAGACATCGTCTATTTTAGTTTTAGCCGCCTGCTGCCCGGTTGGGTCAGCACTGGCACTCATTCGCACTAAAATGTGTGCTACCTGAATTTTACCCCGGCTGGGCCGCCGGTCGGTCACTTTGATCAGGTGGTACCCGAAGCGGGTTCGTACGGGCCGGGCAATTTGCCCAACGGGCGTGGAGTAGGCGGCTGTCTCAAACGGATACAGTGTCTGGAAAGCAGTGATGTAGCCCAGATAACCGCTATTGCGGCCAACGGTGGGGTCTTTGGATACCTGCCGGGCTGCTTCGGCAAAGTCGGTATCTTTACTCAGCTGCGCCCGCAGATCGATGGCCTGTTTGTACACGGTCAGCGTATCGGCCGGACTGGCATCCTCGGATACAGGGAGTAATATATGGGATACGGCTACCTCTTCGCCTAACCGCTGGTAGGCTTCGGCACTCAGATTCTCGATCAGGACTTTATCGTTCAGAAACGATTGTGCCAACTGTTTCCGGTATGTTTCAATCTCTTCGCGGAAGGCTTCGGTTGTATCGCGTCCCTGTTGTTCGGCGGCCAGTACTTTCAGCTTCAGGTTGGTGTACAGCTCCAGATAGTCCTTGATGTCAGTTGGCTGAATGGAGTCGGAAACGGTCTGATTCTTGGTGAACGACTGAAAAAAATCGTCGGTGGTGAATGATTTTTGTCCCAGCGTCAGGATGACGGGTTGGGCCGGAGCAGCCTGTTTCGCAACGGGCGGGGCGGCTGTTTTGCACGACAGCACCAGGGCGGTAAGGAGTAAACCACCACTGAGGGGAATCCAGAAAGAACGACGGGAGAAAAACAACACTGAGAACGGGGATTGTGGACTATGCATTGACGCATCCATTACACTAAAAAAACAGCCGAACGGGCAAAATCATTCGCCTACAGCACCTAACAGAACGAATCCATCGGTACGTTATTGATTCGCGGGGGCTAATTTAACGGTTTTTAACGCCACATCGTAGGTTAGCTCGTACTGGAATCGGTCGCGCAGGTGCTGACCGGTAAACTGGGCCGGTACGTGAATCACCGGCTGTTTCCGCTGGCGAACGGCATCATCGCGGATGTCGGTGCTGCTTTGCCCCAGAACATCGTCGGTATCGAGGTGATCCGTTACTTTAAGCCCCAGTCCGGCGGCCATCAGGCCAGCCGTCACATATTTCAGGGGCGTCAGCACTTCGGTGGCCGATAGCAACAGCCCGACCGGTACACTCACGATGTTGTGAATTTTCTGGATCTGGCTGAGCATTTCACTCGTTCGCGAGTAATCATCTACCTCAATAAGTACCATCGATGCAACCAGGCGGCCGTGTCGGGGCATGGTTAAATGAATCGGTCTGGCGTTAGGAGGGAGGGTAATACGCTGTCCTTTCTTTACCGTTTCGACACCCCAGGCGCCGTTGACCACCGCTACTGCTTTGTTGCGGGCATCGTAGGCCGTCAGCGAATAGGCCAGCATGACCTCATCGCGCCGACTCAGAGTTTCTTCCAGATTCAGGGCCGTCAGCGTGCGGGGCTGTAGCTCGGCTGTGAAGGCTGTCTGCCGGGCGCAGGCCATGAGGCTCAGCACCAGTATCGTTGATAAATAAAGACTCGTTTTACGCATACGTTTACGAAAGACTGCTCACCGGAGGAAACCACTTTTTCAGTAGTTTACCCGGCCACTTCGTCGATAACCGACTCCCCTGACGAACCATCACCCGATGTCCACTGCCAGCGTTCGTGCAGTCGAAGCCGACCGTCCGGTAACGTTTCCGGAGTTGAATGACAGACGCCAGTCATCAATTCACCCGCCCGATTCACGTGCTGATAGCGCATGTCGAGGCTGTTATCGGGTTGCACCGTGGCAATCAGAAACCCCTTCACGATGCTCCCGCCCGCGTACTCAGCCCAGACAAGGGCATCGGATTGATGATAATGAAACAGGGTATCGCCGGATACCTCACCGTTATCGGTATTACTCACCGACCGGAACGTTCTGTCTGCGTACATCATAAGGCGGGTTCCTGTTGACTTAAACAGTGAAAACTACCCAGCCCCCAGACAATATCGGTGGAGTCGATACCCACAACCGGCCGATCCGGGAAACAACTGCCGATAATATCCAGTGCCTGCTGATCTTTATCACAACGAAAGGTCGGCACAATTACAGCGGCATTGGCGATGTAGAAGTTGGCATACGAGGCCGGTAAACGTAACCCATCACTGTATACCGGGTCGGGCATGGGTACTTCCACGATGTTCAGTGGCTTGCCGTTCAGCAGGCGCATCTGCCGCAGTTCGTGGTGAATTTCCTGCAAAAACGGATAATTGGCGTCGCTGGCATCGCCTTCGTAGGCCGCAATAACAGTGTCTTCATTCACAAAACGGACCGTATCGTCGATATGGCCGTCCGTGTCGTCACCCACAATGCCCTCTTCAACCCAGAGTACCTGTTCGACGCCGTAAAAATCGCGGAGGTACTGCTCAACCTGTGGCTGGGTCAGGTGCGCATTGCGGTTCTGGTTTAGCAGACAGGCGCGGCTGGTGAGCACTGTACCGGCCCCATTAAACTCGACCGATCCACCTTCCATGATGATGCCGGGCGTTACATAGTCCAGTTTGCGATAGTTGGCAATCTGCGCTGGCAGCAGATCGTCGCGGTCGAAAGGCGGATATTTGCCTCCCCAGGCGTTATAGCCCCAGTTAACGACCAAACGCTCCCGACGCACAGGATTGACCAGAAACGCCGGACCATGATCGCGGCACCAGGAATCGTTGGTTGGGAAGGGCAGGAGGGTAATGCGGCTCATGTCGGCACCGGCCAGTTGCAGGTGCATCTCGATGGTTTGCATCACCAGTTCGTTATGAGCATTGATGCAGACCTGCTCGCCTTTGGTAATCGCCTTGATAAATTCGATGTAGGCAGGCAGCATTAACGTCTGCCGTTCTTTGGTCCAGGATGCTTCGGTATGGGGCCAGGTGAGCCACGTAGCTACGTGGGGCTGCCATTCGGCCGGGAAATAAAAACCTTGCTGGGCGGGTGTTTGAGTCATAAGTGATCGTAGTATTGGGGCGTCATTCACGAATCAGTCAGCCTAAGGAAAGGACTGATAACCATTGAACTACGGCCCAATGACGTTGGTTTATCTGGCTGCTTTTCGGGCACCGGAGCGAGACATGGTGGCACGGCCCAGAAAAATTTCGTCGCCTTTCAGGTTGATATCCGTATAAAACTGGTAACCATCCTCAATGTAGCGAACCTTTAGACTGCTGGACTGACCCGCCCGGCCGTAGGGCATCGTGGCTGCAATCAGAATCTGGTCGCCGTTGACGATAGCCCGGGCAAACGGAACCTCACGTGTTTTAAGCTGATTTGGGTTGTATTTCGCCCAGGTTTGCCCGCCGTCGAAGGAACATTCGGTGTTGGCGTTGAGGTATTTCTCCTGCCCGTTAAACAGGTCGCTGTGGTGTTTAAACAGGCGCCACAACCCATGAATATAGTGTTCGTAGCAGGCGTAGTTCCGGTCGTTGCCAATTCCCTGCTGACCCGGGTCTGCGAGGGCAGGCTGGTCGGGAATCAGCGTCGTAAAATCATCCCAGAGAATGGCCCCGTATGCGCCCGTAAACCAGTAAAAAAGGCCTACACCTTCGGCAATGGCGGGCGGAGCCGGGTTACTGGATTTGGCACTGTTAGGAAAGTCATTACTGGGTGTGTTGAAGACCCATTGATAAGCCACCCGCTTTTTGGTACTGAGCCGGGCGTTCACCTCCTGTTCCTGAAGCAATGCTGCCAGCCAGTGTCGGTCCCCATCGCCAGTATGTTTGATGGTGTAGTCGAAGTCGGGGTACACATAGTACGTTCCCGGCATCTGGAGGTCCACCATGTCTCCCAGCGATTTGCCCACGATGTCATCCGTCATGCCATGCTGGCGCGACGCAGCCGTTTGCTTCGCGGGCATAGACCAGAACCAGTCCGCGGCTACTGTATTGTCGGCAGCGCGGGAGTAGCCAAAACCGTTATTCGGTATGCCCATATAAGTACCAATTTCGGTATAAGGGCTGGCGTTGTCTTTCAGCGTTTTGAGTAAAAAGACATAGGCATTCATCATGTCCTGCCGCTGATCGACTGACGCACCGTTTTCAATGTCGAGGAAGATTTTGCCCCACGTAATCTTCCGGCCTGTGGGCGCGCAGTCCCCAAAAACTACGCACGAGCCGGTCATTTCGCGGGCCGCTTCGTAAAGACTCTGTCGGCGGTTGAGATCAGTATCGGGTCGGCGGTACCAAACTTCGCTGCTCTTGTTGCCATCATGTGCCCAGGCCTGAGAAAACGGAGGACCGCCAAAGTATTGCCCCGGTACCGAGATGGCCCGGCGACTGGGTTGCAACCGGCTGTGAAAGTTGGGGTTGTAGGGCTCCGGTTGAATCTCTTCGGGCGTCATGCGGGTAAAGTCGACAGCCGAAAATCCCCGGCGGAAAAGCTTCTCCCAATCCTGCTTGACGTGCAGATTACGCCCTGCCCCGCAAAACGTCAGCGTTTTAGTAGGCGGGAGCGTAAAATCACCCACCACATCAATATTCCAGTAGCCTTTGCGGGCCGCCGGTGTGGGCGTAAAACGCGCACGGGGCGTTGGTGCCAACGGTGTAGATGCCGGTACAGGCTGGTTGGCGGGCTGGGTTACCTCAATAGGAGCGGGGCCGCGCGGGTGGGTAAGCCACCAGCCTGCCCCCGCCGAACCGGCCAGTAAGAGGGAAAGGAGTACTTTCATGCGGGTAATCATGGTGGGTTAAAACTAGACGATAGCTGCCGTACCGGATCAGGATTCGTCGATGTACCGCTTCGTGATCGGCTGATAGGAGTCGATACGCCGGTCGCGGAAGTAAGGCCAGGTGGTGCGGTATTTCTCGGACAACGCCAGGTCAACCTCCTGTACATGAACGACTTCCTGATCGTGGGGGGCCAGATACAGGAGCGAGCCGAATGGGTTTGAGACGAAAGAGCCGCCCCAGAATTGCTGATCAGCTTCGCGCCCAACCCGATTTACGGCGACCACATGCACCCCGTTGGCAATGGCGTGACTGCGCTGAATGGTTTGCCAGGCGTTGTACTGTTCCTCGTTCTGCTTCGGGTCGGATTCGTTCGTGTCCCAGCCGATGGCGGTGGGGTAAACGAGCAGTTCAGCACCCATCAGCGCCGTGATGCGGGCCGCTTCGGGATACCACTGATCCCAGCAGATCAGCACCCCGATCCGGGCAAATTTAGTGTCGAATACTTTATAACCGAGGTCGCCGGGAGTAAAGTAAAATTTCTCGTAATAGCCCGGATCGTCGGGAATGTGCATCTTCCGGTACTTGCCGAGGTAAGCCCCGTCGGCGTCGAGCACGGCGGTGGTATTATGATACAGACCCTGCGCCCGTTTCTCGAACAGCGACGCAATGATGACTACGCCCAGTTCGGCGGCTACCTGCCCGAGCCGCTCGGTGGTGGGGCCGGGAATGGCTTCGGCTAAACTGAAGTTATGGTGATCTTCTACATCGCAGAAGTAAAGTGATGTAAATAATTCCTGCAAACACACGACCTGAGCGCCCTGTTGAGCCGCTTCCCGGATTTTATCAATGGCTTTGGCGACGTTGGCGGCCACATCGGCGGTGCAACTCATCTGCACCAGCCCAATTTTCACGTTTTTCGACATATACTTATTCAACACAGAGGAAGCAGAGAAAGGCACAGAGTACGCAGAGGAAAAAGAGAAAATTACTCCGTGTACCCTGTGCCTTACTCTGTTTTTTCTGTGTCAAGACTTTTCAAGGTTCACAATGATTTTTTCTGCTTCAATTCCTTTATCTCAAAATCGAATGATAAATCATTCATGCAACGAAAATGTCCCAATGGGCAGCGTTCATACCCGATTTTGGAGCAGGGTCGGCAGTTCAGGTGGTTGTTCTCCAGGATAAGGAAGGCTGTTTTGTAGGGGTACATGCCAAAGTAAGGCGTGGTGCTGCCCCAGATCGAATACACCTTCTTTTTCAGCGCGGCTGCAATGTGCATCAAGCCCGTATCATGGCTGAACACGACCCGTGCCCGTTGCAACAGCGATGCCGATTGGTTTAAGTTGTATTTGCCGCAGGCGTTGTAGATCATCTTTTTGCCCAACGCGTCTTCAATCGCTTCCCCGGCTTCAACATCTTCCCGCCCACCCAGCAGAACGACCGGGTAGTTGATTTTCCGGCAGAGTTCGATCATCCGGGGCAGGGGAAGTTTTTTTGTGTTGTGCTGTCCGCCGATGGCGTAAGCCACAAAACCCCGCTGATGCGTAGCCGGGAGCCAGTCGTCTTCCACCTGATCGCGGTAGGGAATGAAATAATCCAGCCCCTTCCCGTCGTTTTCGACCCCCATCGACCGGATGGCATCCATGTACCGGTCTACGATATGGACATTCGGCAACACATTGATTTTCAGACGGACCAGTACCCATTTCTGCCAGTTGAGCTTATCAAAACTAAACGATGGTACACCGAGGGCTAACTTGATCAGGCTGGTTCTCAGGTTATTGTGCAGGTC
Organism: uncultured Cytophagales bacterium; assembly: GCA_964251665.1. GTDB lineage: Bacteria > Bacteroidota > Bacteroidia > Cytophagales > Spirosomataceae > JBBQLG01. Next base: position 17,146 of record CAXUKO010000009.1, read on the forward strand.
GATGACGTAATCGTACCGCTCGGCCCGTAACTGCCGGATCAGCGCGCCGAGGCCGTCTTTGGTCAGGTAAAACCGCTTGTCGAGGTAGGGGTTGTACTCGATCAGCGACTGGTAGGCCTGCTTGGTACAATAATGGACTTCTGCACCGGCTACCTGCTCCTTCAGACAGCGTACCACGGGCGTCGTGAGGACGATGTCGCCGATGGAGGAAAAACGAAGAACCAGAATTTTGACCGTTGCAGACATGAGGAAGCGGCAGACAAAGCGACCTTTTTACAAAGCTACCGGATTTCGGATGCTGCTCCAACAAAAACCCGTTCAGCGGCCTACAAACGCAGCTCATTGCTTCCACCAGCGGGGTTTGGTAGAGGTGCGGTACTGATTATCGGCACAAGTGGTGCAACCCATCGCATAATCGAGCAGCAGGAAGTTGGGTTGTCCCTCCGCATCACTACGATCAACGTTGATATACGCTTCGGAGACACCCGTCGCGCCGAAGAAGCCATAAACGGCCAAATTGGGGTCGCTTAGGCAGCGCAGATTTCCCCGCACGGTCGAGGGAGCTGCATCAAACAGACCACCGTTATTCTGAACCAGTCCTTTTACCGATTGCCAGAAGGCGTAGCCGCCCGCGCTGAGCCGCTGCTGCTGCACTTCAAGGTAGTACGTGCTGCGGCTGGTGTAGGGCACCCGCGTAATGAACTGCCGACTAAGCGTATTGCCGTTGATAGCCACATCGGACTTAATGTTGACACAAGTATAACAACGGGTAATGTCCCAGCAGGCGGTGCAGCAGGGAATACCCAATGGTATCGTATTGGGCCGATCAACAACCTGACAGAGCGTAATGGGTTCGTAGTGCGCCCACTGCCAGCGGTAGAAGTCGCCGATGGCTTCAGGGTCTTTCGTGTCTATGTATACGTCCCAGCCCTGAATATTCTCGTTCGTCAGTGCCGTCGGGTCGGCCCGGTACTTGTAGTAGACGTTGCTGATGGGTGGTGCTGCGGTGAGCAGTTCGGCATCGGACTGGTACCGGCTCCCATCTTTAGTCACGATATTGAGCCGGTAGCGGTGTCCGGCTATACCTCGCAGACCAGTTGCCGTGGTCTGGTAACTGCCCGGACCAGACTCCTGCAGCAACTCCTGCTGGCCGTTCTCATCCGAAACAAGTACGGTTGCGCCGGTTTCCGGCAGGTTGATGCCCGCGTTGGTATAATCGGTTGTTCGGGTGAGTTTAACCCGATACGGACCCGGCTGATCCGTGATCGACCCCTCGACCACCAGAGCGGGCGGAAGCGATTTTATTTTGGGTTGGTATTCCGTAATACACCCCTTCAGCAGCAATGATACTGCGTAAACCGATAAGACGATCAGGGTGGGTCTTACCTGCATAGGGGAATTATTGCTTCCACCAGCGTGGGGCGTTCGGGGTGCGGAACTGGTTATCGACGCAGGTAGCACAGCCCAGCACGCTGACTGAAACGGGCTCCGGTTGAACGGCCGCACCCAGTGCGTTGAGCCGGTCGACATAGATATACGCTTCGGACACACCCGTCGCGCCGAAGAAGCCATAAACGGCCGAATTAGGGTCGCTGGTGCAGCGCATATTACCCCGTACCGACGAAGGTGCCGCGTCGAACAGGCCGCCGTTGTTCTGAATCAGGCCTTTTACGGATTGCCAGAAGGCGTAGCCACCTGCACTAAGCCGCTGTTGCTGCACTTCGAGGTAGTACAGGCCCCGGCTGGTGTAGGGCACCCGCATAATCAGTTGCCGACTGAGGGTATTGCCGTTAATGGCCACGTCGGATTTGATGTCGATGCAGTTATTACAGCGGTCAATGTTCCAGCAGGCGGTGCAGCAATAAAGTCCGGTAGAAATGGCATTGGGGTGTTCGGTCACCTGGCAAACACTGATGGGTTCGTAATGCGTCCACTGCCAGCGGTAAAAGTCACCGGTGGTTTCGGGGTCTTTCGTGTCTAAATACACATCCCAGCCCTGCTGATTGGTGGTGGTCAGGGCCGTGTTGTCCACCCGGTATTCGTAATACAGTTTGCCGATGGGCGGGGCCGCCGTGAGCAGTTCCGCGTCGGACTGGTACCGTTTTTTGTCGCTGGTGACGATGGTGAGCGTATACCGCCGACCGGCTATGCCCCGAATCCCGCTGGCTTTGGTACGGTACATACCCGAACCGGGGGCGATTTCGGTCAGTGTTTCGGACGTGCCGAGGTTGTCGCTGATGGTAACGGCAGCGCCCGTAGCCCGCTGATTAATACCGGCGTTGGTGTAGTCGGTGGTCTGGGTTAGCTGGATGGTATACGGCCCGGGCTGGTCCGAAATAATCCCTTCTACAACTAAGGAACGGGGCAGCGACTTTGTGTCGGGCTGGTATTCGGTAATGCAGCTACCCAGCAATAGCAGCAGTGTATAAATGGACAGACGGCTGATTAAAGACATCGGAATGTGTTCAGAATTTGAAATTATACGTCAGCGAAGGAAAAACCGTACCAAAGATTGACAGCTTGTAGCCATCGGCATCGGCGCGGGGATTGAGCCGGTAAAACACCGAATAAGCGTTCTTGTGGCCATATACATTGTAAACGGCAAAGATCCAGCTCGACTGAAACCGCCGGGGTTTTGCCGGGTCCTGTTCAAAATTCATCGAAAAATCGAGCCGGTGATAGTCGGGGATGCGTTCCTGATTCCGGTTCACGTAAATCGGGACATACACCCCGTTGATCTGGGCGCGGGCGTAGGGCTGGGTGATGGGACGCCCGGTGCTATAGGTAAAATTAAACGACATGCTGAACCGCAAACTGGGCCGGTACACAGCCATCGCATTGAAATTGTGTGGTTTATCGTAGTTAGCCGGGTACATGGTGCCGCCGTTGACCCGTTCAGCGGCAATGGGGCTGGTGATGGTGAGGAACGTCCGCGAAAAGGTGTAGCTAACCCAGCCGGTCCAGGCTCCTTTGTTCTTGCGCAGCATCGTTTCAAACCCGTAGGCATGTCCTTTGCCTTGCAGAAGGTCGGTTTCGGGGGTGTTGTTGAGCTGCAGATTCGCCCCGTCTTTGTAGTCGATGGCGTTTTGCAGGTTTTTGTAGTACACTTCACCCGATACTTCGATGGCATTGTCGGGTGTATTGCGGAAATACCCCACCGACACCTGATCGGTGATCTGCGGTTTAAGGTACGGATCGCTTAGTTTCCAGCGGGAGGTTGGCAGGGCGGCTGTGGTGTTGGTTACTAAATTAATGTACTGCCGCATCCGGTTATAGCCCATTTTGACCGACTGCCCTTCGCCCAGGCTAACGCGCAGGGAAAGCCGGGGTTCCAGCCCACCGACCTGATTGTAGACCTGTCCGGTGCCGTACGTTCTGGTTGAGACAACGCTTTCGGGCGTGCGTTCGCTGCCTTCGGCGTAGGTGCGGACACTGGACGGCCCCCGGTTCATAAACTGCGAATACCGCAGCCCTGCCTGTAGAGACACCCGGTTGTTAAGCGTCCATTCGTCCTGTACATAAGCCGCCAGTTCATAGGCCTGCTCCGTCGAGAGGGTCACGGGCAGTACGTTGGAGCCGACGCCGGGCACCAACTGATTCGGTTGCAGGTGGTAGTCGATTAAACTGACGCCGGTTTGTATCTGATGCGCTTCGCTGGTGTGAATACTCAGATCCGATTTAAGCTGCCGGTGCTGCACGTCGGCCGTGAGCTTAAAGGCATTTGCCGGATCAGCTACCGATGAAACCACCTGATAGTCGCTCCAGATAGCCGAGGTGGCTAAATTGAATCGGTTACTGATAAAATAATTCCAGCGCAAGGTCCCCGCCAGGGTGCGGTAATTATACTGCGTCGAGGTTGCGTTGACTTCCACGCTCGACAGTGAATCGCCGGGCAGTTTAAACAGGTCGTTCCCCGAATAGCCGGTGAAGGTCAGCGAGTGGTGTTCGTTGAAGAGATACTTGAGTTTGGTCGTGAAATCGTAGAAGTTGGCCCGCGTATCGCGCAGCGACTTGGGACCGAGCGGGAACAGGAAATCGTTGAAGGAAACCCGCGTGGCCGCCATGACGAAGAATTTTTTGGCAATCAGCGGCCCCTCCACACTCAGCCGGTCGGAGACCAGCCCAATCCCCCCGTTCACGGTCCATTTTTCGGCTTCCGGCTCGCGCACTTTCACGTCCAGAATGGCCGAGGCCCGCCCCCCGTAGGCCGCAGCAATACCACCCCGGTGCAGGGTTGCCTCCCGCACCACGTCGGGGTTGAAGACCGAGAAAAACCCGAACAGGTGACCCGAATTGAAAATAGGTGCATCGTCGAGCAGCATCAGGTTCTGATCAATGCTGCCACCCCGCACGTTAATACCCGTAGCCCCTTCGCCCACGGTCGTTACGCCCGGCAGCAACAGCAAACTTCGGACCACGTCTACCTCGCCCATGAACGCCGGAATCCGCTTGATGCTCTTGATACTCAGCGTAGAAACGCCAAGTTCCACCTTGCGGACGTTGCGGTCGGGGGCTTCGCTGGTAACGATTACCTCCTCTAAGTACTTCGTGTCTTCGGTCAGGTTCAGCTCCAGCAGCGTGTTTTTGGTCATGTTGATGGTCTGCGTAATGGGCAGCCAGCCAATATGCGATACCCGGAGCGAGTACCGGCCTTCTTTGACGGAAATGGCAAAAAAACCGTCTTTACCGGTTGTGGCGCCCTGCCGTGTTTCCTGAATGAAAATGTTGGCCCCCGCAATGGGTTGGTTGTTTTTGCCATCACGGATATAGCCGGTGACGGCATAGATCGTTTTCTGGGGAGACGGCTGGCTGCGGGCGCCGATGGATAAGCAGAGTAGAAGAAAACAGGTAGAGAATAGACGCATACGGGTGAGATTGGTTCGTCCGACTAAATCGAGTCGGTTTAGTCGGACGACCAAAGTGCCGACCGTCTGGTTTACAAAGGCTAATTAAACGGTACGTTACCCTATTTTGGCTTTTCGATTGGCTAAATAGGCAGCCATCTCATTGAGCGACAAGGCGTTAAAGGTCATTTTTTTAGTCAACCCGCCTTTGCGGGCGACATCGACGCCGTAACGCATGTCCAGCAAACCGGCCATTCTGTGCGCGTCAGGATTGATACTCAGCATCACGCCCTGCTCCATGGCGTAGTCGATCCAGTGCCAGTCAATGTCGAGCCGGTAGGGGCTGGCATTGATTTCTACGACTACGTTGTGGGCCGCACAGGCGTCGATAATAGCTTTATGATCAATTGGATACCCCGCCCGCGCCAGGATTAACCGACCCGTCGGGTGGCCCAGAATGGTGGTATAGGGATTCTCGATGGCCCGCAGTAACCGGCTCATGGCTTTGTCCTGCGCCATATCGAGCGACTGGTGAATCGACGCTACCACGTAATCGAACAGGGCCAGTGTTTCGGTGTCGTAATCCAGCGATCCGTCGCCCAGAATGTCCGATTCAATGCCTTTAAAGATCCGAAAGTCCGGGCCGTATCCGGCGTTCAACTGGTCAATTTCGCTATGTTGCTGCCGGACACGTTCGGCGTCCAGGCCATTGGCATAACTGGCCGTGGGGGAGTGGTCGGCAATGCCAAAATACGACAGCCCCAGCTCGCGGGTGTAGTTGGCCATCTCGGCCACCGTGTTTTTCCCATCCGACCATTTGCTGTGGTTATGGAGCGTGCCCCGTAAGTCGTCCCACGTCACGAGGTCGTCGGGCTGGTAGCGTTTGGACCAGCGGAAAGCGAAGTCATTTTCGCGCATTTCCGGCACTACGTAGGGCAGACCGGCGCGTTCGTAAATGGCGCCGTCGTTGCCATCGGGAGCGGTTAAGGCCGCTTCCAGCAGCGTTTTATTGTGCGTACCGGTCTGGAGCAGGTGCGCTTCGGAGGCTGTGTGTACGAACAATTGATTATCGAAGACGTCGCGGGGATAGATGAGGAGTTCTACAGCCACGTCGTAGCCATTTCGCTGACCGCGCCACGCAAAGGGCGACGACAGGACTTCGTTTTGCGTCAGGTCGGCACCGTTGTTGATAGTCAGCATGGCCGAAACGGGGTCGCTGCTTTCAATCAGTAACTGGACGGTGTCGATCTCGGGCACCCGGCGACGTACCTGCCCGCTGATTTCGACCCGGTCGAAGTGAGCAGCCAGTTCGTCGTGTAACAGTTGGCCTACTTGATCGGCTTTATCGAGCCGAACCCTGCCTTTCAGGCTGTTCAAAAACGCCAGCGAATCCAGAATTTTTTCCTGAATTTTCTCACCAAATCCCTTCAGGCTGGCAATCCGGCCGGTTTCGCCTGCCTGTTGCAGCGCATCGAGGGTTTCGATGCCCAGTTCGCGCCAGAGCGTTCCGATTTTTTTAACGCCAATGCCTTTGATGCTGAACATTTGCAGTACACCCTCGGGGGTTTGGGCCAGCAGGTTATCCAGATCTGTCAGGTGTCCCGTCTCAATCAGTTCGCGGATTTTGCCCGCAACCGCTTTTCCCACGCCGGGCAGCTTGACCAGTTCGGAGGCTGGCAACTGCGTGAAATCGTCCGGGGCTTTGTCTAAATTGAACGCGGCTGTCTGGTACGCCCGCGTTTTAAACGTATCCATTTCGTGGAGTTCCATCAGGCGGGCCGTCAACTCCAGCTTGTCTACGATGTCGCTATTTTCCATATGGGCAAAGCTACGAATTTTGCCGCCTTGTGACACGCACGATCATCGGCAGGCGAACTTCCGGGCCGGGCCGCTACATAAACAAATTAGCCGCGTGTGTTCAGTAAGCCGTTGTTTAGGTCACTCACCATCCCGAACCGGCGATGAATCACATTCTGCACTCACCCATCAGTGTCCTGCATGTTGGTCTGGCCCTGCTGTCGGTGGTGACGGGTACCGGGCTGCTCCTGGCCCCGAAAGGAACGCAGGGGCACCGGCACATTGGGTACGTCTACACGCTATGCATGGTCGGGGTGAACGCGACGGCTTTTCAGTTATACTATCTGTTCGGGCATTTCGGCATTGTCCACGTGGGGGCGGTAGTTAGTCTCCTGGTCCTGACGCTGGGCATGGGAGCAGCCTGGTTGCGTCCGGTTAACTGGCTGCTGTGGCATTACCGGCTGATGGGAGCCTCGGTAACGGGTTTATACGCTGCCGGGCTGGTCGAATCGACGTACCGGCTGTTTCCGGCCGGTTTTTTCTGGCCCATTTCCTTAGGCGTACCAGCCCTGGTATTTACGCTGGGTGCGTGGTTGATTCGCCGGTTCTCACGCCCCCTGTCGCAAAGAGATACCTTACGCATGAGCAGCCGTCAACGCCCGCATTACTCCGCCCAGCGATTTCAGCAGCGCCGGGTCGGTAATGGTGCCGTCGGTGCTCAGTTTAGCGTTGATCGCCGGAATGGTCAGTTTTCCGGCGTCCGAAACCTGAGCCCCGAGGGCCGACAGCGTGAGGAGTAGGGCCGCATGGGCATTAACGCCCCCGGAGTAGAGGGGTGAGGCCGCAATGGCGGCAACCGGTTTGGTATTGAGCGAACCACTCGACACGGTCCAGTCCAGCGCGTTTTTCAGCGAACCAGGGATGCCGAATGCGTATTCGGGCGTACAGATCAGCACGGCATCAGCGGCTTGCAATAAAGCCCGGAGGTGGGCAACGGCAGGTGATACGGTTTCTCCATCGCGGTCACGTTCGGGGCTGAAATGCGGCAGGCTGTCCAGGCCTTCATAGACGGTGAGTGTGGTGCCTTCAGGAAGGAGCGCAGCAGCCGCGCGAATGATTTTTGTGTTGGTCGAATTAGCCCGCAGACTACCCGAAATGGCGACGATGTGCATGAAACGGAGCCGTTAATTTTTAGTTAACTCTCCGAATTGATGCTGAGGGGCGCCGTACCTCCGAGGTACGGCGCCCCTCAGCATCAATTCGGAGAGATCAGATAGTATGAACAGGTCGTTACAAAATCGCGGAGGTAGGGAATGCGCGCAATCAGGCCGTACTGCTCGCGGGGTTTGAGGTTGAATTTGAACTCGTAAATCGGGTTAATGAGGTAGTGCCGAACCGCGTCGATATGGTAATTCGTCCGGCCGACAATCCGCTCGAACCGCTCAATGGAAATGCCCGTTTCCTTAATCTCGACCAAATCCTTCGGTGGTTGCCCGAACGCTTTCAACACACCGACATAGAGTGGCATGGGCAACAGATGGAAGTAGGGGAGTTTCGACAGGAATTTGTTGCGAATGACTTGCTGATGACCACCAAACGGCATTTGCCAGGGCGGAAAACCGAAATAAATGGCCCCATCCGGCTTGAGAAACGTTTTCAGCAGGGTCAGGCACTTTTCCTGGTCGTGGATATGTTCGATCACATCCTTAAGCACTACAAGGTCGAACCGCCCGCCAAAATCACGCTCGACATCGGCTTCGTAAATGTCTTTGCAGAGCAGCGATACCCGGCCAGCCGCCAGATCGTCGGCCATGAGTTCGGCGGCTAATTTGGTCTTTCCTGCTTCCAGCTCGACGCCCACACCCACGCAGCCCCGGTTCAGGAACGCTTTAAGCACTCCCCCCTCGCCGGAGCCCACTTCCAGCACCCGCATACCGGGCCGGAGCGGCTTTTTCTGTTCAATAAACGGGATAACGTACTGCTCGGCGTTGCGGGTCTGCTGAGCAAAATACCGCACCCGATCCTGATGGAAATCAAACATAGGTACTACACTGCTACTGGCGCTTTGATGGCCGGGTATGGGTTGTAATTTTCGAGCGTAAAATCGTCGTAAGTAAAATCAAACACGGAAGTAACGGCTGGATTCAGGCGCATAGTGGGTAGCGTGCGCGGCTCGCGGGATAGTTGTAAGTCAACCTGTTCCAGGTGGTTCAGGTACAAATGGGTATCGCCACCGGTCCAAATGAACTCGTGCGCTACCAGATCACACTCCTGCGCCACCATCATCGTCAGCAGGGCGTAAGACGCAATGTTAAAGGGCACGCCCAGAAACACGTCGGCACTGCGCTGGTACAACTGGCAGGATAGTTTGCCCTTTGTTTCGCCAAGTTCACTATTGGGCGGAGCCACATAGAACTGAAAAAGGGCGTGGCAGGCAGGCAGGGCCATATCGGGAATATCAGCGGGGTTCCAGGCTGTAACAATCATCCGGCGCGAATCGGGGTTGCGTTTCAACTGATTCAGCACGTCGGTTAGCTGGTCAATGGTTTGGCCCGGGGTGGGCATGGGCCAACTGCGCCACTGTTTGCCGTAAACCGGACCTAACTCGCCGTTCTCATCCGCCCATTCATCCCAGATGCTGACGCCATTGTCTTTCAGGTACTTAATGTTGGTATCGCCCGCAATGAACCACAGCAGTTCGTGAATGATGGATCGGGTATGGACCTTTTTTGTCGTGAGTAACGGAAAGCCATCCTGTAGATTAAACCGCATCTGGTAGCCAAATACGCTGAGGGTACCCGTGCCGGTACGGTCGGTTTTGCGGGTGCCGGTGGTCAGAATGTGCTGGAGCAGGTCGTGGTATTGTTGCATTAGTGAGGGTGTTGATCAGTCGGTTGAGGTACCGGTTTTGTTTGGGTTTGGATGAGCTTCTGTTGATGGGTCAGCGCATACACGGCACCAATGCCTCCGCCGATGAGCGAAAAACTCATGTAGCTCAGGAGATAAGCGACAACAGAACGAAGGATGATGGTACGAAGGTGCAGTTTCCCCTTGAAAAGATAACTGTACACAAGCGAATTGTAGCCCATCATGCCGATCAGGGTAATACTCATCACGAAGGAGAACGCCGAAGCCGAGCCGCCCAACGCCCAGAACAGCAGCACGATAACAAGTGACAGGACGAGATTGAAATTGGCAACGAAGGTCTGCGTTACCAGCATTTCCGGGTAGTTGTACCCCCGTCGACGAAACAGCAGCCAGAACCAGAACGCATACAAGGGAATAAAGGCAATGTGCAGGAGTGTCTGCCTATTTTCCACGAAGTGTGTTACCTCTTTCTGTAAATCCTTTACCCGGTTCGACGCGTGAGACGCTGCTGGATTGAACAATCGCTGACTTTCTTCCGCAAAACTGACGTTGAGGCTGTGGGAGGCAAACGTGACAAGGGCACCCAGCAGAATCAGCAGGGCCAGGGGCCGGTAGTGATTCACGCGCCGACCCTTGATGTAGTCGCTGATGGTATGACCAGGACGGGTCAGCAGTTCGCGCAGGGTAAAGGCAATGCCCCGGTCGACGTGCCAGACACTATGCGGAATCTCGTGCCAGATGTAATGCCAGTTGATGCGGTGCGTATCCGCCGTCTGACTACACTGACTACAGTACCGGCCAACGTACTCGTGGCCACAGTTTTGACAGGTCACCTGACCATCGGTCGGATGAGCGTGAGATGGATTGGCAAGCGTAGCAGTGGTCATGAGGATAGGCGTGTTTTTTAGACAAGATAGCAAAAAAAGGCGCATCGTTTTCAGCCATAGCCCGATTCAACTGTTGCAGGCTGGGTCGGCGTCTGCCTCATTTGAGGTAATTCCCGACGGGCACAAGTTGATAGTCCGGGTCATCCTCGAAGATCCTGGTCAGCACGGCGGCATGGCGATGCCCCATTACGAGCAGGATACGCTTTTTTTTCTGCGCGAGTTGGGTAGCAACAATGTTGGCATAGATTCTCAGTTCGCGGTTATAAAAATGCGAGATGAAATCAGCACCTACGTAGTCGTAAGAAACATGCGTACTGTCTAAGCCCGGCTCCGTCGTATTGAGTTTAGCCTTCCGTACTTTGGCGGGGGTAATAAACATCAGGTGGTACGCCTGCTGAAGCACTGGGGCCGAATTCAGTTTAGCCAGATAAGTTGATACAGTGGTTTTACCCTCCTGAAACGGTGTGTTGATGGTCGCTCCTAACTCATTAAATGCCTTCAGTTCGTCCAGATAGTAATCGATTCGCTCACCCCGGTTAAGTATTCGGTTCGAGGTGCCGCTGTAAACGTTAACCCCATAGATGCGTTCATGCCGGAGCTGTCGGCCCAGGGCGTAGGCAATCTGGTATGCTTCGGCCCGGCCATAGTCCAGGTCCTTTAGGTTGAGTTTGCCGGCTGTATACAGGTTATAAAGGCTGTCGACGGCCGACTGTTCACTCGCATCCCGCTCAATCACGATCAGATCCGGGTTGTAGCGGGTCAACTCGTTTAGTACCTGTTTCAGTTCCTCCTGTCGGCGTTCCTGAAACAGATCAGCCAGGGGGATGTCTTTGTAAAAGCCCTGCTGACCAAAATGGGGACTCCCCAGAAGCATGATCTGCGTTTTGGCGGGTGACGCCTGCCCGTAGAGTAGCGACGCAAAACCGGCGAGTAACGCAGTAAGAAAGATCCTGACAGGATGCATACCGACGAACTGGATAAAAATTAACCTGGATAAAGCGGCCAGACTGCATACCGATTGTGGTTATACAGACCCGGTGGGCAAAACTACGCAGTTGCCGGTTAAGAATGAATGACAACCGCTTCGACCGGCATCCAGGCCATAAAAAAGGCCTTCCCCGGAGAGAAGGCCTCGTACTAATGGGCACAACGGACTTACGCCTGTGCCCGTTTCATGCAGCAGCTGTGGCTGGTACCGGCCGGACACTCGGTTTTAGTTTTCGCTCTGGCCGTTATTTTACCTTTCTTCTTTACGTCACCCGCCAACGTCATCGTTGACAGGGTGGCCAACAGGGCCAGACTCAGGAGTGCATTTTTCATGATTACGAGCGTTTATGGTTTATGAAAATGAATCGATTTTGATTGGGAAACGGGTTTGCGGCCAGTTGTGGTGTCTTCCTGATCAATAGATCAATAAAAGTGCCAAATCAGCAGCGCTCAGGCTATTCAATTTCAAAGGAATACGTAATCCGGGCGGTGGGGCGCAGTTGAGCCGTGGCCGAACAGTATTTGTCCATCGACAGGTCAATAGCCCGGCGGACTTTATCGCCGTCCAGCTGCCCTTTAAAGATATAATGTACGTGGATTTTCTGGAAAGGCGCGGGCGTTGCGTCTTTTTCGCGCAGGCCATCCACCGATAACCGGAAATCGTCGACTATCTGTTTTTGCTTTTTCAGAATCAGAATGACATCAATGGCGCTGCACGAGGCCAGGCCCATCAGAAGCATCTCCATGGGGCGGGCACCGGCATTGTGGCCGCCAATATCGGTGGAGCCATCAATGTCGAGGGCTACACCCGACAGGCCAGTAGCCTGAAAATGAAAGGCATCATCAACGCGGACCAGGTCTACGTGCATCGTATTCATGGCCGGAGCCTCAATAGCGTTTAGTTCTACGTCTGTCATGGTCAAATTTGGGGTTACGCAAAAACATCTGTACTTTCACTATCTCTTAACACCAGCACCATGTCCGAAAAATTCACGTCTGATCTCTTCGACATAAAAAACGACCGCCGACTGAGTGTGTACCTCTACCGGGCAGGCTTTGGTTGCTGGCTGCTCTATATCGTGTCGGGTGCGCGGTTTCTGCATTCGGTCACTACGCACCGCACCGACTTTGGCATCTTCGCCTTTTTTCTGATGATACTGGGCGGGTCGGCGTCTATGGTATACGATTATTACCACGATCCGGCGGGTTTTGATCAGAAAAAAAAGTGGCTCATCATCGGGTACGGCGTGTTAGCCGGTCTAATCTACTTTATTCTGCTGAATCACCAGCCACCCACTCTTCAACAGATTTTCGGTTCGTATTCGTTCTGAAGTACAATTCCGGCGTCAGTCACTTCAGCACGTTGGTAATTTCATTCAGCCGCTCCATCTTCTGAACAAAATCGCCCTTGAGCCGGTTGCGTATGGCGGTCAGGTTTTCCAGTGTCTCCTGTAAGCTGTCGGGCAAAATCTCTTCCAGCACCTCACGGAACCGCTTGGCAAACGTCGGCGACATCCCATTGGTGGAAATAGCAATCTTCAGATCTCCTTTTTTTACGACCGAACTGAGGTAAAAGTCGCACAGGTCCGGCGTGTCGGCCACATTCACCAGGATTTGTTTTGCCTTACAGTCCTGCTGTACCTGCCGGTTCACGGCTTTATCATTTGTGCCGACGATCACCAGCTGCTTGTCCGTCAGAAACGTCTCGTCATACGGCGCTACTACCAACGTCAGACCGGTATGCTGAAGGGCCAGCTCATGGATTTCGGCCCGAATTTCGGGAGCCACCAGCGTAACGCGGGCATCGGGCGAATTGCCGAGCAGTGCCGTTGCTTTTTCCAGGCCTACATAGCCACCGCCTACAATCAGCGTGTGCAGTTGGTCGGCCTTGACGAAAATGGGGAAGAGCGTGTTCATGTTGGTAAAGATAAACGAAAAAAGCCGCTCAACGGGCGAGCGGCTTTTCGGACTGAGCAGAGAGTCACTTAGAATTTAAACCCGACGTTCACGCCCAGAATACGCGGCTTGTAACTAACTGCCTGATTCTGAATTGTATTGTTGAACCCGTAGTGGTATACGAAATCAATCGTGAGAGGACCCGCATCGAAGCCGAGGTTGGCCAGGCCGTTTACCGACGAATTGTTCAGCGTCTGCTCCGTTTGGTTGGAGGTCACCGTTGCCAGTTCAGCCCCGACCTGTAGCCGGACGGCCGATACGCCCTTAGGCGATTGGGCCAGTTTCACACCGATGTAAGCCGGAATGTGAATGTACTTCTGATCGACACCGTTGATTACATCATTAAGGTTTTTGGTGGTACCATCGCCTTTGGTAATGATGTTGGAACTCGACGTTAGGTACTCAACGCCAATCTGACCAAACAATCGGCCACCACCTCGTACATACGCGCCCAACTGATAACCTAACCGACCCTGTGGGTTGTTACCATTAAGGCTTTCGCCCGCTAAAAAGGTTGAGTTCAGACCACCGTACACACCAAACGCAAAGTTTTTGTAGTTCTCTTTACGTTCCTTCCGCTTGTTTTTCTCCACATCGTTCATGCCGTCATCATACCCTTTGTCGTAGGCCTGTTGCAGGTCGCGGTCTTCGTACCGGCGGAAGGTGCGGCTGTCGGACCGGTACCGGTCCGAATCCGTACTGCGCTGATCCCGGTCGTCATCCTGACGGCGCCGATCATCATCCCGCCGACGCATATCGTCATCCCGGCGCTGCCGGTCGTCATTCCGGTTATCCCGGTCCTGCCGGTCGTTGCGGTAATCCCGCTCATCATCGTAGCGCGACGAGCGGTTGTCATAATTTCGGTCGTCGTTGCGATACCGATTATTGTCATTGTTCTGCTGACCGTAGGCAATGGACGACGCCAGCACCATCAGGGCGGTCAGGCCCTTGTAAATTTGCGTTTTCATAACGTTGTTGAGTTGAATAATATAACTGGTAACGCCCACTAAACCCCGCTGAACGGGGATTGTTTAGGATTATTCTGTACTGGTCCCGGTTAAGCCTACGAAAAAGCCCCCTCCGTCGGGAGGGGGCTTTGTAGGGGATGCTGCGTTGTGGCGCTTAGAACCGAAGGCCAACGTTCACGGCTAAGATATTCCGTTTTGTATCGGCCGTTTTATCGAAAACCTGAACAAATCCGTGGTTGTATACCGCATCGAGGGTGAGGGGTCCGAGGTTGATACCTACACCAGCCAGCCCGTTCAGAATGGTCCGTTTCAGATCGTCGCTACCCAGGTTAAAGTCGTTTTTACTCACGCCCACCAGCGAGGCCAATTCCGCACCGACCTGAAGCCGCAGACCCAGCGCACCGCCAATGCGTGTACCTACATACACCGGGATAGCCAGAAAACGCTGATCGATGTTACTTTTCAGTTCATTGCTGACCGTACCCGTTGTCGTGCCTGAGCCGGAAGCTGTGCTGATCAGATTTGACGAAGATGCGCGGTATTCAGCGCCGATCTGCCCGAAGATCGTACCCGGCGAACGGTAGTACAGACCGACCTGATAACCGGGCCGGTACGATTTGGCGGGCTTCTGCTCATTCACAAACTGCGAGAAGTTTACCCCGGCGTAGATACCGAATTTGCCGCCTTTGCCATCACTGCGCTTGGTATCGCTGGGCGACCGGTCAGTGGTTGTGCTTGTTGTCGTGTAGGTGCTGTTCAGGGGCGTGACGCTGTTGGTCGAGTTACCCGTCGACATAGTCTGCGGCGAATCGGTTGCCACTGATGTGGTCGTGGTGGTCGACGTTGATTGTCCGAAAGCGACGCCACTGCCTAAAAGGCACAATGCAAGAATGGTTTGATTTGTTTTCATGTTCATAACGTTTTTAACTGGTAAAAAACAATGATGCTAACATCTGTTCAAACAGACGATGGGTCGGATTGTTTACCACTGAGCTGGGTTTGCTTATCCAATGGTACAAAAAAGCCCCCTCCCAGCGGAGGGGGCAGCTACCAAAAAACAGACGGATTGACTTAGAATTTGAAGCCAACACTGGCGCTCAGAATCCGGCGCGCTGACCCGGCAAAGCCCGTATTCTGGGTGATGGCGTTGCTGAAACCGTAATGATACGTCAGATCAAGGAATACCGGTCCCGCGTCGAAACCCAGTTGACCTAGTCCATTAAACGTACCACTTTTGATTTCGGAGTTGCTCAGGTTGAAATCGCCACTGGTAGAGCCAATTCGATTGGCGTATTCTACCCCCACCTGCACCCGTACCGCTGAAATGCCCCGATCCGACTCGGTTAACTTGTAGCCGATGTACACCGGAACCTGAATGTATTTGATATCGATCTGCCCGTTGATGCTGGATACCGACTGTCCCGAGCCAGCCGTGAAATAGTTAGAGCTTGACGCGAAGTATTCAGCGCCGATCTGTCCGTATACGCGACCGCCACCCCGCACGAAAATGCCCGCCTGATAGCCCAGTCGGCCGGTCAGCTTTTTGTTGCCGCTACCGTTGGCGTCAAGGGCTTCCCCTTTAAATTTGGTCGAATTCAGACCGGCGTAGATGCCCACGGTCAGGCCTTTATACGGCTTGTCGGTTTTGCGGTTTACATCGCTGTTATCGGTCGATGTGGTGCTGTAGGTAGTGTTGGCTGGCGTTACGCTGTTGGTTGTGCCCGAGTAGGTACCGTTGGTGCCGGTCGAGGTGGATACCCCGGCTGCGTTGTTGGCATCGCCGTTGGTGGTTGGCGTGGTCGACCGCGTCGAATCAGCGTTGTACGTGGTGGTCGACCCGGTGGTCGACGAGGGAGTACCCGTGGTTGTGCTTTGCCCAAAGGCGGTACCGGCAGCCAGTACGCAGAAGGCGAGAAACGTGTGATTTGTTTTCATGTTCATAACGTTTGAAATTGTACAAAAAAAAGGTGTGACTTTCGATCACACCTCCTTAACCCGCGACTTTCGGAAAAGTTTAGGAAGCCCTATTTTGCTTATAAAAATTTATCAGCCCGTTGGTTGAGCTGTCGTGATTCGTAACTGGCTCGTCGGTGGTCAGCTCCGGTGTAATGCGGTTGGCTAATTGTTTGCCCAACTCAACGCCCCACTGGTCGAAACTGAAAATGTCCCATATCACGCCCTGCGTGAAGATCTTATGCTCATACATCGCTATCAGGCTGCCTAAACTGCGGGGGGTAATCTGCTTCAGCAGGATCGAATTGGTGGGCCGGTTGCCGGAGAATGTTTTGAAACTGGCTAAAAAGTCAATTTCTTCTCTTGATTTACCAGACTTTTCCAATTCCTGAGCAGCCTCCGCCGTGGTTTTTCCATTCATAAGGGCTTCGGTCTGCGCGAAGAAATTAGACATTAACAAGTTGTGGTGATTACCCAGCGGCCGGTGGCTGATAGCGGGAGCAATGAAATCGCAGGGGATCAGTTTAGTGCCCTGATGGATTAGCTGATAGAAGGCGTGCTGCCCGTTGGTGCCGGGTTCGCCCCAGATGATGGGACCGGTCTGATAGTCGACCGGATGGCCGTCGCGATCCGTCGATTTGCCGTTGCTTTCCATATCGCCCTGCTGAAAATAAGCCGCAAACCGGTGCAGATATTGATCGTAGGGGAGAATGGCATGGGTCTGTGCGCCAAAGAAATTGTTGTACCAGATGCCGAGCACCCCCAGAATAACCGGCAGATTCTGGTCAAAAGGCGTCGTGCGGAAGTGAGTATCCATCGCATGACCACCCGCTAAAAGGTCGGCAAAGTTGTCGAAGCCGATGTAGCAGGCAATGGACAACCCAATAGCCGACCAGAGCGAGTACCGGCCACCAACCCAGTCCCAGAAACCAAACATGTTTTCGGGATCGATGCCAAACTTAACCACTTCGGCGCGGTTGGTCGACAGGGCGACAAAATGCTTAGCTACGTCGGTATCCGAGCCGCCATTCTCTAAAAACCAGTCCCGCGCCGAGTGAGCATTGGTCATGGTTTCCTGCGTCGTAAACGTCTTGGACGCAATCATGAAGAGCGTGGTTTCGGGGTCTACCGTCTGCAGGGTTTCGTAGATATGGACGCCGTCGACGTTGGACACAAAATGCACCTTCAACTGGGGCAGCGCATACGGTTTCAGGGCTTCCGTCACCATCACCGGGCCGAGGTCGGAGCCGCCAATGCCGATGTTCACAATATCGGTAATGGCCTTGCCGGTATAGCCTTTCCATTCGCCCGAGCCAATCCGGTCGGCAAACGACTTCATGCGGTCCAGCACATCGTTCACCTCCGGCATCACATCCTGCCCATCAACCAGAATCGGCGTGTTCGACCGGTTGCGGAGGGCAATGTGCAGTACGGCCCGGTCTTCGGTCCGGTTGATTTTATCGCCCGAAAACATCTTTTCAATCGCGTCGGGCAGGTTGGCGTCCTGGGCTAACTGCAACAGCAGCCCGAAGGTCTCGTCGGTAATCCGGTTCTTGGAAAAGTCGAGCAGCGTATCCTCAAACTGACGCGAAAATTTGGTGAACCTGGCCGGGTCAGTGGCAAACAGGTCGCGCAGGTGCTGGTCTTTAGTTTGCTCGTAATGCGCCTGCAGCGAAGCATAAGCGGGCAGGGCCGTAAAACGTTGGTTGGTCAGCATAATCGGGCTATTGGGTGAAAGCGCTGCAAAACTGGGTATTTCTGGAGTAGCGTACAAAATCTGTCCGGTCTTCGCGAGGTGAAAACATAAGGGTTGCCCGTCTGATAGCTGACGAGCACTTGCCGGATTTGCGCGGCAGGTGATTCGGTTCCGGTTTTGCCAGGGAATAAGGTGTCTGAACCCATTTTTTCGCAGCCAAAATTTAGTTTGCCTTATCAAGGCATTCGACGTAGCTTACTGCCTCACATTCAAAAGGTTGTGTAACCGGTTGACTTCCCTGCCTATCCTCACCTTTAAACGAACCCTTTATGTTTGCAAAACGACCTCTGCCCTGGCTCGACTTTGTTGCCAGTCTTGAAACCGGCGATGTAATTCTAATGCAGGGCACCGCACCGCCGGCCGTCAATGAAGAAATGTTGTTGTCGAGTACCTGGTCGCACGTGGGTATGGCCGTGCGGGCCTCCGATCTGTCCATCAGCGTGCCCGACTCATGCGGAGTGCTGTTTTGGGAAAGCAACCAGGACCCTGCCGTGACGGATGTTATCCTGCACGAAAAAAAGCCCGGCCCGGTGCTGGCCCCCATCGAAGAACGCTTTACCTACGACCTCGCACAGCACTTAGTGGGAAAAATTGCCACCCGAAAACTACACGTCACCCACCGCAGCCAGTTGATAAAACCCCTGAGCGATACCATTGCGGAGGTGCATTCGGCGGGTTTCGACCCCGTTGCCGAAACCGTTCTGCTGAGTTTCATTCTGGGCCGCACCGCCAACCAGCCCGGCACCGGCAAAACGTTCCTGTGCAGCGAACTGCTGTCGCTCACCTACCAGCACATGGGGTTGCTTACTAAACAGTATGTGCCTAACAGCTACGCCCCCGCTGATTATGCCGAAGCGCTCGACGTGTCGCTGCTGAACGGGGCCTGGCTGGGCCGCGAAACATTTCTGGACCTGACCACGATGCCGGTTCCGGCTAAGCCCCCGGTACCATGAGCCAGCCCACTATTTTTACGGTTCCACCCGTCGAACTACCCGACGCGGAGGCTCGGCAACTGTTAGTCAGCCTGCTGCGCGAAGCCGCCAAACTCGAACACTGCCTGCTCAATACGTACCTCTATGCCGCCTGCTCCATTCGGTCGACACCCCAGGAGTTCGACAGCATACCGGAGTTGGTAAATGCCCGGCGGGCCATCCAGTTTGAGCGGGCGCGGGGCTGGAAACAGCGGATGCTGCAGGTGGCACAGGAGGAAATGCGGCACCTGCATTACGTGCAGTGTCTGTTGCGGGGTTTGGGCGAAGCCCCCTGTTTTGACTTGCCCGAAACGGACTCCCAAACCGGAAACTGGTGTTTTTCGGACTGGCGCGAGCGGTTGGGATTACGTAAAGAACCGGCTAAAAAAGGCGTTGAAATACCGTTAGCTGCCTTTTCGGTGGCCAACTGCCGCCGGTTCGTAACCTATGAATCGACGGATGCCTTGCAGGACGACAACCCGTTCGGCCCGGCTACCACCGCCCTCTTCGAGCAGCTTTACGCGTTCGAGTCGGACCTGCGGCTGGAGGGAATGCTATTGCCGGTAACCGACGAATCAACCCGACAAACGCTCAAAACCCAACTCAATCAAGTCTATGCTACCGTAGTCGACGTGGCCGAATCGACGGTGATCCATCCGACAAGGGCGTTCAGTAACCTGATAAACCTGGCCGTTATGCCGCCCGAACCGGAGTCCGAGTCGTTCCAGTCCATTGCCGATTTGTACACGCTGGGCATCGAACCGCTGTATAAGGAAGCGTTCAGCCGGAAATGGGTCGTGAACAAAAATCGCGATCTGGTGAATGAACTCATGAACCCCAGCGTAGCCGCCGAAGGTTTTTTGCCCGTTGGCCCGACCTACCGCGATCAGAGCTTTCAGAAAGCGGTTAGTGCGCTCGATCAGCACCCGCTGACGCACTACAAAACGGTTGCCGACATTATTGCTGAAATCGTTGAGGAAGGCGAGGGGATGCTCCATTTTGAGCAACGGGCGGCTTTCCTGCTGAAAAAAACGGCTGAACTGGGCGGAGGCCGGGCCTACTGGGCGGCCTGGGTAGCCGATAAACAGGCCACCACCCAGCCCACGCCTAAGTGGCTGCAGACCTGCGAGGACCTGCGGCAGTCGCACCTCTACCGGTTTGCCATGATCCTGACCGAACTGCGGCAGGAAGACCAGCTGGCCCGCCAGGCGGGTCATGCCTTTGAACCGGCCCGCGCCCCGTTGCCCGTTGCGCCCGATGGACCACTGCGCAGGCTGACGGATGAACTGCCCGCTCAGTTTAACGCCTGCTACACCGTGATGACGATGTGGCTGGCGCGGATGTACGAAATCAAAGACTGGGCTCTGGACAAGCCCCAGCGCGACGCCATCGAAATGCTGGCGGCCTGGCCATTAATGTCGATGGCCATCCGGCCGTTTCTGGAACTGGCGTCTCTGTTGCCCATTGTCCGTACGAACCTGTTCCGCACCGACCCCGATCACCTGCCGCCAAGGCCGAACCACGCCCGGCAACTGGCGCGGCTGGTTCAGGCCGACGCCCGTTCCCAATCCATCAATGACAGCATGGACCGGCTGGGTTTGCTCGCCCTGAACGACGTGGCCGACTGGGCGCAGACGCAGCTTGAGGTGGTACGCGCAGCCGACTGGCCCCCGCACGAACAGGAAATGGCGCTGGCACGTTTGGGGAGCCTGATGCGCCTGACCGAATTTAAAAAGCAGTTTCCGTTTCGGGCGCATGGTGGCTACGCCGACCGTTTACCCAACCTTGATTTTCTGCGTCAATACCCAAACGGCAGCCAGTTTAACGAAGACCCCGGTACCCAGAAAAAAGGGTTTGCCGATGAATTTGCGCTGCGCATCCGGTTTGCCGGTCAGGGATTGGTGCAACTGGCTACTGACCCCGACCCGCCAACGGACGAAGCGGGCTGTACAGGGACCCAGATGCTGCACACGGCCGACGGTAACCGAAAGCTGAACCGGGCGGTTGTCTGGCAAAACACCGATCCCGATACAACCATTCGGCGCGAACCCATCGCCCAATTGCCCCAACTGGGAGTAAATGTGGCCGATGTATCATTGCTGGTGACGGCTCCGGTAGGGCAGGCGGGATACGTACCCCTTCAGATTATTCAGTCGATGGGAGCCGTACAGGCGCAGGGCGTTCAGCGTGACCTGACTGTTTCGGGACTGGCCGACCTGTTGACCGTTGGGGGCGATACCCTCCTGGGAAATAACCGGCAGCTTCGGGTGAATCTGGCCGATAAGGGCGGGCAGAAACCGTACTTCTTCGGCGACAATCATTTAGTATGGAAAGATGGCGAAGCGATTGACCCGTTCATCCTGACCCTGCTGCTCGACGACCCCGCCAACGGGCCGGAACCGCAGCTGGTGCTGAGCCGGGAGGTGTACAACGAAGATTTGCCCATGACCGACTTTACACCCCTGCAACGCGCCATGTCGATGCGCGGCACAACGGGGTTTGGCTTTGATACAAGTGTAATACCACCCTGGGCCGTGGCGCAGCTTTCTCCGGTGCATCAGCAGCTCCTTTCGGGCGGGGGCAATCTGTCCGGGCGCTACCTGACCGAGCGGGCCGGGGTGTTGCAGGCGTCTTTGCTGGACGCTCTCGCGGGCGGATTGCCCACTACGCAGGCTGCCGTCGATACCATTGTTGGGTACGCTGAACGGCTGCTGCTCATTGCATTACCCCGAAATACCACGTCGTTCTGGCTTACGGTACTCTGCCACTATGGGCATACCATCAGTGGTGATATGGCGGTCGGGAGTGGCTTGGGAGCGCTGTTGGATGCCCTGCACGAGCGCTGTCGGCTGCCGCTGCAACTCAAGCCGGTGACCACCGACCGGAACGCTCCCGACGCGCGGTGGCTGGTATGCTACACCCTGGGCATGATGGATACCGATGCGCTGTCGAATGTGGTCTACGGCGACCTGTATATACCGCTGACGGTGGGTAGCAGTCATGAACAGGTGACACTAAGCGAGTCGTGGACCTGCCCGCCGGGGCTGGAACCCGTGCTGAAACCCATCGTGGCGCGGTTCGGGCGGGTGTTCTGGACGGAGACAGCGCAGATAAACGGTGCTACCCGGACCTGGCAGGCTCCTGATGGTACGCTGCTGACCGAAACCCTGCTGATCCAGACCGAAACGGGCTATACCTACCAACTGGCGGGCGTTACCGGCGTTTCTGCCGCTGCGGGCAGTCTGGCCCTGACGACAACGGATACGGGTCGGGTCCGGCTCACGTGGGAAATTACCTTTAACTACAATTCAGCGGGGGGCGCAGTGGCCATGAGCCGTTTGGCAGGGCAAACCCGTCCGCTGATGCTGGCCGCCATCCGGCAATTTCTGGATCCTGATAACGAGCAAAAATGAGGAGACTACTTTTACTGATGGGGTGGCTTGCCGGCATGGCTGGTATCGGCTTCGCGCAGGAGACCGATACCAGCAGTATTCAGATCAACCACCTGCCTGCGGGGGGACTGCTCTTCGACCAGGGCTGGCGAATGCATACCGGCGATAATCCCGCCTGGGCCAGCCCCCGCTTCGACGACCGGCAGTGGCCCCACATCGACGTGAACCCAAACCGGTCGCCCAATCACATGCCACAGATTCCCCGGTCGGGGATTGGCTGGCTGCGGCTGCGTTTTCGGCTGGGTGATTCGCTGCGGGTGCAACCCCTCACCCTGAGCATCGACCAGCGGCTGGCGTCGGAGGTGTATCTGAATGGGCGGCTGCTTGGGCGATACGGCACCGTGAGCGACCAGCCCGGTGCCGTCCGGCCTTATGGTGACAATCCGGAGCCGATAGCCGTTCGCTTCGACCAGTCAGGGGAGCAGGTACTGGCCGTTCGGTTTGCCGTATGGCCGCCGATAACGCATTTCAGCGACAATTTTTATTATTTTCTCTTCCGGGTCCGGCTCAGCGGCATAGCGGAGGCCATTCGAACGGCCCGGAATCAGCAGGCCACCCAGATGCCTTATCTGGTGGTGGCAGTGGTGTTTCTGCTGTTAAGCCTGCTGCACCTGGCGTTTTTCCGGTATAATCCTGGTCAGCAGGCCAACGCCTATTTTGCGGCATATACCCTGACGGGAACGATTGGTTTCGGGTGCCTATTTGCCTCGTACCACACGCACGACATCCGGCTCGGGCTGGGTTTATTCGTGACCTTTTATACCCTCAATCAGGTCGGCTGGATGGGGGCCGTGCGGGCGTTATACGCGCTTTTCGGGTTTCCGGTCGGGCCGATTTATTACAGTCTCTGGGTTTGCCTGCTGATTGGCATTCCGCTTTTTTTCTTTGGACGGCTGGGTATCCTGCCCTACGTGATTCCGGTGGTACTCATCACGGCCGAACAGGTACGCCTGACAGCACGTGCGTTAATCGGGCGTCGGCGTGGCGCTGCCATTGTGGCGGCTGGCTTTGGCATTACGTTGGTGATTGTTGCACTGGCAACAATGTTGCATCTGGTGGGGCAGGGATTGTCGGTGGGGCTAACGGCGGTCAGCTTTGCGGTCTCATTCCTGAGCCCTGTATTCTCCATCTCGCTGTTTCTGGGCCGTGAGTTTGCGTTGGACAGTCGCCTGTTACAGGTAAAATTAACCGAAGTACAGCAGTTATCGGCGCAGACACTGGTTCAGGAGCAGGAGAAGCAGTATATGCTGGCGGTGCAAAACGAACTGCTCGAACAGCAGGTAGGCGAGCGGACCGCCGAACTGAAACAGTCGCTTGATCATCTGAAAGCAACGCAATCGCAGCTTATTCAACGCGAAAAAATGGCCAGTCTGGGCGAACTCACGGCGGGGATTGCCCACGAAATTCAGAATCCGCTGAACTTCGTCACTAACTTCGCCGAGGTATCGGCCGAACTGGCGGGTGAACTGGATGAGAGCGTACAGACCGGCGATTCAGCCACCACCTTTGCCTTAACGGCCGATCTGCGGGCCAACATGAACTATATTGTCCAGAACGGGCAGCGGGCATCGGCCATTGTGCGGGCCATGCTCGAACACAGCCGCACCGGCACCGGACAGCGGCAACCCACCAACCTCAATGCGCTGGCTGCGGAATACCTTAAACTGGCCTACCAGGGACTGCTGGCCAAAGACAAAGACATGAACGCCCGGCTCGTAACCGATTTTGACACTACGCTGGGCTTGGTAGACATGGTGCCGCAGGAGGTGGGGCGGGTGCTGCTCAACCTGTACAACAACGCCTTCTACGCCGTTCGACAACGGCAGATGGCGCAGCGTAACGGCTACGAACCGGTGGTGCTGGTCAAAACCCGACAGCAGGGGAAAATTGTGGAAGTACGTATCAGAGACAATGGCACGGGTATTCCTGCCGCTGTCAAAGCCAAAATCTTTCAGCCCTTCTTTACCACAAAACCCGCCGGTCAGGGCACGGGCCTGGGCCTGTCGCTCAGTTATGACATCATAACCAAAGGGCATGGTGGCGAGATGCATGTGGAGACCGAGGAAGGCCATCACACGGAATTCTGCATTTACCTGCCGCTTACTTAGCCGGAAAACAAGGGTGAGGAACTGCGTTTATAAGCGGCATGTCCCGACCGAAAGGCACCGAACCTGCCCTGTTCGTCAGCTCAGACTCAAGAATCAGACTACCAGTGAACGGGCCGGATCGCGTACGCATAGAAATCTTTTTGCGCCATCGGCGGTTAATCAGTGAACGCGCCAAAACCAACGTTACTTTTGCGTCATGACTACCCGCATTGCCACAGAACCCCTCTTCGACTACGACCACTGGGCGGCATCGCTCCCGACCGATGCACGGACGTATCAGCAGAACGAGCCGTATCCGCATATTTCGTTCGACAATTTTTTAACGCCTTCAGCGGCCGAAGCAGCAATGGCGGCTTTCCCGGCTGTGACCGATGCGGGCTGGATTCATTACGTACACGTCAACGAGAAAAAGCACGGGCTTAATAAAATGGACCTGCTGCCCGACCCGATTCAGGCGGTAATCCGGGAGATGAATTCGCCCCGGTTCGTTGCTTACCTGAGTCAGTTAACGGGCATTCCGAACCTGTTGTCCGATGATTCGCTGGAGGGGGGCGGGCTGCATCAGTCCAAACGCAACGGTTTTCTGAACGTGCATGCAGACTTTACCGTCCACCCGCACAAGCGGAACTGGCGTCGGCGGGTTAACCTGCTGATTTACCTCAACAAAGACTGGCAACCCGACTACCGGGGCGACCTCGAACTCTGGGACCGGCAAATGAAGGGTGTCGTGACCAAAATAGCACCCATTTTTAACCGCTGCGCCATTTTCAATACCGACGAAGACTCGTACCACGGCCTGCCCGACCCGATTCTTTGTCCCGAAGACATGACGCGGAAATCCATCGCCCTCTACTATTTTACGGAAGAAGCGACGGCCCCCACGCTCCGGGCCACCAACTATAAAGCCCGGCCCGATGATGGCGCGAAGGCTATTCTAATTTGGTTGGATAAAAAAGCCGTGGCCGCCTATACCACCATCAAGCGCACCTTCGGCATTAACGATGCCTGGATAAGTAATGTCCTGAATCGGCTGAGTGGCAAGAAATAATCAACTTACCCACGACTAAAGTCATGGGCTGATAAAAGCCACTCATCTGAAAACACTGCGCTTTACCTACCTTTGCGACCCGTTTGCACCCGCAGGCGGGGCTTTTTTTGCTATGCTGATGAATCAACGTTTGCGTTACTCGCTGCTGCTGGGCGGCATTGGAGCTTTATTATTTATCCCGTTTCTGGGCGGTGTGCGACTGTTCGACTGGGACGAAATCAACTTTGCGGAGTGTTCGCGCGAGATGATTGTGCTCAGGGATTATTTCCGCGTTCACGTCGATTTTATCCCGTTCTACGAAAAGCCACCCTTCTTTTTCTGGTGTCAGTCCGTCGCCATGCACCTCTTCGGCACCAACGCCTTTGCGGCCCGGCTGCCGAATGCGATTTGCGGTATGATCACGCTCGTTTACCTCTATAACCTCGGGTACAAGCTGCATAACCACCGCTTCGGGCTGTTGTGGGCGCTGGCCTATTTAGGTTCCGTGACGCCCCATCTGTATTTCCGCTCCGGCATCATTGACCCGTATTTTAACCTGTTTATTTTCATCGGACTCGTTAACCTGATCTTTGCTTCGTGGAAACGCGAGGGGATTGGGGGCGTTGATCTGCCTAAAAATAGCTGGATGTACCTGTTCCTCGGTGGGCTGGTACTGGGTACCGGTGTGATCACAAAAGGGCCGGTTGCTTACCTGATTGTGTGTTTAGTGCTGGGTGTGTACTGGATTATGGCCCGGTTCCGGTGGTTCATTACGCCGGTTCAGTTTTTGGCCTTTTCGGCGGCTACCACCATTGTAACGCTCTGCTGGTACGGGCTGGAAACCTACGCCCACGGCCCGAAATTCATGCAGGAGTTTCTCAAATACAACTACCGGCTATTCAGCACACCCGATGCCGGACACGCTGGTTTTCCGGGCTATCATTTCGTGATTCTACTGGTTGGTGCCTTCCCCGCGTCGGTGTTCAGCATTCGCGGGCAGGGGCCCATGCCGGGGGGCACCGGAGCGCAGCGCGACTTCCGACGGTGGATGATTATCCTGTTCTGGGTGGTGCTGATTCTGTTTTCCATCGTGAAATCGAAGATCGTACACTATTCGTCCATGTGCTATTTTCCCCTTACGTACTTAGCTGCCCTGACACTGTCGCGCATCGAAACGGGACAGATTCGGTTTGGGCTGTGGCTGAAAACGGGGGTGATTGGCATTGGGGCTATCTATGTGCTGGCGACCATCGGCGCGCCCATTCTGGCCCAGCATATCGACGTGGTCAAGGCTATAGTGGTTAAAGACCCGTTTGCCGTTGCCAACCTGGATGCCGTAGTGAACTGGACGTACTGGCAGCTTATTCCGGGTATTGTGCTGCTGATCGTGTTGGTACTGAGCGTTATCTGGTTCAATCAACGGCAGATGAAACGCGCCGTAGTGACCCTGTTTGGCGGAATGGCCGTCTTTGTAACGCTCACACTCTGGTTCTTCATCGGCCGGATCGAGAACATTTCGCAGGGGGCGGCCATGTCGTTCTTCGAGCAGACGCAGGGGCAGGATGTATACGTGAAAAACATTGCCTACCGCAGCTACGGACCATTTTTCTACACCCAGAAGCCACCCGTCACCAACCCGAACTACTACAACGAACGGTGGCTCTTGCGCGGCCCCATCGACAAAGATGTGCTGTTCATTACGAAAATTACCGAAACCAAATCCCTTGATTCGCTGACGGATGCTACGCGTTTAGGAGAGAAGAACGGGTTCGTTTTTTACCGCCGGTCGAAAAGGTAGCCCTCAAATGTGTTTACAAACAAATCTCCTTTAACTCAGCCGGGTCCTGCACGAAGGTGTTAATGTCGACCAGCCCCGAAATACCCGCCACGTAGCCACTTTTGTTATGCTGCCAGATGTAGAGGTTTGTGCGGTCGTAGTTACGCAGGTGCGGGTTCGAGTAGTCGGCAATCCAGAGCGGGTAGTTGGCTAAGTGGCCTTTGATAAAGCGATTGTACAGGTAGGCGTTCGTGTAAATAATAGGCTTCTGGTTGTAGTGGTTTTCAACGGCTGTCAGCCAGATTTGTAAATCGCGCAGAATGTTGGCATCCGGCTGGCCGTTCATTACCTCGAAATCCAGCACCGGCGCGAAATCTCCGGCTTCGAGGGTAACGCGCCTGATAAAGTTGTCGGCCTGCTTTATGGGATCACGGGTGGGATGGTAGAAGTGGTAGGCACCCCGGCGCAGGCCCGCTTGACCGGCCCCTTTCCAGTTTTTGGCGAAGGACTTATCACCCAGTGTAGCCCCTTCCGTTGCCTTGATGAACACAAATTGCAGGGGAATACCATTAACCTGCACCTGCTTCACCCGATCCCAGTTGATCCGGCTGTTATGCCGCGATACGTCGATGCCATGAATCGCATACCGCAACGGCACGCGCACGCCCAAGTCCTTTACAAACTGCCACTGCTGATCGTCGCGTTCGGTGGTGCGGAGCCGCCAGATACTGAACAGAGCCAGCAGAAAAACAGCCAGCAGGAGTGGGTATCGGTACCGTTTAATCAGGTAGAGCAGCAGGACGCGTAGTTTCATTACGCCAAAATTACCCAACAAAACAAAACCCCCCGCTGTTGGCGGAGGGTTTCTTGGGTAATTGGCGCAGCCGTACCCATGTAACTACTAATCGTTGCCTTCGAGCTTAACGAGCTTGTTATACAAACCCAGAATCAGAATTGGAGCGGCCCATTGACCAATTAACAGCGCTTCGTGTTTTTTGCCGGTCGCAAACGTAGCAGCTGCTGTAGCCAATGCACCTAAACCACCCCACAGAAAAATGTCTGAAGGTAATTTAGCGGTCTGGTTTTCTATTGCCTCAGCTACTGGCCCTTCATTGTGGTCCGGGCGTGGATTCTTTGAGTTTGGGCTCTTCGGAGTGCTTGTCGCGGATTTCAAGTCAGTTGTCATAACGTGTTTTGGTTATTGAGTTAATATCGAAATCCTAACCCGCCGGATGCTAAAAGTGTTTTTGGTTATTGAGTTTGTGGTTCGTGGTTTTCTTCGGTCGACAACTACAAACTACGAATTACAAACTCACTTATTCGGTTGGGGTGTTTTCCGCAGGTAAGGTTTTACAAACGTTACGCCCTTCGGGAATTTCTCTTCCAGCTGATCGTTCGATACGGCGGGCGTAACAATCACATCCTCACCTTCCTGCCAGTCGGCGGGTGTGGCTACCTGGTAATTAGCCGTTAATTGCAGCGAGTCGATCACGCGCAGGATCTCGAAGAAATTCCGGCCCGTCGACGCAGGATACGTCAGCGTCAGTTTGATTTTTTTATCCGGTCCGATAATGAATACCGAACGAACGGTTGCTTTCTCACTCGCATTCGGGTGAATCATGTCGTAGAGGGTCGCTACGTTGCGGTCCTGGTCAGCAATCATCGGAAAGTTCACGGTCGTATTGTTGACCTCATTGATGTCTTTTACCCACTCATAGTGCTGATCGAGTGGGTCTACACTAACGGCAATGACTTTAACACCCCGCTTGTCGAACTCATCTTTCAGTTGTGCCGTACGGCCCAGTTCGGTCGTGCAGACGGGGGTGAAGTCGGCGGGGTGAGAAAAAATCATGCCCCATGAGTTTCCCAGCCATTCGTGGAAGTGGATCGTGCCTTCGGTCGTTTCCGCCGTGAAATCGGGTGCAATGTCGCCTAATCGGAGTGCCATGGTTGGTTTGGTTAACTGTGAATGTTACTTGCTATACTACTCTATCGGTTGACTATAATACTGTAGAAACCGAAAAGACCGGCCACAGGATGCCGGTCTTCGGGGTAAAAACTAAACAGGATAACGAAAAGTTTCCCTACAAAAGCTTCTCTTCAACCGCCATGCGAACCAGTTCGGCGGCATTTCGTACCTGGAGCCGACGCATCATGTTGGCCCGGTGATTATCGACTGTACGAACGCTCAGCTGGAGTTTCTCGGCAATCTCACGGCTGCTCATACCCGCTACTAAATGACCCAGAATCTCTTTTTCTTTCTTCGATAACTTTGATCGGCGGGTACTGGCCAGCCGGTCACCCTTCTTCAGCTGCTGCATGTAGCCGTTCAGGATAATCGTGGCTACGGGCGAGCTGAAGTACTTTTCGCCCGAGGCAATAGTGTGAATGGCCTTGATCATTTCCTCGCTCGACGAGTCTTTGAGCATATAACCATAGGCACCAGCTTCCACCGACCGCAGAATGTAGTCTTCGTTATTGTGCATCGACAGCATCAGCACCCGCAGCGTCTTAAACTGCTTGGTAATCAGCTGCGTAGCCTGAATGCCCGTGAGGCCCGGCAACGAAATGTCCATCAGTACAATGTCGGGAAGACGGTCCGCCGAAGCGGTGGCATCGGACTGATGGGCTTTCAGTTTTTCAATAGCTTCTTCGGCGTCGTTGGCCTCGTCGATGATGTGCAGTCCTTCGACTTGTTCGAGCAGCAGGCGGATACCATCGCGGACAATCGAGTGATCGTCAACGAGCATAAGTTTGATCGGATTCATGATGCGCTAATTGTAAATGATATGGAACACTGACCTGTACTTTGGTGCCCTTACCGGGCGAGGAGGTCAGTCGGAATTTGCCGTTCAGGAGTTCAACCCGTTCGTGCATGTTGTGGATACCCTGCCCATTGGCCGTTCGGGAGCGTTGCGGACGAAACCCCCGTCCGTCATCTTCGACGATCAGGTGCAGGTAATCGTCTTTCTCAAACAGATTGATGGTAATATGCGTGGGTTCCGCGTGGCGCAGCGCATTGCTAACGGCTTCCTGCGAAACCCGATAAAGCATGATTTCAATTTGCTTATCGAGTCGTGTGGGCGGCAGATTCGCCTGAAACGTTACCCCAACCGGACCGCTCTGACGCTGCATCTCCGCCAGCCCTTTCAAGGCCGGAATAATACCGAAGTCGCTTAATACGCTGGGCATCAGGTTGTTGGAAATAGACCGGGTTTCCTGAATGGTCTGGGCAATCAGCGTTCGGAGGGTATTCAGGTTATCGACGCCATTGGCGGCACCGTTTGTGCCCGATGCGGCCCGGCTCACCGCCAGCCCCTCTACCTGCAGCTTGATCGCCGTCAGCATCTGCCCCAGACCATCGTGCAGTTCCCGCGAGAGCCGTTTGCGTTCTTCTTCTTGGCCGGCTACCAGATAGGCCGTGCGGATTTTCTGGTCGTTTAATTCCTGCTGATGCTGTTGTTTAGAGGCTTCAAACAGTTTTTGGCGCGTGGCTTTAAGCGACCGGTTGAGCGATAACAGCTTTTTATTGGTCTGGGTTGTGTTCTTTTCGGCCTCGACCAACTGAGCAATCGTCTGGCGGAGTTTACCAACGGCGGGCCGGAAAATAAACATACCAATACCGACCAGTACAGCGATGGTGAACAGATACAGGTACAGTTCGATGTACTGTAACCGGCTTATCTTCTGACGCAACTCCGTAGAATATTGCCGGACAATCATGTCAATCTGCTCCAGAAAGGGTTTTTCGTTATCCAGCAGCAGTTGCAGACTGGCCTGTGCAGCTACCGTATTCGCTTCATCGGTGTTATGGAGTCGCAGAATGACGCGGGTGCCGCGCTGAATGGCTTCAAAATGGGGCCGAATCAGCCGGTATAGCTGCTCGACACTATCACTTTTTTGAATGGTAATATCGTACGCCAGCAGGTGACCCTGCCGACCTTCCAGATGGTACCGCTCGAAGGCCATGAAAATGGCGTTTAATTCGTTCTGGTTAGCCGCAAACGAACTTTGTTCGCGGGCATCGGTCAGCTGAAGGGCCTTTTTTACAATCTGCTGACTCTGGCTTCGTTGCAGCGAGGCATAGCGAATTACATATAATTCATCGCTGACCGCATTGAGCCGCCATTGCGTCAGCCCCTGACCAATTGTAAGCAGTAAAGCCAGCAAAATCAACGTCCGAATGTACAGGCGCGTGAACCGAAACGGAATCGTTGGGTTGTTTTTCGTGTTATCGTTGAATAAATCGGGCATACTGTCACAGAACTGGCCAGAGCATTCAGTAAACTTAGTAAAATTTGTAGATTTACGTACGCAAACGTACTCAGAACGCTAACGCAACTTCCGTATGAAAGGTCTTCTTATTGTCATTTTTAGTCTTGTTTTGTTCACAACCGGTTTTCGCCCCGCTGCGCCGAAGCCATCTGCTTCCCCGCTGACTCCGGCAACCATCGAGCCAGTTAAACTATCCTGGGAAATTTTACGCGATGTGACCTTCAAGAAAAAATGGTACGCCGAGGAGTCTGTCTATATGCTGTACCCAACATTCGGGCCGGGTATTCAGAAACTTAACGGTAAACCGGTTGAACTGACGGGCTACGTGCTGCCCGTTGACCTGGACGCGAACCTGTACGTACTGTCTGCGTTTCCGTACAGTGCCTGCTTTTTCTGCGGTGGGGCCGGGCCGGAGTCGGTTGTGTCGTTGAAATTCAAGAAAGCCGGGCGTAAGTTCAAGACCGATGAGCGGCTCACGTTCCGGGGTACGCTGAAGCTGAACGCCGACAATATCTACGAGTTGAACTACATCCTGACCGAGGCTGAAATCGACTCATAGAGTGGACTGGTCGGGTGGAGGTGCAAAAAGTTTTAACGACAGGCTTGACATACGTCCACTTTTTACTCACCTTTGCACCCACAAAAGCACGGGGGATTAGCTCAGCTGGCTAGAGCGCTTCCATGGCATGGAAGAGGCCATCGGTTCGACTCCGATATTCTCCACTTACCAAAGACTACTCGTATCGGGTAGTCTTTTTTTATGCCCCCGTAGTTGCCTGTGCAATAGGGATTGAGCGATTACCGGTAAAGAAAGTCCGCAAACAGGTGTTGGTATTCGCCGGAAAGTTTTGTTACTTCAATCTCGTTTTTGTTTCGGCACCCTCCTAAGCTCCACAAGGTCATGCATACCGTTTATATCATCTACAGCGAGTCGCTCGACAAGTATTTTATTGGGCAGACCAAGAATCTACAGGTCAGTTTGTGGCTGCATAACGGCAAGGCCAACACCGAAACGGCGGAGGGCAAACCGTGGGTGACCAAGTTTACGCAGCAGTTCGCGACCCGCAACGAAGCCCAAAGCCTCGAAATGAAGCTAAAGCACAAAAAGCGGGAAGAACTGGACGAACTGATTACACAGGCTGCCTGAGCAGCCTGCCCTAAATTTTTAGCAGGTTATGACGTCTACAGCAGGTGGTTCAAAACGGTCGTACCGCCTTCACAAAACGGCCTTTAAAATATTCCGAATACAGATTATCCTCCCGAACGCCCCGCGACGATGACGCATGAATGAACGCAATGTCATTCTTGCCGCGTACCTCCGTCACCAAGCCCGTATGTGATACGTAGCCCGCCTTGCCCTTGTCGGGTACGAAAAAGAGCCAGTCGCCGGGCATTATTTCATTGACCTCCACTTCATGCCCAAACTCCGATTGCTGCCACGAAATGCGGGGGATCTGTAGTCCGGCCGCTGAATAAGCCGCAAATAACAACCCCGAACAGTCGATCCCGTCGAATGAATTACCGCCACTGCGGTAGGGCGTACCGGTGTAGCTGCGGGCCACATTGACCACCTCGCGGGCATAGCTGCGTTCGTACGTTTTGGTGTCTACCGTTCTTAACGCTTTAGCCGGGGCTTTACTGGCGGGGCGTTTATAGGCTGTTGTCGGGCGGTGAGCAGGGGTGGCTGGTTTAAAAATATCGCAGCTGGTAAGGACCGTTACTAACAACAAGAGTAGGAGTGGAGTCGAACGTTGGGGCATTGGTTGAATGGTTTTGTTCCCTTTGTCCGCTGCCTGCTGTAATGACGAAAAGCACAGCAGGCAGCGAACGGTGAAATCTATTAAATTTTCATGGACAGGGCAATGCGTTTGCGGGTTAAATCAACTTCCAGCACTTTAACTTTTACCTTCTGAAAGACTTTAACCACCGTACGCGGGTCAGACACATACTGATTTGATAATTGCGATACGTGAACCAGACCATCCTGTTTTACGCCAATATCGACGAAGGCGCCAAAGGCGGTGATGTTCGTGACAACGCCATTGAGCACCATGCCTTCGTGCAGGTCTTCGGGTTTGCGGATGCGGTCGTCGTACTCAAAGACCGACAATTGCTCACGCGGATCGCGGCCCGGCTTTTCCAGCTCGGCCAGAATGTCTTTCAGTGTGGGTAAACCAACCTCTGCCGATACATACCGTTCGGGCTTGATCTGCTGACGAAGTGCCGGTTTCTGCATCAGTTCCGATACTGTCGCATTTAGGTCACGGGCCATCTTTTCGACTAAAGCGTAGCGTTCAGGGTGTACGGCGCTGTTATCCAAAGGGTTTTCAGGTCCCGGATGGCCGGCCCGGTCGATGCGCAGAAAGCCTGCACACTGCTCAAACGCTTTCGGGCCGAGTCTTGGTATTTTTTTGAGTTGTGCCCTCGATACAAACGGGCCGTTCTGCGTCCGGAAATCGACAATATTCTGTGCAATCTGCGGCCCCAACCCCGACACATACCGCAGTAAGTGGCTACTGGCGGTGTTGAGCGACACCCCAACCTGATTCACGCAGCTTTCTACTACGGCATCCAGGCTATTTTTGAGTTCAGTTGAGTCTACATCATGCTGATACTGACCTACCCCAATAGATTTAGGGTCAATTTTTACCAGTTCCGCCAGCGGGTCCATCAACCGTCTACCAATGCTCACGGCCCCGCGCACGGTTACGTCATGTTTCGGGAACTCCTGTCGGGCTACTTCCGAAGCCGAATAAACTGATGCGCCCTGCTCACTGACTAAAAAAATGGGCTTGCCGAGGTCTAATCCCCGAATAAACGTTTCTGTTTCCCGGCCTCCCGTCCCGTTGCCGATGGCGATGGAGTCAATTTTATGCTGGCTAATCAGCTTTTTAACCGTCTCGGCAGCTTGCAATTCCTGACTTTTCGATTGCGCCAGGTAAATAACTGTGTCGGTCAGTAAGCTCCCCTGAGCATCTAAACAAACGACTTTACAACCGGTGCGGAAGCCAGGGTCGATGGCCAGTACCCGCTGCTGACCAAGGGGCGGGCTCAGGAGTAACTGCCGCAGGTTATCGGCAAAAATTTTAATCGCTTCCTGATCCGCTTTTTCTTTGGAGAGGTTAGAGAACTCAGTTTCGAGGGAGTGTTTTAGCAGGCGCTTGTAGCTGTCGCGAATGGCCAGCGTCAGTTGGTCGCGGACAGTTGCCGGGGCGGCATAGCGTATCACTTGCCGGTCGAGCCGGTCCAGGGCCGCTTCTTCATCGGGGGCAATACTGACCGAAAGAAAGCCTTCTGTTTCACCCCGACGCAGGGCCAGCAGGCGGTGGGAGGGAACCCGGCGTAGCGGTTCAGCAAAGTCAAAATAATCGCGAAATTTGGCCCCGTCCGTTTCTTTCCCTTTTTTCACCACCGACCGGATTATAGCTTCCTTCTCGAATAGGATTCGGATGCGCTGCCGGGCATCAGCATCTTCGCTGATTCGTTCGGCCAGGATGTCGCGGGCACCCTGTAGCGCATCGTCTACCGAGGTTACTTTGTCTGTCAGGAATCGGTTAGCTGCTCGGGTCACATCGGCTTCACGCTGGTCAAAAATAAGGTTGGCCAGCGGCTCCAGACCTTTCTCGATCGCGATACTAGCGCGAGTTTTACGTTTCTGTTTGTAGGGCAGGTAAAGGTCTTCGAGTTCGGCGAACGAGTTGGCGGTCTCAAGTCTTTTACGAAGGTCGGGGGTTAGTTTAGCCTGTTCGTCAATGGCTTTCAGGATGGCATCACGCCGTTTGTCGAGGTCCTGAAGCTGGCGGTACGTATCTTTAATCGCCAGAATCTGAACTTCATCCAGTGGGCCGCGGTCCGCCGATGCAGTCGCTTCTTTGCGGTAGCGGGCGATGAACGGTACCGTAGCACCACCGTCTAGGAGTTCAATAGTGGCGTCGACCTGTCGGGTGGAAATACCGAGGATAGTCGCAATGCGTTGTGCGTGGGTTGAGGACATGAAATGGGGTAACACAGTCGAAATTATCGCCCAAATTAAGGAATTTAGAGCGTTTGCCGCGAAAACCCGGCGCAAGTGATAATTTGCGTCCGAATCACTCCGCCCCTTATCCCATGCATCTTCTTTACTTCAAAACGCCAACCGGTATTCAGTTAGGTATTCAGACGCCGACCGGTATTATCAACGTCGACGCCTGGTGCCGGGCCAACGATGCACCCGAGTTTGGTTTGCATCCCGTGAGCAACGACGATCTGACCGAGTTGCAGCAATTAGCGAACCTCGAAGGGAATATCTTCCGATTGCCCACCGATTCGGTCGAGCTGGCATCGTGTGTTCAGCGTCCCCATAAAATCATTTGTATCGGCCTGAACTACCGGAAACATGCCATCGAGAGCGGCATGGCTATACCGACAATTCCGGTTGTATTC
This sequence comes from uncultured Cytophagales bacterium, assembly GCA_964251665.1. Classification (GTDB taxonomy): domain Bacteria; phylum Bacteroidota; class Bacteroidia; order Cytophagales; family Spirosomataceae; genus JBBQLG01. The sequence continues at coordinate 53,194 of CAXUKO010000009.1, forward strand.
ACGAAATACGACAACACACTTTGTAACTATGGCGAGGCTATTCCGCTGGGTGTTGTCGGCGAACAGTTCGATTATGAGGTTGAACTGGGTGTGGTGATTGGCGAACGCTGCAAAAATGTCCCGAAAGAAGAAGCCTTGAGCAAAGTGCTTGGCTATTGTGTTGCCAATGATTTGTCGTGCCGGGATTTACAGTTTCGGACGTCGCAATGGCTGATGGGTAAGAGTTTGGATAAGTTTTCGCCCCTCGGCCCGACGCTGGTGACGGCAGATGAAGTGGGCGATCCACAAAACCTCCAGCTTACGTGTTACGTCAACGGCGAGAAACGGCAGGACTCCAACTCGGCTGATATGGTCTTTAGTGTAGCCGAAATTATTGAAGACCTTTCGAAACACTTCACCCTCGAACCCGGCGACCTCATTCTGACCGGCACCCCTGAAGGTGTTGCGATGGGAATGCCCGATAAACCCTGGCTCAAACCCGGCGACGTGGTGCGGGTGGAAATTGAGAAGTTAGGGTTCACGGAGAATATGATGGTGTAAGTTGGATTTCTTTTCTGAGCAAGCGACTTAAGTCGCTTGCTCAGGAAAGAAATCCAACTTTGCCGCTTCCCAACCTAATATGGCCTGTTTACGGGGGAGTCCCCAACGGTAACCACCCAAACCACCAACTTTCTGGAGAACGCGATGGCAGGGAATCAGGTAACCAATGCCGTTCTGTCCACAGGCTGTACCCACCGCCCGAACCGCGTTTGGACTGCCAATACGCCGGGCAATGGTTTCGTAGCTGACGACAGCACCTGCCGGAATCTGGAGCAGAGCTTCCCATACTTTAATCTGGAAATTAGTCCCTTTTAATAGCAATGGGAGCGGTTTTGTGGCTACACCCGGCGTGAAAATCTCCTCAGTAAATGAGGCTGTCAGGGCCTGGTCTTCGAGTAGGATGGCCGCGCTCCAGGCGTTACGGAACTCGGTCAGCATCTGGTCCTGGGTATCTGCCGTCAGGAAATTCAGGCGGCAGATGCCCCGGTCTGTCACCGCAATCAGGCAATCGCCGAATGGGGTTGGATGGATGCCATACGTAACCCTGATGCCCGCGCCTTTCTGTTTGTACTCGCCGGGTGTCATGGCTTCGTAGGTCACAAACAGGTCGTGAAGCCGCCCCGGACTCGACAGACCGGTCTGATAGGTAACGTCGAGCAGCGCGTGCGATTCATTCAGGAGTTGTTTGGCGTGTTCTTTGGTCAGGTAGCGGAGAAATCGCTGGGGTGTGGTCCCCGCCCACCGGCTGAAGAGCCGTTCAAAATGAAACTCGCTCAAGTGTACGCTGTCCGCGATTTCTTTAAGTCCCGGCTGGCGGGTGGCATTGGCACCGATAAAGCGGATAGCGGCTTCAATGCGGTCGTAGTCGAGTTGAGCCTGAGTAGATAAAACGGTTGTTTCCATACGTCATAGCAGTTGTTGCTCAACAAAGATACCGCCCGATGGTAGACCGAAACACCCGTTTGTTGCTATGTTTTGAGTCCTGTTAACCGACTTCCTGCATGGTGATGTACGATACATTAATCGTTTTTATGCTGGCATATGAAATGACAAACAGATCGCCCGGCATACTGTAGTAACGTGTATCAACTGCTTTGTTAGTCAGAGGAGCATCTGTAATAAGAAGGTCGTCAGCCAACTTACGCCGGTATACGTTCTTTAAATAAATACGATCTAAGCCTTGTTCTCTGGAAAGATAAAAAGTAGCCAGTACGCCTGTGTAGAGGTAGCTGCACTCCTTGGCTTCAATGACTACATCAACGTGTACAGCACTTACATCGTCGCCAGAGCCAGTCATATCCGGAAAATCCAGAATGCGACCCGTCAGGAGATAAAACCAGTCGTTGTCGACCCGTAAAAAATAGTAACGGCAATCGAGTTTATACCGTTTAACGCCCTGGTTAAGCCATTTCCCCAAACTAACAGCCAGCAGCGAAATGCTTAACTCGTAGCCAAAGAAACCAGGAATGCCCTGTTCGAGAATGGTTTTATCTAAACTACTTTGTGCTGTAGTAAGCTGATAAAGAGCGATCTCATTAACGTCGAAGGGGGTAACGTATTCGACAAACAGATACCCCAGCACCTGAAGAACAAAGGCCGGTGCCAGCGACCAGACTAACTCATCAACCAGTGAGGAGGCAACGGTCCGCCGGGCATAAGGACCACCGAGGTAAGCATTGCGGAAGAGAAAACCGGGAAAGAGGAGGATAAAACTAAAAAGGGCACCAAAGGCTAAATTCATGAACTACGGCTTCGTGATTGACGTAGTTTTTCGGATAATATATTGCTTGCCGTCCACTTCAATCATCGACTCGCCGGGCTCCCGTCCACTCTGCAACAACTTGCTCATAAACTCTTTAGACTTGGATTCATTCGCCAGAATCTTCCTGACTATTGCACTGATGGGCGCTTGCATAGGCGTAGTAGTCTGTTTTCAGTAAAGAAACCAAATTAACGGCAAAATCGTGTTTTTACCGGCATATTTCTTCACTTCAGGCGTTATGAACAGGCATCACGCCATCACGGCCAGCATCCCCAAAACGGGTTCCCCTAACAACGGCTTACCCGTGATCTGTACGTGATTGCGGGCCTGTTCGCTGGTGATGCCTTTTGTAAATAATCGCCACGCAATCGCGCTGTCGAGTAGTACCTCGCAGATGGGCGGGCGTTTGGCCTGCGTTGACAAGGTCCATTGACCAGCCTCGCGAATCAGAAACCACGTTCCCAGGGCATCTGACACCGAAAACCGAATGGTGTCCTGTTCATCGGCGAACGTATGGCGGTAGTGATGCGGTAACGCCCGCATGGCCGTGTCCAGAAAGGGCGCGTAAAATTCAGGAGTCAGCAAGGGCTGTTCCTGCCCAACGGCCTGTCGGATCTGTTGCTGATGGTGCCAGCGTTCCATGTACTCGCGGGCGATGTGAAACCAGTTGGCTGACCGCTCTTCACCCGCCCAGCCTACCGAAAAAATGGCCTCATCAAACGGGTTCAGGGTTTGCAGATGAGCGGAGTAGGCATCGCCGGTGATCGCCAGCAGGCCGACCAGCAGCGCCGGACTGATGCGCCGGGCCGCTGTTACCCAATCCGCGTTGAGTTTGTTGAGGTACTGCACCAGATCCTGGTACGACTCAATCTGCCCCGGCGGTACCCCAAAATAACCATCCCGCGACATGGATAATCCTCGTATGTTGCCATCGAGGATATGGGTAGCCACATCTTTAACCGTCCACAGGGGTGCCAGCGTTGGTCGTTGCCAGTCATCGGGCGATAGTCCCATGAGAAGGGTCTGGAGATGCTGGTTGAGTGCCGGAAATAGAGGTACAGTAAAGATGGGTGTTGGAGGAGTCATGAATAAAGCGTAGTTACCTCGTCGTAGCGATTAGTAGGGTTCAGCCCGGTCAATTAGTAGCGACCACTGGACTTGTAAGTCTATTTTTTCAACCCACGATTTTAAATAGGGTATGTCAAGGCTGTCGAACTGCATTTCAAACACCCGAACCGCATCAGAGAGTTGTTTTTCGCTGCCTCCAGCCAGTTTCGCCCAGCGTAGCTTACTGATGATCGTATCTTCAGGGCTGGTGATCCAGAAATCTTCAATGCCCAGGACGTCTGCTTTTCGTCTTCTACCAAAGCGGACTTGATCATATTCTTCGCTCGTTAACATCCAGAAGTCCAACTTATTCCCTGAAAACATATCAATGATGTTAAACATACTTTGGCGGTCTATAGCCTCCTTGATACTGTCTGGATTAAGGTAAAACGTATCCTTGGGGAATAGACTCGCCAAGGTAGAAGCCGATGCTGGTTCTAATAGTACAACTATATCAATATCCTGGGTTGATCGGGGTTCGCCTTGTAAGCTTGACACAACTGATCCCGTCACCATATAAGGGATATGGCTGCTTTTGAGTCGAGCCAATACGAAAATTAATAATTCCGATTGTGACATTTCTCGAGTCGTTGCAGGAAAAGGGTATGAATCTCAGCCTCAGATTTAGCCGGAAAACGCTGTCTCAGGCCTTCCTTAAAGAGTCGGCGACTAAACTCTGACAACTCGAATGCCTTTAACAACCGCTCTTCGGGAGTCATAGCACGAAGGGCCTGCAAATAAATTTGATGATTAGGCCGGGGCTTGGGATCGCTCACAGTGTCATTTTTTAATAAAGATAATCAGGCGTTTGCCAAATCCGGGCCTGTCAAACGCCTGCGCTTACCGAACGCGGCCCGACCGAACGTGTCCTGACCGTTTCCAGAGCCTCTACCAGCGCCCCCAGGTCCGCTGCGTCGTTCCAGACGTGGGTCGAAACGCGGATCGAGTTGCCCCGCACCGAAACGCTGATGTTACGGTCGGTCAGCGCCTGTTTCACGGCGTCCATGTCCAATCCGGCGGGCAACCGTACGCCCAGCAGGTGACTGCTCCGCCAGTCGACATCCTCCGTCCAGAAACCCCGTTCGCGCAGGGCCGACGACGCATCAGCGGTGAGTTGACCGCAGTAGTCAGCAATGTTGGCAGTGCCCCAGTTAAGGAGTGCCGTCAGGGCCGCGTTCAGCATCGGCAGCAGGATGAAATTGCTCTGTTCGCCCATGTTATACCGGGCGGCTTTGGGGCGGTAATCACGCTGGTACCTCGCTAACGTGCCGAAGTTGTCGCTGCCGATCCGGTTGATCCAGTTCGCTTCAATAGGGGAGCCGTTATCGAATGTTTCGCTGAAATAGGCCAGCGACTGCCCATACGGGCCAAGCATGTATTTGTACGACCCCGCCACCAGCGCGTCGGGCTGAATCGTCTGTACGTCGAACGGCATGACGCCCACCGACTGCGACCCATCGACGACTAACCATGCACCAACTTCGCGCGTCCGTTTGCGCAGGGCTACCAGATCGAACCGGGTGCCGTCGGTCCAATGGGCATGACTAACCACAACGACTGCGGTTTTATCCGAAATAGCGTCGAGCAGGCGCTCATTCCAGCCCTGCCCCCGGTTTTGGGTTGCGTCGGGTGGCGTAATGGTGCGGGTAACCAGCTGTTTTTCCGCACAGACCTCCTCCCAGGCGTACACATCACTCGGGAATTCTTCATCGACCATCAAAATCTCCTGACCGGGCTGTAAACCCGGTTTGCGGGCCAGGTTTTTGGCAACCGTTGCCATGCCGTACGATACGGAGGGAATAATAGCGATACGCTCCGGGTCATTGGCGTTGATGAGCCGGGAAAAAAGCTGACGGGTTTCGGTCGCTTCGGTGAAAAAGTCGGTTGACGTCAGGCGTTGGGGCTGCGATTTACGGAGAATGGCCTGCTGCCCGGCCTCCATAGCAGTCTTTAAATTTGCTCCAATGGTTGAGGCATTGAGGTAATGAACGGTAGCGGGTAAATCGAACTGGTTTTTCTGACAGGTAAGCATCTGAAGGAGGATTTATGGGCAAAAGATAGGCAAAAAGCGTGATGTCGTGCTCCATCCGCAATTTCGCCCTTTCCTCCCGAAAACCGACCGCGTTCGGGTATAGCCTATTACCTTTGCGCAAATTTTGTTATGAAGCAACCGCTACGCTTTTCTTTCTGGCTCGCCCTGAGCTGGTTATGTATGCAAACCGTAACCGCTCAGACACTGACGGTTATCCCCACCGACTCGACCATTCGGATGGACGGGCTGCTCACCGAATCCATCTGGCAGCGGGCGACTCCGGCGTCGGGTTTTATCCAGAATTATCCCAACGACACGCTCGCGGCCCTGAACCAGACGGAGGTTCGGATGACCTACGACCGGAATTATCTCTACATCGGCGTTATCTGCTACGATCAGACGCGCCGAAAAGCGTTCATCGCCAGCTCATTGAAGCGGGATTTTCAGTGGGATTTCAACGATAACTTCTCGGTCTACATCGACCCTTTCGGTGACCGGATCAACGGCTTCACGTTTCAAATTACCCCCTTGGGTGTCGAGCGCGAAGGGCAGATGTACAGCGGTGAACGGGTGGCGTCGGAGTGGGATAACAAATGGCGGTCGTCGGTGAAGCTGTTCGCCGACCGGTGGCAGGGCGAAATGATGATTCCGCTGAAAAGTATCCGCTACAAACAGGATGCCGGGTATTTCCTGATCAATTTTGTGCGGCACGACCTGAAAAACAATCAGCGCACCGCCTGGCGACGCGTACCGATTGCTTACTCGCCGTCGTCACTGGCTTTTGCGGATACCGTCCGCTTTTCCACACCCCTGCCCGGTGCCGGTCCTAATATTTCGCTGATTCCGTACGTGAGTACCAACATGACGGACGACCGTAATGAGGGTGGTGCCCAGAAAGTAGGCGGTGGTGTGGGGTTCGACGCCAAGATCGGTATCACGCCCTCGCTGAATCTGGACCTGACGGTGAACCCCGATTTCTCGCAGGTAGAAGTTGATCAGCAGGTAACTAATTTAAACCGGTTTGAGATTTATTACCCCGAACGGCGGCAGTTTTTTATCGAGAATCAGGACCTGTTCGCCAATTTCGGTTCTGAACGGACCCGACCGTTTTTTACCCGGCGCATCGGCATCAGCCGCGATACCACTACGGGTATTATTGTGCAGAACCCCATTCTGTACGGCGCGCGGTTAAGCGGGAAATTAGACAAGAACTGGCGGGTGGGCCTGCTGAATACGCAAACAGCCAATCAGGCGTCGAAAGGGATTCTGGGCCAGAATTATACCGTGGGGGTGCTACAGCGTCAGCTATTTGGCCGGTCCAACATATCGGCCATTTTTGTGAACCGGCAGGGAGCGGGTAACTCGCCGGAAACGCGGTTTACACGGGTAGCCGGGCTGGAATACAATCTGCAAACCAAAGACAACCGCTGGAGCGGCAAGGCGTTTTACCAGCGGGCGTTTAAGCCGCAGACCCTGACGGATGCCTACACCCACGGCCTGAACCTGAATTACAACAGCCGGAACCTGTCGGCCACCTACGTGCAGGAGTACGTGGGGCAGGGGTATCAGATCAACGACATTGGCTACGTGCCGAGAACGGGTTACTGGCTGTTTAACCCACAGGCAAATGCCACATTTTACGTGAAGGGCGAGCATAAAGTGATCTCGCATGGTCCTTACCTGAACGCGACGTTTACCCAAAACCTCGATGGCCGGTTAACGGACCGCGAGATCGACTATGCCTGGTCGGTGCAGCTCCGAAACACCGCCGAGGGGTATTTGGGCTACTCATCTCAGTACACCTACCTATACTTTGCGTATGACCCAACCAATTCCGACGGTAAAGAACTGCCGCAGAACTCGGCCTATCCGATTGGGGGATGGTTCGGGCATTTTGCGTCGGATAAGCGTAAACCCCTGAATGTGCAGCTGGATGGGTACACGGGTGGGTATTTCAACGGTCATAATAACAACCTGACGCTAACGGCGCAGTACCGGTTTCAACCTTATGGTGCCCTGAGTGTCAACGCTGATTACAATGACATTCGGTTGCCCGAACCGTATAAATCGGCCCGGTACCTGCTGGTTGGCCCGCGTTTGGACGTGACCATGTCGCGGAAGCTGTTCCTGACGACGTTCATGCAGTTCAATAACCAGACCAACAATACCAACCTGAACGCCCGGTTGCAATGGCGGTACGCGCCCGTGTCGGACTTGTTCGTCGTCTACTCGGAAAACTACGTGCCTGGTTCGTTCGCCAGTAAAAACCGGCTGCTGGTCGTGAAGCTATCGTACTGGCTGAATGTGTAAGTCCCTAAGTTGATAAGTCAGTAAGTGCTTCGCGCCGGAACACTTACCACTGACTTACACTTCGGACAAATAGGGGAGGTAGGGTTCCAGCAGGTCGGTGCCCCGGAAGGCGGTAATCTGACGAATCTGGTTAGAATACGCATCGTGACGCAGTTCGACGTAGAAGTCGTAGAGGCTGTAGAGCAGAAAGATAAATTCTTCTTCGTAGCGGTTGGCCAGAATGTCGCCCTCGAAGTAGAGGGCTTCCAACTGGTCGTCGGTAGAAAGAGCAGTAAAGTCGGCGGGTTGCATAGTGACAGAGGATTCGGGCGGCAAAACTAACAAAATTCCGGTGCTGACCCGGTTTCAGTCCGGTCAGCACCGGTAAATTAAATCGTAACGCGCTGCCCCGACTTGGCCGCTTTGTAAATGGCTTCCACAATGCGAATGTCACGCAGGCCTTCCTCACCCGGCACCAGCATCGGCTTTTTCTGCATAATAGACAAGGCGTCGTCGTCCATCTGCTGCGTTTGTTGGTAAGGTACGGCGTACGGATGTTCGATTTTGACTCCTCCCGTTGCTATGCCGCTTTGTCCGTTGTAGGCTGAATACGGCTCCATCCTGAGAAATCCTTTCGAGCCGGTCACGTGCAGGAAATTCATATTCATGCCGTAGCTGCTTTGGACGGCGGCTCTGGCTCCGCTCGGAAACTCCAGCTGTACCATACTGGTCTCGTCGAGACCATTTTTATAGACCTCGGGCCGGGTCGTATATTGCTGGGCCGTTACCGCAATAGGCTCTTCGCCGGTAGCCAGCCGGGCACCCTGCAAGACGTAAACGCCCATGTCATACATCACACCTCCGCCCATCTCTTTTTTCTGCTTCCAATGGTCCGTGCGGGCATCGAAGTAACCTGCCGAACAGCTCACCATGTTGATCTTGCCAATTTTACCATCGCGCAGCAACTTAACATACTCCTGCGTGTTGGGTTCGTGGTGCAAACGGTACCCGACGGACAGCGTCACTTTGTTTTTCTGGCAGGCGTCGATCATGTCCTGGCATTCTTTGGCGGTCACGGCCATGGGTTTTTCTACCCAGACATGTTTACCGGCGTTGGCTGCCCGCACCACGTATTCCTTGTGCATCGATGGAGGCAGCACTACGTACACCACATCGATGTCGGGGTTGTTGGCGATCTGATCGAACGTCTGGTAATTGTAGACGTTTTTAGCCGGGATGTTATACTGTTTCGTCCATTTATCGGCCTTGGCGGGCGTTCCGGTTACGATGCCGGTCAGCGAGCAATGTTTAGTCTGTTGCAGAGCCGGTGCCAGCAGGTCGGTGCTGTAATAGCCCAGACCAACGAGGGCGACACCGAGTTTATCTTTGGCGGGCAGGGTCGCGGCCAGTAAGCTGTTGACGGACAGGGCAGAAGCGGCACCGCCCAGAGCCAGGGTTTGCAGAAAGTCCCGGCGCGAAGGAGTAGACATGTTTAATCAGGTTTAGGTTGGTACTGGCTAAGATACGTGATTGTACGTAACTTCGGGAGTTGATTTTATCTTTAACACAGAGGAACGGAGATTGCACAGAGTACACCGAGAGGAAAAAAAGTCTCTGTTTGCTCTGTGAAAACCTCCGTGTCTCTGTGTTTAAAAGACTGCTTTGTATGTCCCTTACTACCCTCGGGCTGGAATTGCCCACAGACCCCCGCTGGGTCAATATTGCCGAAATGAACCTCGGCGAAATTCTTATCGACCACGCGTTCTGTGAGCAGAAAGCTGCGTCGTCCTGCATCTCGCTGATCGTGTCCTACTCCGAAAAAGAAAAATTAGTGGAAGTGCTCACCCCGGTCGTTGCCGAGGAGTGGGGCCATTTTCAGCGGGTGCTGAAAGAACTGCGGAAGCGTACCATTCCGCTGGGACGGCAGCGCCGGGATGAGTACGTGAATGAACTGCAGAAGCGAATGCCCAAGCCCGGCGACCGCAACGAGATGCTGATGGAAAAGCTCCTGCTGAACGCCCTGATCGAAGCCCGGAGTTGTGAGCGGTTCAAACTCCTCTCGGAACACATTGCGGACGAAAGCCTGCAAAAATTCTACCGGGAACTGATGATTTCCGAAGCGGGTCACTACCGTAATTTCATCGAACTGGCCGAGGAATATATGCCCGTTCAGCGCGTCCGGCAGCGCTGGAAAGAAATTCTGGAGACCGAAGCGCAGATAATGGTGTCGCTTGGCGTTCGGGCCGACCGGATGCATTAATACGTTGTCAAGTTGCCCTTTTTGTGTTACTTTTGGTTAGTATCCTGTAAAAACAACCTGTACCATGGACGCGCATATTTTTCCTTGGATTAAAGATGATGTAGCGATTGAAATCATTGGTAAGATGATTGCTGAGCAGGTGACTCCATTAAGTGAGTTACTGGAGGGCTTTGAACTGTCTGGTTATGATTTAAAGGACGAGGAGGTGATAAGCCATCCTGATTATCTAAAGTATACTCAGCGGATCAGTGAGCTGAATGAAGAAATTAAGCAGATTTACAGGGGTGATAACTTGGCTGAAATACATAAAAAAGTAGATCAGGTCTACGCACCTTATTTACGGAGGAAATTAAGTCATACTTCTGTAGAGTTTTAAAAACGCCCGCCCTTGCCAAATCAACTTTCTCTTTGATACCGAAACACGTTGTTGCCCCCCATGAGGTTGAGCGGATAAAACCAATTATTGCCGTCCAAGTACTTGATCATAAGGCTCAATCTGCCACACCTGTTGGGATACTTTTAGGTGGTCAGCCTGCTTCTGGTAAAACGGGCTTGATTCGATTGTTACAGCGGCAAAATCAAGACAAAACATTTATTGTCATTAACGGAGATGCCTTACGGGCCTATCATCCCCGGAGCGAAGCTATTCTGTTTTACTACGGTTTAGATGCACCGAAATATACCCAGCCGTTCTCAAATAGCCTAGTTGAGTGGCTGAAAGCCGAGTGCATTCGGCTACGGTACAACTTCATCATCGAGGGAACCATGCGGACGCTATCCGTAATTAAGCAAACGACGCAAACTATTCGACAAGCCGGTTTTATCTGTGAAGGACATGTCCTTGCTGTAGCACGTGATGACAGTTTACTGGGCGTGTTTCAGCGGTTTGAAGAAGACCTTAGAAAAACAGGACTGGGTCGATTTTCGCCAGTTTTTGTTCACGACGAAGCTTACCGGCAAATCCCTGACAATTTGAATGTAGCGGTGCGTGAACAGTGGTTCGACCGGCTGGTAATTCATACTCGTGTGGGTGGGCGGCAGTTGATGGCATTCCACACTATTGAGAACAGTTTAATGAACAGCCCTATCGACATGCAAGAGGTATTTACCAAAGCACGACGACTGCTGTTTGAGAACTCATATTATCACCAGCAATGGCAGGCCATCGCTCACCTGGCCCGGCAGCGGGGCGAAACCAACGCCGATTACCTCGGGCAAATCGACGGGTTTATCCGCCAGTTTGCTATTGATATTCTCCTTTCCGAATGACCTTTCTCAAGCAGACTGCTCAACATATTTTTGATAGTCACGGCCCCAGCCTCGATGACGTCTGGGTGATTTTGCCCACCCGCCGGGCCGTCTCGGTCTTCCAGCAGCATTTAGCCGCGCAGACGGATGTACCGTTTCTGGCCCCCCATACCCTGGCCGTCGATGACTTCATTACTCAGGCCGCCGGTGTTCAGCTTATCGATCCGGTTAGTCTGCTGTTTGAACTTTACCACGTCTTCCGGGAGATCGACGATAAACTCAGTTTCGAGCAGTTTGTGGGCTGGGCGCAGGTGCTGCTGAATGATTTCGACCGGGTAGATCAGTACCTGGTCGATCCGCATGATTTGTTTACCTACGTCACAGCCGCCAAATCCATTGAGCGCTGGAATCTGGAATTGCCGCCCGGTGCCAAAGCTATTACCGAAACCAACTTTACGACCAAGTATTTTCGCCTGTTCGAGAACCTGTTCACGGCCTACATCGCTCTCCGCAATCGGCTGCTGGCGCAGGGACTGGCCTACCGGGGCATGGCCTACCGGCTGCTGGCCGATGGAGTAGAAACGCTCGTGCGCGATAATCCTGCGTATGAAAAAGTGTACTTCGTCGGCTTCAATGCGCTCAGTAAGGCCGAAGAACGCATCATTACCACCTTACTCGACGCCGGGAAAGCGGACATATTCTGGGATTTCGACCGGTATTACCTCAATGATTCGCATCAGGAAGCGGGCCTTTTTCTACGGCGCTACCGCGATGCCGGTATGCCGGGTTTACGCATCGAACCCGGCCCGAAGCAGACCTTTCATGTCCAGCGGGATACGCTTACCGGGTCGCGCAAGACTATACAGGTGATCGGGGTGCCAACGGCCAGCCTACAGGCTAAAGTTGCCGGGCAGTTGTATGAAAACTGGAACAGGCCGACCGATTCGGAACAGATGCCATATCTTCAGGATATGGCATCTGTTCCGAATCTGCCCTTAAAACGGACCGCCATCGTTCTTGCCGATGAATCCCTGCTGGTGCCGGTGCTGTATTCGCTTGACGCGTCGGTGCGCGACCTGAACGTGACGATGGGCCTGTCGCTGCGGCAGTCGCTGCTGTTCACGCTCATCGACGCCTTGTTCGAGATGCAGCAGACGCGGGCCGAATTCAAAGCTAAAGACGGCCGGGACGTGAAAATTCCTAAGTTCCACCATCGGCAGGTCGTCAAAGTGCTCAACCATCCGTTTGTGCAGCAGTACGCCCGGATTAAAAATCTACAGTCACCGCCCAACGAGAAGGGAGAGGTTCGCCCGCTGCTGGGCTGGATTCAGGAGCAGATCGTGACGCGGCAGAAAGTCTACGTCGAGAAGAAGGAGATGCACGCCTTTGCCGGGAACGATCCTCTGCTGAAAACCCTGTTCAAACGCTGGAATATGGCCCGGCCGTTGTCTGCCATCCGGGTGCTGTATGACCTCATCGACCACCTCCGCGAGGTTTACAAAACCCAGCAGGACGCCATCGAGATCGAATACCTGTACCTGTTTTATAGCCTGCTGAAGCAACTCGAAACCACACTGGAACGGCAGACGGAAACCGTGACCGTAGGCAGCTTTCGGACATTTCTGAATGAACTGATCCGGCAAACGAGCATTCCCTTTACCAGCGAGGGCAACAGTCAGCTACAGGTTATGGGGATGCTCGAAACGCGGGCTCTGGATTTTGACCGGGTGATTGTGCTCTCGGCCAACGAAGGCATTCTACCCCAGGGCCGGAAACTGAACTCCCTGATTCCGTTCGACATTGCCCTCGAAAAAGGCCTGCCCACCTATCGGGAGCAGGAGTCGGTTATGGCCTACCATTTCTACCGGCTCCTGCAACGGGCCAGCGAGGTGGTGCTGATGTACACAACGTCGCCCGATGCGTACGGCATGGCCAAAGGTGAACCCAGCCGGTTTATTCGTCAGATCGAATACGAATTACTCCGGGCAGCAAAGGGAAACATTACCCTGAGCCGACCGGTCGTGCGATTTGGCGAGGGTGCCCGCCCCGCCGAACTGGCCGAGCTATCCGTACCCAAGACCAATTCAATCCGGCAGGCCATGCGGGCGATGCTGACTGGGAAAGGGTTATACCCGACGGCCTTGAATCAGTTTGTGAGCTGTTCCATGCGGTTTTATTTTGGCCGCATCGTAAAGATCAGTGAGCAGGAGGATGTCGAGGAAAGCATGGGCGCGGCCGACTTCGGGAACTGGCTGCACCACACCCTCGAAGCCCTCGACCAGGACTATCGGATGAAGGGACTGCCCGTCACAGCCGCCGTTGTTGAGCAGTTGCTGAAGGAGAAATACACGGAGGTGATCAGAGGACAGCAGGCCGATACCGGACACAACATGCTGCTTTACCACATGGGACAGACGCTGATGCAGCAGTTTCAGGCCGAGCAGAATATGCTAAATCCAACCGTTGTCAGCACGGAGCAGACCTTTGATACGGTGCTGAATGTAGAGGTGGATGGGGAAATCTGGCCCGTAAAAATTGCCGGTAAGATTGACCGCATCGAACGCGTTGACGGGCAGATTCGCATCGTCGATTACAAAACCGGAAAGGTTAAACTGCCTTCGGTAAAGGAACTGCGGGAAAAGCTGCCGACCAATGCCGACGACGGCTGGGACAAAGTCCGGCAACTGTGGCTTTACAAATACCTGGTGCTGAAAAACAACCGCCACGAAGGCTTACCCGTCACGGCCGGGTTCTATTCATTTCGCTCCCTGAAAGAGGGGCTTATTCACAATCCGGTGCAGTTTGCCGGTTCCGACGAAACACCCGAGCAGTACATTACCGAATCCGAAACCCTGCTCCGTACGCTGATTCAGACAATGGTCAGCGATGAGCCATTCCGCAAAACGCAGCAGCTAAAAACCTGCGAATACTGCGACTATCGTAAAATTTGCGGGCGGTAGGCTTATATCCCGAACATAGCCATCCGGGGATACCAACAAAACCCGTATTTTGCGGTTCTAAATGAGTTAACAATCCAGTAAATCCTGTTCCGTGAAAAGATGGCTTGCTTTGGGTCTCGTTGTGCTGCTGCTCGGCGGGTTGATTTATTACAACAAATTCAGAAAGTCCGGTTCCGGTGACCCCGGAGCGGGTGGTAAGAGCGATGCCCCGGCAGGTGGCGGCAAAGGTGGAACTGGCGGACCGGGCGGTGATGGCAAAGGCGGCAATGGCGCGCCCCCCCCGCAGTCGATTACGGCGTATGTCGTTGCGGTACAGAACCTGAAAGAAGAAGTAGTATCGAGTGGGTCGCTGCTCCCGAACGAACAGGTTGACATCTACCCCGAAGTATCGGGCCGGATCGTGCAGATGAACATCCGCGAAGGGCAACCGGTAGCCAAAGGAGCTTTGCTGCTGAAACTCTACGACGGTGATCTGAAAGCGCAGCTTCAGAAGTTATACGCCCAGGAGGAAAACGCCCGTCGTACCGAAGACCGTAACAAACAACTGCTGGCACGCGGTGGTATCAGCCGACAGGAATACGACCTGGCAACGACCAACCTGCAAAGTGCCGTTGCCGATATTGAACTGGTTAAAGCTAATCTGAGCAAAACCGAAATTCGGGCCCCGTTTGCCGGAATCATCGGTTTACGGAACGTCAGCCCCGGTGCCGTTGTGACGCCAAATACGCTTATTGCCCGTATGCAGCAGGTGTCATCCCTGAAATTAGATTTCTCAATTCCCGAAAAATACGGTCCGTCGGTCAAACAGGGCAGCGATGTAACGTTTGAGGTAGACGGATTCAACGGTGTAAGCCGGGCCGAGGTGTATGCCATCGACCCCGGCGTGGATGAGCAGAACCGTAACCTGCGCATCCGGGCCCGGGTCAACAACGCATCGGCGCGGTTCCGGCCCGGTACGTTCGCCCGCGTAACGCTAACCATCCAGAACGAACGCAGCGTGGTTGTGCCCACACAATCGGTTATTCCGCAAACACGCGATAAGCAGGTTGTCGTCGTTAGGAAAGGTAAAGCCGTGTTTAATACCGTCACGACGGGTATTCGAACGGCCAGTGCCATTCAGATACTGTCCGGTGTGCAGGTCGGCGATACGGTAGCTACCACGGGCCTGCTGTTTCTGAAAGCAGACAGCCCCGTGAAAGTAGCTAAAGTTATTAAATTGCCCAACCAGGATGCGCCCGTACGCTCGGACACGCGCCCGGTTATGCCAGCCACAACAGCCGGCAACAATACCAGTGCTACCGGCAGCCCGCGTACTGCCCTCAACGTTCAATAAACTAAGAGTCAGTAAGTTGATAAGTCAGTAAGTACTTCTCTTTTAGAAACTTACTGACTTATCAACTTACTGACTTACCAACTGATCGACCATGAGTTTACCCGGATTAAGTCTCAGCCGCCCCGTTTTCGCAATGGTCATGTCCATTGTGATTGTGCTGTTCGGCGTTATCGGCTACACCTTTCTGGGCGTTCGGGAGTATCCCGCCATCGACCCACCCGTTATCTCCGTTCGTACGAATTATACCGGTGCGAACCCGGATATTATTGAATCGCAGATTACCGAACCCATCGAGAAGTCGCTGAACAGTATTGAAGGGATTCGGACCATCTCCTCCAATTCGGCCCTCGGGGTAAGTACCATCACGGTTGAGTTTGAGCTGAGTGCCGACCTGGAACGGGCGGCCAACGACGTACGGGATAAGGTGTCGCAGGCGCAGCGTCAGCTGCCGCAGGACATTGATGCTCCGCCGGTTGTAACGAAAGCCGATGCCAACTCGGACCCGATCATTTTCATGACCGTGCAGAGCACGACCCGTAACCCGATGCAGCTCTCGGACTACGCCGAGAACGTGTTGCAGGAACGGTTGCAGACCATTCCGGGCGTGAGTCAGGCGAACATCTACGGCCTGAAGCGGACGGCCATGCGGCTTTGGATCGACCCCATCAAATTGTCGGCCTACCGGTTAACGGTGCAGGATATTCAACAGGCGCTGAACAGCCAGAACGTTGAATTGCCGGGCGGTAAAATCTATGGGAACACCACCGAATTGACCATTAAAGCAGTTGGACGGCTAACGACCGAAGATGATTTCAACAACCTGATTCTCCGGCAGACCAACGAGCAGATCATCCGCATGAAGGATATCGGCTATGCCGCGCTGGGTGCCGAAAACGAAGAAACGCAGTCCAAGCAAAACGGAGCACAGGGCGTTATTCTGGTGCTGATTCCCCAGCCGGGTGCCAACTACGTCAGCATTGCCGATGAGTTCTACAAGCGCTTCGACGCGTTGAAAAAAGACCTGCCTGCCGATATTATCGTGAGCGTCGGTATCGACCGAAGCACGTTTATCCGGCGCGCTATTGAAGAGGTAGAAGAAACGCTGATCATCTCGTTTGTGCTGGTGGTACTGGTCATCTATCTGTTCTTCCGCGACTGGCTGACGGCCTTCCGGCCCCTGATTGACATACCGGTTTCGCTGATTGGAGCCTTCTTCGTGATGTATATTGCCGGCTTCAGTATCAACGTGTTAACACTGTTAGCTATCGTGCTGGCAACGGGTCTGGTGGTGGATGATGGTATCGTTGTAACGGAGAATATCTTCAAGAAGATAGAGCAGGGCATGGATACCGAGAAGGCGGCTAAAGAAGGGTCCGAGGAGATCTTTTTCGCCGTTATTTCTACTTCCATCACCCTGGCCGTGGTATTCCTGCCCATCATTTTCTTACAGGGATTCGTCGGGCGGCTCTTCCGGGAATTCGGGATTGTGGTGGCGGGTGCCGTACTGATTTCGGCGTTTGTGTCGCTGACCCTGACACCCGTGCTGGCCGTTCGGCTGACGAGTAAAGACCACGGCAAAGGCTCCTGGTTTTACAAGAAAACAGAACCCTTCTTTGTCTGGCTCGATAAAACCTATCGCGATTCGCTGGAGTCGTTTATGCGCAACCGCTGGATGGCCTTTGCTATGATCGGCGTCTGTATCGCCCTGATCTTTGGTTTAGGATCGACGCTTAAGTCGGAGCTGGCACCGCTCGAAGACCGGGGCCGGATTCGGATTCCTATTACGGCTCCCGAAGGTACCAGTTTTGAAGCTACAGCGGCCATCACCGACCGCGTGAGTCAGTTCGTGCTGGATTCCATTCCCGAACGGCGGCTGGCCTTTAGTGTGGTCGCGCCGGGTAACTCCGGGGCTGGGGCCGTTAACTCCAGCTTTGTGCTCATCAACCTGAAAGAGCCGAATGAGCGCAAACGCACGCAGCAGCAGATTGCAGATTATATCACTAAAAACACCAAGAAATTCAGCGACGCCCGGATGTTCCCGACGCAGGATCAGACCATTCAGGTCGGTCGGGGCGGTGGTTTGCCGGTACAATTCGTGATTCAGAACCTGAATTTCGATAAGCTCCGTGACCGACTGCCCAAGTTTCTGGAAGAAGTGCAGAAAGACCCGACTTTCCAGAATACCGACGTCGACCTGAAGTTTAACAAGCCGGAACTGAACATCAGCATCGACCGCGAAAAAGCAACCAGTCTTGGCATTTCTGTGCAGGACGTGGCACAAACGCTGCAACTGGCCCTGAGTAACGGCCGGTTGGCGTACTTTCTGATGAATGGTAAACAGTATCAGGTAATCGGGCAGGTAGACCGGGGTGACCGCGATCAGCCAACGGATTTGCAATCGTTCTATGTGCGGAACAACGCCGGACAACTGATTCAATTAGATAACTTAGTGAATTTCCTTGAGGTTAGCAGTCCGCCACAGGTATATCACTACAACCGGTTTAAGTCCGCAACGGTATCGGCGGGGTTAGCACCCGGCAAAACAGTCGGCGATGGCGTTACGGCCATGCAGGCCATTGCCAAACGGGTGCTGGACGAGAGTTTTCAGACGTCGCTGGCGGGTCCGTCCCGTGACTACGCCGAGAGTTCTTCCAACACGCTGTTCGCCTTTGGACTGGCTCTGATTCTGGTGTACCTGATTTTGGCCGCGCAGTTCGATTCGTTCGTCGATCCCTTCATTATCATGATTACCGTGCCGCTGGCGCTGGCCGGAGCCGTGTTTTCACTCTGGCTGTTCAACCAGACGCTCAACATCTTCAGTCAGATCGGTATTATCATGCTGGTAGGTCTGGTTACGAAAAACGGGATTCTGATCGTTGAATTTGCCAATGAACAACGCTTAGTCGGCAAGCATAAAGTGGAAGCGGCCATCGAGTCGGCGGCCATGCGCCTGCGACCCATCCTGATGACAACGCTTGTGGCCGCCTTTGGTGCCCTGCCACTGGCCCTCGCGCTGGGGTCGGCGTCGAAAAGCCGGGTGCCGCTGGGTATTGTGATTGTGGGTGGACTGTTGTTTTCGCTGGTGCTGACGCTCTACGTCGTGCCGGTAATTTACACCTTCCTGTCACGCCGGAAAGATGCCATGTCGCGTCCGTTGCCGCAACCGGAAGGGCGCGATACCCACGAGCAGGAACCCACCGTACAGGAGGTGATGTAAACCGAATGGCTGCCCCATGCCACGGGTCTACCTGACCCGATCCGCTATAACGCCAACAGCCTGAACACTTATTGAGTGTTCAGGCTGTTGGCGTTATAGCGGGTTGTTCGTGTAAGTAATGGTCTGTTGTCCGGGCCGTGCTGATTAGTTTTCTGACAACTGGCTGGGAAGTATGGCTTAGCTTTATGCAGTTTGCAGCGTCTGTTCATCCTCTGCACCCACAGTTATGGATAGCCAGCACTGCCAGTCTGACGGAGAAAGGTGTTGGTACAGGTAGTCCTCCATAGATGTATAGGTGCGTTCAAACAGGCTGGGATGAATACTATACCCCTGCCTGACACAGGCCGCAAGCCGATCCAGCTGGCCCAGTTCCGCTACCTGCTCCCTGAAGCGTGTTTCATCATACTTAAACAGCATGGTTATTCCACAGTTCACCAACAGCTTCAGGGTTGTTTTATAGATAGGCCAAATCATATCTGTGCGTTTTAGAGGATGAGATACCGTATGTAGGCTCGCCTTATGGTAGCTACTTACTGTATGGTTAACCCTATGTAACTCTGTTTGCTATTAAGTCGTAGTGAAGTCTTAATTTGTAACTCATATTGAAAAATAATTTTAAATTTTTCTGGCAATACCCTCCTCCGGCTAAACCGTTGAGAAATGATACAGTGCCACCCCACCGGGATACAGCCCTCCGGGACTTCAACTGACTGCCTTCTCAAAAGTGATAGGATTCGCCCCATTTATGACAGCTTACCTCCTCGGTAAAGCGGACCTTTGATTCATCCAAAACGGATAATCAAACACTAAGTCACTCAATCATGAAAACGCTCATCCAACCTCTGCTCGTTTCTATTGTATTAAGTCTGGTTACGATTACTTCTTCCTTTGCTTCCCCAAAGGCTACCCACCGTCCAACCCGGCCAGTCATGGTGGCCGCCTACAAGACAAGCATTTACTCGTCCGCAGATGGTAGACTCAACATTGCCTTAGATAAAGAAGCCGGCGGGGCCGTTGTTATTCGGCTTACCAATAATGCCGGTAAAGAACTCTTTGCCGAACGGGTGGGCAAAAACGAAAAGGCGACCCGTTTGCGTCTGGATGTAAGTGTCTTGCCGGATGGTGTCTACCAGTTGGTTATCACAAATGGGGCCGACACGACAACCCATGCCCTGACGCTGGCTACTCAGCCAGTCAGTGTCAGTAGTCGGCTGGTTGCCATCAAGTAGAGTCAATAGATTGTTTCCTGACAATGGCTTGCCAACTGTCGATCCTGGTTTAGGCCCGCTTCAGGGCCACCGAGTACGGAGTTATGGTGGCTGGTTAGTCAGTTCATGTCTGGTGACATACCTGATAGGCTTAGGCTGATAGGTGAGTAGGTTAGTCGGCATCCGGGTTTAACCAGACAACTTTCTGTTCGGGGGTATGGTCCTGACCCAGTATAGCTTTGTATAAATCCGGTCGTCGGGCTTTTCGGTAGCGATAACCGCCTGCCTGCTGTAGCTTTTCGGGGGTGCAGGTGGCTACGGCAATACCATCGCCCAACTCACGGCATTCTGCTACAATATCTCCGAAGGGGTCAATAATCATGGAACAGCCATTTTTCAGCTGGTCGTCATCCATCCCGATTGGATTGGAAAAGACCACGTAAATGCCATTGTCGTAGGCGCGGGCGGGCAACCATTTCATCAGCCAGGCGCGTCCTTTCAACCCATCGAACTCAATCCGTAATGAGGTAGGGTCATTAACCCGGTTATACCACAGATTTGAGTCCGCGAAACCCGCTCCCGGCCGGGTTGAGGGCGTCATCATCGTCACGTGCGGCATGAAGATAATGTCTGCTCCCAGCAAGACCGTCGCCCGGACATTTTCAACGACGTTGTTATCGTAGCAAATCAGTATACCACATTTCCAGCCCAACAGGTCAAAGACAACATAAGCATCGCCGGGTGACAGGTGGGGGTTAATGAAGGGGTGCAGCTTGCGGTATTTGGCCACCAGCCCGTTTTTATCAACACATACATAGGCTTTAAACAGGTGGTCCTGCTGGTCTTTCTCGAATAAGCCAGCCAGAATAACGATGTTGTTTTCCCGGGCAATGTCGGTCAGCGCCCGAATACTGTCGCCCTCCGGGATGTACTCGGCAATGGCGAGCATCTGCTCTCTGGATAAATTCCGGGCGAAGGTGTAGCCGGTAATCGAACATTCGTGAAAGGCGATCACCTGAGCGCCCTGCTGCGCGGCTTTGGCGGCAAGCGAACGAATAACGGTGAGGTTATAGGCTTTATCGCCACTGGCGTTCTCAAACTGGGCGGTTGCAATGATAAGGTTCTGCATGACTCAACTACGGGCGATTTTCTTACGCAAAAAAGAGGGGACTGCGCGTCGTATACTCACTAAGCTGCGCTACCTGGCGTCCCGCGATGGTTCCACCAGATCCCATAAATTACCGTAAAGGTCTTCAAAAACGGCCACCGTACCATACGCTTCCTCACTCGGCGGGCGGACAAAGTGAACCTGACTGGCCACCATGTTGTGGTAATCCCGCCAGAAATCGTCGGTGTGCAGGAACAGAAAAACACGCCCGCCGGTCTGATTCCCGACCCGGCTTTTCTGCTCATCTCCATCGGCTTTGGCCAGCAGTAACCGACACCCGTCTGAACCGGGTGGAGCGACCAATACCCACCGCTTCGTTTCGCTCAATGCCGTGTCGTCAACCAGCAAAAACCGAAGCGTTTGGGTGTAGTAGGCAATGGCCGTGTCGTAGTCATCAACGAGCAGGGCGATATGGGCGATGTGTTGCTTCATGGCTGAAGATACGCGACAAACCCGGACTCATCAACGCCATGCGCAGCCAACCTGCGGGCAAGTGGTTACTTTGCCGCGCTTACCCGCCAGATTTTATCGCTGGCATCGTCGGCGACTAAGAGCGAGCCATCGGTCGCTATGGTAACACCCACCGGCCGACCATACACCTTGGCATCGTCGCCGTTGACGGTAAAGCCGGTCAGAAAATCTTCGGGTTTGCCGGGCTTGCCGTTAGCGAAAGGCACAAAAACCACCTTATAGCCCGATAAAGACGAGCGATTCCACGAACCGTGCTGACCAATGAAGGCCCCCTGCTGGTATTTGGCCGGAAATGCGGCTGTTGCTCCGGTGTTTTTGTCGGAGATGGCCAGACCAAGCGACGCTGTGTGCGCACCCAGCGGCACGTCGGGTACAATGGCTTTCTGAACCAGATCGGGGCGTTCGCCTTTTCGGCGCGGGTCTTCGTTATGGCCGTAGTACGCGTAGGGCCAGCCATAAAATGCCCCCTTTTTTACACTCGTCAGGTAGTCGGGCACCAACTCATCGCCCAGTTCATCGCGTTCGTTCACAGCTGCGTAGAGCGTGGGTTGTCCGCCAGCGGAGGCCGTCTGCCACGCCAGCCCCACCGGGTTCCGCAGGCCACTGGCATATACGCGCTCACCCGACCCGTCGGGGTTGATCTCCAGAATGTTGGCCCGCCGGATTTCGTTTTCGGGGCCGTGCTCCTGCACATTACTGCCCGACCCCACGGTGATGTAAATCTTGCTGCCATCGGGACTGGCCAGCAGGTTGCGGGTCCAGTGGTTATTATAGCCACCGGCGGGCAGGTCGAGCACTTTCTGGCCCACACCTGTCAGCTGGGTTTGTCCGGTCTGGTAGGGGAAACGCAGCAACCCATCCGTGTTGGCCACGTAAAAAAAATTGTTCAGCACCAGCATCCCGAAGGGTTGGTTCAACCCCGTCAGGAAGGTTTGGCGCAGGTCGGGTTTGCCGTCTTTGTTAGTGTCGCGCAGGAGGGTGATGCGGTTGGCGCTGGCTTCGGTATGTTCCGATTTGGATGCACCCGTCACCAGGCCCGTTGCCTTGGCGGTTCCTTTGCGTTCGGTGTTGGCTTCGGCTACAAAAATATCGCCATTGGGGCCAACGTAAATCCAGCGCGGGCTTTGCAGCTCACCGGCAAACTCGGTTACGGTAAAGCTAGCCGGAGCAACGGGTGTTTTTCCGGCGGGCCACCCGATTACGTTGCTGTAGTGAACGGCTGATTTGGTCGCGAACGGAGCCGGGAGGGTAAGCGTAGTGTCGGCGGTTACCACGTCGGTAGCTACGCCTTCCTGTTTGGGTTGACAGGCCATCAGGCCAACCAGACTGGCTGTGACCAGAAAATAGATACGTTTCATCGCTGAGTGTATGGACTATGTTCCTTAACAACCCCCGTTGACACGATTTGGTTATATACGGCCCCGGACTGCACCCGCCGAAACGGAAGCAGCGGCCCGGCTGCCACTACCCGGCGGGGGCCAGCGGTAACTGCACCGTCACGATGGTTTCCTGACCGGGCTGGCTCTCGATGGTTACCTGTCCCCGGTGTAAATCAACGATTTTGCAGGCGATGGCCAGTCCCAACCCCATTCCCTGCTGCTCGTAAAGGTGCCGGTCGAACTGCTGGTAGGGCGCAATCCGGTCAATATCCTCCTGGCGGAAGTGACGTCCCTGATTGGCAATGGACAGCCGGTAATGCCCTTCATCGCACCGGCCCGTTACGGTAACGGGGCTGGCAGCGTTCGAGAATTTACAGGCATTGTCGAGTAGTTCAGACACAACCGTTGTGAGGTTTTCGGCGGAAAGGGCTACGGTCGCTTTGTCAACCTCGACCCTTGACGATACTTTACGGTCCTGCCGGTTTTCGATGGTCTGGATCAGTGTATCGATCAGATCGGCCTGCATAACGGCGGTGCCCGACGAAAAAGCCCGGTACGCAGGGTGGGACACATCCATGTGCTGGAGCATGTCCATCAGCCGAACGTTATCCAATGAGCGCTTCAGCCGCAGGCTGCCTTCCCGCACCATACCCAGCATGGAGCGCACCTCGGCCTCCGAAAAATCGTCGTAATAGTCGATCAGCAGGTTCACGAAACCCAGAATACCGCTCAGGGGGGTATTATACTCGTGGGCCGATACATTGTCGATGGTGCGCCGGTGCCGGGCGAGCCGTTCCTGAAGATCGGCTTTCCGCTGGTTTTCGCGCCGGAGCCGGCTGTCAATCGCCGTCATCAGACTGTCGATGGTAAAGGGCTTGGTCAGGTAGTCATCTGCGCCTAAGGTCATACCCCGCCGGAAGTCCGTACTATCGGCCTTGGCCGTCAGAAAAACAAAGGGAACCGTGCTCAGCGCCCGATTTTTGCGAATGGTTTCCAGCACCTGATAGCCGTCCATCTCCGGCATCATAATATCGCACAGAATGAGGTCAGGCTGTTTCAGCATGGCCTGCGTTACGCCATTGACACCATTATAGGCCGTAGACACCTCAAATCCTTTCATGGTGAGTAACTCAGCCACGTTTTCCCGGATTTGCATTTCATCTTCAATGAGCAGGATATGGGTAGTCATTCAGTACAATCGTTACGGATTTTGAGTGATGCTTTCGAGCTGTACCGCCGGTTCTTCCCCGGAAACAGGACCCCTCGATGTAGCCGGTAAGGAAATGAAGAAGGTCGTCCCCTTGTTTTCGACACTATCAACCGTCAGCTGACCGTTGTGCAGGTCAACAAACTGCCGGGCAATCGACAGCCCCAGCCCCGTACCCTGAATGGCGGTAGCGTTTCTGGCCCGGTAAAAGGTCTGAAACAGGTGGGGGAGGTCGTCGGCAGGAATACCGATGCCCTGGTCTGTAATTAAAATAATCAGCTGATTATTTTTGAACACAATCCGCAGTTCGGGGTCCTGCGCCGAAAACTTAAAGGCGTTCGAGAGCAGGTTCACAATCACGCGGCTGAGCAGTTTATCGTCGATATACGCCAGATAGGGCACTCCCTGACTGGAAAACCGGACGCTCCGGTTATCTTTTCGCTGGCTGAAATACGTCGTAACAATGTCGTGGCATAGGGGGATCAGCTCAACCGGCCGGGGATTGAACGTGAATTTGCCTTCGTCTATTTTCCCGATGGTCAGTATATCGGTTAGCAGATCACTAAAGTTTTCCACTTCCTTCTCGATAATGCCGAGGTGGCGTTTCATGGCCATCTGCGCGGTGAGTTCGGAGCGTTCCATGTGCAGACTGATCAGGTCAACACTGGATTGAATGGTGGCTAAGGGCGTGCGAAACTCGTGCGAAGCCGTTGCCACGAACTGCGTTTTCAGCTTGCTGAGTTCCTGCTCCCGCGCCAGTGAGTGTTGCAGCACCAGTTCCTTCTCTTTCTGACTGGTAATGTCGTTGACGATACCAATGTAGCGCGTGGGTACGCCCTGACTATCTTTTACAATGAAGGTACGGTTGTTGAGCCAGCGAATCAGCCCATTACGGGTACGTATCCGAAACTGGCATTTAACCGCCTGCCCCTCCCGGTACTTTTTAAAGATCGTCTCCATATAGGGGCGGTCTTCGTCAACGATGGCATCGAGAAACAGCGACGAATCGGTGTATAAGGGTTGCGCGGGCCGGTCAAAGATCCGTTCAAAAGCCGGGTTGATGTAGAGCATCTGGAACGGATCAGCGGAATGAATCCAGAATACTTCATTGACGTTATCGGCAATTTCGCGAAACCGCTGTTCGCTTTCCCGCAGGGCATCTTCGGCCTGTTTGCGTTCCGTAATATCCGTGAGGGTGCCGGTCAGACCGGTTGGCTGCCCGTTGTCATCGAGGGTTAACTGGGCAAACGACTCGATCCAGCGGAACCCCCCATCTTTATGAATGTACCGGACAACGTGGCGGCAGGTGGGCTTTTCCTGCGCAATCAGTGGTCTGAACAGGGCCAGGTTATGCGCCTGATCGTCGGGGTGAACAAAATCAAGAAAGAACTGCCCGACGGATTCGCTGACGTTAAAACCGGTAACCCGCTCCCAACTGGGGTTCAGATACGTCCAGTGGCCGTCCAGATCGGCCTGAAAAACGATGTCGTTCAGCGTGTCTACCAGCGACCGGTACCGTTCTTCGCTCTGCCGCAGGGCTATGTCGGCCTGCTTCTGTTCGGTAACGTCCCAGACGACACCCACCATCTGCACCGGTTCGCCCGCTTTATCCCGCACCTGCAGGGCCCGGGTTTCGGTGTAGCGGACGGTGCCGTCTTCCGCAATTATCCGAACGACGTTGGCAATGGAATCATCATCTTTGGGAGGGGCTTCGCGGTGAAAGGCCGCTATATCGTCGGGGTGAATTATAGCCAGAAAATCCTGAAACTTCATCCCTGATGGTCGGGGGGTATGGCCATGTATCTGGTACAGACGCTCATCCCAGGTCAGTAAGTCCTGTTTGATATCGTACTGCCAGATGCCCTGTTTAGCGGCCTGCGTGGCCAGTTCCAGCCGTTGATTGACCAGGCGCAGCTCCCGTTCTACCTGTTGCCGTTCGGTAATGTCGCGGGCCGAGGCATACAGCAGGTTACCGCGTGAAACGGCATTCCATTCAACAACACGGTAGGTTCCATCCTTGCGCCGGAACCGGTTAATCTGATTGTGAATGGGCTGCCCCGGGCTTATATTTCGGATTGCATTCTGAGTAGCTTCCCGGTCGTTGGGATGAACCAGGTCGTAATGGTTCATGGTGGTGAGTTCCGTGGCTGTATAGCCCATGGTCGTCAGCCAGCCCCGGTTAATTTTCAGGATTGTGCCACCCATATCGGCAATGCAGTGCAGGTCCAGCGCTACCTCGAAGAAGGTATTCAGTTCCTGATTTTTCTTCTTCAACTCCGCTTTGGCCACCTTCAGGGCGGAAATGTCGGTGGCAATGCCCACATAGCCGACAATCCTGCCTACTTCACTCCACAGCGCTGTTGTGGTGAGCAGCACCGGAATACGGTGCCCGTCCCGGCTGAGCAGGGTCGACTCATAACTGGGCGTGAGGGATACCAGTTTAAAAAGATCGAAGTCGGGCTTGATATCCGTTTCGAGCTGGTAGGAGAGCCGTCGGGCCTGTTTCTGGAGCACTACCGGGTCGTGCAGGTTGATGATCGGCGTGCCCAGCAGCTCATCCGCCGAGTAGCCCAGCATCAACTCCGTGGCCGGGTTTACCGTCTGAATCAGTCCGGCGGTATCGGTAGAAATAATAGCCAGTCCATCGTGTTGCAGAATGGCATTTTGCAGAGCTGATAATTGCTTTACTTCAACGGTTCGCTTCGAGACTAAGTGCTGCAGATTTTCGGTATGCGCCCGGAGTTGTTCTTCGGTTTGTTTAAGCCGGGTGATGTCCTGAATGGTGAACAGCACGCCATCGCCTAAGCGAACCAGCGAAAAGTCGCCCCAGATGTTGATCTGGTTAAACTGGTCATGGCGCTGGTATTTTTGGGTTCGCCCGCTTTCCACAACGGTGATAAGCCGCTCCAGCAGACCGCTGTTTGTTACTTCGGGAAACAGCGTAAGCAGGGTTTTGCCAATCATATCATCAACCCGCAGCCCCGTCAGGCGACTGTTAACCGGATTGGTCAGTACGTAGCGAAAGTCAACGATAACCCCCTGTTCGCGAATCGCTTCCCACAGGACCAGCCCGGCCGGACAGTGATCGACGACCCCCTGCAACACCTGGTTGTTGGCCTGCAATGTCGCGTTGAGGGTTACCAGCTGGGTATTGGCTTTTTCGAGCAGCAACTGACTTCGGCGGAGTTCCAGCTGCGTAACTACCTGCCGGGATAAGGCGGTCAGGGCCATTTTCTGCGAAGCCGACAGGTGGCGGGGTTTTTGGTCGATCACGCATAAGGTACCCAGCACATACCCGTCTGCGTTGGTCAGCGGTATACCGGCGTAGAACCGGATAAACGGTTCGCCAAGGGTATTCGGGTTCGTGGCATAACGTTCATCAGCCCAGGTATCCTGAATTTCCAGTAGCTGGTCGGGAAACTGCATTGCATACGCGCAGAAAGACAGTTGGCGGGGAATATGCGTTACCGCAGCCCCGTAGGCTGACTTAAACCAGAGCCGGTCGCTGTCGAGGAAGGTAATCAGGGAAATAGGCGTCTCACAAATTTGCGCGGCTATCTGCGTAATGGCATCATAATTGTCATCTGGTACTGTGTCGAGAATATCATAGCTGGCCAATGCGTCAAGGCGTGCGAATTCTGCATCGGGAGAGGCTGGCATCATATATTTTGACGAATTGATGAATAATACAGGTTACGGAGAACAGGCAAAAACAACTAAACCGACTACGTTCGGTTCCAGTAAAACAGGCTAGTCTGCCGGGGAAAATACTACTTGATTTCAGCAGATTAACCTTATCACTTCGATGAAACCCTGCGCTATTTTCCCGTTATTTTTACTGAATCAAATTTACTTAATTGTAAATAGAGTCTGGTATAAATTAATTTTTTTCTATAAAAAATGACATGTGCTCATAAAAAAGCTTATCGAGTTTTGCATCAGTCGACAGGTTAACTGTAAGCCCAATACCCTGAACGATTCATTCATTGTCAACCCCCGTACAAACTATGAACAGTGTTGCCTTTACACCTAAAACCAGCACCAGTCGAACCGGTAACCCCTGGGATGGGGAAGTTAAAAATCTCTACAAAAATTTTTACCTGATCGAATTAATTTTATGCCAGCCAAATGGCCTTTCCAGTCAGGCTGTTGCCCGCTATCAGAAATTACAGCAACTGCTGCTCGAAACGGTAGAACAGTTCTTAACTGAACTGGATTCGTTCGATCAAAAAAAGGCAATTGGTCTGACATCATCGTGCGAAATGCTTCGTAAACATGCCCTGGTTATGAAGGAGCTTAATGCATCGGTCGATGCGTTGATTATGGAACTTCAAATGGGGCAATGCGCCTGAAAAATTCATTAACCTTTTAGCTACTAAACGGATGAATGTGCAGATGTTTAACACGCTGACGCTTCCCGAGCGCATACTGATTATTCAGCTACAGGCCCGTTTTCTCGCTCAATACCAGAGTGCCAACAGTCAGTTTGGCCTGTATCACTGGGGAGGGCATTTTGTCGAGATTCACTACCAGTGGCAGGTGCAGCGGGGGTTGGCGGCTCAGTGGGAACCCTGCCTGATCAGTCTGTTTGCCGACGGACCGGGCTGCGTAGACCGGCTGATACCCTATGCCGAGCCCGTTGGCCTGCCCGGTCTGCTGGCCTGAAATCAGGTTGTTGAGACTAAAAAATTCGTGACCTGACCGGTGGCGTTTATGTCTGCTTTCCTGTAAAATAGCCGGTTGAGTTTCATCATGAGCAGTTATTTGAAGACCAGTAATTTTCTGCACAGTATATCCGCAGGTGTCGTTTCGGCACCTGTTACTTTTTTAGAAAAGTTGGGCCCGTCTGCTCTAATGTATGCAGTGCGGGCAGACAGATAATTAGATGGGGAAACATTCGTTTGCCGAAATTAAAAGCGTATGACTTCTAATCGAGCGGCAATTGGTCCGGCCGGTTGGTGGCGCGGAAACGAAGGGGAGAAATATGGTTGAATTCTTTAAAACAATAGGAGAAATACGATAAACTGCTGAATCCGCAGCGGCTTGCTACCCACTGAACACTTTGATCGGTCTGGGTTAAATACATCATCGCTTTTCGGATTCGATATCCTTTAAGCATATCGCTGAAACTCTGCCGGAAATGTTCTTTCAGATTCCGCTGTAAGGCCGACAGGCTCATGTTCATTTCTTCGGCCATTTGATCGGCGGTGAACGACGAACTTTCGAAATGCTGTTCCAACTGCGTTGTAAAAAGTTTGGCAAACTGAAAGTCGGGAGCCTCATCCGACTCCTGCCGCAGGCTGTTCAGCAGGTATTCCGTTTGCTGCGCCGTAATGTTATTCACTTTCAGCAACAGTTCCTTGTGTAAAAAAGGCTTTGCCAAATAATCAATAGCCCCTTCCTCAAGGCCCCTGAGCAGATCCTGCTGCGACACTTTGGCCGTCAGGAAGATAAAGGGAATCGAGCGGTACGACGTGTTGCGTTTGACAGCCCGAATAAAGTCAATGCCGTCCATCTCGGGCATCATAATGTCGCAGAGAATCAGGTTAGGCGAAAACCCATGCAACAGCCCAAAAGCCTGAGCTCCGTTTTGGGCCGATTTGACTTCGTGTTTATTTAATTCAAGCTGCTCGCTGATATTTTGCCGCAGTTGTTCGTCGTCTTCGACAACTAAAATTCTTGCCATTCGTCTAAATGCAGTAAAAACGCCGGTTACGGAGGATTTTGTTTAACCATTGGCAAATATCAGGCCAATACAGCTTGAAAACAAAAGTCAGCCTATTTTAGCTAAATTTATAACTTTAACAAGAAAATTAGCCTTTTTCAGCCATTTTAATGTAGATATGAGGAGTTCGGCATGGCGTTATCAGGATTAGGGCTGAAAAGCTTACCTTAAACAAAAATACGGAATGTAAACTATATAAATAGTGGATTACTTACTGCGGCAACAAGACGGAATCGAGGGCGTAAATAAGGCCATTTGAGGCACTGAGGGCCGTAAGCAGCAGCGTAGCGTCGTTCAGCTGAATGACACTGCCGAGCCGATGAACCGTTAACACCTGTCCATGAATGGTAGGAATTAACAGCCCGTGGTGCAGTTCGGCGGCCCGCAAATGACGGGCTGCAATGTGCAGGGTAAGGAGCGCAGTTAAGGACACTAACTGATCGGGACGGTCCCAGCCCCCAATCAGGCCCGGAGGCAGGTGCGAAAAGGCGGCATCCGTCGGAGCAAACAGGGTAAAAGGCCCCGAGCCACTTAGCGTATCAACAAGGCCGGCCCGGGTAAATGCGTTGATCAGGGTCGTAAACCGGCCGTCGGCAACTACGGTAGCAATAATGTTCAGCATGATTTTTATGGGTTAGGTGGGGAGGTGAGCAGGCCGTCTGCCGGTTACGCCAGCATTTTGCTCATCCGGCTATAGGGAACAGGACCTTTATGGAAGACCGCTCCTTCGGTCTGCATACCAAATCGCCGGTAAAAATCCGTCGAATCCAGCCGGGCATCGCACCAGATCAACCGGGCACCCAACCGCTTTGCTTCGGCCATAACGTGCTGTAGCAAAGCCGTACCGACGCCCTGCCGCTGCCAGTCGGGCCGGGTGGCAAACTTGCGAAAGCGGGCCACCACCGAACCGGCCGGCCTGATCGGGTCAGGTTGGATAAAGAGTGAAATAACGGCAATCAGCTCACCCTGGCAAAACGCGCCGAAGTGATAGCCGATTGGATCGTCGTCTATCTTAACGTAGTCGGCGGGCTTATCGGGCCACAGTACCGAATGGCGCAGGTCGTAGGTTTGGGCAGCGGTAATGGGCTGAATCAGTGGAGTACACGTTGTCATCGGCTGGTTTGGGTAAGCGATACGCCTGAATAAATCACTGAAATGAGTCACTGAACGGGCTAAGGGCAACGACTCAGAACGGGAGTTTGCCCAGGTCGACGTTACCGCCGGTTAGGATGATGCCGATTTTTTGCCCGGCGAACTGATCGCGGTGTTTGAGCACAACGGCGAGCGGCACGGCGCAGGACGGCTCAATAATGATCTTCATCCGCTCCCAGACCAGGCGCATGGCCGCAATGATTTCGGGGTCCGACACCGTGTAAATACCATGCACATGCGCCCGGATCAGGGCCAGCGTCCGGGGGCTAAGCCGGGCGGTGAGGCCATCGGCAATGGTGCTGATGAACGGAGCCTGCTCTACCTGACCACTCTGGAAGGACAGCACGGCATCGGCGGCTCCTTCCGGTTCGCCCCCAATCACCTTAGTTTGGGGGCTGAGGTGATATGTAGCCAGCGACACCCCGCTAAGGAGGCCACCCCCGCCAACGGGGGCCAGTATGCTATCGAAATACCGTTGATTACCGGCGGTTTCGCCATAGTCTTCAATCAGTTCCTTGGCGGTTGTGGCCTGCCCGGCAATTACCCGATCATCGTCAAACGGATGAACCAGTACGGCACCCGTGCGGTCGATCACAGCCTGTACACCGGCCTCGCGGGCATCCTGCGTAGGGTCGCATTCGATCACGTCGGCACCGTAGCCGCGTACGGCCTCTTTTTTTACCTGTGGGGCGGTTCGGGGCATGACGATGTACGCCTTTGTACCGACCTGACGGGCGGCATAGGCTACGGCCTGGGCATGGTTACCGGACGAATGCGTCGCCACTCCCCGGTCCAGGTCGGCGGGGGAGAGCTGGAGCAGGGCATTCAGGCCACCTCGTGCTTTAAAGGCGCCAATTTTCTGGAAATTTTCGCACTTAAAATAGACGTCGGCACCCGTTAGCAGATTAATCGTCTGATTGGTCAGCACGGCCGTACGGTGAATATAAGGACGAATGCGTTCGTGCGCATCCAGAATGGTCTGATAGGTAATCATAACGGGGTAAGGGTTCGGGTTGTGGCAAAACTACAAAAAGCCCGCGCTTATAAGGCAGTAACCCGAAACGGAGTGCTGATTATCCCGACGAAGCCGGGCGATTTCAGGCACCCGATAAACTGGTTTCTCCCCGTAACGCCAACTACTTTTTATCGAAATTATTGATGTTTTTATAGAAAAGTGAATTAAATAATAAGTTTATAATAATGTAAAATAAGGTAATAAAATTAATCGACTTTTTAGGGCTCGAGAGTAGGTCGTTCTCTATTGGCGCGAAAGTAAAAAAATGTAAAAAAATTTTAAATAGTACTATTTACAGACCTGCTCCATGCATGGAGCAGGTTAATTCTCTCAAAATAACCCGGTAGCCTATTTCCAATAAAGTAAGGCAGAAAGAGAGCTATTGTATTTAATTATTAAATCCTGTTGATACATTTAAGTTAAGCAATAGTAGAAACGGTTAATTAAAAATCTGCTATAAGTTCTTAATCGTATATATTAATACGTAGAGCCTCCTGCTACGTTGCGCTGAAGAAGTTATTGGTAATACCGAAAACTTTGGGCAGAAATGCTGAAAACGGTTATGAGCAGGAGCATTGACTTAGCCAGTTTTTAACTAATCACCGCATCCGTTATGACGTAGACGACTCAACATCCGCCATTCTGTTCCGGCCGATAGTACAGGTAGTATCGGCTATTTTCCTCTTAGTTTATTAAACGATTTTTCAGGTGAGTAACTATCAACGTTTCCTCTTTTGCCGGGGTCTGCTACGGATTATTCGTAGGCTGACCGGCCGGGATGTCTACCAGCACAGGCTGGTTACGCAATGCGCGCTAACAGAATACCGCTTCTACTTATCGATACGTTTATGAAAACAAGCTTACGTTACACAGCAGTTGGTGTAGTACTTTGCTTAGTATGGCTGCTTTCCCTACAGAATACATTTGGACAAAGTCCGTTTGTTTCGCTCAGTGTGCCGATTGGTACGAATCCCAGCAGTTTCACCCAAAATTTTAACGGCTTACCCAGCACCGGCAACATTACCATCGGGGCCACACTGGGGTCTTTGGTCGGCACCAATGCCGATGGGGTGTATACCAATCAGCTGCTGTTACAAACCTCGACCGGTGCGCCGAATGTGGTTGATGCGGTGCCGCTGGCGGGACAATACAGCTACGGGTCGTCCGGTTCGTCGGATCGGGCGCTGGGGTCTAACTCCAATCTAACCAATACGGTGCTAAACGTGGTACCCGTTCGGTATGGGGTGCTGATCCGCAACACGACCGGGTATCCATTGTCATCAATGACCGTTTCCTACACGGGCGAACAATGGTATAACGATAACGACGGTGATCCGCAAACGCTGTCCTTTGATTACGTCAGGGCCGGAAACAACTTTAATACCGTCGATGCGCTGTTGCTGCTGGCGGGCGATGTACTGCCGCTTGGTCCCTATACCCCGGTGTCGTCGCTCAACTTTACCAGTCCAACAAACACGACCCGGATAGCCGGACCGCAACGACTGGACGGGAACGCGGCCGGTAATCGAACTTTACTTACCGGGACCATCACATTTGCGACACCCCTGCCTGCCAATGCGTATATACTGCTCCGTTGGTCGGACCCGAACGATGCCGATGGTGTTCTGGGTGTGCTTGATACCGATCACAGCCTGGCCGTCGATGACCTGGTTGTTGCCTCAACGATTGTTAATACCGCCCCCACGTTAGCCGCGTCGATTGCCAGTCCGCAGACGGCCACGGTAAATTCGGCGTTTACACTGAATACGGCTACGGCGTTTACGGATGCTGAAACGCCGAATTCGCTCACCTACGCAGCCACGGGACTGCCAGCCGGTTTTACCCTGAACCCGACGACGGGCATCCTGTCCGGCACACCGTCGACAACGGCAGGTAGCCCGTTTACCATTACCATCACCGCCACCGATCCGCTGGGACAGTCCGTCACGACGCCCGGTTTTATCCTGAATGTGGTACCGGCCAATCTGCCGCCGGTGTTGACCGGTACACCGCTTACGTCGCCCCAGTCCGCTACAGTAGGTGTGACGTTCAGCACGCCCACCGCCTATGCGTTTCAGGACCCGGACAATGGGGTGCTGACGTACACCGCGACCAATCTGCCGCCGGGGTTAACTATTGGGGCAGGGGACGGTATCATTTCCGGTTCGCCCACCATCGATGGCACATTCACGACAACGGTCAGGGCTACCGATCCCTCGGGGGCTTTTGTGAGTACGTCGCTGGTTATCAATGTGAGTCCGGCTCCCCCGGCCGGGTTGACCATTCTGGGGAACACTCCGTTGTGTCTGGGGCAGACCTTGTCGCTGACGGCCGTTCCCGTTAATATTGCGGGGTTGATTACATTCTCGGTAAACACTCCATCGGGCGGTTCTGCCAGCATCAGCGGGAATACGATTTCCCTGACCGGGCTGCCGGCCGGGGTTTCATCGCTGACGGTAACGGCGAGTGTACTGAACGTTCCGCTGGTCAATGTGCCGGTCAGCGTTACGGTACTTAATCCCCAGGCCCCGGTATTTGCCGGTGGCACGTCCGTGACGGTAGCGCAGGGATCGGCGAGTTCGCTTCTCCCGGTTGTATGCACTACAGGATTGCCGGTGTACAGCAATGGCACGGGGGTGATCCCAACGACTACGGCGGGCGTGTTTTCCTACTCGGTCACCTGTCAGGACGGGTTGTGCGTAAGTACGGCTGTTCCGGTTAGTATAACGGTAGTTGCGCCAACGCTGCCAACGCTGGGGCTGTTGCCATCGGCGTTGCAGGTGTGCGTAGGCCAGCCTTTATCCATTACCGTAACGGGTCTGGAACAGGTAAGTGGCCCGATTAACCTGTCGGTTACGGGTGCATCCGGTGTCAGCGTGACGAACAACATCATCACGATTACGGGCCTGCCGTCGGGTACGGCCAACCTGACGGTAACGGCGGGCTTCACGCTGGCGGGTGTGCCGGTATCGGTGAATCAGTCGGTGTCGATAAACGTCCTGGATTTACCGAAGGCTCCAACTGTTACGGCATCAGGAAATGCGGCTTCTACCGGGGCCACTTCCTATTCGGCTGCACAGAACACAGGGAATGTGCTCTTCACTGCGGCCTGCGATTCCGGAGCGCCGAGTTATTCGGGGGCAAGTTCGGGTTCAGGTAATATAACGGTAGCGACCTCGGCAACGGGTGTCTTTACGTATTCGGTTATCTGTACACAGGGTGCCTGCGTGGGGCCGCCGACAGTGGTAAGTTTGTCGGTCTCACCGACGCCCAATCAGGCACCGGTGCTGAGTGGCACGCCCCTGACAAGTCCCCAGAGTGCGACGG
>CAXUKO010000009.1:88693-261995 GCA_964251665.1 uncultured Cytophagales bacterium
CCGGTGCTGAGTGGCACGCCCCTGACAAGTCCCCAGAGTGCGACGGTGGGAGTAGCCTTCACTACGCCTACAGCCTATGCCTTCTCTGACCCTGATGGGGGCGTGCTCATGTATGCCGCTACCGGCTTACCTTCGAGTCTGAGCATCGATCCCTCGACGGGTATCATCAGTGGTACGCCATCAGTGACAGCTACCTACACGGTGGTGGTGACCGCTACCGACCCCCAGAGTGCCTCCGTGAGCAGCAGCTTTGTGCTCAACGTGGTGCCCGTACCGGTGGTAAGCGGCAATCCGCTCGATCTGTCGATTCCTAAAGTGGATGTTAGCCGCCGGACAACCGAGCCGGGTGAGCGCGTACGGTACGTGACCATTCTGCGCAACGACGGAAACCAGACCGCAACCGGAACCATGATTCAGGTCCAGATGCCGGAAGGCTTCGTTTACTCGACGGATAACAGCCAGACGACTGATACGAGGTCGTTTGTCTGGGCACAGACGCCTACCTCGCCGGGTATAACCTACGACGTGGAAACTAACCAGGTGATGATTCCGGTGCCCAGCATCGGGGCCGGTGAGCAGAAAGTTATGTTCTTCTACGGGCTGGTGCCGACAACCAAAGGCAGGCACTATGCGTACTGGCAGATTCTGCGTACCGATCAGTCGGACCCTGATTCGCAGGCGGGTAATGGATTCTGTAACGGTGAGGACGATACGCAGAGTATTGATACGCGAGTGCTGATTCCGACCAACGAGGGTATTGACCTGGAACTGGTGGACATGATCGCCATCAGCAAGGCGTCGCCCGCCCAGAACGACGAGGTGGCCTTCACCGTGACAGCACACAACACCGTCGGGCCGAACGTGGGCACGAACGTCCTGACAAAACTGACGCTTCCCGCCAGTCTGTCGTTCACCAGTGCCGTAACGCCGGGTGTAAGCTACAATGCCGAAACCCGTGAGGTGGCGTATAACGCAGCGACCATCGGAATCGGTCAAACGTCGCCATTCACATTCTCGGCGCGGGTACTGGCTGCGGCTGGTTCAACAGTAACACTACGGGCTGAGATCAAATCAGCCGATCAGGACGATTATGATTCAGTGTATGACAACATACAGTGTAATAACTACGACGATGATCAGGCGAGTGTTACATTTACCGTTACCGGAGTGGCCTCGACGACGCAACCGACGACGGGTGGCCCATTGACGCTGATTCAGCCGCTGTACAACTGCCAGACGGGGGCCATCACCTTCCGCACCCAGGGAGGAGACGGGTCGCCGATCTACTTCAACGCGGTCGGTATCGTGGCCTACTCGACGGTGGCCAGTTACACGGTAGAAGCCGCTATCCGCAACGACAGCAACAGTCAGCCGCTGGCCATTAACGCTACGCAGGGTAACACGACGGTACACTACACCTTCGACTTCCGGGGCTACTGCGCCGGGAACCCGCCCGTGACAGAGCAGCCGGCACCAACGCAGCCAACCTCGCCGACCATGACGCAGCCGGTGCAGTCAACAACGGCTGCCGCTGGTAAACTGACGGTTCGCGTGGCCAGCTACAACTGTGCAACGGGTGTGCTTTCGCTCACCACGACGGGTGGCGATGGAACGGCGGTGCTGTTTAACTGTCCCGGCGTAGTGGCTAATTCAACGGCAACCAGCTACACCATCGAAGCGGCCATCCGCAACGATAACAACAGCCAGCCGCTGAACATCAACGCCACGCAAAGCGGGCAGACGGTAACCGTAGTCTTCGATTTCAAAGGCTATTGCCGCAGCACCCGGGCTATCAGTGCCGAAGCGGAACCCGAGTTGCAGGTAACCGTGCTGGGTAACCCAACGACCAGCGAAGCCGCCGAAGTCCTGATCCAGGGAGCCGCCGGGAAACCCGTACAGCTTCGGTTGACGAACACGCAGGGCTTTGTCGTAGGTGAGCAGGGTGTTGGTTCGGCGGGTGAGTCGGAACAGCAACGGGTTCAACTGGGTCGTACGGCGGGCATCTACCTGTTGCAGGTGACTACGCCAACGCAGACCAAAACAGTGAAGATCATGAAGCAGTAAGCTGATTGATTACTGAATACCAGTAAACGGATCGACCGGTTACGCTGTGCTTCGGCAGGGCGTGACCGGTCGGTTCATTTTTGGGTATGGCCAGTCGGCAAAATCCGGTCGTGGGCCGCAGATTCCCGAAACCTGTCTGGCCCGATGGCGGTTACAGTAACAGATCATACGTATGCTGCCGCTGTCAGACCACCATCAAACTGCCCCAATCCTGTGAGTAAACCAGATTATGATGCCGTTGTGGTCGGTTCCGGCCCCAATGGATTAAGTGCGGCCATTACCCTGCAACATGCCGGTCTGTCGGTACTGGTGCTGGAAGCCAAAGACACCCTGGGTGGGGGGCTGCGCTCCGCCGAACTAACCCTGCCCGGCTTCGTGCATGACATCTGCTCCGCCGTTCATCCCCTGGCCGCCGGGTCGCCGTTTTTTCAGAGCCTGCCCCTGGCCGAACACGGCCTTGACTTTATATTTCCGCCCGTTGCGGCTGCGCACCCCTTCGATACCGGCACCGCTGCCGCCCTGACCGGTTCCGTTCTGGATACGGCCACCGCGCTGGGCCGGGACAAACAGAATTACATCGACCTGCTGCGGCCTATGGTGCGCGACTGGCCCGGCATGGCCACCGACATTCTGGGACCGCTGCGGTTTCCGAAACACCCCTACGACATGGCCAGGTTCGGTCTGGATGCCCTGCCACCCATTACGCAGCTGGCGAAACGTTTTTCAACAATGGAAGCTAAAGGGCTGCTGGCGGGTATGGCGGCTCACTCCATTCAGCCGCTGACCAACCTGACCACCTCGGCCATTGCACTGGTACTGATGACGGCCGGACACCTGCGCGGCTGGCCCATTCCGAAAGGCGGCTCGCAGACCATCGCCGATGCCCTGGCGTCGTACTTTCGTTCGCTGGGTGGCACCATCGAAACCAGTACACCCGTGGAGTCGCTGCGTCAGCTGCCGTCGACAAAAGCCGTGTTGTTTGACGTAACGCCGAGGCAACTGCTGAAGATCGCCGGGGACGTGTTCTCGCCCATCTACCGGCAGCAACTCCGGCGGTACCGCTATGGCATGGGCGTGTTTAAGATCGACTGGGCGCTGGACGGGCCAATTCCGTTTACCGCGCCCGAATGCCGGGAGGCCGGTACGATTCACCTCGGCAACACAATGCGGGAAATTGTCGCGGCTGAACAAACCACGGCGGAGGGTAAACTGCCCGACAAACCGTACGTACTGCTGGCGCAGCAAAGCCTGTTCGATCCCACCCGGGCACCCGCTGGCAAGCATACCGCCTGGGCGTACTGCCACGTCCCGAACGGATCAACGGCCGACCGCACCGACGCCATCGAACGGCAGGTGGAACGGTATGCGCCGGGATTTCGCGACCGGATTCTGGGCCGCTTTACCATGAATACGCAGCAGATGGAAGCCTATAACCCCAACTACATCGGGGGCGATATTAACGGCGGCATCATCGATATTACGCAGTTATACACCCGCCCGGTCATTGGGGTATCGCCCTACCGAACCTCATCTGCCGGGCTTTACATCTGCTCCTCGTCTACGCCCCCCGGTGGTGGTGTACATGGTATGTGTGGCTATCATGCCGCCCGCCGTGCCCTGGCCGACGTATTTAAACTGAAGCCGACAATTGAGCTGAGCAATGGGTAGTCAATAACCCCGCTGCTTTTGATGAAGCTGATAAAGCTACTCCTTCCAAAGTAAACGCCGATTTTGCAGCCGCTGATTTTGTCATCCTGAGGCACGAAGGATCTTAGCAATCAGGTAACTAAGATCCTTCGTGCCTCAGGATGACAAAATCAGCGGCTGGTTTGGAATGAAATCTAAATCATAAACAGCCTTGATTTGTCAATTGACGAGTAAATTTTAAAGAAGTCTGGTATACTGCGCTAAATCAGACGATCATACTTAATCTTAATCAGCATAAAAATCAGTGTTCCATTGGCTCGTATATTCGCGACGCATTTCATAATCAGACGATGAACGACACCCAAACGCCGAGCGCGGCCCGGCCATTCGCGGCCCGGCCAATAGGCATTTATTACGAACACCCCGACTGGTTTAAACCGCTGTTTGCAGAGCTGGAACGCCGGGGCATTCCCTACGAAAAAATCGACGCGGCCCACCATCAGTTCGACCCGTCCGAGACCGAGAGCCCTTACGCGCTGGCTGTCAACCGGATGAGTTCATCGGC
Organism: uncultured Cytophagales bacterium; assembly: GCA_964251665.1. Classification (GTDB taxonomy): domain Bacteria; phylum Bacteroidota; class Bacteroidia; order Cytophagales; family Spirosomataceae; genus JBBQLG01. The sequence continues at coordinate 92,970 of CAXUKO010000009.1, forward strand.
GTACCTGCGGGGCAACGGGCAGGGTATTTTTCACACCGCCGGTTACCTGACGCACCTCGAACGCATTGGTGTCCGCGTGATCAACGGCACGGTGGCAACGGCTATCGAAACCAATAAAGCCCGCCAATTGTCGCTGCTGGCGTCGCTGGGTCTGGCGTTTCCCAAATCGCGGGTCGTCAACCACGTATCGCGGATTATCCCTGCATCGCAGGAACTCAACTTTCCGATTGTGGTGAAGGTGAATATCGGCGGGGCCGGAGCCGGTATTGTCCGGTTCGACACGCCCGAGGGGTTGCAGGCTGCCGTAGATGCGGATCAGATCGACCTCGGCATCGATCAAACGGCCCTGGTGCAGGAGTACGTGAAGCCGCGTGACGGTCATATTGTCCGGGTTGAGACGCTGAACGGTAAATTCCTGTACGCCATGAAGGTCTACACCACCGGCGAGAGCTTCAACCTGTGCCCCGCTGAAATCTGCGCTATTCCCGAAGCGCCCCAGGCGGACTTTTGCCTGACGGAAGCCCCCAAGAAAGGTATTCAGGTGGAAGCCTACACGCCCCCGGCCAGCATCATTGCCGATGTGGAGCGCATTGCTAAAACCGCACAGATCGACGTGGGTGGTGTCGAATACCTCATCAGTGAGGCCACTGGAGAGACTCTGTTCTACGACATCAACGCGCTATCCAACTTCGTGGCCGACGCCGTGAATGTGGTTGGTTTCAACCCCTACGCCACCTTTGTCGATTATTTAGAAACCCAATTGGTCGGCGCTCCGATGGCTGACGTGCCGGAAGAAGTAAATTTTTGAAGATTTACGTTGCCTTTGTCATCCTGAGGGACGAAGGATCTTAGGGACCAAATCGCTAAGATCCTTCGTCCCTCAGGATGACAAAGGCAACGTTGATTTTAGACTGAATATCAGACTCTTAAGAAGCTCTTATGAAATTTGGATACTGGATGCCCGTCTTTGGCGGGTGGCTGCGTAACGTCGAGGACGAAAATATGCAGGCCGACTGGAAGTACGTGAAGAAACTGGCCCAACGCTCCGAGGAGCTTGGCTACGACCTGACCCTGATTGCCGAACTGAACCTGAACGATATTAAGGGCGAGGAAGCTCCGTCGCTGGATGCCTGGTCCACGGCCGCAGCCATTGCCGCCGTGACCGAGCGCATCGAACTGATGGTGGCCGTGCGGCCCACGTTTCACTCCCCGGCCTTGCTGGCCAAGCAGGCTGCCAACATCGACCACATCAGCGGGGGGCGGCTCACGCTCAACGTTGTGTCGTCGTGGTGGCAGGATGAGGCCAAAAAATACGGCGTTCATTTCGAGCAGCACGACGACCGCTACGCCCGCACCGCCGAGTGGCTGCACGTGGTGGATAACCTCTGGAAACAGGATCACTTCTCGTTCTCGGGTAAGTACTATACCGTGGAGGACTCCATTCTGCAACCGAAGCCGCTCTCGAAACCGCGTCCGTTTATTTATGCCGGTGGTGAGTCGGAAACGGCCAAGGAACTCATTGCGGGGCAGTGCGACGGCTACGTCATGCACGGCGACGATCCTGAATCCATCGGCCGGCGCATCAACGACCTCCGCGCCCGTCGTGAGCGGATGGGCCTGCCACCGATGAAATTCGGGGTAGCCGCTTACTCCATTGTGCGGAATACAGAAGCGGAAGTGAAAGCCGAAATTGCCCGGATTACGGACGTAAACGGCTCGGCGGCCGGCTACAAAAACTATCAGCAGTGGCTGGCGGGCACGCAGCTCGACAAGCAGGTATCGCTGGAAGACTATTCGGTCTCGAACCGGGGCCTGCGCTCCGGTCTGACCGGCACCCCCGATCAGGTAGCGGAGCGTGTAGCCGCCTTTGAAGCCGTCGGCGTTGATTTTCTCCTGTTGCAGTGCAGCCCGCAGTTGGAAGAGATGGAACGCTTCTCGGAGGCCGTGATTCGGGTGCTGGCGTAACCGTTTGGAGTGATAAAGATGATTTGGTAAGTTGCGGCAAGCTGCTGTAGATTGGTGGCTTGCCGCATTACTGTTGGGGCAATTGGCGAGTTGGGTACAATACCATATTAACGTCTATGGACAATCTAAAAGGACTTTATGTAGACCTCATTTCGGAACTGGCGCAAAAACGAGACAGCTATTTGGAGACCAAACTAACGGTTTTTTCAGCAAGTGCTGGAACTGGCTATAATGGAAAAATAATGGTTGTTGGAAGAGCAGTAAATGGCTGGAATCATTACTTAGACCCAAATTCAGAAGCATCCGTCAAAAACTGTATATCGTCAGTGCAAAATGCTTTGGTAACCGAAAATTTAAATTGGGTGAAAGCGCATTGGGGTAGTCGTGATAAGTACAACACAAGGAAATCTGCATTTTGGAGACTTGCAAAGGCAATTTCTGCGACAGCTAAACCTAATTCTGAGTTTCATACTGACGCAATTGTATGGACAAATCTATATAAGGCGGCAAAAGAAGAAGGTGGTAATCCATCACGAAGATTAATGAATACTCAGTTTCAATTTTGTAAGCAAATTTTGGATGCTGAGATTGACTATTATAAACCGGCTTACGTTGTTTTCTTGACAGGGTTGAGTTGGGCAAAACCGTTTTTAACAACTGCAACTCAAATTGACTCTAATCCTGCATGGGACTATGTAGAACAAGTTGGGGTCTATCAATCCTGCAAATATGTTGTTGGACAACATCCTCAGGGTAAGAATGAAGAATTACATTTAGATGAAATAGTTGAACATATCAATTGACTGCGCCCAACATGGGTTTGATATAAGCGGAGCTAAAGAACAAGGGTTGAATTTCATTTTATTCTAAGCTATAAAACGTTGAAGTTTTTCTGAAGTTATTTCTCCGCCATGCACAAACTTAAATTAATAGCTCTACTCTTATTTATTCCCACCACACCTTTTGCGCAGACTACTGATTCGCTTAGGTATAAAATAGCGCGCATTGCCGCGATGAAGAAAGCAACCATTGGGGTTAGTGTTTTAGGAGTAGAAACCAGTGATACGGTCAGTCTGAATAACACACAGCACTTTCCCATGTTAAGTGTCTTTAAATTCCACATTGCGTTAGCGGCCCTTCATGAAGTCGATAAAGGGAAATTGTCGCTCGCTCAGAAATTACGGATAACCAAACGCGATTTACTGCCTGACACCTGGAGTCCCATACGGGAGAAATATCCGGCGGGGACTACTAAACTTTCGCTGGCCGATGTGCTGAAGTATACCGTCTCCCATAGTGATAACAATGGCTGTGATATACTCCTGCGGCTTGTTGGTGGCACTGAAACGGTAAATCAGTATATTCATTCGATTGGCATCAATGATGTGGTCATTAAAGTCAACGAGGACGATATGCATCGGGACTGGAATGCACAGTACGCAAACTGGACAACACCATCGGCAGCCGTTCAGCTACTCAAAACGGTTTATACCGCGAACATACTGTCAAAAAACAGTTCCACGTTTTTGTGGAAGATCATGGCGGAAACGTCGACGGGGACGGCCCGGATCAAAGGGCAATTGCCCGCCGGAACGGTCGTTGCCCATAAAACCGGCCTTTCAGATACCAATGCCCAAGGCGTAACGGCCGCCACCAATGACATAGGCATTGTGACCTTACCCGATGGCAGGCACGTTGCTATCAGTGTTTTCGTGTCTGATTCAACAGAGAATGCCGAGACAAACGAGAAGATCATCGCCGATATATCGAAATCGACCTGGGACTATTTTGCGAATAAGACAAAATAAGATTTCGGAGCGGCCGGTGTCATAACAAAAGCAGCCGCTTAAAAAGAGGGTGAATACAACGCTTAACACGGTTCGTTGAGTTGGGTAAACCGACGGCGTCAGCTACATTAGCTGGCGTTTTTTACAATTTCCTATTTAGAAACATGACATTCCGTTCCCATACGTTACTGCTGTTCGGTAGTGTGCTGCTCTGCACCACGTCACTATTGGCGCAGACACTAACCATTCCCGCAGAGGCACAACAGGCAGCTAAATCGGTGCGGCCCCAGGCGATTGAAGCCCACATGCGGTATCTGGCCGATGATAAACTCGAAGGGCGCAAACCCGGAACGCGGGGCTTTGAGATGGCGGCCACCTACGTTCAAAATCAACTCAGCGCCCTGGGCCTGAAACCGGCGGGCGAAAACGGTACCTACCGGCAGGCCGTACCCCTGCGCCGGTGGCAGGTGCGCGAGGGGGCCAGTTCGCTGGTCCTGACGCAGAACGGCACCAGCCATGCACTGACGTACGGAAAAAACTTCATCCTTAACCCCAACCCGGACCACGCGCAGAGCGACGTGACCGCGCCGGTGGTGTTTGTCGGCTACGGCGTGTCGGCCCCCGAACTGGGTTATGACGATTACGCGGGTATCGACGTGACCGGCAAGATTGTGGTGTACCTGAACGGTGCCCCGGCTACGTTTCCCTCCAACCAGCGGGCGTACTACGGCTCGGCTAAGGCAGAGATTGCGGCTGCCCGTGGCGCGGTGGGGGTGATGGCGTTCAACCTGCCGACAGACCTGCGCAGCCGCATCGAAACGGCTTCGCCCCGCGCCCGCCAGGGAATTTATCGCTGGGTAGACAAGCAGGGGAAACCCCAACGCACGTTCCCGACCCTGAACGGATCGGCCTCGCTGAGCGACTCAACGGCGCGGCTGTTGTTTGCCGGTGCTCCCGTCGCGTTCGACGATATGATTGCCAGTGCCCGCCGGAACAAACCCCAGGCGTTTCCGCTGACAGCGTCGGTACGGATGCAGACGCAGACGGATCAGGTAGAAGACGTGGCCGGACAGAACGTAGTGGCGCTGCTGCCCGGCTCGGACCCGGTCCTGAAAAATGAGTATGTCGTGTACGTAGCTCACCTCGATCACCTCGGCATTGGACGACCGGTAAAGGGTGATTCGATTTACAACGGTGCCCACGACAACGCGTCGGGGGTGGGCATTAATCTGGAAACGGCCCGACTGTTTGCGTCGCTGCCGAAAGCACCCCGTCGGTCGGTGCTGTTCGTGGGTGTGACAGGGGAGGAAATGGGGCTGCTCGGTTCGGATTATTTCGCCAGTAACCCCACCGTGCCCAGGGCCAGCATCGTGGCCAACCTGTGTCTGGATATGCCGTTTTTCTTCCATCCGCTGCTCGACATTGTGCCGTATGGTTCGGAACATTCAAGCATGAAACCGGCGGTGGAGGCTGCGGCCAGGTTTGTGGGTGTTCAGATCGCCAAAGACCCCATTCCTGAGCAGGCCGTGTTTATGCGCTCCGACCATTTCAGTTTTGTACGGCAGGGCATCCCGGCCATTTACATCAAAAGCGGCTCGCAGACGGGCAATCCAAACCTCGACGGTACCAAACTCAACCTCGACTGGCGGGCCACGATTTACCACTCTCCGCAGGACGACATGAACCAGCCGTTCGACTTCAATGCCGCTGCCAAACATGTGCAGTTGCAGTTTCTGATCGGCTACCTGACAGCCCAGGCCGAGGAGCGTCCAACCTGGAATGCGGGTGACTTCTTCGGAACGAAATTCGGGAAACCGGCTCGGGTGAAGTAATTTTTCTGTTCGGAGTTTACTTGTCACTCATCCTGTTCGTTACTGTCATCCTGAGGGACGAAGGATCTTAGGTGCCAAATTTCCAAGATCCTTCGGCCTTCAGGATGACAGAAACAGAAACAATGCTATTCTTTACTGAAGATCAGCCCTTAAGCGATTGTAAACAGGCCATGCTGACTGAAAATAAATTGCTTCTGTCCGACAAACTGCCCCGCGTAGGCACCACCATTTTCACCGTCATGTCGAAACTGGCGGCCGATACGGGGGCCATCAACCTGTCGCAGGGGTTCCCGAGTTTCGACTGTGACCCCGCACTGACGGCCCTCGTGACGGAGCACATGGGCCGGGGGGCTAACCAGTACGCACCAATGGCGGGCGTACCGGCCCTGCGGGAGGCACTGGCCCGGAAAACGGCCCATCTCTATTGCGTTCAGTACGACCCCGACACGGAGATCACTGTAACGTCGGGAGCGACCGAAGCCATTTTTGCCGCTATTACGGCCATAATCAGGCCTGATCAGGGCGACGGACCGGACGAGGTGCTGGTGTTTGAACCCGCCTACGACAGCTACGTTCCGGCTATCGAGCTAAACGGTGGCCGACCGGTGTTTGTCACGCTGGAGCCGCCCGAGTACCGCATCGACTGGACCGCCGTAGCCGGGAAAATTACCGATAGAACGCGGCTAATTCTGGTAAATACGCCCCACAACCCGACGGGCCGGGTCTGGACAACCGACGACCTGAACCAGTTGGCTGCGCTCGTCCGCGACCGCGACATCTGGATTGTGAGCGATGAAGTGTACGAACACATCACATTCGATAACCGGGTACATCACTCGCTGATGACCCATCCCACGTTGCAGGAGCGAACGTTTATCATTGGCTCGTTTGGCAAAACGTTTCACATTACGGGCTGGAAAATAGGGTACTGCCTGGCACCAAAAGCTCTGACGACGGCCTTCAGGAAAATCCACCAGTTTCTGACCTTCAGCACCGTTACACCCATGCAGTACGCCCTGGCGGATTACCTGAAACAGCCTGATCATTACCAGTCGTTGCCCGCTTTTTACGAGCGCAAACGCGATCTGTTTCTCGACAGCATCCGCAACAGCCGCTTTACGTTCATACCCGCCGAGGGGAGCTTTTTCCAGATGGTGTCCTACGCGGCCATCACTGACGAACCCGATTATGACCTGGCCGTGCGGCTGACGCATGAGATTGGTGTGGCCTCCATACCTGTATCGGTGTTCTACGACCAGAAAAACGACTACCGGATGCTGCGGTTCTGCTTCGCCAAGGACGACGACATGCTGCAACGCGCCGGGGAGCGGCTAAGTCGGTTGTAAGGGCCGGCCAGTCTTTCCCCGCTGCGTAACTACACCAGTGGATAGGCGTTTGCCGTTTGCCGGTTGTGCATCTCCAGCGCCCGCATGAAGGGAATCGTCAGGGCGACCAGTACCGCCAGCAACAGCAGACTAACGAATAAGTCCTTGTCGGTCAGGAGCAGGACCTGCGCATCTACTTTTTTGCTGAGCAATTGATCGGCGGCCAGCCGGGCCTGCTGCTCATCGAGTCCCATCTGCCTGAACCGTTGGGCGTAGACCTGTACCTGCTGTCCAAACGCGCTGTTTTCCGGCGTAAGCTGACTGATCAGATTCGTCCGGTTAACGGCTGAGCGGTGGAAAAACGCATTATCCCAGAGCGAACCGACCGTTACCAAACCAATGACCGACCGGGCCGCTACACTGGCAAAGGCCCGGTGCGGATTATCGGCAACCCCCACATTGGACGACGCAAAGGTGGATAAGGTCGTGAGGATGACCGCGTACGCAACGCCCTGTAAAAAGTAAAACAGGTACAGATGGGACGGCTCAATACCGGGCGATACCACAAAAATAAGGTAGCCGTAGGACAGACTGTAACAGCCGAAGCCAAGCAGGAGAAGGAGCCGATAGGAAACCTGCCGCGCCAGCAACCGGCTGCTTAACGGAAAGCTGATGCAATAGGCCACCAGGGTTACCAGCGTAAGTTGCACCAGATACCAGGCGTCGCTGCGGACCAGCGTGAGGGCATATTGTCGGGCCAGCGACGAGGAATACAGAAACAGGCAGAGTACCAGCATCAGCAGCACGCCCAGCCGGATTTGGGGGTACTGTGCCATGATCCGCAGGTTCCAGTACGGCTGTTCCTGCCGGAGTTCCCGGTATACAAACAGGCCGCAGCTTACCAGCAGCAGCGCCGTAGTCCAGCCAATCGCGGGGGAACTGAACCAGTCGTAATACTTGCCGAAATCAGCAATGAAGGTGAGCAGAACGCAGGTGACGGTGAGCAGAAATGCCCCAATCCAGTCGATCTGCGAGAGGGGGATTCTGGGTAGCAGCCGTTCGCCGTGAAAGAGCAGACTTGTCAGGCAAATGGACAGGATAACGGCCGGTACCGACAGCCAGATGGCGTAGCGCCAGTTGTATTCATGAATCAGCCAGGCCAGGCTCAGGTCGGCCAGCAGGGCTACGGGTTTGGACAGGGTATAAAAGATACCGTAAAAAGCCGCCCGGTTGTTGGTTGGGTTAAAACGGGCCATCAGCAGGCCGATCATATCCAGCGTAACTAAGCATTTGGTGATGCCAATACCAAAGTTCAGCGCGCACAGCAGCGGGATGGACTCGATCTGCCCGGCCAGTACGATGAGGCCCAGTTGCAGACAGAGCGCACCCAGCAGCAGGTCTTTTTTCTTGAAAAAGCTGCGCAGCCGGTAGTAGAGGGGGAGCGCACACAGAAAACCAATGGCGTTGGCCTGAATAATGAATTTAACGTTTTCGGCCAGTGTCCCCAATTCGCCGGTCAGTTCCGGCAGCATATCCGAACTCAGGCCAAAGACAAAACTTTGCAGCATCAGCAGCGCAATCACCCCCACATCCCGCAGCCAGGGGGGTGTCCATTGGTAAAAAGGTAATTGAGTCGCCATGTCGGGCCGTAGCGTTGCCGGGTGGGTTACCGGCCTGCGTTCCTAAAACAACGGCGTTCGGGTCTGACCGCGTAAATTTAGGTAGCGGCCCTGGGCGGCTCTCAAACTAAAACGAGCCACTCGGTTACAGTGGCTCGTTTTAAGAAGACTTGACGGTCGTTAATCAGATGCCCATTTTCCAGCATTGGTTATAGCAATTGGTCACAATACCCGACATGTCGCCGGCAAATTCTGAGTTGCAGAGTACTACCACCCGAATATCACCGGGAAAGACATACCACGCACCGGAAAAGCCACCGCCGTTGCCCGCTTCCGGCATATACCCACCGTGATTGTATACTTTACCCCGTGGGGTATCGGCGGCAAACAGCCCCAGCTGTCCGTCGAGCATCGTCTGGCGCTGCTGGGCGTTTAGGATGTTATCGGTTTTCAGCAGATAGGTCAGGAAAGTAGTGTACTGCGTAGCCGACAGTTGTACGCCCTGAGCCCCGCAGTTGAGCGAAAGGTCACTCGACAGGTATCCCTTTTTACCGAGGTCCGGGTTGGGGTAGTTCAGGGGCGGATTATCGCTGGGGTCAGCCGCGTAGGTTGCTTTGATCAGGCATTTGCTAAACACCACTTTCTGAACATAGTCGCGGTACAGCCGGGCGGTTTCTTCGCTGTTCTTCTGGTCATCGGCCGTGGGAACGAAGCCATTCAGCGACGCAATCAGCACCCGCATCAGGTTAAAGTTTGTGTTGCGATAAACGACGTTAGGATCAGTTGCTCCAGCGGCAATTACGGCTTTCAGATCGGGGTAAAACTCCCACCACGTCAGGGAGGTGAAGCGTGTCTGATGGGTGAGCAACTGCCGAAACGTGATCTTATCGATACCGGGACCGCGTTTCCAGTCTTTGGGCAGCCATTCCTGCATGTAGCTGTCGAGTCCGATGTTTTTCTCACTGAGCAGTTTTATCAGGGCTGCCGCCGTAATGGTTTTGTTCATACTGGCCACGTAAAGCGGGGTAAATGCGGATGCTTTTTGCGCCGGTGCGTCGGCAGCCGTACGGAAATAACCCAGGCCACCCAGCGTTTTCATGCCCTGCCCGGTTGCGACGGCAAACGCCAGCCCCACCGATTTACCGGCCAGATTCTGACTGAGCAGCTTCTCGAACTGAGCCATATCGAAGGTTTCTTTCAGCCTGCCCGGCAGTAGTTTAAAATCCGTAGCCTTGAGTGTGGTCTGACGCTGTAACTGCGCCGATAACGCAGTGGCTGACATGGTAGCCGGGGCCGGACGACCGTTGATGGACTGCCCGCAGAGGGTCAGGGGAGTTGCCAGTGCCAGCAGACCGGCAGCAACGAGGGTTGAGGTATTGAAAGCGTTTGTCATGGAGTCGATTGGTTTGTGTTTGAATGGGACAAAGCTATCGACGCCGATAAGGCTTATCAATCGGATAAATATATGGCCGGGAAACTACGCGTTATCTCTCTGTTGTGTAAATAATTGACAGTCAAAACGTTGATTTGTGATTGATGTTTTGATAAGCCGATGAATTGCGTAGTCCTACGCAGTCGGCCATCTGGGTGCTACTCAATCGGTACCCATAAAAGCCACTTCACGTTCTGATGCCCGTACGCGGTAAAACCTTAGGACAAGTTGGGCAGCCGTATCAAAAACTCAGTACCTTGGCCCTCTTTACTCTCCACCGTCAGCATCCCCCCATGCCCTTTGGTGATGATGTCGTAACTTAGCGAGAGACCCAACCCCGTCCCCTCGCCGGTGGGCTTGGTGGTGAAAAAGGGCTGGAAGATTTTGGCTTTTACCGTATCTGGCATCCCCGTGCCGTTGTCGCTGACCCGAATTTCGACGCCTGCTGACGTATGGTTCGTGCTGACACTGACGCGGGGCTGGTAGCCGTCGGGAGCGAGCTTGCGCTTTTCGGAAACAGCATAGAAGGCGTTGGTGAACAGGTTGAGCAGCACCCGGCCGATGTCCTGCCCCACGACATGGACTGGAGCCAGGGCCGGGTCGAAGTTGGTCACTAATGCACAATTGAAGGTGCTGTCCCTGGCGCGCAGCCCGTGATACGCCAGGCGCAGGTACTCATCGGCCAGGGCGTTGAGGTTGGTCAATTGCCGCTCGCCGGTGCTGGTGCGGGAGTGTTCGAGCATGCCTTTTACAATGCTGCTGGCCCGCTGTCCGTGGTGGGTGATTTTTTGGAGGTTCTGGGTGAGGTCGTCGGCAATGGCCCTGGCTTCGTCGGTCTCGCCCCGCGCCAGTTCTTCCTTTAGTTCACCCACCAGCTCGGTACTCACCTCGGAGAAGTTAGTGACGAAGTTGAGGGGGTTCTGAATCTCGTGAGCGATACCGGCGGTTAGTTCGCCCAGCGAGGCCATTTTCTCTTTCTGAATAAGCTGGTCCTGAGTGGCTTTCAGTTCGGCCAGCGATTGGGTTAGTTCAGCCGTACGTTCAGTAACCTGTCGTTCGAGGGTTTCATTTTGCTGGCTAAGCATAATTTCCTTTTCGCCCGATAGTTTGTTGACCTCGGCGAGTCGTTCCTCAAGGCTTTGGTTGGTTTGCGCATACTCGCGGGCCAGAATTATGGCAAAGCTGATGGGCAGGGTCAGAAAGAACAGCATGTTCGTGACGGAATAGGCGTAACTACCGTACTCCGGGTACTGGCTTGACAGCGTCCAACTAAAGAGGCCGCCCCCTACCAGAATGACAAGCATCACGATAATACTATTCCGAATAAACCGGGCATTGGGCTGCTGCAACCGAAGGGCACGGATACTCACGCGAATGCCGTCGGCAAACAGGGCAATGATTGAAAGCGTCGAGAGAATCCCGGAAACAGTATACGCAGTCGTAAAATGCATCAGGATGCGGACCAGGAGTAACAGCAATGCAATGGCTCCCAATGGCCAGGAAGGGGGTTGGGCGAGGTACACATAAAAGGTAACCAGCAGCATAAACATGAACCCGTTGACGAACAGCCCCTGATTCAGAAACAGCCATTCACTCACCGCAGACGTAGACGCCAGCCCCACCGTCTCGATCAGCACAACCGCCAGTGTGCCAAACAACAGCGTCAGGCCGAAAATCAGATTTACTCGTTTTCGCCGGTACCGATAATACATGAAGTGTATGGTGCCCAGCATCATAAAAATGCCGATGAGCAGGTAGTTGCCTAACGTCTGAATGTACACCTGCCCGATTAGTCTCTCTGAATGCTCCGCAGCCGGAAACAACCTGAGACTAAACACCGGACTGCTTATAAATACCAGCTTTGGCATGTACCAGGGCGGGCGATGCTGCGATAGTCGTACAGCCAGGGTATGCCGGCCGGCCGGTAAACGAGGCAGTAAATAGATATCGCTAACGATGGGGGTGTAGCCAATTTGGTGGGCGTAGTCTGGCCCTACTGTCCCTAAATGAAGGAACAGGCGGCCATCCAGGTACACCTCCGATGCGCCGACCTGATTGATCTCGGCCGAAATAGCCTGCTCCGCTACGGCCGAATCCAGCCGGAACCGCAACCGGAACCAGCCCTGCTGCGCCTTGTCGAACGTTGGCAGTCTGGATATGCTCCGGGTGGGTCGAATCGTATCCCACCGGGCGTCATCGAGGGTAGGACTGGCCCAGGCTGGGTCGTCGCCGGGATGCCAGCGCCAGGACTTATTCAGCAATAGCCCGTCCGAGGGCAGGCTATCAATCCGAAAGGGTTGTTGTGCCGCCACCGGCTGGACTAAACAGAACAGCAGGATCAGAACGGACAGTATGGACAAAATCGGGTGTTTCATGGCAGCGATGAAGGGTGGAGGCCTTGTGCGGGTAGCAGGCGCGTCTACCGACCTATTTTACCCCCTTCGCACCAAGCCAGCCCGCCCGGAACTGCTGCTGTGCCGGGCTGAGCGTGAGTCCCGCTTTTTCGCTGGTCAGCACCGTATAATTCGGGTTCTCGGTTAGTGTGATGGTCGTGTATTGGTTCTCGCCCCGGTGCAGGTACTGAACGGCAACGGCATCACCGGGTTTATAGCTGGTCAGTACTGTTTGCAGGGCACTGAGCTTCGTAACCGCCTGATTATTGTCCAGCCTGACAATTACATCATCCGCGTCCAGACCAGCCGCGTACAGGGGTGTCCCTTTCACGGTGTTGCTTTGTATGGTTAGGCCGTCGTTCGTTTCCCGATACCGCACCGTGCCTATCCAGGCCTGACCGGGTAGGGCTTTTTTAACCACAAAACCGGCTTTTGCCAGCAGGTTCGCGTAGTCAATGGTTTCGTATCCGTAGACGTACTTCTGGAAAAACGTGGTAGCGAAGCCGGGGTTCGTTACGCGGCCCAGTTCGTCGGCCAGCCCCTCAACGGTATAAGGAACTTCAGGTTTGCCGAACCGTTTCCAGACGGCCTGCATGTACTCGTCCAGGGATTTGCCGAACTGCCCGCGCAGCTCCAAATCCAGTGCCAGGGCAATGGCCGCTCCGTAAGGATAGTACGAGGTGTACATGTTGGGGTAGTTACTGCGGTCGATGGACGTACCGGCATCCACAAAAACGGCGTGGCGACTGGCGTCGATGGGGGAGTACTGCGTGGCACCGGGCGTCAGCAATTTGGTATACAATGCCCCGGCCAGGGTTTCGGTGTAGTCGTCGATGGGTGTAAAACCGGCCCGTACCAGCAGCAACTCGCCATAATACTGCGTGAAGCCTTCGGCAAACCAGAGTTCATGGCTCATGTTGCTCTTCTCGAAGTTGAACGGCTCCAGTGTTTTAGGCCGGATGCGTTCTACGTTCCAGCAGTGGAAAAACTCGTGCGCAAACACACCCAGCACGTCTTCGGGGCCGGTAAACGCCAGCGGCACGGTGATCATGGTTGAGTTGCGGTGCTCCATGCCATCGCCTTTTACGTACGGATTCAGGCTGGCCAGAAAGGTGTATGTGCCGTAATCGTAGGTGGGCCATTCGCCGTACACGGCCCGTTCCTGATCCACGATGCGGGCTACTTTTTTGGCAAAGCCATTGGCGGTCGAGTCGGCAACGGCGGCTTCCAGGGCCAGCCGGAAGGTAAGGGATTTGCCATCCGTATTGGTCCGTTTCCATTCTTTAACGGCCAGTTTGCCAATCTTCGTGGGCGAATCCATGAAGTACTGCAAGCCCGGTGCCGTAAACGTGTAGGGGTCGGCGGTGGGCACTAACTGGGTGGCAATAACCCCCGCATTGCCCGTCGGCAGGTTAAACCGAACGGTGATCGGTTGCTTATCATGGCCTTTAACCCACATAAAGGTGGCGGGCATGTTCAGGTGAATGCTCTGCGGATCAATACCCATGTAGGTGCCGTCGGGGTAGTTTCCGTAGAGCGTGTAGGTGACTTTTACGGTTCCGTTGTGTTTCGGCACTTCATACACATCGCCGTCGATGCGGTTGATCACTACCGGTTTATTGGCTTCATCGACTGCCCGGACGTTGTACACATTCTTGCCAAACTCATGCGTGGCGTATCGGCCCGGCGATGACCGGCTCATGCGGAAGGTAGCGGCCTGCTTAGGCAGTTGCGAAACCGTCAGACTGATTTCGGCTTCGTGGTGAATGGCGTTAGGGAACGACAGGTCGTACCGGATTGTCTGGGCATCGGCCAGGGTAACGATAAACAGGGCAACAACAGCGGGAAGAATGGCTTTCATGCGACTAAAATAGCAAAATAACGGTCGTACAGGGTGGTTGAATTCTATCAGCCCCCAATTTCAATCGGGGGCTGATAACGTCAGACCGGTTAACAATCAATGAAAAATGGGTCATCATTTTTTTTAAATCCCGTATCTTGCCGCCCGTTTTACTCCTGTCCCCAAACATGAAACTTTTCGTTCTAACCCTGTTATTCCTGACTATGTACGCTCCTGAACTGGTTCGTGCACAAACCAACATTGCCATCGAGACGGCGCATACGGCCATGCTGCTTCGGGTCGATGCGGATCAGAATCTGCTGAACGTGTACGTCGGCAAACGCCTGCAAAACCCGGCGGACTATGCCGGTATACCCATCAATCCCAAAACCGGGGATGGCTATTCCGATGTGTATCAGTCGGCTTACACCCCGGCGGGTGGCCGCAACCTGCTCGAACCGGCCATTCAGGCCCTGCACGCGGACGGTAACCCGTCGCTGGATCTCAAATATGTCCGGCACGACACCCAGCCCGTATCGGATGGCGTACGGCTGACCACCGTTTACCTGAAAGATCCGCAGTACCCCTTTACGGTGACGCTGTATTACAAAGCCTACGTGAACGAAGACGTGATTGAGCAATGGTCCGCGATTCGGCATACCGAAAAAACGGCCGTACGGCTCCAGAAGTACGCATCGGCTAACCTGTACCTGCCCGCCAAAAACTATTACCTCACGCATTTTCACGGCGACTGGGCGCAGGAGATGAAGCCCGAAGAAACGCAGCTCACGGCGGGTATCAAGGTGCTGGATACTAAATTGGGTACCCGCGCCGATCTGTTTCAGCCACCCTCTTTCCTGCTGGCCCTGAACAATAAAGCCGAGGAGAACACGGGCGAGGTAATGGCCGGTACGCTGGCCTGGTCGGGTAATTACCAGCTTGCGTTTGAGATCGACCCGCTGCATCACCTGCGGGTGCTGGCGGGGATTAACCCCTACGCATCGGAGTACAGTCTGGCACCGGGCCGGGAGTTTGTAACGCCTGCCTTCACGTTTACCTACTCCGATCAGGGAACGGGCCTGGCCAGCCGGAATCTGCACCGCTGGGCCCGGAAACACCGGATTCCGCAGGGGGAAGGTAACCGCCTGACCCTGCTCAACAACTGGGAAGCCACGTATTTCGACTTCGACGAACCCAAGCTGACCGCGCTCTTCAGCGATGCCAAAAAGCTGGGTGTGGACCTGTTTCTGCTCGATGATGGCTGGTTTGCCAATAAATACCCCCGCAACAGCGACCGCGCCGGGCTGGGTGACTGGCAGGAGAACCGGGCGAAACTGCCCAACGGCCTCGGGTATCTGGTGAAGCAGGCGGAAGCCGCCGGGGTTAAATTCGGGATCTGGCTGGAACCGGAGATGGTGAACCCCAAAAGTGAACTCTACGAAAAACACCCGGACTGGGTCATTAAAGCCCCCAACCGCCCGGATGCCACCTTTCGCAATCAGCAGGTACTCGACCTCTCGAACCCGAAAGTGCAGGATTTTGTCTACGGCGTCGTAAATGACCTGCTGACCAAAAATCCAACCCTGGCGTATATCAAGTGGGACTGTAACGCCGTGATCTACAATGCCTACTCGGCAACGAATCCCAACCAGTCGCAGCTATACGTGGATTATGTGCTGGGTTTGTATAAGGTGCTCGACCGCATACGGGCCAAATACCCGACCATCCCCATGATGCTGTGTTCGGGTGGGGGCGGCCGGGTGGATTATGGCGGCCTGAAATACTTCACCGAGTACTGGCCCAGCGACAACACCGATCCGCTGGAGCGCGTCTTTATGCAGTGGAATTACTCGTATTTCTTCCCGTCCATCGCGACCTGCAACCACATTACGGACTGGGGTAAGCAGCCGCTGAAATACCGTACCGACGTGGCCATGATGGGTAAAATGGGGTACGATATTGTGGTGAGTAAGCTCACGCCCGACGAACTGACGTTCAGTCAGCAGGCCCTGGCGACGTACGCCCGGCTCAAAAATGTGATCTGGCAGGGTGACCTCAGCCGGTTAGCCTCGCCGTACACCAACGATTTCGCATCCCTGATGTACGTGACTCCGCAGCGGGACAAAGCCGTCTGGTTTAACTACCTCGTCGGGAATCGGTACCGGGGAGGCAGCAATGGCCCCGTTCGGATGCAGGGACTTGACCCGGCCAAACGCTACAAACTCACGGAGGTGAATCTGGCCTCCGGTGCCCGCTCCCCCATAAATGCCAACACGGCAACCTACTCCGGTGATTACCTGATGACCGTTGGCGTTGATCCCCGCATCGACGCCCGCCGGACCAGCGTAGTCGTCGAGGTGACAGTAGCCGAGTAGGATGGAACGCGGATCTTAAGGGATGCCTGCGGCAGTCGCAACGGCGAACCGGCGGATCAAAACGGATATAAAAGAGTTAAAAAATCCGTTCTTATTCGCCGTTGCGACTGCCGCAGGCATCCCTTAAGATGCCGCGTTCCAGTAGTACTTTTTCAACGAAAAATATTTTCATTCCGCAGTGCAGGGAAAAATAGTGCAAACTTGTCTGTAAGTTATACCACAGGTACGCCGGTGGTAACCGGACAAGACCTGTATGATACCTTTAGACTCTACCGACGCCAGCAAGACTCCAGTACGACCAGGGCCAACCGTTTCGGCAACGGATGCCCGGCTGGAAACGGTAGTGATGGACGATGAGCAGTTGCTCCGTCGTCAGTTTGCCGATGACCCCAAAAAGGGGTGCGAACTCTTGTTTCGACGCTATTACGCAAATCTCTGCAACCACGCCGTTCGGTTCGTGTACGCAAGGGAGGTGGCCGAAGACATTGTGTCCGAGGTGTTCGCTAACTTCTGGCACAGCCGCGTGTTCGACCAGATCACGACTTCCTACCGGGCTTACCTCTACAAAGCCGTTCGAAACCGGGCCTACAATTATGTGCAGTGGGAGCTGAAACGCACTGACCCCATTGAATCCGTGCCGCCCCTGTCGCCGGATCTGTCGCCCGAACCTGATGCCGTACTGCATTACCACGAACTGTCCCGGAAAATCGAGCGCGTCATTCAGGAACTGCCACCCCGGTGTCGGCGGGCGTTCGTGCTGAAGCGCATCGAGGGGAAGACCTACGCCGAAATTGCCACCGAAATGCAACTGGCCCCAAAATCGGTCGAATCGCTCGTGAGCCGGGCGCTGACCCGGTTGCGGCAGGCCCTCAAAGACGACTGGCTTCCGGCCTGATGTTTCGGGCTGTCGGCCCGGCTATTTTAGTTCAACCTGTCCATCGGTCAACGAATCCGATCATGAATAAACCACTGCCTAAATCGTTGCTGTTCGACTTCTTCGACGGGAAAGCCACTGCCATTCAGCGCAAACTGATCGAGGCCTGGCTGACCGAAGACCGCAACGAAGACCTCTTTTATCAGTACCTGGATGAATGGGAAAGCCAGCATCCACAGCTACTGGCGTTTACCGACAAGGCCTTCGATTCCTTTCGGGAGGTACTTAACGACCCTGCCGGGCCTGAAATTCGCCAGCTTCCTCCCGTAAAATCGGTTCCGCTCTGGCGCACCGGCCGGTTTCTGATGGGACTGGCGGCCAGTATTACCGTGTTTCTGGGTGTAACCGGCCTGGTGTTTCGCGAACAGATCGAGTACAGAACCTACCGGACCGACTATGGGCAGACGGCTTCCTTCACCCTGCCCGACGGTTCCGGGGTGACGCTCAACGCCAATTCGAGCCTGCGGGTACCCCGGTTCGGCTTTGGCGACGCAAACCGTGACGTGCGTTTGGTGGGCGAGGGGGCATTCAGCGTCCGGCACCTGCCCAATAACCAGCGCTTCCGGGTCAATATGGCGCGTGGTGTGCAGGTAGAGGTGCTGGGTACCGAATTTTCGGTCTTCGACCGGGCGCGGGCGCAGCGGGTTTTTCTCAACAAAGGTCAGGTAAAACTGAACCTGCCGCAGGGGCGACAACTGCTCATGAAGCCGGGTAATCTGATTACCGTTGATCGTACCGGCGGCACACACCTGACTCCCGTTGTACCGGCCCGGCGCGCCCTGGGCTGGCAGGCGCCCTGGTTTTACTTCGATAATACGTCACTGACCGAGGTGGCCGAACAGATTCACGAGCAGTTTGGCGTTAAAGTCCTCATCCCCAACACGGCGCTGGCCCAACGGCGCATTGCCGGTAATTTCAAAGCCGAAAAAGCCGACGACCTGCTGCAGATCCTGTCCCAATTGCTCCACCTGAATGTCGTGCGGACCCGCACCCATATTGAACTGAACACATCCAATTAACCTACTCTATGATGCACCCCTTACTTAAGCGAAATCTGCCGATTCTGTTGGGTCTGTTTTCTCAGCAAATGGTAGCTGCTCAACAGATTGCCTTTGCCCGGCCGGTTAACCGAACCACTGTCATGCCCGACCAGATGCATACGGATGCGACGGTGCGGTCGCTGAAGGACGCCCTGACGGACCTGAGCCGCCGGTACCAGATCAGCATTCTTTTTGAGGAATCGACGGTGCAGGGCTACCGCGTACCCGTCGGTCGGCTGTCGCGCTCCGAAAAGCCGGACAAACAACTGGAAGTCCTGCTGAAACCGTATGGTTTACAGGCCAATAAAGTAAATGAGCAGACCTATCTGGTCATTCCGGCTGAATCGAAAGAGGCCGGTAAAACCAGAGGAGTGAGCGATGTAACGGGCACTGCTCCGGTGGCCATCAATGCGGTTCCCCTGGCCGCTACCCAGCCCGCAAGTCTGCCAGCGGTGGGCAGTGCGGCTGCCGCCGAGGTGCGCCTGACGGGGCAGGTTACCAGCGAAACCGGCGAAGGACTACCCGGCGTAACGGTACTGGTCAAAGGAGCGAACCGGGGCACCAACACCGATGCCGACGGTCGCTATCAGCTCACCGTACCCGACGAGCGGGTGGTGCTGGTCTTTAGCTTCGTGGGTTTTGTGAGTCAGGAAGTTACCGTTGGTAATCGTTCGGTGGTGAACGTGCGTCTGACGCCCGATACAAAATCACTGAATGAAGTTGTCGTTATCGGATACGGTACGCAGCGCCGGAAAGACCTGACCGGGTCGGTAGCGACGGTATCGTCGAAAGACTTCGTGCAGGGGCAGGTTACCAACCCCGAGCAGTTGGTATCGGGTAAGATTGCCGGGGTGCAGATTACCTCCAACGGCGGGGCACCCGGCGCGGGCGGTACCATCCGCATCCGGGGTGGGTCGTCGCTCAACGCCAGTAACGATCCGCTGATTGTGGTCGATGGCGTTCCCCTGGATAACAGCGGTATTTCGGGATCGACAAACGCGCTGAGCCTGATCAATCCAAACGATATTGAAACGGTAACCGTACTGAAAGATGCTTCGGCAACAGCTATTTACGGCTCGCGGGCCTCGAACGGGGTTATCCTGATCACGACCAAAAAGGGCATTCAGGGTGATAAACTGCACGTTAATTTTAACAGCCAGTTTTCGCTCGCCCAGAAGACAAAGACGCTGAATGTCCTCTCGGGCGATGCGCTGGCCCGATTAGTCTACCAGCATGGTACACCGACACAGCAAGCCTTCGTTGGTTATGAAAACACCAACTGGCAGGAGGCTATTTACCAGACGGCCCGCACGACGGATAACAACCTGAGTGTGACGGGTACGGTGGCAAAGATGCCCTTCCGGGTGTCGGGCGGTTACCTGAACCAGACGGGTATTCTGAAAACATCAAAACTGGAACGCTTTTCGGGGTCGCTGGGACTAACGCCCATGCTGCTGGATAATCACCTCCGCATCGACATTAATCTGAAGGGTACCATTGCCAACAGCCGTTTTGCCGATCAGGGAGCTATCGGTAGCGCGGCCGCTTTTGATCCGACGCAACCCATCCTGAGCGGTAACGAGAAGTTTGGCGGCTACTACGAATGGCTGCAGTCCAACGGGGCACCGAACGTTTTCTCGACGCGCAATCCGGTGGCCCTGCTGAACCTGCGCAATGATGTAAGCACGGTGCAGCGGAGCATCGGTAATGTGCAGTTCGACTATAAATTCCACTTTCTGCCCGAACTGCGGGCTAATCTGAATGTTGGTTACGACATTTCGCGGGGATCGGGTACCACCTACGTGCCCGCGTTTGCGGCTTCACAGTTTACCCGGCCGGGTCTTGATAACCAGTACGCCCAGAGCAAAACGAACAAACTGCTGGAGTTTTACCTGAACTACACTAAAGACCTCAAGGCCCTGAACAGCCGGGTCGAGGTGCTGGGTGGTTACTCGTACCAGGACTTTATTCGTGAAAATCCGGCGTATCCTGATGTGAGCGCCGAAGGCAAGGTAATTACCCCGTCGGCCGCCTTTCCGTTCAAGACGCAGAACACGCTGGTATCATTTTATGGCCGCCTGAACTACACCTTTAACAGCAAGTACCTGCTCACAGCTACCCTGCGCGATGATGGGTCATCACGGTTCAACCCCAACAACCGGTGGGGCGTTTTTCCATCGGCGGCCCTGGCCTGGCGGGTGAAAGATGAGTCGTTCCTGAAGACGTCGAACGTCGTGTCAGACCTGAAGTTTCGGGTGGGCTATGGCGTAACGGGACAGCAGGATATTTCGCCTGCCAACACAACCAACACGTATTATGACTACCCGTATCTGGCCCGCTACACCATTGGGCAGGGCGCGGCTCAGTACCAGTTCGGCAGTACATTTTACACCACACTGCGGCCCGAAGGCTACGACGCCAACATCAAGTGGGAATCGACCACAACCTATAACGCCGGGCTGGATTACGGCTTTTTCGACGGTCGGCTGTCGGGCGCGGTGGATGTGTACCTGAAGAAAACTAAAGACTTGCTGAGCGTGATTCCGGTGGCCGCGGGCTCGAACCTGACCAACCAAATTCTGACCAATGTGGGTAATCTGGAGAATCGGGGTGTTGAGTTTTCGATTAATGCCATTCCCGTTCGCCGGAAGGACTTTACCTGGGATGTGAATTTCAACGTGACCTTTAATCAGAATAAAATCACCAAACTGACACAGGTAGCAGACCCGACCTTCCAGGGTAATCCCGTCGGCGACATTTCGGGTGGGGTAGGTAATAAAGTCCAGATTCAGTCGGTGGGCTACCCGACTTACTCGTACTACGTATACAAGCAGGTGTACGACGCGGCTGGCAAACCCATCGAGGGACTGTACGCCGACCTGAACGGTGATGGTAAGATAACGGCTGATGATCGCTACCGCTATCAGTCATCCAATCCGAAGGTGTATTTAGGGTTCAGTTCTAACCTGGCATACCGCAAACTGAACCTGGCGTTTACCCTGCGCAGCAACCTGAACAACTACGTCTATAACAACATCAACTCGGGTTTAGGCGTGTTCAACGTGTCCAGTCCCACGTACCTCTCCAACGTTACGGCGGATGCCCTGACGACGGGTTTCCGCACATATCAGTATTTCTCGGACTATTACGTGCAGAATGCCTCGTTCCTGCGGCTGGAGAACGTTACGGTAGGCTACGATGCAAGTCGGTTGGTCAGGAATAACATGCGGCTGCGGGTATCGCTGGCGGCTCAGAATCTGTTCGTAATCACCAAGTATACTGGCCTTGATCCTGAGATTTCGGGCGGCATCGACAATAACTTTTATCCCCGCGCCCGGACCCTGACGCTGGGTGTGAACCTGGGCTTTTAATCGCCGTATACACATGAAAAACACGCGCATATTCCAAAAATCAATACTGGCCGGACTCGTCGTAATAGCAACGGCGACGGCCTGTACCAAAGACCTGGACCGGCAGCCGTTCTACGACCTGACCTCGGCTACTGTCTACAACACGCCCGCCAACTACAAAAACGTGCTGGCCAAATGCTACGCCGGGCTATCGTTGAGCGGGCAGACCGGACCGGCGGGCACACCCGACATTAGCGGCATCGACGAGGGTTTTTCGACCTACCTGCGGCAGTACTGGCAGTTGCAGACCTTAACCACCGACGAAGCCGTGATTGGCTGGAACGACAGCGGTTTGCCCGATCTGCACAACATGACCTGGACGTCGACGAACGTGTTCGTGACGGCGATGTACAACCGGATCTACTACCAGATTTCGCTCTGCAACGAATTCATCCGTGAATCGACCGACGCCAAACTGGGTGGCCGGGGCATTTCGGGTGCCGACCTGACGAATATCAAAGCCTACCGGGCTGAGGTACGCTTCCTGCGGGCACTGAGTTACTACCACGCGCTGGACCTGTACGGCAACGTACCATTCGTGACGGAAACCGATGCGGTAGGAGCCTTTCAGCCGAAGCAGATTTCGCGGGCCGATCTGTTTACATTCGTTGAATCGGAGCTGAAAGCGATTGACGCTGATCTGGTGGATGCACACAAGAATGAGTACGGGCGGGCCGACAAGACTGCTGCCTGGACGCTGCTGACGAAGCTGTACCTGAACGCGCAGGTGTATACCGGCCAGCCAAAATACACTGAAGCCATCACCTACGCCACCAAAGTAATCGGGGCGGGATATACGCTTGACCCCCAGTACAACCGGCTGTTTCTGGCCGATAACAACACGTCGCCGGAGATGATTTTCCCGATCACCTTTGATGGAACACGGTCGAAAAACTACGGCGGCATGACGTACCTCGTTCACGCGCAGATCGGCGGTAAGATGAACGTGGCCGACTTCGGGGTCAGTTCAGCCTGGGCGGGTAACCGGGCGACGAAAAACTTAGTGGCGCAGTTCAGCGACCCCTCGGGCAAGACTGACAAACGGGCCATGTTCTTCACCGACGGGCAAAATCTGGAGATCAGCGATGTAACGGCGTTTACAGATGGCTACGCCGTGATGAAATACAAAAACGTTACCTCGACCGGGGTGAAAGGCTCGGACCCGGTCGGTGATTTTCCGGATACGGATTACCCGCTTTTCCGGCTGGCGGATGTGTACCTGATGTACGCTGAGGCCGTGTTGCGTGGTGGCACCGGGGGAGATAACGCTACCGCCTTAGGCTACATCAACGCACTCCGGCAACGGGCCTACGGCAGCGCCACGGGTAATGTTACCTCGCTCAGTTTAGATTTTATCCTTTCCGAGCGTTCGCGTGAACTGTACTGGGAAAGTCAGCGCCGGACCGACCTGATTCGCTTCGGTAAGTTCACTGGAGGAACCTACCTCTGGCCGTACAAGGGTGGCCTGAAAGAAGGCCGGGCCGTTGCCGATAACCTGAACCTGTTCCCGATTCCATCCACCGATATTGTCGCCAACCCCGGCCTGAAGCAGAACTCGGGGTACTAAATTTTTAACCGCAGAGTCGCAAAGGTTACGCGAAGAGCGCAAAAGATGTCTCTGCGCACGTTGCGCAACCTTTGCGACTCTGCGGTTAGTAACTCACTTTTCTCCATAAATCGCCCATGAAAACGACCATAATTACCTGGTTCTGCCTGTTCGCTACGCTGCTGATCAGCGCGTGTCAGAAGGATGAAGTACGGGCAGTGGTGCAGCCCGGTACGGCTCCAACGCTGACTGCCAGCAGCAACGCCCTGACCCTCCAGGCCGCCGATGCCACTAAAGATGCCGTTTCCTTTGCCTGGAATCCGGTTGACTACGGCTATCCGGCCGCCGTGACCTACACACTCCAGTTCGACAAGAAAGGCAACGGCTTCAAGGCTCCCATCGAGATTGCCAATGGAAGCGGCCTGAAAAAGGCGTTCTCCGTGGCCGATTTTAATACCATGCTCATCAACCTCGGCATTACGCCCGGTACCAGCGGTCAGATCGAAGCCCGGATCAAATCCGATATCAGTCCTAACGTCGCGCCGGTAGTATCGACCGTTTCAACCCTGACCGGAACGCCTTATGCAGTTGTGATTGTCTACCCATCGCTGTATGTGCCGGGCGCGTATCAGGGCTGGGCACCCGATAAGGCTCCGAAAATTGTGTCGGTCAAAAGTGATAAAACCTATGAGGGGTACGTGTATTTTCCCGATGCAACGAACGAGTTTAAACTCACCGACGCGCCCAACTGGAACAGCGGTATTTTTGGCAACAAAGGGGGTGAAAATGGCACGCTGGCCTCACCGGGCGATAACCTGTTTGCCACCGGCGCGGGCTATTACCTGTTGAACGCCGACCTAAACGCCAATAAGTGGTCGGCCACGAAAACGACCTGGGGGCTGATCGGGTCGGCTACGCCCAAGGGATGGGACGCTGATTCGCCCATGACCTACGATTCGGCCAAAGGCACCTGGACCATCACGGTCAATCTGGTAAAAGGTGACATTAAATTTCGGGCCAATAGCGCCTGGGACCTGAACTACGGCGATACCAAAGCCGACGGCCTGTTGGATGTGAACGGCGATAATATTGCCGTGGCAGCCGATGGTAAATACACCGTGACGCTTAATTTAAGCAATGCGGGGACGTATACATATTCGGTGGCGAAGCAGTAAGTTCGCTGGTAGCGAGAGCGGTCTGACAGATGCTCTATCTTCGAGATATGGCATCTGTCAGACCGCTCCCGCGAAACTACTCAACACTCCGTTATGAGATTCATTACTGTTCTTGTCTTCCCTATACTACTGACGCTTTTCAGTTGCAGCAAGAGCGATGGTATTGTGGTGGCCCCCGGCATTCCGACAACTACTACGCCTACATCGGCTACGGAAACTGCACCGTTTTACTTTGGGGCCGATCTGTCGTACGCCAACCAGATTCTGGATCATGGGGGCGTATATACCGATCAGAACGAAACGCGCAGCCCTTACCGCATCCTGAAAGATCACGGGGCCAATGTTGCCCGGTTCCGGCTGTGGCATAACCCGGCCTGGACAAAAACGGTCTACGGAGCCGCCGGGACGCAACTTTACAACGACATCGCCGATGTAGAAAAGGGCATCCGGCTCGCCAGAGCGCAGGGCATGCTCATCAATCTGGACATTCATTATTCCGATACCTGGGCCGATCCGGGTCGGCAGGAGGTACCCAAAGCCTGGACCGCCATCAAAGGCATCGACGTGCTGGCTGACTCCGTCTATCAGTACACGCTGAACACCCTGCAACGCCTGAACCGGCAGGGATTGATGCCCGATATGGTGCAGGTGGGTAACGAAATTAACTGCGGGATGCTATACGGCAACGTGCCCGCCGACTTTCCGACCTGTAATGCCTGCAACGGGCAGTGGGCGCAGCTGGGGCAGGTGCTTAACAGCGGCATCCGGGCTGTACGAACGGCAGCGGCATCCGCAACCATCAAACCCAAAGTTCTGCTGCACGTCGCCGATCCGAAAAATGTAGAGTGGTGGTTCGATAATATTACCACTACCGGCAAGGTGACGGACTTCGATGTGGTCGGATTTTCGTTTTATCCGCTCTGGCAACCCACCGTTGCCGTGGGTAACCTGTCGGCCAGTGTCGCACTTTTTAAACGGAAATACGCCAAACCCGTTATGGTTCTGGAAATGGCCTATCCGTGGACTAAAGACAGCGACGATGCCTATACGAACCAGTTTGGCAGTCAGGCACCGCTGCCGGGCTATCCGTTTACGCAGCAGGGGCAACTCGATCTGCTGAAAACGATCACGCAGCAGGTTCGCGATGGGGGCGGGGTCGGCGTGTTTTATTGGGAACCGGCCTGGATTACGTCCGGCCTTAAAGACCTGTACGGAACCGGCTCCTCGTGGGAGAATGCCACCCTGTTCGATTTCAGCGGTAAGCCCACGCTGGGTATGGATTACATGAAACCATAGCACGCGGATTTTAAGGGATGCCTGCGGCAGCGCGGATAAAAACGGATAGGAAAAGAAGTTAAAAAATCAGTTTTTATCCGCGCTGCCGCAGGCATCCCTTAAAATCCGCGTTCCATCACGATGAAAAAGCTGATACTTCTGATTGCTATCCTCTCCGGCCCGCTAACGTTTGCCCAGAAAACGGCCGATGTGTACGTCGATCCGCAGGGCGTGATGCGGTGGGGAACAGCGGGTGGCCACACGCCCGCCACTGAAGTACAGGGCTTTGGGGTAAATTATACGGCTCCGTTTGCGCACGCCTACCGTATGGCGAAGCAACTCGGCGTGCCCCTCGAAAAAGCTATCGATAACGATGTGTACCACTTCGCCCGACTGGGTTTCGATTCGTACCGGGTGCATATCTGGGATACCGAAATCAGCGATTCGTTGGGCAATCTGCTCGTAAATGACCACCTGAAGCTGTTCGACTACCTGCTGAAACAGCTGAAAAGCCGGGGCATGAAATTTGTCCTGACGCCCATTGCCTACTGGGGTAACGGCTATCCCGAACCGGATGAGAAAACGCCCGGCTTCTCAGCCAAATACGGCAAGGAGGCCTGCCTGACTAATCCCGATGCCATCAAAGCGCAGGAGAACTACCTGTTTCAACTGCTCAACCATGTCAACCCGTATACCGGCGTGGCCTATAAAAACGAGCCGGACCTAATTGCCTTCGAGATCAGCAACGAACCGCATCATGGCGGCACAGCGGCTCAGGTAACGACGTTTATCAACCGCATGGCCGCGTCGATGCGGAAGACGGGCTGTCAGAAGCCTATTTTCTATAACATCAGCCACAGCATCCACCTCGCCGAGGGCTATTTTGCGGCTAATATTCAGGGCGGTACGTTTCAGTGGTACCCAACCGGCCTGGGTGCCCGGCACGAACTCCGGGGGAATCTGCTGCCCAACGTCGACCAGTATACCATTCCCTACGCCGGGAATCCGGCGTTTCGGAGGCTGGCCAAAATCGTGTATGAATTCGATGCGGCTGATGTAGGACGGTCGTACATCTACCCCGCAATGGCGCGCAGTTTCCGGCAGGCGGGTATGCAACTGGCGCACCAGTTCGCCTACGACCCGACGTACCTGGCCTACGCGAACACGGAATACAATACCCATTTCATGAATCTGGCCTACGCCCCCCAAAAAGCGTTGAGCCTGAAACTGGCCTCGGCGGTGTTCCACCGGGTACCGCTGTACAAAAACTACGGGCATTTTCCGGCGGATACCGCGTTCGATGCTTTTCGGGTGAGCTATGGGCAAGACCTCGCCGAACTGGTCACCGACTCTCAGTTTATCCACACCAATTCGACACGTTCCCGGCCCCCGGTTCCCGAAAAGCTGACTGAAATCGCTGGGTATGGTACGTCACCAGTAGTCACGTACGGTGGGCAGGGGGCTTATTTTCTCGACCGGATCGAGCCCGGCGTCTGGCGGCTCGAAGTGATGCCCGATGCCATCTGGGTCGGTAACGTGTTCGGTCGGAATAGCCCGAAAAAAGAAAATGCGGTGATTAACTGGCGGTCGTGGCCCATGACCATCAACCTGCCCGATCTCGGTGCAGCGTTCAGCAGTAAGCCACTGTCTGAGGGAACGAAGCAGACCGGGCAACCCAATGGGGTCACACTCACTGTTACGCCGGGTACGTACCTGCTCGTGCGGAAGGGCGTAATGACGAAGCTCAATGGCGCCAGCCGCTGGCATAACCTGACGCTGAAGGAGTTTACCGCGCCTGCCACCACGCTGAAAAAGACCTATGTGCTGCATCAGCCGGCACCCGAAGCTACGGCCGGACAGCCCCTGTCGATAACGGCAACCGTTGTGTCGGTTACGGAGCCGGATTCGGTGGTGGCCTATGTGTTTGGCGGGCGGTTCCGGCCGGAACGGATTAGACTGACGAAACAGCGTGCGTACGGCTACGCGGCTATCGTGCCCGAGCGGCTCCTGCGCGAAGGGTTCCTCCGCTACTACCTGACCGTGACGGAAAAAGACGTTGCCCGTACCTATCCATCCGGTCTGGCGGGGCAACCGGCTGACTGGGATTTTTACGACGACAACGCCTATCAGGTGCGGGTTATGCCCACAGGCGCGCCCATTACCCTCTTCGATGCCACAACCGATACAGATGAGTTAAACGGGTCGTATCTGCCCGGTTCGCGGTTAGTGCCCCTGCCCGAGGCCGGACGGTCCGAGTATCTGGTCAATGTAGAGAAGCTGGAATCCCGCGATCCGGAAGACAGGAACGCCCAACCGATCTTCGATTATTCAATGCGGTATAATTTCGCGCCAAACATCGCCGGTCGGCGGCAGGACCTGACCTCACGCCAGAAACTAGTGTTTCATGGTCGGGCGCTGAACGAAACGCCCTGTCCGATTCAACTGGCGCTGATTACCCGCGATGGCACGGTATACGGCGGGACGCTCGCCATTGAGCCGAAGACTGGCGCGTACTCGCTGCCACTGAGCGCGTTGAAACCGGTTTCGTTCGTTAGTCTGCCGCGTCCGTACCCTTCGTTCCTGCCTTATTTTGTTGAGACAAATGCGGGGGCTGGCACCCTATCTTTGTCGACCATCGAAACGCTGCAGTTCTCCATCGGGCCGGGTTTGCCGACGGCTGCACGAACCCATAAGCTGGGCGTGGCTATTGAGCGCGTGACGCTGGACTAAGTACCCCATTTTCTTACCTATGCTCCGTCCCCTGATTTATCTTTTGTTGGGCCTGCTGGCCACCAACGTCAATGCGCAGACCACCTCATTCGATACCGGCTGGGCGTTTGTGAAGGCTATAGACACGACCGTTACCGCTGCACTTTTCCAGAAAACGGGTCAGCCATCACCCGGCTGGAAACCCGTATCGCTGCCCCATACGGCCAACATCGAGCCATTGGTCATCATCGGCGATCAATGGCAGGGCACGTGTTTTTACCGGAAGTTTTTCACCGCGCCCGCTACGAATACTGGTAAGCGGATAGCTCTCCGGTTCGAAGCTGCCATGCACGAAGCGGATGTATATCTGAACGGACAGCGTCTGGCGAAACACCTGGGCGGGTACCTGCCTTTTGAGGTAGATCTGACGGGGAAACTGAAGCCGGGTGCCGAAAACTGCGTGCTGGTCAAACTCAACAATCAGGATAATCCCGCCATTCCGCCCGGTAAGCCCATCAAAACGCTGGATTTCAACTATTACGGTGGCCTGTACCGTCACGTCTTTCTGGTGGTACAGGATAAACTTCACATTCCCGATGCCGTTCAGGCCGGGCGGGTAGCGGGTGGGGGCGTACGGGTGCAGTACGAAAACGTGAGCCGTCAGACAGCGACGGTTAACGTGCAGACGGAGGTGAAAAATGAAGACACTGCTCCACGCCCGGCTCAGATTCGGCTGACGTTGACTGATGCCGATGGTAAACCCGTCGGGCAGATGCTCTCGACGGTAACCACAGTGCCAACCGGTGCGTATGTCCCGTTTACGCAGTCGATTCCCGTACCGAATCCCCGGCTCTGGTCAACAACTGATCCGTACTTATATCGGTTGCTGGTGGAGGTCTTACAGGCCGGTAAGGTAATTGAACAACAGCGGCTTAGTCTGGGTATCCGTACCATCCGTTTTGCCGCCGACGGTTTCTACCTGAATGGTGATAAGCTGAAAATTCGCGGTACAAACCGCCATCAGGATTACCCTTACATCGGGTATGCTCTGTCCGACAATGCGCAGTACCGCGATGCGTGGAAGCTGAAAGCAGCCGGGTTTAACTTCGTACGGTGTTCGCATTATCCGCCTTCGCCCGCCTTTCTGGATGCCTGCGATGCCCTGGGACTCCTGGTGATGGATGCCATTCCGGGCTGGCAGTTTCCCGGTGATCGGGTGTTTCAGGAAAATAGCCTGCAAAACGTGCGCGATCTCGTCCGGCGTGACCGCAATCACCCCAGCATTGTGTTGTGGGAAGCTTCGCTGAACGAGTCCGACATGAAGAAGGACTACATGGAAAAAGCGCATCAGGCCGTTCACGACGAACGCCCATTTGCCGATGTGTTTACCTGCGGCTGGCTCGACGCGGTGTATGACGTATTTATTCCCGCCCGGCAGCACGCTAAACCGCCTGCTTACTGGAACAAATACGACAAACCAAAACCCCTGCTGATTGCCGAATACGGCGACTGGGAGTACTACGCTCAGAATGCCGGGTTTAATCAGACCGCGTACGGCGACCTGAAAGAGAACGAACGGACCTCGCGGCAGCAGCGGGGCGATGGGGAGAAACGACTGGCGCAGCAGGCTTTGAACTTTCAGGAAGCGCATAATGATAACCTGAACGGACCGGCGGTGGGCGATGCCAACTGGCTGTATAATGATTATAACCGGGGCTACGCGCCGGATCTTGAAACATCAGGTGTGGTGGATATTTTCCGGCTGCCCAAGTTTGCCTATTACTTCTACCAGAGTCAGTACGGCCCCGCCCCTGATAAAGTCGGTTTTGGTAAGCCGATGGCCTTTATTGCCAATTACTGGACGCCAACGTCGGCGAAGGAGGTCGTGGTGTACAGCAACTGCGATGAAGTAGCCCTGCTCCTGAACGGCAAACCCGTGGCCCGCCAGACGCCCGACAAGAATGCCAACACGACGAACCTGCTGCACCCGCCGTTTACCTTTACCATGCCCGGTTTTACGCCCGGTACGCTGACGGCGGTAGGCTACATCAACGGTAAAAAAGTGGTGGAGACGGAACGGCGCACGCCAGGTCCGGCCGTCGGGCTGAAGCTGACCATCGACCGTAGCGGCAAAGACCCGCAGGCGGGCCAGAATGATGTGGTGTTCGTGTATGCGGAGGTGGTAGATGCGCAGGGAACGGTCGTGCCGGATGCCAAACTGCCGGTTCGCTTCACCGTAGCGGGCGATGCCCAACTAACGGGGGATAACCCAATCAAAGCCGAAGCGGGAATTGCCACGGTGCTGTTAACGATTGGTCAGAAGTCGGGCCCGGTTCAGGTGTCGGCTACCGCGGTTGGTCTGAAACCGACTAGCATGACGGTGATACGGTAGGGTAAACCGTCGGGGCGGTAACACAAGGGGTCAAATATCCAGTAACTGCCGGACGTTATCGGCGTAGGTGCTGCCGGTGGTGATTTTCGTGCCTTTTTTATCGGTCATCAGCAGGATAAATTTGCCGTCGTAATACTTCTGCACTTCGCGGATGCGGCTGCCGTTGACGATGGTTGAGCGGCTGACACGCACAAACGTGTCCGGGAGTTTGTCGGTAAGGCTGGCGATGGTGTAAGCCGTCAGGTACTTCTGCCCGTCGACGGTACCCATGAATACGTACTTTTCTTCGGCTTCGAGGTAGGCCACATCCGGCAGGGGAATCAGCAGGATTTTGTCGCCGGTTTTCACTGATAGGGAGAGGATTTCCTTCTTGGGTTTTATCTGTTCCAGCAGCCGCATCAGGTTGTCGGTGTAGGGGTTAGCCTGATGACCACCCTGTTTTGCGTCGACGAACGCCCGGAGTTTGCTGATGGTCCGTTCGAGCCGGTCGGTCTCAATGGGTTTCAGCAGGTAGTCCACGGAATTTTCGTCAAAGGCCCGCATGGCGTACTGGTCATAAGCCGTGGCAAAGATCACGAACGGCATGTGGTTCAGCCGGGCCAGCATCTCGAACCCGTTGAGCAGCGGCATTTCGATGTCTAAGAAAATAAGATCCGGCTTCTGAGCCTCAATCTGGACTAATCCCTCGGCTCCGTTATGGGCTTCACCCACGATGTCAAATGTATCGGTATACTTCGTCAGCAACCGGCGCAGGCGGTTAACCGCCAGTTGTTCGTCGTCGATGAGGAGGGTTTTCAGGGGGAAATTCATCGGGGGTAAGTCGGGTAAGTCAGGTAAGTCGGTAAGTTGAGTAAGTCGGTAAGTCAGGTAAGTCGGTAAGTTGAGTAAGTCGGTAAGTATCTATTGGCGAAGCACTTACTGACTTATCGACTTACTGACTTACCCGACTTACTGACTGATCAGCGGGGTTTTTAACCGGGTTAGACGGACGGCGATCAGGACCTGTTTGTAGGGCTCGTTGCTGAATTCTACGGTGGCATCGTCGCCGTAGAGCAGTTTGAGTTTATCCTGAATGCTTCGCAGGCCGTAGCCCGCGTTCATCGTATCGGGAAACGGCGGGCCGCTGTCGTGTACACTCAGGTATAGCCAGCCCGACTTTTCGTAGATGGTCAGGTCAATCCGGCCGGCACCGGCGCTCTTCGCAATGCCATGTTTAACCGAATTTTCCACAATGGGCTGCAAGATAAACTGAGGCAGCCGAAGGGCGTTCAGCACCGGGTCAGCTACCTCGACCCGGAACGAGAGCCGCTCCCCAAACCGCACCTGCTCGACCTGTAAATAGGTCCGGGCCATCTCCAGTTCGTCGGCTAAGCTGATAAAGTAGTCGCCGTTGCGGCCCGTCGTATAGCGGAACAGTTTGGACAGCAGCATCGTCATTTCCTCGGCCTTATCGGGGTCTTCGTGGACTAAGCTGGCAATGCTATTGAGGGCGTTGTAGAGAAAATGCGGGTTGATTTTGGCCTGCAACGCGTCGAGTTCCGCGCGGGTTTTGAGCTTCTCTAAGTTCAGCAACTGAAACTCCTGTTCGGAGAGTTTGCGGCTGATCTGCTTCCCCTGCCGGAGTACGTAAAAGATGATATTACCGATCAAGACATTACCAGCCACGTAGGCGTACCAGGGAGCATTGTCTTCCGCGTAGCTTTTTGCATTACCTAACTGACTGACCACATCCGCACCCATCCAGAAATACAGGAGCGTATTGAAGCCGACAAACAGGACTGTAACTAATCCGCTCAGTACAAGATGCCGCAGCCAGGCGGGTCGAAACACCCGGCCCAGCCAGTTCGTAAGGCTCCAGGTCAGCAAAAAAACCAGCATGCCATCGGCAATATTCTGCAGGATGATGTACTGGTTCAGTTGAGCAAGAGCCGGTTCCCTTGCCTGTAATACCTGAGCCGTGAAGTAAATAATACCGCTGCACCCATACACCAGCAGTGCCCCCAGAAACATACCGATGAGCAGACCCCAGCCGGGCTTCTGGAGCAACGTTGTCAGCGTCAGCTTCTCAGCCGGGCCATCGGGGCGTTTTATCGTCCGTTTGAGGTTGGTGAAATTCAGGTGTAGCCCCTCAATAACCGCCCCGTCGAGGTTTACCCGGTTTAAGCCGCAATAGCTCAGATTGGCATCGGTCAGGTCGGCATCTTCGAAGGTGGCATGATTTAGCTGTGAAAAACTCAGGTCGGCTCCAACGAGGGTCGTTCCCTGAAAGTTGGCCCGTGTCAGGTTGGAGAACCGGAGGTCGGCCCCCGACAGGTCAAGCCCGCTGAAGTCGAAACCGGCCAGGTTACTGCCCATCATCCGTACCCGCCGGGTCCGGCCGTTTATCTGTTGAATGAGTTGGTCGCGCGTCATGCGTGTTTACCATTGATATAGCCCGGCCGGGAGCGACCGGTAATGATTCGAAAATGGGTGATGCCCTGTCTGCGGAGCGTCCGGGGCATCATCCAGACTCTGTTTTTCTTACTGCCCGCACTTGGCCAGCAGGGGTTCAATGTTACCCTGCCCCCAGTTTGGCGACAGTGCGTTGGCTGGTTTGAAGGTAGCCATTTTTTCTTTGGCCTTCATCAGCAGCGGGCAGGCCGTTTTGGGGCCTCCGCCAAACTGCTCGGGCGTATACATCAGCGAAGAGCCCTGCAAGACATAGATGCGTGGATTATTGGCATTGATCGCTATCGCTTTATCCAGTTCGGCCTGGGCTACCGGGCCGTATTCCTGCCAGCGGCCCTGTGGGTCAACTACTAACCGGGCCTGGGCAATCTGCGCGTTCAGGACGGCTATTTCATCGTTTTTGGGCGATAGCCGGGTTGCCTGTCCGGCGAAGTCAACCGCTTTGTCCAGATACTTATCCTTATCGGCTGCGGCAGGGGCCATGTAGCCTAAGTAGCTGTAACACAGCCCGGCGTAGTAGCGCG
Organism: uncultured Cytophagales bacterium; assembly: GCA_964251665.1. Taxonomy (GTDB): domain Bacteria; phylum Bacteroidota; class Bacteroidia; order Cytophagales; family Spirosomataceae; genus JBBQLG01. Next base: position 126,991 of record CAXUKO010000009.1, read on the forward strand.
GGAGCCATTCGGTAGTTTCGGCACCGGCGATGCGCTCGAACCGGTTGGCCAGATCCACCATATCGTCTACATCCGTTTTGGGTCCCATCGACTTCAGGGCGGTGATTCCCTCGGTCATGGCGGTGGTGTACTGGGCACTTTGGGCAAATGACGTCAGCGAAGACGTTAGCAGGGCAATGGAAATCAGGAGCGTTTTCATGGGAATAGATTGGTTTGGTTGACTGATTGACTGATTGAGTGGTTGAAGGATTGAGTGATTGAGTGATTGAGTGGTTATAGTTCCTGGGTGTTGACTTTGGCTTTTTTGGAGAGCATCCACATGGCCCCGACGAAGAAACTCCGGTAGGTAGTGGGGCCAACGGCGTAGCGGGTTGTTCCTGCACCATCGTGACGGTCGGGCGTATAGCGATATGTATAGATCAGCTTGCTGTTCAGGATATTATCGACCGTAGCGTACAGAATCAGAAAATTTCCCTTCAGGCTGGTGATATGGCTGGCTGAGAAGCTGACCATGTTGACAGCGGGCGTCCGGTCCGATAAAAAACCGTTGGGGCCATCCGCATCGCGGTTCGGATTGTAGTACGGTCGCCCACTGGTGAACGAGTACGTCAGGCCGACGTTGGTACGCAGTTTCTCGAAATACCGCTTCGTTATCACGCTTACATTATGGTTAGAGACAAAGGTCGGCGTGGCCGATGTCGTAAATTGTTGGAACAGGCGTTTGGTATCTACATAGCTGTACGTCACCCAGTAATCCAGCCCTTTTACCGTTTTCTGATCGCGCCAGAACATATCGAAACCCCGGGCGTAGCCGGTTCCCGTATTGTCGGTGCGGCCAATGGGAAAGCGGTACGGATTGGCGTCGTACCCCTGACCGGTGAATTCCCGTACCAGTTGCGCGTAGTTCTTGTAAAACGTTTCGGCCCGGAAGGTACGGTTGTTTTTGATTACCTGATAGTTCAGAATCAGGTGGTCGGCGCGTTCGTAGGCCAGCTGTTTATTCAGGTACAGATAGCGATAGTCCGGGGTCTGGTAAAACTGCCCGGCGGCCAGCGACACCTGGCTGTACAGGCCCGTTTTGTAGGCCATCGACAGGCGGGGTGCCACATTCACGCGGCCAATGACCGAGTTATGCTCCATCCGGCCACCAATGCGCAGGGCCAGCAGCCGGGTGATGTACACTTCCGATTCGGCAAAAGCGGCCAGATACGTGTCGTTCAGGCGGTAGGCCCTGCCGTACACGGAGGTCTCCAGCGTGAGCCGGTGGGCTTCCGCCCCAACGAGGAGGGTACTGTTTTTAGGCAGTACCCGTGTCAGCACGGCGCGGGCCTGCGTACGTTCGTCGAACCGGTTCATGTTGCTGGTGTCGAAGGTCATAAAATCAGTGTTCCGGCTGTATGAAAGGCCCGTATTCAGGAGCCATTTTCCCTCATCCCAGCTATCGGTGTAGGTACTGGTGACGAATGCGTTGCGGTTGTGCAACTTAAGGGCGGTGGTAGCTTCGGGCGAGGCAGGGTCGCGGAAGTTCATGCCAAGCCAGTTATCCGTATACATGCTGTAAGCCTTCAGCATCCCGGTCTTGCTTGTTTTCAGCCGATATGTAAGGGAGGAACCCGCGTATTCGGGAACGTGCGTCCAGTTGATATTCTGCGGAACAAGCGCAAACAGGGGTTTCAGGTTACCATAGTAGGCGGTGGCGGAAATCGATGCGTTTTCGGAGGCTTTATCGTAGCTGAGGCCCGCGCTGGCTAAGTTCAGGCTGACACCAAACCCGTTGTTGCTGCCTTTGTCGGTCGTGTTCAGCAGCAGGACCGACGACAGCGCCTGGCCATACTGCGCCGAATAGCCGCCCGTACTGAAGGCCGTGCCTTTGAACATGAACGGTTGAAACCGGCCCCGCGACGATACGTCGGGTAGCGAACTGAAATACGGGTTCTGCACAATCATACCGTCGATAACCACCTGCGTTTCCAAGTTGGAGCCGCCCCGAACGAACAGGCCGGCCTGCTCGCCAACCCGCTGCGCGCCGGGTAGCAACTGCATTACGCCCGTAATGTCGGCAGCGGCTCCCGCCGTGGTCACAATGTCTAAGGGCTTCAGCATTGTCATCCGGCGCGAATCGGAGGCCTCGAACGACCCGGCGGTAATCACAACCGTATTGAGTTCGTTGGCCAGTTCGGTGAGGGTAAAGCGGAGGGGAGCGGCCTGGGGCAGCGTTATCCGTTTAGCCACCGATTCATAGCCGATGTAGCTAACCAGCACCGTAACCGAGTCGGTACGGCTTGTTTTGAACCGGAACACGCCGGTACTGTCAGTCGTGGCTCCGTCGTAGGTGCCTTTGAGCGATACGTTGGCACCCGGCAGGGCGTGACCTTTGGGATCGGTGACGCGGCCGGTCAGGATGGTCTGGGCCAGCAGCGGCTCGACAGTACCGGTTAAGAGCAGGAAGTAGAGGTAGCGGAGCAGCATGGATATGGGTGTCTTGATTGATGCATCAAAACTACCCGGTGCCCCGCCCGTACCCCAGGAGTTTCTGACAAACCCCGGATTTTCGGGTGTCAACGCCCGGCTGAGCGGAGTGAAATGGGAGTTGCAGTCGCCGATTTCTTACTTTTTAGCATCTTTGGCTTGAGCCAACTATATACCAGCCATGCCGTTTTGCCTGCTTCCGTTGCTGGACCGGATGATTGACCTGTATCAGCAGCCCCGCGATATCGCCCGGTTTAACGCCTATCTGACTACGCTGACCGCCAAAGACGGTAAGGACCTTGATCTGCCGATTGGAGTGTATAACCCGATGGCGCGGGAGCACGTTCTGGCGCGATTGCAACTCATGAAACAACTCGGAGCGGAAGACCAACTCGCGGTGGAAATCCGGGCCATCAACCAGCGCAGTGATGCCCCCAACGAAACCGTACAGGTTGGTATTGGCTTAGCCGATGACCTGGGTGGCGGCTGGACAAATCGCTATTCGACCGATTATCAGCATAAGTTTAAGACGCGGGCCTTGCTGGTTCGCCGGTTCTGTACACCTGTTTTCTGGACGAGCGAACCGTTCAGCCCCGCGCAGGCTGTGAGCCGAAGCCGCGAGTACCTGCACCGGTTTATCTATCAGCAACAGCACGGTATGCCCGTGACTTTAGCCGACCATATCCGGCAGGAAGGGACTGTGCTGCGCCAGTCGGGGCCGTTGGTTCCTGTCCCGCCGGAGTCGCTGTCGGTGGCCCGTAGCCTGTTCGAGGAGAACCGACACACGGACGATTATCCGTTCATCTTCACGTTTCTGTACGGTGATGCAGCGGCTGCGACTTTTGGCTACCGCCCCATTGGCGCGTTTGCGAATATGGGATTGGCCGCAGCCGCACAGTTGTAAAAATTGCTTATCAGGAGAATGCGGCTCTGGCCCTGGCGCGTGCTTTTTTCTTTTTACGCTTCTTTTTCTCTTTGGCCCGGTACTCCCACCACAACATACCAACGCTTAAAGCAACTATAAGCAGGGTTAGAACCGCTGCCGTATATAGGCCTGAATCTTCCATCGTAAACTATTGGGTCAAGGTACGTAGAACGGACCAAGTCGGTTAAGGTGGTGCCGTTCGTTTTTCTGAAGTGAGGTAACGGGCCGCTAACCTGTTTTTGACCAGATAAACAGCACTGGCAGCGGCCGAATATGTGAGTAGATGGCGCAGTTTATGCCGTTTATTAGGCTACGAAACAGTACGAACTTAACCCAGTATACGTATGCATGTGATGCCCCGCCTTGTCCTGCTTAGCCTGATCAGTCTGACGACCCTGAGCAGTACAGGGCTGGCTGTTCAGCCACCGGCCCAGCCCATAACCGTGAACCTACAGGAGGAATTTCAGACCATTCATAGCTTTGGTGCCTCAGACTGCTGGACGGCCAAGTTTATCGGCACCTGGCACGACGAAGCCAAAAAGAACCACATTGCCGACCTGTTGTTTAGCCTGGATACCCTGTCCGGTGGTCAGCCCAAAGGCATTGGTCTGTCGTTGTGGCGGATAAACATCGGGGCGGGTAGTTACGAACAGGGCGATAGTAGCCGTATTCGGGACGAATGGCGCCGGGAAGAATGCTTTCTGGATGGGCAGGGGCGGTACGACTGGGCTAAACAGGCGGGTAGCCAGTGGTTTTTACGGGCCGCACGCCAGCGGGGTGTCCGCTACGCCCTGGGATTTTCCAACTCGCCACCCGTACACATGACCCGGAACGGTAAAGCCTATTCACCGGGTGGCCGCGCGTTTAATCTCAAACCGACGGCTACAGCGCCCTTCGCCGATTTTCTCGCAATGGTAGCCGACCATTTCCATTTCGATTACCTAAGTCCTATTAATGAACCCCAGTGGGACTGGACCGCCGGTAAAAATGGTCGCGCCAATCAGGAAGGTTCACCCGCCGAAAACGCCGATATAGTGGCTGTAACGAAGGCTTTATCCGCAAAACTTACTGCCAAACAAGCAAAAACGAGCGTGGTGACGGGCGAAACGGCGCAGCTTAACTATCTCTACGAAAAAGCAGAAACCGGTCGTGGCGATCAGCTAACGTACTTTTTTGCGTCGAACCACACGCCACCGCCCCTGAAACTGCCCCATGTTGAACCGATTTGGGCGTACCACAGCTATTTCACCACCTGCACCGATTCTGTTCTGGTCGATATGCGCCGAAAAGCGGCTCAGCGTGTTCAGGCGTTTGGTAAACCGACGCTGTGGCAAAGCGAGTTCGGCGTCCTGGGCGACATCTGCGGGCAATACAACGGCGGGCCGCGCCACACCAACATGGATTACGGGCTGTACGTGGCCAAAGTGATTCACAACGACCTGACAGTAGCTAACGTAACCTCGTGGCAGTGGTGGCTGGCCATCAATCCCTATAATTACAGCGATGGACTGGTGTACATCAACGGCCCGGATGGAACGTATAAACAACACGACAACGCCCGGCAGGATGGGCAGGTGCTGGACTCGAAGCAATTGTGGGCGTTTGGCAACTACGCCCGCTTTGTGCGGCCCGGCATGAAACGCGTCGCCGTCCGTATCGGTACTGTCGGCGACGCCGTAACGGAGGCCAGTCAGTGCATGGTGTCGGCGTATAAAGATGCGGCCCGTAAGCAGATTGTGCTGGTCTGTATCAACATGACGCCCACAGCTATGACGTTTCCACTTACGGGGTTGACGGTTCGCTCGGGGCGGTTCGCCAGCTACACCACGACCGAAACCAAAACACTGACGAAAGCAATGGTACCCGCCGGACAAATCCAGTTGGAACCAAAGTCGGTCGTGACACTGGTGGGTACGTACCAGTGATGGAGCCGGGGGCAGATACGGACATCGCTCAAAACCGCCCACAGCCTGCTGGATGATTGGTCGCTGTTTTGTTTCTTTACAAAACACTTCATCGGTATGCTCTCTTTTCAGCACGAAACCTTTCTGGAGGTGGCCCGGCTGCTCAGCTTTACGAAGGCCAGCCAAAGCCTGTTTCTAAGTCAGTCGGCCATTAGCAAGCACATTAAAGCTTTGGAAGGGTTTTATAAGATCGGCCTTTTTGAGCGGCATGGCAACCGCATCAGCCTGACCCCGGCGGGGCAACTGGTGTATACGACCCTGCTGGAGGCCGAGCAGCTAAAGTCCGACCTTCACCAGCAGCTACAGCGAATCAACGAAAACTTCCTGCCCGTAACCCGGCTCGCCATCGGGTCCAGCACGACGATCAGCCTCTACGTTTTGCCACCGGTCCTGTCGGCGTATCTGAAACAGTTTCCGGCACTACAGGTCAGCGTCCTCAACCGCAATTCGGGCAGCATTCAGCAGGCCCTGCTGGATCATGACATCGATGTAGGTATTGTGGAAGGGCTGACCCGGCTCAATACACTGACTTACACGCCGTTCATTACCGATCAGGTGTTGGCGGTCTGCTCCCGGAAGAGTCCGCTGGCCCAACAAACGCTGTCTGTGGCGGATCTGCCGACTATTCCCGTGGCGTTGCGCGAGCAGGGGTCTGGTACGCTATCAGTGGTAGATGAGGAACTGACCAGAAAAGGAATTCATCTGGCCGATCTGAACATTCTGATCCGGCTGGGCGGGACCGAAGCCCTGAAAAACTTTGTGCTGGCGGATACCTGCCTGGCCTTTATGCCGAAGCGGGCCATTGTAAACGAACTGGCCACCGGGGCACTGGTCGAAGTGGCGATTCAGGAGTTAGTGATACAGCGGACGTTCTATTTCATTCAGCGGAAAGGCACCGAAAATAACCAACTGGTCAACTCGTTTATTCGCTTTACGCAACGTCATTATTCCAATCTGGAATAAGCTATCTCAAAACGGCGTTTGCATCCGGCAACGCATCCGGTCAACTTTCGGAAAAAGCTGACCGCTATGATCGCCACCACGTCATCGTTATTGCAGGATCTTCAATGCACACAATGCGGTATAACCTATACTCCGTTTTCGGCGCAAACGCTGTCCGTTTGCTGCCGGGCTCCGCTCACCTGTCGCTACGACTTCAGCGTGAATTTCCCGAGAGAAAGCCTGATTGGGCGGGATAAATCACTGTGGCGTTACGAAGAGATGCTGCCGGTATTAAATCCCGAAAACCGGGTAACGCTGGGCGAAGGCTTCACCCCGCTGCTGACGCTGCCCCGGCTGGCGGTTGGCCACCCGCTCGGTAAACTGACGATTAAAGATGAGGGCATCAACCCAACCGGGTCGTTCAAGGCGCGGGGTCTGTGCATGGCGATCTCGAAGGCCAAAGAACTGGGCGAACAGGCCTGCATTGTGCCAACGGCGGGTAATGCCGGGGTCGCAATGGCGGCTTACTGCGCCCGCGCCGGACTGGGGGCTGTAGTCGTGATGCCACGCCACACGCCCGAGGCCTTCCGGGAGGAGTGTATTGGGTACGGGGCGGAAGTTATCCTGATCGACGGGTTGATCAACGACTGTGCGGCCAGGGTGCAGGCCATGAACCGGGACGGAGCCTATTTTGACGTGTCGACGCTGAAAGAACCATACCGGCTGGAGGGTAAAAAAACGATGGGCTACGAACTGGCCGAGCAACTGGACTGGCAACTTCCCGACGTGATTATGTACCCGGCGGGCGGGGGAACCGGCCTCATCGGCATCTGGAAAGCGTTTCAGGAAATGATCGCACTGGGGTGGCTGTCGGCTGACCAGCCCCTGCCGCGCATGGTAGCGGTTCAGGCCGAAAATTGCTGCCCGTTGGTGAAAACCTACCGGGGGGAGCAGGCCAATTGTAAAGACTATGTGGGCAAACCGACGCTGGCCAACGGTCTGGCCGTGCCGCGTCCCATTGGTGAACCGCTGATGCTGCAGGTGCTGCGCGAGTCGGGCGGCACAACCCTGGCTATCTCCGAAGATGATATGCTGGACGGTGTTCGTGCCCTGGCCCGGCAGGAAGGCATGTTTGTTGCTCCGGAAGGGGGAGCGCTCTGGTCGGCCACGCTCCGGTTGATGAAACAGGGCTGGATTCGTCCCGACGAGCATGTGCTGCTGCTCAACACCGGATCGGGTCAAAAATACCTTGACCACATCAAAGGGAGGTGGTAAGGGATTAGTGCACGATACCGTTCGCTTTATCGGTCAGATGACGCCATTGCTGAGCGCCGTAGCCAACTGCCGGTTCCGTTTCGGATTGAGCATCGCTTTGGGTTTGCCTGATTCACTGACCGCCGGACTGAAATCGCCATAGTAGTTTTCGAGCGGCACATACTGACGGGCCAGCATATCCCGGATTTCGGTGAAGGCCCGTTTGTTGAGGTATTCGATACGCTGCCAGTCTTCTTTGGTCAGCATCGAAAACAGGTGCTGAACCAGCACTTCGCCCGGTCGGATAGGTTGCGTTCGGGGTTGTTTTTCAAGGATAGCCCGGTACAGCAAATCCCGGGTTTTAACGGTGAGGGGCAGGGCTTTGAGTTCTAAAGCGGCCACATTTCTGATCAGGTCTTTACGACGGGCGATTTCTTTTTGCACAACTTCTTCGATGATTAACAGGTCATTAAGAGCCAACAAGCGACTGCGCTGAAGGAAGTTCATGAATGAATAGTGTAGTGAAAAGTGGGCGTTGTAACGGTAAACCTAAACGGTCGGGCCAACTGGTCGCTTTTCAGGCCACCAACACGGCCCAACACGATTAATTCATGAGCGATAATAGGTATAAAATCAATCTAAATATATACTGTTTAGATTAATAATAAACTTATTGTTCTGATAGAGTTCCAAAAAACAAAATTTTGTAATTTTTAACTCACACTTGTTTTATTGGGTTACAACGATCATGCCAAACTTTTGCCGAAGTCGACCGTTGACTCAGTTTCGTGTAGTTAAGCAGGTGCCTTACTCCACGAGCCGGATGATAAAGTTCTTGAGGGGGTTTTTCTTGATGATTTTGACCAGCTTTCCCTGTTCGTAGATGTACTCGTCTTCGCGGCCGTTGCGCCGGGCGCGGTACGTACCGGCTGAGGTCTGGCTGAGGGTGAAATAATCACCAAAGTATTCGGCAAAGGCACGGTTATGTCCCGTGGGTTCGCTGAAATAGAGATTGGTTACGGCGCAGGTAATCGGGCTGGCTTCGGTAGCCCGCAGCGTATGTTTATACTGATCGGCGGTGATGTCGTAGTGAGTACCGGTCCAGGCCGTGCGGGAGGTGAAGTCGCCCCGGTTCGTGTGGGCGTCGACGGTGGAACGCATGAGTTTATTGCCCACAAAGACGTTATCGACCCGGTAGTAAATCGTTAGTTTGTAGAACAGGAAATTGACTTTTACGTCGCTGATGAGGGTGTACAGGGTTTGTTCTTGTCCCTGCATCTGACGGGTCGCGGTCATGGTACCCACCCGAATACCGGCCACTTCAATGGCATACCGGCGCGTTTCGGGCAGGCTCTGGGCAACGACAGCCTGAGCAAAGAAAAGTATCACCACAAGGATAGATGATAGGCCATAGCTGCGGAAGATACCATGTCTATCCTTGTGGTAACGACGCAGTGCGGCCTGGTTCATGACCGCAGCCGGGCGCCATCGTTCCCGAGGATAATCGGCATTGGCTCCATCACGCGCGAGGACTCCGATCCATTTTCCAAGTTCAGCACCCCCCGAGGACATACCGCCGAACAGATACCGCAGCCCACGCACGACGACCGGACAATATCCTGCCCCCGCTGCGCATACCAGCGCACGTCGATACCCATTTCGCAGTAGGTGGAGCAGTTGCCGCAGGAAATGCACTGGCCACCGTTGGTCGTAACGCGAAACCGGGACTTAAACCGCTGCACCAGGCCCAGATAAGCCGCCAGCGGACAGCCGAACCGGCACCAGACCCGGTTGCCCATGAGTGGGTAAAATCCGGTGCCGACCACGCCCGAAAAAATCGAGCCGATCCAGAACCCATACAGGTAACGCAGGTTGCCGGAGTCGAGTACGCCCAATACCATCGGCTGCCCCGAAACGTAGGTATATAGCACCGTCAGTGTCATAACGACCACAAAGACCAGCACCCCATGCACCAGATACCGTTCTATTTTCCAGGCGATAAGTCGTTTGTCGGATAACTGGCGGTAAGGATCGCCCAGGGTTTCGGCCAGCCCTCCGCAGCCGCATACCCAGGAGCAGTACCACCGTTTGCCGAAAAAATAGGTCAGAATGGGTACACCGAGCATCCACAGGGCGGTACCCCAGACGAGCAGAAACAAGCCAAACGAACCGGCTTGGATTTTCTCGCCGAGGTGGTAGTCGAAGTAAAACGAATAGTCCAGCGGCCACATATTTTTGAGATCCTGCGCGGGCTGATTGAGCAGCGACATGAGTTCGGGCAGCACAAAGGCGAAACAGAGCTGGAAAAACATGACCGAGGCCGTGCGCAGTTGCTGATAGGGATTGCCCCGGCATTTGATCAGCATCCGAACGCCCATCACCAGAATAACCAGCGTGTACAGCGTGCCATACACGAACCACTGCGTTGCGGGCTGCCCACTTAGCCACTGGCTGAGCGGGTCGAACATCAGCACCCAGTTGGTCAGGTATTCGGGGTAGAAATAAAGCAGCACGTATAGCCCCACCAGAAAACCGCCGACAATTATCCCGATCCAGCCCCGGTTAGTCGCCGGATTGCTGAAAATGCCATCGTGCTTAATGCCGGGTAGTTTACGGCGGTCGGGGAGGATGTAAAGCAGCGCACCCAGTAGGCTCACGACGACGCTCAGGCCAAAAAACCAGCCACTATGCGCCGGAAAGAAACCCGTGCTGGCCGCTTTGGTCACGCTGAAGGCGTAATTATCGTAGATGACTTTGCCGGACTCGTTTCGTTGTTTATACCCGTCGTTGACTTTGTTAAACGCGGCCCGAAAGTCGCTGACAAAGCCGAACGATGAGGTGTACAGTTTATTCCGCATGGGGGCCGTAGCCTGCCGGAAGTCAGCGAGCGAGTTGGGCGTAACGGTTCGTGTCAGCACCGAATCGGTGAGCCGGTACTCACTCATAGTGAGCGTAACGACGAAAACGGCAAACCCGGCCAGAAACAGGGTAAGGCCAATACGTTGCAGGGTAGTGAGCATGGTCAGTATGTCTGTTACTTACGAAAACAGGCGTTGCAGCCAGGTTTTTGCCGTCCTGGGCCTGCGGAGCAAGCCCGTGTCGTGCGAGCGAAAAAACTCCGGGTCGAAATTTGCTTGCCACAGGTCGGCAACTACCCGATCCAGTGGTTGCCGTTCGCGAATCCATCGTTCGCAGACGGCATGGCGGAGCCGCAGGCCCAGCGCGTGAATACCTACCACCTGCTTCGTGTCGGCCCGGTAGTTGATGCGCAGGCACTGCCGACCGTTGGGGTATTCCTGGTAATAGGTCGCTTCGCCCTCGGCCAGTTTCGGATTCATGGTGCCGTAGGTCTGGTATTCGATGGTAAAGAATTTGGCCGAGTTGAAAAACACCCCCGGCTGATAGGCCGTCGGCTGTCCGCAGAGGGTCATTGCCAGCGTTTCGCCCTGTATGCGCCCGGTATACCAGATCTGTTCAATGGTTTTACGGGGGGCACCGTCGCTGCCAACGGGTGCCTGCCGAAACTCGTTGCAGTCGCCGATGGCGTACACATCAGGCACGCTGGTTGCCATAAATTCATCGACCAGCACACCCTGACCCAACTCGATGCCGGACCCGTTCAGGAACTGGATATTCGGACGGACGCCCACGCCCAGACCCACAAACTGGGCCGGAATTTCGTCATCGCTGGTTGTCCGTATGGCCCGCACCCGTCCGCTGGCATCGGGTAAGATCTCGGTTAATTCTGTGGCTAAACGTACGTCGATCTGGTGTTCGCGGAGGTGGCGGGTAATGAGTTCGCCTTCTTCCGGGGGCAGCACCGAACTCCAGTACGTTGGGTCGCGCACGAGCATCGTTACTGCAATCCGGCGCGAATGCAGCATCTCGGCCAGTTCAACGCCGATCAGGCCGCCACCCACGACCACCGCCTGACGAATGCCCTGCGTATCACGCTCCATCGTTTCCAGATCCGGCAGCCCGTATAACCCCTGCACCCCGGCGAGGTTCTGCCCCGGCCAGTCGAAGGTGCTGGGCGTTGAGCCGGTCGCCAGTACCAGGCTGTCATAGCCAATTGCCGAGCCATCGGTCAGCACGACCCGTTTTTGTGCTGTTTCTACCCGTTCCACCCGCGCCCGTTTCAGGTCGATCCGGTTTTTGGTCCAGAACCCATCTTCGTAGGGTTTGGTATGCTCGTAGTTCATGTGGCCCATATAGATGTACATCAGGGCCGTGCGGGAGTAGAAATGGTCGGACTCGTCCGAGATTACCGTGATCCGGTGCGTGTGGCTCTGTTGCCGAACGTGCCGGGCCGTGGTGATACCGGCAATGCCGTTGCCAATGATAACGAGGTGGCTCAAAATAGGGTGTTCGTTGGTGGTGGCGTAGTCAGCGGGCCAGTATAAAAGCTTACCCGCTGACAATCAGGCATTACGTTACTGCTCGTTCAGGTTCCAGTTGTAGTCTAAATACGAAATCCTGGTATCCTCGGTGATCTTCGTGGTCGAATATTTGTCGACCCACTTCACCACGGATTGACCGTTGTCGTTCCAGTCGCCTTTATACCAGTTAAAATAGTTGGACAACTGCGCTTCGTCTTTGGTAATCTTGTTCTTGGTGGGATTATTCAGAAAATCGCGGCCCTGATCGTCCATCTGACTCTCTAATTTAGCGGCTGTGTAGGCTTCGTTGCGCAGGCGGGGGCACGAGATGGACGCGCAGACCAGCGTGAAATGAATCCGTGGATCGTCGTATTTCTTGCGCAGGGTGCCGTGCTCGATATTATCCAGGCTCATTTTATTGCCACCAATCGTAAAGAATTTAGCCGCCCAGGGCGTGGTCACGAACGGGATTTTGATTTTGGAGCCAATGTCTTTGATGCTCTTTACCGGGTAATGGTTCAGGATAAGCCGGATCGTGTAGGCATTGTACGCATTGATCCAGTAGGCCATCTGCTCGTTTTTGGGCCACGCATCAGTGGGTGGATTCTTGCTCAGCAGGTCGAGGTACTGATTAAAGGCCGTTTCTTCGCTTTTAAATCCTTTGTAATTCACGAGGCCTTTCTCGTTCACGTACTTTTTCAGCAGCCGGTCGAAAGCGCTGTGATCGACGGATGCCGCTACGACAGCCGTGTTGGTTTCCGTTTTATGAACCATCGGCCTGTTCAGCCCGGTAAAGGCAGTCAGTCCGATCAGCGTTACGGCGAGAATGGTGAGTGCTTGCTTTTTCATGTGTCAACGTGTTTGGATTTATATACGCCGGGCGAATGTAAAAGGTTTTAGGGCAGAATCGATACCCGCAGGAAACCATTGACCCGAAGTGGACGAAACCGGTTTCAGCGAAGAGCCGTCGGCTGCTTAAAACCCTGGCCCTCGTTTTCGCGTATGATACGTAACCCAACACCAGTCCATGTTTGTCTCAACGCTTTTAACGACGCTGCTCGCACCGATTGCACCGGGCGATACGGTCGCCAAACGATTTAGTCTGCTGCCCATTCCTGCGGTGTACTACACCCCGGAAACCCGCCTGGCTTTCGGGTTTGGCCTGACCGCTACGTTCCGGTTTAAGGGCGATTCAGGCAAGCCCGCGATGCCAACACCCGGCATACGGGCCATGAGCCGGGAAATGCTAAACCGGGCTCAGCCGCTGGTGCCGCTCAGCCCATCGAGGCCATCGCAGATTTCGCTGGGAGCAGCCTATACGCAGAATAAGCAGCTGCTGTTTTTTGCTCCGTTTCAGGTCTTCTTCGACCAGGATAATTACTACATCAACGGCGAAATCGGGTATTACCGCTACAGTTATTATTTCTACGGGGTGGGGCAGCGCGACCTGGCAGCGCGTGAATTATACGGTGTCAATTTCATCAATACCCGACTGAACGTTTTTCGCCGGATCGCCAACCTGTCGCAGAAGGGTAAACTCTATGCCGGGGTCCGCCATCAGTACGAAGATTTTCGGGTAACTACCGTCGTACCGGATGGCGTACTGGCAAGCCAGGCCGTGGCGGGCGGGCGGGGAAGCCGTCGGACGTCGTTTGGCCTGGGGCTGTTTTATGACTCGCGCGATCAGGTGTTTTTTCCGTCTAAGGGAGTCATCGTCGATCTGGCGTACCTCTACAACCGCTGGACGGCGAGTGGCGCGCATGATCTCACCCCAACGACGTACAACCGCTACGTGGCCGATGTATCGTCGTATCACCCGCTGGCGGGTCGGAAAGCCATTCTGGCCATGAACTACGTGGTCAGTTTCACCGACGGGCTGGCTCCGTTCAGCGATTTGTCCATGCTGGGCAGCAGCAAGCGGATGCGGGGGTACTACGAAGGGCGCTACCGGGATCAGAACATTGCATTGCTCCAGAGCGAAGTCCGGTTCGATATTTATAAACGGCTGGGGGGCGTGGTGTTCGGGGCGGTGGGTCTTATGGGTGACGAACAGCAGCTACTCCGCACCAGCGATCCCAAAGCGGCTTACGGGGCGGGCCTGCGGTTCACCGTCAACCGGCGCGACCATGTGAATATCCGCATCGACTACGGCATCGGCAAACAGTCGAGCGGGTTCTACCTGACCATCGGGGAGGCTTTTTAGACGATAGTTTTCCTGCCGGAGCCAAGTCATTGAAAACCGGTAGTAGTGCCGGTTTACCCACTTTGGGTACGTTAAGACTGGTATGATTCGCCAAAAAAACGTATGTTGCTAATTGAATTGGTTCAGAAATGAAGCTGAGTATCATAATTCCCACCTATAACGAAGCGGAAAATATCGGGCAGCTGGTGAACGACCTGCGCAGGCACGGAGGTCATCAGGTGGCTGATATTCTGGTCGTTGACGCAGCCAGCCCCGACGGCACGGCGGAAGTAGCCCGGCGGGCGGGGGCTACCGTACTGCAACCCCCGCGAACCGGTCGGGCGGCCCAGATGAACTACGGGGCCAGTCGGGCAACGGGCGACGTGTTCTATTTTGTTCATGCTGATGTCGGGATCAATCCGGATTTTGTGGCCGATATTGAGCAGGCCGTGAGCCGGGGTTACGAAGCGGGCTGTTACCGGTTCCGGTTCGCGTCGGCCCATCCACTGCTTCGGTTTAACAGCTACGGCACCCGGTTTTCGGGACTGATGAGCCGGGGGGGCGACCAAACCCTGTTCGTGACCCGGGCGCTGTTTGACCGGCTTGGGGGCTTCAATGAGCAGTACGTAATCATGGAAGATTTCGAGATCATCATCCGCATCCGGCGGATGGCTCGCTTTTTGATCATTCCCAAAGACGTGCTGGTATCGGCCCGTAAGTACGAGACAAACAGCTGGCTGCGTGTGCAACTGGCTAATCTGACGGCGTTTTTGCTATTTTTTATGAAAACACCACCAACCCGGATCGCCCGGACGTATAAATCCATGCTCAATTACCGCTGATGGTGTCGGACTCAATCCCTGTCAAGCCGGCTGCGGCTCTGGTAGCGTCAACGCGACACCGGACCGGTCGTCCGGGTTTTTACACGGACAAAGTAGCCCTCGTTACCGGTTCAGAATCCGGTATCGGCAAAGCTACGGCCCGCGCCCTGTGCGAAGCCGGTGCCCGCGTGGTGCTGAATGGCCGATGCCCCGACCGCCTGGAACAAACCCGGCTTGCGCTGTCACAGGAAGGCCATACCGTGATTAGCTGCCTGGCCGATGTAACGATCTATGCCGACTGTGACCAGTTAGTCAAAGCCACCATTGCGGCCTTTGGTCAGCTCGATATACTGATCGCCAATGCCAGCATCTCAATGCGGGCTTACTTTGCCGATATGCAGCCCGATGTATTCCGGCAGGTACTCGACAGCAACGTCTACGGGGCCGTTTATCCGCTCAAAGCGGCCTTGCCGTATCTACAGCAGACGCGGGGCAGTGTCACGTTCATTTCGTCTATTTCGGCACTGAATGGCATGCCCAGCGGTTCGGCGTACTGCGCCGGTAAAGCCGCGTTAGCCAATCTGGCCCACACGCTCCGGCTGGAACTGGTCGATACGGGTATTCAGATTGGCGTCGTCCACATCGGTTTCACCCAGAATGATGCCGAAAAACGGGTGCTTGACGCTCAGGGACAGCCCGTACCGCTGGCGTACCGGTCTCCGCGCTGGCAGAAAACGCAGGCTGAAGTGGCCGGCATCATCCTGAATCACATTCGCCGTCGGCGGCAGCGTACGGTAATCTCAGCGCTGGGCAGACTCATCGCGGTTGTCCACACCTTTTTTCCGACGCTCGGCGACTGGGTGGTGCTCACCTCGATCCGACGCCTGCGGCATTTTTACGAATAACGCCTTTTCAGGATCCTGATTAACCCATTTTTCGTATACCAAGTACTACCCTAAGTCAATCCCGTATGGAAACGTATTATAACCCGGAAGACCTCAAAAAATTTGGCAGCATCGGCGAGTTTCAGAAAGACATGGCCGATAAGTTTTTCACGTATTACGGCGCGGTCTTCGCCGAAGGTGCGCTAACGGCCCGCGAAAAATCGCTGATTGCGCTGGCCGTATCCCATGCCGTTCAGTGTCCGTACTGCATCGATGCCTATACCGTAGACACGCTCGAAAAAGGCTGTTCAGAAACCGAGATGATGGAAGCGGTTCACGTTGCAGCCGCCATCCGGGGTGGTGCCACCCTGGTGCACAGTGTCCAGATGATGAACAAAGCCAAAGAGTTGTCGATGTAAATTTAATGAGTGAATGAGCGAATGAGTGAAGGAGCGAATGATCTGATTACCTGCGCACTTTCACTCATTCGCCATTCACTCATTCACTCATTATTTATGAAAAGTCTCAAAGCGAGTGGGCATGAACTGGCTCATTCCTCGGTTCAGTTGCAGTCACTGCATAGCGCGGTGGCGGATACGTTGAAGATGCCGTTGTTTCACGAAAAGATGGACGCGGTCGGGTTGTTTCCCCTGCGGCCCCTTCGCCCGACGGTGTTGCAGATCAACGTCGGCAAGATGTGCAATCAGGTCTGTAAACACTGCCACGTTGATGCCGGGCCGGACCGCAAGGAAATTATGACCCGCGAGACGATGCAGCAATGCCTCGACGCGCTGGCCCAGACCGACATTCCAACGGTGGACCTGACCGGTGGCGCGCCGGAGATGAACCCGGATTTTCGCTGGTTTGTCGAAGAGATCCGCAAACTGGGGCGGCAGGTGCTGGTGCGCTGTAACCTGACTATCATTGTGGCCAACCCCAAATACCATGACCTGCCCGAATTCTTTCGCACCCATCAGGTGGAGGTGGTGAGTTCGCTGCCGTTCTATAATGCCGACAAAACCGACCGGCAGCGGGGGCAGGGTGTCTTCGCTGATTCGGTGCGGGCGCTGAAAATGCTTAACGCCGTGGGCTACGGGCAGGAGGGAAGCGGACTACGCCTGAATCTGGTCTACAATCCCAACGGTGCCTTTTTGCCGGGCTCGCAGGAGAGCCTGAAACGGCAGTTCAAGCGGGTGTTGCACGATGAATTTGGCATTGTGTTCAACGACCTGTACGCCATCACGAACATCCCCGTCAGCCGGTATCTGGATTACCTGATAGCCTCGAAAAACTACGATGGCTACATGGAGAAACTGGTAAACGCCTTTAATCCAGTGGCGGCTGAGGGAGTGATGTGCCGCACCACGATTTCGGTCAGCTGGGATGGTGGCTTGTACGACTGCGATTTCAATCAGATGCTTGATTTACTGGTAAAGAGCCCGGTTCAGCACATCCGCGATTTCGATATGGATACGCTGATTAACCGTAGCATCGCCCTGAATCAGCACTGTTACGGCTGTACTGCCGGTGCCGGGTCCAGTTGCGGAGGCACAGTGGCCTAAAGAAAAAGACCGGCAGTATGCATTACGCGCTTCTCATTTGTTTGGCACTGGTCAGCCATGCCGTAAACGCTCAATTAGTCAGTCGGGCCACGAACAACAACGTGGTGTATACCGACTCGACCGCGAAGGTGGAAATTCAGTCGATCTATAAAATGCTGCAAAACGGCTACGACTTTAGCGGACTGGCCATACGGTATTCGCAGGACCCCGGCTCGTACAAAGCCGGGGGTGAACTGGGCTTTTCTACTATGAGTAACTACGTGCCCGAATACAAAAACGTGGTGCTGGGTCTGGCGGTAAATGAAATCTCCCGGCCGTTTAAATCGGAGTACGGCTATCATATCGTCCAGCTGATTGGCCGGAAAGACGAGCTATACAACACAAGGCACATTCTGCTTCGGGTAGACTAACTGACTGTCAGTTTACCCGAAACAGGATATGTCTCGTCAGCTGCCGAACAGATTCGTGTCTAAGAACGCATTGCGGAACTTGCCTTTGGGGTCGTACTCGGCCATAAGTTTTTTAAACTCGGGCAGTTTCTCGTAGCGGGCCTGTAACTGAGCGGGCGGAATGGTAAATAACTTCCCCCAGTGCGGCCGGACACCAAATGGCGTCAGTTTCTTTTCAATCAGCGGCAGCACTTTTTTGACCGATGCCCAGTCGGGTTGCCAGGTGAAGTGAATGGCCAGCGACGCCTGTTTATAGCATGGACTCATCCACAGGTCATCGGCATCAATGGTGCGCAGTTCAGAAATCATCAGGTGCGGACTGATCTGGTCGCGGAGTCGCTCAACGGCCAGAATAGCCTCGACGCCGTTGCGCAGGGGTACAAAAAATTCTGACTGTAATTCTTTGCCGCTGCTGGGTGTGAATCCCATTCTGAAGTGCGGTAAGCGTTCGTACCAGGGGCCGGCAACGCCCATCTGCTCCGTGCAGTTGATGGCGGAGAGTTCGGCAATCGGGTGGAGATTCTTTTTCGCCAGCGTGGCCCCATAAAACTCCGGGGCAGCATCCAGGTGTTCTCCCGTTTCGACACGCCGTTTGAGCCATACCTCGTTGATGCGCTTCTTTTGCCAGTCCGTGAACAGGCTGACGCTATAGCCGTTGGATACGATGGCGTCGAAATGGGTTTTTAGCTGATCCAGGGGCAGGTTTTCGTACACGTCCTGCCGCATCTGATACGTAGGCTGAACGTCGAGCGTGATTTTGGTAACGACACCCAAGCCGCCGAGGTGCACCACAGCGGCCCGAAACGTGTCGCCGTCTTTGTCGCGGTCCAGCACCCGCGTTTCGCCGTTGGCCAGTACAAGTTCCATCGCCCGTACCGCCGTCGACAGGTTGCCGTTTTTCACGCCCGAGCCATGCGTGGCCGTCGCGCAGGCTCCAGCCACCGAAATATGGGGCAATGAGGCCAGGTTGTGCAGCGCAAACCCCTGACTGTCTAAGTGAGTAGCCAGTACGCCGTATTTCAGGTTCGCGTCGACCGTCACCGTTTTTGTGTTCGTGTCCAGGTCAACGACAGGAGCCATGTCTGTCAGTGAGATCAGGTTGTGCGTGCTGTCGGCGATGGTGTTGAAGCAGTGACGTGTACCCAGCACCTTCAGTTTATCGTGGGTCTTTATGAGGTCTTTTACCTGCTGAACTGATTTAGCTGCGTAAAGCCGGTCGGTGCTGTACTGTAAATTACCCGACCAGTTGGTTAGTTTCGGGTCGGCCAGTAAGTTGGTCAGGGGTGTTAGCAGGGGCGTTGCCAGCATGGTCGATGACAGTTTGAGGAAGGCGCGCTTTTTCATGAAAAGGGGTGGTTTAGGCTATACCCCCGTAAATTAACAAATGTTTCTCGCTACCGTTATATCTGCCTTACGAGTTATAGTGAGTATAAACACCGTTTACACTACATGAGCTTACAGGTATGCATGGCGTGGCTACTGATTGCCCTGGCAGGGTGTAGTCAGCGTTCCTACCCGGTCGTAAGTACAGCCCGGAATAGTGGCCCAAAACAGCCGGGAACATCGGCGGATGCTCAGCCACCGGGCCGCGCTGTTTCTGAACCGTCTGCCAGCAGCGCCGATCAGTTTGGCGTAAAAGTTATAGCGATCCGGCTAACGGCCCAGTACACTATTCTTGATCTCCGGTTTACGAACAGGGGACAGAAGCTCCGGGATAAAAGAGGCCGTTACGTACCAATCGGTTTTATCTGGATAGACCCCAAAACCAGGTTGACAACGGCGAATGGAACGCGTGCTTATGCATTCATAAAAGCAGACGGAATTGCTGTATTACCCAGACGGGTGAGAGTAGATCCCTTCGATCAGGTGAGCTTTTCGCTCTATTTTGAGCGATTGGATAAGGGTATCGAAACGTTCGATTGTGGGCATTGTGCCGGCAAGAGTTTTTGTTGGGATCTGCCCGGTCTGCATGTGACTAACCCGGCGGATGCTGGCTCAAGTGCCCCCCCTGTTTCGCTGTCGGCCACCACATCTGCTTTGGCAGGAGCCGAATCCATGCGGGTAGGCGATAAATTAACCCTCCATAACCTGTACTTCGATGTCGCCAAAGCCGACCTGCTGCCAGCCTCCTTTGCTGAACTGGATCAACTGGCAGCGTTGATGCAGAGCCACCCTCAGCTAACAATCAGGATTGAAGGCCATACCGACGCAATCGGCGATCATCAGAAGAATTTACAGCTGTCGCAGGACCGGGCCGGGGCCTGTCGGCGCTATTTAGTGCAAAAAGGCATCGCAGGCAATCGAATTCAGACTGTGGGTTACGGTGATACAAGGCCCGTCAGTCTGGAAAGCACTGACGACGCCCGGAAAACGAATCGGCGCGTCGAATTCGTAATCCTTTCCCTGTAGACCTACCATCCAATCCCTTCTGTAAATCAACAGGTTCATGAAACGCTTCCTTTACCCATTGCTGCTGCAACTCATTCTGGTGGTACCGGGCAACGCCCAGAAGATTGATATTCTCCGCGCCGACGGAAGCATTTACACCACCATCCGCCGGACCAACCAAGTCAATATTACCTACCAGCAGACTCCATTTATGCGTGTTAATTATTCGGCCCGGGTGGCTGACATCACCGCCGACAGCCTTTTTCTTACCGATAAACGGCTTGGTCTGCTGGGATTGGCCGCCGAGAAGATAACGGGTTTGCAGCGGGTACGCTCCGGGCTAAATCTGGCCACTACCATCGGCAGTGGGGTCGTGCTGCTTGTTGTCGGCCGGAGACTCCTGCAACCGACTGGCGTAGCCGCTTCTTCTGGTGGAGCCTACCTGAGTCGGTTGCTGTTGACCAGCGGAGCCCTGGCCGGGGCAACGGTAGTGAATCGGTTGATTACCCCGAGGAATCCCCGCAGACGGCTGGATCAGGGCTATACGTTTCGCGCAACCGGTGCTTTTGGGCAGTAAACGGACTCAATGGCTATGCAACTACTACAACTGTAAACAAAGGCCACAAAAGCCAATAGACTCGCCTGATCAGTCATAGGCAACGCAAGTGTTGAGGGTAAGTTTATTTATCGTATTATTGCGATTAATGCATTGCTTTGCTACATTTGCCGCATGGGCGTCACGAAAACCGATCTGTTTACGGAGCAGCAAAACCGGGTGGCTGAGTTGGCCAAAGCCTTTGCCCATCCGGCGCGGGTGGCTATTCTACAATTGCTGATCAGCCGGAAAGCCTGTGTCTGCGGAGATCTGGTAGATGAATTGCCGCTGGCTCAGGCAACGGTATCACAGCATTTGAAGGAGTTAAAGCGCATCGGGATCATCAAGGGCGACATTGATCCACCGCGCGTTTGCTATTGCATCAATGAGCCGGTTTGGGCGGAAACCCGTGCACTGTTCGGGCAGGTACTCGATGCTTTTGTAGTGGAGCAGGCCTGTTGCTGATCAAAAACAGGCCTGCTCTCTTTTTTTGATTAAATCAATCGTAATATACCAATTAGCTGATCAAACGTATGCAAACTGAAGAAACCTCAAAAGACGCGTTGCTGAAAGCCATCGTACGCGATACTTATACCGCCGTAGCCGATCAGAGTCGCGCTCAGAATGCCGTTTCCTGTTGCGGTGTCGGGCCGGGGTCGGCCCTTGATGATCCGGCTATTATGGCGGACGACTACAGCCACCTCCCGGGTTACGTTGCCGATGCTGATCTGGGGTTGGGATGTGGTCTGCCCACGCAGTTCGCCCGGATTCAAGCCGGGGATACGGTTATCGACCTTGGGTCAGGAGCCGGAAACGACTGCTTTGTGGCCCGCCACGAAACCGGCCCGACGGGTAAGGTTATCGGCATTGATTTTACGGACGCTATGATCGTCCGCGCCCGGCAGAACGCCGATAAACGGGGCTACAACAACGTCGAGTTTCGGCAGGGCGATATCGAGCAGATGCCCGTTGCAGACAACGTGGCTGATGTAATTGTGAGTAATTGCGTGTTGAACCTGGTCCCGAATAAACGTAACGTGATCGCTGAGATTTTCCGGGTATTAAAGCCGGGTGGCCATTTCAGTATTTCGGACATTGTACTGCGGGGCAATTTGCCAAACTCGTTGCGTGAGGCTGCCGAAATGTATGCCGGTTGCGTGTCGGGGGCTATCCAACAGCACGAGTATCTGCAATTTATAACTGAGGCAGGCTTTGTGAATGTCACCCTGCAAAAAGAGAAACTTATCTCGCTGCCCGATGATCTGCTGGCTCATTACTTATCGCCCGACACTATAGCCGCGTACCTGGCGTCGTCCGATGCCATTGTGAGTGTCACTGTCTACGCCGAGAAACCCGGAGCAGGCCGGACTACTGGTAAGCCGCTGGTCCAACTGGCTGATCTGACTCAGGGTTCGGCCTGTACGCCAGGGGGAGGCTGCTGTTAACTGACTACTCATAAACTCAATATCCCCATGATCCGTACGGTTCAACCGGCCGACTGGCCCGCCATCACCGCCATCTATCAGCAGGGCATCGACACCGGCCATGCAACGATGGAAACACAGGCTCCTACGTTCGATACGATGGCTTCGTCGTACATGGCCACTCCGCAACTGGTGGCTGAACAGCATGGCGAGGTAGTGGGCTATGCACTGCTAACAGCGGTATCGGGTCGTTGTGTTTACGCAGGTGTAGCCGAAGTAAGCCTTTACGTCAGTGCGTTGCACCGGGGTAAAGGAATAGGCCGACAGTTGCTGGAACAGCTCATTATGGACAGCGAACAGCAGGGGGTATGGACCCTGCAGGCGGGCATTTTTCCCGAAAATAAAGCCAGCATAGCTGTACACAGGCAATGCGGCTTCCGGGAGGTCGGCTACCGCGAACGGATCGGGCAGCGCAACGGGCAATGGCGCGATGTGCTTCTCCTTGAACGCAGGAGCCACACTGTTGGCCTGTAATCACTAAATAACCAATTGATATGAAACGCATTTTAGTACTCTGCACCGGTAATTCGGCGCGCAGCCAGATGGCACATGGCTACCTCCAACACTTCGCCGATGTATCCGGCCACAATGAGCAGGTAGCGGTCTACAGCGCGGGCGTGGCCCCGCATGGAATAAATCCGCTGGCGATACAGGTTATGGCCGAAGATGGTGTCGATATTTCGCACCATACGTCGAACCATGCCGACGAATATACTGACCTGCCCCTCGATTTTGTGATCACCGTGTGCGATAATGCCCGCGAGCAGTGTCCGTACTTGCCCTCGTCGGCTAAGCTGATTCACCATAGTTTTACGGACCCGTCCCACGCACCGGAAAACGAGAAACTGGCGCAGTTTCGGGTGGTGCGTGACCAGATTAAAGCGTACAGTGAACAATTTATTAAGGAGCATATTGCATAAATTAGGGGCGGGAAATCCGTTTGCCCGGAACTCCGTTAACCCTCAAACCCCAACCCATTTATGTACGCACGCATTATTCAGGTTTCGCTCCTGCCCGAATCCATCGCCGAAGCGACCAGCTACTTCCGCGATTCGGTAGGCCCCGCCCTCAAACAGCAGAGTGGGTTTCAAAACAGCCGTTTTCTGGTCGACTCTGCCACGAATCGCTGCCTGATGGTTACCCTCTGGGAGTCGCCCGATGCCCGCACGGGGGCCGAATCGAACGGGTTTCTTCAGGATGTGCTTCAGAATATGAAAAAGCACTTTGCCGCTCCACCCACCATTGATTACTAGGACGTGGCCGTTCAGGTAGCCTGATTGACCCGGTTTGATTTCATTGAATCGACTCCGCTCCCCAAAACACGGCTGGAGCGGAGTCGATTGGTTAGACAGCAACCGAAAAAGCTGACCGGGCAATGACGTGTCTGATAGTCCGGCCAAAAATAATTCTGCTAAATCAGGGCCAGTCGAATGGTCGGTGCAACGTTTCCCCGCTTTAGTCCAATACACAGGCAAATGCAGGTTCCGGGCCGGGCTGCGCTTACCTGCTGGTCCAGAACGGCCACCGATTGTCAACCCACAAAGAACTGGAGCCTGAATGGTGGGGCCGACTTTCGGTACGTGGCGTTGCGGAGTCCGGCCCTGAATCAGGGCAACAGCGGCCTGGTGTGGAACGTCAATCTGAACAGCAGCTAATAAGCTGCGGCAGAATTATACGATACAGCTAAACGGGAATTACACTACGGGCTGGGTGAGTTTACAGGGAACCAACTCCGGCTTTTACCGGCACAGCATTTTGGCAAAACGCGAATTTATGGACAAGAAAGCCAGCCTGACGCTGGGGATGAACAATCCCTTTAACCGGGGGTGGCACTGACCAGTCGGTAGTCGGCCCCGACGTTTGCCTCCGACTCCCGTTCCTTTCTGATCCGCCGGTCGGTGCGGCTCACCTTCGAGTGGCGAGTCGGCCAGATGAATGCGGGTGGCGGCAAAAAAGCAAAAGATCAGTAACGACGATAAAGACGGCCGATAACCCCCAGACCGGTCCGGTGCTGACTAGTGCCGACAGTAGCACCTATGCAGTCAGCACCGGACCGGCGTTGGTCAGGCAATGGGTAAGGTGCTCACCAAGGCCCGCATCAACGCCGTAAGCTTTGGTTCGGCGGCTCCGGCTGCGGCAATAATCTTCTGAATATCCGCCTTCTCCAGCGTGTCGGGCAGGCACATGTCCGTTATCACCGACACCCCAAATACGGCCATTCCCATCTGACTGGCTACCATCACCTCGGGCACAGTCGACATGCCCACCGCATCGGCCCCCCACTGCCGCAGCATCCGGTATTCGGCGCGGGTTTCTAACTGCGGGCCGGTGACGCTGACGTAAACCCCCCGTTGCAGCGTAATGCCCAGCTCGGGAGCCAGTGCAACGGCCTGCTCAATCAGGTGCTTACTGTAGGGTTCGCTCATGTCCGGGAAGCGGTCGCCAAATTCGGGCGGGTTCGGCCCCACGAGCGGGTTTTGGGGCAGGAGCAAACTGATATGATCTTCGATCACCATGAGGTCCGATAGCTGAAAGGCCGGATTCATCCCCCCGGCTGCGTTCGATACCAGCAAGGTGTTTACGCCCAGTGCCTGCATCACCCGCACCGGAAACGTGACCTGCTGCATGGTGTAGCCTTCGTAAAAATGGAAGCGACCCTGCATGACCACGACCGATTTTCCGGCCAGTGTACCGAACAGCAGCTTACCCGAATGAAATTCGACCGTGGAGAGCGGAAAGTGGGGAATGGTTTCGTAGGGTAGGGTGGTGTCGATGGTAACGTCCTGCGCCAGTGCGCCCAAACCGGTACCGAGAATAATGCCAATGGCGGGCGTTGCCGGGGTTTGCGACTGAATGAAGCGGACGGCTTCCTGAATCTGGTCAAGCATGATCTATCGTAAATGAAGGATGGATTGTCCCGGCTCGTAAACCGTTTCGGAACGGGCCGGGTTATATTCTCAAAGGTATCATCAAAACGCCATGCCCGCCGACCACCTCATTGTTTTTGTTAAGAATCCCATTCCCGGCACCGTAAAAACGCGGATTGCCCGTACCGTCGGTGACGAACGGGCCGCTGCTGTGTACCGGCACCTGCTGGCCTACACACAGCAGCTTATCGAGCCGCTTACCTGTCACCGGGTCGTGTATTACGGTGATTTTATTAACCCCGATGACGGCTGGAACGGTTACGAAAAGGTGCTGCAAACCGGCCACATCGACAGATCGAATGACCTGGGCGAACGGATGCTGAATGCGTTTCGGGAACAGTTCGCCCGGGGTGCCAATAAGGTGGTCATTATTGGCAGCGATTGTCTCGATATCCGTACCGGGCATATCCGGCAGGCGTTTCAGGCACTCAACGCGGCCGATGTGGTCATTGGTCCGGCCACCGATGGTGGATATTACCTATTGGGAATGAGTGCCTTACACCCTTTTCTGTTTGCCGATATGCCCTGGAGCCAGCCCGAACTGCGTCAGCTGACGGAACTGGCCATCCTGCAAAACGGCCTGACGTTCGAGCGGCTCGACGAACTCACCGACATTGACGAGTGGAGCGATTACGAACCCTATCTGGACCATCCGTATTGACGTTGACTTACGCCGTATCTCGGACATACGGCGTAAGTCAACGTTAATACGAATGGGTTTTTAACGGGCTCCATACCCCAGAATTCACGTACCGACGTAATCCGTAACTCACTTGGAACAACCTGTCATCGTCGTTATTATTCCGGCGTTCAACGAAGAAAATTCAGTCGGTAAAGTGGTGCGCGATGTGCCTGCCGATCTCGTGCAGGAGGTTATTGTGGTCAACAATAATTCCAATGACCAAACGGTTGTGGAGGCCACCCGCGCCGGGGCTACCGTGCTCGACGAACCGATACCGGGCTACGGCCGGGCGTGTCTGCGGGGCATTGCCTACGCCAAAGCCCGGCTGCCCCGGCCCGATATTGTGGTTTTTCTGGATGCCGACTACTCCGATTATCCCGCCGAAATGAGCCTGCTGATCGAGCCGATCCTCACGCAGGGCGTTGATCTGGTCATTGGCTCGCGGGTGCTGGGTAACCGGCAGCGCGGCTCCATGACCCCGCAGCAGGTATTTGGCAACTGGCTGGCTACCAGAATGCTACGTGGCTTGTACGGTGTCCGGTACACGGATCTGGGGCCGTTCCGGGCGATCCGGTTCGAGGCTTTGCTGGCTATCAATATGCGGGACACGACCTACGGCTGGACGGTGGAGATGCAGGCCAAAGCCGCTAAACTGGGGCTTCGGGCCGTTGAAGTGCCGGTAACGTATCGGCGTCGGATTGGGTTTTCCAAAATATCGGGCACCGTAAAGGGCACGGTGCTGGCGGGTTATAAAATCATCACAACTATTTTTCGATACTGGTAATGCATCAGATGAGTTCGATAACCGCATGGACCTATTCGTATTGATTCTTTACAATCTGGCACTGCTACCGGTGTTTGCTTACAGCATTGGGCAGCTGAGCCTGATTGTCGTTTACCTCGTAACGGGGCGGCAACGGCTTGCGCGTCGGTATGTAGCGCCTATCCTGCACCGGGCGGAGTGGCCGCCGGTGACGGTGCAGTTGCCGGTGTATAATGAACGGTATGTGGTCGAGCGGCTCATCGATGCGGTCGTGAACCTGCACTATCCCGCCGGTAAACTTGAAATACAGGTGCTGGATGATTCGACGGACGAAACCATCGACCTTATTGCCCGGCGGGTTGCGCAGTATCAGCGGCAGGGTATCGCCATTACGCACCTGCGCCGGTCGGATCGCAGCGGGTTTAAAGCCGGTGCGCTGGCGTATGGGCTCGAACGGGCGGAGGGCGAGTTTGTGGCCATTTTCGATGCTGACTTCGTGCCCGATCCCCAGTTTCTCCGGCAGACGATCCCCCATTTTCGCAATCCGGTTATCTGTGCGGTACAAACCCGCTGGACCCACCTCAACGAAGCCTATTCGCTGCTGACCCGGATACAGGGATTTGGGCTTGATGCTCATTTTGTGGTTGAGCAAGATGCCCGCAATGCCGCCGGGCTGTTCATGAATTTTAACGGTACGGCGGGTATCTGGCGTAAAACGGCCATTACCGATGCGGGGGGCTGGCGGAGCGATACGCTCACCGAAGACCTCGACCTTAGTTACCGGGCGCAACTCCGGGGCTGGCAGTTTGTCTACCGCGACGATATTGGCTCTCCGGCCGAACTTCCCGTGACGATGGATGCCGTTAAATCGCAGCAATACCGCTGGATGAAAGGCGCGGCCGAATGCGCCCGACTCCTGCTCAGGCCGTTGCTGCTGGCACCCAACGTGTCGCTGGTTCGCAGGATGCACGGAATGCTGCATTTGCTGAGTAGTACAATGTTTGTACTGATGTGTATGCTGTCGGTACTGAGTGTGCCTGTTCTCTTCATTCGCCATCAGCACCCGAACTGGACGCCTGCGTACGGACTGATGGATGCATTTCAGGGCACGCTGCTGGTTTCGCTGCTGTTTTATGGTATTCCCGGCTGGCAACACGAATCGGCACCCGGGGCGCGGCTGCTGCGGTTTGCGTGGTGCTACCCGCTGTATGTAGCCCTGATGCTGGGACTGTCCTGGCATAACAGCCTCGCCGTTATCGCCGGGTACCTCGGCCGGAAGACGCCATTTGTGCGCACCCCTAAATTCAACGTAACGAGTGCTGAAGACAGTTGGGCAGGTAACGTCTATCTGAACCACCGGGTATCGTATAGTGCCTGGATGGAGGGAGTACTGTGTTTATACTTTGTTGGCGGCATTGGCCTGAGCCTCTGCCTGACGGATTACCGGATGCTGGTTTTTCACGCATTACTGGCTATTGGCTACGGGCTGGTATGTTTCTATTCGGTAGGGCAGCACCGCCCCGGTCTGCGGTTACAGCGGCCGATGTCCGCCGTGGAAATGATAAACCGTGACGTGCCGCTCCCCGTAGCGGCCCAACAGGGGGTTGGACCAGCCGCATGAGTACGACACCCATTCGCATTGGCTGGCTGATCCTGTCGACCGGGCTGTTCGCGCTCATTGGCTACAGTGTTCCCCGCGATCAGTTTCCGCTGCTGATGACGCTGTATGCACTCCTTATGTGGGGCTATTGGCTGCGCATCAGACCCATTCAATCCCGGCCGACAACGGAACCGGACTCGCCCGACCCGTTTTTATTCTCGGCAGCTGTGGGGTTTCGGCTGGTGCTGCTGGTCGCTCTCCCGGCTTTATCCGATGATTATGCCCGCTTCATCTGGGATGGACGGCTGCTCATTCATGGGGTCAATCCTTATCTGTACCGGCCCGATCAACTGATTGGCACGCCACTGGCTGCCGTCGCGGGGCTGGATCAGTCGTTGTTTGCCAGCCTTAATTCGCCCGCCTATTACAGCGTGTACCCACCGGTTAATCAGGCGCTGTTCGCCCTGGCGGCCGGATTAGCCCCCGGGAGTGTGTTAGGAACGGTAGTCGGGCTGAAGATCATGGTGGTGCTGGCCGAAATGGGTTCTCTGTGGTTGATGGTCAAGTTGCTGCGTCGGGTCGGGCAGCCCGCTAATCTGGCCTTACTGTACGGACTGAACCCCCTGGTTATTCTGGAAGGAGCGGGGAATGTTCACATGGAGGCCGTTATGATTTTTTTTGTGCTGCTGGCGGCCTGGCTGTTTAGCCGGAACCGGCCGGTCTGGTCGGCCGGGGCACTGGCACTGGCGGTGGGCACAAAACTGTTGCCCCTGCTGCTCTTCCCGCTCATCATTCGCTGTCTCGGCTGGAAGCGGGGCGTGCGGTATACCGCGTTGACCGGCCTGTTGGTGGCGATGCTGTTTTTACCTTTTGCCAGCCTCAACGCGGGCCTGAATATATTTGCCAGCCTGGACCTGTATTTCGAGATGTTCGAGTTCAACGCCAGTCTATACCCCCTGATCCGGGAGACGGTTGTCCGGGGAGCGGGCAACTGGACCGCCGTCGGGAGCCGCCTGACCACCGCCGTTGGTTTTCTGATTGCCGTGGTCACGACGGGTGGTATTGGCTGGATTGCGTTTGGGGGACGCCGGGCAGGCTGGGCCGCGCTGACGAATCGGCTGCTAGTCACCCTGACGGTTTATTTCGCCTTAGCCACAACGGTACATCCCTGGTACATCACGTCCCTCGTAGCTGCTTCGGTTTTTACCCGGTTCCGGTATCCGCTGCTTTGGTCGGGTCTGATCTGGTTGTCGTATGCCACCTACCGCACCGTTCCCTATCAGGAAAATACCGGACTGAAAGGGCTGGAATATGGCCTGCTGCTGGCGTACGCTGGTTACGAATGGTATCGGGCACGCGAACGGTTTCAGAGTTGATGCCTATTCTCCCTTTACTTTCTTCACCAGAATCTTGTCGATCCGGCTCTTGTCCATGTCAACAATCTCGAACTGGTAATCCTGCCAGGTGAACGTTTCGCCGGTATGCGGAATGTCTTTAAGGATGTGCAGCGCAAAACCACCGAGCGTGTCAAAGCCCGTGAGGTCACGCCGGTTCTGCGGGGCAATGACAATGTCGAAGTAATTCAGAAAATCATCAAAAGGTAACTGGGCGTCGATCAGGTGCGAACCGTCTTCGCGTTCCCGAATCTCGTAGTCGGAGTCGTTGCCTTCGGAAATATCACCGACCAGCGCGTCCAGAATGTCGTTCAGCGTCACCATGCCCAGCACGCCACCGTATTCGTCCACGATAATACCCACGTACTGCCGCCGTTCGCGAAAACGTTCCAGCACCTGATACGCCCGGTTATTTTCCGGGATGTACAGCAGGTCCCGTTTCATGTCGTTCAGGTGCAGCAACTCCTGGTCGAGGTCCTTGCCCAGAAAATCTTTGGAATAAATCAGGCCGACCACTTCATCGACGCTGCCGTTGCAGAGCGGAAAGACCGAGTGCCGGAACTCCACAATCTTGGCTTTATTTTCGGCGGGGTCGGCTTCCAGATCGAGGTATTCGATTTCTTGGCGGTTCGTCATCAGGGAGGTAATCTTGCGGTCGCCGAGCTGAAAAACATTCTGAACAATTTCCTGTTCAATCTCTTCAATGGCCCCGGATGAAGAGCCTTCCTGCACTAAACTTTTGATTTCTTCCTCCGTAACGGCGCTTTCGTTGGGCGTGATGCCGAGCAGTTTGATCAGTAAATCGCTCGACAGGCTGAGTAAAGCGATAAACGGTGCCGTAACGCGTGAGAGCATCATCATGGGAGCCGCCATCGTTTTGGCAATGCCTTCGGGGTTTGACAGCCCAATCCGCTTGGGCACCAGTTCGCCCAGTACCAGCGAGGTGTAGGTCAGCAGAAATAATACCAGTACCACCGCAATGGAATGCGAATAGGGCTGCAGGGGCGCAAACTGCATAACGAAATTCTGCACATCGGTGGTTAGCTTGTCGCCACTGAAAATACCGAGTAAAATTCCGATGAGCGTAATACCAATTTGCACGGTAGACAAAAACCGGTTGGGCGCGTTAGACAGATCGAGGGCTGCCTGGGCCTTGCGGTCCCCGTTTTTAGCGGCTGTTTCGAGTTTGGATTTGCGGGATGAGACTAAAGCAATTTCCGACATTGAAAAAATACCGTTCAATATCGTCAGTAACAAAATGATGAGTAGTTCCACGAAGGAGCGTAATTGGCCTGCCGCAAAAATAAAGAGAACTTTTAACCGTTCAACCAACCGGCTTTGGCTAATTTTGGAGTACGAACCGTTACAACCTGCATGATTCTATTCATTGATGACCGCCCGATCCGCTTAGTGAGCGCTAAAGTCCCTGCTAAGTCCGATAAACTGAACACGCTGGCCACCGCCGACTATGATCAGATTGTCGATGCCCGCCTTGAGATTCTTCGGGAGGAAGCCCTCAATGGGCATCTGATGGTGCTGAATGCGACCGCGGCTACCGCCGAAAAACTGCTGACGCTGCTCCAGTCGGCCGATGTGACTCATTTGCTGTCCGTTACGCTCGTCTGCGCCGATAAAGATGCGGTCGAATCGGCGATCAAAAGCCAGTTCAAAATCATAAAGGCAGCTGGCGGGGTGGTATTCAACGGCGAAAAGATGCTGCTGATGTTTCGTCGGGGCGTCTGGGATCTCCCCAAAGGTAAACTCGACGATGGCGAATCCTCAAAGGTGGCGGCCCTGCGCGAAGTGGAGGAGGAGACCGGTGTCAGGGCTTCCCTCGGCGACCGCATCTGTACTACCTGGCATACCTACTCCCTGAACGGCAACCGCATCCTGAAACGAACCAAGTGGTACCGCATGACGCTGCTGGACGACCAGTTTATGGCTCCGCAGGAAGAAGAAGATATTGAAAAGCTGGCCTGGCTGGACCGCCGGGAGGCCCAACTGGCCCTCGTCAACTCCTACAGTTCCATCCGCTACGTGCTGGAATCGGTCTTCGAAGAGTCGATCAGTCAGTAAGCCGGTAAGTGGCTGCGCCCAAGTCGGTAAGTCAGTAAGTGATAAAGGGGGTAATGGATGAGTGTACTTAAGCGAAGCACTTACTCCTTACCGACTTGGGCGCAGCCACTTACCGACTAACTAACTGATACGGCAGGAACTCGCTCACGTCCTGTCCGTAGCGGTGCAGGTCGCGGATGATGCTTGAACTGATGGGCGCGAGTGGGGGCGATGTGATCAGGAATACGGTTTCCACATCCTGATACACGTGCCGGTTCACTTGCGAGATACCGTTTTCGTACTCAAAATCGGTGGTGTTTCGCAGGCCCCGCAGCAGAAAATGAGCCCCCATTTCGCGGGCCACGTGCGCCGTCAGGTCGTCATAAGCCACAACGCGCACGCCGGGCTGATTCCGAAAGGCCTCTTCAATGCAGTCTACCATCTGTTCCAGCGGGAAGTACCGCTGTTTGCGGGCGTTGTTGCCAATACCAATAATAATCTCATCGAACAGGGTAAGTCCCCGCAGCACAATGTCTTCGTGGCCTTTGGTGAATGGATCGAACGAGCCGGGAAAGAGGGCAATACGTTTCATGCGCAACTGTCAGTTAGCGGAAATACAACCGGAAGCCACAAAGTAAAGCCCTAAAAATGGAATACACCTTACCGCACGCCATTTCATTGCGCCAGCGCCAGGCCGTATAAACTCGCGTAGCGGTGTTCGGGCAGGTCAGAAAAATCGGTCGAAAGGGTCAGTCCGGGGGGCGTCCGGCCGAAGGACAGATGCGGTAGAAACTGCGCCAGCCGGGCGTAGGTGTCGGCAAAGGGGGTGATTTCCCCGTAGAGCACCGTATTGATTTTGAACGGCTCCAGCTTTAACTCATCAATGGCGTAGAGGACGTAGTAGGTCAGGTCCTGCGCGTTTTTAAAGCCGAACCGGTTGCTGTACTGCAACTGCCCATTGCTCCAGAGTACCAGGGTTACAAACTCATTCTCGAAATACAGCGACAGCGTCTGAGCCTGCGTCGATTGCCGTTCGGCAGCCGCCGTGAGTTGAATAATGGCACTGGTCTGATGCACGAAGGTTACCTGCTGGAGCGGATAGGTCGCGGATAAGTAGTCGGCCAGAGCGTATTCAACGTTGAATACCGAATAAAACCCGTCCTTATGCTCGTACGCCTGTGCGTATTCATGCGTTGGTAAGGCCCCGCCCCGCATCAGGGCCAAATAACTGGCCGCGTATTCTTTCCGAAAAAGTGGTTTAGGTATCAGCGTAAACGACGACGAGTTCACCGACACCCGCACCTGTTTCCAGGGCCGGTCAGTTTCGGTGGTCTGCAACAGCGGGTGCTGATGGAACAGGGCTGGTAAGGCTTCGGTGATGGGACGTTCGTTCAGCAGTGACGAGAACGCGTATTCTTCCAGCCAGCAGCCGTGCCGGTTCGGGTCAAGTACCAAAAAGCGAAACCGGTCTTTACCAACCTCAATACAAAGTACCGACCGGCCAATCGACGCGGGGTCGAACGCTTCAGATCTGACAACGATGGTAGGAGCGGGGACGATTTCGGTCTGCACAGGTATAAGCTGGAAAAAGTTACAACGAAGTAACTAAACTACGAATTGTAAGGGCATTGCTACCACGATTACGTTAAATAACCCTGCAGTTGATAGACATCATCGAGAGTCTGACAGTGACTGAACATATAATGAACTTCATCCGGGGGATACGCTTTAATCTCATCGAACGTCATCAGTCGCACATCATCGATAATCTGTCCATCTAAACTCATCTCGGGATCGGTGCCCTGAAGCACGTGACCACTCACCCGGTTCACAATGAAAAATAATTCCAGCGCGTGCAGGGGAGGGTTTAGAAACTCGTTGACAAACAGTAGTTTACCTACGTCGACGGTCAGCCCCGTTTCTTCCTGAAACTCCCGTATCAGTGCATCGGGCGCTTTTTCGTTGAATTGGGAACCACCGCCCGGCGGGCACCAGAACGTATCGGAGGGGTTTATACCCCGGTGCCGTACCATCAGCAGCCGGTCGCCTTCGCGCAGCAGGCCACAGACGCGCAGCCGCAGCCGGTTTCCATACAGTTTGAGTACATTTTCGCGGGCCTTATCCAGAGTCTGTGTCAACGTTACGGGATCATGATGAAGCCGCAAAGATAAGCGTTCGCGGGCAGACCCGAATAAAAACGCCGTCCGTTTGTGAACTCTATTCCCGGTATTCCATCAGCCGGGTGTGCCCGAAATGTAGCCTTCCAGCGAACTGATGCGGGCTTTCTGGTCGCGGATGATGGCCGAAACCACGTCGTTGATGGAGATGATACCGACTAAGCTCCCGTCTTTCTCCACCACGGGCAGGTGACGGATGTGCCGCTCCGACATAATGACCATGCACTCTTCAAGCCGCTGTTCGGGGGCAATGGTAATGAGTTTGGCCGTCATCACTTCGTGGATATGCGTCTCGTGCGAAGAGCGCCCCTGTAAGATTCCCTTACGGGCATAATCGCGCTCGGAGAAGATACCCACCAGTTCATCCGTATCGATGACCAGAACGGCTCCAATATTTTTCTCGGCCATGAGTTGCAGTGCATCAAAAACAGTGTCTGCCGAGGTTACCGAAAAAATAGCATTTTGGGGTTTACCTTGTAGAATTTGACGAATGTTCATAATTATCAGGGGTTTAGAGGGAGGTTGAAGATAGGGAAAAAAGCGTAGGGTGTATGTATTCACCGAAAAGTTAGGCTGTCAGACCTGTTTTTTATCGTGTCAGGTTCCTGCCTTATACGTCCGAATCAGGTTGGCGCGGCCGGGGTTTTACCGGCAAACTTTGACCCGGGTCTGCTTGAAAAAATGCCCCGATTTTGGTAAATTTAGGGCTATGAACGAAACGCAAACGGCGGCTGAACTCCTTGCCAAACGGTTCCCGTTTAAACCGACTCCCGGTCAGACTCAGTTTTTTGAGCAGATCGGTCAGTTTATCACCCACGAAGATTTAGCACTCAGTCATTACCGCGACTGCTTTCTACTGCGGGGCTATGCCGGTACCGGTAAAACCACGCTCATCAGTACGCTCATAAAAGTGCTGCCCCGCTTTGCCTACAAAGCCGTATTACTCGCACCAACCGGTCGGGCGGCCAAAGTCATGGCTAACTACGCCAAAAAACCAGCCCAGACGATTCACCGAAAAATTTACCGGCAGGTAGCTGATCCGGGTTCGGGCACACTGGCGTTTCAGCGGCAGAAAAACTACCACGAAGACACCCTGTTTATTGTCGATGAAGCCTCGATGATCTCCGATGAGGCCGATTTTGGGGGGAAAGGGCTGCTTACGGACCTGATCGACTTTGTGTTCGAGAATGAAGGCAATAAACTCCTGTTGGTGGGCGATACGGCGCAGTTACCGCCCGTTGGCCGCGACCTGAGCCCCGCGCTGGACCGCGATTTTTTGACCAGTTCGTTCGACATGACCGTATATGAGCAGGAACTGACCGAGGTCATGCGGCAGGATGAAGAATCGGGCATCCTTTTCAATGCTACGGCCCTGCGCCAGTTGCTGACGGGGAAGGCTGATACCGGCGGGGAGACGTCACCCGAGATTAAGTTCGTAATGAGGCCCTTTAAGGACGTGTTCAAGATGCCGCAGACCCGGCTTGAAGACGGTATTCAGTATGCGTACAACAAATACGGACGCGAAAACACGGTGATCCTCTGCCGCTCTAATAAAACGGCCGTGCAGTATAACCAGTTTATCCGCCGGATGATCGATCAGCGGGAGGATGAACTGGATGCGGGCGACCTGCTGATGATGACCCGTAACAACTACACGGTGCTGGAGGAGGACTCACCAGCCGGTTTTCTGGCCAATGGCGAGTTTGCTGAGGTAATGAAGATCCGTCGGCAGGAGGAACTGCACGGTTTCCGGTTTGCGACGGTTACCCTGCGGCTGGTCGATTACGAGGAGCAGCCCGAATTTGAAGCGAAGGTCATGCTCGATACGCTGCATTCCCCTACACCCTCCCTCAGTGCCGAGCAATACCGCGCCCTGTACGAGAGCGTGATGAAGGATTATTTCTACATCAAATCCAAAAAGGAGCGGAATGAAGCCGTGCGGAAAGATCCGTACTTGAATGCCTTGCAGGTGAAGTTTGCCTATGCCCTGACCTGCCACAAAGCCCAGGGTGGTCAGTGGAGCGCCGTCTTCATTGATCAGGGCTTCTTACCCGACGGGCAGGTAAATCAGGAATTTGTGCGCTGGCTCTACACGGCGCTCACCCGGGCTACCGACGAAGCGTTTCTGATGAATTTTAACCCTGGATTTTTCTAATGTATCCATTAGCGCAACCCATTAATGGGTAAAGTGCAAAAAAATAGCCCTATTTTACAGCTTCATTTAGGTAAAGCGTTATGAAGCGTGTTCGATACGGGCTATTCTGGTTGTGCTGTCTCTGGTGTGCAGTGGCTACCGGCCAATCATTTACCACATCTAATCTTCCCATCCTGATCTTCGATACTAAAGGGCAGACCATCGTTGACGACCCTAAAGTCGTGACGGCCCTAAGTGTTATCGACAATGGACCGGGCAAACGCAATGCCGTAACCGACCGGCCAACCTTTGCCACCAAAATCGGCGTTGAACTGCGGGGCTCTTCGTCACAGGTGCTTTTCCCGAAAAAGTCCTATGGGTTTGAGATGCGCGATACGTCAGGCCTGAAACAGGTTGATGCTTCCATGTTGGGCCTACCCAGCGGCAGTGACTGGGTATTGAATGCGACATACAGCGATAAAACGCTCATTCGTGAGACCCTTACCTACGACTTATACCGGCAGATGAGCCCCTATTATGCGTCACGATATCGGTACTGCGAAGTAGTGCTAAACGGTGCCTATCAGGGTGTTTACATCTTATTCGAGAAGATCAAACGGGACAAAAACCGGGTTAACATCGCCAGTATCAAAAAAGGCGATGTCTCGGGTACGGCGCTGACCGGCGGTTATATTCTGAAAATAGATAAGACCACCGGATCGGCGTCGCGGTTGTGGGTATCGCCTTATCCGGCTGCCGACGGCCGGTCGAAAAGCACCATTCAGATTGACCGGCCTAAACCCGAAGACCTGGCGGAGGAACAGTTTCAGTACATCAAAAAGTACGTGACGGATGCCGAAGCGTCGTTACAGAGTACGCAGTACCAGGATTCTACGACTGGCTACCGCAAGTATCTGGACGTTAATTCTTTTGTCGATTACCTGTTGCTAACCGAAGTCTGCCGTAATGTGGACGGCTACCGGCTGAGTGCCTATCTGTACAAAGACCGGGACAGCAGCCCAACTGTAGCTGGAAAACTGGTAATGGGGCCGATCTGGGATTACAATCTGACCTATGGCAACGCCGATTACTGTCAGGGCGATCAGTACTCAGGCTGGGCCTACCAATACGGTACTTATTGCCCTAATGATACGTTTCAGATTCCCTTCTGGTGGGGGCGGTTACTGAGCGATCGGGCGTTTGCCAAACAGGTACGGGTAAAGTATCAGGCTTTGCGCCAAACGGTCCTGAAAACAGACCGTATCCACGCGTATATCGACTCAACGGCTTTGTTACTCACCGAGGCCCGTACGCGTAATTTTCAGCGCTGGCCGGTGATTGGCGTTTACGTATGGCCGAATAGCTATGTGGGGCAGACCTATCAGCAGGAAATCGATTTTTTGAAGATGTGGGTTGAACGACGGCTACAATGGCTCGATGCCGCTTTTGTTCCCTTTGGCGAGGTGGTATCAGCGGTTGACGAACTGAACCCACAGGAGCTAACAATCAGTCCGAATCCCTCGGCGGGTGATCTGACCGTGCGTTATCAACTAAACAACCGGTCGATAGTGCAGCTCACGGTACTCGACGCCAGTGGTAGAACTGTACATTCGGTGGCTTATCCCGATCAGTCCGCTGGTGAACATACCAACCTGTTGAGTGGAATGCCCACAGCACCGGGGGTATACTTTGTGCAATTACTAGCCAATGGGCAATCCGTGGCCTGTCGTAAGATTTTGCGACAATAAAAACGCCCGACGTTAAAGCCGGGCGTTTGGCATTACTGGTCAGTCCGGACCATCAAAATTGGCCTGTTCTTCGTCCGTGCCGATTATGGTCGTGTCATCGTAAATAGAAGCCTCCTGCGGTAAATCATTACTGTCCGCATCTGCCCCGAGTTCCTGCCGGGCTGCTTCGGCGTTGGTAAAGGTGTTGGGATCAAGCCGGGGTTCCTGAGAGACGCCGACCTCGGCCGGGTCTAACGTACTGACCTGCTCATTGCGGGCCATTTCGCCGACCACACCCTGATTCTGGTCGGTACCGGGTTGATAGTGCTCTGTCTGGGATTCCATAACGCGTCTGTTCTGTTTGACCAACTAACCCGTCAGCCACCGAAAGGTTTGGTAATAGTCGTGCTGTCGGTTTCTTAAAACCGACAGCACGACACGACCATGTGTTAAGCTTCTGCGCGCCAGTCGTTCACCGAACTTCTCAAGGCCGGTTCAGGGGGTGGGGCCGTACGCCCTCTGCCGTAATCTGAACGGGCCTGATCGCGCCATGCTCGTCAAATTCAAGCCGGTCAATGCAGGTTTCGCGGTGGTTACCGTCGGTTTCGGTAAGGGGGCGACGGTGGTAAACAATGTACCAGTCATCGGCTTTGGCTGCCGATCCCGTTGATTGGGCAGGAAGGTGCAAAATCGAGTGGTGACCCGCTCCGGTGGCGATTTTAGGGTCCTGCTGAAGCACTTTACCCGCCCGTTTGAACGGCCCGAACAGCGAATCTGCCACGGCATAAGCCACCGAATAGTCCGGCCCGGTCCAGTTCCCCTCCGACCACATGAAGTAATAGCGGCCATTGCGGATAAACAGCATAGGGCCTTCTACGTAGCCTTCGGGCGTTATTTCGTGAAAGATTTTCCCGTCGGGGAAGGGGGAGAAGCCGCGAAAATCGGCGTTTAGACGGGCAATGTTGCAGTGCCGCCAGCCGCCGTAAATCAGGTAATACTGCCCGTCTTTGTCTTGGAAAACGAACTGGTCAATTGGTTGTGCGCCGTTATGAATCTGGCCAACCAGCGGCTTGCCGAGGTAATCGCGGAACGGACCGTCGGGCTTATCGGCGACGGCTACGCCAATGCCGCCTACTTCGCCCTCGTGAACGTCATTGGCGCTAAAAAAAAGAAAGTACTTGCCATCCTTTTCCGTGACCGAGGGTGCCCACATGGCCCGCCTGGCCCAGTGTACGGCATTTGTATCAATAATTGTGGGGTGTTTAACCCAGTTAACGAGATCGGTGGAGGAGAACGCATCCAGAAAAACCTGCTGTTCATAGGGTGCCGAGTAGGTGGGATAAATCCAGTATTGATTGCCGAAAACAGCTACTTCCGGGTCGGCATACCAGCCCGAAAAAAGAGGGTTGCCGGAGGTGGTTTTGGGTGGAGTCTGCGCCTGAACAGTATGGAGCAGACCTACCAGTAGGATAACCACAAAAAATCGAATGGACATCGTGTAGCGGGAGTTATGTATTCTGAAGTAGAAGCATCAGCGGTAAACTTAGGAATAAAATCGGAGTCAACCCGTTGACCGGCCGTTGCTGCGGTTCCGGCCTGAACCGCCAACTTAGTCTGCTGCTCACCGTTCAGTGCTCAAATCGACGCAAGAATCACCGCGCAGGCTTCGCGAATCTCTGCTTCGGTAATAATCAGGGGTGGTGCAATCCGCATGGAGTTGTCGCAGAACAGAAACCAGTCGGTGATAACGCCGTTCAGGATGGCCCGGTCGATAACGGGTTTCAATACATCGAAAGAGGCAAATTCAGCCGCCAGCATCAGGCCTTTCCCCCGAATGTCGCGAATGGCCGGGTGAACGAGTAACTGCCGGATAAGCTGCCCTTTGGCTTCGGCCTGTTCAGACAGCTGTTCGTTGCGAATGACAGTGAGCGTGGCCAGCGAAGCCGCGCAGGAAACCGGATGCCCGCCAAAGGTGGTGATGTGGCCCAGAATCGGGTTGTTTTTAAACACACCCATCACGTCGGCCGAGCTGATGAAGCCTCCAATCGGCATGCCGCCCCCCATACCTTTTGCACAGACAACGACATCGGGCATCACGTTAAAATCCTCGAACGCCCAGAAGGTACCCGTTCGGCCAAAACCAGTCTGTATCTCGTCGAAAATGAGCAGGGCACCCACGTCAATGCAGCGTTGCCGGACGGCCTGTAGGTAGGCTGGATCGGGTACGCGAACGCCCGCTTCGCCCTGAACAACCTCCATAATAATAGCCGCCGTTCGGGTGGTAATTTTCTCAATATCCGGCCAAGACCCGTGCTGAATGTGCCGAACGTCGGGCAGGAGCGGGCGGTAATTACGCTTGAAGTTCTCTTCGCCCGAAAGAGACAGGGCACCCTGCGTAGAGCCGTGGTAGGAATTGAAACAGGAAATCAGTTCGGTACGGCCCGTAAAGCGCTTTGCCAGTTTCATGGCTCCCTCAATGGCTTCGGCCCCGGAGTTGGTCAGGTACACGTTATCGAGCTGCCCTGCAACGAGTTTCGGTAGGGCCGCAAATTTAGGGAGGCTCAGGGTTGCCGCCAGCGCTTCGGCCAACTGTGCCTGCGGACTCTGCACGTATTCGCCGTAGACCATCAGGTGCATGTACTTGTCAAGCTGTGCCTGAATGGCGGCTAACACTTTCGGATGCCGATGCCCGACGTTGCTCACGGCAATGCCCGAAATCAGGTCCATGTACCGTTCACCCTGACCGCCAAACAAATAAACGCCTTCAGCCCGGTCGATTTCCAACGCTAAGGGGAAATCGGAGGTCTGTGCTATATGCTGGAAAAAAAGTTGCCGGTGTGTAACTGTTTGCATGATGAAATTGTCAATATTACCTGCCTGAACGTAACGTTGTGACGGATGAAAACAGTTCTGCTTTTCGTGTTTCTATTAAGTTCGTGGGTGGCCTCAGCCCAGATAAACCCAACCACCATTCCCCCTGCCGATGGCCAGAAAACGTACATGCTGCTCCTCAAAGATGGGTCAGTAGTATCGGGGCGCATCGTTCGGCGCGACAGCAGTAATCTGGTCGTTCGTCAGCGCAATGGACGACTCACCTACGTTGATCTCGAACTCTTCGACCGTGTGATCACTACGCCCTTGCCTGATTCACAGCCCATTAATACCATAACCGCTGCCCCATTAACTGATACAAACGGGACGGAGAATAACCTGATCCTGTTTAAGGATGGCTCGCGGGTACGGGGGCGGATTGTCCGGCGGGATAGTACAATGCTGGTAATCCGAAAGCGGGGTGGCGAACTTACCTATGCAGACCCGGCCCTGCTGGAAACGGTAATAAACCCGCGTCTGCTAACCGTAAATAACCCCTTTGCCCCCTTTATGACGTTGAATCAGACCGCCTATACGGTTGAGCCGGGCCGTTTATACTACCGCAATGTCTGGCTGGTCTACAACGAGTTTAACCTCGGCCTTACCCGTAACTGGAGCATTGGCGCGTCGGTAGTGCCCATCAACTGGCTGATCACCGATTCGTGGTACGCGCAGCGGAGCGTCGGCCTTTCGAGCAAACTAAGTTTTCCACTGGGTGATCTGGCCCGGATCGGAGCCAGCGTCGAGTACCAGCCCTCCGGGACCTATGAGTTCTTTAAAGTAAACGCGCTATGGAATATTCGGGCACTGGCGTCGCTGGGCGATAGTCAGCGCAACGTAACCATTGGGTATGGCCGGGCCAGCAGCGGCAATAATAAGCTGTACCGGCAACCGTATTTTACGGTTAGTGCGCTGTTGAAGCTAACCCCCCAACTGTCGTTCATTACGGATAATACGCTGTATACCA
This sequence comes from uncultured Cytophagales bacterium, assembly GCA_964251665.1. Classification (GTDB taxonomy): domain Bacteria; phylum Bacteroidota; class Bacteroidia; order Cytophagales; family Spirosomataceae; genus JBBQLG01. The sequence goes on from CAXUKO010000009.1 coordinate 168,586, forward strand.
ATCAGAATCGTTACATCTCAGATGTAGCCAGCGTATTTTCGGCGGCTTTCCGGTTCGACCGGCCCCGACACGCTTTCGATCTGGGTATATTGGGTCAGACGTATAACGTCAGCTTTTTTCAAGGCAATGGCCGAAACCCACAGTTCTTTCCGTATCTGGCCTATAATCTACGGATCGGGCAGTGATGACTGGCTGAGTTACGGCTCAAAGAAAGCAATGGTGCCGCCGACCCAGTCGAAATCTTTGTTGAACCGGACGCCGATCATTTCACCCCGGCTCAACCGGGCCAAATTGGTTACCAGCGTTGGCTTTGCGTCGCTTTCCGGCCAGATGAACAGCAGCCGGATTTCGCACTTCACGCCGGAGCCGTCGGGGGTGATGATTACGGGTTCATACTGTACTTTCTTTTGCAACAGGTACCCGCCCCGCTGATCGGCGGGAATGGCATCTAAGTCGGCGGTAGTTACGTTGATTTTGACACCACTGCCCGCGAACGAAAACAGCGGTTTCAATACGTAATTCTCCAGATCGGTGGGGTAAGTTTCCAGCGTATTCAGGTAGTGACTGGCGGGTACGAATGGACTATCCAGCAACGGCAGCGTGTATTTACTGATGCGGAAAAACCAGTTTGGATGGCCCACCCAATGTACGTCGACGTCATCAGTGAGCGAAAATTCTGTTTTCAGATCGGGGTAATTGACTAATTCGTCAAAGATCAGCCGGTTATAAATCCGCTTGATCTGAAACTTCCGGCCTTCCTTTTCGTAGAACAGCTGCCGCCCCCGTTTTTTGATTTTCGTCAGGCAAACTGCTTCCACATCGAGGTAACGTTTGGTCAGGGCAAAATCCACGCGCGTTTTCTGTTTTTCGGGGAATATTTCGAGCAGAATCACTTCTTCCGGATTGCAGTCGCCAACAATGCAGTCGCGCAGGGCGTCTAAATAAGCATTGTTATCGGCTACAGTAAACAGGTGCGTGAGCGAGTCAGGAATCGCCGGGAAATTCTCCCGAAACTGTTCGGCCAGGAAAGGCTGAAAAGCGTATAACGATGGAAATCCCTGTAATTCAATGAGCTGCGGGGTGAGTTCGCCGGTTTGGTCGTCTTTGCAAACCGCAAAGTCCACTGCCATGAACGTCGTATGCGTGTCCTCATTGGGTACCCGCTGGTCAGTAGGAATGGCGGTTTCGGTCAGCGTTTTAAAATCGTCCCGGGTCAGCACGCGCACAATGTCATCGCAGGCCTGTAACAGCTTCGTTTTGAGGGAAGCAGGGACGAAAATAGGCGTTTCAGCCACCCGGAAGTCGAGTTGGTTGGGCACTTCTTCCTGAATCGCATCCAGAAATTGCTGATAACCTTCGGGCGTAAAGGCCGCATTATAGGCCTGACGAATGGGCTGAATCATGGGCAGGGAAAGGGTCCAGATTAACTAAGATGGTCCCCTGATTCGGTGAGTAGTTTTTTGTCATCCTGAGGTACGAAGGATCTTGGCGATTTGGTACATAAGATCCTTCGTACCTCAGGATGACAAAAGCAGGATGACAAAAAACCACTCACCGAATCAGGGGATAAAAGACTTAAAAGACGGATTTTTCAGCTTCAGCTATTGAGCGCATGGCTGCTGCGACATGGCATCACGTAGAAACGAGGGCAGCATCACTGATTCGGTTAGGGCAATCTTGTCGGGGTCTCGCAGCGAGCTGACCATTTCATCGTACTTATCCTGGCCGAAGTTGGTGATGATCTGCTCTTGTTTATCATCCCGCTCAAAATACATAAGCATGCCTTCGTGGTCGGCTTCGGGGTGAAACTGCGTACCGAAGACTTCATCCGAGAAACGAATTGCCATAATGGCCCGCTCGAGCGGCACGTGGGGCCGGACTTTCTCCAGACATAAGATGCTGGCACCCAACTGGTCAAACAGCGGGAAATTCGGGTTGGTAACCTGATAATCACGCGAGTCGACGGCAAAAAACGGGTCAGGCAGGGCGTTTAGGTATGGATCGGAGCTACCGTCGTCGGTTTTGTGAATTGGGAAAATGCCGAACGACGTTGATTTCCGCCGACTCAGCTCGCCCAGCTTTAAATGCCGTACAACCACCTGAAACGAATGGCAGATCAGAAACAGATACTTCTTTTCGTCATGGGTCTGATTCCAGGCAAATAAATCATCAATCAACTGAAAATAAGGCGTTTCCCAGCATAATTCAGGGGCGATTGGATCGCCCGGCCCACCCGACGAAATATAAATGTCAAACGTTAAATCGGGTATTTCATGCCCGGCGCGGACATTAAACGTGGTCACAGACAAGTCGAGATCATCTTCCTGCTGGACAACTCGAATTAGTTGCTGGATACAGCGCATACCCTGATTGGGAGCGTTGTTGTTCATATCCAGAATGGCAATTTTTATCGGTTTCATACGGCTGTCTTCCTCGAACTCTCCTCATCAGTCCAACCCGATACAGGATTATATTCAGTTAAACCGGCTGACTGATTTTTGCGTCAGCCGGTATTAATCAACTACCTGACGCCGTACGAAGTTTCGCGAACGATATAATCCACTACATTTTTAAGGTCACCCGTCTCGCGATAGACCTGGAGCTGGCGGTCGGCTCCGGTACCGTTTTCGAGAATTTGCAGAGCGTATTCGCACTCGGTCCGGCTGCCCAGTTCATCTACCACATCGTCAATAAAGGCGAGCAGTTCGTGAATCAGCTGATGCGTAGGTACTTCTATTTGCTTGCCAAAGTCGATCAGCTTTCCTTCGATGCCGTAGCGGGCCGCGCGCCATTTGTTTTCGTTGATCAGGATCCGACGGTAGGAGCGAAAGTTGAGGTTCTGCCGCTGTAGCTTGTAGATTTTAGCCACCAGCGCCTGCATCAGCGCGGCCAGACAGATGGTTTCGTCTACCCGCATCGGTACATCACAGATGCGGAATTCGATGGTGTTAAAAAACGGGTGCAACCGAATGTCCCACCATATTTTTTTGCCGTTATCGATGCAGCCCGTTTTGACCAGCAGCGCCAGGTATTCGTCGTACTCGGCTGCCGACGCAAAAAAGTCGGGGATACCCGTTCGCGGAAACTTATCGAACACTTTCGAGCGGTACGACTTGAACCCTGTATTACGACCCCGCCAGAACGGCGAGTTCGTGGACAGGGCGTAGATATGCGGTAGAAAATACCGGACGGCGTTCATGATTTGTACGCCCTCGTTCCGGTTTTCGATGCCGACGTGGACATGCATCCCGAAAATCAGGTTTGAGCGGGCCACATCGCGCAGTTCGTCGATGAGCTGGTCGTAGCGTTCGTTGGGCGTGATGAGCTGCGACTGCCAGTCGGAAAAGGGGTGAGTCCCGGCCGAGGCCACCTGCAGATTTTGATTGTCGGCGAGTTCGATAATCATCTTGCGGAGGTAGGTCACTTCCTGACGGGCTTCCTGAATATTCTGGCAGATATTGGTGCCAACTTCCACCACCGCCTGGTGCATTTCGGCCTTTACACGTTCGGCCAGGACAATTTTACCACCCTCTACAATCTGCGACATGTGCGAACGCAGTTCGCGGGTTTCGGGGTCAATTGTCTGAAATTCTTCTTCAATTCCAAGGGTGAAAACGGGCATATCGGGTCACAGATTAAGAAATAAGTAATTCGGGTAGCTGAGCATTGCGCTGGTAATATACCCATTTTTCGGTGTGACCCACCGGTTGCGCCCCGCCGGGCAGACTTTTTTACAACTGTTTGAAGAGTTTATGCAGGGCTGGCTGGTCGCTGATATTATACCATTCGTCGTTGCCCATGTTCAGAAAACGACCATCCTGTTTGGGTTTGTTCAGCAGGGCTTCGTCGGGATTGTACTCAGCGCTGTACACCTGGCTCATGATGCGCTGTAGCTCATCCCAGGGCAGGGGGCGGGTTTTCCCATCGGTCGTAACGGTCAGAGTGCGCTGCGAGAACGAGGCCGTGAGCCGGAGTTCACCGCTGGATACCTGGGTGTTATCGACGTAGGTCAGCTCAAACGGGTGCTCACGTCCGGCGGCTTCGTAAGTAGCCTGGATCAGTTCCTGGGCCAGGTATTGCCAGGCGTCGCGGCTTGCAGGCGTACCCTGCTTCGTCTGGCCAGCCGTCGTGACCAGTGTAACTTCAAAAAAATCGTCGTTTTCGCCCAGCTTATCTTCGTCAAGGGGTTTCAGTTTGGCATTGACCGTGTGGGGCGTTACGGCATCGAGCCAGGTTTTAGGGAGCGTGCCCTGCCAGTTGAAACTATCGTCAAGTGTGAACCCCTCGCCAATGATGTCTTCTTCATCCAGTTCCTCCCGGTCAGGATACTCGATGGAAATCTCGGTCTGGAGCGTATTTTGCCCCGTTGGCGTCAGCGTCAGCGTATAAAAATGGGCGAACGGGCCGGGCATGATAGCCGCCGTCTGATAGCGAATTTGCAGTGATTTGAAAGACATGCCGCAAAATTACGATTTTAGCCCCATCGTTGCCAGTTTATCGACCTTACCTGTGGGCGTTTCGGCAAATCGAGCCACGGTAGTTACGGTTCTGGGAACCGCATACGGACCAACTTCGGTACGAATACGGGCCTGAATGGTTGACCAGAGCACCTCGCCGGGAAACCCGTTAATCCCGTTGCTGCCTTCAATAAAAGCCGCCACGCGCTGCCCCAGCCGGTCGTCGGGCAGACCAGACACGAACAGCCGGCCGGTAAATCCATGTTCGGCCAGGGCTTCCTGTAAGATGCGTTCGATGCGTTCGGGCTGAATTTTTACGCCCCCGGAGTTTATCACCGTATCGGCGCGGCCCAGCAGCCGAAACTCAGTTGGCGAGAGCAACTCGGCTACATCGTTCGTCTGAATCAAATCGAAGTTGGTGGCAGCCGCCCGAATGTTCAGGCAACTGCGCTCATCCAGACCCAGTTCGACGCCCTCAAGTGCCGTAAAGGTATCACGGGCCATCTCCCCGTTGAGTCGGCGAATGGCAATGTGCGAAACGGTTTCGGTCATGCCGTAAGTAGCATAAATGGGCGCCGTAATCACCTGTAAAGCCCGCTCGAGAACCGGGCTGGTAGCAGCTCCACCCACCAGAATCGCCTTTGTACTGTTTAGTAAAGGGAATTTGTCCGGAGATGTCTCCAGAATCGTTTGTAGTTGAAGGGGCACCAGCGCGGTGAAGTCGAAATGGGTTGTGCCCGCGTCAAGCTTTGTGAGTGGGTTAGCCGTTGGCTCAAGCAGGAGCATGGGCAGGCCGAGTTCCAGTCCGCGCACGAGCATCATCACCCCGGCAATGTAGTGGATGTTGAGGCAGACCAGCAGCCGGTCACCCGGTTCCAGCCCGAACGTTGCACCCGTTAATCGCGCACTGGCCTGCATTTGCCGGCGCGTGAGCCGGATGGGCTTAGGCGTACCCGTCGAGCCGGATGTCTGGAGCGTAAACTCTGTCTGGTCGCTCCGCCAGCTCCGGCAGAAGGCCAGCGCGTCGCGTTCGTAATCGGTATGGGCCTCGGGCCAGTCCGGTAAAGTCGGGTCAATCAGCAGCATCGTCAGTCAGCCGGAGTTACGGGTAACCCTGATTAGTTCGTGATGGTAAACAGACCGTCAGTCGACTTGCTGGACAGGATGTTATAGACGGTGAGAGGTTTGGTGGCGGGACCGTTGATGGGCTTTCCCTGAAGGTCGTAGGTTGATCCGTCGGTCGCGCAGTAGAACTGGTTGCTGCTGAGCCGATAGGCTAATTTGGTCCCCTCGAAGGTGCAGGCGGCCGACACGGCAACGTACCCGCCATCTTTGGTATGGGCGATGAGTATATTTTGCGCAATGGTGTATCCACCGGCAACTTTCAAGTTGGCGTGTTTCGGGTCATTCCACGAAATGGTGAAACTGATGGTTGGAACGGGTTGGGTATCGGCAGCTCTGGCACAGCTGATGAGACCGGGCAGCAGCAATACCAAACCGATAAACGGGCTAAGGTGTCGCAGCCAGGCAGCGCGGTTAAATGGGAGAGCGATACGGGGATTTTCCATGAATACAAGCCGGGTTTCGGGTCAAATAAACTACTTTTGGGGCATAAATCGGCTACAAAACAAGGGCTTTTTCGGCACCCACCGGCTAAGAAACAAAGTAGTTGGTCAGTCCGTTACGGAATCAGTATGGAAGAAGCAAAATTTATTAACCCTATCTCGCCCGATAAAGTGGCTGAATCGCCGGGTCTGCTGGCGTACGCACATACGGCGGGCGGGGCCATTATCCGATCCGAAGATAAGGGTAAAATTACCGGCCGGTCCGTAGCGGCCATGCGCGAGCAGACCGACATTCAACTGGCGCAGCTCTACAGGCAAATGCAGGTACTGGCCGAACAGGCGACTGCCATCCGGCACCGCGTAGAAGTGTCGGAACGGATTTATTCGGCCCAGATGAATTTCGAGCCGGTCATCAATCACACCTATTACTTTTACCAGCGCAAAGACGGTTCGGACACCCTTTCAATGATCGCACCCAACGAGTGGGGCCGTAAAAATCCGTTCGCCCGTTGTCTGGCCACCTGTAAGATGCTTGCCGACCATACCTGGGACGTGCAATACCACGAAATAGACTTTTCAATGAGTGAATGAGTGATTGTGTAAATGAGTGAATTAAGAAAAATAGATAATCGCTCATTCACACAATTGCTTATTCACCAATTCAACAATTCACTCATCATGATTAGTAAATACGCCTGGGAAACCATTAAAGAATACCAGGAAATCAAGTACAGTTATTTTGAAGGTGTAGCCAAAATCAGCATCAATCGGCCGCACAAACGGAATGCATTTACGCCTTTAACCGTCAAAGAAATGTCGGAAGCCATGGAACTGGCCCGGCAGGACGAACGGGTTGGGGTCGTTATTTTGACCGGCGAAGGGGGCGAAGCATTTTGCAGCGGGGGCGACCAATCGATCCGTGGACATGGCGGCTACATTGGTGAAGATTCGGTGCCTCGCCTGAACGTGCTGGATTTGCAGATGCAGATTCGACGGCTACCAAAGCCTGTGGTGGCGATGGTAGCCGGGTACGCTATCGGGGGAGGGCACGTGCTGCATGTAGTTTGTGATCTGTCTATTGCGGCTGATAACGCCCGTTTCGGTCAGACCGGCCCTAAAGTCGGCTCGTTCGATGGTGGGTTTGGTGCTTCTTATTTGGCACGGGTCGTTGGCCAGAAAAAAGCCCGCGAAATCTGGTTCCTCTGCGATCAGTACAATGCCCAGGAGGCTTTGGATATGGGCCTGGTGAATAAAGTCGTTCCTCTGGATCAACTGGAAGATGTCACACTGGACTGGTGCCGGAAGATGCTCGAAAAGAGCCCGATTGCCCTCCGCATGCTCAAGGCGTCATTTAATGCCGAATTAGACGGTCAGGCGGGGATTCAGCAGCTGGCCGGTGATGCCACCCTGCTGTACTACCTTTCGGATGAAGCGAAAGAAGGGAAGAATGCGTTCATGGAAAAGCGGAAGCCGGATTTCAGTAAGTTTCCCCGGTTTCCGTAACTGACTGATTAAAAACAGAATTTACACCAAACGAGCCGGGAATTCATGAGAGAATTCCCGGCTCGTTTGGTGTAAATGAAACCTGGATCCAACAGCGCGCATGGATTTAGCGTTCAATGCCGGGTATCAATGTGATTTATCGTGATTCAGCGCTTCTCGGGGTCAACCCGTCGGCCCAATACGCCAGATTCAAATCATCCTGATTACCCGGTAGCCAATACTGCCAACTTCAGGCTACCGATACCGGCCACCCCTGCCCCGGTTGACCGCATAATACCCATTTACCCAGATGTAATTCCGGCCCCGCCGGACGTAATGACCCGGTACCCAGACGTGCCGGGGCGACGGAGCAACCGGTACTACCTCGACCCGGGCCGGTGGCGGTGGTGTCCGCACGGTGGCGACACAACTGCTGAACAGAAACGAACTGGCCATCAGGCCCAGTGCACCGATTACTTTCAGTTTATTTTTCATAACATACCTGTGTTTTGAGCGTATCGCGCTGTACCGATAGCGCTTGATCCCCCGTTGGACAGCCGGTTCGTGGCAGGGTTTAACCGGATTGTATTTTGACAGTTGGCCCGAATGTACCCTGAACAGGTAACCAACGGCCCCCACAGCGGGTTGTCTACTTGGATTATCACCCACCCAATGGCTACTACGTTTCTCTCCGCCGAATGGCGCAACCTGATTTTTGCCAACTATGCACTCAACAAACGGGTGCTGGAGCCGCTGTTACCCTACGGCACTGAACTCGACGAATACAACGGCATTTACTACGGCAGCCTAGTCGGATTTTATTTCCAGCGGGTTAAATTATTCGGCAGCATTCCGGTGCCGTTCCATACCGAATTTGAGGAGTTTAACCTGCGTTTCTACGTCCGGCGAAAGACCGGTACCGGCTGGAAACGGGGCGTCGTTTTCGTGAAAGAAATCGTCCCGAAAGTAGCCATCTCGCTCGTTGCCAGAAGTTTATATGGCGAACCCTATGCCACGCATCCCATGCGCCATACCTGGACGGTAACCGGCGATACGCAGCAGATTGGCTACGACTGGAAAGTGGGAACTGACTGGAATCACATTCGGGTCGAGGCCGACCGGGTGGGGCACGCGCTGGTGCCGGACAGTGAAGAAGCGTTCATCACCGAGCACTACTGGGGCTACACCCGCCGGGGCCCGCGCCGAACCGATGAATACGAAGTGGTTCATCCGCAGTGGATGATTCACCCGGTGCAGACCTTCGGGGTACGCTGCGATGTATCGGCCTTGTACGGACCCGCGTTTGCACCCTTTTTTGAGCACGAACCCCGTTCGGTTTTTCTGGCCGATGGCTCGGCGGTAACCATTAAATCCGGCGCTGTGGTCTGATGCGGGTATGTTCAGCGGGGGAGGAGTACATCTTTTACGCCCAGGGAACTACCGCAGGCAAACACATGTCGAGCCTGATGCACCTGACTTCAGCATCAGCAGAAAAGAGAAATTACTTTGTTATGACCACCATTGAGTATAATCTCCTAACGTATTCTGTTGTCGTTACAGTTGCTTCATTCCTCAACCTCATTCGTCTTGATTACTGGTGGATTCGGATGTGGGATTTTCCCCATCTACAGCTTACTGTACTGGCGGCTCTTGGCCTGCTGGCCTGGCTGCTGACCGGTCATTATACGACCGGCACCCTGATTGCGGCACCCCTGGGTTTACTGGCTACGCTGCTTTATCAGGGCTGGCTGATCTATCCGTTTACGGCACTGCACCGCAGGCAGGTCGTGCGGGTATCCCACCGGAGGGCTACGCCGATAGGGGAGGAACACACCGTTCGGTTGCTGGTTGCGAATGTGTTTATGGAAAACACCCGCACGGCCGAAACGCTGGCGCTGGTGACGACCCATAAACCAGATGTGCTGCTCGTGCTGGAAGCCAACCGGAAATGGCAGGATGATTTACGGCCGCTGGAGGCCGACTATCCCCATCGGGTGCTGCATCCGCTCGAAAATACGTACGGTATGTTGCTGTATTCCCGCTTCCCCATTCGGCATCATGAACTGCGCTTTCTGATTCAGGATGATATCCCCTCGATCTACGCGCAGCTTGAGTTACCCTCGGCACAGCTTGTTCATTTCTACGGGGTGCACCCCATGCCACCCAGCCCAACCGAGCATTACCGGTCAACCGAGCGCGATGCCGAGTTATTGCTGGTAGGCAGGGAAGCCCGGACAAAGACCGGCCCGGTCATCATAGCGGGTGATCTGAATGATGTCGCCTGGTCGCACACTACGCGCCTGTTCCAGCGCATAAGCGGCCTGCTGGACCCCCGCGTCGGCCGGGGCTTATACAATACGTTTCATGCCCGGTATTTCTTTCTGCGCTGGCCCCTCGACCACGTCTTTGTTTCGGCGCATTTTCAGCTGCAGCGGATGTTGCGCCTGCCTAACGGCGGGTCCGACCACTTTCCGATGTTTATTGCCCTGACCTTCATGCCTGGCCCGGCACCGCTGCCCGAAGCGATGGCGCAACCCGACTCCGATGACCTGGAAGAAGCCCGCGAAAAAATCAGGGAAGCTACTGCCTCAACGGAGTAACAGCGCAGGAAGCGCGAAATCGGTACATGACTGTGACCTACTGGGCTTTGCACTGTATCGGTACACTACAGCTATGCTGGCAAGCACGGCCGCTTAGAGCCGTTTTACGCATTATACTGCATGACACCGAAAAATTAAATTTAACAACTTTATCGCCTATTAGCTACTCTTTTTGAGTGATAAAGTATGATATATCAAATACTTAGTGTTCATTTGTAGCGAAATGACTACCCAAACCCTATTAATTTTATGGAATACGCTTCTAACAAAAAGCCTGTTCACACGACCACCGCTGCCCCAGACCTGTTTTCCCATTTGGTGGGGAAGTACATCCAACAGATTGGCACGCACTATCCGGCGGACCCGGTCGTGCAGCAGGCTATCCGGCAACTAAAAAAAGCAGTGCCCAAACTGGCTTAGCTACCCATAAGCTGCCAATACCGGATAATCTTAAACAGTTGGATAGCCCGATTTGCGGGTACGTTGACTTAAGGTAGCAAAAACACCCTGTCTGCCTTTATTTCGGTACTGTTCTGGCTGACACTGAACTTATTGAAAAAAGTTTGTCGGCTAAAGGTTACAATTAGTAAGCCAGTTTCGACACGACAATGATTGTCGTGAAAATTTACACCTTCTCTAAAAACATTCAGCTATGCGTTCTTTACTCAGGTTACCTGTTACAGTAATCATGCTCCTGCTGGCCTTCAGCAGCTGCGAAAAAGAGTCAGCGGCTCCGCAGGAGACTACACTCAATGGGGATAAATCCCTGCGCGTTGGTGCGTGTACTACGCTCAGTTATGCCGACTCCGTTGTTTACCTGAAGGAGCAAAAAGGCGATTACATCGTGTCGCCAACGAAGAAACTTAAAGGGTTTTTCTCGGCTATTCCCGGAGGCTTACAGATCGATGCGGCTACCGGGGCGGTTAACGTAACCAGGAGTGAACGAGGGCTGCGGTACCAAATCAGCTACGCAGCGCCGGGCTCGACGGATACCTGCATTACGTACATGACCATTTCCGGTCTCGATTATGTAAGTGCCGTTTATACCCTGAGCAAAAAGGATACACTGGCAAAACCGCTTTATAATGGTCAGAAGACGTTGCCCTGGAATGCCGGCGGCAGCGACAGTGAATTTGACGACGATGAGAACGGGGCCAATACGGGCAGCGGTGTTGCCGGTTCGCAGGGCATAGCGGTCGATAAGAAAGATGGTTCGATTAACCTGAAACGCACCCTGTCGAATGGAACATTCGGTGCTTCCCCGAAAAACGGCACCACCCGTACCGTTCGGTTGTACTACCGGATCAGCGATGCCAGTAAAAAAGCACTCAATTACATTGATATCAAGTTTACGTATTACGCGAAGTACAGCGATATTCCGGCCAGCACTTTAGCCCGCATTAACGCGCAGAACAGCGCAAATGCCCGCGTCATGGCCCCATCGGCAACGGGACCGATGCAGTACCTGGAAAGAGGGCTGCGCCCACCCGAAATTGTGATCGTTGGCGGATGAGACAACGAAAGGTATAGTTTTTGCTACGGGTTGGCCTTTAAAGAGTCATTTTGGCCGGTACCGGGTGTAGCATGAAAAAAACGTTTACTTTTCTTCTGATCGCAGGTTGTACACTACTCAGTAAACCCTACGCTCAATCTACTAAACAGGAGCAGCAGGCCCGAACGCTCTATAAGGAGGCACTGGCATTATTTGAGCGTCCAACACCCACTGAGCGTACCGATAGTCTGGCGATCAGTACGTTTCTGCGGGCTGCGGCCATAGCCCCGGCAACCGTTAGCAATGCGCCGGTCATTGTCGATTGCTACGAAAAAGCAGGGGTGCTGAAACAAACCTATGGTTTACAACGAGAAGCGATGGTTTTCTATCAGAAGGCCATCGCTTCCTGTTTACACCATAAACTGGCTGATTCGCTGCTTTTTAAACCCTATTTATATTGCGGAACGGCCCATTATTTTCTGCACTCGTTCGACTCGTCGACGTACTACCTTAAAAAAGCAGAGGCCATCTACCTGCACTATCCGGCCGTGCAGGAAAGTCAAAGCCTGTATAACTCGTTCGGGGCTATTTATTTTGAAGCGGGCAATTACCGGCAAAGTATCAACTATTTTTCAAAGGCATTACAGCTGCTCCAGCGCACGAAAACCTTAAATCAGCAGCGTGTTTACGCCTACAAGAGTAATATAGCCTCTGCCCTGTGGCATCTGGAACAGTACGACTCTGCCGCTACCCTCTATAAAAGCTTACTTCCCCTTGCAATAGCCCGCGACGAAGTGCTTATAAATATCGGAACGACCTACCTTAAAAAGCGCGATCCGGCCAGTGCCCTTTATTACCTGATGAAGGTAACCGGGACAGAAAACAATAACTCTGTCATGCTGCAGAATGAATTGGGGAGCGCTTATTTACAGCAGCAGCGTCTGCCGGAAGCATTCAGGCATTTGCGTAAAGCCATAACTATTTATAACAAAAAGCAGCCCGCCGGTAAACGCCCGCAGAAAGAGTATACAATCGGTCTGACCTATAAATTGCTGGCTGATGCCGAACGACAGAATCAGCACCCTGCCACCGCTTTACGCTATTATCAGCAGTCTATTATCCATCTGGATTACTCATTTAACGATACTGTCGTTTATCACAACCCCTCAGCGTTAACGGCCGGGTTTCGCAGTTACCAGTTATTTGAGAGTTTAGTGGCTAAAGCACGCTGTCTGCAAAAACTTTACGAAACAAACCACAATGACCGTTACCTCAGCAGTACCCTCGACACGTATGAATCGGCCCTGAAACTGGCCGAGTACATCGAGAAGTCGTTTGATAGCGAAGATGCCCGCCTGTTTATCGTGCAAAAGGCCTTTCCGGTGTATCAGGAAGTGGTTACACTCATGAGCCAGTCGTTCGGGCGGACTCACAAAAAAGAATACCTCGAGGCAGCGTTCCGCTGGGCCGAGAAAAGTAAAGCGGTTACGCTGTACATCAATTCGAAAGAGAATCAGATCAAGTCATTTGCCGGTATTCCGGATTCGCTGTTAGCGCAGGAGCGTAACCTGAAATTTAATCTTTCCCGGTTGTTCATGAAGGCAGACCGAAGCCACAACGAGGCCGAAACCCGGGCGATCAGCGCCGAAATTCGGGATAGTGAACTGGCTTTAGCGCGTCTGTCGACCAAACTGCATGAATTTCCGGCTTACTATCGTCAAAAATTCGGGTTCGACAGTATCAATATACCGTACCTGCAAACAAAGCTCCTCAACAGACATACGGCACTTGTCTCCTATTTTGAGGGGACCACGGCTGTGTACACCTTCGTACTTACGCACAACGAACTCCGGTTTTATCAGGCCCCGAAAGACAGCGCATACCGTCAGGCACTGAGCGGTTTACGGCGGGCGTTGCAGACCATTTTACCCGGTGCTGCCTACGGCGGAAGCCCACACGCCCGGCTGCTCTACGACCGCCTGATCAAACCCGCCGAGGCCGGACTGACGGGCATTTCTTCCCTGCTGATTATTCCCTGTGATGCCTTACGGCTACTGCCGTTTGAAGCGTTCGAGGATCGTGACAACGCGTATCTGCTGGAGAAATACGATGTTGTTTACCAGTACGCTGTTCCGTTTCTCCGGCATGACAACGCCCGTGACCCCATAGATTTCACGAAAACACTGGCTGTTGCGCCATTCAGTTCGGTTAGTACCGCTAAAAAAGTGGCTTACACCCAACTGCCGGCTTCGTACGGAGAAATCGAAACCATGACGGGTGTTAAACTGATTAATCAGGCGGCCACAAAAGCATCCTTTATAAAATTATCCCCCGAGGCTTCCATCATCCATCTGGCAACACACGCTGTGGTTAACAATGAAGACCCCTCGCGGTCCTTCATCGTGTTTAGCCCGGTGGGAAACGCCGATTATAAATTATATGCGCACGAACTGCGTAACGAACCCCTGTCGAAAACCCGGCTCGTTTTTTTGAGCGCGTGTGAAACCGCCAGTGGGAAAGTAATCAATGGGGAAGGGGTCATGAGTTTATCAAGGGCGCTCGCCTACGCGGGCTGCGCCAACACCGTTACCTCGCTGTGGAACGCCGAAGATAAGGCCACGGCTTACATCAGTGCCAAATTTTATGCGCATCTACAGCAGGGCGACTCGTTTGCGCAAGCCCTGCAAAAAGCCCGGATTGACTTTTTGCGCGATGGCCGCTATGCGCAGTTTCACTCACCCCAGTACTGGGCTCATTTAGTATTCGTTGGAAACCCCGATGAGACTGTGGGCATGGTAAGCAACCAGGCCTTGCTGGGTGCCGTCGGCATACTGGGCATTCTCCTGTTCGGCTGGGTACGGTATCATCGGCAAAAACAGTAGTTGTAGCTTGCTGTACACGCCCTGAAAACGATGCTGAACCGTCAATAAAAATCCCTGACCCGGCATGGGTCAGGGATTTTCAGGCGCGTGAATGGTCGGGTATGCTTAAGATGGGTTCGAGGTAAACTGAGCCAGCTCGCTGTAGAGTTTACGGTTAATGTCCTGGAGCAGACGGGTGTGCGATGCCAGCTGGCCGGGCTTTGAGGGGCGCATCGGCGTGCTGCTGCGCCGTTGGGCGGGAACGGGTTTAGACATATCCGCCAGCAGCGTTGTCAGTACATCGTTCATGTATTGACGCAGCTTCAGCAGGTTCTGTACCTTAGCCCGACCGGAAGGATTGCTCAGGCTGACAGTAGCCGGGTGGAGCGCGCTCCGCGACTGTTCTTTAATCACCCGGTCAAGCTGATAGTAGTACTGATGAAACTCTTCAGTGGCACAAACCCAGTCCGAAACAACAGTTTGTGCTTCGGTTACGGTCACGGTATATTCTGGCTGGACGTTTTTCATTACTTCGAGTGTTACGTTTTCCCTATGGTGTCCTGGTAGCTGCTAAAGTCTAAACAAACTGAACTGTCACCGGTCATTGCCTGCTGTCAACACTAATAAGTCGAAGCTATCAGCCAAAATGTAATCCCACTTTCATTATTTTTTTGCTTTTTTCTATAATAAAAGGCTGTCACTTCGTAACAGCCTTTTGAAAGATACGGTGGGTACACCCGGTTATTTTAAAAGCAACACCTGTAGTTTCAACAGATCAGCGCCAGTGACTGCGGTATGGTATAAATGGCGGGGGTTATCATAAATAGCTTTGAAACCGGCGTAGGCTGCATCGGCTTTGTGAGCACCCAGGTAAGCCAGCGCCACGTAATAATCCGTTTCCTGCTCAAAGTAGGAATCGGGACGCCGGGTGTTAAGTTGCCGCAGGGCGGCAAAGGCAGTTAATGCCTGATCGTATTTTTTCTGTTGCAGATAGGACACGCCAGCCAGAAAATAATCCCGCTGGCTGATGGTCGCCAGCTGCGTAAACTGACTGGTAACGGCGGTATAATCGCCTGACACATAAGCCGATTCCATACCACTGGTCTCCTGCGCATTGCCGCGCGCAGTCGGTAGGTCATACGGGATAAACGACTCGGTATAAACCCGTTCCGGGTTCAGGGCAGCAACCTGATAGGTGCTGTAACTCAGCGCGCAAAACAGCAGGCTGGCGGCAATGCGCAGGCCCCAGGTATAAACCGGATTGCGGTGTAAAGCAAGGACAGTCGCATCGGGTTGGGCCAGTTTTACTTCCTGTACGTAGTGCTTATGCAGGCCTTTGAGTTTATGATTCAAGGCCCTGAACTGAATAGCCTCCCGGGCCACCCGAAGACTCTCCGCCAGTTGCTGCAGGTCAACGTCTTTCTGTAACGTTAGTTCGACTTGCCGGGCCTGTTCGAGGGTCAACCGATTATCAAGATACTGATCAATTAATTCAAGGTTGTCCATACTATCTCGTGCGTTGTAGGGCGGATTTAACGGTAGAAGAAACGGTGGGTGATTGCTGAACTAAGTTGATCAGCTCTTTCAGGCATTTGTATTTCTTGTTGCGAAGCACTTGTTCACTTTCATAATCCGTTTGCTTCAGAATATCTTTCATGGATAAATCTTCGTAATAAAAAAGAGTCAGAATCTGCCTGCATTTTTCGCCCATACGGTCGAAGAGTTCGGCTACGGTTTTCTCCGCTTCCTTGTAAACGATGTAGTTCGAGACGTCTTCTTCAAGGGTTTCCCGGCTGCTCTCAAACAGGCCGTATCGCTTTGAATCACTGCTTCTTTTTCTTAATTCCGTGATCCACAGATTTCGGGTCAGCGTATAAAGAAATGACTTTACACTGGCTTCGCCCCGGTACTTCTCCGTCCGAACCAGATCGACAAAGAGCAGCAGCACTTCCTGGATCAAATCTTCTGCATCCATCTGGCTGCCACTGTTCGTTAGAATATAGCCTTCCAGCATACGATAATGAGTGTGGTAGATAAAGCCAATTGCATTATCGATATCAATCTTTGTTTTGATAGCGCTGATTAAGGCTGCATCCGAAAAGGTTTTGACGGTTGGCACGGTGATTAGCAGTTATAAGTCGAAGCAGAGGAGAAATTTGTAACCCGGAAAGCTGTCAAAAACTATTAGTTTGGCCGAAAATTTATACGCCAGCCACGTGGCGGGTTTAAAACAGGCTGCGGGCTTCCCCGGCCTGCGGGACACCTACCCGCACAGGCGACGCTAAAAGACAAGCACGAATTGCGCCAACCAGTCATCGCTGTCCCCAATGGGGCCAACTATTTTTTGTTCTATAGCCATCATAGGATGCTGGTAGATGCAATTCGTGCCTCACTTTGCCGGATTGCCGTGCTGGAACAAGCCGGATGAAGAAAACAGAATGATCCGGTTCGTTGAGCAGATAAGGGTTTAACGGATGTATTGGCTGAAGAAAGGAAGGCGTGCTGCTGCACAGCCAGAACCGCAACCCGGCTGCCCCCGGCTGGTTTGCCCCGGGCGTTTGTGCATTGACGGACTGCTCCGTTTAAACAAAAAAAGCACCGATCAACACTTGATCGGCGCGTGCTAAAGGGAAGGTGTAAAACGAACGGCAACGGTCAGCTCGTATCGGCGGACCGTCCGGGCTAATTGACCCGTAGTTTCTGACCCGGCCGGATGCGGGAACGCGACGACAGGTGGTTTTTACGGGCCAAGGTGGAAGCCGATTGACCGTACCGGCTCGCAATGCCCGACAGGGTTTCACCCGGGCGTACTTTGTGCAGTACGGTCCGTTTGAAACGGGGCCGACTGTTGCCCTCCGACGAACGCCCCCCGCCCCGCAAATAATCCCAGACGTGACCAGTCAGCAGAAAATGGTCGTCGTTAATGGTATTTTCGGGGAATGAGAAGATGTTGAGCGAGCTGAAAGGATTGCCTTCGTAGCGGGTTTCAAAGTGCAGGTGCGAACCTGAACTGCGGCCCGTACTGCCCCCCAACCCGATCTGATCGCCGGCTTTAACGAGTTGGCCCTGCTCAACCAATTGTTTCGACATGTGGCCGTAGAGCGTTTCCAGACCATTATAATGCCGGACGAGTACGTACCGGCCGTAGCCATTGCCATCCCAGCCCACAATGCGGACAATGCCGTCGAAGGTAGCGTAAATCGGATCGCCGGTTTCGCAGTCGAGGTCGGTGCCGGTATGCCAGCGTCCCCAGCGGAAGCCGAAGTTGGAGGTCATTTTACCTTCGTTCATCGGGGCCGACCAGTAGCGGTTGGCCGGGGGATCATAGAGTTTGATGTCGATGACTTCGTTGAATTCCAGGGGATTAATGTTGTAAGGGTCAATCGTTCGCGAATCCCAAACCGCGTAGTAATCCGCAATTTTTACCCATTCGCTGCCCACCTGAACCGAATCAATAATTTCGACAACGCTGGTTTCGCCCTGGCCAATGTGCGTCGTGTCTTCAGCAACGACCGGGTTAATTTCTTTTTTGGGCTCGAACTGGTTGTTGAAGCGGAGATTCGTCGATTCCTGTTCGAGGGGGTCGTCCGCTTTCTGAGGCTGATCAACGACCGGGGCATTGGGATTGTAGGAACGTTTGGGGGTAATGCGGGGGTTGGATTTAAACTTTCCCCGTTCCTGAGCCTGCGCCGTTGCGAGAACGCCTACGCAAACCAGCGTTAGAAGGGACTTGACTGCCAAATATCTCATCATGTCAAAAAAGCGAAAGTCGGGCTATGGCAACCGGTGGTCTTTTACAGACGTCCGATGTTCACAGCCCGGCAGTCGCATTAAATTAGATTAGTGAACCAGTTGGGCGGGCGGCATCTCGTGCATCGCTAAATAGCGTTCTGCATCCAAAGCCGCCATACAGCCCGTTCCGGCCGCCGTAATGGCCTGCCGGTAGGTATTATCCTGCGCATCGCCACAGGCAAAAACGCCGGGAATATTAGTACGGGTACTGCCTTTTTCGGTCTGGATATACCCGTGATCATCCATATCGATGTACGGCTTGAAAATGGCCGTATTAGGCTGATGCCCAATCGCTACAAAAAAGCCGGTAACGGTCAGTTCCTGTTCAACCCCGGTCCGGGTATTCCGAATGCGGACACCCGATACTTCCTCTTCGCCCAGTACTTCTATGGTCTCCGTATCGTACAGAATTTCGACGTTGGGCAGTGATTTCACGCGTTGCTGCATAAACCGCGACGCCCGCATCTCGTGCCGCCGAACGAGCATATACACCTTGCGGCAGAGGTTGGCTAAGTAGCTGGCTTCTTCGGCAGCGGTGTCGCCCGCGCCAACAATGGCTACATCCTGGTTCCTAAAGAAAAAGCCGTCGCAGACCGCGCAGGCCGAGACGCCCCGACCATTGAGCCGCATTTCGGAGGGTAAGCCCAGCCACTTGGCCGACGCCCCGGTCGAGATAATCATCGCATCGGCGGTAATCTCGTGCTCCTCATCAACAATGGCGGTATGGGGTTCGCCGGGCATTACAGAGAGTTTGGTGCTGGTAACCAGACCGTACCGTATATCGGTGCCAAACCGGCGGGCCTGTGCTTCGAGGTCCTGCATCAACTGCGGGCCCTGAACGCCATCGGGATAGCCGGGAAAATTATCTACTTCGGTGGTAATGGTGAGCTGGCCACCGGGCTGGCCACCCTGATAAAGAACGGGGGTCATACCGGCACGGGCCGCGTAAATGGCAGCCGTATAACCGGCCGGGCCGGAGCCAATAATCAGCAATTTAACGTGTTCGGAGGTCATGAAGTAAAAGCCGGAAAGTTGTTGGATAGCGGATAAAAGCGGTTAAATACCGTACCGTTGGCTAAACAACATGGACAAAGTTGAAAAAATTTCCCTAAGAAACCAACTAACGGTATAGGGGGTGAACGTTTGTCATTTATTGGTTGTCGTTCGTTCCGTCACCGACAAACAACAGATGACAAACGTCTCAAATTCACAGAATCCGCCACTCGATCCGGCGATTCTGTCGGCGGTTTTCGTCGCTGGTATTGGGCACAAAGGGGCGGGTCTTGCCATAACCCACCGCCTTAATGCGCGCCGGAACAATACCTGCTTTGGTCAGGTAGGTTACAACCGACTGCGCCCGTTTCTGCGACAGCAGCAGGTTGGCAGCCGCATCGCCCCGGTCGTCGGTATGGCCGGTTACTTCGATGCTGACCGCCGGATTCTGGCGCAGAAATTCCGCTAACCGCTCCAGTTCCGTGCGTGATTTGTCAACGAGGTCGTAGCGGCCGGGATCGAAAAACAGGTTGTTCAGGGTTTCCCGGCTGGTAGGCCGGATGGGTTCCAGGGCCACACTCATGGCCAGTTTATCCCCCTTGCTTTTCTGGGTGAAGTCGAAGGAAAGGCTTTTGAACAGATAACCCGGCACACTCACGTAAAGAGCGTATTCGCCCCCGCTGGGCAGCACAGTGGTATACTGGCCCGTCTGGGCATCGGCCAGCACGCGGGTAACGGTCTGGTTGGTTTTCAGATCGATCAGCTCCACGGTAGCCGCCAGCGGTTTATTGGTTTTGGCATCGGCAATAATGCCTTTCAGGTAACTCACCGGCGTTACCCGTTCCCGCAACGATTCGGGCAGATCAAAACTATACAGCCGGGATTTTTGCGAGATGCCTTCTTTCTGCTCTTCGTAGGAATAATACGCTTTGGTGCCGTTGGCTGTCACGAACAGAGCCGCCTGGTCGTCGGCATTGTTAATCGGATAGCCCAGGTTAACCGGCGTCTGCCAGCCAGGAGCGGCACTGTCGACAGCGGCTTGCCCAACATGGCCCGGCCCGGCCTGACGTGGCCCGGCTACGAACAGGTCATAGCCGCCGAGGCCGACGTGGCCATCGGAGGCAAAGAACAGACTCTGTCCGTTGGCATGGATAAACGGGGAGGCTTCATTGAACGGGGTGTTCACCGGCTTGCCTAAGTTAACGGGTTCCTGCCAGTTACCGTCCGCAGCCAGATCGCTGCGCCAGATGTCGCGCCGACCGATGCCGCCGGGGCGGTCGGAAACGAAATACAACCGGCGCCCGTCGGCGGAGAGGGCGGGCTGCGATTCCCAGTGGCGTGTATTGATGATCGCGCCGAGATTCTCGGGTTCTGACCAGTTGTCGCCGGTTTTTCGACTGATGTAGAGGTCGCAGCTGCCAAAGCCTTTGCGTCCCTGGCAGGCCGTGAAGACCAGCGTTCGGCCATCAGCCGAGAGAGTGGGCGTGCCTTCGTTATCGCGGGTGTTAATGGCGTCGGAAATGGAGACGGGCGGTGTCCAGCCCTCGCCGGTAAAACTGGACGTGAACAGGTCTTCGTCGCCTTCGGGTTTCAGCACCGTGAAGACCATCGTCTGTTCGTCGGCAGTCAGCACCGGAAAATACTGGGAGGGCGTAGTCTGTAAACTCTCCGATACGGGTTTGGGCAGGACGGATTGCGGGTTCTGCATCGCCTGCTGCCCGAAGCGGGCGTTTTCGAGGAGCCGGTTCACCCGCTGTTGCTGAGCCGACCGGGGCGGAAACAATGCGCCGAATTTTTCGAGGTAGGGAATCGCGTCGGTGTAGCGGCCCTGATGCAACAGCAGCGTGCTGGCAGCCTGATACGCCGGCCCCGAAGCCGGGCTGTCGGGCTGCAGCCGGATGGTTTGCTGATACGCGGCCAGGGCCAGTTCGGGCTGATGCCGGAACTCGTATAACTGCCCCAGTTTCAACTGGCCTTCGGCAAAGGTGGGGTCCTGTTTAACCGCCTGTTCCAGAAACGGCAGGGCTTCGGCAGCTTTCCGTTCGCTAAAGAGTTTAATGCCCTGATTATATAACGCCAGGGCTTTCGTGTCCTGACTTAAGGAGGAAAGAGAGCAAAGAAATAAGGGGAGGAACGGGGTAAAAAGGTGAAGGGCCAGCCTCCCCCTCGTCCCTTTTCTCCCCTTATTCCCTTTCCTTCCCCCCGCTACGGAATATCCAGAAATTTGTGCGTCTGCAACGAAATCTGCCATTGTGGATGGTCTTTTACATAGTCAACGATGCGGGGGAGCATTTCATTGGATCGGCTCCACTCAGTTTGCAGAAACAACCGGCAATCGGAACGCAGGTGAGGCACGAACGACTCGGCAAAGGCGAAATCGCTCTGGTTATAGATGATCACTTTCAATTCATCGGCCCGCCCGTAAATAGCCGGGTTGGGTTGTTTGAATTTCTTGGGTGAAAAGCAAATCCAGTCCCAGGAGCCAGTTACGGCCTGACATACCCCGGAAGTTTCAATATTGGTCTGAAAACCAGCCTCGTGCAGGGCCGCCGTGAGTGCCGTCAGGTCATGCATCAGTGGCTCGCCACCGGTGATGACGGCCAGTCGACCCGGATGGGCAAGAGCCCCCGCCACAATGGCATTAATGGTCAGCTGGGGGTGTGCATTAACATCCCAGGATTCTTTGACGTCGCACCAAAAACAGCCGACCTCACAGCCGCTCAGGCGGATGAAGTAGGCGGCCCGCCCCGTATGTGCTCCCTCGCCCTGAAGCGTGTAAAACGCTTCCATCACGGGCAGGGTGGCTATTGTTGTTGTTTGTTGTTGCTGTTCGGTAATCATGGCACAAAGATACGGATTTCGCTACTTTGCGCCTGAAAACAGACTCCCCCGTGAAACGACTATTCTCTAATCTTACCTTCTGGGTGCTGACGGCCATTGCGTTTGGTGTGTTACTGGGCGATCTGGCTCCGGATATTGCGCTGAAACCCCTGCTCGACAGTCCGCTAAAAACCCGTTTTCTGGGACAGGAACTGAGTCTGGGCGTGAGCCTGAGCGAAGTACTTAGCGGCCTGTTTATCAGTACCGTAAAGCTGTTCATTAACCCAATAATCTTTCTGACTATTACGCTGGGGATCGTCAGCATGGGCGATCTGAAAAAGGTCGGTACGGTGGGGGCGAAGGCGCTGCTTTATTTTGAAGTGGTAACCACTGCCGCCTTGCTGATCGGGGTGATCGTGGCCAACATCATCCGGCCGGGTGAGGGGGTGATTACAGACAGTTTAAAAAAGGGTGACATCTCTAAATACACCCAAACGGCTCAAACCTTCAGCTGGTGGCAGTTTTTTCTGGATAATGCCACGTTGCAGGTGCTTGTTGTCGCTATTCTGCTGGGTATCGGCCTCAGTAAATACACGGGTCGGCAGCGGGTGATTGACCTGTTCAGCCAACTGTCCAAATACATCTTCCGGGCGTTGCACAAGGTTATGCTGCTGGCCCCCATCGGAGCGTTCGGCGGCATGGCGTTTACCGTGGCTAAATACGGCCTGAAAACACTGCTGCCCTTGGCCAAACTGATGGGAACAGTCTACGTGACGATGGGCCTGTTTATTTTCGGCGTTCTGTGGCTCATTCTGCGGTCGTACCGGGTCAATCTGCTGAGTTATCTCAATTACATCCGCGAAGAACTGCTGATCGTGCTCGGCACATCGTCGTCCGAAGCGGCCCTGCCGTCGCTGATGGAGAAACTGGAACGGATGGGGTGCGCCAAATCGGTGGTGGGGCTGGTGGTCCCGGCGGGGTATTCGTTCAACCTCGACGGCACCACCATCTACCTGTCGATGGCGACTATTTTTCTGGCGCAGGTCTTTAACGTCCATCTCGATCTAAGCCAGATTCTAACCATTATCGGCATTCTGATGGTGACGTCGAAGGGCGCTGCGGGCGTTACGGGCAGCGGCTTTGTGGTGCTGGCCAGTACACTTACCGCCGTAAAAGTAATTCCGGTGGAAGGGCTGGCGCTGTTGTTGGGTGTCGACCGGTTCATGTCCGAAGCCCGCGCCCTGACCAATTTTATCGGGAACGGTGTAGCCACAATCTGGCTCGCCAACAACGAAAAAGCGTTTGACCGGGCCAAAATGGAGCAGGCGTTCAGCCAGGTGGAGGAGACGGAAACGGTACCATCACAGCGGGCTGCATCCTGACTCGTGATTCGCCAAACTACTTAATACTGCTCCCGTACCCTCGTTAAAAACGCCCCCGTTCGCCGGCGCATCTCCGACACGGGCTGAGTGAAGTTATTGTGCATCATGCTGAACAGCAGTACCCTTCCCCGTTTGGTGACCAGGTAGCCGCTCAGGTTATACACCCCGGTCATGGAGCCAGACTTGGCGAAGATATAGGGTGTATCCCCCGTTGTCAGGCTGCGGATGGTACCCGATTTGCCGGCTGCCGGGAGCAGGCTGAACAGTCGTTGTTGGGGAACCTTGCCGTAAATTTTAAGTAACAGGGCCGTCATCGTTCGGGGCGTAAACAGGTTGTAGCGCGATAAGCCGGAGCCATCGACCCAGATGGGTCGGTCGGGTAAATCGCTGAGGTACTGCTGAATGGCCTGCTGAATGCCGTAGTGGCTGTTGACCGTATCCCTGACTGAGGCACAGAGCAGCATCAGGTGTTCGGCCAGCATATTGTCACTGACGACTAACATGCGTTTGTAAAGCGAGTCGGCGGGTACGTCACCGTACACCGTTGCGGCCCGGGCGGGCAGCCGAACGCTGCTGAGTTGAACCGGTTTGCCGAGCCTGTCCGTGAGCAGCCGAGTGACCAGCCCGGGCGACCAGCGGTAGGGTACATCCTGGGCGATAGCTCTTTCCAACACCGGCCGGGTGAACTGATTTGACCCTTCGGCGCGGTGGATACCCGACTTAAAACTTGGCAGTGCCCGTACGCTGTCACCGAAGAAGCGGGGCGATACGACAAGGCTGCCCGGTGCGGTTTCGTTAAAGCGAACCACATTGCCATAAATCGGAAACGGAGTTACTTCGGCCGAATAGTCATCGTTGTAATCATCCCACGACCAGCCGGGGCCCAGCCGCTCCCCGCTGAAGTTAGCCGCCGATAAAAACAGTTTTTCGGGACGGTTCCGTAAAAAATGCAGAACCGCCGTGTCCGGTACGTCGGGGTTAAGCAGCAGCGGGTTACCCGTTCCCTGAAAAATCAGTGAATCGTGCCGGACAACATACCGCAGGGCGGGCAGCGAATCGCCGAGGGTCATCAGGCCGGCGTAAAAACTGAACAGTTTAGTGTTTGAGGCTGGTGTGAAGTACTTGTCGCCATTGTGTTGCAGCAGCAGTTTTCCGGCGGTTGGGTCGTAGAGCGCGAAACCGGTAAAGTGGTCGGTATAAGCTGAATCGTGTTGAAGGGAGCGGCTCAGCTGTCGGGTGGGCGAACAGCCCAGACACAGCAGCAGGCAGGGGAGGAGGTAGCGTACCATGGGGCAAAGCAACGAAAAAAAGCGGCCCTTTGGTAGAATAACGCCCTTAGGCTAAGATAACTACCCAAATGATTCACGTTGGTAGAGTCGGTTGGTTTATTTTGTTGGTTGGTATGCTGGCCCGGTTGGGCGATTCTCGCTCAATCCGACCGTTCTCCGCCGGAGTCAAGTCAGTATCCCTCTATTGGGTTAAACCTATTTCTATGGTTGTTGTGGTTGCCATTGCTGCGCTGCTGTTTGCGGTGTATATCGTTCGATTGTTCCTAGTATTTCCCCTGCCCGCAGCCGCCTGGCTGCAAACTCGGCCCGGCTGGCTCTTTGGTGCTCAACTGCTTCTGGTACTGGTTTGGCAGTTCAGCCGCATTCGCAATCAAGAGTATAATGTTGATGAGAGTACCTGGATTGCCAATGCCCTCGCCGTGATGGCGGAGCCGGATTTTGCTGCTTCCCTGCTCACCTACACCACGGCGCGCCCCATGACCGTGCTGCCGCTTCTGCTGCTGGCTAAATTACACCTGCCGATCAGCTACGTATACATCAAGGTCGTCAGTCTCCTGTTTATCGCGTTGTCGGTGCTGCTCACCTACCGCACGCTGCGCCATCTGACCAATGCCCGGCTGGCTGTCCTGTTCTGCTTTCCGCTCATGGTCTTTTACGCAGCCATCCAGTTCGATGATTTTCTGGCCTATAATTCCGAACTGGTCTGCAACGTGTGCGTGGTGGCGGGCGTGTGGCTCTACAGCCGGATTGCCCGGCAGCACGACCGGCTCTGGCACATTACCGGGGTAGGCCTGCTGCTCGGGCTGCTGCCTTTTGTTAAGTTTCAGGCCATTCCGGGCGGGTTGGTTGTAGCCGTGCTGTGCCTGTACACGCTGGTGCAACAGGGGCGGCTTCGGGCGGCTGGCGTACTGATCATCGCCGGTTTATTCCCGCTTGTGGCCACCGCGCTGTACTGCCTGCTGACGGATCAACTGACCATTCTGGTGCGAAATTATTTCCTGTATTATTTCCACTATTCGTATCAGTACAGTAACGTCCCGCTGGAGGAGCGGATGGCGCCCCGGAACATCATCTATTATTACCGGCGGCAATACACATTTGCCGCTTACTGGATTGGCCTGCTGCTGCTCATGGGCCTTGGTGTATGGTACAGTCGTAAACGGCCCTTTCGCTGGTCGGCACCCGTCGTGTTTCTGACCCTGCTCTGGGCGGTGAGCATTTACGAAACCATTCAGGCGGGAACCTACTACGAGCATTATCTGAACCTGACACTCGTTCCGCACACGTTGCTGGCTGCCGTGCTGGTGTATCCGGCGGTGAAAAACGATCTGTCGCCTACGCGCTGGCTCGCCTACGCCTACGTGGGGGCTGCCCTGGTGATCACGTTCTTTAGCCACACGAAACCCTTTGAGCCGGGGTACCGACCACCCCTGCCATACGATGGGGAGGTGGTTACTCTAATCCGTACCCAGTGTCGCCCTACGGACCGGATCACCGTCTGGGGCTGGGCCGACCGATACTATGCTGAATCACAGGTAGCTCCGGCCAGCCGTTACGCCAACAGTGTGTTTCAGATGAAGCAAAATGCGCAGCAGGGCTATTATCTGGATCAATACCTGATTGATCTGAAGCAGCACCGCCCGCTCCTGTTTGTGGATGCCGTAGCCTTCAGCCAGTTTACCTACAGCGATCCGCTTCTATACGCCCACGAGCGTTTTCCGGCGCTGCATCAGTTTATAACGGCTAACTACCAGCTTATTTTTGAGCGGGGAGGTCTGCGAATTTATAAGCTGAAGGGTGGACGGCAAAGGGCAGCGCCAACCCCATCTATCAACGCACTAAAATCGGACTGGCTGATTGGGGTAAATTTGATTAGTTTACCAGGCCGTTTGCCGATCGGGCACCGGCACTGCCTGATTTAAAAACAATTGCTGCATGCCTTCACTAGTTACCATACTACTCGGTCCGTGGCTGGCTGCCCGATTGCTTTTCGGAAAAGCCAGTAGCCCTTTGGATTTGAACCTGACCTCTTCAGTTATACCGGTGCAGGCTACCCGGCCACCCGGTGTACCTACTCGTCCGGCCACTTGGGTGTACACTAAAACTGCCGATCAGACAGGTAAAGCCGTCGAGAAAGCATCGGTCACCTCGCCTGATGTGCTTAAACTGGGTTTTCCGTACGAAGGCGGAGCCACGGCCACGCTGACCATTCGCCGAACGACCAATGGCACAACCCTATATATACAGGTATCGCAGGGGCAGTTCAACAGCAGTTATCAGGGCGGCAGTGCCCGAATCCGATTCGATAACCAGCCGTGGGGGACGTATGCCTATTCACCGGCGGCCAATGGTACGGGGACGACTATTTTCTTTGATGCCACCGATCCACTAATCAGGAAGATAAAAGCCTCCCGGACGATGGCCGTCGACGTGGCGTTTAACGGACAGGGTCGACGGCAGGTTACGTTTAAAACCGCTGGTCTGCGCTGGAATTCCTGAATAGCGGTAAACCCCTAAACCCCGGAACGCCCGAAGCAAAAATGTGCCTCGGGCGTTCCGGTAAACTAAGTGCTGGCTTAATGGATCGCAGCGGGCTTACACCGTGGCAAACATAGACACGGCTTTGGCTTCCAGCATCGACTCGCCCATGAGGTAACAGTCGGCGGCCCGGGCGGCTTCGCGGCCTTCCGAAATCGCCCACACTACCAGCGATTGGCCCCGGCGCATATCGCCCGCAGCGAAAACCTTTGGATTGGCTGTGGTCTGGTAATTAACCGTCTTAACATTACCGCGCTCATCAAATTCGAGACCCAGATCGGTTAGCAGGCCCGTTTGTTGCGGGTGCAGAAATCCAGCCGCCAGCAGTGCCAGTTCGCAGGGGACATCCCGCTCAGAACCGGCCACTTCGACCATCTGCATCCGGCCATCCTGTTGTTTCCATTCCAGATCAACCAGCCGCAGGGCTTTTAGGTTGCCGCCTTCATCGCCGATAAACGCCTTGGTATTGATCGACCAGTAGCGGTCGCACCCTTCCTCATGCGAGGTCGATGTGCGGAGCTGCATCGGCCAGTGCGGCCAGGGCGTACTATCGGCCCGGTCTTTGGGCGGCATGGGTAACAGTTCGATCTGGGTGACAGAAATGGCACCGTGACGGTTCGACGTGCCTACGCAGTCCGAGCCGGTATCGCCACCACCAATGACTACCACGTGTTTACCCGTCGCCAGAATGTCCCGTTCGTAGGGGACGCCCCGATGGTCGACGGCCACTGGTAACCCGGCGTTACGTTTATTCTGCTGACTCAGGAACGTCATGGCCGGGTACACGCCGGTCAGTTCCCGGCCGGGAATTGGCAGGTCGCGGGGCACGGTAGAGCCGCCGGTGAGCATGATCAGGTCAAACTCGTCGGTAAGATCGCTCGCTTTCAGGTCCACGCCGACATCAACGCCCGGTCTGAACGTAATGCCTTCGGCTTCCATGACGGCCAGCCGCCGGTCGATGGTCCATTTTTCCAGTTTGAAATCCGGGATACCGTACCGCAGCAATCCCCCAATCTGATCGGCCCGTTCGAAAACGGTGACGGTATGGCCTGCCTTATTCAGTTGGGCGGCAGCCGCGAGTCCCGCCGGACCAGAGCCGACCACGGCTACCCGTTTGCCCGTCCGCAACAGCGGGGCATTTGGGGTCACGTAGCCGTTGGCAAAAGCTACTTCGGCAATGGATTTCTCGATGAATTCAATCGCGACGGGTGGTTTGTTAATGCCCAGCACACAAGCTGATTCGCAGGGAGCCGGACAGATTCGTCCCGTAAACTCCGGGAAGTTATTGGTCGTCGCAAGAATTTCATAGGCGTATTCCCAGTTCTGCTCGTACACCGCATCGTTGAACTCGGGAATGATATTGCCCAGTGGGCAGCCGCTGTGGCAGAATGGCGTACCGCAATCCATGCAGCGGGCCGCCTGCCGACCGGAATCCGCTTCCGAAAACGGCTGCTCTATTTCCTTGTAATCGTGAATGCGTTCCTGCGGGTCGCGCTTTTTGGGCAACTCGCGGGTAAACTCCATAAATCCGGTAGGTTTTCCCATTGGTATTATAAGGTATAGGTAGTGTCAAATACGGCTTCCCAGGTTAGATCGATGGTATCGGTCGACATCTCGGTTTCGATACTGGCTTCCTTTTGGGCTTCGGTCAACGCTCGCTGCCAGATGCTTTGAATATATGATTCATTGAGGGAAGGCGTAAATTCGCGGAGTTCATCAATCTCATAACGGGCATTTGTAATGGAGAGCAGCCAGCTTTTTGTTCGCTTGTCCGGTTGAATTTTCCATTTGATTACGTGCATCATTAGCCGGGTAAGCTGACTCCGCAACGCTCGTTTCTCCGAACGTGCCATTGTGTCAATTAATTGATTCAGCCCAGCCTCCACATCCATTAGATTACCTTCATCAAATGACTGCTTAATCTCCTGGGCGGCCAATAATTCAGAGGTTGCCGCAATGTCTTCCCAGTTTTTCATACGAATGTTCTTGCTTTAGCTTACAAGTTACACGATCTGTTTCAGGCAGGCAACACCGTAACATCAAGCCGTTACCGGTATCGCATCCGATTGTGTCTGCGTCTTGCGGGCCTGCAATGCTTTCTTGTAATCCGTCGGGAATACTTTAACAAACTGTCCCTGTGTCGTGGCCCAATCGTTGAGGATACTAGCTGCCAAGCTGCTGTTGGTCAGCCGATAATGCTTCTCAATGGCGAAACGAAGGGTGTCTGCATCTTCGAGGTCTGGGGCTTCCAGCTCCACCATTTCGGGGTTACACTTGGCCGGAAATACACCCGTCGGGTCAAAGACGTACGCAATACCGCCCGACATGCCGGCCGCGAAGTTGCGCCCTGTTTCACCCAGAATGATTACCTGACCACCGGTCATGTATTCGCAGCCGTGGTCGCCCACGCCCTCGACCACCACATGGGCACCCGAGTTACGCA
Source organism: uncultured Cytophagales bacterium (assembly GCA_964251665.1). Taxonomy (GTDB): domain Bacteria; phylum Bacteroidota; class Bacteroidia; order Cytophagales; family Spirosomataceae; genus JBBQLG01. The sequence continues at coordinate 198,300 of CAXUKO010000009.1, forward strand.
CGGCAAACCGCTCGCCCGCCATGCCCCGGATGTAGGCTTCGCCCGAGGTGGCGCCGTAGAAGGAGACGTTACCGACGATGCTGTTTTCTTCCGGTTTGAACGTAGCGGCCCGGTCGGGGTACACAATCAGCTCGGCTCCGCACAGCCCTTTGCCGAAGTAGTCGTTGGCATCGCCTTCAAGTTCCAGCCGGACCCCCGCCGTGTTGAACGCGCCAAAACTCTGGCCCGCCGTTCCCCGGAATTTATAGTGAATCGTCCCTTCAGGTAAACCGGGACCACCATACACCTTCGAGATTTCGTTGGATAACACCGTACCCGTCGTCCGGTCCTCGTTGTTAATCGTAAACTCGCCGGTCACCGCATCGGCGTCGGTCAGAGCCGGTTGCGCCGTTTCGACCAGCTTCCAGTCCATAATCCGGGCCATGCCGTGATCCTGTTCTTCCTGTTTGTAAAGGGCCACCTGCAAATCGACTGGAGCTTTGTAAAGCAGCGCCGAGAGGTCGAGGTTTTTATATTTCCAGTGCTGAACATCGTCGCGCATCTCCAGCATCTGCACCTGACCAACCATTTCGGTGATCGACCGGAAGCCCAGTTCGGCCATGATCTCGCGCAGTTCCGTGGCCAGGAAGGTAAACATAGTCACCACGTACTCGGGCTTGCCGGTAAACAGCGCGCGGAGTTCTTCATTCTGCGTCGCTACCCCCACCGGACAGGTGTTCAGGTGGCATTTTCGCATCATGATGCAGCCCGTTGCGACCAGCGCTGCCGTAGCAACACCAAACTCTTCGGCTCCGAGCAGGGCCGCAATGGCCAGGTCGCGACCCGTGCGAATCTGTCCGTCGGCCTGCACCGTTACGCGCCCCCGCAGTTTATTGCGAACCAGCGTCTGATGCGTTTCGGCCAGCCCCAGTTCCCAGGGTAGTCCCGCGTGCCGGATACTCGACAGGGGAGAAGCACCCGTGCCGCCGTCATGACCCGAGATCAGGATATGGTCGGCCTTGGCTTTGGCAACACCCGTCGCGATGGTACCGACACCCGCTTCGGACACCAGCTTAACGCTGATGCAGGCGGCCCGGTTGGCGTTTTTCAAGTCGAAAATCAACTGCGCCAGATCTTCGATCGAATAAATATCGTGGTGGGGCGGTGGCGAAATCAGGCCCACGCCGGGCGTGGAGTGCCGGACGCGGCCAATCCACTCATCTACTTTATGGCCGGGTAGCTGACCACCTTCGCCGGGCTTGGCCCCCTGCGCCATTTTGATCTGTAGTTCGCGGGCGTTGGTCAGGTAATAACTCGTTACGCCGAAACGCCCCGACGCGACCTGCTTGATGGCCGAGTTTCGGTTGTTGCCGAACTCATCCGTCTGGAAGCGGATTTCGTCTTCACCGCCTTCGCCGGAGTTGCTTTTGCCGCCGATGCGGTTCATGGCGATGGCCAGTGTCGTGTGGGCTTCCCACGAAATAGAACCGAAGGACATGGCACCCGTCGCAAACCGTTTGAAAATGGCTTCAATTGGCTCCACTTCCCCGATCGGAACGGGCTTGCTCTTTTTGAACTTCAGCAGACCCCGAAGCGTGAGCGCCTGCCGGGTCTGGTCATCAATGAGCTTGCTGTATTTTTTGTACTCCTGGTAGCTGTTATGCTTGGTGGAGTGCTGCAGCAAGTGAATGGTATCGGGGTTGAACAGGTGTTTCTCACCCCGCTGTTTCCACTGATAAATGCCGCCCACTTCCAGTCGGGGATTGGATACGGGTTTTTCGGGGAACGCAGCGTGGTGACGGACCAGAATTTCGCGCGCGATTTCAGCCAGCCCCATGCCGCCAATGCGGGAGACAGTGCCGGTGAAATACCGGTCAACAACGGTTTTATTGAGCCCCAGGCACTCGAAGATCATCGCGCCCTGATACGACTGTAGGGTCGAGATACCCATCTTGGAGAAGATTTTGAGCAACTCGCCGTTGACCGCCTTGATGTAATTCTTGTACAGTTTATCAACCGGGTAATCGACACCCAGCATCCCGCGTTCTCTCAGGCTGGCGATGGTTTCGAAGGCCATGTACGGGTTGATACCCGACGCGCCATACCCAATCAGCGTCGCAAAATGGTGCGTTTCCCACACATCACCCGCTTCCACGACCAGACCGACTTTGCCGCGCAGGCCGCGCTGAATGAGGTGGTGGTGCACGGCCGAGGTCGACAGCAGCGACGGTATTGGGGCGTGGTTACTATCGACATTCCGGTCCGAGAGTACCAAAATGGAGTAGCCGTCTTCGATGGCATCTTCGGCGTAGCGGCACAGTCGTTCCAGCGCCCGCTCGAGCGACGACCCCTGTCCATCGGCCAGGAAATAGCAATTTAGCGTCTTGGCCTGAAACCGGTGCCGGTCGATGAACCGCAGTTTATCAAATTCCTGAATGGTCAGCACGGGCTGCTCCAGTTCGATCTGACGGCAGTGTTCCGGCGATTCACTCAGGAGGTTATACGTAGCCCCGACAAACGAGATGAGCGACATGATCGCCCGTTCCCGGATGGAGTCGATGGGCGGGTTGGTGACCTGCGCAAATAACTGCTTAAAGTAGTTGGCCAGGTGCTGACTCTGATCCGACAGTACCGCCAGCGGCACATCGGTGCCCATTGATCCGAGCGCTTCTTTGCCCGTCTCGACCATTGGTACCAGAATCATGCGCAGGTCTTCGGAGGTATAGCCAAACACCTGCTGCAGCCGCATGAGCGTTTTCTCGTCATGGTGACTGTACGACCGCACCGGGGCCTCCAGATCAGCAATCTTTATCTTATTCTCGTTCAGCCACTGCTGGTAGGGCTGCCGGGTGCAGATTTCGTTTTTAACGTCCTCGTCCGAGATAATCCGGCCCTGTTCCATGTCCACTACGAACATTTTACCGGGTTGTAGCCGCCCTTTTTTGACCACTTTTGCCGGGTCAATATCCAGCACACCGGCTTCGGAGGCCATAATAACAATATCGTCATTGGTCACCCAGTAGCGGGAGGGACGCAGGCCATTCCGGTCGAGAGTGGCACCCACGATACGCCCGTCCGTGAAGGAAATGGACGCGGGACCATCCCAGGGTTCAATCAGGGCCGCATGGTATTCATAGAATGCCCGGCGGGCCGGGTCCATCGCGTCATTACCATCCCAGGCTTCGGGAATGAGCATCATCATGACGTGCGGCAGTGATCGGCCGCTCATCACCAGTAATTCAATGGCGTTATCAAGGTTAGCCGAATCTGACTGTTTGGGATCGCAGATGGGCAGCAGCATCGCCAGCTCGTCCTTCGTAAAATTCGACGATTCGAGCAGACCTTCGGCGGCCCGAATCCAGTTGACGTTGCCTCTAACGGTATTGATCTCTCCGTTGTGGGCAATATAACGGAAGGGCTGGGCCAGTTTCCAGGACGGAAAGGTATTGGTCGAGAACCGGGAGTGCACCACACCCAGCGCCGAAACGACATCTTCGTGGGCCAGATCCGGGAAGTAGCTTTCCAGTTGTAACGTCGTCAGCTGTCCTTTATATGTCAGTGTCCGGCAGGAGAGGGATGAAAAGTAGAAGTCCTCCACGCCCGCCACTGTTTCGTTAATGATGCGGGTGCTGTGGTTGCGCAGGACATATAGCTTACGCTCAAAATCATCGGGATTAGTCACGGTAATGGGCCGCTTAACAAATACCTGCTCCATCTGCGGCTCGTGCGACCGCGACCCTGCCCCCAGATCTGTATTGTTAACCGGCACAACCCGGTAGCCCAGAATCTCCAGCCCCAGTTTGCGGGCTTTCCGGTTGAGTACGGCCCGGCACTCATCGCGCAGGCGGCTATCCTGGGGGAAGTAGACCATGCCCACGCCGTATTCCAGAGCGGGTGGCAGGGCAATACCCTGTTTGCGGCATTCGTCCAGCAGAAATTCGTGCGGAATCTGGATGAGCAGACCGGCACCGTCGCCGGAGTTGGCTTCACTACCGGTAGCACCCCGGTGCTCCATACGCCGGAGCATTTGTAGGGAATCAGCCACAATCTGATGCGATTTGCGGCCTTTGATATCAGCAATGAAGCCAATGCCGCAGTTATCGTGTTCAAATTCGGGGCGGTATAAGCCGGTCTCCGGTTGGTGCGGGAGTGAGAAGCCCTCCGTTGGGGTTAGCTGGTCAGACATAGTCGTAACGGCGATTGGTCAGGTCTGCCTGACGGAGTGGTCAGGACAGGGTATTTATTAACAAAATGACAATAGATCAGGTTTCCGCGTACGGGTTAAAACGGGAAGAAAAACACCGGTACGTCAGTTGATTTCGATGAAGCCTTGCAAGATACTACTAAAACAATTTGGCAAAAATAGCTTTTAACGGAATTATCTTTTGATACGCTAATTTTATGAATTTCGTACAAAACAATCTTGAATACTGACTAAATAACAAGAACTGTCAGCGGCATTTTTTCATGCGTTCGGCGTTGGACAGAGCATCTCCGGCAGTTTGACCCCGGCTGAACGCGTCGCAGGCCGCAGCCGTATTTCCGGTCAGCAGGTAAGCCTGACCTGTATAATAATACAATTGATCGACGGATGGGTCGAGTTTTTCGGCCTGTCGCAGTGAAACTAAGGATTTAGTTGATTCTTTCTGCTTCAGGTAGTAGATCCCCAGGTTCCGGTGCGCCCAGGCATTCCGGTCGTCGATACGCAGGGATTGGGTAAGCAGGGGCAGGGTTTCGGCATCCCGGCCGAGCATCAGGAGCAGGTACGCCCGGTTGTTGAGGTAATAGGCCTGCGTCGGCTGAATGGACAGTGCCCGGTCGACAAATGTCAGCGCTTCGGCGTAGTTGCCCGTCTGAGCCAGCAACAGACTAAGGTTATTCAAAGCCGCATCCTGCTTCGGATTCAGGGCAACGGCCTGCTGCAGATCCTGCCGGGCGGCCGGGTACGCTTTCTGACTAAAGAATAAAGCCCCCCGATTGGTCAGGGCTTCCCAATTTTTAGGATTCAACTGCAACGCCCGGTCGTAGGCTACCTGTGCGTCCGACGGTTTATTTAGCCTGACGTAGGTATCGCCGAGCCGGGTCTGGTAAAAGGTTGAGTCGGTATATGTTTTCTGAATTTGTAGCAAGTCGGTCAGGGCTCCGTTGGCATCGCCGGTTTCGAGCAGCACATCGGCGCGGTTGAGGTAAGCGGGTTCGTAGGCCGGATCGCGTTGAATGGCCTCTGTATAATCAGCGAGGGCGGCTTCCCGCTCGCCGTTGCGGTAACGGGCCAGACCCCGGTTGTTGTAGGCATCGGCAAAGTCCGGCTTCTTTTTGATGGCTTCATCGTAATACCGAATCGCTTCGGTATACTCCCGTTTGCCGAGCTGCACATTTCCCTTCAAAAAAAACTGAGCCGCTTCCTGCCGCGTCTGATCGGAACAACCGCTTAGGAAGAGTCCACCCAACAGAACGAAAACGGCCCACCTCTGGCGAACAGACGAGGAGAGAAGCCCGGAACGCTTTCCGGTTATATTTTGCTGATGAATCATATCGGGTAGCTGATGGTATAGTGCGCTCGGTCAGGCCTCCATTCGCTCATTCACTCAATCAAAAAATCACTCATTAGAAACATGCGTCACCTACAGGAAATTCCGCATACCCACTTCCGTATGGGCCTTTATGCGTGGAACAACAAATTCATCGTAAAGATTGAAACCGGTCCGTACGAACAAACCTACAAAGTAAGTGAGCTGGACATTACCACGGCGGATGAAGTGATCCAATTACTCGATGCGTCCTTTCTGGAACGGGTCGAACAACGGTTCCGGGAGATGGATGCCGACTGGACGGCAACGCAGGAGCGGCATGAGTTTGATTGATGTCAGGAAAGATAGTGTTTCAATTATTGTATAGTAAATACTTATAATCTAATACAAGTATTTACTATACAATAATTGAAACACTATTTGATGTACAGCCACTTAGCGAACAGCGAGCGTTGTTGTGTAGTTGGATTTGCGACTGGCTCCAGGCGGTAGCTGCCCAGCGGGTTCTCTGTCAGCTTAATGGGCAGGGTTCGAATCAGTCCGCTGCGGTTGACAAGCACCTGTATGGTTTCGCCCACCCGCCGACCCGCCAGCAGGCGATTCAGGTCATCACCGACCCGCGTACTATCGATGGATAGAATCTCATCGCCCACGTTGAGCCCATCGGTCCAGGCCGCCGAATTTCGACGGACGCTGGCTACAATTAGCTTGCCACCCGAGGCTGATGTGCCCGCGCCCAGAAAACCGTCCTGAGTCCGGGACGCCGGACCGTTCAGCGCAACATTCGTTAACCGCAAACCGACCGGTTCGAAGAACGCATTGTAGTCAATGACGTCCGTACCGAAGACGTATTTTTTGAAGAAGTCATCCAGATTCCGGCCCGCGATCTGGGCCGCTGCCCGCTGAAATTCCTCGTCCGTAAAGCCGCGCTGCTGCTTCTTATAATACTCCTGATACAGGTAGCGCATCAGGTCGTCCAGGTTTCGGGTACCATTGGTGTTAGCAAGAATGGTCAGGTTCAGTAAGGTGCCCAGCACGTTGCCTTTGCTGTAATACGAAATCGTGCTGTTGCCCGAATTCTCGTTAGGACGGTACCCTTTGATCCAGGCATCCCAACTTGATTCAGCGGCTGACTGCACCCGCGTACCCGGCTGATTTTCGATGCCGGTAATATCACTGGCCACTACATTCAGATACTGCTCCGGTGTGTGAATCCCCGCCCGGCGCAGGATGTATTCTGCGTAAAACGAAGTAACGCCTTCCGACAGCCACAGCAGGTGCGTGTAGTTTTCGTTCTCGTAATCGAATGGCCCGAGGGCGATGGGGCGGATGCGTTTGACGTTCCAGAGGTGAAAGTATTCGTGGGCCGCTAATGAAAGAAAGCCCCGGTACCCGGTTTCGGTCTGGTAGGTATTTCGGGCCGTCTGGAGGGTTGTAGAGTTGAGGTGCTCCAGTCCTCCGCCCGCGTTGGGCATGTGATGGACGATAAACGTATAGTCTTTACAGGGATGCTCCCCCACGACGGTAGCTGCCGTTTCGCAGACGCGCTGGTAATCACGCGTCAGCCGCTCCTGATCGAAGGCCACCTGGCCGAACATCGCTACTGTATGCGGAATGCCAGAAGCCGTAAAGGTGAACGTCGGGTGCGTACCAATCTCAATAGGGGAGTCGACCAGACTGTCGTAGTTGGGCACGGCGTAGGTCCACTTTTCGCCACCACTTAACAGTGTTAACCCTGTTGAAACGGTCGTCCAGCCCGTATATGGTTTCACGATGAGCTGCGCCGGATTGCTTTTCAGGGCGTCCGTATACATGAATATACTGGCCCCGTTGAGGTAACCGTGGTCGCTGTCCACAAAACTGTTCCGCACGCTGAGCTCGTAAGCGTACACTTTATAGGTAATCGTGAGCGCATCGTCCGCCGAGAAAATGCGCCAGGTGTTCTTCTTGACTTTATCTATAACTAAGTTCTTAGTTGTGCTTTGGGCGGAATGGGCCGTAAATCCTTCGACATTTTTTGCGTATTCGCGGATGAGGTAGGAGCCGGGTGTCCAGACCGGCATTTTAATGTCAATATAGCCCGTTTTTTTATAGCCGGGTAATCCGGCGAGGTTGGTCAACTGCATCGTTACCTCGAAGTAGTGAGTCTGAGGCTCAGGCATGGCGAGCACATACGTGATCGCGGGTACTGCGGCAGTGGGTTCATCAACGGACTGGGCCGAACGCCCGGCCAGCCGATGCGGGGTGCTGCTCACCGGGCGGGTCAACAGCGAGATGCTTAATAGGAATAGCCACCAAAACTTTTTTTTCATACGGAAATGCATGTACTTTCGTTTTTTACCTGATTTTAACCGGTCTCAAACCGAGTCGGCGAAACTACAATGCTTTCAAAGGAATCACAACCTTTGCCAACCGTATGCAGCCATTCCGCTTTCCCAATTCACTCCCAATCTTAGTTTGTGCACTTATTCTGGTTCAATCGTCGGTTGGCTGGGCACAGCGAACGCTGAGCTTTACCGAACCGGATGCGCACTATCGCACGGGCATCGAGCTCTTTGAGAAAAATAATTATGCCGCATCCCGCTACGAGTTTGGGCAGTACCTTGAACGGCGGGCGCTGTCGGATAATCTGCGCAGCACAACCGGAACCCCCACCGCCGATCAGAACGCCGTTTCGGCTGAGTATTACATCGCGCTGACAAGTTTGTACATCGATGAGCCGGGCGCCGAGGTGCTGGTCGACCGATTCGTGAAGAACCATAGCGAACACCCCAAAGCGGCCCAGTTGTACGGTGATCTGGGTACCTATTATTACACGAAAGAAGACTATAACCGCGCCATCGGTTTTTTGGAGAAAGCCGTTGGCGGTCCGGCGTCCCGGCAATCCGGTACTGCCAGTCGTCGGTCTGACGTAGCCTATAAACTGGCCGTATCGTATTATAATACCCAGGCCCTGGCGAAAGCATTACCGCTCTTCAATGAACTCAAGGGCGGTACCGACCCGACAATCGCGCCCAGTGCTTCTTATTATGCCGGGGTTATCAATTTCCGTAACAACAACTTCAGCGAAGCCATCACTGACTTTCGGCGGGCCGGAGCGGATACCCGTTACCAGAACGAGATTCCCAACTGGATCGCGCAGGCGCTGTACCGTGAGCGACGGTACGATGAACTGGTCGCCTACACCGAGCCGCTCCTGCAACGCAACAATACGAACGCCCTGAGCGAGGTTGCGCTGTTTACCGCCGAGGTGTATTACAGGCAGGGGCAGTATGCGAAGGCGCTGCCGCTTTATAAGCGGTTCATGGCCGTCAAGGGCGCACAGGCACCGGCGGCCGTCAAATTCCGGTACGGTCAGTCGCTGTTTAAAACCGGCGACTATACCGGAGCCATCGCCCAGTTGAAACCTGTGGCGGGTGGAAAAGACACGACCGCTCAGTTTGCTGCTTATACCCTGGGGGTCAGCTACCTGCAAACCCAGAACCCGACCTACGCCCTGACGGCTTTCGATCAGGCTGCGCGGCTACCCTTTAATAAGGCTATTCAGGAAGAAGCCGTCTTTACGCACGCAAAATTGCAACTGGACGTAAACAACGGGGCCGGTGCGGTAAAAGAACTGACGGATTTCAATAAACGATACCCCGATAGTGCGTTTGAGAACGAAGCCAACGAACTGCTCAGCGAATCCTACTTAGCATCGAATAACTACGCAGCTGCGATTGCTTACATCGAGTCGCTGAAACGCCGGACGCCTAAAATCAACGCGACCTATCAGCGACTGACCTACAATCAGGGGGTCAACGATTACAACGCCGACCGCTACGAGGTGGCCATCCGCAACTTCGATAAATCGTTGCAGACCGCGCCCGATGCCTCGCTGAAAACATCGGCCCAGTTCTGGAAGGCGGAATCACTGTCGGCCCTGAAACGCTACGATGAGGCCATTCCGCTGTATGGTCAGGTTCGATCGGGCGAAAACGGGGAGCAGAGCCTGTACGCGCTGGGCTATGCCTACTATAATAAGAAGGACTATCCCCGCGCCCTGACCTACTTCCAGAATTACCTCAAAGCCAGCCCGGCCGATCCGGCGTCGGCGCAGGATGCCGTGGTGCGGATTGCCGACTGCTATTTTGCCGCTAAGCAATACAACGACGCCATGCGGAATTACGAGCAGGTGATTGCCCGGAACGGCGTCGACCGGGATTACGCGTCCTATCAGAAAGGGCTGATTCTGTCGTACGTGGGGCGGGATACCGAAGCCAAAGCGCAGTTTGATCAGATTCAGCGGCAGAATCCCAATTCACGTTATGCCGATGAAGCCCTGTTTCAGGCGGCTAACGTTGATTTTGAGAAGGGGGCGTATCAGTCCGCTATCACCGGCTTTTCGCGGCTCATCCGGGACAAACCCCAGAGTGCGCTGCTGCCTCAGACCCTGCTGAAACGGGCCGTTGCCTACGACAACTTACAGCAGTACGATCCCGCCATTGCCGATTACCGGCGTATCCTGAGCGACTACGGCAATACCCCGGTAGCCCAGAGTGCCCTGCTCGGTTTACAGAACAGCCTGAACGATGCCGGCCGACCCGAAGAATTCAATCAGGCGCTGGGACAGTATAAGAAAGGGAATCCCGGCAGCTCCGACGTGGAGAAGGTCGAATTCGATAACGCCAAAAATATTTACGGTAATGAGAAATATCCGCAGGCCATTCAGGCACTGCTGGCCTTCATTGAGGAATACCCAAACAGCCCGAATACGAACGAGGCCCGGTATTACATCGGGGAATCGTACAACCGCACTGGAGACGCGGCCAATGCGCTGCGGTATTATTATACGGTGATGACGGATGGTAAGTCGGATTTTGTGGTACGGTCGGCCAGTCGGGCAGCTGAACTGGAGCGGACGCAGAAAAACTTTCCCCGGGCGGTACGCAACTACCAGTTCCTGCTGGGCCGGTCGAGTCAGAAAACAGATCAGGTAGCGGCTCAGCTTGGGTTGATGGATACCTATCTGGCCTATAATAAACCCGACTCTGCGGTGGTTTTTGCCCGCGAGGTGCTCACTGCCGGGAGCGTGGTGGCGGGCGCGCAGAACCGGGCGCAGTTGGCTCTGGGTAAGGCGGCTTCTATGAAAAATGATTTTAAAACCGCCCAGACCGAGTTCGAGCGGACAATTGCGCTGGCGAAGGACGTCAACGGCGCGGAGGCTAACTACCGCATCGGGCAGATGCTGTACCAGCAGAAGAAATACAAAGAGTCCATTGCTACCCTGCTGAAGTTCAACGAACTGTTTGCGGACTTCGATTACTGGAAAGGCAAAGCATTCATATTAGTTGCGGATAATAACGTCGGCCTGAATGAATTCGCTCAGGCCCGGGCCGTGCTGAACTCAATCATCGAGAATGCCGGCATCGACGAAATCGTTACCGAAGCCAAACAGAAACTGGCCGCTCTGGAAGGGAAGAATTAAGTGGTGGCTACAGGTTGGCAGCGTTAGAAAACGACCAACCTGTAGCCACGAACTAACCACTACAAACCATTACCTATGCCTTATTTTCGTTACCCTTTTCTAGTTAAGCCTGCACTGCTCACCGCAGGTCTGGTTACCCTGTCGCTGTCAGGATTCGCCCAGCAGCCCACCAAACCGACGAAACCGGTCCGGGAAGGTGAAATTGATAACCAGGAAATCACCGTTGAGAAAAGCCGTAAAATTGATCTGCCACCGGCTAACCGGATTTTCACCAAGATTCCGTCCGTTAAAACGACTGATGAGCAGCGCAAATTGACCTACGAGTTTCAGGACCGTAAATTAACGGTAGGAGATCCCCGGATTCAGCTGACTCCGCTGGCGACTGCAACCGGTCAGGCCGACGCGCAGCCAGCGTTCAATAATTATGTGAAACTGGGGGGCGGGAACTACGGTACCTTTCTGGGCGACGCCTTTGTGGGCATTCACGATCAGCCGAATTATGGCGTAGAAGCTTCATTGAAGCATATTTCCTCCAGTATCGGCCCGGTCGATGGCAAGAACTCGGCCCAGAGCGATACCCGGCTGAAAGTGTCCGGCAAGTATCTGACGGATCTGTTTAAACTAACGGGTTCCCTCGGGTATGACCGGGAACAATATTATTTCTATGGTTACCGGCCTGGCCCAGAGGTAGTTAACCGTGATCAAATAAAGCAGCGCTTAAACACATTTAGGGTAAATCTGGGCATTGAGAACGTCAGCAGCGAAACGGCTATCGACTATTCGCTGAAAACAGGCCTCACTACGCTGCACGATTATTACAACGCGTCCGAAACAGACTGGGGCACAAATTTTAAATCGTCGGTGGGCATTACGGATAATGTGGTCGCCCTGCTAACTGCCGACGCCTACGTCACGCAGCGCAGCGACGGTCCGGTGGATAACCGTAACCTGTTTCGCGTTCGACCGGCTTTCAAGTACACCTCGCCGGTATTTACCGTAACCGCAGCTATCAATGCGGTCAACGAAACCGATCGGCGCCTGGGCATCAATAACACCCGTGCTTTCCCGGTGGTGGACATTGATGTGGTACCGACGAGCAACATTCACTTTTTCGGTGGGGTCGATGGGGATGTCGTACGAAATACCCTGCGGTCTTTTCTGAGTGAGAACCGCTGGCTGGCTCCGCAGGTGGTCCTGGCGAATACCACCAAAACACTGGATGGGTATGTCGGCTCAAAAGGAGAATTAGGATCAGGCTTCAGTTACGAAGGTCGGGTCTCCTACGCCCAGTATCGTAATTTCTACACCTTCAACAACTCGCTGAGCGTTACCGGGGCTGACACGGCGAAGTTTTTCGTCCTTTACGATGGCGGTAACGCTAAAGTCACGACCATTACGGGGCAGATCGGCTATAACCAGAAAGATAAATTCCGGTCGAATCTAAAAGTCGATGTCTTCAAGTATTCGCTCGACCGGCTCGAAGAAGCCTGGGGACGGCCGCAGATTGCCGGTACCTGGTCGAATGCCTATATCCTGAATAAGAAATTATTTGTAACGGCGGATTTGTACTATTATCAGGGCATTAAAAACAAAAACTTCGTTACGAACACGGTTACGACCCTGAAACCCATTGTGGATGCCAACCTGAAAATTGACTATTTCTTAGGTCAGCAGCTATCCGCTTTCGTCGCGCTCAATAATATCCTGGGGCAGAATTACCAGCGGTATTTGTATTACAAAGTTCAGGGTCTTAACTTTCAGGGAGGAATTTCTTATTCCTTCTAATCACTCCTGACCACCCTGCACCGATGACTCCTGTTGGCGATTACCTCAAGAAACTGTTGTATCAGTACGACTGTCTGGTCGTTCCCGAGTTTGGTGCTTTTCTGACGCATTACCTGCCTGCCTCGTTTTCTGAAGCGACGGGTCAGTACCTGCCTCCCCGCAAGCGACTGGCCTTCAATGAAGCCCTGCGTTTGGACGACGGCATTCTTATTAATTATGTCATGCTGCATGAGTCGTTGACCCGCGATGAGGCTCTGCGCTACATCAATGGGTTTGTGACGGCTATGAAGCAGCAGATTCGGGTGGGCGGCAGCTATACGCTTGATGGCGTTGGTCTGCTAACGACCAATGAAGAGGGCCGCCTGCAGTTTCATCCTGAGCTTCGCCATAATTTTGAGGCCGAATCCTACGGGTTTCAGCCCATTCAGGCGCAATACTGCGAATCGACCGAGGTAAGTTTACCCGTTTCGGTGCTGCCCTTTGTGTCCAATACGCTTCCTGCTGTGGCCGGTTCTTTGATGGAAGAAGGGCAACTGATGCCCATGCCGGTTCGTCGTCCGGTCTGGCACTGGGTAGCGGCTACACTGTTACTGGGGGCGATGGGTGTATACAGTTATTTTTCTGTTGTGCAGCAGGGACAGTTATTGCAGAGTAGCTTGAGTCCGGCATCGCTGCTACGGATGCCAACATTGATGACCGAATCGGAGCCTGTACGTGTGCCTGTGTCAACGCCGGTAGTTACAGCCCCCCCGAAACCGATTGCTGTTGAATCTGCGCCTAAGGTCGCTCCAACTCCGCCGGTCGTGGCAGCTGCTCCTGTTGTGGCAGCGCCGGTCATTGTAGCCGCTAAACCGGTTACCGTGCCTTCAATCCGGAAAGCGGTTCCTACTTCGCGAAAACGGTTAGAACTGGTAGTTGCTAAACCATTTTTGGTAGTGGCAGGGAGCTTTTCGAGTCGTAGTAATGCCTTGCGGTTACAGCGCCGGTTGCGCAAAGCCGGTTATGAAGATGCGTACCTGATGGTGCCTAAACGTCGTCGTGAACTGATTAAAGTAGCGGCCTATGGTGCCACATCAGTGGTAGAAGCCGATACCGTTATGGCGAAACTCAGCGAATTAACGGGTACGCCAGCCTGGCTGATGCGTACCCATTAATAGATGTACCTATACTAATAAGAGTAAGGCAGTCCGCAGACTGCCTTTTTTTATATCCTGTCGCTTATCTTTGCGGTCGTTCCGGTCTGGTAAATGGCTCAGAACGATAAACGAAATACAGACATTCATCGTTTATCAATGGACTTTTCTGCCCTTTCTATGACACGCACTGCCTACGAAAACGAACCTGAAGCCCGGATGCTGGCAGCTACCGGGGCTTTTGTCGTCACGGCCTTAGTCCTGATCGTACTGTTTTTCATTACGTTGTCTCATTCCATTCCGCAGCCACCGCCTATTCAGTTTGTGGAAGTGAATTTCGGTACGGACAATATCGGTAGTGGGAACATACAAACACGAAATAAACCCAATAACTCCAAACGGGCGGTGGAGGTGAAGAAAGCCGAGGATAAGCCGAATCCTAAGGTCACGACAACGAACCGGGTCGAGAAAACACCCGTCACACCGGTACCTAAAGTGGCTGAAGCGAAAGTTGCTAAAGTCGTTCGGGAACGACCTGATATTGCCTCTAAAGTCGAGAGTCCGGTTACGACACCTGAACGGCCGGAGCCCAAAAAAACAACGGCTACTGCCCCCACTCCGACGCCCGCGCCACCAAGAGCCGAGCCCGTAAAGAAGGTAGAAACGGTTGACCCTAATGCCTTATACAAACGGTCATCGGGGGGCGGTGGGTCTAATGGTACTGTTGGTCGTGAATCAGGTACGGGAGGTAATAACAATGGCGATGACCGTTCGGGCGTCGGGGATAAAGGAAACCCCAACGGTAAAATCGACGCTAAAGGCTTATATGGTACACCGGGAGGGTCGGGTTCCGGGGTGAATTTTGATGTGTCCGGCTGGTCGATGAGTGGCCGCCCGTCTGTAAATGATGATTCGGATGAAACCGGCAAGATCGTCTTTCAGCTAAAGGTTGATCAGAGTGGGGATATTATATCGGTCAGAACGCTTCAATCGAATGTAAGCCCAACTGTGGCTGACTTATACCGGAAAGCGGTGCAGCGGCTCCGGTTGGTTCCCAAGTCGTCAGTAACGCCACCGGTCTCAACGGGTACCATTACGTTTATCATCAAGTCAAAATAAATGGAGTACGCGCAGGCGGTAGCTTATCTGTATGACCGGCTGCCGGTATTTCACCGGATAGGAGCGAAGGCCCTTAAACCCGGCCTTGGGAATACCGAAGCGCTCTGTGCCGCTTTGGGAAATCCAGAGCGTCAATTTCGGGCTATTCACGTAGCGGGAACCAATGGTAAAGGCAGCACCTCGCATATGTTGGCATCGGTTTATCAGGCCGCTGGCTACCGGGTTGGTCTGTACACGTCTCCCCATCTGAAATCATTTACCGAGCGCATTCGCATTAACGGGAAGCCCATATCCGATGCGGAGGTGGCTGAGTTCGTTACCCGTTACCAGTCGCTGATTGACTCCATCGAACCGTCTTTTTTTGAAGTCACGGTGGCCATCGCCTTCGATTACTTTGCCCGCCAAACGGTCGATATTGCTATCGTTGAGGTGGGCCTTGGCGGACGGCTCGATTCTACCAATGTCATTACCCCGCTGCTGTCGCTTATTACCAATATTGGGTGGGATCATACCGATCTGTTAGGGGATACCCTGCCGCTGATTGCCGCTGAGAAAGCCGGCATTATCAAACCCGAAGTACCGGTGGTGATCGGGGAGACACATCCGGAAACAGCCGAGGTGTTTAGCCGGGTTGCCGACGCGCACCACGCACCTATTCATTTTGCCGATACGCTTTATTCGGCAACGGACAATGGTGTGCAGTCGGGTCGGAGGGAGGTAATTGTTGAATCGCACCCATCACTCACAAAAGAATCGTTTCACCTTGATTTAACAGGTGGCTATCAGGTAAAAAACCTGTTGGCTGTGCTGGCGACGGTATCGGAATTGCAGGTTGTTTTTCCGGTATCCAAGGTAGACCTGCATCGTGGGCTGGCTTCAGTTACGGAGACAACGGGCCTTAAAGGTCGTTTTCAGACGCTTCATGAGCATCCAACTGTGATCGTTGACACTGCGCACAATCAGCCGGGCATCATTGCCTTATTTGAATCGATCCGGTCGCTGACGTATGTGCACTTACACCTTATTATTGGTTTCGTGCAGGATAAAGATGTAACGGCGGTGCTCCGTCTGTTGCCAGTGAATGCTTTATATTACCTGTGTCAGTTTGATTCTCCGCGGGCTATGCCTGTGGAGGCCTTACAACAGTTGACTACACAAGTTGGTCTGCTAACCGAACAACACAAGTCCCGGCTATTTTTAGACGTAAATCAGGCGCTTATTACCGCGCTTGCCGAAGCAGGGCCTGACGATTTGATTGTGGTGACGGGAAGTACCTACCTCGTGGCCGAATTAACCCATTTATAAACCGTGACTCGTAGAAAACAACATCGCTTTGAGCACAATGCTGAGAGCCCATACGTCATTGAGGCTGGTAAGCCGCAGTACACAGCACTAAAAGGACAGTGGCGAGCCGAGTACTTTCACAACCAGCATCCAATTGTACTTGAACTCGCTTGTGGCAAGGGCGAATACACGGTTGGATTAGGTAAAGCTTATCCAGAGAAAAACTTTATTGGGGTCGATATCAAAGGCGATCGTATTGCCCGGGGTTCGCTGGCGGCTCAGGCGGTAGCACTCACAAACGTCGCTTTTTTGCGAACGGATATCCGCTATCTGCTGGAATTTTTTGGGGAAGGAGAGGTCGATGAGATCTGGATTACGTTTCCAGACCCGCAACCCCGGGACCGTCAGGAAAAGCACAGGCTAACTCACCCGGGATTTTTGAAACTGTATCGTCATGTCCTGGCGGATGATGGACTGTTGCATTTGAAAACGGATAATACTGAATTTTTCGAGTATAGTTTACAAATGTTGCCAGTATCTGGTTTTACAAATATCATTTATACGCATGACCTCTACCAGTCGCCCCTTAATAATTTACATTTGGGAATTAAGACAAAGTATGAGGGTATGTTCTTCGAACAGGGATTTTCGATCAAATACCTGCAATGCAAAAAAGGCGCGGTATGAGCCGCGCCTTTTTTAGAACTGTTACTAAACTAACCAGACTGGCTTTAGGAAGCTAACTTCTCCATCAGGTCAGCCACCCGGCTCGAATAACCATATTCGTTATCGTACCAGCCAACCACTTTAACCAGTGTACCCTGCGCTGAAGTCAATTCGGAGTCAAAAATGCAGGAGTGTGAGTTACCAATGATGTCAATTGAGACAATTGGATCAGTGCAGTACTCCAGAATACCCTTCATAGTTGTCTCAGAGGCCAGTTTCATGGCGTTGTTAATTTCTTCAACCGTAGCCTCACGCTTCAATACAACCGTGAAATCGGTAATCGATCCATCTGGTGTGGGAACGCGCATGGCGTTGCCGTCCAGTTTGCCTTTCAGATGTGGCAGAACTAAACCAACCGCTTTAGCCGCGCCTGTAGAGGTAGGAACAATGGATACGGCAGCAGCACGGGCCCGGCGCAGGTCGGAATGAGGTGCATCCTGAAGATTCTGATCCGCTGTGTATGCGTGAATCGTAGTCATGAAACCTTTTTCAATCCCGAACGTGTCGTCCAGCACCTTAGCCATTGGGGCAAGGCAGTTTGTTGTGCAGGAAGCGTTGGACAGAATCGTCTCGCTGCCTGTCAGTGTGTCTTCATTAACACCGAGAACGATTGTTGGAATGTTGCCTTTAGCGGGCGCAGAGATCACAACTTTCTTACAACCTGCTTCCAAATGCTGGCCTGCACCAGCTTCGTCTACAAAGCGGCCCGTAGATTCCAGTACGACATCAACTTCCAGTTCCTTCCAGGGTAACTTTTTAGGATCACGTTCTGCGTATGCTTTTATACGGACGCCATTGACAGTAATACTATCTGCATCCGAGGAAACCTCCCCGGCAAATTTGCCATGTACTGAATCGTATTTCAGCAGATGAGCAAGTGTTGCGTTGTCAGTAAGGTCATTGATTGCTACGATTTCCACGTTTTCTTTTTCAAGTAAACGCCGAAACGACAGACGGCCGATACGACCAAAGCCGTTGATCGCTACTTTAATGGTTGCCATTCGTACAGATGTTTTGGTTTAACGCTCAAAGATAATAATTTATAATAGGTAGTGTCGCATCTGAATTTTTAGCAAAAAATACTAAACCATTATTAGCAATCATCTATATTATTAGCAATAATAGCAATATTAACTAAATATAATTAGTTTTTTCGCAAATTTTGTCAAAATATTCGATAAATGTTAGCATTATAGTAGTAATTTGCTAATAATATGTATATTTAGCAAGAAGTGCTTTATTATTACTAATACGTCTTTTATAGGAATAGTGGGGGTAGGATAGTGTGCTAAGCCTTTAATAATCTATTATTTCTTACACCCATTACGTTATTATATCTTATACACGGCTAGTCACTTAGGGATCTAACTTGTACAATAGGGTAGTACATTCTTCAAATTAATAGCATCAATACCGCTCGTACTCCTTTTTATTATCTACTCACTCAATACAGGCTAAAAACTTCCAGACTACATACAGTCTCCAAAATTGTAGCTTCTAGGCTTACTTCTAAAACTCCATATTATTTTATTAAGGTAGTAGGGCAAAGCTTTATAAGACTAGCAATTAGTTAAAGGGCTGTAGATATACTATACTACGTTAGCTAAGTTACGCATCCAAACAAAGACTTGAGACTTACTCATAGACGGTGATTTCGAACAGGTAAAACCATAAGGAGCCTCCTACACAATACCTATACTCAATTGAAACTTATGCGAAAGTCAATGTGTGATAACACAACCCTTCGCCACGAAGCTAACATAAGTATTGACATCTTCAGAGTTGATAAATCATAGGCACAGGAGCCCAGATAATCTTTTGATATATCTGGAGTCCATTGCTATAGCCACCCAATAAACCGATCAGAACACAGATCAGACACGGCTATCATAAAGCGGCAGTGTATCTTTGACCAACTTACTTATTGACGAGTAGCGTACTGTTATGACTGTAAACAGAGTATTCTATTACTAAAGGATAGTAGTTCAGAGAATATTAATCTCAGCTATTTTGACAGAATAAAATTCTGATGCAGTTTTCTACTTTTTTGCAAGATGTTATTTATCAATGAGTTAAGCTGCTTTAACTAAACTATTAATTAAGATTATGATTGAGCAGGAACAGATCGAACTTATCTGGTCAAACAGGGATCTATTACAAAACGAACATAATTTAAGTGTTGTTCGGAGTGTCATCGATCAATTAAACAACGGGCAGCTACGAGTGGCAAATCCGCCTAAACAGGAGGGAGGTACCTGGTCAGTAAATGACTGGGTAAAAAAAGCTATTCTCCTTTATTTTATCAGCCAGCGTATGGCGCCTGAAGAAGTGGGCATTTTTTCCTTTCATGATAAGATCCCGCTAAAGACGGGCTTTGACAAATCAGGTGTCCGGGTTGTACCGCCAGCGGTGGCACGCTTTGGTGCTTATCTAGCACCCGGCGTTATTCTAATGCCTTCTTATGTGAACATTGGCGCGTACGTTGACGAACGTACCATGGTTGACACCTGGGCCACAGTTGGCAGCTGCGCACAAATTGGGAAAGACGTCCACCTAAGCGGGGGAGTAGGCATTGGTGGCGTCCTCGAACCACCACAGGCAGCCCCTGTTATCATCGAAGATGGTGCCTTTATTGGTTCACGCTGTATTGTTGTCGAAGGCGCTCATATTGGCAAACGGGCTGTATTGGGAGCGGGTGTAACAATTACCGGATCGTCAAAAGTCATTGATGTGACAGGGGAGACCCCTATAGAATACCGGGGGCATGTGCCCGCAAACTCAGTAGTTATTCCAGGTAGCTTTGCTAAGAAATTTCCGGCAGGTACTTATCAGGTTCCATGTGCGCTGATTATTGGGCAACGTAAAGCGTCAACCGATTTGAAAACTTCGCTGAATGATGCGCTACGAGATAACAATGTAGTTGTTTAACATTGTAACCCTTATCAATGCGCTACGTATGGCCCGCCCTATTTACTACTGTAAACAGGGCGGGCCTTTTTAATAGTTTACATAATTAAATCTAATAATTTATATTTGTAAATTATCTACACTTTTATTAAATTTGCGTTTGTAAATTCCTGTATTTATGAATGTAAATGACAAGATTAAACAGATCCTGATTGACAAAAGCTTATCTCCATCCGTCTTTGCCGACGAGATTGGCGTTCAGCGATCCAGCATTTCGCATATCCTGTCAGGACGGAACCGACCTAGTTTCGATATTATTCAAAAAGTAATACGTCGCTTTCCTGATTTGGGTTACGACTGGATTATGGAAGAGGATACGCAGGAACAATCCTTTCCGGTTAAGCCAGCCGCTACTATTCGGTCGCCACGCGAAACAAATCAACCCCTTACGACGCGGAACATAATATCGCCATACAGTCAGCAACGTACTACTCCAGTTTCGGTCAATATGAATGGGGGAATGGCTGGGCATGCTACCGTCTCACAATCGCCTGTAGCAATTTTACCAACAGAAAAAACTGTAGAGCGAATTCTGATCTTTTATAAAGATGGTACGTTCCGGGAATATACACCTGCCGGTTAACCGAACATGAACGAGATAGGAACCGCAAACCAGTTGCATGATTATAGTAGTGATTACGACGAGTAGAGTTATTTTTTCTAAAAGGATACAACTAAAATCTTTACGACTCAGAAAACCGTAATAGTGATAGTATTGATCCAACTGAAAATTTTCACAAACGTTAATGAAGATAATTAGTAGGTTCTCCTTTTAAAGGCAAAAAGTATCGAGTTCAACCTACAAAAAAGCAAACCTGTGCAGTAGAGAAAATTTCATGGGAGAACTTGCTTATGCTCCCGATTCCTTGCGGGGAAGCATTTTCAGCTGAAGGAGGATACGTGGTACTTAATCTTTCTGTACTTCACAGATAATTAATCCCTAACATAAATAACAACGGTTGAACACTTCTAACTTAGACATCGAGTTGTCATAAACGCTTCATCTACCATATGCCGTCAGCCGCTTTGTTTGTACCCCAATCCTAAGCACTTTATAAGAATCTCAAAGCGCAGTTAAGTCACCGACCAGCTGTCAGCTACTTTATTTCTATCAGGCCACGAGCAGTGCGAGATCGTCTGGGACTAACGGTCCTCGTATAGCACAATTAATAAAGGCATCCTAGGCTGGTACTGATCCACGATCTATAGCCAGGAAAATCCAGGGACGTGATTTATTTGATCGTCATTCAACTAGCATTTGTAGCAGTTGGTACTGTAGCACAATCCTTACAGATTAATTCCTCTATGGCCCTTAGTTAGACGTCAATTGATAGCAGCTGTTATACTATACAGGTCGAATTAAACGCCTTTTAGACGTTTTAGAACTGATCAGAGCCCTTTTCTTATCTAATAACCTGTCTTATAGAGCCTTACTGTTTCACGTGAATCGCTCAAGCAGTACTTTGATTTATCAGTAAACATTTAGTTATATAATTTATATTATGTTAAGTAGAATTACCAAAAAGAAGGGGAACCCGTTAAACAGGTTCCCCTTCTGCTCTCAGACAGAACTGCCTATTTAGTTTCTACACAGGCAATCTTCTTCTCTTCAAACTGCTTCAGAATATTCTGAAGACTCGTCAGGTTTTCATTCAAAGCCTCATCATCCGACTTGGTTGCCTTAGCCTTATCAAAATATGGCTGCGCCTGCTTAAACTTACCACAGACCCGGCCCTCCACTTCTTTACCGTTCTTTTGGTAATCAGCCATGCTCATGTTATCAACCGCCTTTTTCATTTCAACCGCATCATTGAAATAGAAAACGCCCATGTTGTAATTCGCATCGAAATTAGCCGGATCAATAGCCAACGCCTTTGTATAATACGTCTTGGCTAAATCACGCTGCTCCGTCTGTTTCTGCTTCAGGTCAGCAGCCTGCTTCTCTAAATCGGCCGGGTTAACACCTTTGGCAGCTTCTTCTTTTACCTGCGCTTCCAACTGGGTTACCGTTGCCTGCCGATCCGCCTTGCTCTTCTGGGCATCCGCCAGCTGACGCTTCAAATCAGCGGCTTTGGCCGGTGTCTTCTTGATAGCCGCCGTTAAGCGCGTGATCTCCGAGTTATACGCATCCAGGGCATCCTTTTCAGCCGCAAGTTTCTTGGTTAGTCCACCGCCCTTTTTGGCGTCATCAGTCAGTTTGCGAATCTGCTCGGTCATTTTAGAAGCCGCATTATCATACAGAATAGCCAGGTTCAGAGCGTTCTGTACGTTATTGGGGTCCTTCTCAACCAGTTCCTTCATGCTGGCTACGGCATCGTCCATCCGACCGGACGACATCAGGATATTAACCCGCTCGGCACCAAGGTCTTTGTTACCCGGTATGAGCTTCAGTCCTTTATCGAGCGTTGCAATAGCCTTATCGTATTCCTTATCGTTGCGGTAGAGCGAAGCAAGGCTGTAGATAACGCCTACATCCTTACCGCCATTGGCCATGTAGCGCTCAAATTGTTGCTTGGCCATAACAGGGTCTTTCGCCTGCTGGGCACTGATACCTGTATACAAAGCAGCTAAGGTGTCCTTTGGCATAATTTCACCCGCCAGCGACATCATCTTAATAGCATCGGGGAGGTTTTTGCTTTGATACCGGCCTGCACCCTGCGCCATTAACGCCCGGTATAACTTCTCTCCGGTCAGGGCCTCATTAATTTCCTTGGCACTCTTACCACCGTTGGGTTCAACCTCCAGCGCTTTTTTGTAAGCCGCATAAGCCGTCAGCGACGCGTTGGTGTCTAATTTAGCGTACACACCCGTTGGGTCAGAGGCAATGGCTTCGTAGATCCGTCCTTTGGTGAGCCAGGTTTTTGCCTTGGCAGCTTGTTTGGGATCTTCAGTGGCTTTGTCGATCTCGGTCTTGGCTTTGTCGAGTTTGCCACCTTCTAACTGAAGGATGGCACCCGTCTGAGCCATGGCTGTCAGTGATGTCAGGCTAATGGCCGACACAACTACGAATTTTTTCATGGGTTTGCTTAGTTGTTTGTTTTCAAAAACGAAAGTACGGAAAGAACCGTATAATCCGGCAGTTGCTTAGGCTTCGGCCCCTTCATCGTCCGCAGCCTCTGCGCTCACGGCTTCCGAAACAGGCTCCTCCCCTTCTGCCCGGGTGATTTTAGTGACCGACGAAATCTCATCGCCCTCGCTGATCCGAATCAGTTTGACGCCCTGCGTATTGCGCCCGGCCACCCGAATCTCATCAACCGCCATCCGAATGACAATCCCCGATTTGTTGATAATCATCAGTTCATCGGTATCCGAGACCTCCAGAATGGCTACCAACTGACCTACTTTTTCGGTCACTTTGAGCGTACCAACGCCTTTAGCACCCCGGTTCGTTACCCGGTAGTCTTCTACCTCCGACCGCTTGCCATACCCGTTTTCGGAGACTACCAGCAACTGAGCTTCGGGACCACTCACGCAGACCATACCAATTACGCGGTCGCCGGGCATCTCCTCACTCAGCGTGATGGACCGTACGCCCGATGCCTGGCGACCCATAGGCCGCACCCGGCTTTCGTTGAAACGAACGGCTTTACCCGCCCGCGACGCAATCACGATGTCATTATCACCATTCGTCAGACAAACATCCAGAAGCAGATCGTCTTCGTCGATGGTGATGGCGATGATGCCGTTCTGGCGGGGACGCGAATACGCTTCCAGGGCGGTTTTCTTGATGGTGCCCTGCTGGGTACACATCACGATGTAGTTGTTATTGATATAATCCGCGTATTTAACCGGATCAAGCCCTTTAACGGGAATGACGGCGCGTACTTTATCATCGGATTCAATATTGATCAGGTTCTGAATGGGGCGTCCTTTCGAGATGCGGCTTCCTTCGGGTATCTCGTACACGGGCTGCCAGTACATACGGCCTTTCTGGGTAAAGATCAGCAGCGTATTATGCATGGTAGCCGTGAACAGATGCTCAGTGAAGTCCTCATCTTTCGATTTAGCCACGCCCCGCGCCCCGGTACCACCCCGCCCCTGCGTCCGGTATTCGGTCAGGCTGGTGCGCTTGACGTAGCCCTGATGCGAGATCGTGATGAGCATCTCCTCATCGGGAATCAAATCCAGATCGGCAATGTCGCCCTCGGCAAACGGCTCAATCTGGGTCCGGCGCTCATCCCCGTAGCGGGCCTTCAGTTCGGCCAGTTCGTCTTTGATGATCTGGCGCTTCCGCTCATCGCTGGCCAGAATTTCTTTCAGGTCGGTGACTAACTTCATCAGTTCGTCGTATTCCGCCTGCAGTTTATCCCGCTCCAGACCGGTCAGCCGCTGCAAACGCATCTCCAGAATGGCCTTGGCCTGCACTTCACTGAGCGTGAACCGCTCGATCAGGCCGTTCTTGGCCGCTTCCGGGTCACGTGAGGCCCGAATCAACTCAATCACCGCATCAATGTTGTCAAGGGCAATGAGCAGACCAAGCAGGATATGCGCCCGCTTTTCGGCTTCGCGCAGTTCGTACTGCGTCCGGCGGGTAATGATTTCGTACCGGTGCTCTACGTAGTACCGGATCATGTCTTTCAGATTCAGCAGCAGCGGCCGTCCTTTAACGAGGGCTACGTTGTTGATCCCGAACGACGATTGCAGGGCCGTTTTCTTGTACAGGTTGTTAAGAACGACGTTGGCGATGGCGTCCTTTTTGAGATCGTACACCACCCGCATCCCGTCGCGGTCCGATTCGTCCCGAATAGCCGCAATGCCGTCAAGTTGTTTCTCATTGACAAGCGCGGCTGTTTTCTCCAGCATCATCGCCTTGTTGACCATATACGGAATGGCCGTAACGATGATCTGCTCCTTACCCGACTTGTGGGTTTCAATGGTGGCATTAGCCCGGATAACAACCCGGCCGCGCCCCGTATGGAAGGCTGACTTTACGCCGGACATACCGTGAATGGTCGCACCGGTGGGGAAATCAGGGGCTTTAACGTGCTGAATCAGTTCATCAATCGTAATGTCAGTATTTTCCAGATAGGCCGTAATGCCGTCAACTACTTCGCTCAGGTTATGGGGAGCCATGTTGGTCGCCATACCAACGGCAATACCCGACGAGCCATTGAGCAGCAGATTTGGCAGTTTGGCGGGCATGACGCTTGGTTCCTCCAGCGAATCGTCAAAGTTGGGCTGGAAATCAACCGTTTCTTTATAGATGTCGCTCAGGATTTCCTCCGCAATCCGCTTCAGCCGGGCCTCCGTATACCGCATGGCAGCCGGCGAATCGCCGTCGACCGAGCCGAAGTTACCCTGACCATCCACCAACGGGTACCGCAGTGACCAGTCCTGCGCCATCCGCACCATGGTGTCATACACCGATGAGTCACCATGCGGGTGGTATTTACCCATGACCTCACCCACGATACGGGCTGATTTCTTATGGGCTTTGTTATAATTAACGCCCAGTTCGGCCATTCCGAACAACACCCGGCGGTGAACGGGTTTCAGTCCGTCACGGACATCAGGCAGGGCCCGCGAGATAATAACCGACATCGAATAATCGATGTAGGCACCCCGCATTTCGTCTTCAATATTGATGGGAATGATTTTGGATGGGCCCTGAGAGCCGGGCGCATCAACGCCGGAAATTTCGTCTGCCATATCAGGTAGGTTTCACAGAATTTTACTATTCCGGGCCGCAGCTTTCGCCTGTCAACCCGTATACACAAATATACAAATTTTTAACGAAATAGGCAAATTACGGCTAAAACAGCCGGTTAAACACGAGCAAAGGGCCACTCCGCGCCTACTTTCAGGCGCTGCCAACTGCATTACGTCCCCGTCGCTGAAAACTACCTGACTTCGGCAAATACAATTTATCTGCTTAGTAACGGTCTACCCCTGATCCGGCTACTCCGCTTGTTCAGATTTCTGAACATTATCGGGTAACGGCCGTTTAAAAAAACGTTCACTACCACGCGGCTGGCTCATTCAGTCGGCTATTACTCAGCTATTTTCATGAAGCCCATCTTTCCCTCCCTCCTGCTGCTCGGTTGTTTGGCGAGTTGCCGGAGCACTACCAGTACGGATACGACTACCGCCAGTCAGGCAGACAGCACCACGCAGGCAGTCGGCCACCCTGTTCTGCTGGCCACCCTCCCCGAAAAATACAATACGCCGGATGGCCTGGCCATTAGTCCCGACAGCAGCACGATTTACCTCTCGATGCCCAATCTGGCCAATAATACGTACCCGGGCGTATTGCTGAAGATCGTGAACGACAGTATTCAGTTCGTGACGGATCTGCCCGCTCACCCGGATACGAAACATGCCTGTCCGATGGACCTTGCTTTTGGCCCGGATGGTAATCTCTACTACGCCGAAAATCAGTACGAGAATGATAAAAACTACAAGTCGCGCCTGATGCGGATTCAGATGACGAATGGTAAGCCGGGCGTTATTGAACCCGTAGTGACAGGGTTTGGGCTATCAAACGCAGTCGTCTGGAAAGGAAACACAATTTATGTGACGGATAGCCAGTGGGATTTGCCGGGGAACGATAACGGCAGTGCCATTTTCCGCTTTACTCTCGACGAGTTGAACAAAGGTGCGGTTACGCTGCTGCCAAAAACGATGGACCCGCACGTACTGACGACCTTCACGACGAAAGTAAATGAAACCGGCGTAGACAATGGCGCGGACGGTATGGACTACGACAGCAAGGGCAATCTTTATACCGGTCTGTTTGGCAATGGTACTCTCTATAAAATAACGCTGAAGCCCGATGGTACCTTTGCCAAACAGGAAGAGCTGAAAGTCAGTGAAGCCATTCCGTGCGTAGACGGCCTGATAATCGACCGGAAAACAGATAAACTTTACGTCTGTGACTCCCGCAGTAACGCCATCAAAATTGTCGAACCGGATGGAAAAGTGAGTGTGCTGGCGCAGAACGGCGATACCGATGGCACCGGAGGAGCCCTCGACCAGCCCGCCGAAGTCCTGTTGAAAGGAGACCGCCTGTACATCTCTGATTTCGATAAACCCGAGAAGAAGTTTGTTAATACCAAATCTGATGCCCCCCATACTATGTCTTACATCACCATTACCCGCTAACCGTACAAACCTATGACATCAACCTATGCAAAGGCCGCTCAAATCGGGGTGGTAGCCGGGATGCGCAGCATGATGGCCCCCGCTTTGGTTAGCCGCCACTACAGTCAGCAACCCACGGCTTTTTTGCTTGAATCGCCACTCAAACCGGTGACGTACGCCCGTACAGCCGACGTATGCACGCTGCTGGCCTGTGGCGAACTGATCGGCGATAAACTGCCGGATACTCCAGACCGGACCGGGTTCCCGCAGGTACTTGGCCGACTTGGTTCCGGTGCAGTCAGTGGGGCGGCTGTTTCGCAGGCCGAAGGGCAGAGCGCAGGCATTGGGGCAGTACTGGGTGGATTAGGAGCCCTGGCCGGTACGTATGCTTTTTTCCAGCTCCGGCATTGGCTAACCAGTAAGCGCGGTTTGCCCGATGCTGTTGTTGCATTGGCCGAAGATGCCGTTGCGCTTGGTTTGGGCCTGCTGATCCTCGGCGAAGAGTAAGTAAACAGGCCGATTAACCAGATCCAACGTACGTTTTCATAAATCTAACACCGTTAGATTTATGAAAATAAAAAGTCAACTAGCTGTCTATCAACCTACAGCGTATTCATATACAAAAGCTTCTGATTCCAGACCATCGCGATCTGCGTGGCGCGCTGTCGGACCTGTTCAGCAGTTTCACCGGTAAAATTTTCTGCCAGAGTAGCGTAGAATAACTGCAGCCAGCGCTCAAAATGTTCGGGTTGCAGGGTATGTTGTTGATTGACCACCAGATGAGGTCGAAACGGATGACCGTCGTAGGCGTTATTGCCGAGAATGATCGTTTCCCAGAACGGATACATTTTGGGCAGATGACTCGACCAGTCGACCTGGGCTACATCCGTAAAAATAGGGCCGATCAGGGGATCAACCCGAACTTTCTCGTAAAACGAATTGACCAGGAGCCGTACGGCTTCCGGAGAGTCGAGCATTGGCTTAGGCATTACCTATACGGTTTATTGACGGGTAGACGACTACGCAGCGAAGACGGTTTCGTAGTCGTCCGCTTTAAAGCCTAACGCGATCAGCTGCCCGTTTGATTCAATAATCGGTCGGCGGATTACGGACGGATTCTCAATCATTAACGCAATAGCCTCCTCCGCATTCGTCGGCTTTTCGGCATCGGGAAGCTTTCTCTAGGTAGTTCCAGCCTGGTTCACCAGTTCCTCCCAAGTTCGCTGCGTTAGCCAGCGCGTAATTGTCGGGCGGTCAATACCCTGTTTTTTGTAATCGTGAAACTGGTACGTAATACCGTGGTCGCCCAGCCAGGTTCGGGCTTTTTTCACAGTATCGCAGTTAGGTATGGCGTAAAGAATATACATACAGGCGGGTTATTGTTTAATGCGGGGATCGAAAACAAAAGCTTCGGTACGAACCAGCGCAATGCTGGCAAAGTCAGGATGAGCGGGATTCAGCAGGTAATTCCACTCCTGACCGATAATGGCCGATGGCACGCGCATCACCGCCGACTTTCCCCGGTATAGCCAGGCATCACCCAGTTGCTGACACTCCCCGTAGTTCGCGAAATCAAACCAGTGAGGAGGCAGCGTTTCCGGTGCGATAGTCTCGACAGGCAGTTCATCCGGTACATCGATCACCATAACCCGGAAAGTTTCCTGTAGCCCCTCCCCGCTCCGGTGAACCACATTTTCTAAGCAGGCCAGCGCACGGGTCGCGGCCGTATAAATAACAAAACGACCCCGGGAATTCCAGCGGGCCGCTCCACCTGATGCCACCAGCCGGTCGGCATACTGGGCTTTGGTAATCCGGTAAATAAGCATGAGTGGGGTTAACGGTGTCTCAGTGCAGCCTGCTCAGGCACGGCCAGTTAAGCCAGATCACCGTATTCGATGCGTACTAATTCATCAACGATCAGGTCGATTCCACCCGACGTATGCAGCAGATCAAACGGCACCTGACCACCCAGACCATAGGCCGGTTTGTCCATCCAACGCCGGAACGCCCCCGCCGAGTCGAACACCTGCTCCCCTTTCTGAAACAGGGCCATAATTTTGAGGGCTTTTTCGCTATCCTGTGGATTCAGGTTACGGTGTTCGCGTTCGTAGCGCTGAAATGTTTTCAGGGACGTATCGAACAGATCAGCCAGTTGCTCCCGCTTGTAGCCGGTCAGGTCGGCCATCTCAAAAAAGGTTGCAGCCGGTACGCCTTTCAGGGCTGTTAAGACCAGTATCGTGCGATCATGTGCTATCATACAACAAATATCAGAAATTTGTCTAAATAACCACGAAAATTGTCTGATAGTTTCTCGGCCCCTCCTATCAGCTGCCGTCATACCATTAAATAACGTTACCGGCTTAGCTCCAACCCAACTCTGTTTTAACAGGTTTCAATCTGTGTAACTCAATACACCAGTCAAACAAAAGAACGGTATGAAAAAAGTAATGCTCACGTCATTGCTCGCCCTTGGGTGTCTGACATTTCAGGCCTGCAACAGCAGCAAAAAAACCAGTGACGACAGCGTCGAAAACGCTGAAAACAGCAACGAGAAGAAAGAAGATCAGGGCAGCACCCAAAAGGAGGACGATACCGAATTTGCGGTAAAGGCTGCCAGCGGGGGGCTTGTTGAAGTCGAACTCGGCCGGATGGCCCAGGAGAAAGCCCAGAGTGCGCAGGTAAAAGAGTTTGGTGCACAGATGATTACCGATCATACCAAAGCCAACGCCGAGTTGAAAGCGCTGGCTGCCACCAAAAACATTACCATTCCCTCCACACCCGGCGAAGAGCAGCAGAAAGACATCGCCGATCTGGGCAAGCTGTCGGGAGCGGAATTTGACAAAAAATACATCAGCTACATGAAAGACGATCATGAAGAAGATGTGAAGGAATTTAAAAAAGCGGCCGACGACGCCAAAGATCCTGATCTAAAAGCATTTGCGACGAAGACGCTGCCCGTTTTGCAGAAGCACCTTGATATGGTAAAAGCCATTGACAAGCAACTTTGAGCAACCGATTAACTGTCTTAAAAAGCCCCTTTCCGAAACGTTCAGGGGCTTTTTTATGTATTGACGGACCGGCTTTTCGTTTACAGAAAAATAGCGTTACTTCCCTCCTGTTGCCCTGGTTCCCGTAAAATCAACTCTGACTCATGCAAACGCCCGATTCATTCATTCCACTACCCGGCAGCGAAAAAGACGCGCCGACCGCTACCAAGCTCGACACAACCCCACCGGATGAGACACTCGACATTACCGTACGGGTCCGTCGGCGAAAATCGCTTGACCCCTTAGTCAATACGGCGTCGGAGGTTACTAAATTCGTCAGCCGGAGCCAGTACGGCCGGCTGTATGGCGCCGACCCGGCCAGCCTGAAGCAGGTAGAAGACTTCGCCACCGAACAGGGGCTGACCGTAGTGGGCAGCAGTGCCGAACGGCGCAGCGTCTTTCTGCGGGGTACCGTCGCCCAGATGAGCCAGGCCTTCGGAGTCAAACTGGAACTGTACCGCGATGCCGATGGTCAGGAGTTTCGGGGCCGCAGCGGTGCCGTGCATCTGCCCGCTTCATTGGTAGCTATTGTCGAGGGTGTTTTTGGGCTCGACGACCGACCCATCGCCCGGGCGCATTTTCAGTACCGGCAGGACGTCACCGGCATTGTTCCCAATGCGCAGGCCGTCGATACGGCGTTTACGCCACCTCAATTGGCCAGGCTCTATAACTACCCGACGGGCGTAACGGGCAAAGGGCAGTGTATCGGGATCATCGAACTGGGCGGTGGATTCCGGCAGGCCGATATTACGGCTTACTTCAAAGGGCTGGGCCTGAAAGCACCGTCAGTTAAGGCCGTACTGGTCGATGGCGGAAAAAACAGCCCCACTACCGCCGACAGTGCCGATGGCGAAGTGATGCTCGACATTGAAGTCGCCGGTGCCATTGCGCCGGAAGCGAACATAGTGGTCTATTTTGCCCCTAACACCGACCGTGGCTTTCTGGATGCCATTACTACGGCCCTCCACGATACAAAAAATAAGCCTTCAGTCATCTCCATCAGTTGGGGGTCCGCCGAAGTGAACTGGACGCAGCAGGCCCTGGATTCTTTTAACCAGGCCTTTCAGGCAGCCGCTTCCTTAGGCATTACCGTCTGCGCGGCCGCCGGGGATACCGGTTCGTCCGATGGCGTGACCGATGGCAAAGCCCATGTCGATTTCCCCTCGTCGAGCCCGTTCGTGCTGGCCTGCGGGGGCACCAAACTAACAGTTGCCAACGGCAAGATTCAGAGCGAAGTGGTCTGGCACGAAAGCAATACCAGTGCTACAGGGGGTGGTATCAGCGACGCGTTTGACTTACCGGTGTATCAGCAGCAGGCGGGCGTTCCCAAATCGGTGAACGATGGCAAACGGGTTGGTCGCGGGGTACCCGATGTAGCCGCCGTTGCCGACCCCGTGACGGGGTACAAAGTGCGCGTCGACGGGCAGGATTTTGTCATCGGCGGCACCAGCGCGGTCGCCCCGTTAATGGCGGGCCTGATTGCGCTCATCAACCAGCAAACGGGCCGCAACGCGGGATTTATGCATCCGACGCTGTATGCGCACCCGACCGCCTTCCGGGATATTAAGCAGGGGGATAACAGCACGACGACAGCCAAAAAAGGGTATGCTGCCAAGGCGGGCTGGGATGCCTGCACCGGTTTGGGGGTGGCCGATGGCCAGCAAACGGCGGCCCTGTTTAGCCCGCCACCGGTGAGTTAGTGGCAACAGGGACGAACAGCGTACACGCAAAATGGCCAGTTGATCACCGATCAACTGGCCATTTTACTGGGGTGGTTACCTCCCGATTCAGGCAGAACGCAACCGCTTCTTCGGCGCGCGTTTTCCCGAAAACAGACTAAAAACGAGCGTAGTCACCACGGCAGTAACCAGCACTTTCCGGACTAAACCCGTCCGGTTGTATTTCCAGTCGGCTTTCCAGCCCTTCTCGGCAAAGATATTAGGAATATGGCCACGTTTGAGGTCATCCACAATGCCTTCCACCACATTGATCCGGTCGGCCAGCAGCAGGGGAAGCCAGTGCCCGTATTCTGACTCACTAAACCGGCTGAACGCATACCGGCGGATGGCCCCGCTCACCCCCGAGGGCGGTACTGATGTGCCGAAAACAGCAGTCAGGTTCGGTCGTTCATTGGAATGGAGTACCTCCACCGTAACGGGTTGCTGCGGGGGACGCTCCCAGTTCAGCCGCTTATGGTCATCCCCGGTATAGTGTTTCATGGGGTAAGTCGGCTCATTTTTCGGATCAGCGTCCACGCCCCAGCCATTGATATGTGAATAATCGTTCGCTCTGTTTTCCATGACGGCTCTGTTTATTTTCGGGCTGATGGGGGAATAAGAATGGGCTTAATGCAGTTATCCAGCTTGGCCGAGAAAATATGATAGGCATCGGATACCTCCTCCAGCGGCACCCGGTGCGTAATAATCGCTTTAGGATTAAGCCGTCCCGCCTGAATATGATCGATCAGCCGGGGCAGCAGACGTTTCACCGAAGCCTGATTGGCACGGATAGTCAGTCCCTTATTCAGGACATTGCCGATGGGCACCAGGTTATCCGTCGGCCCGTATACGCCAACAATTGACACAATACCGCCTTTCTTGACTGAGTTAATGGCCCAGTGCAGGGCCGTAGCCGAACCCGCCTGCAACAGGAGTTTACGCCCCGTAATGGTTTGCAGGGCACTACCGGCCGCGTCGCCCCCAACGGCATCAATGCACACGTCGGCACCGAACCAGTCGGTCGTTTTCTTCAAAAATAAAACGGGATCATCCATCGACTTAAAGTTATACGCTTCGCACTGTGCATAGTTTCGCACGAAGTCCAGCCGGTATTCCAGATGGTCGATCACAATTACACGACCGGCCCCGAACAGCCAGGCACATTTAGCCGCCATAATACCGACCGGCCCGGCCCCGAATACCACCACCGTATCGCCGGTTTTGATACCCCCCATTTCGGCCGCCTGGTAGCCCGTTGGCACCACGTCGGTCAGCAGAACGGCATCGTCGTGGTCCATCCAGTCCGGAATAATCGTCGGGCCTACATCGGCATAGGGCACCCGGACAAATTCCGCCTGTCCGCCATCGTAGCCGCCAGCCGTGTGTGAATACCCGAAGATGCCCCCCACGGCGGTAGCCTCAGGGTTTGATTCGTGGCAGTTCCCGTACAACCCCTGCTTACAGAACGCACAGGTGCCGCAGGCCACGTTGAAGGGAACAATGACATTATCACCTACCTTCAGTTTTTCGACCGACGAGCCGATTTCCTCCACCACGCCGATGAATTCATGGCCAAAAGTCATACCCACACGGGTATCGGGTACCAGACCGTGGTACAGGTGCAGATCAGACCCGCAAATGCAGGAACGGGTCACGCGGACAATGGCATCGCCGGGATGAAGAATTTCGGGGTAAGGCTTGTGATCGACACGGACCCGGAACGGTCCACGGTAATTCATCGCTAACATACGGGGACTCCTTTCGTTTTAGGGTTCATAACATGAGTATGTTCAGGCAGAAAATCACTGGTTCATTGGGTACGTAGTGCCCAAAAACCGGCTTTCACTGAACAGGTCTAACCGGTCGGGTTGGTGTTTGTTTATTTCTCTACTTGTACGGTCAGGTTTATAGTCAAATCCAGTACCGTTGGCCTATTTTTCATTCAGACAACCAAACCCTGCTTAATGTATAAAAACGCAAAAAGCCCCCGCCGTTTCCAGCAGGGGCTTGCTTACTAGCCTGAATCTGATTAATCGGTTAAATCCGACGAATCACAGTTTATTTCACTTCTTCGTAAGGCACGTCCGAGACATCGCTGTCCGTTGGCTGGCCCTGCTGACCGTTTCCGGCCTGTCCGTTGGCACCGCCATCGAAACCGGCACCGTCCATTGGGTTCCCCCCCTGGGCGTTGGTCGCGTTATAAAGTTCGGTCGAAGCAGTCGCCCAGGCCTCGTTCAGCTTGGTCATGGCAGCATCGATAGCGGCTGCATCACGGGAACCATGCGCCGTTTTCAGTTCGGTCAGGGCCCCTTCGATGGCGGTTTTGTTGCCTTCCGACAATTTATCGCCGTAGTCCTTCAGTTGTTTTTCGGTCTGGAACACCATCGAGTCGGCCTGGTTGACCTTCTCGATCTTCTCGCGTTCGGCTTTGTCAGACGCTTCGTTAGCTTTGGCTTCCTCACGCATCCGGGTGATTTCAGCGTCGGTCAGACCGCTGCTGGCTTCAATCCGGATTTTCTGCTCTTTGCCGGTTCCTTTATCGCGGGCCGTTACGTTCAGAATACCGTTGGCATCCACATCGAAAGTCACCTCAATTTGGGGTACACCACGGGGTGCTGGTGGAATATCGGACAGGATAAACCGGCCTAACTGACGGTTTTGCTGCGCCATCGGCCGTTCGCCCTGCAGGATGTTGATCTCTACGCTTGGCTGATTATCCGACGCAGTCGAATACGTTTCTGTTTTCTTGCTCGGAATTGTCGTGTTGGCTTCTACCATCTTGGTAAACACACCACCCATCGTTTCGATACCCAGCGAGAGCGGAATAACGTCCAGCAGGAGAACGTCTTTTACCTCACCCGTCAGCACACCACCCTGAATGGCGGCACCAATGGCTACGGCTTCATCGGGGTTAACGCCCTTGGACGGCTTGCGGCCAAAGAGTTTTTCGACTTCGTCCTGCACCCGCGGAATCCGGGTCGAACCACCCACCAGAATCACTTCGTCAATGTTGGCGGTAGACAAACCCGAGTTTTTGATGGCCCGGCGGCAGGGCTCCAGCATCCGCTGAATGAGGCCATCGGCCAGTTGCTCGAATTTAGCGCGGGTCAGCGTCCGTACCAGGTGCTTGGGAATACCATCTACCGGCATGATGTACGGCAGGTTGATTTCCGTCGACGATGAACTGGAGAGTTCAACCTTGGCTTTTTCAGCCGCTTCTTTCAACCGTTGCAGCGCCATTGGGTCTTTCCGCAGGTCGATGCGCTCGTCGTTCAGGAACTCCTGGGCCAGCCAGTCGATGATGACCTGATCGAAGTCATCACCACCGAGGTGGGTATCACCGTCGGTCGATTTTACTTCAAACACGCCGTCGCCCAGTTCCAGAATCGAAATATCGAAGGTACCGCCACCGAGGTCAAACACGGCAATTTTCATGTCGTGGTTGGTCTTGTCCAGGCCATAGGCCAAAGCGGCAGCCGTTGGTTCGTTGATGATCCGCTTCACATCGAGGCCGGCAATCTGCCCGGCTTCTTTGGTCGCCTGACGCTGAGCATCGTTAAAATAAGCAGGCACCGTAATAACGGCCTCGGTTACAGTCTGACCCAGGTAATCTTCGGCGGTTTGCTTCATCTTTTGCAGAATCAGCGCCGAAAGCTCCTGAGGGGTATATTGACGGTCGCCGATGCGCACCCGTGGGGTGTTGTTCGGACCGTTTTCCACCACGTAAGCGGTGTTCTTGAGTTCATTCGTTACTTCGTCGTAGCGACGGCCCATAAACCGTTTGATCGACGCAATCGTGTTCTTAGGGTTGGTGATCGCCTGACGTTTGGCCGGATCACCGACCTTGCGTTCGCCGTTGCCGTTGTCCATAAACGCCACAACAGAGGGCGTGGTCCGGCGGCCTTCGCTGTTCGGAATCACAACCGGCTCGTTGCCTTCCATGACGGCTACGCACGAGTTGGTTGTTCCTAAGTCAATACCAATAATTTTTCCCATGATTCGGTTTAGCTAATGTCGTTGCTGAACTTGTGTTTGACAGACATAGTCTCTTTTACAAGCAATGTGCCAGCGCTGCGGTTTAGTCTTTTTTCTGCCAGATTGACAGCAAAACGTGAGGCTCCGGGCCAATATGACGGGCCCTTAATGTAAAGTCTGCCACAAAAAAAGCGGACACCCTGAGGTCGTCCGCTTTTTGTCGTGTGCTGCCGGGATGTCCGACCGAACTGCCGTTAATTACCGAATAAACCGCCCAGCATACCGCCCAAGCCGCCCCCACCCTGCTGCTGTCCCGTCAGGGAGCTTAGAATGCTGTTACTGTCAACGCTGCTGTCGTTAGGGTCCTGCGCCTTATGCATCAGCTTACTGAGCACCATGGGCACCACCGCACCGGCAACGGACATAGCAACCTGGGGTGAAATACCCAGCTTTTCCATCAGGCTTTGCTGCACGTTCGCCTGAACGCCCTGCGTAACCGAACTGTCCTGCACGTTACCGCCACCGCCGGTTAGCATCCCCATCAGGCTGCTTAGGCCACCGCCCTGAGCCTGTTGCTGCAGACTGCCCATGATACTTTGAGTTACCGTTTGCATCGCCGTTTCGTTGTGCTCGTTGGGGATGGCCGGATTGTTGACAATTGCCTGTCCAGACTGCTGCTGAACGAGATTCATGAGTGTTTCAAACATGGTAAAAGGATTTTTAGGGGAGCGGATCAGGCATTTAAGCCCTTACCCGCTAAATGTACATCCATAACCAAACAAGGGTTTTGGATGATTGTTTATCTTGCCGGGCCACGTTGGCCGAATAACTACTGCCAACCCTATGACAAGTGCATACATGACGGAAACTGACCCAAAAAGTAACGCGCCCACGGATGCCGCAGCTGCGCTAACCACGCCAATCGCTGCGCTGCTACCCAATCTGTTCTACCCCAGCGAATCGGACGAAGCGGTAGAATGGGTCACATGCCCGCTCAAAACTGAGCAGCCCCTGACGGTAAGCCACATTAAAGACTGGCTGATGCTGCCTCCTTCCGTGTATGTAGAAGAAGGAAAGGAAGCTGATTTCTGGCAGCCCGTTACCACGGAGGAGGACTGGTACGGCGACGAAGAGAAAGCCCGCACGGCCACGTTTAAACAACTTCAGGCAGCCATGCAGACCTTAACGGACCGGCAGTTATTCCGGGTGGGGCAAACTGAAGTTGACGTTTATTTACTGGGCCGGGTGCCGGACAAAACCTGGGCGGGGCTGAAAACGAAGGTGGTAGAAACCTAAAAACCCCGACGAATGCCGGGGTTTCAGTGCTTCGGGAAGCAGGTCTGTTTATTTCAATTGATCCACTACGGCTTTGAAAGCCTCGGGGTGGTTCATGGCCAGATCGGCCAGTACTTTACGGTTCAGTTCGATACCCGATTTATTCAGGGAGCCGATAAAGGCCGAATACGACATGCCGTGCTGACGCGCTCCGGCATTAATCCGCTGAATCCAGAGGCCACGGAAGTCACGTTTCTTGGCGCGCCGATCCCGGTAGGCGTAGACTAAAGCTTTTTCGATGGCGTTCTTGGCGACCGTCCATACGTTTTTACGACGACCAAAGTATCCTTTGGCCAATTTCATCATTTTTTTCCGACGTGCCCGTGAGGCTACGTGATTGACGGAACGTGGCATAATTGATTTGTTTTTTGACGGCTGGCGATCCGTATCTGATGCTTAAAAGCCAGCAATCGGGTGAAACAGAAAACCTGGGCAGACTACCCAAATTCAAACAGACTGACGGCTACGACAACTTCAGCAACGCCTTAATGCGTACTTCGTTGGTCGGGTGCACCAGCGTCGAATGCGTCAGATTACGCTTCTGCTTGGTGGTTTTCTTGGTCAGAATGTGGCTGTGGAAGGCGTGCTTCCGTTTGATTTTTCCGGTGCCGGTCAGCTTAAAGCGCTTCTTGGCGGCCGAATTGGTTTTGTTTTTGTGCATGGTACTGAACCGTTTTGAAATAAACAGGCCGCAAAGATAGCAAAAAAAGACGTTGGATGCTGACGGTAAGGCCATAGACCGGCGAAAAAGTCTATACCTTATGGTCAGCAGCCAACGTCTTTACCCGTTTTCTGCTTACTGCGGAGTTTGAACCGGAGCCGCTGGTGCGGGATTCGGCTTTTTGGGCGCAACCGGCGCTGCTACTTTAGGGGCCAGAAACATACTCATCCGCTTGCCTTCGAGTTTGGGTTCGGATTCTACCTTACCGATATCTTCCAGGCCCTGCGCGAACCGGTGCAGCAGATCAAAACCACGATCCTTGAAGACAATGGCCCGGCCTACGAACTGCACGTAGGCTTTCACCTTAGCGCCTTCCTTGAGGAAACCAATGGCATGCTTGAGTTTAAATTCAAAGTCGTGATCGTCGGTGTTGGGACCAAACCGAATTTCTTTGATCACTACTTTCTGGGCTTTAGCCTTAATTTCTTTCTGTTTCTTCTTCTGCTCGTACTTGAACTTGGAGTAGTCAACCACGCGGCAGACAGGTGGAACAGCGTTCGGTGAAATCTCAACTAAATCAAGGTTCTGCGCTTTGGCAATCGCTTTGGCCTTGTCTATATCGAAAATACCTTGTTCAACATTTTCACCGACAACGCGGACCTCTCTGGCCTGAATGCGTTCGTTAATCCGGTAGGGTTCTTCAACCACGCGACGGGGTGGTCTGCGCTGTAATGCCATAGAGTGTGTTTAGCGTTCTTTAAACGAAAATTCGATTTAACTAACGTTTGGGGTATATAAAAGTTTCGGGCAATCTAAAAAAAACAAGGGTCAACTGCAAAAATATCGCCCGCTGATTTTCAGGATCTGTACGATTAAAAAATGCTGAGATCCTCTTTCAGCATACGGATCATAAAAATCAGCGGGCTATCCGCTAAGCCAGTTTCACCTCTTCCTGAAAGAGTTTTGTAAAGGCCTCAATAGACATGGCCCCGAGGTCGCCCTGCCCGGTTGCGGCACCGCCCTTCCGGCGCACTGAAACCTGCCCTTCGGCCTGCTCCTTCTCCCCTACAATCAGCATAAACGGCACTTTAGTCACCTCGGCATCCCGAATCTTACGACCAATCTTCTCGTCGCGGTGATCCACGTAGCCCCGGATGTCATACTCCTGCAACTGTAGGAACACGTCGTTGGCATAGGCCTCATACTTCTCCGAGATGGGTAAAATGGCGATCTGATCCGGTGAGAGCCAGAGGGGGAAGTTACCGGCGGTGTTCTCGATCAGAATGGCAATAAACCGCTCCATCGACCCAAACGGTGCCCGGTGAATCATGACGGGCCGGTGTTTCTGGTTATCCGCGCCAACGTATTCGAGTTCAAAGCGGTTGGGCAACTGATAATCGACCTGAATCGTACCCAGCTGCCACTTCCGGCCCAGGGCATCGCGCACCATGAAGTCGAGTTTGGGGCCGTAAAAAGCCGCTTCGCCCAGTTCTTTTACAAACGGTAACCCTTTCTCGGTCGCCGATTCGATAATCGCTGATTCGGCTTTCTCCCACAAGTCGTCCGAGCCGATGTATTTACCCTCAACGGCCGGGTCACGCAGCGACACCTGCGCACTGTAATCATTGAATCCCAGTGATCTGAAGACGTACAGCACCAGGTCGATTACCTTCATAAACTCGTCCTTCACCTGATCGGGGCGGCAGAAAATATGGGCATCGTCCTGGGTGAACCCCCGCACGCGGGTTAAACCGTGGAGTTCGCCGGACTGCTCGTAGCGGTAAACGGTACCAAATTCGGCCAGCCGCAGGGGCAGGTCGCGGTATGAACGGGGTTTGGTTTTATAGATTTCGCAGTGATGCGGGCAGTTCATGGGCTTCAGCAGAAACTCCTCGTCCTCGTCGGGCGTGTGGATGGGCTGAAACGAATCCTTGCCGTATTTCTCCCAGTGGCCCGAGGTGACGTACAACTGCTTGCTGCCGATATGGGGCGTTACCACCGGCGAGTAGCCCGCCCGCACCTGCGCCCGGCGCAGAAAGTTTTCGAGCCGTTCGCGGATCAGGGCACCTTTGGGCAGCCAGAGCGGTAAGCCGGCACCCACCTTGTCCGAAAAAGCGAACAGTTCGAGTTCTTTCCCCAGCTTGCGGTGGTCGCGTTTTTTGGCTTCCTCCAGCAGGTGCAGGTAATCGTCGAGTTCCTTTTGCTTGGGGAACGTGATGCCGTAGATGCGCGTGAGCTGCTTATTTTTCTCGTCGCCACGCCAGTACGCGCCCGATACGTTCATCAGCTTGGCGGCCTTAATGAAACTGGTGTTCGGAATGTGTGGCCCCCGGCACAAATCGGTAAAACCACCCTGGCTGTAAAACGTAATCGAGCCGTCTTCCAGCCCGTTGATCAGGTCTAATTTGTAGGGGTCGCCTTTTTCGGTGAAGTACGCGATGGCGTCGGCCTTACTGACCGGTTTACGAATGTAGGCCTGCTTCTGCCGGGCCAGTTCGAGCATTTTGTCCTCCACCTTTTTGAAGTCCTCCTGCGAAAACGGCTTGCCGTCGAGGTCGACATCATAATAAAATCCGTTTTCGAGGGCGGGACCGATCCCGAATTTCACGCCGGGATAGAGTGCTTCGAGCGCTTCGGCCAGCAAGTGTGCCGACGAGTGCCAGAACGTCGCTTTGCCCTCGGTATCATTCCAGGTCAGCAGTTGCACCGTAGCATCGGCGTCGATGGGCAAACTCACATCCTGAATCTTGCCGTTTACCCGGGCAGCCAGCACGTTACGGGCCAGCCCCTCGCTGATGCTGAGGGCTACCTCGTAGGCAGTACTTCCCTGTGGATACTCTCTTACGCTCCCGTCGGGCAGCGTCACGCGGATCAATACATCCTGAGCAGTCATTGTAATACTATGGTTTATGGTTTACCCACCGGCTGCCTACAACTGCAGCCGACTTTGTATCCGCATCGGCGGTCCGACCAGACGCCTACGTCTGGTCGGACCGCCGATGCGGATACATTAATTTCCCGGCATCTTTACCGTTCGCGTCATCGAATCGCTGCGGGTCGATAGCCGGGCTTTGGGCTGAATGGTCGACACACGGACGCGGTTGGTATCCAGCACGGGACCGGTTCGGGCGGCTTCGTAGTTCTCCGG
The DNA here is from genome assembly GCA_964251665.1 of uncultured Cytophagales bacterium. Lineage (GTDB taxonomy): Bacteria > Bacteroidota > Bacteroidia > Cytophagales > Spirosomataceae > JBBQLG01. The sequence goes on from CAXUKO010000009.1 coordinate 239,255, forward strand.
CAGCGTTGCTGCTGGCAGATACGACCCATACGTCTGCCCCGACTGCCGTTTCTGCGTACGCCAGTACCCATAATACGCCTGCTGATCGGCGGGGTTTAGCTGCATCGCCTTACTATACGCAACACTGGCGGGTTCCCACTGTCCGGTCTGTTCCAGCGCCATGCCAATGAAAAAGTCGATACGCGGAAACTGCGGCCGTAGCTGCTGTACGCGTTGAAACTGGGCCAGGGCCAGCGGGTAATTCCGCACTTTCTGATAAATCAATCCCGCCTGAAACGCGGCCTGATACAGATCGGGCTGGAGCCGCAGGGCCTGCTGATACCCCGTCAGCGCACTGTCGAGTTGCCCGGCGGTATGGTAGATCAGTCCCCGGTTGTACTGCAGCTGGGCGTTGTCGGGGAAATACCGGACTGCCTGTTCATTATACGTCATGGCCGAGTTCAGATTCCCCAGCGACCGGTACACCGAAGCCAGTTGCTGATAGGTAGGCAGGTAGCGGGGTTTCAGCCGCAGCGAGGTTAGGTACAGCGACAGGGCCTGGGTGGTGTCGCCCTGTTTAGCCGCCATCAGCCCGTTAAAATAATACGCTTCCCCATCATAGGGAGCCATCTGCAAGGCCTTGGCCACGTACAGACGGGCCTTGCCAAACTGATTCTGCTGTTGCAGCAGATCACCCAGCAGGGTGTATAGTTCAGGGGTATCAACGCCCAGTATTTCGGCCCGCTGGGCTACCTCCAGGGCTTTGTCGGGCTGGTTCAGGGCCCGTAGTACGGCGGCTTTGGTCAGGAAATAGCGCCCGGCATTATCATTCCGGCTGATGGCTTCGTCGATGTCAGCGAGGGCCTCACGGATGCGGCCCGCCGACAGGTACAGGGCCGCCCGCTTGGCATAGGCCGTGGCGGGTGATGCCTGATTGATGGCGCGGGTAAGTGCCTGCAGGGCCGCTTCGGTACGGAGGCTGTCGTTTGCCTGTGGCAGGGTCGGAATGGCGGCCTGCTGCCGGTCAGACGTGCCGCATCCGGCCAGCAGTGCCAGCACCAGCAGCGTTACGATATGTACAGTCGTGTTCCCAAGCGGCATTGGTGGAGTAATTGACTGATTGACTAGCTGGCATGCAGGCCTACTCAATCAGTCAACCGTTGGCAAAGATAGGCCTTAGATCGAAGAAAACCGATAAAACACACCCAGTGGCAACGGTTTCTGATGGCCGTCCTCCACGAAAAGCTCACCCCACTCGGCGTTGGGCGGGTTGTCGCCGAAATTCTGCCGCATGAGGTTGTCCAGAATCAGCGACGAGAAACCGAGCGAATACAGGTTGATGATGAAGAAGAAGTTATCCCGGTCGAGCAGGTCAGCGCAGCGCTTAAGCAGGTCATTCAGGTTCTCTTCCAGCACCCATTTCTCCCCTTCCGGGCCACGTCCGTAGGCCGGCGGGTCCAGAATAATACCCTGGTACTGATTCCCCCGGCGTACCTCGCGCTTCACGTACTTCAGGGCGTCTTCTACCACCCAGCGGATGTTATCCAGCCCGCTGGCTTCCATGTTTTCCCGCGCCCAGGTGATAATGGGTTTAACCGCATCAACATGGGTTACATCCGCTCCCGCCTGCCGGGCCGCCAGCGAAGCCGCGCCCGTGTAGGCAAACAGATTCAGCACTTTCGGGGCCGATGCGGTAGGCAGCTTTTTAACTTTCTCGGCGATGAAAGCCCAGTTACTGGCCTGTTCGGGAAACAACCCGACGTGCTTGAAGCTGGTCAGGGACAATTTGAAGCGCAGGTCAAGACCATCCTGATCGAAATCGACGAACCAGGGGTCACGCAGGGGCGCGTGAAACGACCAGTCACCCCGTTCGGGCGACTGCCGGTCGCGCCGGAACGAGGCCGTTGCCAGGCGGTCCCATTCCGCATCGGATAGGGTACGATCCCAGATGGCCTGGGGTTCGGGCCGCGCCAGAATATACTCCCCGAACCGTTCAAGTTTCTCGAAATTACCGGAGTCGATGAGTTCGTAGGCGGGCCACGGTGCCGGTGTTAATAGCTGTAGATCAGACAAAGTGTTCGTGGTTAGCGGCTCCCTGTGGGGAGTTAGGGGCCGACGGATCGCCCTGCCCCATTTTCAGAATTAAGTCAAACTCGTCGGGCCGAAGGGGCAATACCGATAAGCGCGACTGTTTCAGCAGGGCCAGGTTGGCCAGCATCGGCTCTGTTTTCAGGGCGGCCAGCGGAACGGGTTGGGCAAAAGCCAGTACCGGCTCCAACTCGACTACCACCCAGGGCGAGGACACCGTGTCCGGCTGACCCGGTGCGCTGGCCGGGCCTGCTGCAATTGCCGTCGGATCGGGATAAGCTTCCCGAACTACGGTTGCCAGCCCGACTACGCCGGGTTTGGTCACACTATGATAAAACAGAACTGAATCACCCAGCCGCATGAGCCGGAGGTTGTTGCGGGCCTGATAATTACGTACGCCATCCCAGACGGCCCGGCCCTGTTCGGTAAAATGATGCCAGCCGTACGTATCCGGCTCGGACTTAACTAACCAGTGATTCAAGCCGTTCGTTGATTAATAGTCATCATGGTAGGCGTCACCGTAGGTCCCGTCGAAGTCGTCTTCTTCGCTGCTGTGCGTCGACTGCCCCGTACCTTTAAACAAGAGGCCTTTCTGCAACAGAACAATCTGTCCGGTATGGTACAGGTCGTGGTTGATAACTCCGTGCAGCATATCGTAGTAGGTATAATCACGGCCCGGCACGATGTCTTCCAGAAATTCGTCGTCGTCGCGTTTGTCGAGTTCATTGACGAGTTCCTCCTGGCTCAGGCTCAGCTCCATTTGCAGGGCTTCCCACTCGAAATCATCAATTTTATCGGGCAGCGCCCCAAAGTTCTTATCGGGCGTGGTGATATCGAAGGTTGCATCGCCCTGCATCTTCTTGACGCAGAAGATGCGCCAGCTTGTCATGTGAAAAACCAGTTCGGCGATGGTATGCGTATTGGGCGTCAGCCGCTGACCGGCCATCGCGGGCGACACCTCCCGCAGGGCTTCCACGACGGAAGGACCGTGCCAGGCTTCTTCACTTTCGTAGGTTGTATTCAGCAGGTCGATTATGCGAATCAATTCATCATTTGGTACCATAAAGCACTCCCTGAAACCAGCAGGGCACTGAGTTGATGTTATACATTACCGGATACCCGTCAATGCATCCGGTGGCAGGTTCTAAAGCAAAGGTAAACCAATGTTACGGTCATTCCGAAACTTTCCCGGCTCCCTGCGCCGACGGATTCATTTAGGTCAGGTAGATGACCGCGACCGGGCATCCGCCACGGGAACCTCGCTTACAGCCGGGTTTACCTGCGCAGGCGGCTGATTACGAACCGGACAGCAGCCGCCGTTCCCCGTCACGGCTTTGGCTGTTTACCGGCCGCGACCGGGTAACAGGGGTTGTACTGATTCGTTTGGTAGAAAATAGCCGTTTATTTCATTTTTCGGGTAAAGACCCGTCACTCGTGTAACTCCAGATTGACAAATATGTGGTAACTTGTTAGCCAAAACCGCTTTAATTCAAATCTGATGGCCCAATTGGTTGATAAACACCGGAACGACCATCGTTACATACTAAAGCATCAGTAGCATTATTCGTATAATTTGTTAACTCAGATACACCCATCAGCTACCCGACCCTATATCATGCATTACCAGCTACGCGACGAGGAGTTAATCCGCCAGTACCTGACCACAAACAAAAACGATTATTTTGAAACACTCTACAATCGCTACGTTACCAAGGTGTACCGGCGTTGTTTTTCTCTGACGAAAGACACCGCTAAAGCCCAGGATTTCACGCACGACATCTTCCTGCGGGTATTTATCAGCCTCGGCAACTTCAAGGAACGGTCGGCCTTTTCAACCTGGCTCTACTCCATTTCCTATAATTACTGCATGGACCAGCTCCGGCTGGCCAACCGCACGGCTACGGTAGCCCTCGAGGATGACGTCGATTACCAGTATTACGTTCCCGAAGCCGACGACACGGAACGGCTCGAGTACCAGTTGCAGCACCTCTCGCACGTAATGGAGCTGATGGCCCCGGAAGAGATCGTGTTTCTGCGGTTGAAATACGAAGATGGCCTGGACATTAAAGAGATTGCGCGGCAGTTCAACCTGAAGGATAGTGCCGTGAAGATGCGCCTGAAACGCACCCGTGACAAAATCCGTCGGCTCAGCGTTGATCAACCCTATTAAACTGCTGCTTATTGCCCCACTCTTTACGCTCCTTCCCGTTTCCTTCCTGACGCGGCTATACTTTACTCCCCGCAAACACCGGCCGACCGTAAGCCGTAACGCTGCCTGGATGGCAGCCTAAGCCTTCATGCCCGTTGCGCGGTAGTCAACACGGTAGCAGACATGCCCCCGGCGTTGGTTTTACTGCCTTTATTTTTCGCAGTCAGGCCGCTCTTTCCCCTTCTCAACGACCGGAATTTCCGGTGAGCGAACTCCTGCGGCCGGATGCGCTATTTTCCCTAAAACCGAGAAGTTGCACTATACCTGTAAAACATTAGTACGAGTCAAGCGCAAAGTGCTATTTTTTCAAATTATTAGAAAAATACAATCATACAGAATAAAATAGGGACTTTTTGTCTTTTTTCAAGAAACGCGTCATTCTACCGATACCGTTTATAATTTTTATATGAAGTTTTGCTATGTGGTTGGTACTCAGCCGGTCGGGGCTTGCATTGAACCAGATTTACCCGCCACCTTTGCTACCGAATCAACCGAATAGTTATCACCCATGAAAAAAGTTCGTCTATCAGTAGCCATGCTGTTCGCAGCCTGGAGTTTGGCCAGCACGGGAGGTGCTTTTGCCGACAATGGTACGGTCGCGGGTAAGGTGAAGGTGATCAAATCTGAGCACAAGAAAGTTCGCCTATATACGCCAATCAATACCCCTGTATCTGTTGCTATGATCGATGCCGATGGCAACCTGCTGTACCAGGGTCAGGTGGCAGCCAAAGATCTGCGCGGCATGTCGTTTAACATGAACACCCTGCCCGACGGTCAGTATTTCATCACGGCAACCAACGATACGTTCTGGCTCTCGCAGGGTCTGACGGTGCGCGGCAATGAACTGACCGTTAACGAGAAATCGGTTAGCCTGCTCGAAAAACCCACGCTGACGCCCTACGCCCACAATAAGTTTGAGGTGAAGGTGCCGACCAGTAATCTGGAAACGGTGAACGTGGCCATCTATAACCAGCAGAATGATTTGGTTTTCTCGGATGAGTTTACGGCTGCAAACCCACGCCGGTTTGACCTCAATACGCTGCCTGCCGGTGACTATACCTTTGTGGTTGGCCCCGAACAGAAGAAGTTTGCGGAGCGGATTCAGATCCAGCACTAAGCCGCTACGCTTCCCGCGCCCGGTACTGGCGCGTGAGGTTTCATTTCAGGCAGAAGGGCCGCTTCCCGGTGGGAAGCGGCCCTTCTGCCTTTAGTCGTCGGAGCTGGCGCTGACCTTCGCCAGCAACTGCGGGTCATCGGGGAGTTCACTCCGGAGCCGGAGCACGGCCAGTTCTTTCATCTTGGATTCAAACATGATGTCTACTTCTTTACCGTAGGTATTCACCGGCGAATACAACCAGTCGGCATGGGCTTCGCGCCGGGCTTTGGGGTCTTCGTACTGTTGCCGTGAGTCGGAATAATGCACCACCGGCCGGACATCCCAGGTTGAATACGCCATCAAAAACGCTTCCTCTTCGGTTTGGTCGCCGGGGTTCAGGGAGTGATGAAAGTAATCGAAGGTGATGGGCGTACCAATTTCTCCGTGCAGCCCGTACAAATCCCGAACCGTGTAGAGCGATGGCCGGTCGTCGTTCTCGACCACTAAACGGGCGCGGAGATTTTCGGACAGCCGCCCGAAATTTTGCGCAAAACGGGCCAGTGTAGCCGCTTTGTCGCCGTAGGTACCGCCCGCGTGAATATTGATCTTGTTCCAGTGCGAGGGCGTCAGGCCCATCAGATCGAACACCTCCGACTGGTATTCGAGGTCGGTGATCGTATTATCGAGCACCTTACCCTGTCCGGCCAGGTGATTAAACGGGCCGGGGTGAAACGTCAGGCGGATAGGTCGGCTACCGATATCTTCGAGGGTAGCGCGGATTTCGGCAAAATCGGGCAGGTCGGCGATGCGGTATTCAGACGCCCACGGAAACAGATCCGACGAGATCCGGAAAATCCGAAAGCCGTGGCTCAGGTTCCAGTCGACCACCGTTACCAGATCCTGCACATTTTGCAGAGCCAGCTGGGAGGCATAGGGCAGCCCTTTGGCCATAAAGGTTTTTTTAACCATGCCCCGGCTCGTAGTGACCTTACCGGTAGTTGGGCCGCGTCCGGCCTGCAGGCTGAGGTTGATGCAGGCATAGCCCACGTTAACGGATGTATCTTCCATGGGCGTATAACTACGCGCGGGCCGGTGCGGTTTGTGACCGTTCGTTCAAAATACCCGTCTCTTATTTGATTCGCCTATCCGGCACCCTATCTTTCAAGCCCACATACCCTGCCGTTCGACCCGTTTCTATGGAAAGTTTTACGACCGATCAACTCACGTCTCTCGCCCGTCACTGGCGGTCAGCAGCCCGGATGCTGAACCAGTATCAGGGAATGCACTGGTCGGAGTTTTCGGTTGAACAGCACTTAGATATTAACGCCTACCAAAACAGCCTGCTGAACCGGGCGCATGATCTGGAAACGGGTCAGGTTCGGGCCATCGTCCACGAAGCACTGCCGGCTTATGACCAGATAATCCGGGTCAGCAGTGATGTTATTGCCCTATTGTCGGAAGATACGCCCCTGTCAATCAGCCTGAACATCGGGGCAATGACCGTAGCGCTGGCCGCTGCCGTGGCCCGGGGTCATCTCAAAAGCATTGATGTTGCCCTCCGCGAACTAACCGAACTACGGACGATGGGGGGAGGGAGTGATCAGGGGTAAATCAGTAAGGAGTAAGGGATAACTAAGTCCGTGTCGACCTACTTATCCCTTACCACTATTTACGCTACCGAATACCGACCAGTTCGACCTCGAACACCAGATCCTGACCAGCCAGGGGGTGGTTGGCATCGAGTGTCACGCTGGTATCGGTTACCTCGCGGATGATAACCGGGATGGGCTGCGGGCTGCCATCTTCGTGCATATTCAGGGTCATGCCTTCTTCGAGGGGAATATCGGCCGGAATTTCATCGCGGTTTAACGTGAAAACCATTTCTTCGTGGGCCGGGCCGTAAGCATCTTCAACCGGAATATTTACCGTCTTGGAATCGCCTACTTCCATTCCCGAAATGCCATCGTCGAAGCCTTTGATAACCTGCCCGCCACCGAGGGTAAATTCGAGTGGTTCGCGCCCCTTTGAGGAGTCAAAAATGGTACCATCGGTCAGAGTGCCGGTATAGTGCACCTGAACGGTGTCGCCGGCTTTTGCTTGTGCCATAACTCAAAATCATTTTTGTGATAGGCACAAAGGTAGGGAAACGCCCCTGATTGCCCCGGTTTCTACCCGTTTTTTCCACAACAGCAACTGTTTCTTATCCGGTGGTCTTCGTACCTTTCCCGACTTCCTGTTCCACTTGGTGTATGAGCTACCGCTACCGTGTGCTGTCCTTTTTGTTTTCACTATCCGTCATCACGTACCTCGACCGGGTCTGCATTTCCGTGGTTGGGGTGCGCATGAAAACGGACTTGGGCCTGAGTACCCAGCAGTTCGGCTATGTGCTCGGGGCGTTTGCGCTGGCCTACGCTCTGTTCGAGATTCCCACCGGGGCGTTGGGCGACCGCGTGGGGCCGCGCCGGGTGCTAACCCGCATTGTGGTGTGGTGGTCGGGCTTCACGGCTCTGACCGGCGCGGCTACCGGGTTTGTGCCGCTGCTGATTACCCGATTTCTGTTCGGCATTGGTGAAGCCGGCGCGTATCCCAACAGTTCCATCGTGGTGTCGCGCTGGTTTCCGGCGGTCGAAACCGGACGGGCACAGGCTTTTATCTGGGGAGCCGGGCGGTTGGGCGGGGCGCTCTCGCCGTTGATTGTGGTACCGGTGGCGGTGGCTTTCGGCTGGCGGGCCTCTTTTCTGGTGATGGGTGCGCTCGGACTGGTCTGGGCGCTGGTCTGGTATGGCTGGTTTCGTGATTTCCCCAACGAGAAACGAGGCATTTCACCGGCAGAATTAACCCAAATTGAAACCGGTCGGCGTTACCGGCCCGATGGCCACCGGCACCGGTTTCCGTGGCAGGCCATGCTCCGTAGCCGTAACCTCTGGGCGCTGATGTTGATGTTTCACTTCTTCATGTACGGCGCGTATTTCTTCTCGGCCTGGCTCCCCACGTATTTGCAGGAGGGCCGTCATTTTTCCGAACAACAGATGAAGCTTTTCACCACGCTGCCGTTTTTGCTGGGTGCCGTGGGCTGTTTCACCGGCGGTTACCTCAGCGACTGGCTGGCCAAACGCTACGGTCTGACGTTTGGCCGACGCATCGTGGGGCTGGTGGGCATGGGGCTGTCAAGCGCCATTATGCTGACGGCATCACTCACGGCCGACAATCAGACGGCGGCTTACCTGCTGGCAGTGGGTATGCTGTTTAAAGACCTGACGCTGCCCGTAGCCTTTGCCGTCTGCGTGGATATTGGCCGGAGCCGCGCCGGTACGGTATCGGGAGCCATGAACACCGCAGGTCAGTTAGGTGCCTTTTTCCTGGCTGTTGTGTTTGGGGAAATCGTCAGCCGAACGGGTAACTACAACATGCCGCTCTATTTTATTGCCTTTCTGCTCCTGTGCAGCAGTTTACTCTGGCTCGTGATTGACCCCATGCAGAGCGTCGAACAGTTGATGGACGACGCGGAACAGGCCAAATCCGTCCCGACACAGTTGCTTTAGCGGGCAGTAGTCCAGGCCGTCAGCAGGGCTATAAATTCGGTTTGCAGCGTTTGGGTGCGGTCTTTGGCGTACCAGCCGTGAATGCGTTCCAGCAACTCATCGAACGGCAGTTCGTCCGCCTTCCAGTTAGTCATCAGCGTTTGAAGCACCGCCGGACGCGGGCCCCAGGTGCCGAGTTCGGTGAGTGTGCTGGTGGTCAGGCAGATCAGTTTGGGAATGGACCGGCCACCGTGCGTCAGGTACGCATCCATCACGGGGAGGTTCTTGTCCCGCAGCAGTAATTTCAGGGTAATCAGTGAATTCTGACCGGCGATGTGATTGATCACCGGCAGGCACTGCGCCACATCGCCACACCATGATTCGACCAGTACCAGCCAGGTCCACGGTTCCGACACCGCCTGAGCGGCCTGAATCAGTTCTGGCTGGAGCACCGTAGTGCGGTCCAGCCGGCTGATGCGGTGGAAATTCAGGTCAGTCAGCTGGAGAATCCGGTCAGTGTTATAGTGTGGATCGTCGGAAGTCGTTTTGCCTTCTGCGAGCAGGGTTTTCGAGCGGGCAATAAATTCAGGATAGGTCATGGCCGACGCAAGCAGGTCGGGCGTAATGGCAGGGGCAGCAATCATATAAACCAGTGTTTCCCTGCAAACAGACGGGCCTGGCTGGTTAGTTCTCGTCCACACGGGACCAACTGCCTGATTTCTCAGAAAAGCGGGAGTATAAAGAAAGAGCTTCCTAACGAACAGGAAGCCCTTTTGGCGGATGAGTAGCTGACTGGGGGCGCTTAACTGGCGGCCTGATTCGGGAACAGGTACTTGGTTACCGACAGGAAAAACGCCGTGACATTAATCGTTGTCGAACCAATCAGTCCGAGAACAATGGTATCGGACAGCACCAGCCAGCGCAGACCAACGGCAACAATCATGATGAGAATGATGACGAGCCAGATCGACACCATCCAGAAAATACGCTGCGCATACTTTTTGCGCTCCTGCGTATTCTGGCGCGTCTGCTCCAGTTCAGCATTTATTTTACTGATTTCCCCTCTGATTCGCTCGGTTTCGTAGCGGTTCAGTTCCCCGGTTGTCTGCAAATCAGGCTCAGCGGAGGTTTGGGTAACATCATTCGCTAAGGCCGTGAATGGATCAAGAGGTGGTTTTGTACTCATATCAGGCAGGTTCCAGCTGCATCAATCGCCTGAAATAGTCTTTAATCAAGTCGTTCGGAATGGTCGAACTGGCAGCCGGTCCACGGTAGGATTGCGCCCAGGGCGACCCTTTTTTATGCGACCAGCCCGACAGTTGAATGGCGCTGTAATCTTTAGCCGTTGCCCAGGTATCGCTGATGGTTTTACTGGCGTCGTTACCAAGGGCATGCAGATCCGTATAGACATCGTCGCCGATTTTCAGGTACAGGCTGGGGTAGTCCGTAATGGGCGCATTACCCCACTGCTTGAAACTTTGATAGACTTCCGGAATAACCGGCCCATACTCCCACGCTTCGATTGGCTCGTTGAGCAGGGGTTTACCGTACGTTGCCAGGTGAATACCATGCGCCAGATACAGCAGTTTCTGCAACTTCATGGGCGTAATCGGTTGCCCCTGGTCAATACCAAGCTGAATGAATTTACTGGCGATGAAAAGGGGCGAATACATGGCTGTTCGAGTTAGTTATCGCAGGGTTAACAATAGAAACGCAAAAAAATCACAAACAAAGGTGCGTCAAGGTCAATATGCCCGGGCGAATACCACGCGCTGCCGCGACGGTTTACCTGAGTACACGCAAACGCCTTCCTCATAGGCGGCCTCCAGTGGTATGCAACGTATAGTGGCCTTCGTCGCGTCCTTAATGGCTTCTTCGGTTTCGGACGTGCCATCCCAGTGTGCCAGCAGAAATCCCCCTTTCTCAATCTGCTCCTGAAACTGGTCAAACGTATCAACCGGAAACAGATTTTCTTTCCGGAAGGCGTGTGCCTTGTCGTAAATCTGCTGTTGAATGTCTGCCAGCAACTGCTCGATATGGTCGGCGATACCGGCGAAGGCTACGGTTTCTTTGGTTTTCAGGTCGCGCCGGGCTACTTCAACCGTGCCCGCTTCGAGGTCGCGCGCGCCCATCGCAAGCCGGACGGGAACGCCCCGCAGTTCGTATTCGGCGAATTTCCAGCCGGGTTTGTTGGCATCCGAATCATCGAACTTCACCGAGATACCGCGTTTGCGCAGGTCCTGCATCAGGGGCTTCACTACGGCAGCAATCGCGTCGAGTTGGTCTTCATTGCGGAAAATAGGCACAATAACCACCTGAATCGGTGCCAGTTTAGGCGGCAGAACCAGTCCCTGATCGTCGGAGTGGGCCATGATAAGCGCCCCCATCAGCCGCGTGCTTACGCCCCAGGACGTTCCCCAGACGTATTCCAGTTGGTTTTGTTTGGTCAGGAACTGCACGTCGAACGCTTTGGCGAAGTTTTGGCCCAGGTAATGCGAGGTACCAGCCTGCAGTGCCTTACCATCCTGCATCATGGCTTCGATACAGAATGTTTCATCGGCACCGGCAAAGCGTTCGTTGGGTGTTTTAATGCCTTTGATCACCGGCATGGCCATCCACTCTTCGGCAAAGCGGGCGTAGACCTCCAGCATCTGCCGGGTTTCGGCCATCGCTTCGTCGGCGGTGGCGTGGGCGGTATGGCCTTCCTGCCACAAGAACTCAGCGGTACGCAGGAAAATCCGCGTCCGCATTTCCCAGCGCACCACGTTGGCCCACTGATTAATGAGCAGCGGTAGATCGCGGTACGACTGAATCCAGTTTTTGTAGCTGCTCCAGATAACGGTTTCGGACGTAGGCCGCACGATCAACTCCTCTTCCAGTTTGGCTTCCGGGTCCACAATAACGCCCGAGCCGTCTTCGGCATTTTTAAGCCGGTAGTGCGTCACAACGGCACATTCCTTGGCGAAGCCTTCCACATGGGAGGCTTCTTTACTTAGAAACGATTTAGGAATAAACAGCGGGAAATAGGCGTTCTGGTGGCCGGTTTCCTTGAACATATCGTCGAGTGCGCGCTGCATTTTTTCCCAGATAGCAAAGCCATAGGGTTTGATGACCATACAACCCCGCACGGCGGAGTTTTCGGCCAGGTCGGCACGTTTAACGAGTTCGTTATACCATTCGGAATAGTTTTCGCTGCGGGAGGGAATTGCGTTGGCCATGAAAAGAGGGGTTAGCGATTGGCAGTCAGTGGTCAGTGAATTAACCCCGAACTACCAACAACAAACCACGAACAATAAAACGGATTAAACTTTGGTTAACGGCCGGTATCTAACCGGTAGAGTGACTTGCAAAGATAGGTTTTTCTGTTATGTTTGTAATCAAACCGGGCCTTTACGTGTTATATCACCAAACGGTTTCATGTATGAACCCCCATCTATTTAAACTCCTTTGCCAGATGAAAACGCAACGCAAATGGCAATACCTGACGCTGGCCGGTGTGCTGACGCTTGGTGGCTGTACAACCAGCCGTCAGACGGCCCAAACCGGCGAAGCCGACGACCTGTATGGTACGTCCGGCAACGCGGCTGTGTATGCCAGCAACTCGTCGGATGATTATCAGCCATCACGGCAATCGTCGCAGCAGTATAGCCGCAACGGGCGGACCAGCAATCAGTACGCCCGTAACGGAAATCAATACGGGCGCAACACTAACCCGGACTACGCGGACGGGCAGAACGGTGATGGTTCGCTGGCGGATTATTATACCGATTCGCTGACGACCCGTAAGGTGCAGCGCGGTCTTTCGCCCGATCCGGGCTGGGGCAATGCGTACGGTCAGGGGTATAACAACGGGTATAATTCGGCCCTGGCCTACAATAATCCGTATTACAATCCGTACCGCTGGAACTCCTGGGGTGGCTTTGGCTCAAACTCCTTCTACGGTGGGCTGGGTTTAGGGCTGGGTATCGGTTCGGCCTTTGGGTACGGCTACAGTCCGTTTGGCTACGGCGGTTTTGGCGGGTATAGTCCATTTGGGTACAGCCCCTTCGGATATAGCAGCTTCGCCTACAGCCCGTTTGGGTATGGCTATAGTCCCTTTGGCTACGGCTACAACAGCTTTTATAGTCCGTTTGGGTATGGTTATGGCGGAGGGTACGGTGGCTATTATGGAGGCACAGTGGCGTATAACAACGTTATTACCGGTGCCGATCCCTACCGCAACAACCGGACGTACGGCCCCCGTAACACGTCTTCAAGCAGCCGCTACAACGGTGATTTCGTAAATGCTGCTCCCCGCAATGCAAATACGGGTGGTCGCCGGGCCAGTGATTACAGCGGTGCCTACAACAACACCGGTTCAACCAACAACGGCAATAGCGCGTATTACTCGCGTCCAAGCAATAGCGGCAACAGCCGGGGCAACTACTACTATAGTGCACCTGCCAACACAGCGGGTAACAGCGCCAGCAACAACACGTATTATTCGCGGCCGAGTAGTAGTGGCAGTAGCCGGGGTAATAGCAATTACACGCCCCCCAGCAGCAATGGTAACAGTTATGGCGGTAACAGCTACGGCAACAGCCGGGGTAGCTACAGCCAGCCAAGCTATCAGCAGCAGTCGCAGTCACGGTCTTACTCGCAGCCATCTTATTCGGCACCGTCGTATAACTCAGGTAGTCGGGGTAGTTTCTCGGCACCGTCGGGTGGCGGGGGCGGATTCTCCGGCGGTGGCGGTGGTGGCCACAGCAGTGGTGGTGGCAGCCGCGGGCCGCGTTAATTAGATTTTAATTGATTTTTGTCTTGAAAAGCCCCGCCTGTTACGACAATAGGCGGGGTTTTTCGTTTACCTACCAACAGGACGAACAGACCGCAGGTTAGACCAGTTAAACCTTACGAACCCGTTGCTGTCTATTCATTAAATGCCCTGTTTTTATCTTTCACAGCTATCTGCCATGAAACACGTTCTTTTTTCTGTCGCTTTAGTACTTACGGCCCGACTGGGTTTCGGACAAGGTAGTGCCGCCGAATATGCCGATGATGCGTTCCGGTATTCTAATTTCAACCAGACGGGTACGGCGCGGTTCCGGGGTTTAGGCGGTAATCAGACTGCACTCGGAGGAGATGCCAGTAATGTGTTTGGTAACCCGGCCGGATTGGGGTTTTATAACCGCTCAGAGTTGAGCATCAGCCCATCTGTTAATCTGACATCCAACAAAAGTTCGTACCTCGGTAGTACGTCAACGGCCACCAACTCGAACGTCAACATCGCGCAGTTCGGCGTTATTTTCGCCGGTCGGGGCAACACCACCAATACGACGCTGCGCCGGTCTAATTTTGGCATATCGTATTCGCAGTCGGTTAACTTCAGCGAGCAGGTGCTGGCATCGGGTACCAACCGAAACACCAACTCGTCTATTGTGCAGCAGTATATTAACGGGGCTAACACCTCGAATAATGGCCGTGGGGATAGCGCAGGTGAACTTAATGCGGCTTATGACCCTTCTACCGGTCAGGCTGACTTTATTGAAGCGGCTGCTTATCAATTGTATCTGATTAACCCGACAGATCTGGGTACGCAAGGCTCTGGACCACCCTACACGCGTCTCGACGCCAACGTTCCCTTGAGTCAGCAGGCAGTCATTAACCGGACTGGTGCCCATTCTCAATGGACACTAGCATACGCCGGTAATTTCAATGACAAATTTTATGTCGGCGGCTCACTTGCCATTACACATTTGAAGTATACGTCTGACTTTACGCTTCGTGAAACACCAATTGGTGGGGTTGCGTATAATAATTACGGCCAGAATAACTTGTTGAACGTAACCGGCAATGGCATTGGCTTGTCACTTGGCGCGATTTATAAAATCGACCCCAGTTTTCAGGTAGGTGCAACATTCATTTCACCTACTTTCTCCGGGGTTCACGAAACGTTTGATCAGTCTCTTTTTGCATTCCCCAGAGACCCCGCTTTAATAGCTAAATATAATTCGCCCAATCCACACATACCTAACACGATTAGTGTTCCGTCCAACGACTTCGATTATACGCTGACGACTCCGCTACGGGCATCGGCGGGCGCTACCTACTTCATTGGTGACGGTAAGGTGGGTTTTCTCACTGCGACGGCTGAATACGTCGGCTATTCGGGGATGCGGATTGGCACATCAGCCTACAGCAACACGCAGGATAACCAGGCCTTCCACGACGACGTGAAGTACAATGTGCAGCAGACCTACCAGAACGTGGTCAATTTCCGGGCGGGTGCCGAGTTCCGGGCGGGTTTACTCCGTCTGCGGGCTGGAGCCGCGTATATGCCGTCAGCGTACAAAATCGACCTCGACCGCGTACCGAAATCAGACCGATCTATGGTACAGTTATCTGCCGGATTGGGCGTTCGGAATCAGCGGTTTTTTGCTGATGCTTCCGGTTCATATATGGCCACAAAAACAGGATTTTCGCCCTACACCCTGCCCAGCGACGCCGATACACCAACGGTTGCCACTACGCAGAACCGCACGAACGTTACCCTGTCATTCGGGGTGTTCTTTTGAGATAGGTGATCAGGGATAACGTAGTAAGGGGTAAGTCGTAAGTGAATTCGTTCCTTACGACTTACCCCTTTTTTCACAACCAGTCGCCCAGCCGTCGGAGGAGTTCCTGTTCGTTGGTTTCGCCCGTAATGATAATGTCAGCCTGTTGGTAGAACGGAAGCCGTGCTTCGTAACGCTGCCGCAGATTCGTCAATAAAGCCGGGTCGGTGTGATTGTAAAGCGGCCGGTCAGCCGTGGCGTGGGACAGCATCCGGTGATACAGCGTTTCGACAGGCACGTCTAAAAATACCGACACGCCGGTTGCTTTGATGTATGTCATGTTGTCGTGAAAGCAGGGCATGCCTCCGCCCGTCGAAACAACCAGGCTATTACCGGCTCTAACCGTTCGCAACACCCGGCATTCAACTTCCCGAAAATACGCTTCGCCCCGCTGCGCAAAGAGGGTACTGATGGGCAGCCCCTCCTCCCGCACAATAATCCGGTCGGTATCAACAAAGCGGTAATGCAATGCCCGCGCCAGCCGCTTACCCAGCGTACTCTTACCCGACGAAGGCATCCCAATAAGGAAGATGTTTTTCATAAGTGAAAAAGTGATTGAGTAATTGAATGACTGAGTGATTGAGCGTACCAGCCTGCTCTTTCACCCTTTCGCTCAATCACTCAGTCACTAATTTTTCTACCTCGGCTACAGTGGGGGTGGTATTGTAATGCCATTTACCTTTCACCACACCATTGCTGAGCAGCCAGGTGCCCGGATTGGAACGCATGATGGTTTTCAGTACGGTGGCATCGGCCTGGTAAGCAGGTAGGTCGAGCTGGTATTCGGTCTGGAAGCGTTTGATTTCGTCCGTGCTGACCGACGTGAGGATAATGGGCATTACGCGGCTTCCTTTTAAGCCGTTTACCAGTGAACGGATGGCCGGAATGGTGCCCGCGTCAATGTCCTTCGTCGTTTTGATGATGACAAACAGCTTCGTTCCCTCAAACGTCTGGGGCGTGAAATCACCGGCATCGTTCCAGACGCGGTAGTCTGTGATTTTGGGCTTAGCCTTTTCGTTTACCAGCACCATCTCCTTGAACTTATAGGTCGTATCGGTCGGGTAAGTAGCAAAGGTCGACTGCTTGCCGTCTTTCTCGACAATGTAGTTGTACCGCAGCGGCTCAGAGGGCTTCATCTGAACCGGAATGTTTTTACCCACGGCATAAGGCAGCATATCGACCGGCGGTAGAAACTGAATCGCGTATACCCCTAATCCCAGCGACAACAACGCCGTCAGCGCGACGAGCCAGCCTGTTTTGCGGGGTGTAATGCGTTTCCGGTGACCGATGATGAACAGAATCAGCACCATCAGCACAACGTCTTTTGTAAACGACGTCCAGGGCTTTAACTTGATAGCCTCGCCAAAACACCCGCAGTCCGTGACGCGGTTGAAATAGGCCGAATAAAACGTCAGGAAGGTAAAAAAGGTGATTAGCAGCAGTAAGATCCACGACGTAACCTTCGGCCGGTAGCCCGCCAGCAAGGCCACACCCAGCACAATTTCACTGGCGCAGAACAGCACCGACATGGCCAGCGTGAGCGGCACCAGACTCATAAAGAAGCCGTGCAGCAGCGGAATATCCTGGGCAAAGACCTCAAAATATTCTTCAAACTTAATCTGTGTACCGACCGGGTCATTAAGCTTAATCAGGCCCGACACGATGAACACCGTTCCCACCAGCAGGCGGGCGATGCGGGCAGCGGTAGTCATGGCAGGTGTACCGGTCTTAATTCTGGGTTGGGGCGTTGCGGTTTGCATATGGACGCTAAAAAGAATTTATACAAGGAGAACGCCGAGAAGAATTCTTAGATAATTAGTCTTTGTGTTCTCCGTGAAACCTCCGTTTCTCTGTGTTTATTTCACCTACAATTCACTAAGTTTTATCAGACAGAAAACGGCGTAATTGATCATATCCATATAATTGGCGTCTACACCTTCCGACACCAGCGTGGCACCCGCATTATCCTCGATCTGCTTCGTCCGCAGCAGTTTCATCAGAATGATATCCGTCATCGAACTAACGCGCATTTGTCGCCAGGCTTCACCGTAATCGTGGTTTTTAGCGAACAGCAGCGACATCACCCGACTAATCTCCTGTTCGTACAGTTGTTCCAGTTCGGGCGTGGGAATATCCATACGGGTTTGGCTGTCGGCTAACTGCATCTGAATCAACGCCATCACACAATAATTAATGATGCCGACAAACTCCGGTTCGATGCCCTCCCCCACTTTACTGACGCCCGTTTCCTGCAAGGTACGAATGCGCTGAGCCTTAATGTAAATCTGGTCGGTGATGCTCGACAGCCGCAAAATGCGCCAGGCCGTGCCATAATCCTGATTTTTTTTTAGAAACAAGGCCTTGCAACGGTCAATTACCTGCCGATATTGGGATTCAGTAGTTTGCATAAAGTCAGTGAGCGGCTCCGCCAGGTCGGTATGTCTGTAGGTAAACAACTTACCAACTCAGGCGAAGCTACTTACCGACTTACCGACTAAAAGATATGCTCAAAGTTACAAAAAAAACGCTTGGGCGGCACTCCGCGGGACGGCACTCCCTGAACTGTCGGGGACGGCTGGTTGACCTGAGCCAGCCGGTGGTGATGGGCATTCTGAACCTGACGCCCGATTCATTCTTCGGAGGGAGCCGGATTGAGCCACTCAACAGCCATGAGATTACGACCCGGGCGGGTCAGATGCTAACCGATGGCGCTACCTTTCTGGACTTGGGCGGGTACTCGACCCGACCGGGAGCAACCCCGGTTTCAGCCACCGAGGAGGCTGATCGGGTACTTCCAGCCATTGACCTGATACTAAGCCGGTATCCCGGCGCGCTGCTGTCGGTAGACACGTTCCGGGCGTCAGTGGCGCGGCAGGCTGTAGAAGCCGGAGCCGTTCTGGTGAATGACGTGTCAGGTGGCCTGCTCGACCCCGATATGTTTGCTACCGTGAGCAAATTGGGGGTTCCCTATGTGTTGATGCACATGCGCGGCACTCCCCAAACGATGGCCTCGCTGGCTCATTATACCGACCTGGTTACCGAAGTAATTGACGAACTACAAGGGCAACTGCACCAGTTGCGGGCGCTGGGTCAGGTCGATGTCATTCTCGATCCCGGATTCGGCTTCGCCAAAACGCCAGCCCATAATTTTCACTTGTTGAACGAACTGAGTGCATTTGATGTATTTGACGAACCGTTGCTGGTGGGTTTATCCCGCAAATCGACCATCTGGCGTACACTGAACACCACGCCCGACGGCGCACTCAACGGAACCACCGTGCTTAACACGGTTGCCCTGCTCCGGGGAGCCTCTATTTTGCGGGTACATGATGTGCGCGAAGCCGTCGAAGCTGTAACGCTCGTTAGCCAGCTGACCAATTAATTTAGTTTCTACATGAGCGAGTATCATCCCATTGGCGTGTTCGACTCGGGCTACGGGGGGTTAACCGTACTGCGCGAAATCGTCCGTAAACTGCCCCAATACGATTATTTATACCTCGGCGATAATGCCCGGGCACCATATGGACCGCGCTCGTTTGAGACGGTCTATCACTACACCCGACAATGCGTTCAGTACCTGTTTGAGCGGGGCTGCCGGTTAGTTATTCTGGCCTGTAACACGGCCTCCGCCAAAGCACTGCGTAATATTCAGCAACTGGATTTACCCCGGATGGAACCGGGCTTGCGGGTGCTGGGCGTTATCCGGCCCACAACGGAAGTAATCGGGCGGTACTCCCAAACGGGGCAGGTGGGCATCCTGGCTACGCGGGGTACGGTCACGTCGGATTCGTACCCCATCGAGATCGCCCGGCTTTTCCCCGATCTGCTTGTTTTTCAGGAAGCCTGCCCTATGTGGGTGCCGCTGGTCGAAAACGGTGAAGCGGAGTCGCCGGGAGCGGAGTATTTTATTCAAAAGCACCTGCACGAGTTATTGAGCCAGTCACCGGGTATCGACACGCTGCTGCTGGCCTGCACGCACTATCCGGTCCTGCTACCCAAAATCCGGCAGGCAATCCCACCCGACATGACGGTACTAAGTCAGGGGCCTATCGTGGCCGACAGCCTGGCCGATTATTTGGTGCGCCATCCTG
The DNA here is from genome assembly GCA_964251665.1 of uncultured Cytophagales bacterium. Lineage (GTDB taxonomy): Bacteria > Bacteroidota > Bacteroidia > Cytophagales > Spirosomataceae > JBBQLG01. Next base: position 258,832 of record CAXUKO010000009.1, read on the forward strand.
AACTGGCGGCTCAGTGTAGTCAGGCGGGTAGACGTTGCTTTCTCACCACCGATTCAACTGAGGAGTTTGACCGTCAGGCCAGCCGGTTCTTTGGTGAGCCGGTCGCGTCGGAACGGGCTGCCGGATTGACATAAAAAAAGCCGCCCGGATTGGGCGGCTATCTCAATTTGTGTCAACTGCTTAGAACGGCAGGTCGTTGCTTTCTTCCTCGAAGGTCATGCCGAACGGGGTAGCGGCCGGCGAGGCAGGCGACGACGCCCCCGACGTACGGGCCGGAGCTGATTCGGCACGACTGCTACCACCACTTTCGCCATCACCCGCTTCGATCCGCCAGGCGCGGGCTTCGGTGTACCAGCGGTCGTTGTATTCCCGCGATTCGAGGTTGAGCGTTACCTTCAGGGTATCCCCCGGCGCGTACTGCTTCAGATCGTTTGCTTTTTCACCCCAGGCCGTCAGGCACACTTTTTTGGGGAATTGATCGATGGTTTCGACCACAAAATCCTGCTTATTCCAGGGTCCTTTCTGGCTTTGTCCCGATACTTCGGGTAAGACTTTAATGAGTTTTCCGGTCAATTCCAGTGCCATGCGTCTGCGTGTTAATTGCTTCGTTTAATACGTGAAGTTACGAAATTTGATGGTAAGAACAGTGAAAAACGGGCAAATTTCGCCTGCTGACCGGGCTTTTATTCAGGTACTGAACTGACAGACAGAACATAGCCAAATTAGACCGGTAAAAATTCTAAATGGTCGTTTGGTACTCATACCCGAAAATGATAGTTTTGCACCCACATTACGGATTTGGCCACGTGGTGAAACTGGTAGACACGCCATCTTGAGGGGGTGGTGCTGCAAGGCATGGGAGTTCGAGTCTCCCCGTGGTCACATAGAAAATTCATAATCAAGCACTTACATTCAGCTGTAAGTGCTTTTTTTATGCTTAGGTACAGCATTGGGTTAACGTTTTTACCATGTACTTCTGATTGTATAACCCGCACCTTTAAAAATGGGTCAATCGTTCGGCGTTGCTTCGACCAAGTAACACCCCATCAATCATTTCCCTCGTCCCGTTTGAACAGGATACCCGTTGGCTGCAGGGTGGGCCAGCCGTCAGCATCCATATAAAGCGGCTTGATGTTTAACAGGGAAGCTCCGTTGGCCGAGCGCGTATAGGCATGATAGACGATATAGGTGGTATCGCCCTCGGTGAAAAAGCCGTTATGGCCCCGCCCCGGCTCCGACGCATCTCCTTTCAGCAACTGAGACGACTGGTCGTTGACCCAGCTTTGCCCTTCGCGGTTCAGATAAGGGCCCGCTACCTGTTTGGCGCGGCCCATTACGATGTTGTAGGTGCTCTCCATACCGCTGCAACACCGCCCGCGCGAGGCAACAATGTAATAGTACTGTGGTCCTTTTATCACAAACACGCCTTCGCCCAACGAGGGGGTAATCCGGGTTATTTTGGGCGGATTAGTCAGCAGTTTACCGGTTTTGGGATTCAGTTCTACTGCCCGGAGGCCCGCTTTGTAAGAGCCGTAAAATAGCCATAGTTTGCCATTTTTGTCCCGAAACGCAGCGGGGTCAATTACGTTGACGCCCGCCCCGCCATTTTTGTAGTCGATTACCAGCCCCTGATCAACCCATTTGTAACGGGCATCGGTACTGTCCAGCGTAGTGTTCGTCGCCAGGCCAATGCTCGACTTAAAGTTCATCCAGGCCGACACGGAGTAATAGAGGTAATACGTCCCGTTGGCGTAATGAATATCGGGTGCCCAAAGACTACCGTCCTGCTCGGGAATATCCGTTTTATGCCAGATGGGCAACTGCCCCGGTTGAAAAACCCGGCCCGCGTTTCGCCAGTGAATCCGGTCGGTGGATGTTTTAACGGGAACGCCCGGTCCGGTATGGAAAACGTAGTAGGTACGTCCCTGCTTAATCATAACCGGATCATGCACCCGGATATCACCCTGTAGGGTTGGCCCGGCGGGGATGCTGATGGTGTCCTGCGCCACGGTGGCAGCCGGACAAAGCGAAGCGCTGACGAAAAGAAGCCGGAGCGTTTTGTTTAGAATGTGCATAGTGTGAGGGAGAGCCTGCGAGGCATTCCGTCACAAAAGAAACCAGACCCTCATATCTACGCACACGGAAATCGCTGGATCAAATCAGCCAGACGGCATCGCGCCGGATAAAATAAAGCCGGTTGTTCCAGAAGACACGTAACCAAATATCCTGACTACCCAGAATATTGACCTTATGGCCCCGTCCGATCATGTCCACAACGGGCGCGGCCGCCGACGGTTCGCTGCGGAGATAGACCCGGTCGTGGCTTGTAATACCCGACTGATACCCCTCGGGCAGGTTGGCAAATAGTAGTAAACCAATCAGGTACAGGAGAATAGTCCACGTGTACCGACGCGGGGCCGACTCATTCCGCTGCGTTTTCAGCAGGAGAACCCCTACTACATACAGACCCAGACCTAAACCAAACAGCAGCAGGTAGATACCGTACTGCTTGTAAAACAGGTAAAAATAATTGAGATCGTCGGTTTCGTAGCCAACTAAGCCATTGGCCCGGGCAATGTCGTTCAGTTTGCGCAGGACGGCTTCGTTCGGGTGCCGCTCAAAATACACTTCGAGGTAATACAACAGCCGGGGTACATCGTGCTGCTGCTCATAGGCATAGGCTAATTTCAGCAGCATGGGATCGGTAGCCGCCTGCCCGCTGGCGATGGCCGATTCGTAAAGCGCAGCCGCGTCGCTAACGGCACCCGCCCGGAAAACAGAATCGGCATGGGCAAGGGATTCGGGAGCGGCCAGCCCGATACAGGGCAGCAGGCAACAAATAAATAGGATTATTTTAAAAAGAGGGGCTTGCATTGTACAGTAAAACGTCATACTTTTGCACTCGCAATTCGGGAAACGGTACACAAGATACCGCTTTTTGACGAGCAAACATAACCGATCTGGTAGCTCAGCTGGTAGAGCAATACACTTTTAATGTATGGGTCCTGGGTTCGAATCCCAGCCGGATCACTAAAATTAACGACGAGGTACCAGCACCGACACTGACCAGTTTTTCAGTCTCCACTCGTTCTTAATCACAGCCACCATTCGATCTGGTAGCTCAGCTGGTAGAGCAATACACTTTTAATGTATGGGTCCTGGGT